>NZ_JARUXO010000004.1:502832-732444 GCF_031451275.1 Caballeronia sp. LZ029
TGTGACCGCGGGCGCTGAGAAGCTGCTTTCTTTGGTTACTTTCTTTGCAGCAGCAAAGAAAGTGACCCCCGCCCCGGGGAGGGGCAGTGCTAATAGACCACCACGCCCCCGGGACCCAGCGAAAGCAACACTCGACCGCCAAACCAGGCGAGCGCTTACACAAGCGCCGGAAAATCCAGCGTAGTGTCGTTCACGCGATTCACGAGATTCGTGAAGTTGATGACGCTCATGGCGAACAGCGTATCGATGACCTGCGCCTCCGAGTGACCCGCTTCGCGCACTTCGGTCAGACGCGCCGCATCGACGGTCCCGCTGGTCCCCGCCACATGCCGCACGAACCGCACGAGCGCGTCGCGCTTCACATTGCCGGTCGCTTCACCGGCACGGATCTGCTGCGTTTCCTTCTGCGACAGCCCGACCATCTTGCCGACAACCGTATGCGCCGCAGCACAGTAATCACAGCCCACGAGTTCGCTGACGGCGAGCTTGATCGCTTCGACATCGGCCTTGTCGAGGCTGCTCTTCGCGAGAATCGCATCGCCGTCGAGCGTGGCGCGTAACGCGGCGGGGCTGTGCGTGCCGATGGTCGCGTAGGCGTTCGGCACGCGGCCGGCGGCCTTCTTGATGGCGGCGAACAGGTCGGCGGCAGGGCCGGTGGCTTCGTTGACGTTGACTTGGGAAAGACGTGACATGGTGTGCTCCTTCGTTCAGTGGTTGGCCATCGCGATGGCATGGGTTGAACTTTAGGCGCATGCGTCTTTCGCGTGAATGCTCGCCCGGCTCGTAAAACCGCGCGATCGTCTCATCGTGCGAGTGCGGCGGCTTCATGCCATGATCGAGGCTCTCTGTACGCGTCACGATCACGCACATGGACTATCTGACGAGCCTGAAGGTGTTTTGCACGGTGGTCGAAGCGAAGAGCTTCGCGCGTGCGGCCGACATACTCGGCTTGTCGCCGCCCGTCGTGTCGCGTGCGATCGCGGGTCTCGAAGAACGGCTCGGCAGCCGGCTTTTCAATCGTACGACGCGGCAGATTTCGCTGACCGAGACCGCCGAACGCTTCTTCTCCGACTGCTCGCGCCTGCTCGACGAACTTCAGGCGATGGAAGAGCGCGCCTCCAACCGCGCGAGCGAAGCGACGGGCCTCTTGCGGCTCGTCGCGCACACGACGGTGATGATGAGCCGCTACGCGCCCGTCGTCGCGAGTTTCCGGCGCGCGCATCCGCACGTGCGTCTCGACGTGACGCTGACCGAGCGGCCCATCGATCTCGTCGGCGAAGGGTACGATCTCGCGATCGTGCTGCCCTTCATGCTCTCCACCGATACCGCCGTCACGCGCCTGCTCGAAACCATTCCGCTCGTGCTCGTCGCGAGCCCCGCGTATCTCGCGCAGCGTCCCGCGCCGCGCCATCCGTCCGAACTCGTCGATCACGTGTTCGTGCCGATGTCGCCATCGATCCGCAAGCCCGCGCTCACGTTTCGCATCGGCGGCGAGGAATTGCGCGTGCCGCTCGACCACGATATTTCATCGAACAGCGCGGTGTTCAATCGCGAGATGGTGTTGCAGGGCTTCGGCATCGGCGTTTTGCCGACGGCGCTCGTCACACAGGAAGTAGCGGCGGGGCGGCTCGTCACGCTGCTCGACGCGTATGAGCGCGTCGATGCCCACATCGAAATCCGGATCGCCTACAGCACGCGCGCGCTCCTGCCGGCCAAGGTGCGCACATTCGTCGAACATGCGGTGCGCTTTTGCGCCGACGAAAGCATGCTGTCCGGGCACTCGAAAATCGGCCTCCAGGCCTTGTGACGCAAGGCTTTCCGCGATTCTTTCCGTCAGCGTTATTCACTCGTGCGCGCCGTGACGGTTGACTTGGTGCATATGCACATCTAGTCTTCCGGGCTATGACGGGCAGCGGATTCGCCCTTTCCTCAATTCAAATTGTGCATATGCACTATAACGACAAATGACGACACCTTCGACAAATATTCCATCGGTCGCGGCGCCGGCTCTCGCGCGTCCGACGCGCAAGATTCCCTGGATGCTGCTCGCGCTCGGACTGGTCGGGCTCGCGCTGATCGCCGCGGTGGCCTGGTGGGCGCTCGTGCTGCGCTTCGTGCAAACGACCGACGATGCCTACGTCGGCGGCGATGTGACGGTGCTCGCGCCGAAGGTCAACGGCTTCGTCACCGATGTGCTCGTGCAGGACAACCAGCGCGTGAAGGCGGGTCAGGTGCTGATCCGCCTCGATGCGCGCGACTACGACGCACGCCTCGCACAAGCCGACGCCGAATTGTCGGGCGCGCGCGCGGCGGTGGTCGAATTGCAGGCGAAGGACGCGTTGCAGGCCGCCGTCATCAATCAGCAGCAGGCGGAAGTGCGCGCTTCGTCGGCAGAACTCACGCGCAGCGGGCAGGATCGGGTGCGCTATCGCGAACTGGTGAAGGACGATGCCGTGTCGAACCAGATCGTCGAACGCGCGGATGCGGACTACACGAAGGCGCAGGCATCGGTGGATCGAAGCGGCGCGTCGCTGGTGGCGGCGAAGCGCCAGTTGAGCGTGATCGAAGCGCAGATCGCGGATGCGCAGGCGCGCGTCGCCACGGCCGAAGCGGCGCGCCGCGTCGCGGAGCTGAATGTCGAATACACGACGATCCGCTCGCCCGTGGATGGCTATGTCGGCAATCGCACGGCGCGCGTGGGTGTGCTCGCGAACGTCGGCACGTCGCTCCTGACCATCGTGCCGTCGACGGGACTCTGGGTCGATGCGAACTTCAAGGAAGACCAGTTGAAGAAGATGCGCGCGGGCGATGAAGCGGATGTCGAACTCGATGCATCCAGCGTGCCGCTGACCGGCCACGTCGAAAGTCTCGCGCCCGCGACCGGCGCGACCTTCAGCGTGCTGCCGGCGGAGAACGCGACCGGCAACTTCACGAAGATCGTGCAGCGCGTGCCGGTGCGCATCCGTCTCGATGTGCCGAAGGGCATGGAATCGGTGCTGCGTCCGGGTCTTTCGGCGACCGTGAAAGTTCATCTCGCCAAGCAGTCGAACGGCTGAGGAGCGCGGCGATGACCCACACCGTTCCCTTCGATCCCGCGAACCAGCCGATAAGACAGCGCGTGCTCGCGTTCGCGCTGATGTGCCTCGGCTTCTTCATGGCGACGCTCGATATCCAGATCGTGGCTTCGTCGCTGAAGGATATCGGCGGCGGATTGTCCGCGAGCCAGGATGAGTTGTCCTGGGTGCAGACGTCCTATCTGATCGCGGAGATTCTCGTCATTCCGATGTCGGGCTGGCTGTCGAAAGTGTTCTCCACGCGCTGGCTTTTCGTTGCATCGGCGGTCGGCTTCACGATCACGAGCATGCTGTGCGGCATGGCATGGGACATCAATTCGATGATCCTCTTTCGCGGCCTGCAAGGCGCGCTCGGCGCCGCGATGATCCCGACCGTGTTCACGACCGCCTTCGTGATCTTCCCCGGCAAGCAGCGCCTGATCGCATCGACGACCATCGGCGCGCTGGCGTCGCTCGCGCCCGCCATCGGACCCGTGATCGGCGGATGGATCACCGATCAATGGTCGTGGCACTGGCTCTTTTATCTGAACGTGGTGCCGGGTCTCGTCGTCGCGCTGCTCGTGCCGAAGTACGTGCATATCGACGAGCCCAATCTTTCGCTGCTGAAGAAGGGCGACTATCTCGGCATCGTGCTGATGTCGGGCTTTCTCGGCTGTCTGGAATATGTGCTGGAGGAAGGGCCGCGCAAGAACTGGTTCGGCGACGACGTGATCATCGTATGTACGTGGATTTCGGCGATCTGCGGTTTCCTGTTCCTCGTGCATGCGTTCACGGCGAAAGACCCGATCGTCGATCTGCGCGCGCTCGCCGTGCGCAACTTCGCGATAGGCAGCGTGCTGTCGTTCGTGACGGGCATCGGCATCTTCGTGTCGGTGTTTCTGACGCCGGTGTTTCTCGCTCGCGTGCGCGGCTTCGATTCGCTGGATACGGGTCTCGCGCTGCTCTCCGTCGGCTGCTTCCAGTTGCTTTCCATCGGCGTATACGGCTTCGCGTCGCGTTTCATCGATATGCGTGTGCTGCTCGCATTCGGGCTGATCTGTTTCGGCGCGGGCTGTTACTTCTATACGCCGCTGACGCACGACTGGGGCTGGCAACAGTTCCTCCTGCCGCAGGCGCTGCGCGGCATCGGCCAGCAATTCGCGGTGCCGCCGATCGTCACGATGGCGCTCGGTTCGCTGCCGCAGTCGCGGCTCAAATCGGCGAGCGGACTCTTCAATCTGATGCGCAATCTCGGCGGCGCGATCGGCATCGCGGTGAGCGCGACGATGCTCAACGATCGCCTCAATCTGCATTACCTGCGCCTGAGCGAGAACGTGACGATCGGCCGGCCCGTCATCGACGATCTGCTCTCGCGCAGCTCCGCGCATCTGTCGTCCGTCGCGGGCGATGCGCTCAATGCGTCGCAGGCGGGACTTGCATCGCTGCATGCGCTCGTGATGCGCGAAGCGCTCGTGCTGACCTTCGCCGATTGCTTCTATGTGCTCGCACTGTGTTTTCTCTTCGGCTTGATGACGGTGATGTTCGCGAAGCCGATCACGAGCGCGCCGCCTTCCTCCGATGCGCACTGAACCGGATGCTTCGATCATGAAGAAACTATTCGTCGAAATACTTGCGGGCGTGACGGCTCTGACGCTCGCCGCGTGCGCGGTGCAGCCCGAATCGCACGCCGATCTCCCCGCGACCGTGAACGCGACCGCGCCCGCCGACTGGAACGTCGATGTGCCGAAGCAAGCTGTCGATCCGACTGCATGGTGGAATCAGTTCAACGATCCGGTCATGCATGAGCTGGTCACGTCGGTGTTGAACGACAACCTCGACGTGCAGGCGGCGGTCGAGCGCGTGAAGCAGGCAGAAGCGATCACGACGCAACGCCGCGCCGCGTTGCTGCCGCAACTGGACGCGGGCGCGGGCGGATCGTACTCGCGCCAGAACACGCCGCCGCCGCTCGGCTATGTGAAGCAGGCGGGCTTTGGCCTGACGCTGAGCTGGACGCCCGATGTATTCGGCGGCGAGCGTCTGGAATTGCTCGCGTCGCAGGCGCAGCTCGTCGGCCGTGAACATGCCGCGGATCAGGTCAGGCTCGCGCTCGCCGCCGATACGGCCGCCGCGTATGTCGATCTGCGCTGGGCGCAAGCCGAACTGAAAATCCTGCAAGACAACCAGGAGATTCGCGAACGCGCGTTGAAGCTCACGCAACGCCGCCTGCAATACGGCCTGTCGACGAAGCTCGATGTCGCGCGCGCGCAGAATCAGCTTAGCGATCTGCAATCGCGCGTGCCGCGTACGCAGGCGACGATTCAGCATCAGTTGAGCCTGATCGCGGTGTATTCGGGCCGCACGCCGGAATCCATCGACAAGCTGATGCTCGCGAATCCGGGCGCCGCGCCTGTCATTCCCGTGCCCGCGAGCGGCGCGCCGCAGATGTTGCCGTCCGAAGCATTGTTGCGCCGTCCCGATGTGCTCGTCGCATACGCGACCGTGCAGCAGCGCGCGGCGGAAGTCGGCGTCGCGCGTGCGGAGCGTTATCCGAAGTTTTCGCTGCGCCTGTCGGATGGCTTGCTTGCATCGTCATATCTCGGATTGCCGACGCTGACCGACAACCTCTTCTCCGCCGCGCTCAACGCGACGAGCCCGATCTTCAACGCGGGACGCATCACGGCGGATATCGAGCAGAACCAGAGCAAGATGCGCGAATCGGAACTGCGTCTGCGTCAGACGATGCTCGAAGCGCTGAAGGATGTCGAGGACACGCGCAGCGATCTCGTCAGCACGACCGAATCTACCGCGCGCCTCACCGATGCGCTTTCCGCATCCGGCCAGTCGCTCACGCTATCGACGCAGTTGTACAAGGGCGGCGCGGCCAGCTTTCTCGATGTGCTCGACGCCCAGCAATCGTATCTGCGCGACGCCGATGCGCTGAACCAGTCGAAGCGCGAACATGCGCTCGCGGCGGTGGCGCTCTATCGTTCGCTCGGCGGCGGCTGGAGCGTGACCGGCGATGACGACGTGATCAAGACCGCCAGCGATAAAACGGAGACGACGAAATGAGCCTGATCGAAGAAACCGCCGCCGGCCTCGATGGTCTCGCGCAACTGCGCAAGCTGATCGCGAGCGGACGCAAGCCGGGCATTCTGGAGTCGCTGGATTTCGAATTCATCGAAGTGGAAGCGGGCAGGGCGGTGTTCGTGGGCGTACCCGGCGATCACGCGTATAACCCGATCGGCACCGTGCACGGCGGCTATGCGGCGACGCTGCTCGATTCCGCGTGCGGTTGCTCGGTGCATTCATGCCTGACCGCGACGCAGGCGTATACGACGCTCGAATTGAAAGTCGCGTATCACAAGGCGGTCACGCGCGATTCGGGTGTGCTGCGCGCGGAAGGACGCGTGCTGTCGATCGGACGCCGCGCCGCGTTCGCCGAAGCGACGCTCAAAGATGTGCGAGGCAGATTGTTCGCCTCGGCGACATCGACCTTGCTCGTCATGGAGCGGTAAAAGAAAAAGCCCGGTTCCTCATCGCGAGGATCCGGGCTGTCTGCCGCGAGAAAACCGCTTACTTCACGCTTTCCAGCGCCTTTCTCACCGTGCCGAAGATCTGATCGATCTGATCGTCTTCGATGATGAGCGGCGGCGAGAACGCGAGGATATCGCCGGTGTAGCGCACGAGCACGCCCGCTTCGAAACACTTGACGAATACTTCATACGCACGCGCGCCCGGCGCGCCTTCGCGCGATTCGAGCTCGATGCCCGCGACGAGTCCGAGATTGCGAATGTCCTTCACGAACGGCGCATCGCGCAGCGCGTGAGCGGCGCTTTCGAACTTCTCGGCCTTCGACGCGGCGCGCTCGAACAGCTTGTCGCGCTGATACAGATCGATGGTCGCGATGGCCGCGGCGGTCGCGACCGGGTGCGCCGAATACGTATAGCCGTGGAACAGCTCGATGGCATTGGCGGCGCCCGCGTTGACGACCGTGTCGTGCACGTTGCGATGCGCAGCGACGGCGCCCAGCGGAATGGTCGCGTTGTTGATCGCTTTCGCCATCGTGATGAGATCGGGCGTCACGCCGAAGTACTCGCTCGCCGTCGCCTTGCCCAGACGACCGAAGCCGGTGATCACCTCATCGAAAATCAGGAGAATGCCGTACTTCGTGCAGATGTCGCGCAGCTTTTGCAGATAGCCTTGCGGCGGCACGAGCACGCCCGTGGAACCGGCGAGCGGCTCGACGATCACGGCGGCGATCGTCGACGGATCGTGCAGCGTGACGATGCGTTCCAGATCGTCCGCGAGATGATCGCCCCATGCGGGCTGGCCCTTCGTGAACGCGTTGCGCGCGAGATCGTGCGTATGCGGCAGATGATCGACCGACGGCAACAGCGCGCCCGAGAACGTCTTGCGATTCGGTGCGATGCCGCCGACCGAAATACCGCCGAAGCCGACGCCGTGATAGCCGCGCTCGCGGCCGATCAGTCGCGTGCGCTGGCCTTCGCCGCGTGCGCGGTGGTAGGCGAGCGCGATCTTCAGCGCGGTATCGACCGATTCCGAGCCCGAGTTCGTGAAGAAGATGCGGTCGAGCCCTTCGGGCATCAGGTTGGCGACCTTGGTCGCGGCTTCGAAGGCGAGCGGGTGGCCCATCTGGAAGGTCGGCGCGAAGTCGAGCGTCGAAAGCGCCTTCTGCACCGCGTCCACGATCTCGTCCCGGCAATGGCCCGCGTTCACGCACCAGAGACCGGCGGTGCCGTCGAGCACTTCGCGGCCGTCGGTCGAGCGGTAGTACATGCCCTTCGCGCTTTCGAGCAGGCGCGGCGCGGCCTTGAACTGGCGATTGGCGGTGAACGGCATCCAGAACGACGAAAGGTCGTCGATGACGGGGCGAGCATTCATGGCGGGTCTCCTCCTTGGAAAGAACGGTCTGTGCACTGTATTCCTCGGCAAAATTGCACGGCATAGACAGTTCGATCACTGCGCTGCCAACTGTGCTGGCAAAATGCTGCAAACTGTATTGGCCGATGCGCGATGACCGCGCTATTCTCGAATCCATGATCGAACTCAAGCTGGAGCGCGGCACGCGGCAGGCGCCGACGCTCGTCGAACAACTGGTGCGCGCGTTTTCTTCGGCGATCGAGGAGCAGACGCTGCGCGCGGGCGCGCTCCTTCCCTCGGTGCGGCGTCTCGCCGAGGCGGAAAGTCTCAGCACGTTCACGGTGACGGAGGCATACGGCAGGCTCGTGTCGATGGGCCTCGTCACCGCGCGGCGCGGTTCGGGCTATCGCGTGGCCGCGCGCGGGCGCAGCGAACGCGTGCGCGCGGTCGAATGGCAACCGCCGAGCCTCACCGCGACATGGCTTCTGTCCGACGTATTCGCCGATCATTCCGTGCCGATCAAATCCGGCTGCGGCTGGCTGCCGAACGAATGGGTCAACGAGAGCGGCCTTCAGCATGCGTTGCGCGCGGTGAGTCGCGTGCCTTCGGCGCGCATCGCAGATTACGGGCATCCGTACGGCTTCGCGCCGTTGCGCGAGCGCATCGCGGAGCAACTGGACCGTCATGGTCTGCCGGTCGATGCCGCGTCGAACGTGCTGTTGACCGCGGGCGCGACGCAGGCGCTCGATCTCATCGTGCGCACGTTGCTGCGCCCGGGCGATGCGGTCGTCGTCGAAGATCCGGGCTACTGCAATCTGCTGCAGATTCTGCGGCTCGCCGGGCTTCAGGTGCATGGCGTGCCGCGCACCGCCGCGGGCATCGATACGGACGTGTTCGAGCGCATCGTCATCGAGCATGGGCCGAAAGCGGTCTTTCTCAATACAACCTTGCAGAATCCGACGGGCGCGACCTTCGGCACGGCGTCGGCGTTTCGTCTGATGCAGATCGCGGAGCGTCACGGCCTGTGGGTGGTCGAGGACGATGTGAACCGCGAGCTCGCGCCGCCCGGCGCGCCCTTGCTCGCGGCGATGGAAGGGCTGAGCCGCGTGCTATACGTCGGCGGCTTTGCGAAGACGATCACGCCCGCGCTGCGTTGCGGTTATGTCGTCGCTGAACGAGATGTGTTGCGCGAACTGGCGCGCACGAAGATGGCGGTGGGACTGACGTCATCGGAGGCGACGGAGCGCATCGTCGAGAAAGTGCTGACGGAAGGGCGCTACGCGCGGCATGTGGAATTCGTCGTGGAGAAGCTGAAAGACGCCCATGCGCTCGTCGAGGATCGCATGGATGCGCTGGGCGTCGAGTTGTTCCGGCGTCCGCGTGCGGGTCTGTTTTTGTGGGGTGCGTTACCGATCGATCCCGCAGAAGGAAGCGCCGTCGCGACGCGCGCATTGCAGCACGGCATATGGCTCGCGCCCGGCTCTTACTTCCGTCCCGACGATGCAGAAAGCGCGTGCTTCAGATTCAACGTCCCTTATTCCGTGGACGATGCACTCTGGACGTTTCTGGAAAAAACGATCAAAGGCTTTTAAAGCGGACACGACGAATCGAATCGTCGTGTCCGTATTAATCAAAGCTTATTGCGCCACTTGCGAAGAAGCGGATGCGGAAACCTGTCCGCGCTGAACCTGCGCGGTGCGTTCCGTATTGCCGAAATCACCGCGTCCCTGCGCGGCTTCTTCCGCCGCGAAGGTTTGCGCGCTCACGCCATGCTGCGAAGCAGGCGCACCGACATCGGGACGATAATGCGGCGCCGGCCCATAACCGCTTGCAAATGCCGAACCGGCGAAGAGAGAACTCAATGCAATAGCAAAGCCCACTACGAGTCGCTTGTTCACGAGATTGCTCCGACAAAAATATGAGGAGATGCGGTTATCTGGCAGTGACAACCGCAATCGGAGAAGCGAATCGTTCGCTACGAAACGCACCCGACATGCGAACGCAGTGTAGAAGGACTTGGCCGCTTTTTAATCGCACGAAAAGCCAATTGAGTTTTCGCCGATCTCAAACAATGGGATTACGCGATGGCTTCGCGATGTGTTTGCCTGACTCGCGACGCAGCGAGTTGCGCACGCAAGTGCTCGCAGACATCTTTTCGACGCACGGCGTTGAGCGGATCGCACAGACGAATCGTGAGTGTCGATGTCTTGGCGTGCATCACGGGCGGGGCGTCGGCGTCGGATTCGGGCGCTTCCCACAGCACGACGGTGAAGGTGCCGTCGGAGACTTGTACGACGTGAAAGCGCGCAATATCGATCTTCGTCAGTTCGTGCGGTTCGATCGAATGATGCATGGCGTCCTCGACATTCTCTGCATGGGTATCTACGTTCACGCAAGCATCATGCCGAAGCCAAAGATCCTTGCGGGCGCGCGGCGATGGCCGCGCACCCATGTCGATTCTTTCCGTGCTCCCCTGGAAAAAAGGCTAATTCGATGCCGATGCGTCGCCGGTGGTCGTCGATGCCGGAGCGCCTGCATTGCTTTGCTCAGGCACGGTCGCGGCGGTGGGCGCTGCTTTCGCGGTGCGTTTGCGCGGCGCGCTGCGCTTCGCGGCAGGCTTGGCCGCAGTCGCTTTCTTCGCGGCCGGCGCGCTCGTTTGCGCTGGCTTTGCTTTCTTCGCCGCAGTCTTTTTAACCGCGGTCTTCTTGGCCGCAGCTTTCTTGGCCACGGCTTTCTTGGCGGCCGCCTTCGGCTTGACCGCTATTTCCGCGCTGTCCGCATCGATCAGAAACTTGCTGCGATCCTTCACGTTCGCGATCCACGCAGGCGGGCGCGCCCAGCCGCTCCAGGTTTCGCCCGTCTTCGGATTGCGATACTTCGCCGGCAGCTTGCCTTTTTTAGCGAGCTTCGTCATCGCTTGATGGCGACCCGCCGGCGCGGGCAGCGCGACCTTCGGCTTTGCAGCGCGTTTGACCTTCTTTCCGTGCTTGTCTATATCCGCGGTCGTGAGACCGTGCCTTTCCATCATCGCGCGTATATCGTCGAGCACGGCTTGCGCGCGCTTCGCGATCAGTTGCTCGGCCTGCGCCTGCAGTTTCTTCAGCTTTGCCTGCATCTGCTTGAGTGTCGCCATTGCTGTCTCCTCTTTTGTGTTGTCTATTCTCGGCTCGTGCGTGCCACTCGACTGCGTGCCAACGCGCGCTGATTGTTACTGCCTGATCGCGACGAACGCCGCGGTTTCATAAGGCACGGTGACTTCACGCTTGCCGCTCAGCTCGGGTTCGCGCTCGATGAGCTTGTGCACCTCATCATCGATTTCGACGCGCGCCGCTTCCGGCAATGACGCGATGAAACTCGTCGAGCGCACGCGATGCACGATCACATCTTCGGGCGAACCCGTATGGCCGAGCGAGAAATGCGTTTCGACGAGCGGACCGAAGCCTTCATGCGGAAATGCGTGACGCCACGCGCCAGTGTAATAGCGCGGCGCGTCGCCTTCGTATTTATTGACGATGGCGTCGAGCTTCGCAACCCACGGCACGCGCGCATCGCGCAGATTCCACACGAGGCCGAGGCGGCCTCCCGGCTTCAACACGCGCTGAATCTCGTCGAGCGCGGCGCTGCTCGCGAACCAGTGGAAGGACTGCGCGCACACGACGGCATCGACCGAAGCATCCTCGAGCGGTATCGATTGCGCGGTGCCCGCGAGCGCCTCGACATCGGGCAGCGTGGCCGCGAGCTTGGCGCGCATCGAATCTACCGGCTCGACCGCGATCACGCGCGCGCCCGTCTGCACGAGACGCGGCGTGAATTTGCCCGTGCCCGCGCCGAGATCGACGACGCTCGCGCCGGGTTTCAGCCCGAGCGTCCCGGTGAGCCAGCCCGCGAGTTCCGGCGGATAGTCGGGCCGCCCGCGCACATAGCTATCCGCGTTGGCCGTATAGCCTTGCACGGCTGCGCGATGCACATCGGATTGATCGTTCGCGGGCTGCGTCATCGTCGTTACTCGCCGTAGATATCGAAGTCGAAGTACTTCTGCTCGATGCGCTTATAGGTGCCGTCCTTGATCATCGCGGCGATGGCGCCGTCGAGCTTTTCCTTCAGGTCGGTGTCTTCCTTGCGCAAGCCGATCGCCGTGCCGGGCCCGAAGATCGCGCTGTCTTCCAACGCGCCGCCCGCGAAGCCGTAGGGCTTGCCGCGCGGCGTATCGAGAAAGCCGCGTTCCGCCTGCACGGCATTTTGCAGCGATGCGTCGAGACGCCCGGCGAGCAAGTCCTGATACACCTGATCCTGATCCGCGTACGAGACGACTTTCACGCCCTTAGCGCCCCAGTGCGCCTTCGCGTAGGTTTCCTGCATCGAGCCTTGCTCGACGCCGACCGTCTTGCCCGCGAGCGAATCGGCCGTCGGCTGGATGCTCGAATCGCGCTTGGCGACGAGGCGCGTGGGCACATGGAAGAGCTTGCTGGAGAACGCGATCTGCTTGACGCGTGCGGGTGTCATCGACATCGTGGAAAGCACGCCGTCGAACTTGCGCGACTTGAGGCCGGGAATCATGCCGTCGAATGCGTTCTCGACCCACACGCATTTCGCATTGAGACGCCGGCAGAGTTCATTGCCGACATCGATGTCGAAGCCGACCAGCGTGCCGTCGGGTGCTTTCGATTCGAAAGGCGGATAACTTGCATCGACACCGAAGCGGATAGTCGACCATTCCTTTGCATGCACGCCGATCGATACGATCAGCATCGAACCCAACAACACCGTCAACAGCCTCTTCACGATAGTCCCTTCTTTGCATGAGTTTATGAGTGTAGGCGACGCGAGCCGCCGCCGACGATTATAGAGGCGTGTGTGTAGCGCAAAAAGAAAAACGGCCGCGAAAAGATCGCGGCCGTTCGAATCAAAACTTATGGCGTTGTTTTCGGCGCTTAGCCCGCGCGCACTTCGACGCGGCGCGGACGCGCTTCCTCGCGACGCGGGATCGTGAGTCTGAGCACGCCGTTGGTGAGATTCGCGTCGATCTTCGTGGTGTCGAAATCGTCGCTCACCGTGAAGGCGCGTGCGAAACGCGGCGCGCGCAATTCGGCATGATGCACACGCACCGCGCCTTGCACGGGCAGTGCCGCTTCGGCTTCGATGGTGAGGCGGGCATCGTGCACCTTCACGTCGAGCTTCTCGCGCGACACGCCGGGCAGATCGGCCCACAGCGTGATGCCGTGGCTATCCTCGACGATATCGACCGCGGGCGTCACCGTTGCACGGCGCACCGTGTCTTCGTTCTTGCGCGCCACGTCGTTCGTGCCTTGCGGGGCGACTTGCGTATTCTCGGTCATGATGTTTTCCCTATTACTGAATGGTGATCGCGCGCGGCTTCGATGCTTCGCGCTTGCCGATGGTGATGGACAGCGTGCCGTTCTCATAGCGCGCTTCGACCTTGTCGGCGTCCGCGTTCTGCGGCAACTCGATCACGCGGCGGAAGCTGCCGGCGAAGCGTTCTTTCGCATAGGTGCGGGCGCCTTCCACGCTTGCTTGCGCGCGGCGCTCGCCGCTGATGGTGAGCGTGCCCTTGTCGACGGTCACATCGAGCGATGCGGGCTCGACGCCCGGCGCGAACGCGACGATATGAATCGCGTCATCGGTGCTGCCGATATTCAGGCGAGGGAAAGCATCCGCGCGGCTCGAACGAATGCTGGAAGGTAGATTGCCGAAGAGCGAGGACACCTGCCGTTGCACGCGGTCCAGCTCCGAGAAAACGTCGCCGCCAAAATAAAAGTCACTCATGGTCCAGTCTCCGATAGTGCGGCCCGACGAGGCCGGCAGCAGGAAGTTGAAACGACAGCGCGCTGTGCCGCTGCCCTTGCATCCAAAGTAGGTGCGAAGGCTATCGTTTCAATACCGGAGGCCTATGTTTCCAGTGCTTTTTATTTTCGCGTGGCGGCTCTTGAAAGGCGTCGAAGCGCGCTTATATCCGTCCGCATGCGCGCTTCAGTGCGACGCCAGATCGCCCTGATAGTAGCCCGCGAAACGCGCGAACTGTCGTTCGGCATCCGCGATATCCACGCCTTCCTTGAGCACCGCGCTCGAAAATCCCGTGCGTTCCATTTGTACGAGTTGATCGATCAACACGTCGCCGGTTGCGCGCAAGTCTCCGTCGAAACCCAGACGTTTGCGCAGCAGATAAGCCTGGCTATAAGCACGGCCATCGGTGAAATGCGGGAAGTGCAGTTCGATGCGATCGATATCCTTCAGGCGATCTTTCAGCGATTGAGGATCGTCGTCGTTAGAGAGGATCGCGACG
Organism: Caballeronia sp. LZ029; assembly: GCF_031451275.1. Taxonomy (NCBI): domain Bacteria; kingdom Pseudomonadati; phylum Pseudomonadota; class Betaproteobacteria; order Burkholderiales; family Burkholderiaceae; genus Caballeronia; species Caballeronia sp. LZ029. Next base: position 517,068 of record NZ_JARUXO010000004.1, read on the forward strand.
CGTTCGCTTCTATCCGCGTCGTGATCTTCGAGCGCGAGAATGCGCATGCGTCGCGTGCCGTTCATGCCGTCACCTCGTCGTTCGTCCGGGCTGCATGCGCGGCCGCCTTGAAGGGTTCGGGGCCCACGCGGCGCACGGTATCGATGAAGCGCTCATTGCGCTCGCGCGTATCGCGATAGGTCAAAAGAATCGCCTCGATCACATCCGGCACTTCGGCCGCGCTGAACGACGGTCCGATCACCTTGCCGGGTTGCGCCGCGCCGCTCGCTGCGCTGCCGTCCGATCCGCCGAGCGTGATCTGATACCACTCGCGTCCGTCCTTGTCGACGCCCAGCACGCCGATATGCCCGCTGTGATGATGCCCGCACGAATTGATGCAGCCGCTGATATGCAGATCGATTTCCCCGATGTCGTCGAGTTCGTCGAGATCCTGATAGCGCTCGGTGATGGCCTGCGCGATCGGCAGCGAACGGGCATTCGCGAGCGCGCAGAAGTCGCCGCCGGGACACGCGATCATGTCGGTGAGAAGCTGCACGTTCGCGCTCGCGAAGCCTGCTTCGCGCGCGGCTTGCCATAGTGCGAACAGCTCGCTTGCGCGCACCCACGGCAGCACGACATTCTGCGTATGCGTCACGCGCGCTTCGCCCGCCGAGAAGCGATCGGCGAGATTCGCGACGATGTCGAGCTGGTCCGCGCTCGCATCGCCGGGCGATTGCAGCAGACGCTTGAACGACAGCGTCACGATGCGCAGCGCGGGGTCCTTATGCCGCGCCACGTTGCGTTGCAGCCAGCGCGCGAAGAGCGGATGGCCGTCCGGGTCGATGTCGTCGAAGGTCGCAGGCGGGACATTCAGCGCAGGCGGCACGAAGGACGCGCTCACACGGTCCAGTTCCGCTTGCGAGATGAGATGCGGCGCGCCGTCATGCTCGACGATCTGCCGGAACTCTTCGTCGACGTCATCGATATAGCGCTGGCCTTCCGCCTTCATCAGAATCTTGATGCGCGCCTTGTACTTGTTGTCGCGACGGCCGTAACGGTTGTACACGCGCACGATCGCCTCGATGTAGTTCATGATGTGCCGCCACGGCAGAAACTCGCGCATCGGCGTGGCGATCACCGGCGTGCGCCCCATGCCGCCGCCCGCGCTCACGCGAAAGCCGAGCTCTCCGCCTTCGCTACGCACAAGTTGCAGGCCGACGTCATGCCACGCGGTCGCCGCGCGATCTTCGCTTGCGCCCGTGATCGCAATCTTGAACTTGCGCGGCAGGAACGCGAACTCGGGATGCAGCGTCGTCCATTGCCGCATGATCTCGGCGAAAGGGCGCGGATCGGCCACTTCGTCGGGCGCGACGCCCGCGCGTTCATCGCAGGAAATATTGCGGATGCAATTGCCGCTCGTCTGGATGCCGTGCATGTCCACGGTGGCGAGCAGGTCCATCACGTCCGCGGATTTGTCGAGCGGAATCCAGTTGAATTGGACGTTGGTGCGCGTCGTGAAATGGGCGCAATGCGACGGCAGACGTTCGGTGCCGAGCTTGCCCTGCGCTTCGCTCGCTGCGCGATAGACCTCGGGATCGGGATCGTCGTATTCGCGGGCGATGCGCGCGAGCACCCGCAATTGCGCGCTCGACAACTCGCCGTAGGGCACGGCCACACGCAACATCGGCGCATGGCGCTGCACATACCAGCCGTTTTGCAGGCGCAGCGGGCGGAACGCATCTTCGCTCAGGCGGCCGTCCTGCCAGCGCTCAAGCTGATCGCGGAATTGCGCGGCGCGGCTTTTCACGAAGGACTTGTCGAACTCGGTGTATCGGTACATGGATGCGGCGCATTGGCGGAGAGAGGGCCAACGATAGAGCGCGCCACGGCATTCCGAAAGCAGCAGTTGCGATCGATTCGACGGTAGCAGCCGATATCGCGCGTCATTCTGCTACCGCCGAATACAGCGCAACTGCTGCTGTTTTTCACATGACGCGGCGCGCAACATCGATGCATGGAAAATCGATACGGACCCATGCAAAGGAGCCGCTCATGGAACTCTTGAAGATGATGCGCATCGTGTTTTGGAGCTTTTTCGGCGTGCGCAAGCGCGCGTCGCACAACGCCGATTTCGCGCATGTGAAGCTGCCGCTGTTGCCGGTCGTCGCCGTGATGCTCGCGGGCGCGTTCGGATTGACGCTGCTGACGGTCGCGAAGCTCGCCACCGGTATCGCGCACTGATCGCGCGGCGCGCGGGCCGTCCCGCTCTTACAATGGCGATCGGATGATTGCCACGAGCGAGGATCGGACCATGAAAGTTTGCGTATATGGCGCGGGCGCCATCGGCGGATGGATCGGCGTGAAGCTCGCGCAGGCGGGCTGCGATGTCAGCGTGGTCGCACGCGGCGCGACGCTCGAAGCGTTGAAGAAGGAAGGGCTGCGGCTCGTCGAAACCGACGCGGCGCATACCGTGAAGGTCGCGACCAGCGCCGAGCCCGCGGATCTCGGCGCACAGGATCTCGTCATCGTCGCGGTGAAGGCGCCCGCGATGGAATCCGTCGCCACGCATATCGCGCCGCTGCTTTCGAGCGACACCACCGTGCTGACCGCGATGAACGGCGTGCCCTGGTGGTTCTGCGACGGCCTTAACGAGCCTTTCACGGGCAAGCGCCTGTCGTCGGTCGATCCGCACGGCGCGATCGCCGCCGCGATACCGGGCGCGCAGACCGTCGGCTGCGTCGTGCATGCGAGCTGCTTCGTCGAAGCGCCGGGCGTCATCTGGCATCGACAGGGCAAAGGTCTGATTCTCGGGGAAGCGACGGGCGCGCCGACCGCACGCACCGAATCGCTCGTGTCGCTCTTTTCGAAGGCTGGCTTCGACGCCACGCTCTCACCGCAGATTCAGCGCGATGTCTGGTTCAAGCTGTGGGGCAACATGACGATGAACCCCATCAGCGCGATCACCGGCGCAACGACCGACCGCATCCTGGGCGACGATCTCGTGCGCGGCTTCGTGACGAACGTCATGCTCGAAGCGAAGGAGATCGGCGCGCGCTTCGGCATTCCCATCGAACAGGCGCCGGAAGACCGTCACGCCGTCACGCTCAAGCTCGGCGCGATGAAAACGTCGATGTTGCAGGACGTGGAGGCGGGCAAGGCGGTCGAGCTCGATGCGCTCGTCGCGTCGGTACGCGAACTGGGCGCGATGACCGGCGTGCCGACGCCGTTCACCGATGCCCTGCTCGGACTCGCGCGCCTGCACGCGCGCACGCTGGGGCTCTATCCGGCGGCGTGAGTTCGCCTTACGCCACGACGATTCGCAGCGGGTCCGCGGCCGCGAACGCCTCGGCCCGCTCCGCGCTCGGCGGATAAATCCACTCGGTGTTGATGCGCGTTTTCAATTGCTTCGCCTGCGCGCCCGACATCTTCACCTCACGCTCCCAACCTTCCGTATAGACCGCGCCCCACGGGCCCAGATCGAGACACGTCACGTATTTCGGCTGGCTGTACGGAATCGGCGCATCGCCCAGCAAATCCGCCGCGACATTGTGGCCCGCCGAGCGGCCGAGGTTCATCGCGTGCTGACAGGACATCATCGCGTGATTGCCTTCGTCGTCGGTGGCGGCGTAGGCGACATCGCCCGTCGCGTAGACCGTATCGACACCCAGCACGCGCAGATTGCGATCCACATGCAGGCGGCCCAGCGCGTCGCGTTCGGCGGGAATCTGCGCGGTCAGCGCGCTCGCGCGCACGCCGGCGGTCCAGATCACGGTGCTCGCTTCGATGCGCTCGCCATCTGACGTGCTGAGACCGTTCGCATCGACGGACGTCACCGCCGCGCCGAGCCGCCACTGCACGCCGAGCGATTCGAGCGCCTCGACGATGACCGGACGCGGACCCGCGCCGAGGTCCGGACCGATTTCCTTGTTGCGTTCGACGATGATGACCCGCACCTTCGCATCCGCGCCGAGCGCAGCGCGCAGGCGCGCCGGCATTTCCGCTGCCGTTTCGATGCCCGTGAAGCCGCCGCCGGCGACGACCACCGTATTGCGCGCGGGCGTATCGGGCTGCGTCGCGAGAGCCTTGATATGCGCTTCGAGCGTGGCGGCTTCATCGACCTGATCGACGCTGAACGCGTGCTGCGCGAGCCCCGGAATCTGCGGGCGGAACAGGCGGCTGCCGGTTGCCAGAACGAGACGGTCGTAGTTCAACGACGACGGCGTGCCGTCCGCGCCGAGCACGTCGACTTCATTGCGCTCGACGTGAATGCGCTCCACCGTACCCTGAATGAACCTGACGCCCGTGGACGCGAAGATGTCCAGCAGCGGCGCCTTCATGCCCGCGGCGTTCTCTTCATACAGACGCGGACGCACGTGCAGATGCGGCTCCGGCGCGATCAGAACGACTTCGATATCAGTCCGGCCGTGCTGATCGATGAGACGCGCGGCGGACAGGGCGCTCCACATGCCGGCGAAGCCGGCTCCGACTACCAGAATGCGCTTGGACATTTCGATGCTCCTTGGAATTCGATATTGGGGTCGCTCGACGGACGGTCTTCGTCGTCATCGATTAACTGCGATTCTATGAGTCGCAGTTAATCGATGCAAGAAAATTGTCCCGCGCGTGTCAAATTGTCTCGAATTCGCGAATTTGGACCTGATGTATGTGAGTTTCCGACATCGAGACACGCTTCTGGGACATATCGAGGCGTAGTTGGATCGACGGAAGCGGCGAAAAGGCGAAGGCGTTGCGCTGTCGCGCTAAGCTAAGGTACGCAACGAAACGTCAGAGGAAGACCATGGAGCAGCAGAATCAGCAGAAAGACGCAAGCGAGCTCGTCGAGATGCGCGACATGCTGCGCGAGTTCGTCCGCGAGCGGGACTGGAGCCGCTTTCATTCGCCGAAGAATCTCGCGGCGGCGCTGTCCGTCGAGGCGAGCGAGTTGCTCGAACCGTTCACATGGCTCGCCACCGGCGAGAAGGCCGAACTCGACGAAGCAAAACTACGCGCGATCCGTCACGAGATGGCCGACGTGCTCGCGTATCTCGTGATGCTCGCGGATTCGCTCGACGTCGATCTGCATCTCGCGCTGATCGAAAAAATGGCGCTGAACCGGTCGAAGTATCCGGCGCACAAAGTGAAGGGCGACGCGCGCAAATACACCGAGTACGACGAGTGAGCATGTACGGGCAAAGCCTCTGGCGCGCAGTGCGCCCGCACGGTTAAGCTTCGGTTCAGCCCGTTCCCTTAGAGGATTGCCGATGGACTTTTCCCTCTCGCCCGAACTCACCGATCTGCAGGCGCGCGTGCGCGCTTTCATCGCTGAAGAAATCATCCCCTTCGAGCGCGATCCGCGTTGCACGCCGCACGGCCCGAACGAAGCGCTGCGCGCCGAACTGGTTGCGAAAGGGCGCAAGGCGGGACTGTTGTCGAGTCACGTATCGCCCGAATTCGGCGGCCTCGGCCTGAATCACGTCGCCAAGGCCATCCTGTTCGAGGAAGCGGGCTATTCGCCGCTCGGTCCCGTCGCGCTGAATATCGCCGCGCCCGACGAAGGGAACATGCACCTGCTCGAAGCCGTCGCCACGCCGCAGCAAAAGGAACGCTGGCTGCGGCCGCTCGCGGCGGGCGACATCCGCTCGTGTTTTTGCATGACCGAGCCGTCGCCGGGCGCGGGCGCCGATCCCTCGATGCTGCAGACCATCGCGGCGCAGGACGGCGACGAATACGTGATCGACGGACGCAAGTGGTTCATCACCGGCGCGGAGGGCGCGGCGGTCGCGATCATCATGGCGAAATTCGCCGACGGTCCCGCGACGATGTTCCTCGCGGATATGTCGAGCGCGGGCATCATCATCGAACGTGCGATGGATTCGCTCGACACGTGTTTTACCGGCGGCCACGGCGTCGTGCGCTTCGAGGGCTTGCGCGTGCCGAAAGAGAACGTATTGGGCGAGCCGGGCGAAGGCTTTCGATATGCGCAGGTGCGACTCTCGCCCGCGCGTCTCACGCATTGCATGCGCTGGCTCGGCGCCGCGCGGCGCGCGCACGACGTCGCGACGGCATATGCGCGAGAGCGTCAGGCGTTCGGCCGCGCATTGGGCGAGCACGAAGGCGTCGGCTTCATGCTCGCGGACAACGAAATGGATTTGCACGTGACGCGCCTCGCCATCTGGCACTGCGCGTGGGTGCTCGATCAGGGCGTGCTCGGCAAGCACGAATCGAGCGTCGCGAAGGTGGTGTCATCGGAGGCGCTGTGGCGCGTCGTCGATCGCTCGGTGCAGGTGCTCGGCGGTCAGGGCGTCACGCATGAAACCGTCGTGGCGCGGATTTTCGCGGACATGCGCGCCTTCCGGATCTACGACGGTCCGTCGGAAGTGCATCGCTGGAGCATCGCGCGGCGCATTCTGCGCGGGCAAAAGCCGCGCGTCGAATCAACCTGACGAATGCGGTATCACTGCACCGAGGTTTCGCCGCGAGCCTGACGCTGCGCGATGATGCGGCTCGCGCGCATTGCATTCTCGGGATAGTTCAGCCAGTCATTCGGATCGTAGCCGACCGAGCGCCAGAGCAGGAACTCCTGCCGGACCTGCGCGCGGGTTTTCGGTGCGTTCGGATCACTGGTTTGCGCCTGCGGTTGCGCGAGCGCAGCGGCCGCGCAGCACAATGCCAGCGCGCCGACGATGAAACGGGGAATGGATGACATGACGAACCCTCACACCGCATGACACGGCGATTTCATTCTAGGTGACAGAACGAGAACGTGCAGAACCCGTTTTGGTAGCGCACCGTACATTGATTGCGTTTTGCGTGCGCGCGGCGTGATATTCGATATGTCGTGTACCGACGAAGCGCCCTATACTCGATTTTTTCGGGCGGGGAGTGCCGCGCAACACCGAGCCAAAGCCTGAGCCAACGAATACACGACAAAAAGGCCGCCGTCATGAGCACCTCGAGCGTCGCCGTCACCAGCAGATTTCCGGAGATGGACGAACTGAAGGCGATCCGCATCGCGGGCGGCGCGCGCTTCGCGTGGCGCACGATGGGCGAAGTGCGCGCACGCCATCAATCGTTTCCGATCCTGACCGCAGCGATCGGTTCGGACGATCCGCAAGCGCCCGCGATCGGCTTTTTCGGCGGCGTGCATGGGCTCGAATGCATCGGCACGCAGCTCGTGCTCGAATACATGCGCGCGCTGTTGCGCCGCCTCGAATGGGACGACACGCTGCATCATCAATTGCGCGCGATCCGTCTCATCTTCATGCCGATCGTCAATCCCGGCGGCATGTTCGCACGCACCCGCGCGAATCCGAATGGTGTCGATCTGATGCGCAACGCGCCGCAAAGCGCCGAGGGACGCGTGCCGTTTCTCGCGGGCGGCCAGCGCATCGGGCCGTGGCTGCCGTGGTATCGCGGGCCGGTGGACGGCCGCATGGAAGTGGAGAGCGCGGCGCTGCTTTCGGTCGTCGAGGAGCAACTGATGTCGCGGCCGCTCAGCTTCGCGCTCGATTGTCATTCGGGATTCGGCTGGGACGACAGCATCTGGTTTCCGTACGCGCGCACCGAGCGTCAAATGGCGCATCTGCCGGAAATGTTTCTGCTGAAGACGATGTTCGAGGAATCGTATCCGCATCACGGCTACGCATTCGAGCCGCAGAGCCATCAATACCTGTTGCACGGCGATCTGTGGGACTTCGCGTATGACCGCTCGCGCGCGCCCAACATCTTTCTGCCGATGACGCTCGAACTCGGCTCGTGGCGCTGGATTCGCAAGAATCCGATGCAGATGTTCTCGCGTCTCGGCATCTTCAATCCGATCAAGGCGCATCGCACGCGGCGCGTGTTGCGGCGTCATCCGAACTTCTTCGATTTCCTCACGCGCGCCGCGTTTTCATCGCGGCGCTGGCTGCCGAGCGGCGAATTCCGCGAGGACGTGTTGCGGCGCGCGCGCGCGCACTGGCAGCGCACGTCATGAGCGACTGGGTGCTCCTGCGCGGTCTCACACGCGAAACGCGTCACTGGGGCGCGTTCGATGCGGCACTCGTCGCGCATGGGCTCGTCGAAGAGGGCGAGCGTGTCGTGTGCATCGATTTGCCGGGCAATGGCGTCGAACACGCGCATGCGGCGCCGCATTCCGTCGTCGCGATGATGGACTTCGTGCGCGAGCGCGCCGCGTCGCTGAAGCTGCGCTTTCCATGTCGCGTGCTCGCCATGTCGCTCGGCGCGATGGTCGCGGCCGCGTGGGCCGAACGTCACGCGGGCGAGATCGAGCGGCTCGTGCTGATCAACACCAGCATGCGCCCGTTCGCGCGCCTGCCCGAACGCCTGCGTCCCACGGCATGGCCGATGCTCGCCCGCATCGCGATGATATGGACGCAACCCGAACGATGCGAGGAGATGATTTTCGACCTCACATGCAACCGTGCTGACTCGCGCGATGCGGACATTGCGCACTGGGCGCAGCTTCGGCGCACGCATGGCGCGAGCGCATCGAATGCGCTGCGGCAGCTCGCGGCAGCGGCTCGCTTTCACGCGGCCCGCGATGCGCCGCGCTGTCCGGTGCTGCTGCTGTCGTCGGCGGCTGACCGGCTCGTCGATCCGGTATGCTCGGCGCGCATCGCGAAGCAATGGCGCGCGCCGCACAGGGTGCATCCGTGGGCCGGCCACGATCTGCCGCACGACGATGCCGAGTGGACGTGCAACGCGATCGCCGCGTGGCTCGGCGAGCACGAAAGCACGCGTGACATTCGCGCGACAAGCGCATGACTTCGATACTCAAGACATCATGAAAACGCCCATCGTCAATCTCGATACGCTCGATCCTCAACCGCTGCCGCCCGAATTCGCACCGACGGGCGCAGCCGCCGAACGCTACGCGCCGCGCATCGCGCGTATCGGCGGCATGATCGGCGCGAAGAAGCTCGGCTACAGCCTCATCGTGCTCGAACCGGGCAAGCGCGCGTTCCCGTTTCATCATCATCGCGTGAACGAGGAGATGTTCTTCGTCATCGAAGGCGAGGGCGAAGTGCGGCTCGGCGGGGAAACGCATCCGATTCGCGCGGGCGATGTCATCGCGTGTCCGCCGGGCAATGCCGACACGGCGCATCAGATCGTCAAGACGAGCACGCAGACGCTGCGCTATCTCGCGATCAGCACGATGCAGTCGCCCGAAGTGGTCGAGTATCCGGATACGGGCCGCCAGGCCGTGCTCGTCGTCGATGAGCCGGGCGTCAAAGGGCTGCGCGCCGTCTTTCGCGCAAGCGATTCGCTCGGCTATTGGGACGGCGAGTGAATCCCGCGCAGCACGCGGCGTTTCCGCCGCTTACTGCATGCAACGATCGCGACATTCCTGCTTATTCTTGTTAATTCTTGTAAAGCGTGTGCTGTTGCGGCCACGCATAGGGAAACCTCGTGTTGCAACGCAGCATCGCATTGCGTATGCTGTTCCTGGCGGGTGGCATGAGCCCTTCGCTTCACGCATCGAGAAGCATCGACACGAACAATCAAACGCCGGTACGCACAGAGCGTTTCATCGGGCAGGGCCGGTAAGCAGTACGGGCGTCTGCTTGAAGGAGCCGCACATATGGAACAGACCACATCGTCGAAACCGACTCTGCATATCTTCCATCAGGAAGGCGGGTGGCATTGGGGCATCACCGTCGAGCGAGCGGCGGGGGGCGGAATGAAGGTCGTCGCGTATAGCGACGAAGGCTTCGATTCCGAAGAAGCGGCGCGCGAGGACGGCGAGCACGTCCTGCGCTCGGAAGACTGGCGCTCGCGCCAGAGCTTCAGCCGCGGCGAGCGGCGCCAGGGGTACTCCTGACCGGGGCGAGCACGTTCGCCCCGATGTCCTTCCGCTGTCCCGCCACTTCCCCGTTGTACCCATCCCTCGCTGCATCTTTCCCCTGCACCAGAAACGCGCGACACTGAACGCACCTGCATTCCGACAAGGCGTGTCACATGCCGTCCGTTCCCTGTCCATCTGACGCCGCACCCGACGATCCCCGCTTCGCCCTGCGCCGCATGACGCCGCGCGATGTCGATGTCGCACTCGACTGGGCCGCGACCGAAGGATGGAATCCGGGCCTCGACGACGCCCGCTCTTTCTTCGCCGCCGACTCGCAGGGCTTCTTCGTGGGCACGTGGGACGGCACGCCGGTCGGCTGCATCTCCGCGGTCGCATACGGCGATGCATTCGGCTTCATCGGCCTGTATATCGTGTGCCCGGAATGGCGCGGCAAGGGCTTCGGCATGCGCCTGTGGAACGAAGGCATGCGCTATCTCGGCGCGCGCAACATCGGGCTCGACGGCGTGCTCGCGCAGCAGCCGAACTATCGCAAATCGGGCTTCGTGCTCGCGTATCGGAACGTGCGCTATGAAGGCGTCGCGTCGGCGGATGAAGATTCTGTCGATGGCGTGACGATCGCCGATGCCTCGGCTGTTCCCTTCGATCGCCTGCTCGGCTACGACACGCGCATGTTCGCCTGCGAGCGCGCCGCGTTCCTGCGCGCGTGGCTGTCGCAGCCGCAAAAGCACGCGCGCGCACTCGCCGCGCTCGATGGCGACGCGGTGCGCGGCCTCGCCGTGATCCGGCGTTGCGGCATGGGTCACAAGATCGGTCCGCTGTTCGCCGACGATCTCGCGACCGCGCGTGCGCTGTATCGCGCGCTCGTGTCCGCGCTGCCGGGCGAGACCGTGTTCCTCGACGTGCCCGAAAGCAATCCCGCCGCGCTCGCGCTCGCCGTCGAGCACGACATGAAGAGCGTCTTCGAAACGGCGCGCATGTACACGCAGGCGGCCCCGGACGTGCCGCTTGCTAACGTGTTCGGCGTGACGACTTTCGAGCTCGGCTGAAGACCGGCAAACCGCGATCACGCAGGCGGCGCGCCCTCGTGGAAGAAGGTCTTCAGTTGTGAGCGCAACTCGGGCGAATCGGTATGCTGATGCACCGCGACCGCATGCTGCACGGCGGCTTCCATCAGTTCGTCCTCGGTGTCGGCGGAAAGCGCGACGCTGCACTTCACGTCGCTCGGGCATTCGCGGCAATCGATGTACTTGCGTGTCATGGCATCCTCCTCGCATGAGACGCTGATCAAAGTATAGGCGGCGTGCAGGCGGCCGTGCCGACGTTTGCACGCGCGCGCGCACTCCGGTAACGTGTGACGTCTGTGCCATTCGCGAGTCCGCACATGAGCCACGATCATCCTCATCACCACGATCACGATCACGATCACGAAGCCAGCGCGCTGCCCGAGATGGATTTGCGCGTGCGCGCGCTCGAATCGCTGCTGGTCGAGAAGGGCTATATCGATCCGCAGGCGCTCGATGTCTTCGTCGAGACTTACGAACACAAGGTCGGGCCGCGCAACGGCGCGCGCGTGGTCGCGAAGGCGTGGCGCGATCCGGCGTTTCGCGCGTGGCTGCTGGACGACGCCAGCGCCGCCATCGCATCGCTCGGTTACACCGGGCGTCAAGGCGAGCACATGGTCGCGCTGGAGAACACGGAGGACGTACATAACATGGTCGTCTGTACGCTGTGCTCGTGCTATCCGTGGTCCGTGCTCGGGCTGCCGCCCGTGTGGTACAAGTCCGCGCCGTATCGCTCGCGCGCGGTGATCGATCCGCGCGGCGTGCTGAAGGACTTCGGCGTCGCATTGCCCGAACACGTCGAGTTGCGTGTGTGGGATTCGACCGCCGAAGTGCGCTATCTCGTCGTGCCGATGCGTCCGGCCGGTACGGATCATCTCGACGAAGACGCGCTCGCGGACCTCGTCACGCGCGATTCGATGATCGGCACGGGCCTCGCGCTCGCGCCATCGCAGGCAACGGGAGCATCGGCATGAACGCGGCGCACGACATGGGCGGCATGCAGGCGTTCGGTCCGGTCGAAATCGATGCCTGCGACATGCCGGGCGCAGCGCCGTTTCATGCGGAGTGGGAGCGGCGGGTTCTGGCCGTCACGCTCGCGATGGGCGCAACGGGCCAATGGAACATCGACACGTCGCGTGCCGCGCGCGAAAGCCTGCCGCCCGCGCAATATCTCGGCAGCAGTTACTACGAAATCTGGTTCGAGGGTTTGAAGAAGCTCTTGATGGCGAAGGGGCTCGCGAGCGCGGACGAAATCGCGAGCGGCCGCTCGCAGACCGCCGCGAAGCCGGACGTGCGCGTGCTGAAGGCGGTGGACGTGAGCGCGGCGCTGTTGCGCGGTTCGCCGGTCGAACGTCCGGCGACATCGGCGGCGCGCTTCGCTGTCGGCGATGAAGTTCGCACGAAGCTGATGAATCCGCCGACGCATACGCGCCTGCCGCGCTATTGCAGGGGGAAGCCCGGGCGCATCGTCGCGGTGCGCGGCACGCATGTGTTCCCCGATGAAAACGCGCTCGGCAATGGCGAGCACCCGCACTGGCTCTATACCGTGCGTTTCGATGCGAAAGCGTTGTGGGGACCGGACACGACCGCGTCGTCGGTGTGCGTCGATTGCTGGGAACCTTATCTCGACGCCGCGCGCGCGTGACATGACCTCGAACGAACCGAAGCTGCATGAGTTGCGCGCCGTCCTGCCCGAATTGCCTTTCGACGAGGCCGGCCCGGTGTTTCGCGCGCCGTGGGAAGCGCAGGCTTTCGCGATGACGCTCGCGCTGTACGAGCGCGGCGTGTTCACGTGGAAGGAGTGGGCGCACGCGTTGAGCGTCGCGATCAGGGATGCGCAGGCGGCGGGCGATCCCGACCACGGCGATACCTACTACACGCACTGGCTGAGCGCGCTCGAACGCCTGACGGCCGAAAAGGGCTGCGTGAGCGAGGAGACGCTCGCGCAGCGGCGCGTCGAATGGGACGAGGCCGCACGCGCCACGCCGCACGGCCAGCCGATCGTTCTGACGCGCACGCAAGGACTGCCGCCCGCGACGCTCGCTGTGTATCACGCGGCGATTTATCGGATCGATGCGCAGCCGCGCATCGATATGAAAATCGGCGTCGCGAATGCCGAAGCGGCGTCGTTGCTCGCGCAACACGATGTCGCGAGCGCCGTGTTCGTCACTGCGTTCAATCCGTTCGGTCAGGAGCTTGCGCCCGAGGAGAACGCGACGCGTCAGCGCAAGCTGATCGAGCGCGTCGGGCAGTCAGGCTTGCGCGCGCTGCCAGGCGAGGGCATCGATCCGAAGAACATCTGGCTGGCCGAAGCGAGCCTTCTCGTGCTCGGCGCGACGCACGCCACCGCCGATGCGCTGATGACCGAATTCGGGCAGAACGCGGTCGTGTATGTCGATCGCGCGGGCTTGCCGCAACTGCTGCTGCATCCGGACTATCGCTGAAACCATTCACGAGGAGAGACTCATGCCGCTCGTTCGCATCGATCTGCAGAAAGGCAAGGACAGCGCATATCGCACGGCCATCGGCGACGTGGTGTACGACGCGATGCGCACCACGCTCGATGTGCCCGAGAACGATCGCTTTCAGATCGTCGCCGAGCATGGCGCGTCGGATTTCATCGTCGATCGCACGTATCTCGGCATCAGCCGCACGGATGATTGCGTCGTGATCCAGGTCACGCTCAACGAAGGCCGCGATGTCGTGAAGAAAAGCGCGTTCTACAAGGCCGTCGCCGATGGCCTGCACGAACGCCTGAAACTGCGGCGCGAGGACGTGTTCATCAGTCTCGTCGAAGTGAAGAAGGAGAACTGGTCCTTCGGCAATGGCGAGGCACAGTACGCACCCAAATGACGGCAACGACGATTCCCTTCGACATTCAACCGATGCCCCTTCCCGCCGATGCGCCCGCAGACGTGCGCGTGTGGCAGGTTCAAATCGATTTCTCCGCGCCGCTCGACAGCGCCGCTTACGCCGCGATGAACGCGAGCGAGCGCGCTCGCGCCGCGCGCTTCCTGCGTCATGCGGATGCCGCGCGTTTTGCCACGCTGCGTTGCGCGCTGCGGCATGTGGTCGCCGCCGATACGGATCGCGATGCCGCGAGTCTCATGCTCGACGCCGACGACCGCGGCAGGCCGTTCCTCGCGCATCCGGACGCGCCGGATTTCAACGTGTCGCATTCGGGCGCGTTCGGTCTGATCGCGGTATCGCGGGAAAGGCGTGTGGGTGTCGATATCGAAGAAGCCCGCGCGACGTTCAAATGGCGCGAACTGGCGCCCGCCGTGCTGGCCGACATGGAGCGCCACGAGATCGAAGCGCTGCCCGAAGAGCCCGCGCAGAACGCCAGGTTCTTCGACTGCTGGACGGCGAAAGAGGCGGTGCTGAAGGCGCACGGCGTCGGCATCGGCGGCGCGGCGATCACGATGACGAGCTTTTCCGTGCTGCCGCGCAGAGGCGATCGTTATGCGCTCACGCGTGAAGCGGGCGCGTTCGTCGCCGTTTCGCTGGAAGCGCCTTGCGGATACGCAGCCGCGCTCGCCTGGTCATATTGATGCAGCGCAGCGACGCTCACGCCGCCTTGGTACGCGCGAGATCGCGCTGCGTGAGATAGAGCCGCAAGTCGAATTCGATCTGATGGTAGCCCGGCTGCATCAACTCGCACAGCCGATAGAACGCCTTGTTGTGATCGCTTTCCTTCAGATGCGCGAGTTCATGCACGACGATCATCCGAAGAAACTCGGGCGCGGTGTCCCTGAAGAGCGACGCGATGCGGATTTCCTTCTTCGCCTTGAGCTTCGCGCCCTGCACGCGCGAGATCGCGGTGTGCAGGCCGAGCGCGTGACGCAGCACGTCGAGCTTGCTGTCGTAGAAAACCTTGTCGATTGCGGGCGCGACGCGCAGGAATTCCTGCTTCAGGTCCGAGCAATACTGATAGAGCGCGCGGTCGGACTGAACCGCGTGCTTGCTCGGATAGCGCGCGTCGAGATAAGCGCCCAGTTGTTGCTGGGCGATCAGTCGGCGCACCTTGTCCTGTAGCGTGTTCGGGTAGGCGCTCAGGTATTTCAACTGTTGCATGACGGCCGGATGGGTATGGATACGTTCAATGCCTGATGCGCAGGCGGGCGTGGGACGCATCGGCAGCGTCCGCAGCGTGAATTGCGCAGCAGTCTAGCAACCATTTTAGTCAACGCCGCGCCGCCTCGCCGCCGTTGTGATCACAAGCGTGTTTCGATGCGCGCAATTCCGTAAGTTTATGTTTCAGCCCGGCTACGGATATGCCCGCCGTGCGAACATGCGCGCTCTTTCGGCATGGGCGACAAAGGCAGGTTTTTCATGGCATCGAGCAAGGCGCATCACGCAACCGGATGGGCGGCAGGCATCATCGCGGCGGCGGTCGTGATGCATCCGGCGCGGTTCGCGGATGCCGACATGATGTCGGGCGCGCTGGCGCTGGTGGCGGGCATCGTCGGCGCCACCGCGCCCGACTGGCTCGAAGTCGCATGGTGGACGCGCGCCCGCAGACTCTGGATCACGCATCGCACGCTCACGCACTGGGGCATCGGCTGGGCCGCGCTCCTTGCGCTTTCATATCACTTTCTCGGGCGGCATCCGGCGGCGCCCGTCGCGTTCGGCTTCGCGTGCGGCGGCCTCATGCATCTCTTCGCGGACTGGCCGAATCCGCTCGGCGTGCCGTGGATCGTCGGGCGTCATTCGCTCAGACTGTGGACGAGCGGGCATTGCGATCTGATCATCGTCGCCGCTTCGTGGGCCGCGGCGCTGTTCGTCGTCGACGATGTCTGGTTTCATCATGCCTATGGGCGCATGCTGCTCAATGCGCTGCATATCTAGCACGTCATCGCGAGGAGTCACGTTTCCATGCAACCGAACCCGATGCGCAATCGCTTCCTTCTCTTCTTCGCCGCGTTGCTCGCGATGCTCGCGCTCGACGGCTGCGCGGGTTTCTTCAACCGCGACGCGATGCGCGTGACGGTCGCGGGCATCGAGCCGCTCGAAGGCCAGGGGCTCGAAATGCGCTTCGCCGTGAAGCTGCGCGTGCAGAACCCGAACGATGCGCCGATCGACTTCGACGGCGTCGCGCTCGATCTCGACCTCAACGGCCGCGCGTTCGCGAGCGGCGTGAGCGATCAGCGCGGGACGGTGCCGCGTTTCGGCGAGACGGTGGTGTCGGTGCCGGTGACCGTATCGGCGTTCTCGGTCGCGCGACAGGCGTTCGGCTTCGCGAACGGCGGTACGGTCAGCAAGGTTTCGTATGCGGTGCGCGGCAAGCTCGCGGGCGGCGCGTTCGGCGGCGCGCGCTTCGCCGACAGCGGCTACGTCGATCTTCCGGGAATGGGCGCGGCCGGCGACTAGGACGCCGGCGCTTCCCGCGGATCGTACGGCACGACGCGATCCGCCTCGTTGGCATCGTTGCGCGCGATCACGGCGCGGGCAGGCTCGGTCGCGCTCAGATTGACCGGCTGATGCGGCACGCCGGGCGGAATGAACACGAAGTCGCCCGGCTCGTTGATGACCGATTCCGCCAGTCCCGGCCCATAGCGCGTCTCGATGCGTCCTTCCAGAATATAGATGCCCGTCTCGTAGCCCACGTGGACATGCGGCTCGCCACGCCCGCCCGGCGGCACGACGACGAGATGCATCGCGAGGCCGCGCGTGCCGGCCGTCGCCGCCGACAAACCGATGAAATAGGGCAGATGCTGAACCGTGGCGAGTTTCTCCTGCGGCCGCACCGTGACGACCGTTTGCTGCGCTGTCTCTTGCGTGGTGACCTGCATGGGTGCTCCTCCGTCGGTTCGATGCGCCGCTCTCGACGATAGCCGAAAGCCGATGTCGCGCAAAGGTCACGCGGCGAGGCTAAGGTACCGGAAATGCGCGCACCGTGTTTGTGCAACCGCACATGCCCGACCCGGGGCCAAAAGCGCGGGCCGGCGCATAATCTCGTTGATTGACTGAAGAGTGTGCCGCAACCGCATCGCAACCGAAAGACTCGGGAGGACACCATGCTGGTCAAGAACGAAGCGCGGGTCGAACAACTCATCAACGATCTTCTGGACTTCGCGCGGGGACGATTGCCGGAACCGACCTTCAAGGTCATCGAACCGCTTCTTCGCTATTACTACGAGCAGGTCGATGTCGAGGATATCGCGAGCCGCGATGTCGCCGATCTCTACGGCGCCGCGATGGCGCACTGGCAGACTGCGCAGAAGTTCGTGCGCGGGCGCGAGGTGCTGCGGGTCTACAACCCGAATCTGGAGCAGCACGGCTGGCATTCGGATCACACGGTCGTCGAGATCGTCAACGACGACATGCCGTTTCTCGTCGATTCGGTGACGATGGAGCTCAACCGCCTCGGCCTCGCGCTGCATTCGGCGATTCATCCGGTGTTTCGCGTGTGGCGCGCCGGCAAGGGCGCGCATGCGGGCGAGATCGAGCGGATCGGTCAGGGACACGCCGAAGCGGGCGACGGCAACTCCGAGCTCGAATCGTTCATCCATTTCGAAGTGGACCGCTGCGGCGACGGCGAGCGTCTCGAAGAAGTGCGCGACAACATCGCGCGCGTGCTGGGTGACGTGCGCGCGGCGGTGGAGGACTGGCCGAAGGTGGTCGAATCGGCGCGCGTCGCGATCGGCGAACTGAAGACGCGCGACACGACGCCCGACGGCATCGAGTCCCGCGCGTTCCTCGAATGGATGGTCGCGGATCATTTCACCTTCCTCGGCTGTCGCGATTACGAGCTCGTCGAGCATGAAGGCGGCCCCGCGCTGCGCGGCGTCGCGGGCTCGGGCCTCGGCATTCTGCGCGAGACCTTGCGCGCGCCCTCGGCGGGCGACGTGACGCCGCTGCCGCCGGGCGCGGCCGCGATCATCGAAGGCGCGGCGCCGATCTTTCTCACGAAGGCCAATTCGCGCGCGACGGTGCATCGGCCGGGCTATCTCGACTATGTCGGCGTGAAGCGCACGTCGCCCGATGGCAAGGTGACCGGCGAGCGGCGCTTTCTCGGCCTCTATACATCGACCGCGTATCTCGTGCCGACTTCCGAAATCCCGATCGTGCGGCGCAAATGCGCGAACATCGTGCGGCGTGCGGGTTTCCTCGAAAAAGGGCATCTCGCGAAGTCGCTCATCTCGGTGCTGGAGCAGTATCCGCGCGACGAGCTTTTTCAGGCCGATGAAGACGTGCTCTTCGATATCGCGATCGGTGTGCTGCGTTTGCAGGAACATCAGCGCACGCGCCTCTTCGTGCGGCGCGACCGCTTCGACCGTTTCGTGTCGTGCCTCGTCTTCGTGCCGCGCGACAAGTTCAACACCGACCTGCGCCGCCGCATCAGCAAGGTGTTGATGGAGGCGTTCAACGGCAAGAGCATCGAGTTCACGCCGCTTTTGTCCGAATCGCCGCTCGCGCGAATTCATATCGTCGTGCGCGCAGACCGGGGCGCGATGCCCGAAGTCGATACACGCGAACTCGAAGCGCGCATCGTGCAGGTGGCGCGCCGCTGGCAGGACGATCTCGCCGATGCGCTCATCGACAGTCACGGCGAGGAGGCGGGCAATCGTCTGCTACAGCGTTACGCCGATTCGTTCCCCGCCGGTTATCGCGAAGACTATCCGGCGCGCACGGCGGTACGCGACATCGAACTGATCGAGGCGACGCACACGAGCCCCGGCGGTTTGTCGATGAGCCTGTATCGTCCGATCGAAGCCGGGCGGCGCGCGTTCCGCTTCAAGGTTTATCGTGTAGGCGATCCGATCGCGCTGTCGCATAGCTTGCCGATGCTCGAACATCTCGGCGTGCGCGTCGATGAAGAGCGGCCGTATCTGATCGAGCCGACCGGCGCGCCTAATGCATGGGTCCACGATTTCGGCCTCGAATTGCAGGACGATGTCGAGTTCGATATCGATC
This sequence comes from Caballeronia sp. LZ029, assembly GCF_031451275.1. Lineage (NCBI taxonomy): Bacteria > Pseudomonadati > Pseudomonadota > Betaproteobacteria > Burkholderiales > Burkholderiaceae > Caballeronia > Caballeronia sp. LZ029. The sequence continues at coordinate 535,833 of NZ_JARUXO010000004.1, forward strand.
GCGTGAAGCCGCTCTTCGAGAATGCGTTCGCGAGCGTGTGGTCGGGCGAGATCGAGAACGACGACTACAACCGCCTCGTGTTGCGTGCGCAGTTCGGCGCGCGCGACGTGACGCTCATGCGCGCGTACGCGAAGTATCTGCGGCAGGTCGGCTCCACGTTCAGCGACGCGTATATCGAGCGCGCGCTGATCGGCAATCCGCCGATCGCGAAGAAGCTGCTGCAACTCTTCATGGTGCGCTTCGATCCGGCGCGCGGCGGTTCGGCCGAAGATCGCGAGAAGGCTGCCGAACGCGTGCTCGCCGATATCGAAGCGGCGCTCGATCAGGTGCCGAACCTCGATGAAGACCGCATCCTGCGCCAGTTCCTCGGCGTCATTACGGCGACGGTGCGCACCAACCATTTCCATCGCGATGCGAATGGCCAGGCGCGTCCGTATGTGTCGTTCAAGCTCGATCCGTCGAAGGTGCCGGGCCTGCCCGAGCCCAAGCCGATGTTCGAGATCTGGGTCTATGCGCCGCGCGTGGAAGGCGTGCACTTGCGCGGCGGACGCGTCGCGCGGGGCGGGCTGCGCTGGTCGGACAGACGCGAGGATTTCCGCACCGAAGTGCTCGGCCTCATGAAAGCGCAGATGGTGAAGAACACGGTGATCGTGCCGGTGGGATCGAAAGGCGGCTTCGTCGTGAAGAATCCGCCGCCCGCGACGGACCGCGAAGCGTTTCTCAACGAAGGCGTCGCGTGCTATCAGATGTTCCTGCGCGGCCTGCTCGATGTGACCGACAACCGCACGCCCGACGGCATCGTGCCGCCGCCGGACGTCGTGCGTCACGATCCCGACGATCCGTATCTCGTCGTCGCGGCGGACAAGGGCACGGCCACTTTCTCCGATTACGCGAACGCGATCGCGCACGAATACGGCTTCTGGCTCGACGATGCATTCGCGTCCGGCGGCTCGGTCGGTTACGACCACAAGAAAATGGGCATCACCGCACGCGGCGCGTGGGAATCGGTGAAGCGCCATTTCCGCGAGATGAACTTCGATACGCAGACGACGGATTTCACCGTGGTCGGCGTCGGCGACATGTCCGGCGACGTGTTCGGCAACGGCATGCTGCTGTCGCGCCATATCAGGCTGATCGCGGCGTTCGATCATCGGCATGTGTTTCTCGATCCCGTGCCGGATGCGGCGACGAGCTTCGAGGAACGCGCGCGTCTTTTCGCGCTGCCGCGTTCGAGTTGGGCCGACTACGATGCTTCGCTGATCTCGACGGGCGGCGGCGTCTATCCGCGCACGGCGAAGTCGATTCCGATCTCGCCGCAAGTGCAGGCGGCGCTCGGCATCAGCGCATCGGTGCTAGCACCGAACGAACTCATTCGCGCGATCCTGCTTGCCGAAGCCGATCTGCTCTACAACGGCGGCGTGGGCACGTATGTGAAGTCGAGCGCGGAGACGCATCTGCAAGTCGGCGATCGCACCAATGACGCCGTGCGCGTGAACGGCGCGGAACTGCGCGTGAAGGTCGTCGCGGAAGGCGGCAATCTCGGCTTCACGCAACTGGGGCGCATCGAGTTCGCGCAGCATGGCGGGCGCATGAACACGGACGCGATCGACAATTCCGCGGGCGTCGATTGTTCGGATCACGAGGTCAACATCAAGATTCTGCTCGGGCTCGTCGTCGCGGATGGCGAGATGACCGAGAAACAACGCAACGCGCTGCTCGCCGAGATGACCGATGAAGTCGGCCTGCTCGTGCTGAAGGACAACTACGCGCAGACGCAGGCGCTGTCGATCGCGAAGCGTCACGAAGCCGAGACGCTCGACGCCGAGGCGCGCATGATGCGCTTTCTCGAACGCGCGGGGCGCTTGAAGCGCAGGATCGAGTTCCTGCCTTCGGACGACGAGATCGCCGAGCGCGCGGCCGCGAAGTCGGGACTGACATCGCCCGAGCGCGCGGTGCTGCTCGCCTACGGCAAGATGTGGCTCTACGACGAACTGCTCGATTCGGACGTGCCCGAAGATGCGCTCGTCGCGGACATGCTGCCCGACTATTTCCCGAAGCCCTTGCAGCAGCGCTATAGCGAGACGATGCAGCGCCATCCGCTGAAGCGCGAAATTCTCGCGACGCATCTGACCAATGCGCTCGTCAATCGCGTGGGCTGCACCTTCGTGCATCGGCTGATGGAAGAGACCGATGCGTGCCCGAGCGATATCGTGCGCGCGGTGCTGATGGTGCGCGACGTCTTCGATCTCGACGATCTGTGGGGCAGCATCGACAGGCTCGACAATATCGTCGCGGATGAAGTGCAGGCGCGTATGTTCGTCGATGTCGTGCGTCTGCTCGACGATACCTCGCTCTGGTTCCTGCGCCATCTGATGCACAACGGGTTTGCCGCACACGAAGCGCGCGGCGTGCTCGCGCGCTGCCGCGAGGCGGCGCACCGGCTTGCACCGCAACTGCCCGCGCTTCTGCCCGCGCCGCAGCTCGACGCATGGTATGCGCGCCGGCGCGAACTCGAGGATGCGGGCGTCGAGAGCACCCTCGCGGCGCGCGTCGCGAGCGGCGAAATCGCGACGGCCGTGCTCGACAGCGCGGAAGTGGCGGCGTGCTCGGAGCGCAGTCTCGAACTCGTCGCGAGCGTGTACTTCGGCATCGGCACGTTGCTCGATTATCGCGGTATCGCCGAACGGGCGATGGCGCTGCCGATCGTCACGCACTGGGATCTGCTCGCGCGCGCGGCGGCGCTGGAAGAGCTTGCGCGATTGAAGCGTGCGCTGACCGTGAGTGCGCTGGAACAATCGCGCGGCATCGATGCGCCCGATGTGATCGTCGAAAGCTGGCGTGCGAAGCGGCAGGACGCGCTGGATCGTTATACGCGGCTCCTGGCGGAATTGCGGGCGAGCGGCGGGGCGAGTCTGTCGATGCTGCTCGTGGTGGTGCGGGAGATGGCGGTGCTGGAACGGGCTTGAGAAGCGTAGTGCCGTGATGCAAATGGACGGGCGCCGCAAGGCGCCCGTTGCGCTTTCTAAGTAAGCAGTGTGTCCTTAATCGATGTCGAATATAAGTGATCCGAATCAAACTCATGAAGTACCCAATTCGCTATCGGCGCGCATCGGCAACTTTGTCCGATACATGCTAGATCGCGTGCATGATTTAACTGGTCGGGCACTTTACATTGCATAACCTGAAGCATTAAATCAACGAGCGGACCCAAGCGTCCGCTTTTCGCAATTCATCCCCGTTCTCGTGGTCTCTCAGGTGTGCATCCGATCGACACGCCACGCACGATCCGATGGCGGGTTCCTTGCGCTTTCGCGTACCAACTGGCAGGGTCGGAAACGTTGCAGCGCTTCATTCAGCAGCGAGGTCTCACAATGGTCAATATCTCAGGCGAAGCGATCGACACCCTCAAGGCGTCGGTGAGAGGCAGGATCATCTCACCGGAGCAAACCGACTACGACGAAGCACGCAAGGTCTGGAACGCGACGATCGACAGGCGCCCCGCGCTCATCGTGCGTTGCGCGGGCACCGCCGACGTGATCGCCGCACTCGCGTTCGCGCGCGACAACGGCCTTCTGGTCTCGATTCGCGGCGGATCGCACAACATCGCGGGCAGCGCAGTCAGCGACGACGCCTTGATGATCGATCTCTCCGCGCTGAAATCCGTGCGCATCGATCCGCAAGCGAAACGCGCGTATGTCGAACCTGGCGCGCTGCTCTCCGACTTCGACCACGAAGCACAGGCATTCGGCCTCGCGACGCCGCTCGGCATCAACTCGACGACAGGCGTCGCGGGTCTCACGCTCGGCGGCGGCTTCGGCTGGATCAGCCGCAAGTTCGGCGTGACGGTGGATAACCTCGTCGCGGCGGAGATCGTCACGGCGGACGGCACATGGCGGCGCGTGAGCGCGGACAGCGATCCCGATCTCTTCTGGGCGTTGCGCGGCGGCGGCGGCAACTTCGGCGTCGTGACGCTGTTCGAATACCGGTTGCATGAAGTGGGTCCGCAGATCTACGGCGGCCTCGTCGTGTATCCGCTCGAACAGGCCGACGAAGTGCTGCCGAAGTATCGCGAGTTCGTCGCGCAAAGTTCCGACGATTTGACCGTATGGGCCGTGTTGCGTCTCGCGCCGCCGTTGCCGTTCCTGCCCGAGAGCGTTCACGGCAAGCCGGTCGTCGTGATGGCGAGTTGCTATGTCGGGCCGGTCGAAAACGGTGAAAGGGCGCTTGCGCCCGTGCGCAGCTTCGGCACGCCCTACGGCGAGCATCTAGGGGCAATGCCTTTCGCCGCATGGCAGAAGGCGTTCGATCCGCTGCTGACACCCGGCGAGCGCAACTACTGGAAGTCGCACAACTTCGCGAGTCTGAACGACGAAACGTTCGACATCCTGACGAATGCGGTGAAATCGCTACCGTCGACGCAATGCGAGGTGTTCATCGGCGCGATGGGCGGACAGACGAACCGCGTTCCCGTCGATGCGACGGCTTACGCGAATCGCGATTCGATCTATACCATCAACATTCACGGCCGCTGGAGCGATGCCGCCGACGACGAGAAGTGCACGAAGTGGGCGCGCGACATGTTCGCCGCGATGACGCCGCACGCAATCGGCAGCGTCTACGTGAATTTCATGACCGGTGAAGAAGGCGAACGCGTGAAGGCGGCGTATGGCCCGAACTACGAGCGGCTCGCCGAAGTGAAGCGGCGTTACGATCCGGACAACGTGTTCCGTAGCAATCAGAACATCACGCCCGCGGCGTGATTCGTGGCGCGCCGTCTCTCCTCGCGGGAAACGGCGCGCTCTAAGCGCTGTTCAGGGCCGGTCGAGATGACGGCGCATATCGCGCGTGTCCGTGTTCGACACGTCGCCGTTGACTTCCTCGTAGACGAGCTTGAGCGTTTCGCCGCTCAGATGATTTCGTAACAGGCCGAGAAACCGAGGTTCGACCGCGAGTCGCAAGCGATCGAATCGTTGATGCAGACGGCTTTGTTCGAGATACTCGCCGACGGTCCTGGCGAATGTTTCCCGGTCTCTTTCTGCCGTTTCCGTCGCGCGCGTAGCCGGGTTCCTGATGTCCTCGACTTGCCGCAAGTCCAGCTTCAGTCCTTGCGTCTCGAAGATCCGGGCGCGGCTGGCATCGGCGGCAAGCACCCAGGTGATGGCGGTCATGATGCTCCTCCTGTTCGCCAGCCCAAGCAGGCTCCCGCCATTGTGCGCCTAATCTTCGTGCAACGGCTTCGTTCTCGCGCGGCATTCGCTTTCGCGGCGCAGCATAACGCGCGCGAATTCGCTTCAAGGCAGCATCGAACCGCTCGCCGCGAAGCGCGTGTGAAACGAAAATGCCTGATCGAGACGATGAGGCGTGTGGCCACCGGCCGCTGCTGCATCGCGGTAATAGTCGCGCAACAGATCGCGGTAAAGCGGATGCGCGCAGTTCTGGATCACGCTCATCGCGCGTTCGCGTGGCGCGAGGCCGGTGAGGTTGGCAAGCCCGCGCTCGGTCACGACGATATCGACATCGTGTTCGTTGTGATCGCAATGGGGCACCATCGGCACGATGCTCGAAATGCGTCCGTCCTTCGCGACGGATTTCGTCGCGAAGACCGCGTAGGCGGCATTGCGCGCGAAATCGCCCGAGCCGCCGATGCCGTTCATCATGTGCGTGCCGCCGACGTGCGTCGAATTCACGTTGCCGTAGATGTCGGCTTCGAGCGCCGTATTGATCGCGATGAGGCCCAGACGCCGGATGACTTCGGGATGGTTGCTCACTTCCTGCGGCCGCAGCACGAGCCTGTCGCGATAGCGTTCGATATCGCGCAACACCTTGTCCTGCCGCTCTCCGGACAGCGTGATCGACGCGCCCGATGCGAACGTGGCCTTGCCGGAATCGAGCAGATCGAAGGTGGAGTCCTGCAGCACTTCGGAATAGATCGTCAGCGCTTCGAACGGCGACGCGGCGAATCCGGACAGCACCGCGTTCGCGATCGTGCCGATGCCGGCCTGCAGCGGCGGCAATCGTTTCGGCAGACGGCCGCGCGAGACTTCATGCTGAAAGAACTCGATCAGATGACCCGCGATCAGCGCGGTGTCTTCATCGGCGGGCAAGACGGTGGACGCGCTGTCCGGCGTGTTCGTGATGACGATGGCGGCGATCTTGTCGAGCGCAATCTCGATGGCCGCCACGCCGATCCTGTCATCCGTGCGCACGATCGGAAGCGGCTCGCGTTGCGGCCGGTGCTCGGGAATCCAGATGTCGTGCAGCCCTTCTAGCGCGATCGGCTGCGCCAGATTGATCTCGACGATCACGCGTTCGGCGAGTATCGCGAAGCTCGCGGAATTGCCGACCGAAGTCGTCGGCACGATGCCGCCCGTCTCCGTGATCGCGGCGGCTTCGATGATCGCGAGATCGAGCTTGCCGAGGCGATTCGCGCGCAGCAGTTCGACGGTTTCGGACAGGTGCTGGTCGACGAACATCACGTCGCCGCGATTGATCGCGCGGCGCAAGGTCGTATCGACCTGAAACGGCAGGCGGCGCGCGAGCACGCCGGCTTCGGTGAGGATGCGGTCCGTGTCATGGCCGAGCGACGCGCCCGTCATGAGCGTGATGCGTAACGGCTCGTTTTCCTCGCGGGCGCGGCGCGCTATTTCGAGCGGCACGGCCTTCGCGTCGCCTGCGCGCGTAAAGCCGCTCGCGCCGACGATCATGCCGTCGCGCACGAGTCGGGCCGCTTCGGCGGCCGAGGTGATCTTCCCGCGCAAGGCGGCACAGCGAATGCGGTCTTCGTACATCGACGTCTATCTTCCAGAGCTTCGTTTAACCGAAGGCGATTATAGGTAGCGCGCTTTGTCATCGAGATCGCAAGGTTGAAAGACATTGTTCCAATGCCGTACCACTTTGCGCTCGATCCAATCGGATGCACATACGGTCGTCTGAAACCGTCGTGGAAGTGCGGCAAATAAGCGCGCCGACGATGAATCGACTCCACTATAGGGCGCACGAGGCCGTGAATTAATCGCTACGCCAGGAAGGCACCTTTTCATGCGCAGGCACGAAAGGCGCATCGGGATCGACGAGCGCGGTGCGAATGAAGTGCAGGCACGCGAGCACGCGTTGCATGTCGTGACGCGCATCGCGCTCGGCGCGCGCGAGTTCGAGCATGCTCTGCGCGATCAGGATCGACGCGACGACCGAACCGATCGCACGACGCAGCGTCGCGCTGTCCGGCGTGCGAAAAAGCACCGCGATATCGCGCAGCACGCGCGCGAGCGACGTGCTCCACGCGATGCGCAATGCATCGGGAAAGCGCTGTGCTTGCAACGCACGCGCTTCGTTGCGCAGATCGATCATCGCCTGTCCGACTTCGAGCGTGACGAGCATCCACGACAGCGCATGACGATGTTCGCGCGAGCGTCGCGTGAGCAGGCCGCGCAACTGCGACATCAGATCGTGCGTGCCCGAATGAAAGCGCTCGCCGAGTCCCGCCAGTTTGCCTTCGCACGCGAGCGCGGCCTGAGCGCGCAGTTCGGCGAGGGTCCGGCCAACCAGCCACGGCGTGCGCGGCGGCACGATGACCGCGCACGCGATGGCCGCGGCGAGCATCGCGACGAGCACCGCGAGGCCGTTGTTCAGCAGCAGCGCGGGATCGTAGACGATGCGGTTGTCGGGCGCGGCGAGCAGGCAGAAGAACACGCAAAAACCGATGCCGTATCCGGCGGTGCCGGAGCGCATCGCGAGGAATGCGCCGGCCGCGAGCGGCGGCGCGAGCATCGCGCACAAGAGCGCGATGCCATCGATCGCGGGATACACGTGACACAGGTACGTGTATCCCGTGACGATCGCGAGCGCCGCGCCCGCGGCCATCTGCGCGATGAACTTCGACGGCCGCGCCGATGCCGACGACAACGCGCAGGCCAGCGTCGCGCCGATCACCGCGTAACCGCCGCTCGGCCACGCCGTGACGATCCAGAACCACGCGGTCGCGGCGATCACGATGCCGGTGCGCATGAACGTCGCGGCAAGTACGAAGCGGTTGGTCTTCGCTTCATATCGCGAGGATGCGCGATCTTTCAGACGCTCGCCGTTTGCGATCGATGCATAGCGAATCGTATCGTCGATGAAGCGATACAGAAGCTCCGCCGATGTCGTGAAGTCGAGTTGCGTCGTTGCGTCGGTGTTCGCGAGCTTGCGTTGCGCATCGCGCAGACGCTTCGGCAGCGTCGCCTTGTAGCGTTCCAGATGCACGTTCAGCGATGCGTGCTCGAAGATGCGCGCGAGTTCTTCGAGAAAAGGCACGAGGGCTTCGTGTGCGCATCGCGCGCTGTCGTTGGCGCGCAGTCGCTTCATCGACTGATCGAGCGCATGAAGGCGCGCGCACGCGTCCATGAACGCGCTGTTCAGTTGCGCGAGCTTGCCGTTCTCCTGACGCATCGCGGGCGACTCGTAGGCGGCGAAGCCACGCGTCGCTTCGAAGCCGACGATCTCATCGACGAAATCGGCGAAACGGCGCTCACGAGCGATGCGCGAGAGACGGCTGCGCAGCACGTCGGCGGCGAATGTAGCGAATTGCGCCCGACGCGCATCGAGCGAATGCATGAGCGTCGCGCTGGCATGGCGCGGAAAAACGAGCGCGCTCACCACGCTCGAACACACGATGCCGAGCATCACTTCCGCGCCGCGCGTGAGCGTCGCGATCAGGAGGCCGTTCGGATCGGCGACGGCGGGAATGCCGATCAGCGCGGCCGTATAGCCCGCGAGCACGAAGCCATACCAGCGGAACTGGCGATAACGCACCGCGAGCGCGGTGCACGCCGCGACCCATAACGTCAGCGCGAGCGCATAGAGTTCGGCCTGCTGCACGAATACGGCGCCCAGCACGAGCGCGGCGAGCATGCCGAGCGCCGTGCCCGCGAAACGATAGACGCTCTTTGCGAGCACCATGCCGGCGAAGGGCTGCATCAGCACGAACGTGGTCGTCATCGCGACGCGCGGCTGCGGCAATTCCAGGCGCATCGCGATGCCCATCGCGATGAACGCGGCGAGCAGCGTCTTCGCGAGATGCAGCCACACGTGACCGTTGGTGGCGAACCAGTCGCGCGTCGACAAGCGTGCTTCCATGAACGACATGCGATCCGCCGATATGCCTCTGCTCAAGAAGGCGCCGATTGTAGGCAAGTCGTCTTGCCGGATTAATGTGGGAATCCGGGAACATTCTTTCCGGATTCAACAACAATCGATCGCGCGGAAAGGCGGACAATACCGTCTCCGATGTCATTGCTACGGTTTGATGGATACCCTACAGAACATGCGGGTCTTCGCCCGCGTGATCGAAGCCGGCACCTTCACGGCTGCCGCACAGTCGATGAACTCGACCACAGGCGCGATGTCGCGCGCCGTCTCCGAACTCGAAGCCCATTTGCGCACGCGCCTGATGAACCGCTCGACGCGGCGTCTCGCGCTCACGTCGGCGGGCGAGCGCTATCTGAAACGCGTGCGGCAGATTCTCGCCGACATCGACGGCGCCGAAGAAGAAGCAAGCTGCGCGCATGAGCATCCGTCGGGCACGCTGCGCATGTTCAGCTTCGCGAGCGTCGGGCAGCATTACATCCTGCCCGCCATCGCCCGATATCGCGCGCTTTATCCCGATGTGAAGGTCGAGCTCACGCTGTCGCAACGCATGCCCGATCTCTTCGAGGGCAGCAGCGACGTGGCCGTCGTGTCGGCGAGCGCGTTGTCGGATTCGGAAGTGATCTCGCACAAGCTGGGCGCGACCTTCAGCATTCTGTGCGCATCGCCGGAATATATCCGCGCGCGTGGCGCGCCCGAGGAACCGGCCGATCTCGCGCAGCACGATTGCCTCACCTTGCAGACGCCCGCGTTTCCCGCACGCGAATGGACGCTCGAAGGGCCCGAGGGCCGCGAGACCTTGCAAATCAGCGGAACGGTGCAGGTGAATATCGCGGAATCGCTCGTGGTCGCGATCCGCGAAGGCATGGGCATCGGCATGTTGCCGCTCTATGCGGCGATCGAGGGCTTGCGCAACGGTTCGCTCGTGCGCGTGTTGCCGCGTCACACGTTGCAGCGCACGAGTCTCTTTGCGCTCTATGCGTCGCGCAAGTTCGTCGATGCGAAGACGCGCACTTGGGTGGAGTTTCTGCGCGCGCATCTGCCGGACGTGATCGCGCGCGACGAAGCGTTGCTCGCGGAAGTCGGGCAGACGGCTGCGAACGTTTTGCGCGTCGCGTGACTCACGTCTCGCTCCACATGCGCAACAGGTTGTGATAGCAGCCGACGAGCGAACGCTTCGCGGCTTCGTCGCCATTGGTCGCGTTCAGGCGCTGGATGGCGTTGTCGAGATCGAAGAGGAGCGCGCGCTGGCCGTCGTCGCGCACGAGGCTTTGTGCCCAGAAGAAGCTCGATACGCGAGCGCCGCGCGTGACGGGCCGCACCTGATGAAGACTCGTCGCGGGATAGACGATCGCATGACCCGCGGGCAGCTTCACTTCCTGCACGCCGTAGGTGTCTTCGATGATGAGCTCGCCGCCGTCATACTCTTCGGGCGGCGTGAGAAAGAGCGTGACGGATACATCGGTGCGCACGCGCGCGCCATGACCGGGCACGATGCGGATCGCGCCATCGACATGACTGCCGAAATGCATGCCGCCTTCATAGCGATTGAAGAGCGGCGGATACACGCGATTGGGCAGCACGGCGCTGATGAATAGCGGATGGCGTTCCAGCAGGCCGACGATCGCATCGCCCATTTCGAGCGCGATCGGCGAGCCTTCCGCGATCTGCATGTTGCGCTTGACCGGCGCGCCCTGATAGCCCGCGGTCGCGCGGCCATCGACCCACGAGTCGCTGGCTTCGAGTCGCGCGCGCATCGCGGCGGCGTCTTCGGGGCTCAGCACGTTCGGTATCGAGAGGATCATTTTTCTTGCCTTCGCGAACGCGCGCCGCGTAGCACACGGCGCGCTCGCATTTACATCAACGGAAGCGGTAATTCAACGTCGCGATGAACGTGCGGCCAAGACCCGGCACCGCGCGTCCGCCGTCGGACGGAATCAGGGCGTCGTAGTACTTCTTGTCGAACATGTTCTGCACGTTGAACTGGATATCGTAGCGCTTCTGATGATACGCGGCCATCACGTCCCAGCGCACGTAGCCGCCCACCTGGACCAGATTGTTGTTCGCCGCATAGCGCGACGATACATACGACGGCCCGCCGCCGACCTGCCATACCGGCGTGAAGTCATACGTGGTCCACAGCGTGAGCATGTGATGCGGCGTGTTGGCGAGCTGGTTGCCCTGCGTGCCGTCGAAGGCCTGCAGGATCGTGCCGTCCATGTAGGTGTAGCCGCCGAACATCTGCCACTGCTTCGTGATGTGACCCGCCACGCCGAGCTGATAGCCGCGCACGCGGACGTTGCCGTCGAGCGAGTAGCTGCCGTCCGAGGCGAGCGTTCGCGCGTTGGTTTTCTCGATGTTGAAGAGCGATTGCGTGATCGACAGGCCGCCGTTCAGCAGATCCCACTTCGAGCCGACTTCGTAGGACTTGTTGTGCTCGGGCGGCAGGTTCTGCTGGCCGCTGGTGAGCGTGAGCGCTTCCAGCGACGGATCGAACGACGTGCCGTACGACACGTAGTACGACTGCCAGTCAGTCGGCTGCCACACGACGCCGGTGCGCACGCTCGTGAAGTAGTTCGTCTGCGTCGCGTAGCCCGGCGCGTTGATCGAGTTGTTGATGGCCGCCTCGTAGCGGTCCCAGCGCACGCCGCCGATCCACTTCCAGTGCTCGCCGATCGAGATCGTGTCGTTCAAATAGAGGCCGATGCCGTTCGCGCTCGATTCCGCGAGATTGGTCGCCACCTCGCGATAGTTTGCGGGACGCGGCACGTAGGGCGGATTGACGAGCGGCACGATCGCGAGCGTGTTCGACGGCAGGCCCGGCGTGGTCGCGGTGAAGCTCTGGTTGCTGTACGTTTCGTGGCTCAGATCGACGCCGGCGAGCATGTCGTGCTTGAGGAAGCCGGTCGCGAACTTGCCTTGGACATCGGTCGAGTTGTAGACCGAGTGATCGTTGATGTTGCGGTCCTTGCCTTGCAGACGCACGAACAGCGACGACAGCGGCAGTGTCGTGTAGTTGCCGTTCGAGAGCGCGGGCGAGGTGCCGAGCGGTCCCGTCAGCACGGCCGCGGCGTTGGTCGCGCGCGCCTCGGTGCTGTAGTGGCTGAACTGCGTCTGGTTGCGCAGCGTGAACATGTCGTCGAAGCGATGCTCCACGCGCGCGTTCACCGTCTGCACGTCCTGGATCGTGCGGTCGTCGGTGAAGCCATAGAAGGTCTTCGTGTCGACGGGCGCGGGGTGGCCGTTCAGCGGCGGAATGCCGTAGTCGGGCTGATCGCGGTTGTGCTGGATCAGCGCGGACAGCGTCACCTGGGTCGGCGTGCCGATACCGAACTTCACTTCGGGCGCGATGCCGAAGTCCTTGTTGATCATCTCGTCGCGCGTCGAGCCGAGCGACTGGCCGAACGCGTTGACGCGAAACGCCGAGGTATCGGTCATCGGCTGGTTGATGTCGACCGTCGTGCGATAGCGGTCATGCGTGCCCGCTTGCAGCGAGACATCGGCGCGCGGCTTCATGTTCGGCTGCTTGCTGACCTGGTTGATCACGCCGCCCGTCGAGCCGCGCCCAAAGTACAGCGACGACGGGCCGTACAGCACGTCGATCGATTCGAGGTTGAAGGTGTCGCGATAGTACTGGCCGCGATCGCGGAAACCGTCGAGATAGATGTCCGTACGCGCCGAGAAGCCGCGCAGGTTGATGTTGTTGCCGATCTGGCCGCCTTCGGCCGCGCCGAGCGTGACGCCCGGCACGTTGCGCAGCGCGTCCGCGAACGAGCTCACCGCCTGCGAATTCAGCACCGCCTTCGGCACCACGACGACAGCCTGCGGAATGTCGCGCAGCGCGGTCGGCACCTTCGCCCCGACGCTCGACGTGTCCGGCTGGAAATCGGGCGCGTCGGCCTGGCCCGTCACCTTGACGGCGGGCAGGGCGGCGGTTTCGGGTGCGGCGGTGTCGTTCTGGGCGGGAGCCGCCTGCTGCGCGATTTGCGATGAAGGCGCGTTCTGCGATGCGGCCTGAGCGGCCTGCGGTGCGGTCTGGGCGTAAAGCGGCGCTGCCATGGGCGCGACGGCAATAGTTACCAATGCCGCGGCGAGCGGCGTCTTTCTCAACATGTCGTTTCCCCGATGCTTGTTAGTGAAATCCCAATCGGCAGCGAAGCGGGTTTTCGCGTGCCGATGTTTGATCGAACCGAGATCAAAGCGGAGCGGGCGACGTCGTCGAGAAGAACCGGCGGCGGCGCCCTGTAAGCGCCCGTGGATCGCGACGGGCTTCATTGTTTCAGCCTGGCGTTGCGATTCGGTTAAATGCGAATCAGTATCATTACATTTCAAGAAACATTTGGAAAGAAACACCTGCCGCGAAGAGGCTTTTTTTCCGGTTACCGTGACGTCGGCGCAACGAAAACAAGTGTGAAGATGCGGGGTCTGGGTGCTGCGCGATGGACCGTAGAGGCCCGTGGGACGAGGTTTTGAGCGAAGATGCGCGCCGGCGAGTGCGGCGACGGATTCAATCCGCAAAGATTGCGGACAAAAAGTGGCGGATTACTTTTTTACCGCGCGTGGACACGGAGTTCAGAACCCGGCGACGCCGGACGTCACGAGCGCATAAGGCCCGATCGTCAATTGCTGCCTGAGGAAGTCGATGCACACGCGGATCTTCGCGGAATGCGACGAGCGCGCCGACGTGACCGCCCACACGTCCGCGCGCTGCCGGTAGGCGGGCAGGACGGGCACGAGCCGGCCATCCTGCAGGCTGGCGGCGACATCCCAGATCGAACCCATCACGATGCCGAAGCCTTCCTCGGCCCATTGCCGCACGATGTCGCTGTGGTTCGATGCGATCGGCCCCGTGACCTTGACGCTTTCTTCGCCGTTCGGACCGGAGAGACGCCAGACGCCGAAGCGCTGATCGCGTCCGCGAAAAAGCAGGCAGTCGTGGTGCGCGAGTTCGGCGAGCGTCTTCGGCGCGCCGCGCCGTTCCAGATACGCGGGCGCGGCGGCCAGCACGCGAAAGCTTTCGACAATCTTGTGCGCGATCAGATGCGGCTCCAGCACCTCGCCGACGCGAATGTCGATATCGAAGTTGTCGCCGAGCAGATCGACGCGCCGGTCGAGCAGTTCGAGCCAGATTTCGAGGCCCGGATGACGCCGCCTGAGCAAGGTGAGGGCGGGCGATACGTGCTCGCGCCCGAGCCGCAGACTCGTGCCGATGCGCAAAAGCCCGCGCGGATCGTCGAGTCCGGCGAAGGCATCGGCCATGCCTTGCACGTCGTCGAGAATCTTTTGCGCCCATTGGAAGGCCGCTTCGCCGTCGCTCGTGATCGACACGCGGCGCGTCGTGCGCATGAAGAGCTTGACGCCGAGGCTCGTCTCCAGCATTGCGATGCGCTTGCTGACGTGCGCCGGCGAGATGCCGGTCTCGGTGGCCGCGGCGATGAAGCTCGAGCGCCGCGCGACGATGCAGAACAACTGCAGGTCGCGCAGGAACTGGTCGTTGTTCGCGACGAGCGCGCTTTGGGTTTTCATTCGGCTGATCTTGCGGTTGCGCCCGCTTGCGGCAGTGGGCTCAAGCCTAGCCGCAAGCGGAGCGCGCGCGCAAGAACATCAGTTCGACAGCGACAGATACGGCGAGCTGAACGCCTGAGGCGGGAACACGGGGACCGCGCCGCTCTGACGCGTGAAGCTGTAGCGCACGTACACGGCGGCGAGCCACTCGCGATACTGATACGCGTTGCCGAACGATGCCGTCGCGCCGAACGCGAGTTGCGGCGCGAGCTGATACTCGCCCGTCGCGCTCAGCGAATACGACACGCCCGTCTTGCTCTGGCTCGGATAGACCGCGCCCGCGTCCGGCGTGGCGCCGGAGTTCGCGGCTATCGACTGATACGTCGAGTTCGTCGGGAAATAGTTCGACGCGTCCTGACGATAATGCTGCACGCCGATCGAGCCCTTCAGATCGTAGGTGAAGAGTCCCGTACGTCCCGCATATTCGACCGGGAAGTTCAGGATCACGTACTGCTGCGGGCTGAAGTAGCCGCCTTGACCATACGTGAAGTACGACAGGTTCTTGTCGTAGTGCATGAGCGTGGTGTTCGCGCCGACGGTCAGCGTCTGGTCCGCGTCCTTGAACAGGCGCGTATAGATGCCGCCGCCGCCCTTCACCGCATTGTTGGTCGCGACCTGATTGCCGTCCAGGAACTGATACGCCGCGTTCAGGTAGACGCCGCTCGTGCCGTCGTCCCAGCCGAGGTCGGCGCGCGCGCCCGTCGATGTCACGCCGCCCCATTCGAGGTTCGCGCCCTGATCGCGCGTGCCGGCGTAGGAGAGCAGGCTGTCCGTCACCGCGCGGCGGGCGACCGCGAGCGAGTACGACACCTTGTCGCTGATCGCGTTCTGATACTGCAATCCGCCGACGACATTGGTCTCGCGAAAGCCGAGCGGCGTCGTGCCGACATCGCCCTTGAAGTTGCGATTCTCATAGCCGACCGAGAGGCCGACGCCCGTCGCCGTCTGCGAGCCGTAGTTGTTGGTCGGCGGATTGGCGATCGCGCCCCGACCCGATCCGAAGCGCGCGAGGGTGTTGGGCTGGCTGCTCGCGGTGCCGGCATCGAGCGTGACGGGCGTCGCGCGCACGATCACGTGTCCGTTGCCCGCCTTGATGCGGCCTTCGATGGGCGCTTCGATATCGGTCAGGTTCGAGAGGCCGTCTTCGCCGTCGCGGCTGCGGAAGATGAGGCCGCCCGATACCGTGCTCGCCTGCTCGCGATTGATCTGCGCGAGTTCTTCCGCGACGCCCGCGGTCTGCGAATTCGCGACCGGAACGGGCGCGCCGCCCGCGCTCATCGTCGCGGCCGCGGCGGCGCGCTGAGCGGGCTGCGTCTGCGAGGGATAGTAAGGCTGTGCGTAGCCCGCCGGCGGCTGCGGGATATACGGCTGCTGCGCGTACTGTTGCGGCGGCGCGTAATAGGGCTGCTGGCCGTAGGGCGCCTGCGGGTATTGCTGCTGCTGCGGCGGCGCGCCGTATGCGTAGGGATCGGCGGGACGCTGCGCCGTCGTCTTGCGCGATGACGCCTGCTTCTTCTTCGTCGTGCTGGCTGCGGGTGGTGGCGCGTAGGCGTTCGACTGCGCATCGCGCGCGCCGGGCGACATCGGCCAGGGCGCCGCGTACGGGTCCTGGGCGGCGTACGGCGCCTGCTGCGGATAGGGCTGCTGCTGCGGATAACCCTGCTGCTGCTGATAACCCTGCTGCTGCGGATAACCCTGCTGCTGCGGATACGGCTGATACACCGGCGGTTGCTGCTGATACCCCTGCGCCGGATACACACCCGACGCACCCGCATCCTGTCCCGGATAGGGCTGCAACGGCGCGCCCGATTGCCCGGAGCCGTACGTGTCCGGACCATATCCACCGCTCTGAGCCGGACGCGGCACGGCATTGGGCATCGTCGGCGGAGCGGAGGAAGGCGCCACGTAAGGCGTCGTATAAGGCGCGGGCTGAGGAGGCGGCAGATAGTTCGGCACGGGCTGCGAGTAACTCTGTGGAAGGACCTGACGATAGGACGCGCCCGATGCGAGCGCCGGATTCGACGCCGTATCGACGGCCGTCTTGCCTTCGAACGGATTGGTGCCGGGCAGCGGATTCGAGCCGATGCGGCTCATCGCGCTTTCCCAGCCCGGCGGAACATTGCCGCGACCCTGCGCGGACGCGACCTGCACCGGCGTATTGGCGGCGATGAGCGAGCGCTGCAGGAACTGCGCGGCGAGATCGAGCTTGCCTTGCGCGCGATACATCCGGCCGATCGCGGCGAGCACGCCGGGATCGTTCGGCGCGGCTTCATACGCCTGATTCGCGTAGGTCTCGGCCAGCTTGAAATCGCGCATGCCGCTCGCGGCAGACATCGCCGCCGTCTGCAGACCGATATCCTCGGGACGGCGCGACAGCGCGTTCTGATAGCAGGTGAGCGCGTTGCGGTCATCGCCCGCCGACGTGTACATGCGGCCGAGCGCCGCCTGCAGATCGGCGTTGTCGGGCATCGCGGCGAGCCACGGCGAGATCACGTCGTAGGCGGCGGCGAGATCGCCTTGCCTGCGCACGACATCCGCCCGCGCCACCACGATACCCACGTTCAGATTGTTGAAGTCCGCGCGCTGCTGCGTGGTGAGCGGCATCGACTGAAGCCGGCGCATCACGGAGCCGAGTTCGGCGTCCTGCTGCGTCGCCGACAGAATGCCCGCGTATTGCAGCAACAAGCCGGTGTCGTTCGGCGCATTGGCGATCGCCCCGCGCACGAGCGCAAGCGCCCGAGCCGGATCGCCCGCCTTGACATACGCCGACGCCACCGCGCCCATCAGTTCCGCGTTGCCCGCCGCGACCGGCTCGGCGCGGCGCAGGATCGCGAAGGCCTGCTGACGCTGGCCCGCCGCGGCGGTGCGCGTCGCGAGTTCGGCTTGCTGCTGCACCCACAGACGATGCTGCAACGCGGTCATCGCCGGCGTGCGCTGCGCGGCGGGAATGCGGTCGAGTTGAGCAAGCCCCGCCGACCAGTCCTGCGTTTCGGCTGAGAGCAGCGCGCTCGCGTAGAGCGCGTCGGTCATGTCGGGATGCGTGGCGAGCAGGCCATCCATCATGCTGCGCGCATTGCCGACCGCGCCCTGACGCACGTAGATGCGCGCGAGGTCGAGCCGCAGCCACGGATCGTCGGGATTGTTGAGCAGCGCGTCTTCGAAGAGACTGCGCGCCGCGCCGAGATCGCCACGCGCTTCGGCGGCGCGCGCCTGCGCGGCCTGCGCTTCGCCGCGCAGCTTGTTGATGCCGCCCGCTTTCGCCTGCTGCTCCGTGTTCAGGCGATTGGCGAATTCGAGCGCCTCGTCGCCGCGACCCTGAGCCGCCAGTGCGCCGACGAGCCCGCGGATCGCATCAGGATTGTCGGCCTGACGGCGCAGCGCCATGCGATACGCCTGTTCCGCGCCGCGCGGATCGCCGTTCGCGAGCAGCATTTCGCCGAGCAGCACCTGCGCGGTGACATCGGACGGATTGATCGCGATCGCGCGCTCGAAGAGCGCCTTGGCCTGCGCGATCTGGCCGTTGCTGCGCGCGCCGATCGCATCGCTCGTATAGGTCCAGTACGTCGCGCTCGTGAGCGCGTCTTTCCAGCGCGCCGGATTGCCGGCCCGCGACGCGCGTTCGAGATACGTGCGCGCTTCCGCGAAACGCTCCTGCTTGAGCGCCGCGACGCCCATGCCGCCGAGCGCGTCGGCATCGTTCGGATCGCTCGCGAGCACCGACGAGAAACGTGCGCGCGCCGTCACGAGATCGCCGCGATCGAGCGCGGTGAAGCCTTCCGCGACGGTGCGCCCGCGCGCATCGACGGCGGCGCCGGCCTGCGCGCGTTCGCGGGCGGACTTGTCCTGCAGAACCATCGAATCGAAGCGCGCCTTCACGGCGGCGTCGTCGGGCGAGACTTGCAGATAAGCCTGATAGAGCGGCGCATCCGATGCGCGCGCGCCGAGCCACAGCAGCGCCTGCCGCCAGCTCTTTTTCGCATCCGCGCCGACGGAACTGTCGCCCGACAGCTTGGCGAGCCGTGCGATGCCGTCGCGCCGAGTGGTATCGCGATACGTCAGATGCTGCGCATAGGCGAGCTGATAGCGCGGATCGTCGGGATTCTGGCGCGCCAGTTGTTCGAGGCCGCGCCGCGCTTCGTCCCAGCCTTGCGGCGTGGCGGCGAGCGCCTGGTAATACTCCAGTTGAAGCTCGGGCGTCGCGGGCTTGCCTTCGATCGCGCGCTTGTATTCCTGCACCGCCGACGCGCTTTGTCCGCTTTGCGCGAGACGCCGCGCGTCGTTGACGGTCTGATCGCGCGAGCTGGTTTCGCCCAGACGCCGGCCGAGTTCGTCGATGTTCGGGTAGTTCGGCGCGACCTGACGCAACTGCGCGAGATACTGCTGCGCGCCGCTGCCGTCCTTGCGGTCGGCGAGCACCATGCCCATGCCGAAGAGCGCGTCGGGCTGTTTCGGATTGATGCGCAGCACCTTCTGCCACGCCTGCTCCGCGAGGTCGCCGCGCCGGTGCGCCTGCCAGTACTTGCCCTGATCGATGAGCACCGTGAGCGGATCGGTCGCGGCCTGAGCGAAGGCCATTGCCGGTGCGGCGCAGAGCAGCGCCGCGATGACGCGTTTGCGAGTCCGGATCAGCATGCGCTTCTCCAGTTCGGCGACAGACGGCCGTTTTCATCGAAGCGATAGCGCCCGTCGACGAAACCGCCGCCGAACAGACCGAGCACGCGGTCGTAGTAGACCGGCTCGCGCCCCGCGCCCGGCGGCGCGACCAGCGCTTCGAGATGCGTGCGCGCGAGGCCGAGGCCGCGTTCGTCGTTCAGCGCCTTGAAGTACGGCGCCAGCGCGCCCCAGTACGACAGCGGACCTTCGCCGCTCGCCGCGCCGCTGATGGTCGATACCTTCTCCGGCGGAAAACCCGTCTGCGCGACGCTCTGACGCATGCCGCCGAGCGCATCGAGCCACGCACGCGCGAGCGGGTCGCTACTCGACGCCATGCCGGCCCACAGATACACGCGGATCGCGTCGTAGCTGCCGACATCGCCATTCTTCGGATCGACGACGAACTGGCCGTTCTGGTAAGCGGCCCAGTCCGGCGCGTAGCCGCGCGGCGACGTGACCCTGATCATCTTCGCGGCGTTCTGCGCGAGCTTCGCCCACGGGCCGTCGGGCATCTCGTGCGCGAGGCCGCGCAGGACCGGCAGCGGCAGATAGCTTGGATTCAGACGCGTGATGTCACCCACGCGAAAGCCTTGCGGCCCCGGCAGGAGCATCGGACCCAGCCCCGGCAGATCGGCGATTTCCTGCTTCACGATCTGCGTCGCGAGCGCATAGGCGAGCTTCGTGTACATCGGCTCCTTCCACAGACGACCGGCCTGGAAGAGGTCGTAGGCGATCCACAGGTCCGAATCGGAGGCCGAGTTCGGATCCATCACGCCGAACGAGCCGTCCTGCCTTTTGCCCCATTGCCACGCGGGCAGGCGCAGGTTGTTCGCATCGAACTGATTGGCCGACAGATTCGTGCGCGTCCAGCCGAGCAGCCGGTCGAACGTCGCGCGGTCGTTCGCGACGAGCGCGAAGAACATCGCATAGGACTGTCCTTCGGACGTGGTCTGCTGCGCGTCGGTGGAGCGATCGACCACGCGGCCATCGGCCTGCACGACGCGCTCGACGAAGAGGCGATACGCGGGCCAGTCGCATTGCTGCGCGGCCTGCGTGCCTGCCGCGGACGCGGCGATGAATGCACCAGCGAAAAACTTGGCGGTGGATACCCGCATATCAGTCCCTCAGACGCCGTGCAGCGATCGAGCGCAGCGCACGGTAGAACAGGGCGGCGATGATGAGCGCGGCGAGCACGCCGCCGAGCACCAGCAAAAGCGGATGCGACGACAGCGCCCAGCGCATGTAATGCATCGGCGACAGATGGCCGACGTAATACGCCTCGCCGTTCGACGTGACCGTCACGGTGCGGCCGTGGATCACGGCCATCGCGCCCTGGATGGAAGGCAGCAGATCGTTGTCGAGCAGGGCGGCGGACAGATCGGCGTCGGACTGTCCGGCCGCGCTGATCAGCGCCACCGCGCTGCGCCCGCTCTTCAGCGGCGATTCGAAGCCGGTCAGGAGCGCGTCGCCGTTGGAGCTCACGAGCGACAGGTCCGCCCGCGCGGGCGAGCGTTCCGGGCCTTGTTCGCCATGCCACCAGTCGACGAGCTTGAACGCGACATCGGAGAGCTGGAAAGTGCGCGCGTCGCCGTCGCCGGAGAAGGGCATCTGCTTGGCCCAGCGCTGCAGGAGCGGCTGACGGCCGGGCGAGCCGAGGATCAGCAGATCCTTGTCGGCGAAACGGTCGACATCGCCCGCGCTCGTCACGGTGACGCCCGTCACCGGATAGCCCGTCGATGCGCCCATGCGGCCCATCTCCAGCAGATACAGGCTGTAGTCCGCCGAATTCGGCTCGTTCGGCAGCACGACCGCCGTCTGCGAGAGATCGGCTAAGCGCGTGAACGGAAAGCCGCCGTTCGCGAACGCGGCCAGATCGGGCAGCGCCATGTAGTGCGGGAAGCCGGAAAGATCGATGGTCGAATTCGGATCCACCGCGCCGACGACGTTATCCAGCACGCGCCCCTGGCATTCGCCGGTCTTCGGAATGTCGTAGTAGAAGTGCAGGCGCAACTGCGCGCGCGGCGTGATGAGCAGCGGCGGCAGATAGATTTCGCGGCGCGCGGCGACGGTCTTGTCCGGCAGCACGCGGCTGAAGTACTGGCCGAGATCGAACGTCGATGTCGACACCGCCGGAATGCGCAGCGACTGCACGAAGCCGTTGTTCACGCTGATATTGAGCGACGAGCGATCCGGCGCCGGCCGCACGGTATAGCGATAGCCGAGGTCGACCGGCACGCCCTTCGTCTGCCACATGAAGAGATCGGGCGGCACGCGCAGGTTCACGCGCACGGCGTCGGCATCGTAGCCGTGGGCGGTCAGATCGCGCGCTTCCGCGAGTTCGCCGAAACGCACGGGGCGATCGGTCGGCAGCCAGTTCGGCGCGTCGTACGGGCGGCGCGGCTGCAGGTCGGTGAACTGCGTGATCGTCGCGCTCGTGCCGGACAGCGTGTTCTGGCCGACGCCGAGCGCCTTCGCGGCGGTCTTCAACTCGTTGTCGTCGCGGCCGAGCACGAGCAGGAGGCGGCCACGCGCGCTCGCGTCGCGTTCGACGAGCGCGATGGTCGGACCGGAAACCGGCGGAATATCGACGCCCGCGATCTTCGTATCGCCGGTGGCGAACACCACGGCATTGCCCGACAGCGGCACGTTATCGGTCTGCGCCGGGAAAATCGCGCCGCGATAACCCGCGAGCGAGCCGAAATACGACGCGACCATGCCCGCCGATTCCAGCGCGGCGAGACTCGGCTTGCCCGCGAACACGAACGGCAGTTCGAGGCGGCGCACGTCGCGGCGGTCGAAGAACGGCTGCGGCAGCGCGGCGAGATCGGGCTTGTTCGCGATCGACGCATACGTGAGATCGAGCGAACTCGCATTGCTGACGGTCGCCCAGAGCGTCGAGCTCGACGGGTCCTCGCATTGCTGCGTGTAGTGACCGATCAACTGTACGTTGAGGTGATTGAACTCCGTGATGAAGCGCGGATCGATCGCCACGTCGCGTGCGACCAGCACGCCGGCCTGATCGCGCGGCACGGGCAGCGTCGCGGCCACTTCGCCGTTGATGAGCACCTTCAGTTGCGAGATCGAGGGAAGGAGCGACGGCGAATAGCTATAGATCAGATGCAGGATCGCGCCGGTCACGACTTCGTCGCCGCGCACCGAGAACGCGATGCCGTTCTGGCCATCGGTGCCGCGCAGTTGCAGCGGATCGAGCGCGCCGTAATCGGCGAAGGTCAGTGTCTGACGGCGTCCGCCGGGCACGAGCGTGCCGGGATCGGCGGTCGTCGGGATGCGCGAGGTGAGCGGCTTGTCGGGCTTGCCGGAGAACGCGGGGACGGGCATCGCGAGCGCCGGTTGCTGAATCGACGCAGGGTTGTACACCATGGCCGGACTCGGCGCGGGCACGGCGCCGACGCCGGTCGCCTGCTGCGCGGCGCCCGCCGTGGCATTGGCTTCCGCGGCCGCCGCGATGGAAGCGAACGGCGCCGCGAATGCAGTCTGCAAGGCCATCAAGACGGCCAATGCACGCGCAAAAGGTCTTTCGCAAAAACGCGGCGCGCGCTCGCCCGTTTGTTTTTCAACGCGCAACTTCGACATACCCGTGCCCATTATTGGTCTTTGGTTTTCAGCTTCTTCACATCGACTGGGCGCTTATTCATCCAGGTACGAAGGTCGCTGTACAAATGCTCGAACAATCCCGCAATGCCGCGCGTGCCCACCAGCAGCACGTGCGACAGGCCGCGCAGCGGCGTATCCGGGCGGCGTCCCTCGGACCAGCCGGTCCAGGCATCCGCGCGCGCGAAAGTCGTCTTGACGAAGTCGTATTCCTGCTCGCGCGTGAGTTGCGAGAAGCGCAGGCCGACGCGGCCCGGCTCGGTATAGCCGACGGTCGCCGGGAACGCATATTCCTCGTCGCCACGGAAGAGGGAGACGGTCACGCGCTCGTGCATCGGCACTTCGAGCTTGCTCGGCAGCGCGACGCCGACGCCGCCTTCCGAGTAGTCGATGGTCTCGCACGCGAGCGTGCGGCCGGTCGAGAACTTGAGCATCACGGGCATCTTCATCGTCACGCGATGCGTCGCGCGCACCTGCTTGCGCTCGCTCGCCGCCGCCACCGACGCGCCGAGAATCAGCATGTTGTAGACCGTCCAGCAGAGATTGAGGATGGTCGTGTTCACCTCGCTGCGGACATGCCAGTACATGACGATATGCACGACGCCCGCGACGAAGCCGAGCAGGTTCAGGAGCAGCAGGAACAGATACGGCCGCGAGATGTACCAGTCGAAGTAATCCTTCGCGATCTGCCCGCCCTTGGCCGTCACGTTGAACTTGCCGAGCTTCGGGTTGATGACCGCGAGCAGCGTCGGCGCGGTGATATACGACGCGAGCACCGACTCATACACTTCGGCCCAGAACGAGTGGCGGAAGCTGCGCTGCATGCGCGAATTGGTGATGCTCGCGTGCATCATGTGCGGCAGCGCGAAGATCGCGATGGTGCTCGCCGCCGCTTCGATCACGTGCGCGCCGAAGAACAGATACGACAGCGGCGCGGTCAGGAACACGAGGCGCGGCACGCCGTAGAAGAAGTGCAGCATGCCGTTCAGATAGCAAAGCCGCTGGCCGATCTTGAGACCCTTGCCGGTGAGCGGATTATCGATCCGAAAGATCTGCGTCATGCCGCGCGCCCAGCGGATGCGCTGGCCGATATGCCCCGAGAGGCTCTCGGTCGCGAGGCCCGCCGCCTGCGGAATCGCGAGATACGCGGTCGTATAGCCCAGCCGATGCAGCTTGAGCGCGGTATGCGCGTCTTCCGTCACGGTTTCGACCGCGATGCCGCCGATCTCTTCCACCATCGAACGGCGCAGCACCGCGCACGAGCCGCAGAAGAAGGTCGCGTTCCAGAGATCGTTGCCGTCCTGGACGAGGCCGTAGAACAGCTCGCCTTCGTTCGGCACCTTGCGGAACGTGCCGAGATTGCGCTCGAACGGATCGGGCGAAAAGAAGTGGTGCGGCGTCTGCAGCATCGACAGCAGCTTGTCGCGCAGAAACCAGCCGAGGCAGATCTGGAGGAAGGAGCGCGTCGGAATGTGGTCGCAGTCGAAGATCGCGAGGAATTCGCCCTTCGTGATCTTCAGCGCCTCGTTGATGTTGCCGGCCTTCGCGTGACGATTGTGCGTGCGGATCGTCCAGTTGACGCCGACTTCCTCGCAGAACGTCTTGAACTCGGGACGGCGGCCGTCGTCGAGGACGTGGATCGCGAGCTTGTCGGCCGGATAGTCGAGCGCGAGCGCCGCGTAAATCGTCGGCTTCACGACCGAGAGCGGCTCGTTGTACGTCGGGATGAAGACATCGACGGTCGGCCACTCGCTGCGGTCGGCGGGCAGCGGCAGCGGCTTTCTCTTCAAGGGCCACGCGGTCTGGAAGTAGCCGAGCAGAAGCACGAGCGACGCGTAGACTTCGGCCGCGACGAGCAACAGACCCCACGCGGCGTCGAGCGGACGCTCCCAATAAGTCGTTTCGGTGAGACGCCAGAACATGTAGCGGCCCGACGCGACGATCGACAGCATGATCATCACGAGGGTCGCGTACTGGCCTTGCAGGCGTCGAAAACCGAGCGCGCAGACGAAGCAGATCGTCGCGAAGGCGAGCTGCTGACCGAACGCGAGCGGCACCGTGACGACGAAATACAGCGCGAACGCGGCGAAGATCGTGAGGAGGATCACGAGGACGCGGCTGCCCCAGATGCCCGCATCGACGAAACGTTCGAGGCGCGAGGTCGCGACGCTGACCTCGGTTTCGGGCGAGGGGATCTTGGTGGAACTCATGCGAGCTTCCTCGACGAAGCAGCCATCGCATCGACGGCCGAGAGGAGCCAGTCGCCGCACGCGCGCAGATCGGCGGCGGCTTGCGAAAGCGGATCGTAATGAATGAGCGTCGTGTCGCACGCGAGCGACTCGGAGACGCCTTCGTCCTGATGAATTACGCCCGGGAACAGCTTCGTGCCGAGCATGTTGCGCAGCACCTTCAGCACGTCCTTGCTCAACTGACGCGACTGATCGACCTGATTCACGACGTAGCCTTGGCCGCCGAAATCCTGGCGCGGCGCGGCATAGGCATCGACCATGCGCTCCATGCCGGGAATCGCGGCATAGGACGCGGCATCCGCCAGCACGACGTTCAGCGCGAAGTTTGCCGCGGTCAGCGCGGTGCGCGTGTAGACGGACGAGCCCGGCGGCGTGTCGACGATCACGATGTCGCTGGCGTCGAGCGCGAGCGACTGGAGCGAATGCGCGAGCCACGCGGGATCGTTGTCGACGAGCGCCTCGAAGCGGCGGCGATCGTCCTCGATCACGGCGCCGTAGGGCAGCACGGTCACGCCATCGACGCCGTCGAACATCACCGTTTGCCACGGGTCGCCCGCGAGCGTCGCGCGCGAAATGCCGTCGATGCTGTCGAGCGGAATGCCGAAATGCAGGCGCAGCGCGTTCTGCGGATCGAGATCGAGCACGATCACGCGACGGCTGCGCGCGGCGAGCACCGAAGCGAGATTGGCGGCGAGCGTCGTCTTGCCGACGCCGCCCTTCGCGGAAACTACCGTGATGACTTTCATGAGCGTGAGAGGCGGCTTGCGTGAGCGGCGTGGCCGGCGCCTGCGTGCTTGTTCGTGGATTCGTCGCCTTGCGGACGGGCGTGGCGCAGGCGCTCGAACACGGCGTCGAGCGAACCCGCCGGCGCGCTCGGGACGGTCGGAGCCGGCTGCCCGAAGAGCTTGCCGAGGATCGACTGCGGCGCGGCGGCCGGTTCGGACGCACGCGGCGTCGGGGCGGCGGGCGTCACCGGCGCAACTTGAGCGGGCGCGCGGCGCGCCAGAAAGTTCGAGCCGAAGGTGGTGGATGCGGCGGGGTTGGCGTCAGCCGTCACGGGCTTCGATTCGACCGGCGGCACGCTTGCGGCGGGCGTGGAGGCCGAATCCGCAATCGTTCCGGTTTCGTTCGACGCCGATGCGCCGGGCGCCGAGAAACGCAACGCGCTCAGCGACTCCGCGGCCGGCGGATTGACAGGCGGAATAGTGCGGCGATGCGGCCGCGTGAAGAGCGGCTGCTTGCCACGATGGATCGGCGTCGGCTTGTCGGCGGGCTCGCCGGACGCTGCATCCGGACGTGGCTGCGCGGCGTTCAGTTGCACGTCGCGGCGCGGCGCGATTTCGGGAATCGCCGGCTGCGCGAAGTCGAGCGTCGCGAGCAGCGGCCAGCGGGTGCGCGCCGTCTTGGCCTCGTTCTCTCGTCCGATTTCCTGATAATCGCCTGCATTGCCGCCGAAATGATCGAACAGCTTCTCGATGTCGCGCGAAGTATTCATGATGCCGCTTCCTCGTCGTGCCTATTCTTGCTGCCTGGCCGATGCTGCTTGTTTGGAGCCGCCCTTTGCGGGCGCTCGATGCCGCCGCATCGAGGCGGCGGTCGGATTGCGCTGAAGACGCTTCAGGCCGCGACGCGCGCGAGCCTGAATTCGATGGCTGTGTCGTCGCCGAACTCGCTCGCCTGCCGGATCGCGAGACCTTGCGCGCCGAGTGCGGCGAGCCACTGCTGATACGCGCCTTCGAGAAACGCGGGCGTCCACGCGAGCGCGCTTTCGCCGAAGGCGGGCAGCGGCGCGCAGTAATGCACGATGCTCAGATAGTCGCGTTCATCGGCAAGCTCGACGAAGCCCCAGTCGGTGTCGCGCCACAACGCGTTGAGCGCGTCGGCGAGCGCCGCTGTCGAATCGCAGGGCGGCAACGGCCGGGCTTCGGCGAAGCGGCTGCCCACGCGATGCATCAACTGACGCAGTTCGTTGCGCCCGATCTGCGCTTCGAATTCGTCCGCAAGGGCGGCCAGAAGGCCCCGCCATTGCCGGGAAATCTGACTGTCCAACAGGTAATTGAAAATAGCGGCCATGTTTTGGTTCGGCAGGGCGCGAGCCACAGCGCGTTGTTGATCAGTCTTGTTAACGTCGCCGCCGGCCATCCCTTTAACCCGCGAGCATTGATCCGGACGTTTGTCCAGGCGCTATTACACGTCTGAACTTACTTCAATGCGATTGTTTTCGCCAGTGGAAAGACTAGCAGCGGATTTCTTTGTCGGATCGGGCGAACAGGACGCGACAGACGACCCAATTCAGGCATTAGGCGCCGATGGGGATGGACGAAATATCGACACTGTGCGCCCGTCTCGAAATATGGGCACAGCCCCGCCCGGCGCGGCGGAGGCGGCAGTGTACCATCCCGTTAATGCACTGCATCGGGGTGTCGGCTCTGATTCACACCGATTGACTTATCGCGCAATCGCATGAGCGAAAGGCCGTCGAATTGGTTGATTGGTCGTACTAAAACGGCAGCAAATCGTTGCTATCTGGCAAGGTCGCGGTTCGCTCGAATGCCGGGCGCGGACGAAAAAAAAGCGCCCCGAGTGGGGCGCTTCGCATGAAAACTCGAACGTTCAGGGATTCGCGCGTACCGCGTCTCTGACTGCGTCCATCACGATGCCGTAATTGAGCGGGATGTCCAGCGAATCGGAGTAGCCGGGTTCATCACCGGACTCCTTTGAGACTGCGCGAATCGGAATCGGCTCGTAGGCGGTTTCGCCTGCCGGATTGTCGCGTCCTTCGATGGCACCCTGCAATTGCGGATTCTTCACGATTTACTCCTTCCGGTAATGGAGCGGCGAGGAACTGCAATATAAACCAATGTCATGACATTTTGGCGACTTCGATTTGGGAACTCGCTCCGAAACCGCTGTACACGGCGCGCCGGTAATCGCCGCTATCTTGCGTTTCGAGAGAGTGCGGGGCCTCTAGTGTAACGGCGGCGTGAGTTTCCGAAAGCGCAATTTGAATATGACAACGGTGTGTCGATATTGCGCGGAAGGGCTGGAATCGGCCCGGAAATTGCATGACCATATGTCGTTACGTATGCTTTTACAAATGACCGTGCGCTAATCGATTCTCCGATTTCGTCTGATGTGGAAACAAACGCTATCGAAAGCGCTTGTCAGGCCACGGTTTATTTTTCTACAACAAAAAGCGGCCGTTTCGACGGCGCCGGTGCGAACGCCGTAAAAGGAAAGGAGAATGTGGCATGAGCAAAATCTCGATCATCGGGGCGACGGGTAATGTCGGCAGCCGGCTGATGGAGGAAGCGTTGCGGCGTGGACACACGGTCAGCGCGATCGCGCGCGACACGTCCGGCCTCGAAAAGCGGGATGGCGTCAGCGCGCACGACGTCGACGTGCTGAATGCCGACGCGCTCGCTGCCGTGCTCGCGGGACACGACGCGGTGTTCAGCGCGACGCGCTTCGCCACCGTGTCGGAAAGCGCGATAGTCGGGCCGGTGAAACGCGCCGGCGTGCAGCGTCTTCTGGTTGTCGGCGGCGCGGGGAGCTTGTATGCGGCTCCCGGTCAGCGCGTGCTCGATCTGCCGGATTTCCCCGACGCGTACAGGCCGGAAGCGACAGCGGGCGCAGCGTTTCTGGATGCGCTACGCCGCGAACGCGATGTGGAATGGACTTTCGTTTCGCCGTCGGCCGAATTCGTGTCCGGACCGCGCACGCAAAAATTCCGGCTCGGCGTGGACGAATTGCTCGTCGATAACGGCGGGCGAAGCTGGATTTCGTTCGACGACTACGCGATCGCCTTCCTCGACGAATTCGAGCGCGGCGCGCATATCCGCCAGCGCATCACGGTCGGATATTGAGCGCGCGCGCCAGCAGAAGCGGCATCGACTGACGATGCCGCTCCATTTTCCCGCCGCTCGTCAGCCTTGCAGGTCGACTTCCATTTCCTCGGCGTTCTTCGGCATCGCGTCGGCGAGGATCATCGCGGCGGCGTTCTGCGGCTTCGGATCGCGCTGCGATGGCCGATAGACCTGATCGCCACGATGAATCGGCATCCCGGATAGCGAGCAGACGCCTTCCGCGGTCGCGGTCGTGGCGCGCCAGCCCTGATAACCGTAGTGGCATGTACCGGGATCGGACCAGTACACGAGCGCCGTCGCGCTGCTCGGACGCTCGATCACGCGCACGATCGCTTGCGGAAACGGCAGCCGATCGTCCACGTGATGCGGGTGCGTGCGGTTCCAGTCGCGCGTCAGGCGTTCCAGGAACGCGTTTTCGGCGCGCGCGGATTTCTGGGATGGTGCTGTGCGAGCGATGTCCATCGGCATCGCTTCGAGCAGGTGAACCGTCTGTGACCACGGGTCCGCTCTTTTCGAAAAAGCTGTCATGGCATTGTTCCAGGCTTTGACTCGACCTAGAACGTACGTCATTAAGCACATTCCGATAAATACTGCATCAGTGAATACACTATCCCGTTGCTGCGAATAATCGATCGAACGGAAACGAGGACCCACGCAGCGCCTTGACTGGCGGTCGTTCAAGCGGTTCGTAAGGTGGCTCGCGGACCGATGCGGACGGCATTCTCAGCCGCAATCACCCAGCGCCGCGATGGTTTTGTTCGAGATCGGCGTGAATGGTCTGGCAAGTCGGCCTGTCAGAGGCGCGCGCGGTCCCAGTCAAAGCCTCGGCTATAGAGCCTCTGCGCCGGTCCGCGATCCCTGTCTCGGACCGCCTCGCTAAGCGATCGCACGCGCTGCCGCACGGCCTCGCAGCCATTCGAGCGCAAGCAGCAGGCTCGTCGAAAACACGATGAGGATCGTCGCGAGCGCGGCGATCGTCGGGCTGATGTTTTCGCGAATGCCGGTGAACATCTGCCGCGGCAACGTCGTCTGATCGGCGCCGGCGAGAAAGAGCGTGACGACGACTTCATCGAAAGAAGTGGCGAACGCGAACAGCGCGCCCGAGATCACGCCCGGCGCAATGACCGGCAGCGTCACGCGAAAGAAGGTTTTCAACGGGCTCGCGCCAAGCGACTGACTCGCCCGCACGAGGTTGTAGTTGAAATTCTGCAGCGTCGCGCCGACCGTCGTCACGACGAACGGCACGCCAAGCGCCGCGTGCGCCAGAATCAGCCCGAAATACGTATTGGCGATGCCGAGCGGCGCGAAGAACAGATACATGCCGACGCCAACGACGATCACCGGCACGATCATCGGCGAAATGAGCACGGCCATGAGCACGCTCTTGCCGAGGAAGTTCGCCTTCGTGAGCCCGACCGCCGCGAGCGTGCCGAGGATCGTCGCGACGAGCGTGGCGGACGGCGCAACGATGAAGCTGTTCTTCGCGGCCATGCGCCACTCGTCGGACATGACGAGGTTGTGATACCAGCGCATCGACCAGCCCGGAATCGGGTAGACCAGGAACGTGCTCGACGAAAACGACAGCGGCACGATCGCGAGCACGGGCAGAATCAGATACAGCAGCGTCAGCACGCAGATGATGCGCAACGCAAAATACCAGATGCGTTCGATCGCGGACGTGTGCGGCGCGAACATCGGTTTGGCGAGTTTCATCTTTCTTTACCCCAGGCTCACGTTGGAGCGCGTGAAGCGTCCGTAGACCACGTAGAGCAGCAGTGTCGCGGCGAGCAGCAGCGCACCGAGCGCGCATGCCATGCCCCAGTTGATCGTCACGTTGGTGAAGTAGGCGATGTAATAGCTGACCATCTGATCGTTCGGCCCGCCGAGCAGCGCCGGCGTGATGTAGTAACCGATCGCGAGAATGAACACGAGCAGCACGCCCGCGCCGATGCCCGGATAAGTCTGCGGCACATAGACGCGCCAGAACGCCGCGAACGGATGACTGCCGAGCGAAACGGCCGCGCGCTGATACGTCGGCGGCACGGACTTCATCACGCTGTAGAGCGGCAGGATCATGAAGGGCAGCAGGATGTGCGTCATCGAGATATAGACGCCCACGCGATTGAAGAGCAGCGCG
This sequence comes from Caballeronia sp. LZ029, assembly GCF_031451275.1. Classification (NCBI taxonomy): domain Bacteria; kingdom Pseudomonadati; phylum Pseudomonadota; class Betaproteobacteria; order Burkholderiales; family Burkholderiaceae; genus Caballeronia; species Caballeronia sp. LZ029. The sequence goes on from NZ_JARUXO010000004.1 coordinate 567,038, forward strand.
AGCGGCGAGCCGATCAGCCCGCTGCCGAGCAGCGCGGCGTTCACGAGCCCTTCGCTTTGCAGAAGCACGATCCACGCGGCGACGCGCACCAGCACCGATGTCCAGAACGGAATCAGCACGAGCACCATCACGAGGTTCGCGCGGCGTTCGGGCAGCGTCGAAATCCAGTAGGCGAGCGGATAGCCGAGCAGCAGCGCGAACAGCGTCACGCCCACGCCGATCACAAAGGTGCGGCCGAAGACGTTCAGATAGATCGACTGATCCGGGTCCGCATGAACGATATTGCCGAAGCCGTCCTGCTTGTGATCCAGCGACGCGAGGATATAAAACGGCGAATAGCGGCCCGCGTTCTTCGCAATCGCCTGCCAATAGACGGGATCGTTCCAGCGGTCGTCGAGTTCGATGATCTTCGCCTTGATCTGCGCGGCGGGCAGCGGCTTGCCGTCGTCGCCGTTGAGCGGCATCGCGCGCGCGGTTTTCGCAACGAGCGAGCGATAACCCGGGATTTCGGTGTTCAGACGCCGCGCGAGGGCGCCCACCGATTCGCCTTCCGAGATCGTCGTGAGGTCCTGCGCGAGCGCGGCATACGCTTCGTCTGATGGCGGCGTCTTGCGGTCCCATTTCGCGAGCGCCGCGCCGGTGTGCGGCAGCGCGTTCGCCACTTCGGGATTTTCGATCGCGCGTGTGAGCAGCGCGCCGATCGGCACCACGAAAATCAAAAACAGAAAAATGGCGAGCGGCGCGATGAGCATGAGCGCCATGGCGCGCTTCTTCGCATCGGCGATCTTCAGTTCGCGCTTCAGACGCGCGCTCGATTCGCGCGATTCTTCCGCGGGGATCGTCATGGTGTTCACGCTTGAGTCTCCTTCTTTGCGGTCGCGCTTTCGAAAAGCGCGACCGTCTTGCTGCCTATGACGCCTTTACTTCGACGCTTTTACTTCGACGCCCACGCGGTGAAACGCTGCTCGAGTTCGTCGCCGTGATCGGTCCAGAACGCCATGTCCTGCAGCACCGCGTTCTTCGCGTTATCCGGCGAATTCGGCATGTCGGCCTTGGTCTTCGCGTCCAGCGCGGAGATCGCGGCCTTGTTCACCGGGCCGTACGCGATGTTCTTCGCATAGACTTCCTGCGGCTTCTGCGACACCGAATACGCGATGAACTGCTGCGCGACGTCCTTGTTCGGCGAGCCCTTCGGAATCGCCCAGTAGTCGAGATCGTAGATGCTGCCGTTCCACACGACCTTCAGGTTCTTGCCTTCCTTGCGCGCCGCGTCGATGCGGCCGTTATACGCGGTGGACATCACGACATCGCCCGCGACGAGGAACTGCGGCGGCTGTGCGCCGGCCTCCCACCACTGAATGTTCGGCTTGAGTTCGTCGAGTTTCTTGAACGCGCGATCCGCGCCGGCCTTCGTGCCGAGCACCTTGTAGACGTCCTTTGGCGCGACGCCGTCGGCCATCAGCGCGAATTCGAGGTTGTAGCGCGCGCCCTTGCGCATGCCGCGCTTGCCGGGGAATTTCTTCGTGTCCCAGAAGTCCGCCCAGCCTGCCGGCGCGGACTTCAGCTTGTCGCCGTTGTAGGCGAGCGCCGTCGACCACACGAAGAAGCCGACACCGCAGGTCTGCGGCGATTCGGGCACGAGGTCCGACTTCTTGCCGATCTTCGACCAGTCGAGCTTTTCATAGAGACCTTCGTCGCAGCCGCGGCCGAGATCGCCCGATTCGACTTCGACCACGTCCCAGTTCACGTGCTTCGCTTCGACCATCGCCTTGACCTTGGCCTGCTCGCCGTTGTATTCGACGGCCGTGACCTTGTTCTTGGACGATTGCTCGAACGGCTGATTGAACGCGACCTTCTGCGCGTCGCCATTCGCGCCGCCGAAATTGACGACGGTGATTTCCGCCGCCCCCGACGCCGCCGACACGCACGCGAGCGCAGCCGCCATGGAACACAGTGCGAACTTCTTCATGATGGTTTCCTCTCTTCTTCGACTTGGTTTTGTCAGTGGACCTACGTGGGAAGCGCGACGCCCGATCGAGACTCAGGCGAACACACGCAAATGCTCGGGCGCGAATTCGAGCGCGATGGGCGAGCCGGGCGTGAAGCCGTCGAGCGCCGCGGTGCCGAGCGGCACCTTGACGAAGCATTCGTCCTGCTCGCGCACGCCGCAGCGCATGCGGACGTGATCGCCGAAATAGATGAGGCTCTTCGCTTCGCCCGCGAGCGCGTTGATGTTGCCGTTCGCGTGGCCGTTGCCCTGCGTGAGCTTCATGCGCTCCGGACGGATACACGCGATGGCCGGCGCACCCGGTTTCGCATTCGCGACGTTGAGACCGGACAGACGCGTGCCGTCGGCGAGACGGAGGTCGCAGAAGTCGCCCTGAATCTGTTCGATGGTGCCGCGCAGCCGGTTGCTGTCGCCGATGAAGTTCGCGACGAACTCGTTGCAGGGCGCTTCATACAGATGATCGACGGTGTCGAGCTGCTGCACGATGCCCTTGTCGAACACCGCGACGCGGTCGGACATCGTGAGCGCTTCGCCCTGATCGTGCGTGACATAGACGAAGGTGACGCCGAGCTTCTCGTGCAGCGCCTTGAGTTCGATTTGCATGTGCTCGCGCAACTGCTTGTCGAGCGCGCCGAGCGGCTCGTCCATCAGCACGAGCTTGGGCTCGAACACGAGCGCGCGCGCCAGCGCGATACGCTGCTGCTGGCCGCCGGAAAGCTGCGCCGGATAACGCTTCGCGAAGCTTTCCATGCGCACCATCTTGAGCGCGTTGTTCACGCGATGCGCGCGCTCTTCGGCGGACATCTTGCGCACCGTCAGCGGATATTCGACGTTCTGCTGCACCGACAGATGCGGAAAGAGCGCGTAGTTCTGAAACACCATGCCGATGTCGCGCTTGTGCGGCGGCACCTTGTTGAGCAGCTTGCCGTCGAGCCAGATCTCGCCGCCGGTGGGGAACTCGAAGCCCGCGAGCATCATGAGGCAGGTGGTCTTGCCGGAGCCGGACGGCCCGAGCAGCGTGAGGAATTCGCCCTGATAGATATCGAGATCGAGCGACTTGACGACGAGCGTTTCACCGTCGTAGGTCTTTCGCACGCCGCGAAAGCTGACGATCACCTGATCGGATTTCATCTTCCGTGTCTCCTTCGGAAAACCCTGATACTTCCGACCGCCTTCGACGCCCGGAAATTATTTCCACTACTTGCGATAACTATAGCCCGTTACGGTTCTACAATGGGGAGCCATTTCAATATTCAAAATAGAGCCACTTAGGCGTTTCGGACAAGTGGTTCCAGGCGGTGACGAATTCATGGATACCATCATCCTGGCCGACTGGCTAAGCGCGCGGCTCGACCGCTCCGCCGCCGAGCCGATGTACCGGCAAGTGCTCGAACTCATGCAGCAGGCCATCCTGACGGGCCAGCTCGCGCCCGGCACGAAGCTGCCGAGTTCGCGCACGCTCGCGATCGATCTCGGCATCGCCCGCAATACCGTGCTGCATGTGTACGACCAGCTCACGGCCGAAGGCTACGTCACGTCGACGACCGGTAGCGGCACCTATGTCGCCGACACCGCGCCGCGCGATGGCGTCGCGGGCAAGGCGAGACAGGCGGAGGAGGCGAAGGCGCCGTGCACGATCTCGCGTCGCGGCGAGCGTCTGATCGCGCAGGCAGGCGTGTCGCCGAAGCAGTGGGGCGCGTTCATGCCCGGCGTGCCCGACGTCGCGGAATTTCCGGCGCGGACATGGAGCCGCTTGCAGGCGCGTTTGTGGAAGCGCGCGAGCCCCGAACTGCTCACGTATGCGCCGGGCGGCGGCTATCGGCCGCTGCGGCGTGCGCTGTCGGATTATTTGCGCGTCGCGCGCTCGGTGAAGTGTCAGCCGGACCAGATCATCATCACGACGGGCATTCATCAGTCCATCGATCTCGCCGTGCGCCTGCTCACCGATTTCGGCGATCGCGCGTGGGTCGAGGAACCGTGCTACTGGGGCGTGCGCAGCGTGCTGCAGTCATCGGGACTGACGCTCGTGCCGATTCCCGTCGACGAGGAAGGGCTCAACCCCACCGCGCGCGACATGGCGGACCCGCCGCGCATCGCGCTCGTGACGCCGTCGCATCAATATCCGCTCGGCATGGTGATGAGTCTCGCGCGACGCCGCGCGCTGTTGGAGTTCGCGCGTCAGCACAAGGTGTGGATCATCGAGGACGATTACGACAGCGAGTTCCGCTATGGCAGCCGCCCGTTGTCATCGCTACAGGGACTCGACGACGCAGGACAGGTCATCTATGTCGGCAGTCTCGGCAAGATGCTCTATCCCGGCTTGCGCATGGGGTATATGGTCGTGCCGGACAACCTCGTCGATTCCTTTCGTACCGGCGTGGCCGAACTCTATCGCGAGGGTCAATTGATGCAGCAGGCCGTGCTCACTGAGTTCATTCTCGATGGCCATCTGACGTCACATGTGCGCCGTATGCGTGGCCTGTACGGCGAGCGACGCGAGTTGCTGATCAACGCGATCCGCGAACGCTTCGGCGAAACGCTTTCCGTGCGGGGCGATGAAGCCGGCCTGCATTTCGTGCTCGATTTACCCGATTCGGCGGATGACCGAATGATCGCCGCCAGCGCGCTATCCGCCGGCGTGGTGACGCGTCCGCTCGACAACTATTATCTGAACCGGCTCGCGGCGCGAAAGGGCTTGATGCTCGGTTACGCGTGCGTGCCGAACGATCAGATCGCGCCTCACTTCGCGCGGCTCGCGGACGTGGTTGAACAGGCGATATCGCCGGGTTCATCGAAGCGGGCTGTCACATCAATCGAAAGCGCATCGATCAAATAGCGCGCCGGTTATTGGGCGCTCCGTTGCGCCGCCGCGATCGCCCGCACCACGCGCGCCAGCGCCTTCAATGCATCCGCGGGCGACTCCGCGAATTGCGCGGCAACGATCGCCCCGTCCACCGCCAGTGCGAGCGCTTGCGCATCCGCTTTCGCCGTGCGCGAACCCGGCATCAGCGTGCGGATCGCCGCGGTCATGTCACGCTTGTGACGCCGCGAGATATCGACCGCCTGCGGCAACGTCGCCCCGACTTCGACGACCGAATTGATGAACGCACAGCCGCGATAAGCCTCGTTGCCGAACCATTCGGCCAGCGCGGGCACAAGCGCGCTGAGCGTGCCGCCGTGCCGCGCGAGCGCATCGCGGAACCATGCCATCCAGTTATCGTGACGAAAATCCAGGAACGCGACGATCAGATCGTCCTTGCTCGGAAAGTAGCGATAGAACGTTTTCTTCGCGACGCCCGATTCGGCGATCACGCGATCGACGCCCGTCGCGCGAATACCGTCGCGATAGAAGAGATCGTGCGCGGTATGCAGGATGCGCGCGTCGGGCGCGAGTTCGGAAACATCGATGGAGACGGCAGAAGTATTCATGCAATCGATTGTAGACAGGTTCGTCTACCTGCGCTAGAGTGCGTCGAGTAGACAGACCTGTCTACTCATCTCATCGCTTGATAAACGAGGACTCGCCATGGAATCCAAGCCGCCATTTCCGCCGTTCGATGAAGAATCCGCCAAGCTCAAAGTCCGTCTCGCCGAAGATGCGTGGAATACGCGCGAGCCCGAGCGCGTGTCGCTCGCTTATAGCGTGGATACGCGCTGGCGCAATCGAGCGGAATTCGCGAACGGGCGCGAGGAAGTGGTCGCGTTCCTGCGGCGCAAATGGGCGCGCGAACTCGACTATCGGCTGATCAAGGAGCTATGGGCGTACAAGGGCAATCGCATCGCGGTGCGTTTTGCCTACGAATGGCATGACGATGCGAACAACTGGTATCGCAGTTTCGGCAATGAGAACTGGGAATTCAACGAGGCGGGTCTGATGACGCACCGTCACGCGTCGATCAACGATCTGCCGATCAAGGAAGCGGATCGCAAATATCACTGGCCGCTAGGTCGCCGGCCCGACGATCATCCGAGCCTGAGCGACCTGGGCTTCTGACGGTTTCAGCAGAAAGTCAGCAGAAAGCGCGACGCTTATTTCTTGATCCGGCGCACGGCATCCGCCGCCGCGCCGAGCTTCGCCTGCATCTTTCCCGCCATTTTTTCGGCGGTGCCGCGCATTTGCGTCCCGCGGTTTCCTGTGGCCTTGCCGACGGCTTCGCGGACGATGCCCTTCATCTGGCGAGCCGTGCCTTCGATGCGGTTCTTATCCATCATGTCCTCCGACGTTTCGCGAGGCATGAGCCTCATCGGAGACTTCGCATCGAACGTGCCCGGCCGGCTCGCTACATGTCGCGGCGGCGGCGGAAGGCCCACCATCCGGCGAGCACGGTGAAGGTCGCGACGATCACGACCAGCAGCCAGAAACCATGATGATTTTCCGCAAGCGGAATGCCGCCCACGTTCATGCCGAAGAAGCCCGCGACGATGTTGATCGGCAGCGCGAGCACGGTGACGAGCGTCAGCGTGAAGAGGGTGCGGTTGCTTTGCTCGTCCATGCGCGTCGCGACTTCTTCCTGCAAAAGCTTGATCCTTTCGACGAGTCCGGCGAGATCGTTGAGCACGAGCGAGAACTCTTCGGTCGCGTCGCGTAAATCCTGAATGTCCTGCGAATGAAGCCAGCGCGGCGGCCGCGCGAGCAGACGGAACACGGAACCCGGCTCGGGAGCGAGCAGACGCTGCAGCCTCACGAGTACGCGCCGCAAGCCGCCGAGATCGGTGCGGGTCGCGGCGCCGCGCATCGAAAGAAAGCGATCCTCGATGCCGTCGACCTCGACGCTCGTGCGCCGCACGATATGCACGAGCAGATCCGCCTGATCGCGCAGCATGTGGGCGAGCAGTTCGGCGGGCGAGCGGAAGATTTCGCCACGCCTGACCGACTCGCGCAGCGAATCGACCGAACGCAAGGGCTTGAGCCGCGCCGTGACGAGCAGCTTCTGATGCGTATAGACCCACAGCGTCGCGATTTCGGAGGGCGTCAGCTCGAAGTTGAACATCACATCGTTGATGACCGCGAAGAGCGCGCCTTCCTGATGCTCGATGCGCGTCGAGTGCGAGCCTTCGTTGAGCGTCTCGAAGAATGCGTCGGGCAGGCCGAGGCGTCCGCGCATCCAGCGCTCGCAGGCGCTGTTCGCGAGATCGAAGTGCAGCCAGACGAACTCGCGGGTCGTGTCGTCGCGGGCGAGCCATTCGCTCGCGGCTTCGGCATCGATCGGCTCGCCGGGGTGATCGACATGAAATCGGAAGCCGCAGACGAGGCCGGAAAAGTCGGAACCGTAGGGCGGTCTTTGCAGGGTAGCGGGATTCATGCGGGCATTCGGTTGCATTCTGGGGATGTCGGCGCGTCTGCCGGGGATGCGGACCTCGACGTTTCAGGCACGCACGCCGCCACGCGCTAGTGTGCCATCGGTCGCGCCCCGAATCGCGATCGTAACGCGCAAACGCAAGTGAAACGATCGCCACCGGCGCGCCGGTCTGTGCAAATATGACTGTCATATTGTCGGCGTATCATCGCGCCACGCAAGACGGGCGCACGCGCGGCGCCACGCATCGAGTCGGCCGCCCGCGCGGCGTCGCGTGCCAACCTGGGGAGAAGGCAGTGGAAGACCGTGACGATCTGGACGGGACGACGACGCAAACCACGGCGGGCGGCCTCGTCCGACTCGCGTCGTTGATCGCGGGGCTCGCGCGCGAGGGCGTGCTCGATACCCGCTTCGGCGCGAAGCTCATGAAGCGGCTCGACAAGGAAGCGCGGCGCGTAACCGGGCCCGGCGCAACGCCGCTGGACGAGGCGGAGCAGGCGGCGCTTTTCGGCGCCCTCGGCGAAGTCGATCTCGCGTTGCGCCAGTGCGACGCGGCATCGCTCGTCGAAGCGAACGCGCGGCTGCGTGAAGATGAAGGGGCATCGGGAAAGCGTCGCAAAGGCAAAAAAGAGGCCGACGCCTGATTTGGGCGGATCGCGGGCGCAAGAAATGCTGCAATGCCGGTATGTGCTTTAGGTAAGTGCCCATGCCAGTCTCCCTGCATTCCCCACATTGCTCCCTCTAGACGGACCGCAGCGTCGACGTCGACCGCGATCCGTGGCGCATCCTCGTCGTCGACGACAACGCCTACAGCGCCGAAGCGCTGTCGGCCGCGCTCGAATCGGACGGTTTCGACACCCGTTTCGCGCTATCCGGCGTCGATGCGCTTCATGCGGTCGACGGCTGGGTGCCGCACATCGTCATCCTCGATATCACGATGCCGGAGCACGACGGCTACGCGACCGCGCGCGTGCTTCGCCGAGTCGCCCGCACGCGCGATGCGGTGATCATCGCGTTTACGGCGCTGGGCGAAGAAACCGTGCGAACCGAAGGCATGCACTCCGGATTCGACGGTTACTGCCAAAAGGGCAATCCGCCCGCCGCGCTCGTTCGCCTGATCGGGCGACTCGTTCACTGAACGAGCGCGCATCGCACGGTCGTTCTCCAAATAATTGTTCCGTCCCTGCCAAACGACGCGCGACGTCGAATTGCGCTGCAGCACGCCCAATCCCTTGTCAGACGGTCGTCCACGGGAAATCCGCACGCTCGTGCAGCCAGCGATTGTTGGCGCACAGCGAAAACTGAATTGAAATTTATGGAGATAAAAAAGCGATAGTAGGGGTATACACTGCGCTTCATCGACGTAGCAGACAGTTTCTCGCAAGACCGCTGCGGCGCTTTCTGACTGAACGTCAACCGTCTTTGGAGCTCACCATGAAACGCAATCTCATCGCTACCCTTTTGATCGCCGCTACCGCCACGCTCGCCGCACCCGCTTTCGCAAGCGGCTACGGCCCGGCTCCGTTCTACCGTCCGGCAGTTGGCGCGCCGACGTCGCAACAAGGCCCGAGCGCACAAGCGATCGCCGCTGAAGAAAACGCCAACGGCACGAACACGACCGCTTTCGGCGGCTCGCGTGACACGCTGGCTCAATCGGGCAACCGTGCGGCGCAATCGAGCAACAACCCGCAATCGGTCTTCTTCGGTCACTAATCGAAGCGGCTGGCCCGGCTCATCCGCCGGGCGTATCGGCTGAAGGACTGCTCCGGCGCCCGCTGACACAGACTCAAAAGGTTTGTGTTCAGCGGGCGCCGATCGTTTTTCAGGCCGCGTGCGCGAGCGCGCCGCGCATCACGTTGGCCAGTTCCGACGCCTCGAACTTCGACACATACGCATTCGCGCCGACCTTGCGCACATGCTGCTCGTTCGCTGATCCCGACAGCGACGAGTGAATCACCACCGGAATGTGCATCAGCCCCGTTTCCGCCTTGATGCGGCGCGTGAGCGTGAAACCGTCCATCTCCGGCATTTCCAGATCGGTAAGCACGAGCGCGATGTGATCCGCGACCTCGGTGCCTTCCTTCTGCGCTTTCCTGAGCGCGGCTTCCAGCACGTCCCACGCTTCCTGGCCCGTCTTGGTCATCACGAAGGGCACGCCCATCGCGGTGAGACTTTGCTCGATGAGCGCCCGCGCGACGCCCGAGTCGTCCGCTGCGAGCACGCGCGCGCCCGGCTTGAGAATGAGCCGCCCGGTGTTCGCCTCGGTGATATCGGTTTCCTGTGACGGCAGCACGTCACGCACGATGCGCTCGACATCGAGCACCTGCGCGAGCCGCGAGCCATCGACGTTGCCGTCCAGCCGCGCGAAACTCGTCACCGTCTTGCCGCCCGAGTGCGATTCCGCCGACAACACCTGATTCCATTCGAGCCGCACGATATCGTCGACTTCCTCGACCGCGAAACCTTGCGTCGTGCGCGCGAATTCGGTGACGAGCAGGATTTTCGGCCCGTTCTTCGGCCGGCAGCCGGTGATGCGCGCGAGATCGATCACGGGGATGATCTGTCCGCGGATATCCGCGACGCCGAGAATCTCCTCGCTCGATCCGGCCACGGCCGTGATCGTCGGCATCGCGAGAATCTCGCGCACCTTGAATACGTTGATGCCGTAAAGCTCCCGCTGTTCCGAGCCCGGCGCCTCGCCGAGCCTGAACAGAAGCAATTCGAACATGTTGCTGCCCGCGAGCCGCACGCGCTGCTCGATATCCTGTTGTGAACTGCTCACCTCGTTCTCCCTCTAAGCGGTGCATCGCGCCGCGTTGCCGTCGTGTATGTGCCTGTTAGCGGCATCCGACGACGAAACTGAAGCCGAAACAGAACGCGCGCAGAATGAATGTCGCGCGTCCGACGAGGCGCGAATCGCGGCTATACTTTTTGAATGGTCGGGTTAATGCCTATGAAGGCAATGGTGCGCGAGGCTTTACGCTCCACACAGGCGCAAGACAAACCCGTCGCCCAGGCGCAACAACGTTCCCCGCTCATAACGGAGGCGCTCGATGGCAACAGTCGCACAGGTTCTGAATTCGAAACCCGAACAGACGGTCTATACGATTGCCGCAACGGCGTCGGTCTTCGATGCGATCAAGATGATGGCCGACAAGCATATCGGCGCGGTGATCGTCACGGAGGGCGATGAAATCGTCGGCATCATGACCGAGCGCGACTATGCGCGCAAAGTCGTCCTGATGGACCGCGCGTCGAAGCAGACGCCCGTGCGCGACATCATGACGTCGCACGTGCGCTACGTGCGCCCCGATCAGACCACCGACGACTGCATGGCGCTCATGACCGACAAGCGCATGCGCCATCTGCCGGTGATCGACAACGGCAAGCTCGTCGGCATGATCTCCATCGGCGATCTGGTGAAGAACATCATCTCCGAGCAGCAGTTCACCATTCAGCAACTCGAGTACTACATTCGCGGCGAGCATACGTAAGCGTGCGCGGTCCGGCTGTAAGCATTTCGTTATAATCGGCAGGCTCCGCGCGCGAGTGCGGAGTCAGGCTCGCCGTGCGCTTCTCGCGCGGATAACGAAGGAGCGCCGCCGATGACCCCGACAGCCGCATCCGCCGAAAGAGAGAAGACGCTCGCCCTCGACGCGCCGTTCTTCATCGTGATGAACGCGGGTTCGGGCCGCCGTCAGGCCGACGCGACGCGCACCGTGCTGGAGCGCGAGCTCGGCGCGGCGGGGCGGCGCTTCGAATTGCGCGTCGTCGACGATCCGCGCCGCCTCGCGAGAATCGCGCGTGAAACCGCGGCGGCGGCGTGCGCGCAGGAGGGCGTGCTCGTCGGCGCGGGCGGCGACGGCACGCTGTGCACGGTCGCGCATGCGGCGTACGACGCCGGTTGCCCGTTCGCGGTGCTGCCGCGCGGCACGTTCAACTACTTCAGCCGCGACCACGGCATTCCCGCCGACCTCGAACAATCCACCCAGCTCCTGCTCGATGCGCGCGCCTATCCGGTGCAGGTCGGCTTCGTCAACGGGCGCATGTTTCTCGTCAACGCGAGTCTCGGCCTCTATCCGCGGCTGCTCGAAGATCGCGAAATCTACAAGCGGCAATTCGGCCGCAGCCGCCTGGTCGCGCTGTGGTCGGCGCTTTTCACGATGCTAAAGCCGCATCGGCATTTGCGTTTGCATATCGATCACGAAGGCAGCACCACGGAGATTCGCTCATCGACGCTCTTCGTCGGCAACAACCGGCTGCAGATGGAGCAGATCGGCATGCCGAACGAAGCGCGCGCGCTGGAACAGGGCTTGCTCGTCGCGATTGCGCCGCGCCCGGTGGGGCGGCTCATGCATCTGTGGCTGTCGTTGCATGGCGCGGCGGGGCGTCTGTCGGATTCGGATCACGTCGTGAGCTTCACGTTCGAGCGCATCACGGTGACGCATCCTTCGAAGCGGCGCAGAGCGATCAAGATCGCGACGGATGGCGAGATCACGAAGCTGCGCATGCCGCTGGAATTCCACGTGTCCGACAAGCCGCTCTTTCTGCTCAAGCCCGAACCGGCGGTGGCCGAAGCGAATCGCTCATGACCTTGCTGTTGCAGATTTCCGATACGCATTTCGGCACCGAGCGGCCGCAGGTCGTCGCGGCGCTGCTGCGTCTCGCTGATGCTTTGTCGCCCGATCTGGTCGTGCTCTCGGGCGATATCACGCAGCGCGCGCGCAGGCAGCAGTTCGCCGCGGCGCGTGCGTTCGTCGATGCGCTCGGCGCGACGCCGGCGCTCGTCGTTCCCGGCAATCACGACATTCCACTTTTCAATCCGCTCGCGCGGCTCTGTTATCCGTACGCGAATCATCAGCGCGTGTTCGGCGCCGATCTCGAACCGGGCTTCGAATCGCCCGAACTGCTCGTGCTGGGCGTGAACACGACGCGCGCTTACCGTCACAAGAACGGCGAAGTGTCGATGCGGCAGGTCAGACGCGTCGCCGCGCGCCTGGAGGCGGCGAGCGCGGCGCAGTTGCGCGTCGTGGTCACGCATCAGCCGGTGGCCGTCACGCGCGCGCAGGACGAAAAGAATCTGCTGCACGGACGCGAGCGCGCGGTGCAGCGCTGGGCGCGCGCGGGCGCGGACCTGATTCTCGGCGGGCATATCCATCTGCCTTACGTGCTGCCGCTGCACGATACCTTCGCGGGTCTGTCGCGGCGCGTGTGGGCGGTGCAGGCGGGCACGGCGCTGTCGCGGCGCACGCGCGGCACCATCGACAATTCGGTGAACGTGATTCGCCACGACGCGCAAGCGTGCGACGGCGGCGCGCGGCAGACCACGGTCGAGCGCTGGGATTACTCGGAGACGGGCGAAGCGTTCGAGATGATCGCGCGCCACGGACTCGCGCTCGACGGCGCGAAGCCGGTGGCCGCGCTCACGTTGCCCGGATGACGAGCTCCGCGAAGCCTGTCGCGGCGTCGTGCTCGCGCGTGTAGCGTTCGCCCGGCAGATTCGCGACGACGATTTCCGCCGTCGTGCGCACGATGCATCCCGGCGTGACGTGGCCGCCGGACACGCGGCCGTCGGCGTCGGATACGCTCATGTGCAGGTGCGGACCTTGCGCGGACAACGTACCGGCGAGCGTGAGGATTTCGAGGTCGCCGCGCAGTTCGGACACTTCATCGCGGCCCGCGTGACGTAGCCGGGCGACGCTGAGGCTGCCGATTCCCTGCAGCACGAAGGCCGCCGAAAGCCCGTGCGTGCGGAATGCGTGATCGAGCGCGGCGCGCAGGTCGTCGCCGGGTGACAGACGAAGGGTCATCGCATGCATGAATGAAAGGCTCCGGGCGGATCGCACTCAAGACTACACGCTCGCGGATCGTGATGGCATCATGAGCGCGACCCGAAGTGGCTATATCTTTCCATGGAGGCGCCATGAGTTTCGAACTGACGATGCTGGCCTGGACGCTCGTGCTCGCGCTGGTGCAAGTGTTGCTCCCGGCTGTGGTGCGCAATCGCGAAGTCGGCCTCAGATACCAGGCCGGCCCGCGCGATGCCGCGACGCCGCCGCCCGGCAGGCTGTCGGGTAGGCTGATGCGCGCGCAATCGAATCTGTTCGAGACGTTGCCGATTTTCGCCATCGCGGTGCTGATGGTGCACGTGACGGGGCGCGAGAATGCGCTCACGCATTACGGCGCGCTGGCGTATTTCGTCGCGCGCCTGGTTTATGTTCCGCTCTACGTGTCGGGCGTGCCGTTCGTGCGCTCGCTGGTGTGGCTGGTGTCGGTCGTCGGCATCGTGCAGATACTCGTTCCCATCATCTGACGAGAGGAGTGAAGGGCAATGACCGATCAACCTTCGACCATCGAGATCGAAACCGCGCCGAATCCCGAATTCGCCGTCATTCTGATGCATGGCCTGGGCGCCGATGCCAACGACTTCGTGCCGCTCGTGCCCGAATTGCGTCTCGCCGATGCGCCCGCCATCCGCTTCGTGTTTCCGAACGCGCCTGAGATTGCTGTCACCGCTAACAACGGGTATGTGATGCGCGCGTGGTACGACATCCTGTCGTTCGAGGGCATCAATCGTCGCGTGGACGAGGCGGGGATCGTGAAGTCGGTGGAGCGGGTTCGGGCGCTCGTCGCGGAGCAGAACGCGCGGGGCATTCCGAGCGAGCGCATTTTCATCGCGGGGTTTTCGCAAGGGGGCGCGATGACCTATCAGGCGGGCTTGACGCATCCCGAGAAGCTCGCGGGGCTGATCGTGCTGTCGGGCTATATTCCGTCGGAAGGGTTGATCGATGAATCGTTCAGCGACGCGAATCGCTCGATTCCGATCTTCGCCGCGCATGGGAGTTTCGATGATGTGCTCAATGTGAGTCTTGGCGAGCAGGCTTGTGAATTTGCGCGGGCGCAAGGGTGTGACGTGGAATGGCACGCGTATCCGATGCCGCATTCGGTTTGTATGGAGGAGGTTGAGGCTTTGCGGGGGTGGTTGGGGGCTAGGTTGGTGGGGTAGGTTTTTTTCGCCGGATCCCATTTTCGTGTCGGTCTATTAGCACTGCCCCTCCCCGGGGCGGGGGTCACTTTCTTTGCTGCTGCAAAGAAAGTAACCAAAGAAAGCAGCTTCTCACCGCCCGCGGTCACACGCAGTTTGGCCATGCTTGCCAGCCCGCAGTGGCCCTCGCCTAAGTGTCGCCCCCAAAGGACTTACCGGGCTTGGCTCGCGCACGGTCTGACGCCCGAGACGATTCAGCGCGCTGGTTCAGCACGAAAGAGCATCGGCAAAGCGCTACGCGCTGCCGCTGGGTATGCGGGGGAAACCATCGAAGAAGCGCCGGCAAACCCGATTGACCCATCGGCCGCGAAGCGGGCCGGAGCTTTTTGGTGCTGAACCAATTTGCTATGTGGTGCGATGTGTCAGACCGTGCGCGGTCCAAGCCCCGCGAGACCTTCGAGGGCACTCGCTACTGCCGGGCCATTCAGCCAATCGTCTGTGCCGCGGCCGGTGTGAAGTGCTTAGGCTGGGGATAGCTGTTTCTTTGGTTACTTTCTTTGCAGCAGCAAAGAAAGTGACTGCCGCCCCACATAGGGGCAGTGCTAATAAACCAACACGATTACGGGATCCGGCGAAAAAAAACCGCGATCCTCATCAAGCAGTCACAACACATTCCCCAGCAATCAAAGCAAGCATCCCGCGCCGCAGCTCCGCCGGGCTAACCGGCTTAGAGAGCACATCCTGCTCACAGGCAAGCGGCACAATACTCGCCGCCGGCTCCCCCGTCACGACAAGACACGGACAAGCCCGCCCCAGCCGCGCCGCTCCAAGCATCGCCACTTCACGAGCAGTCTTGGCATCACGCAGCCGGAAATCCGTGATGATGAGATCGGGAAAGCGCTCGATATCGCCCAGGATCGACTGAAACTCCTCGAAGCTCGCAGCGGAGTCATAAAGCACGCCCCATTGCGAAAGCAGCGCCTCGGTGGACGCACGCACGAGGCCGTCGTCTTCCACGAGCAACACATAGCGCCCCTTGAGCTGCGCCATATCGGCCGCTTCGGAGCGCGCCGGCGCGCGTGCTGATGGCTTGTCGGGCGACGGCCCGCACAGCGGCATTTCGAGCGAGAAGCGCGAGCCGCGCCCTTCGGTGGACTTCAGTTCGATGCGATGCTGGTCGAGCATCGACATCACCGCGTTGACGATCGACAGTCCGAGCCCCAGCCCCTTGTCGCGATCCTGCTCGGGATTGTCGACCTGAAAGAACGGCTGGAAGATCGCGTCGAAGTAATCGGCCGGAATGCCGATGCCGTTGTCCAGCACGTCGATGCGCGCGCGCGTCGCGGAGCGCACCACGCCGACGATCACCGTCGGCTTCGACGATTTGTTCTGGTCCGCATACTTGATGCCGTTCGACACGAGATTCGCGACCGCTCGCCCGAGCCAGTGCGCGTCGCTGCGCACGCAAACCACGTCTTCCTTCGGCAGCCGCAAACGCAATTCGACGCCCCGGCTCATCGCGAATGGACGCAACTGCTCGGCGGCTTCCTCGACGATCTGCCGCACATCGAAGACGTGATAGCGCGGCACCACGCGGCCCGATTCCAGCCGCGACAGATCCAGCACCGCGTTCAGCAGCCGCGCAAGGATCACGGACGAGCGCCCGCATTCGTTGATGAGCCGCTCGGCCTGATCGAATTCGCCGTTGCGGATGGCCTCGGCGGCCGCCTGCAGAAAAAGGTTGAGCGCGTGCATCGGCTGGCGCAGGTCGTGGGTCGCGGCGGCGAGGAAGTTGGACTTCTCGCGGCTCGCCGTCTGCGCGGCGATCATCTGCTGTTCGCGCAGCGCGAGCAGCGCGTTCGTCTTGTTCTCCTGATCCTTCTTCGATACTTCGAGCTCGCGGTTCTTGCGGCCGAGCGAAACATTGGCGGCGCGCAATTCGTCATTGAGCGACGCGAGCGCACGTTCCGAGCTATAGCGCTCGCGCGACACGCGTTCCGCATGAGTGCAGACGCCGTGCCCCACGACCACGACGTTGAACATATAGAACAGCCCGGCGAAGAAATCCTCGGGGTTGAGCAGATGAATGGTGATCTGCAGGACGACGATCGACGCCAGCGTGATGATCCCGGCGGTCAGCGCGACGCGCGAGCGCAGATAGAAAAAGCTGAACTGGAAGAACAGCGCGAGACACAGGCCGATGAAGTGCTGCGTGTAGTTGTAGGGCGCGGGCGTGATCGCCACCATCGCGAGGATCAGGCACAGGAGCCCGTAAATGCCCGTGAGAATGATGCGCTGCGAGCTCGCGTGCGAGCGGAACGCCGGCCGCAGCACCAGAACGCCGACGAAGAACAGCAGCGCGATGCCCGCGAAGCGCAGCGCGAGGATATCGGGCAGACGCGAAGCGAGCGCCTGGTTGCCGCGCGCGAAGCTGAAGTCCCACCAGAGAAAGCACGTCCAGATGGCGAGCGCAAGCAGCGTCGATGCGCGCCGGAACGCGCAGAAGCGCTGGCTGTGGTCTTCGAGAAACTGCGCCTCCAGCGCGGGATCGGAAAACGGCGCCGGTATCGACAGATTGCGCACCAGGCTCGCGCCGGCTTCACGGGCTGCCGCGAGAAGAATTCCTGGATTGCGCACGCCGGCGGCGCGCTGCGGTACGGCCATCTTCGTGCTCGCTTACGGAATCGGGATATCTACTTTAGGCCAATGCGGTCATACAAATACGCCTTTTTTTAGCAATCAGCCGTTATATCCGGAAATTATTGCGTCTTTATTAGGGCGATGGGAGCAAGGCGGAGGGAGGAAGGAGATCGGCAGGGTCGGCTTCGGTAGCCGACCGGCGAGCGTCTGGTTTGCGCCCGCCGATTCGAAGGACAGCCACATCAAATGCCCCCCGCACGATGACGAGGGCGGAACTTCGGATGGCCGCTCAGCTTTTCGGTTTGGCCTTGGTGGTGCGCTTCGTGACCTGCATTTCCTTCGCGCCTGCTGCCTTCGCGGGCGAAGCCTTGCTGCCGGCCGATTTTTTACGGCTCGACATTTCCGTTTCGGCGGGTTGGCTCGCTTGAGCCTTGCGTGGGGATGGCATGCTGACCTCCTTCAGTGCGTGTCCATATCGACACATTGATAACCATAGGATGCGGTCAGCCGGTATTCAAGAGCAGGCGGGCTTCTCGCGCAACGCATCGGCGAAAAAACTTCTGAGGACGAAGCATTTCGACGCCGATGCGCCGCGCTTGCGATGCTCAACGGATGAGCTTCAGCCCCGCAGGCAGCGTTTCGCCGAAGACGCGGCCTTCGTCCGCGCGATCGAGTTCGACGGTCTCGCGGACCATCGCGATCCACGCCTGCGCCGCGCCCATCGCTTCGAGGCGTTGCACGACGGCCGCGCGCGCCTCGTCGGGCAGATCGCGCGAGCGGTCGCCGGTCATGCGCGCGATCTGCACGGCGGCGAACGCGGCGGGATCGATCTTCTTCCAGTCGAGCGCGAGGATCGCATCGAGCCAGATGACGGCGACCTCCGGCGGCACGACGCCGTGCGCACTGCCGTAGAAAGGCGCACGCGCACCGATGCGGCCCAGCGCCCACCAGCTCTGCACGTTCTCCGAAGGCTTTTTGAGGCGCGTGAGCAGCCACTCGCCGGCCTCGACCTTGCGCTCGACCGGCACGCGCTCCAGCGACGCCGCGAGCCGCACCATGTCCTCATAGCCCGCGCGCGCCGCGCCAGCCGCCTTGCGATAGCGGCTGGTTCCCGGCGGCTGAAGCACGAAGGCCATGTCGTCGAGCAGCCGCAACTGCGCCGCTTCGGGAAGTCCGCCGGCGGCGCGGCGCCACAGCGTCCACCATTCGGACCAGATCTGGCTTTCGTTGCTGTACTGGATGCCCTGATCGAAGAGCGTCCACAACTGCTCGACGCGCCATTCGTCGAGCGGATGCCCGAAGCCCGGCCGCATGCAGTAGCCCGTGAGATTGAGCCACAGACGCTCGTGATCGGCGCTGCGGCGGCGCTTCTTCGCGCGCTCGAACAACGCGCCGAAGAGCTCGCGCAAGAGCGCGATGTCCCACGTGTCGCGCGCGCCGAGCGTCTGTTCGAGCTGCGCGCGCAGGCGTTTGACTTCCTTCGGGCCGATGTCGTGCGACTTCGCGCCGAAGGTGCGGTCGATCAGTTCGATGGCTTTGGGCAGCGCCGGATGCGATTCGCTCGCGGCGTCGTCGCTTTGGGGCGCTTCGCGGCGCAACTGGAATTCGAGGAGCCAGCGTTTCGCGGGATCGTCGACGGCCGTGCAGTGCATCTCCAGCGTGCCGACTTCCGTGAGCGATGTCGTCAACTGGACCGGCGTTTCGCGCGCCCGGCCGTGGTCCGCGGCGCGCGGATCGATGACTGTCGCGACCGGCGGCAGGCGCACGAAATCGCCCGATGCGGCCGCGAGGTCCGCGAGCGCTCCCGCCTCGTAAGCCGTCTCGGCCACCGACGACGCCAGGTGAAAGCGCACCGGCGCGCCGAGCGTGAGCGCGAAGGTCCGGTCGGCGAGATGGATCGGCTGGCCTTCCTCCGTGCCGCGCGGCAGGACGCAGACGCCGCGCATCGCGTTGGCGTCGTCTTCGAGCAGCAGGAAGAAGCTGCGCGCCGAACCGCCGCCGATCTTCGGCGCATGGCCCGCGCGCGCGAGCGCATAGGCGACCGCGCCGCGCGCGACCGCGACATCGGGATCGCCGTTCGCGAGCACGTTGACCGCTTCGCCGCGCCAGCCGGAAAGCGTATCGGCGACGCGGCGCGCGAGCGGCTCGGCGCGAAACACGCCGCCGTTCAGCAGCAAGGTGTCCGGGATGGCGATCGTGTCGGCGCTCGCGCCGAGCGCCTTGCGCGCCTCGCCCGCGTGCTGGCCGAGAAAGGCCGCGATATGCCGCGTGATGGCCGGATCGCTCGCATACGGCAGCCCGAATTCCACGATGCCGCCGCGTGACCGACCGGGTCGATCGCTCGCGGACACCTTCGGAAAGAAGCCTTCGACGATGATCTGCTCGATCTCGTCGCGCGTGACTTCCGCCGAACGCGCGCCGCCGATGAGCTTCGCGCCCGCGCCGAGCAGCGTGATCGACGTGGAATCAGGCGCATTTGCGCCGAGCAACTGCTCCTTCGCGGCGCGGCAGCGCTCGACCAGTTGCGAGAGACGCCCGGCGGACAGACGCGCATCGCCGCCCGCGAGACGCCGCTCGACGAGATGCGCGAGCGCGAGGTCCATGTTGTCGCCGCCGAGCATCAGATGGTTACCCACGCCGATGCGCGTGAGCACCGGCTCGCCGTTTTCCATCGCGACCTGGATGAGCGTGAGGTCGGTCGTGCCGCCGCCGACATCGACGATCATCACGAGCCGCGTATCGGCGAGTTCGCCGGCGAGCGTTTCGCGATGATGAAACAGCCAGTCGTAGAACGCGGCCTGCGGTTCTTCGAGCAGCCGCAGCGATTCGAGCCCCGCCATGCGCGCCGCTTCGAGCGTGAGGGCGCGCGCGCCTTCATCGAACGAAGCCGGGACGGTCAGCACCACGTCTTGCGCGTCGAGCGGCGCGTCGGGAAAGCGCTCGTTCCACGCCGCGTGCACGTGCGCCAGATAGCTCGCGCTGGCGATCACGGGCGAGATTTTTTCGACGTCGTCGCCCGCGCCCCACGGGAGAATGGGCGCGAGGCGATCGACCGCCGCATGCGACAACCAGCTCTTCGCGCTCGACACGAGCCGTCCGGGCACCTGCGCGCCGAGCTTCCTCGCGAATGCGCCGATGACGGCGGGCGCTTCCATCTCGCCCCACGGCAGTTGCAGATCGGCGGATTTGAGCTCGCCGGGCGCGAAGTGATAGCGCAGCGAAGGCAAGAGCGGCCGCGCCGCGACTTCGCCGGCGCCAACCAACTGCTCGATCTCGAACACGCGGATATCGTTCGATCCGGCCGGCGCATACGCGACCACCGTATTGCTCGTCCCCAGATCGATGCCGACGCTGTACCGCGCGCCCGAGACCTTTTTCTTGCGCGCGGACACTTACAGTCCCATGCCCTGATCCGCGCTGACGCCGCCACGCACGTCGAACTCGACCTTCCAGCGCTCGGACGAACCGCGCGGAATCGCTTCGAGTTCGAGCGTGCCCGCTTCGGTCACGCGCGCATGCAGCTTGACGGGCACGACTTCGCCCGGCGTGCGGCCTTCCGGCGGCAGCGATGCCTCGATCTCTTCGAGTTCCTGCAACTCGTCCGGCTGCCAGTATTCGAGCAGCGTGCCGACCTGATCCTGCCGGCGCACCGACGAGCCGAAGAAGCGGAAATGCACCGGCTCCCCGACCACGAGCCCGAATTCCTGCGCGGGCAACTCGGCGTCGGTGCCTTCTTCCATGCCGAACGGCGCGACGCACAGCGCCTGCACGGGCGGCTCCAGTCCGGGCACGGCCGGCATCGCCGATTCGACCGCGACGTAGTACGCGCGCGCCGTGCCGCCACGGATGCGTACGCCACGGCCGTGCCGCACGTAGCCGTAATAGGCCGCGCCGCGCGCGACCGCGAGATCGAGGTCGGCGCCTTCGAGCAGACGCGCGGCAGGTGCGTTTTCGGCGGCGAGCCATGAATTCAGCGTCGTCATCACGCGTTCGACGAGCAGCGGCGACTTGAACACGCCGCCGTTGAAGAGCACGACGGTCGGATGCAGCAGCGTCGCGCCTTGCGGCGTTTCATGCTGCAAGCCTTCGATCTCGGCGAGCGCGTTGACCTGCCGGCCGAGGAACGCGGCGAGATGGCGCGTGACGGCGGCGTCCTGCGCGTAGGGCAGACCGAGCTGCGTGAGACCGACGCGCGCACGCGAAACGGGCCGCGCCGATGCATCGACTTGCGGGAAAAATCCTTCGAGCAGGATCTGCGTGAGTTCAGCGCGCGTGAGTTCGGTGCGCAGCGACCCGCCGATCAGCTTCGAGCCGCGGCTCGGCACGACGAGCGGGACGGCTTCGGCGGTCGGATCGGAGAGCAGCGTTTCCTTTGCCGCGCGGCACGCGTAGGTGAGGGCGCGCAATTGCCACGGATCGGGCTGCGTGCCTTGCGCCGCGAGCTTGCGCGCGACCGTGTGCGCGAGCGCGAGGTCCATGTTGTCGCCGCCGAGCAGGATGTGTTCGCCGACCGCGACGCGATGCAGTTCGAGATTGCCCTCGCGCTCGACGACCGCGATCAGCGAGAGGTCGGTCGTGCCGCCGCCGACATCGACGACGAGAATCACATCGCCCACCTTGACTTGCTTGCGCCAGCCGCCGGTGGACTTCTGAATCCAGCTATAGAGCGCGGCCTGCGGCTCTTCGAGCAGCGTCATGCGCGAATAGCCGGCGGCGCTGGCGGCTTCGGCGGTGAGTTCGCGCGCGGCGGGATCGAAGGACGCGGGAATCGTCACGGTGACGTCCTGCTGATCGAACGGCGCCTCGGGGTGCGCGTGATTCCACGCTTCGCGCAAGTGCGTCAGATAGCGCACCGAGCTTTCCAGCGGCGACACGCGCTCGACTTCCTCGGGCGCATCGGACGGAAGGATCGCCGCGCGGCGATCGACGCCCGGATGGCACAGCCAGCTTTTCGCGCTGGAGACGAGGCGGATCGGCGTGCCCGCGCCACGGCTTCGCGCCAGTTCGCCGACGATGAACGTGCGCTCCTGCGTCCACGGCAGCGTGAGATCGCCGGGCGCGAGCTCGTTCTCGTGCGGCAGATAGAGGAAAGAGGGCAGCAGATCGCGCTCTTCGGCGGCGCCGGGCGCGGTCAGTTGCGGGATCGAAAGCACGCCCTGCGCGGTCTTTTCGCCGTCGCTCGCGCTCATGTCGACGTAGGAGAGCGCGCAATGCGTCGTGCCGAGATCGATGCCGATCGAATAGCGCGCCTGATTTTCGTTGCTGTCGATATCGCTCACAGTTCCACCTCCGCCGGCGCGACGATGCTTGCATCATGGGACGGCGCGAGCTTGGGCAGGCGCGTGTCTTCGACCTTCCAGCCGCGATGGCTCACCTGGCCGCTGAAGGGCGGCTTGCCGACGACATTGCCGGTCAGACGCACGGCGGCCGCATCGAAACCTTCCTGCAGCGTGACGCGGCTGCCTTCGGCTTCTGTGCGCACGGGCTTGATCGTGAAGTGTTCGCGCAGCACCGTGCGGCAGCCGTCGTGCACGAGACGGGCGGCCGCGCCGATATCGCCGTCGCTGTAATTGGCGATGTCCTCTTCAACGAAATCGATGAAGCGCGCATCGCGTTGCAGAAGGCCGAGCAGTTGCAGCGCGGCGACGGGACTGGATTCTTTCAGCGCGGACGGCGCGGGTTGAACGGGTGCGGCGGCGGGCTTGGGCGCTTCTGCCGTGAAATCGGGCGCTTCGGGTGCTTCGCGCAGGCGCTGCACGCGGCCCGCGAATGCTGCGTTGCCCAGAACGCCGAAGAAGACGCCGAAGGCAATGCCTAACCTGCCGAAAAAGCCTGGATTCATGTCGGTCATGTGATGCTCCTGTTGGCCGCGCGAGGACGACCCTATCCTCGGGCGGCGCGGGTGGCCGGTGTTCGGTGCCGTGTAGGCGGGGGTGATGCCGGGATGCTGCCGGTGCGCGCGGCGATCGGGCCGCGTCGTTCGCGAAAGCGCGGAAAAGCATGAAAAGCGCTAACGGCGTTTATACCGTATCCCCGTATTTTCCATGATGTCGCGCCCCGGCCGGAAAAAAGCGCGGGCGAGGCGCGCGGCGGCGGGCCACATTCTCGCGATTTGCGCTGTCAAGTCAAGGCGCGGCGGGCCTTCGGGGGCGATTCAGGCCTTGTAGCCGATCTTGCGCAGCAGGTCGTGGCGCCACTTCACGTCCTCGTCGGTTTCGACGCCGAGCGGCGGCAGGCCATCCACCACGCCGACGATCCCGCGTCCCTGATCCGTCTGCGCGACGAGCACCTGCGTCGGATTGGCGGTCGCGCAGAAAATGCGGCAGACCTCCGGCACGGTTTTGACGGTATTGAGCACGTTCACGGGAAAGAAGCCATCGCCGAGCACGATGATGAAACTGTGCCCCGCGCCGATGTTCTGCGCATTGCGCGCGGCCATTTCGACGAGACTGTCGTCCGTACCCGATGTGCGCACGAGACGCTTGCCCGATGCCTCGCAGAACGCGAGCCCGAAGCGGATGCCCGGCACCGCGCCGACGAGCGCCTCGTGCAGATCCTCGACCGTTTTGATGAAGTGCGACTGGCCGAGGATGAAGTTGGTGTCCTCGGGCTTGTCGATGGCGATGGCGAGCAGTTCCATGGGGCGTCTCCGGTGCGCGCTGGAGATTCCATGGTAGGTGCTTTGGGGGCGTTCGATAAGGAACGCTGGTTTGTTGGGATGAGGGTTGGGGGGAGGCTTTTTTCGCCGGATCCCGTGTTCGTGTTGGTCTATTAGCACTGCCCCTGTGCGGGGCGGCAGTCACTTTCTTTGCTGCTGCAAAGAAAGTGACCAAAGAAAGCAGCTTCTCACCGCCCGCGGTCACACGCAGTTTGGCCATGCTTGCCAGCCCGCGGTGGCCCTCGCCTAAGTGTCGCCCCCAAAGGACTTACCGGGCTTGGCTCGCGCACGGTCTGCCACACCAAATGTTTTGGCGTGCTGGTTCAGCACCAAAGAGCTTCGGCACAGCGCTACGCGCTGCCGTTGGGTATGCGAGGGAAACCGAAGAAGAAGCCCACGCGCACCCGATTGACCCATCGGCCGCGAAGCGGGCCGGAGCTATTTGGTGCTGAACCAGTGACGCGAGCGGCGCGAGGTGTCAGACCGTGCGCGGTCCAAGCCCCGCGAGACCTTCGAGGGCACTCGCTACAGCCGGGCCATTAGGCCAATCGCCTGTGCCGCGGCCGGTGTGAAGTGCTTAGGCTGGGGAAAGCTGTTTCTTTGGTTACTTTCTTTGCAGCAGCAAAGAAAGTGACTGCCGCCCCGCACAGGGGCAGTGCTAACAGACCGACGCGAACACGGGATCCGGCGAAAAAAAATCGCGACCACCCCCTAAGCGCGCATTTCAAACCCCGTAAGATACCCCACCGCATCACTACCATCCCATACGCGACCATCGCAAAAAGTGGCCGAGCGCCGCTCGTCAGGCAGGGCAATACCCGCCCCCCGCGCCGCGTCGCGATAAAGCGCGGTCTGATTGACGCTCGCCGCGATGCCTCCATCGTCGATATCGGCATCGAGCATACCCCAGCGCCGATACTGCGTGATGAACCACACGCCATCCGAAACGCGCGGATAGTTCACCGCGCCGCCATCGAAGAAACGCACCGGCAGCGCGCGCGCATCCCCGCCGTTCGCTGCGGCAAGGCGCGGCTCGATCAGCGCGCGCGGCACGCCGAGCAGTCTCTCCGACGCCAGCGCCTCCGCGATCTCCGAACGATGCTCGCCCGCATCGAGCCACGCGCACGCATCGAGCATCGTGCGCACCAGCGCGCGCGCCGTCGCCGGATAGAGCGCCGCGAAATCGCGCCGGCACGCGAGCACCTTCTCCGGATGATCCGGCCAGATCTCGCTCGTGTACGCGACCGTTTTGCCCGCGCCGCCGGCCTCGGCCACCGCATGCCACGGCTCGCCCGCGCAGAAGCCGTCGAGCGCGCCCTCGACGAGCGCATCGGCCATGCGCGGCGGCGGAATCACGATGCTCTGAACATCGCGCAACGGATGCACGCCGTGCGCCGCGAGCCAGTAGTAGAGCCACATCGCGTGCGTGCCGGTCGGAAACGTCTGCGCGATGACAGGCGGACGCCCGAGCGATCCCAACGCGTCCTTCACGCTCGCGCCGCCGCCAATCGCATCGGCGAGCGGGCGCGACAGCGTGATCGCCTGACCGTTGCGATTGAGGACCATCAGCACCGCCATGTCCGCCTGCGGCCCGCCGATGCCCAGTTGCACGCCATACACGAGCCCGTAGAGCGCGTGCGCGGCGTCGATCTCGCCGGAAAGCAGCTTGTCGCGCACGGCGGCCCACGACGGCTGACGGCACAGCTCGATCGTGATGCCGTGCCGTGCGCCGAGTTCGCGCAATGCCGCAACGGCGAGCGGCGCGGCATCGGAAAGAGCAACGAAGCCGAGCCGCAGATGCGTGCGTTCGGGCGCGGGAGAAGTCGTGTCGGGGGAGTTCATAGGTTCGGTGGCGCTAGAACAGATCGGACAGCGCAATCAGTTGACGCGCGATCTCCGCGACCTTCACGCCCTGATCCATCGCGCGCTTGCGGAGTGCCGCGTAGGCATCGTTTTCGGACATGCCGCGCTTGTCCATCAGGAGACGCTTCGCGCGGTCGATGACCTTGCGCTGCTCCAGTTCGTCCTCGACTTTCGCGAGACGCTGGCGCAACTGCGCTTCATGCGCGAAACGCGCGAGCGCGACTTCGATGATCGGCGCGAGCCGCTCGGGCGCGAGCCCTTCGACGGAATATGCGGTGACGCCCGCGCCGACCGCCGCGCGGATGAATTGCTGATCCGCGTCGTTGCTGAACATCAACACGGGACGCGGCGCGGCCTTGTTCATCACGGCGAGCTGTTCGAGCGTATCGCGCGAGGGCGATTCGGTATCGATGATCACGACATCGGGCTTCTGGCTCTCGACGGCCCGGTGCAACGCCGACGGCGCGGCGACCTCGGCGAGCATGTCATAGCCCATGCGTGCGAGTTGCTCGCGCAAATCGCCGATGGGCTTGTCGGTGTCGGTGACGAGAAGAACGCGCAGCATGCGGGCAGCGGAAGAGCTCATGCGAAGAACGGCAACGGCGGCTGATACGACATCAACGACTGTAGCGCGCCGCCTGCCTTTTGAGAACCTGCTTCACGCGGCATGGGCCAGGCCTTCGGCGCTTGCTGCATGCGCCGTGAATTCAGCCGCTTCTCCAATCGCACCGCCGATGAGAATCACCGCCGGACTGCCGAGACCGGCTGCCGTGGCTTCTTCGGCGAGACGGTCGAGCGTCGTGACGAGCCGCTTCTCTTGCGACGATCCCGCGTTCTGGACAACTGCGGCGGGCGTGCTCGCGCTCAGCACGTCGAGCAACGATGCCGTGAGACTCGCGATGCGGCTCATGCCCATATAGATCGCGAGCGTGGTGCCTGTGGCGGCGAGCGCGGCCCAGTCGGGCTGACTGTGATCCTGCATGTGCGCGGTGATGAAGGTCACGCCCTGGCAATGATCGCGATGCGTGAGCGAGATGCCGAGTCCCGCCGCCGCTGCGAAACCGGATGACACACCATTGACGATATCGACCGCAATATGCGCTTCACGCAATGCGGCGATCTCTTCGCCGGCGCGGCCAAAGAGCAGTGCATCGCCGCCTTTCACGCGCACCACATGCAATCCCTTTTTCGCATAACGCTGCATGAGGCGCTGAATGAACGCTTGCGGCGTCGACTTGCAGCCGCCGCGCTTGCCGACGCGAATCACGCGCGCATGCGGCGCGAGCGTGACGATATCGGCGTTGGCCAGATCGTCGACGAGCAGGATGTCGGCTGCGGCGAGCGCCTTCGCGGCGCGCAGGGTGAGCAGGTCGAGATCGCCGGGGCCTGCGCTTAAGAGAGTGACTTTGCCTTTGATGGTGCTCATCGTTGCTTACCTGTTCTGCGAACGTGCGTATATGAGTCGCATCGGCGCGGCAAACGCCGATAGCGTCCGCTCGTGTCGCTGCACGAAGGGACGCCTTTGTCCTTGCTCTTCCGATTCGAGATGCCGCGAACGCCGTTGCCCGCAGTGCCTTTCTCAATGCAATAAGCGCGCCATTGCATGAAATAGGCACAGGCCCGCGCTCGCCGCACAGTGCTTGTGCGCGTTTCGCCAGACGCGGCACCGCTTCGGCGCGATCGTGCTTCGTCCGAGTGAACCGGTTGGTACAAAGATTCGTGCACGACTGCGCACGTCACCGGTGCTGCGTCGCACCATCCCTGTGCCCGTCTGCATCGAAACATGTCGTGCAGTGCGTGCGCCCTGGCAGTGCATGGGTTCTGCAAAGCCATACGCAGCAAGGCTTTCAGGCCGATGCCGCGCGCATGGCACAGCCCTTGCCTTATGTTTCGCCATCGGATCAACGGCGATCCGTCCTGAATACAGCGCCCGGCAGGTGAATACGTGCGGGCTTCGGACAACGGCGTCCCCCGCATCGGCTTCCCGGTCGAATGCGCGGGACGCCTTTCTTTTTTTGCGGAAAGACGATGGACAAAGCCACCCGGATCGATCTCTTCAGCATGCGCAGCGCGCCGATGCGCGCCTTCCATCTCACATGGATGGCGTTCTTCGTGTGCTTCTTCGCGTGGTTCGCATGCGCGCCGCTGATGCCGCTCATCAAGCGCGAGTATGGTCTCACCGCCGATCAGGTCGCCAATATCAACATCGCGGCCGTGGCCGTGACGATTCTGGTGCGCCTCGTCGTCGGTCCGATGTGCGATCGTTTCGGGCCGCGCAAGGTGTATAGCGCGCTGTTGCTCGCGGGATCGGTGCCGGTGCTCGGCGCGGCGTTCTCGACGGGCTACGACAGCTTCCTGTGGTGCCGTCTTGCGATCGGCGCGATCGGCGCGAGCTTCGTCATCACGCAGTACCACACGTCGGTGATGTTCGCGCCGAACGTCGTCGGCACCGCGAACGCGACGACGGCAGGCTGGGGCAATGCAGGCGCGGGCGCGGCGCAGGCGATCATTCCGCTCTTCGTCGCGGCCGCGATCGCGCTCGGCACCGGCGAAGCATCGGCATGGCGCGTCGCGCTGATCGTGCCGGGCATCGCGATGCCGGTGATGGCCTTCTTTTACTGGCGCTACACGCAGGACTGCCCGCAAGGCGATTTCGCGACGCTGCGCCGCGCGGGCATCGCCATCGACGGCGGCAAGAAGGGCGGCTGGCAGAGCTTCGTCACCGCATGCTCGAACTATCGCGTGTGGATGTTGTTCGTGACCTATGGCGCGTGCTTCGGCGTGGAAGTGTTCATCCACAACATGGCGGCGATCTACTACGTCGATCATTTCGATCTCACGCTCGGCCAGGCAGGCATGGCGGCGGGCAGCTTCGGCCTGCTCGCGCTCTTCGCCCGCGCGCTCGGCGGCTGGCTCTCCGATAAAGCCGCCGCGAAGAAAGGCCTCGATATCCGCGCGACCTTGCTGTTCGCACTGATCGCAGGCGAAGGCATCGGTCTCTATGCATTCGCCCATGCGCCGAGCGTCGTGCTCGCGATCGTTTCGATGCTCGTCTTCGGTCTCTTCACGCACATGGCGTGCGGCGCGACTTACGCGCTCGTGCCGTTCATCGATCGCCGCGCGCTGGGTGGCGTGGCCGGCGTGATCGGCGCGGGCGGCAACGTCGGCGCGGTCGCGGCGGGCTTCCTGATGAAAGGGCTCGGCAACGCCCAGGCGACGCTCTCGATGCTCGGCGTGGTCGTCGCGGGCACGGCGCTGTGCGCGCTCGCGGTGCGCTTCTCGCCCGAACACAAGGCACGCGAAGCGGCGTTGCGCGAAAGCGCGCTCGCAGCCAACAACGTCATTGCAAACTGAGAAGGCCCGTCATGAAAATCGTCGTCATCGGCCACGGCATGGTCGGCCACAAGTTCCTCGAATGTCTCGCCGAGAGCGGCAATGAAGCGCTGCACGTGACGGTGCTGTGCGAAGAACCGCGCGCCGCATATGACCGCGTGCATCTGACCGAATTTTTTACGGGCAAGAGCGCGGACGATCTTTCGCTCGTCGAAGCAGGCTTTTTCGAGCGCTCCGGCTATGCGCTGAAGCTGAATGCGCGCGCGGTCGCCATCGATCGCACGGCGCGTACGGTCACGGCTTCGACCGGCGAAGTGCTGCCGTACGACAAGCTCGTGCTCGCGACCGGTTCATACCCGTTCGTGCCGCCGGTCGAGGGCCGGGATCGCGACGGCTGCTTCGTGTATCGCACGATCGAGGATCTCGAAGCGATGCAGTCGTTCGGCGCGCGCTCAAAAACGGGCACGGTGGTCGGCGGCGGTCTGCTCGGTCTCGAAGCAGCGAAGGCGTTGCGCGACATGGGACTCGAAACGCATGTGATCGAATTCGCGCCGCGTTTGATGGCCGTGCAGGTCGATGACGGCGGCGGCCGCGTCTTGCGCGCGAAGATCGAGGAACTCGGCGTCACGGTTCATACGGGCAAGAACACGCTCGCGATCGTCGAGGGCGAGGGCACCGCGAATCGCATGAATTTCGCCGATGAAACGCATCTCGACACCGACATGATCGTGTTCTCCGCGGGCATTCGTCCGCGCGACGACATCGCACGCGCCGCGGGTCTCACGATCGGCGCGCGTGGCGGCATCGTGATCGACGACGCCTGCCGCACGAGCGACGCCGATATCTTCGCCATCGGTGAATGTGCGTTGTGGCAAGGCCAGTTGTTCGGCCTGGTCGCGCCCGGTTACGACATGGCGCGCATCGTCGCGAAACAGATCATCGGCGAGGAAGCCGCGTTCGCGGGCGCGGACATGAGCACGAAGCTCAAGCTGATGGGTGTCGATGTCGCGAGCATCGGCGATGCGCACGGCAAGACGCCCGGCAGCCGCACGTATCAGTACAGCGACGAGCGCAAGCAGGTCTACAAGAAGATCGTCGTGTCCGACTGCGGCAAGTTTCTGCTGGGCGGCGTGATGGTCGGCGATGCCACCGAATACGGCACGCTCCTGCAGATGATGCTCAACAGGATCGAGCTCCCCGAAGCGCCCGAGTTTCTGATCCTGCCGTCGAGCGATGGCAAGGCGAAGCCCGCGCTCGGCGTCGAGGCATTGCCCGATGGCGCGCAGATCTGTTCGTGCAACAACGTGAGCAAGGCGGAAATCTGTGCGGCGGTCTGCGCGGGCGCGACGAGCATCGGCGCGATCAAAGCGTCGTGCAAGGCAGGCGCGTCGTGCGGCGGCTGCGTGCCGCTCGTCACGCAGGTGATGAAGTCGGAGATGAAGCGGCAAGGTCTCGCCGTGAGCAATCATCTTTGCGAGCATTTCCCGTATTCGCGTCAGGAGCTTTATCACATCGCGCGCGTGGAAGGGCATCGCACGTTCGGCTCGCTGCTCGCGAAACACGGCAAAGGGCGCGGCTGCGATATCTGCAAGCCGGCGGTCGCGAGCATTCTCGCGTCGTGCTGGAACGAGTTCGTGCTGAAGAAGGAGCACGCGAGCCTGCAGGATTCGAACGATTACTACCTCGCGAACATTCAGCGCGATGGCACGTATAGCGTCGTGCCGCGCATGGCGGGCGGCGAAGTGACGCCCGATGGTCTGATCGCGGTCGGGCAGGTCGCGAAGAAGTACGGTCTCTATACGAAGATCACGGGCGGCCAGCGTGTCGACATGTTCGGCGCGCGCGTCGAGCAATTGCCGTTCATCTGGGAAGAGCTGATCGCTGCGGGCTTCGAATCGGGCCATGCATACGGCAAGGCGCTGCGCACGGTGAAGTCGTGCGTCGGCTCGACGTGGTGCCGCTATGGCGTCGGCGATTCTGTCGGTCTCGCGATCGAACTGGAGAACCGTTACAAGGGCCTGCGCACGCCGCACAAGATCAAGTTCGGCGTATCGGGCTGCACGCGTGAATGCGCCGAGGCGCAAGGCAAGGACGTCGGCGTGATCGCGACGGAAAAGGGCTGGAACCTCTATGTCTGCGGCAACGGCGGCATGAAGCCGCGTCACGCCGAACTCATCGCGTCCGATCTCGATCACGACACGCTCGTGCGCTATATCGACCGCTTCCTGATGTTCTACGTGCGCACGGCGGATCGCCTGCAACGCACGAGCGTGTGGCGCGACAACCTCGAAGGCGGCCTCGATTATCTGATCGACGTGGTCATCAACGACAAGCTCGATATCGCCGACGAACTCGAAGCGGAGATGCAACTCGTCGTCGATACCTACGAGGACGAGTGGAAGAAGGCCGTCACGGACCCGAACACGCGCAAGCGCTTCCGTCACTTCGTCAACAGCGAACAGGGCGATGCGAACGTGACCTTCGTGGAAGAGCGCGGCCAGATCCGTCCCGCGACGGTCGAAGAGCGCAAGTCGAAGTTGAACGATATTCCCGTCGTAGTCGAAACCGTCTGAACCCTGGAGAAATGATCATGAACGACCGCATCGAACAGGACTGGACCGCCGTTTGTGAACTCGACGACATCGTGCCCGATACAGGCGTCTGTGCGCTCGTGAAGGGCACGCAGGTCGCGGTGTTTCATCTCGCGGGCGAAGAGTCGACGCTGTACGCGATCGACAACTACGATCCGCATTCGCAGGCCGCGGTGCTCTCGCGCGGGATTGTCGGGAGTCTGGGCGAGCGCATCGTCGTCGCATCGCCGATCTACAAGCAGCACTTCGATCTGCGCACCGGCGAATGCCTTGAAACGCCGGAGCTATCGGTCAGCGCATATCGCGTGAAGGTCGCGGGCGGCAAGGTGTGGGTCGCGGCATGAAGACCGAATATGCGGTTGCGGGCATGGCGTCGTTGCGCGATAGCGCGCCGCGCCAGCGGCTCGTCGTCATCGGCAACGGCATGGCGGGGATGCGCACGGTCGAGGAGCTGCTGAAGATCGCGCCCGGACTGTACGACATCACCGTGTTCGGCGCCGAGCCTTACGGCAATTACAACCGCATTCTGTTGTCGCCGGTGCTCGCGGGCGAGAAGTCCGTCGACGACATCATTCTCAACACGCGCGAATGGTACGACGCGAACGGCATCACGCTGCATGCGGGCGATGCGGTCGTCGGGATCGATCGCGCGCGGCGCATCGTGCGTTCGCAGAAGGGCGTCGAAGTGCGTTACGACCGCCTGCTGATCGCGACCGGTTCGAAGCCTTTCATCATTCCCGTGCCTGGCTGCGATCTTCCCGGCGTGATCGCGTTTCGGGACATTCAGGATGTCGAAACGATGCTCGAAGCGGCGCGCGATCATCGTCATGCGGTGATTATCGGCGGCGGCCTGCTCGGGCTCGAAGCGGCGAACGGATTGCAGCGGCAGGGCATGTCGGTGACGGTGGTGCATGCGGGCGAGAGCCTGATGGATCGTCAGCTCGATGCGACCGCATCCGCGTTGCTCAGGCGTTCGCTCGAAGCGAAGGGCCTGCGTTTCGCGATGGCTGCGCAGACCACTGAAATCGTCGGCGAGGAACGCGTGCGTGCGGTGCGTTTTGCGGACGGCACGCAGATCGACGCGGACCTCGTCGTGATGACGGCGGGCGTGCGGCCCAACATCGCGCTTGCAAAAGAGGCCGGTCTGCATTGCGAGCGCGCGATTGTCGTCGACGACACCTTGCAGACTTTCGATCCGCGCGTTTATGCGGTGGGCGAATGCGTGCAGCATCGTTCGGCGACCTTTGGTCTCGTTGCGCCGATCTGGGATCAGGCGCGCGTGGCGGGCGCGCATCTCGCGGGGGCGGGGCATCGACGGTATGTGCAGCGCGCGACTGCGACCAAGCTGAAGGTGACGGGCGTCGATTTGTATTCGGCTGGCGATTTCATCGGTGGCGACGATAGTGAGGATCTCGTGCTGCGCGATCCGCGGCGTGGCGTGTACAAGCGTCTCGTGTTGCAAGCGGGGCGTTTGATCGGTGCAGTGCTTTATGGCGATGTGAAGGACGGTGGGTGGTACTTCGATCTGATTCAGAACCGCGTCGATGTATCGCATCTGCGGGGCAAGCTTCTTTTTGGCAGGGTTCTTTGTGAAGCGGAGTAGAGCGTTTCAGGGTTTGTCGCCGGATCCCGTTTTCTTTGTGGTCTATTAGCACTGCCCCTGTGCGGGGCGGCAGTCACTTTCTTTGCTGCTGCAAAGAAAGTAACCAAAGAAAGCAGCTCGTTTAAGCCCGCGGTCACACGCAGTTTGGCCATGCTTGCCAGCCCGCGGTGGCCCTCGCCTAAGTGTCGCCCCCAAAGGACCAACCGGGCTTGGCTCGCGCACGGTCTGACGAGCTAGAAGTTTTAGGGCGCTGGTTCAGCACGAAAGAGCATCGGCACAGCGCTACGCGCTGCCGTTGGGTATGCGAGGGAAACCGAAGTAGAAGCACACGCGCACCCGATTGACCGGTCGGCCGCGAAGCGGGTCGGACCTATTTGGTGCTGAACCAGTTTGTTATGTGGTGCGATGAGTCACACCGTGCGCGGTCCAAGCCCCGCGAGACCTTCGAGGGCACTCGCTACAGCCGGGCCATTAGGCCAATCGCCTGTGCCGCGGCCGGCGTGAAGTGCTTAGGCTGGGGATAGCTGTTTCTTTGGTTACTTTCTTTGCAGCAGCAAAGAAAGTGACTGCCGCCCCGCACAGGGGCAGTGCTAATAGACCGACACGAACACGGGATCCGGCAAAAAAACCCCGGATAGCCAACCAAGAGAGACGCAGAACATGACCATCATCCCGATAGAACCCGCGTCTGTCAAAACGACATGCCCATATTGCGGCGTCGGTTGCGGCGTGCAAGCGTCGCCGAAGAGCGCGACCGAAGTAACGATCGCCGGCGATGAATCGCATCCGTCGAACTTCGGCCGCCTGTGCGTGAAGGGCTCGGCCCTCGGCGAGACGGTCGGACTAGAAGGACGCCTACTCACACCGAAGCTGCGCGACAGACACACCGGATCGCTCTCCGACATCTCATGGGACGATGCCCTCGGCACCGTCGCGAGCGGCTTCGCGCGCATCATCGCCGAGCATGGTCCGGATGCGGTCGCGTTCTATGTATCGGGTCAGTTGCTCACCGAGGACTACTACGTCGCCAACAAACTGATGAAGGGCTACATCGGCAGCGCGAACATCGATACGAATTCGCGGCTGTGCATGTCTTCATCGGTAGCGGGGCACAAGCGCGCATTCGGCGAAGACCTCGTGCCCATGAACTACGAGGACCTCGAACTCGCCGATCTCGTCGTGCTGGTCGGCTCGAACACGGCATGGTGCCATCCGATTCTCTTTCAGCGCATCGTGAAGATGAAGGAGAAACGGCCGGAAATGAAGATCGTCGTGATCGATCCACGCTATACCGCTACCTGCGAAATGGCCGATCTGCATCTGCCGCTCAAGCCCGGCAGCGATGTGCGACTCTTCAACGGTCTGCTCGCATTCCTCGCGGAACACGGCGCGACCGATGCCGCCTTCGTCGATGCGCATACCCACGGCTTCGAGGCCGCGCTCGCCGCCGCAGGACCCGCCGATCTCGCGCAAACCGCGAAGGACTGCAAGCTCGATCAGCACGATCTGATGGCGTTCTATCGACTGTTCGCACGCACGGAGCGCGTGGTGACCGTCTATTCGCAAGGCGTGAATCAGTCGAGCGCGGGCACCGACAAGGTCAACGGCATCATCAACTGTCATCTGGCGACGGGGCGCATCGGCAAGCCGGGCATGGGGCCGTTCTCTTTCACCGGCCAGCCCAACGCGATGGGCGGCCGCGAAGTCGGCGGCCTCGCGAATACGCTCGCCGCGCATCTCGAGTTCGGCGATCCGTTGCACGGCGAGATCGTGCAGACGTTCTGGAATTCGCCCGCGATTGCAGAGCGCGCGGGATTGAAAGCCGTCGAATTGTTCGATGCAATCGAATCCGGCCGCGTGAAAGCGGTGTGGGTGATGGGCACCAATCCGGTCGTGAGCCTGCCCGATGGCGATCGCGTGAAGCGGGCGCTCGAAAAGTGCGAACTCGTGGTGAGCTCGGACATCATCGAAAAGACCGATACCAACGCATTCGCCGATGTGCTGCTGCCCGCGCTCGGCTGGGGCGAGAAGGATGGCACCGTGACGAACTCGGAGCGGCGCATCTCGCGCCAACGCGCGTTCATTCCGGCGCCGGGCAACGCGCGCGCGGACTGGCGCATCATCTGCGACGTCGCAACGCGCATGGGCTTCGAAGGCTTCGGCTTCGCGGGTCCGCATGAGATCTTCGACGAGCACGCGAGGCTCTCGGCGTATCGCAACGATGCGTCGACGGGCGTGCACCGCGCGTTCGACATCGGCGGTCTGACGGGCCTCGATCGCGCGCAATACGACGCGTTGCAGCCGACGCAATGGCCGCTGCGTTCCGTGCAGGAAGGCAGCGCCGCGAGGCTCTTCGAAACGCGCCGCTTCAGCTACGCGGACGGCCGCGCGCGCTTCGTCCCGACAGCGCCGCGCGATCCCGTCAACGCGCCCGATGAAGACTATCCGCTCGTGCTCAACACCGGCCGCGTGCGCGATCAATGGCACACGATGACACGCACCGGCCGCTCCGCGAAGCTCGCGGGACACATCAGCGAATCGTTCATCGACATGCATCCGCAAGACGCGCTCGCATGCGGCGTGCGCGAAGGCGAACTGGCGCGCGTGTCGAGCCGCTGGGGGTCCATGATCGCGCGCGTGCAACACGGTGGCGGCATGCCGCGCGGCAGCGTGTTCGTGCCGATTCACTGGAACGATCAGGTCGCCTCGGATGCGCGCGTCGGTGCGGTGGTCAATCCCGTCGTCGATCCCGTTTCGGGCGAGCCGGAGTTCAAGCACACGCCGGTCGCGATCGAGAAATTTCACGTCACGTGGCACGGCTTTTCGCTGTCGCGCGCCGCGCCCGATCTCGACATGGTCACGCATTGGACGCGCGTGCACGGCGCACATCACATGCGCTACGAGATGGCGGGACGCAATCGCTTCGATACGTCGCATGGCGATCATCACGACTGGGCGCGTGCGCTCTTTCATATCGACGATCGGCATGCGGACTGGATCGAATACGAGGACAAGAGCGCGGGCGTGTATCGCGCGGCGCATGTGGTGGATGAACGCATCGAGAGTTGCGTGTTCATCTCCGAGCGGCCCGATCTGCCCGCGCGCGCATGGCTTGCAACGCTCTTCGAAAAGGACCGGCTCGACGACGAAGACCGCGCGAGTCTTCTGCTCGGCCAGCCTATCGGCAAGGGCGAGGATACGGGACCAACCGTGTGCTCGTGCTTCGGCGTCGGACGCAATACGATCTGCAATGCGATTCGCGACAAGGGACTGAAAACCGCCGCGGAAGTTACGTCGTGCGTGAAGGCGGGCGGCAACTGCGGTTCCTGCGTGCCGGAACTGAAGAAGCTCATCGTCGAGACGGAAATGGCGCGCCTGAGCACGGTCTGACTTTCGCGCGTGTACCTTACGAACGCGGGCGCATGTCGCCCGCTTTTTTTTCGTCCAGGAACCCTGGCACTATCCGGGTGAACCCTCGGAGACCCCCGGAAACAGGGCGTTTCCGGGGTGTCGTCCTGCTCGAATGAGGGGTGGACCACCAAATTTCTCACGAATTGTTACGACGTGAAATGTAATGTTGGATGGCCCACGCAGCGCCCGCTTCATCTTCCGTAAAGTCACATCAAACGCAGGCAATTGAAAGACCAAAGCCTGACAAAACATAAAGTGTGTTACGGGGATTGCGATGAAGAAGAACGCAAATCAAATCGACCAGGCGGAAGACCACCGCGCCACGATCTGCTCGACGGAAGCCAAAAGCCCGTCACAAGCACACATCGACCTTTTGCACGAACGACGACTTCCGCTGATGGAAGTCCACGACGTTCGCGCATCGCACTGCTCCTGACCGGTTAGCCCGCGCCCAAGGCGCGTCCCATTTCAAACGCTCGCTGATTTTCACGCTGGTTCGCCAAAGTGAAATTAAGGCTAGCGCTTGAAGTAGGAATACTAACTAAATGAATTACTCGCTGTGCCCGCTACATACCGGCGTCGATGTAGCTGGAATTGACCGTGCGCCTACACTTGGAGACTTCAACATGCAACGCAAACTGATCGCAGCAGCAGCCGTCCTCTCCCTCGTTTCCGCCGCTGCTTTCGCAACGGGCACGAACTCCAGCTCGAGCTCGACGTCGGGCGGCAACACCGCAGCAGCCGTGTTCGGCTACGGTTCGTTCACCGCAACGAACGCCGGCATCGCCAACGGCAATGCATCGGCACTCGCTGGTCAAGGCTTCGGCGTGACGGGCAACGCGACCAACGCAACGACCGGCCACATCAACACGTCGTCGGCTGGCGGCAAGGGCTTCGGTGGTTCGACGGCAACGGGCACCTCGGGCGCCGACGCTGCTGCGAACGCCTGGAGCAAGCTGGGCGGCGGCTGGCGTTAAGCACGCGGCGACGGAGGGCGGACTTCGCCGCAACGGGGTTCGCTTATCCGCAACCGTCGTGCCAGTAGTTCGAACAACAAATAACGAAATCCAATCTTATTTATTCGATAAGGAATGCAAATCATGAAACGCACTCTGATCGCTGCTGCACTGCTCTCGTTCGTCTCCGTCGCCGCGATGGCCACGACCACGAACTCCAGCTCGTCCTCGACCTCGGGCGGCTCGACCTCCGCTTCGGTCTCGGGTTTCGGCCATTTCACCGCCAGCAACTACGGCACGGCCAACGGCAACGCGCAATCGATCGCCGGCAACGCTTTCGGCGTGACGGGCAACGCCACCAACGCCACGACGAGCCACACCAACACGTCGAACGCGGGCGGCTTCGGTCACGGCAACGCACAAGCGGGCGGCACCTCGGGCGCGGATGCAGCGGCCAATGCATGGAGCAAGCTGGGCGGCGGCTGGCGTTAAGCCGGCCTGTGAGCCAGGCAGGGGCGGCGTCAGACGAGCGCGTGCTCGCACAACTCCGCCTTTGCCGAACCCTATAAAAAAACTCTAAGTCGTCCGGGACCGTCATGCGCTGTGAGGTCCCCTTTCTTCCGGAGCACCAAATGAACAAGACCACTTTGCAATTGGCATGCGCGGTTCTGTTTTGCGCCGCACAACTGGCCCACGCCGATACCGCGGCCAATTCCTCGTCGGGCTCGGTGTCGGGATCGACATCCACGGGCATCGGCCAGGGCGGCGGTTCGAGCCTGAACAACATCGGCACGTCGGCGAACTCGACGGCCAACACCAGTTCCAATTCGTCGTCGGTGGGCGGTCTCGGCGTCGCGACGGCGAGCGGCGGGCGTTCGTCGGCGCAGGGCGGATCGTCGAACGTGAACATCTCGCTGTCGATGCCGCAGCTCACGAACTCGGGCACGGATGCGAGCGGCACCGACGCGGCCAACAAGGCAGCCACCGGCCCCGGTTCGAGCGCCTTCGACACGCGCACGACGGTCGACTACAACCAGAGCTCGTACTCGGTGCGCACGACGCCGTCGATCGCGGCCCCCGCGCTCACGACGACGCTCTCCGACACCTGCATGGGCTCGGCCAGCTTCGGCCTGTCGATCACGGGCTTCGGAGCGACCGGCGGCACGACGCTCGTCGATCAGGCTTGCGTACGCCGTCTCGATGCACGCGAATTCCGCGCGATGGGCCTGACCGATGTCGCGCTCGCACTCCTGTGCCAGAGCGACGCGAATCGCCGCGCAGTCGAAGCGACCGGCCATCTGTGCCCGGGCACGACCACGCCGCTCGCGAAGTCGGGCGCTGACGCAGTGCTGTCGGATGACGAAAAGTATCGCGATCCGCTGATCCGCGAACGCCTCGGCCTGCCCGTGACCGCCGCAAACAATCCGGAAGTCAACCTGAAGTCGCAGGACGCCGCGAAGCAGGCTCAGCCGGCGCCCGCGAAGCAGGTCGCACAGCCGACGCCGGTCGCGGCGCGCGTGTACGATCACTCTGACAGCACGAACGGCGTCGAAGTCGCGAGCACGCCCATCGGCGAGAAGATCGAGGTCTCGCTGGTGAAGTGAGGAAGCAGCAGGTTCGATGGCAAAGTGGTGCCGTAGAACTGTAGAGACGCGCCTGGCCAGCCAGGCCGTCTCTCCCTTTGAAGGGTTGGCTCTGAAAGACTGGTCCCGGAGAGTCAACCCTCGTTTTCCCGCTGAGGCATGCGATGAAGAGTCACAAGAAAATGGCGGCCATCGCGCTCGCGGCGAGTGCGGCCGTGTCGATGATGCCGTCGAGCGCGCGCGCCGACGCCAGCGCCGGCGTGATCTGGGCCGCGAACCCGGCCGGTGTGCAGCCGATGCCCAACGCGCAGGCGCTCGCGCTCCTGCCGTCGAGCGGCTACGTGCCCTTGCAGAGTTCGGGCGGCAAGTGCCTGCTCGTCGCGCGGCGCGGCACGCAGATCGTCGCGGTGGAATTGTCGCCGCTCACGAACGGCGCGAAAATCGTCGGCTGGAAGCCGCAGGAAATCGACATGAGCACGCTCACGTCGAAGTGGGGCTATACGCCGCCGAAATCGTCGGTGGATACGAAGAGCTTCGGCAATCCCGTCACGAACGCGATGTCGGAACAAGGCAAGACCGATACGTCCAAGAGCGGATCGTATGCGCGCGCGAGTAGCTGGGGCAACGGCAACGTCGAAGCGCATAGCAGTGCGATCGCGTCGTCGTCGGGCGAGACGGAAGCTGCCGAGTCCGTGACGGTGAACGGCAAGACGTATCGCAAGTACAGTCATTTCAAGCCGGCGACGGCCGAAGCGCCGGTGGCGGCATCGGACGAATACTTCTGTCAGTGACGCGCGCTCGTCATGTCGTGGCGGATTTCGTCTCGACGACGGGCGGCACGGGCAAGGCCATGTCCTCCGCCGTTCGGGGTTCATTGCCGAAACGCGCGACGGAGAACGAGAACGTGTTGATGCCGTGCTCGCTCGTCGCCGACACCGTGCCGCGATGCATCTCCGCCACCGCCTTCACGATGGCGAGCCCGAGGCCGTGATTTTCACGGCTGTTCGTGCGTGAACTCTCCGCGCGATAGAAGCGGTCGAAGAGATGCTCCTTCACGTGCGGCTGGATCAGCTCGCCCGGATTGGCCACCGCGATACGGATGCGGCCATGCTCGCGCGTGATCGACACGGCAATGGTCGCGCCCGGCGCGCAATGCTGGATCGCGTTCATCACGAGATTGGACAGCGCGCGTCCGAACAGCGACGTGTTGACGAACGCGCGTGCATCGCCGCTTGCGACCGCGCGAACCTGCGCTTCTTCCAGCGGTATTTCCAGAAACTCGAGCGTCCGGTTGACTTCCGCCGCGAGCGACACTTCGACGAGTCCGGTCGCGCGCTCGCCCTGATCGGCGCGTGCCAGAAACAGCATGTCGTTGATGATCGCGCGCACGCGCTCGAACTCTTCGAGATTCGATTGCAGCGTATGCCGCAATTCATCGATCGAGCGGTCGCGCGTCAACGCCACTTCGGTCTGACCGATGAGGATCGTGACCGGCGTGCGCAGTTCGTGCGCGACATCGGCGTTGAAGGATTCGAGCCGGCCGTATGCGTGATCGAGGCGCTCCAGCGCGCCATTGAAGGACTTCGCGAGATCGTCCAGTTCCATCGGCAGCGCGCGCGTGTTCAGCCGTTGCGAGCGATTGTTCGGGCTGAGCTTCGATGCATCGCGTGTGAGACGCGCGAGCGGTGCGAGGCCCAAGCGCGCGACCGAATAACTCAGCAGCAGCACCGCGACGGTCGATAGCGCCATGAACGCGGCCAGCGCGAGACCGAAAGCGCGCATCGTATGGACGTTCGGCGAGCAATCGATCGCGACGAAGAGTTGCAAGGGCGGACGGTCCGCGTTCGGCGGAATCGTCAGCGTGGTCATCAGCATGTCGTAGGCGCGGCCTTCGGGACGAAAGCGCACATAGCCGCCCATCACGCGCTTGGTGATGTGGCCTGCGGGCGGCGAGCCGTATTCGAAGCGCGGATCGTTGCTGGAGACGGCGAAGAGCGTGGAGCCGTCGCGCGGCGTGATGTCGGCGAGCTTCTCCTTCGCGATCTTCCACTTGTCCGGGTTCGATACGTGCGTGACGATGAGCCGCGCAACTTCCGCGCGATTGTCGAGCGAGTCGCGCAAATGCTGCTCCAGTTGCACGCGCAGCACCAGAAAGAGCCCCGAGCCGACGAGCGAAAACACGAACAGCGCGACGAGCGCGAACATCACGGCGAGTCGCCGCGAGATGGAGCGCTGCGTGCGCGGTTCGTCCGAAGATGATGCCCACTGCATGTTCATGATGGTCTCGCGTCTTCCCTTGCATCGCGCGTGTCGCGGGCTTCGCGCACTTCGAGCACATAGCCCATGCCGCGCACGGTATGCAGCAGTTTCGTGCGGAACGGTCCGTCGAGTTTCGCGCGCAGCCGTTTGATCGCCGTTTCGACGACATTCGTGTGGCTTTCGAAATCGACTTCCCAGACGAGCTCGGTGATCGCGGTCTTCGAGAGAATGTCGCCGTGACGGCGCGCGAGCACGGAGAGCAACTGGAACTCCTTCGCGGTGAGATCGAGCCGCACGCCATCGCGTGTCGCACGGCGGCCGATCAGATCGACATACAGATCGCCGACCGATATGAGCGTCGATTCCTGCGCGCGCGTGCGGCGCGCGAGCGCATGCAGACGCTCGACGAGTTCGAGGAACGAGAACGGCTTCGTGAGATAGTCGTCCGCGCCTTCGCGCAGTCCGCGCACGCGATCGTTGATGTGATCGCGCGCGGTGAGCATGATGACCGGCGTGGATTTTTGCAGGCGCAGCGCCTTCAGCACCGAGAAGCCATCGCGTCTTGGCAGCATCACGTCGAGCACGATCACGTCGTAGTCGTATTCGATGGCGAGATGCGTGCCTTCCTCGCCGTCCATCGCGATGTCGACCACCCAGCCTTGCTCGGTCAGACCCGAGCGCAGGTAATCCACCACTTTGTGTTCGTCTTCGACTATCAGGACTTTCATGCCTGGCACCTGTGCGCGTTCAGTGTGTGTTTACCGTATTGTTCAAATGCCTACTATACGAGTCTCGCGGGCATCTTGCTTACGTTTCGATCGATGTCAGCGCGCGGGCGGTTTGTCGGCTGCATTCGCCATTTCTTCGCCGTCGTGCGCCGCGTCATTCACGTTCCATCCGCCGCCCAGCGCCTTCACGAGCGCCACCGATACGGTGCGCTGCTGCCCGTGAATCTGCACGTCCTGACGCTCGCTCGTGAGCAATTGCTGCTGCGCGGTGATCACATCGAGATAGGCGACGAGGCCGCCCGAATAGCGATCGTTCGCGAGCGAAAGCAAGCGCCGCGCATCTTCGACCGCCGCGTGCGACTGGTTCGCCGCGCCGTCGAGCACCGACAATCCGACGATGCCGTCCTGCACTTGCTGAAACGCGCCGAGCACGGTCTGCCGATAATTCGCGACGGCCGCGACATAGCCCTGATTCGCGAAGTCGACGGCGGCCGAACGCCGTCCGCCATCGAAGACGACCTGGCTCGCCATCGTGCCGATGGTCCACAAAAGGCTCGGCGCGGAGAAGAGGCTGGAGAACGCGGTGCTCTCCCAGCCGACCGTGCCGTTCAACGTGAGGCTCGGAAAGAACGCCGCCTTCGCGACGCCGATCTGCGCATTGGCGGCGGCCATCGCGCGCTCGGCCGAGGCGACATCGGGCCTGCGCTGCAACACGTCGCTCGGCACGCCGAGTGGGATCGGCGGAAGCGGGCGCTCGGTCAGCGCGGGCGCAATCGAGAATTGCGGCGCGGGCGTGCCGACGAGCGCGGCGATCGCGTGCTCGAATTGCGCGCGCGTATTCAGAAGCAGTTGCGCCTGCACGCGCGTCTGGTCGAGCAGCGCCTGTTGCTGCAAGACGTCGAGGCCGGATACCGCGCCCAGATCGTGTTGCGCTTTCACATAGTCGAGCGCTTTGTTCTGAAGATCGACGGAGCGGTTCAGCACGTCGATTTCGGCGTCGAGCTCGCGTATCGAGAAGTAGTCGCTCGCGAGATCGGTGGTCAGCACGAGTCGCGCGTTCGCGAGATCGTCGCGCGACTGGT
Organism: Caballeronia sp. LZ029; assembly: GCF_031451275.1. NCBI lineage: Bacteria > Pseudomonadati > Pseudomonadota > Betaproteobacteria > Burkholderiales > Burkholderiaceae > Caballeronia > Caballeronia sp. LZ029. Next base: position 610,035 of record NZ_JARUXO010000004.1, read on the forward strand.
CCGCCGACGCACGCGCGCCTTCCACCTCGCGTCGAATGCGGCCGAAGAGATCGACGTCGTAATCGACGGTCGGCGCGAGCTTCAGATCGTTCTGCACGGTCGAGCTGTTCGGCGTCGCGTAGTTGTTGACGGGCCGGTTGCGCGAAATGCGCGAGCGCGACGCGTTCGCGCCGAGATCGATTTCGGGCAGCGCGAGCGAGGACGTCTGTGCAAGCGTCGCGCGCGCCTGAGCGTAGTGCGCGCTCGCGGCGGCGAGCGTCTGGTTTTGCGCGAGCGCCTGCGTTTCGAGGCCGGTCAGCGTGTCGTCGTCGAATGTCTGCCACCAGCCGAGCGCAAGCGGCGCATGCGAAGGCTCGCCCACGCGCCAGTACGAATCCGTCTTCCATGTCGGCGGCGTTTCGGCGACGGGCCGGCGATAGTCAGGCCCGACCGTGCACGCGGCGAGCATCGAAACGAGCGTGATGCAAAGCGCGGCTTTCATGATGTGGCCTTGTTACCCGAAGCAGGCTGCTGTTGCTTCTGCTGCGGCGCGATCACGACATGATCGCCATCCGCGACCGAATCGCTCGGGTTGATGATGACCTTGTCCGTCGCGTCGATGCCGCTCTCGATTTCGAGCGACTGCCCGAGATCCTGCGCGATCACGATCTTGTGCAGACGCACGTGCCCGTCGGCATCGACGACCGCGAGACGCGGGCCTTCCGAGCGGAACAGCAACGCATTGCCCGGCACCAGCAGACGCGCATGTGCGGTTGCTGGCACCGCAACCTGCACATACGCGCCGGGACGCAGGCGGCCATCGGGATTCGACAGCGTCACTTCGACCTGCAACGAACGCGTGGGCACGTCGATCGCGCCGGAGATGTGCGTGATCTTGCCGTGAAACTGCTGGCCGGGCAGTTCCGCCTGCGAGACCGTCACGTCCTGTTCGAGCGAAACGTTCTGCGCATACGCCTGCGGCATTTGCACGAACACGCGCAACGGATCGGACTGCGCGAGCGCGAAGAGCGCGCGGCTCGTGCCGCTGCCCGCATCGATGAGATCGCCCACATCGACATTGCGTTGCGTGACGACGCCCGCGAACGGCGCGACGATGCGCTTGAACGATTCGAGCTGACGCAGGCGCTTCACGTTGGCATCCGCCGCGGCGAGGTTCGCGACGTCCTGGTTGTAGGTGCTTTGCCGTTCGTCGAGTTCCTGTTGCGACACCGCATCGCGCTGACGCAATTGCTGCCAGCGTTCGAGCGAACTCTTGGCGAGACCGAGGCTCGACGCCGTCTGATCGCGTTGCGCGACCGCCTGCGCGAGTTCCTGATCGATCTCGGGCGTATCGAGATCGGCGAGCACCTGGCCTTGCTTCACGCGCGCGCCGATATCCACATACCAGTGCAGCAGATAACCCGTCGCGCGCGCATAGATAGGCGATTCGACGAAGCCGCGCAGCGTGCCCGGCAAGGTCGTTTCACCACCGCCATCGGTTTGCGTCGGCAACACGACGTTCACATACTGCTGCGCGTTCTGCTGCGTGCGCGAGGCGATCGAGCGGCTATGCAGCACGTCGGTGACGACGGTGCGCGCCGCGCCGATCGCGAGCAACGCGAGCACGATGACGAGCGCGATCTTCGCGCGCTTCCATTCGACCTGGCGCGGCGGCAGCGCGGGCCCTTCGTTCGGGTCGCGAGCGGGAATCGCAAGCGATGCGTGGTTCTTTTCGGTCATGTTCGTCGGGATGCTGTGATGTCAGTGTTGGCCGCTGCCGTTTTCATGCTGCGCCGGGCCTTTGCGCGCGGCGCGGCGCGCGAGACGCGCGTGGATGCCCGCGAAGACGAGCGGCACGAAAAAGAGCGTGGAAACCGTGGCGAAGAGCAGGCCGCCGATCACGGCGCGGCCAAGCGGCGCATTTTGCTCCGCGCCTTCGCCGAGACCGAGCGCCATCGGAATCATGCCGATGATCATCGCGAAGGCGGTCATCAAGACGGGGCGTATGCGGCTCGCGCCCGCTTCGAGCGCGGCGGTGAGCGGCGGCATGCCGGCGTTCAGACGCTGACGCGCGAACGACACCATCAGAATGCTGTTCGCGGTCGCGACGCCCATCGTCATGATCGCGCCGGTGAGCGCGGGCACGCTTAAGTGCGTGCCGGTAAGAAAGAGCATCCAGATGATGCCGGCGAGCGCCGCGGGCAACGCACTCACGATGATGAGCGGATCGACCCACGACTGGAAGTTCACGACGATCAGCAGATACACGAGCACGATCGCCATCGCGACGCCGAGGCCGAGGCCGAAGAACGACGTGCGCATCGTTTCGACCTGACCGCGCACGACGATCTGGCTGCCGCGCGGAAGCGTCTTGCGCGCTTCATCGACGAGATGATTTACCTGCCGCGCGACGCCGCCGAGATCGCGCCCTTCGACGCTCACGAAGAGATCGATCACGGGCCGGATGTTGTAGTGCGTGACCACCGCGAACTGATTCTCCGGCGCGATGCGCACCAGATTGCCGAGCAGTTGCGTCGGGCCGTTGATCGATGCGGACACCGGCGTGCGCAGCAGCTCGTCGATCGATGAGATCTGATACTGCGGCGTCTGCACCGCGAGGTTGTACTCGACGCCATTGCGCGAATTGAACCAGAAGCCCGGCGCGGTTTGCGAACTGCCCGACAGCGAAACGAGCACGTTCTGCGCGACGTTGCTCGCGGAGAGATTCAGTTGTTGCAGGCGTGTGCGATCCATCTGCAGGTTGATCGCGGGTTCATCGAGCTTCTGCTGGATGTGCGTATCGACATTGCCGGGAATCATGCGGACCTGCTTCATCAGCTTGCTCGCGACTTCGAAGTTCGCCTGTGCGTTCTGCCCTTGAATCTGCACGTCGATGGCGGCGGGCAGGCCGAAGTTCAGGATTTGCGTGACGATGTCCGCGGGCTGAAAGAAGAACTCGACGCCAGGAAAGCGGCGCGGCAGCAGCGCACGCAATTCGTCGATGTATTTTTGCGTCGGCGCATGATCGGGATTGAGCGCGACCTGGATTTCGCCGTCGAGCGTGCCGATCGTTCCTGCATTGCTGTACGAGAGATTGATGCCGCTATAAGGCAGGCCGAGGTTATCGAGTATGGTGGCGAGTTCGTCCTGCGGCACGATCTGGCGCACGACCTTTTCGACTTCATCGGCGAGACGCGCGGTTTCCTCGATGCGCGTGCCGGTCGGCGCACGCATGTGCATGCGGATATCGCCTGCATCGACGCTCGGAAAGAAGTCCTCGCCGAGCACGAACACGAGCGCCGTCGAGAGCAGACAGAAGCCGAGAAAGAGCGTGGCGAACAGGCGCCTCTTCACGAGCAGCGTCGACAGAATGACGATATACGCGCCGCGCATGCGTTCGAAGCCGCGATCGAAACGGCGATGCAGACGCATGAAGAGATTCGGCTTCGCTTTCGAATCGGGCGCGTGGGCGTGTCCCATCAGAAGCATCGCGAGCGTCGGAACGAGCGTGCGCGACAGAATGTACGACGCGATCATCGCGAACACGACGGCTTCCGCGAGCGGCACGAACAGGAACTTGGCGACGCCGGTGAGAAAGAACATCGGCACGAACACGATGCAGATGCATAGCGTCGAAACGAGCGCGGGCACCGCGATTTCGCCCGCGCCTTCGAGAATCGCGTCATGCAGATTCGTGCCCAGATGCAGATGGCGTTCGATGTTCTCGATCGTCACCGTCGCATCGTCGACGAGAATGCCGACCGCGAGCGCGAGGCCGCCGAGCGTCATGATGTTGATGGTCTGCCCGAGCGCATGCAGCACGATCAATGACGAGAGTATCGAGAGCGGAATCGAGATCGCGATGATGCACGTGCTGCGCCAGTTGCCGAGAAAGAGCAGGATCATCGCGGCGGTGAGCGCGGCTGCGATCAGCGCCTCGCGCACCACGCCCTGCACGGCGGCCTTCACGAACACGGACTGATCGAAGAGCGCGCTGATCTTCAGATCGGGCGGCAGCGACGCGCGCGCTTGCGGCAACAGATCCTGCAGCGTGTTGACGATGGAAAGCGTCGATGCGTTGCCGTTCTTCAGCACCGAGATCAGCACGCCGCGATGCCCGTCCTGCCGCACGATATTGGTCTGCGGCGAGAAGCCGTCGCGCACGTGCGCGACTTCGCGCAGATAGGTCGTCGCGCCGTTGATGGTGCGCACGGGAATATCGTTCAGACCCGCGACGGTCGCGGGCGAACCGTTCATGTTGATCGTATATTCGCGCGGGCCGATCTTCGCGGTGCCGGTCGGCAGGATCAGGTTCTGCGCATTGACGGCCTGCACGACATCGGTCGGCGTGAGCCCCTTGGCGAGCAGCGCGCGCGTGTCGAGATCGACGGAGATGAGGCGCGTCTTGCCGCCATAGGGATAAGGCACGGCCGCGCCGGGTATCGTCACGAGTTGCGGACGCAGGAAGTTGAGCGCGGTGTCGTTCAGATCCTGCTCGGACTGCTTCGGGCTGGATAGGCCGAGCTGGATCACCGGAATGCTCGACGCCGAATAGCTGATGACGAGCGGCGGCGTCGCGCCCGGCGGCATCTGCTTCAGTTGCGCCTGCTCGACAGCGACGGTCTGCGCGATCGCGGTCTGGATATTCGCCGTCGGCTGCAAAAAGAGCTTGATGATCGCGATGCCCGGCAGCGATTGCGACTCGATATGCTCGATGTTGTTCACGGTGGTCGTGAGACTGCGCTCGTTGACCGACGTGATGCGATTGGCCATGTCCTGCGAGGACAGGCCCGTGTAGTTCCAGATGATGCTGACGACGGGAATATCGATTTCGGGAAGCACGTCCACCGGCGTCGTCAAGAGGACGAAGGGCGTCGCCAGCAGAATCATGATGGCCATCACGATGAACGTGTAGGGCCGCTTAAGCGCAACGTTGACTATCCACATTGAGTCGTTCGGAAGATGCTGGGGAAGGGCGCTGCGAAAGAGGCGAGTGCGGCGCGCGAGACGCAATGACGGAACGAGGCGTGCGGTTCGCCATCCGTGTCGCTATGGTAGTGGCCGGGTGCCAACGACAATATGACGTGAATATGGCGCGACTGTCAGATAAGGCGATTTGAAAGCAAGCTTGCGAAAGCGCGCGGTAGGAATGCGTGCTTGTTATTGAATAGGGGGGAATAGCGCAACTTATGCGCCGGTAACTGTGTGTGCTGGAATGCAACGAGACGGCGCGGGATCATTCGCGGTCGATGGGAGCCGCGCGTGTCTCTTCGATAGGAATGTCTGCGTGCTTATTGCGGCGTCTGGCCGAGCGGTGTCGTCGACATCGTGCGTCCGGAAGACGAGCTGCCATCCGTTGAAGCGCCATATGCGCTTTGCGTGCTGACCTTCGCTTCCGCTGCCTGGATGTCGGTGGGATAGAAGGCGTCGCGCTCGGACGGGTTATAGCCGGCCTGCTCGACGCGTTGCAGGTCCTGTCTGACCTGTGCGCGCGTCAGGCCGTCGGACTGTTGTGCGAGCGCGGTCAGCGGTGCGACGGCGAGCGCGATCATGGCGATGCGTGTGACCAGTTTCATGGCGTACTCCTCATGTGTTTGAAGGATGAACGCGGCGTGCGGGTGTGCGATTTGCAACGTCGGCACGCTTACCACAGCCACCACTGGATTCTATGTGTAGCACCGTGACGACATGCTGGCGATCAGATGGCGTTATCGTCAGATTGGAGCGCGCGCTGAACACGAGGAAGAAGCATCGAAGGGCTGTCTGAAATCGCGTGTGGCCGATGATAGACTCGCCCGCGAGAGCGGTTTGTAAGCCACTTAAAATCAGGAACCGATAAATTGCCTTTCAATCTGCCGACCACGGCCACAGCGCCGTTTTGTCCATCGGAAGTCAAAGGCTCGGTGGCTGTTTCGCCGGGCGCGCCGCTCTGGAAAAAGCTGCTGCAATTCGCGGGACCGGGCTTGCTCATTTCCATCGGATACATGGACCCTGGCAACTGGGCGACGGACATCGAAGCCGGATCGCGTTATGGCTATAACCTGCTGTTCGTGGTCGTGCTGTCGAGTCTCGCGGCGATGGTGTTGCAATGCCTTTCGATGCGGCTTGGCATCGTCACGGGAAAGGATCTCGCGCAGCTTTCGCGCGAGCGCTATGCAAAGCCCGTCGCGAATGTGCAATGGATGCTGGCGGAGTTATCGATCATCGCGTGCGATCTCGCGGAAGTGCTCGGCGGCGCGCTCGCGTTTCACTTGCTGTTCGGTGTTTCGCTGATATGGGGCGTGGTGCTCACCGCATTCGATACGCTCATCGTGCTCGGATTGAAGGGCAAGAACTTTCGCGATCTCGAAGCGATCATGCTCGGGCTGATTGCGACGATCGGCGTGGGTTATGTCGTCGAGCTCGTGCTCGTCAAGCCGCATTGGCCTTCCATCGCCGCGGGGCTCGTGCCTTCGATTCACGCGTTGAGCGAGCGCGAACCGCTCTATCTCGCGATAGGCATTCTCGGCGCGACCGTGATGCCGCATAACCTGTATCTGCATTCCTCGATCGTGCAGACGCGCGTCGTGAATCGCGATGCGAAGAGCCTCGCGTCGGCGATCCGTTTCTCGCGGCTCGACACCATCGTGTCGCTGGTTCTTGCGCTGCTCATCAATGCGGCGATCCTGATTCTCGCGGCATCGGCGTTCCATGCGACGGGGCACACGCAAGTCACCGAAATCGAGGATGCGTACAAGCTGCTTGCACCGATCGTCGGCACCGGACTTGCCGCGGTTCTTTTTGCGGTGACGCTATTCGCGTCGGGGCAAAGCTCTACGTTCACCGGAACCATCGCGGGGCAGGTGATCATGGAAGGGTTTCTGAACCTGAAGATTCCCTGCTATCAGCGCAGGTTCATCACGCGGGCGCTGGCGCTCGTGCCGGCGTTGATCGGCGTATATGTGATGGGGAACGGCGCGGTCGGAAAGCTGCTGGTCGCGAGTCAGGTCGTGCTGAGCCTGCAGTTGCCGTTCGCGCTTTATCCATTGATTCGGATGACGAGCGATCGAAGCCTGATGGGGGCGTTCGCGAACAAGCCGCACATGAAGCTTGTCGCGTGGGCGCTGTTCGTCGTGATCAGCGCGGCGAACATATGGCTCGTCGTGCAGACGGCGACGGAGTGGATCGGCTGATCGAATATGAGCGCCATGCACCGGTCACGTACATGGCGCGCCGCCAATCTCTACTGCGCCGACAGATAGAACGCCTGATCTCGTTGCGGCGTCACGCCGACGATCGTGAGCTGCCCGTTCACGACAGTCGCTTCGACGGACACCGACACGTTGCTGAGAGCACATAACGAGCCCGTGAAATTCAGCGTGCCGTCGAGCAGATGCTTGCCGGTCGAGCGCGGTTTGAAGCTGCCGGTGAACGTGCAGGCGTTCTGCGTGCCCTTGGCCGTGCCGTCGGCGGCGACCGTGATCGTCGAGACCGGCGTGACGCCCGTGCTGCTGGTCCATGCGCGCGCGACGTCGCTGATGGCGATCGGCGTGTCGTATGTCGCGTTGTAGTTGCCGTTGAAGCTCGTGGGGGTCGTGTCCGGGCTGACGAAGAGGCTCGTCGTCGCCGTGAGCGCGCTCTTCGCGGTGAAGTTGCCGGACAGCGTTCCAGCGCGAATCGCGCCAAGCGTGTGAAAGCCGACAGTCGCCGGATCAGTGAACGCACCGTCCGTTGCCGTCATGATGCCTTCGATGAGCCAGACAAACGAACCGTTCTGCGTATAGATACTGAAGTACTGGCCGGTTTCGAGAACGATGGTCTGAGCCGCAAGCGACTGCGACGAATTCACCGAGCCGTACCAGATGCCTTCCGGCAGCGCGTGGGAAGGATTGGGGACGCAGGACTTCGTCAGCGTGCCGAGGTCGGTCTTGCAGGTCTGATCGTCGCCCCCGCCTCCGCAAGCGGCGAGTACGGGCAGGGCGAGCAGCATCAGCTTCGATAAGAGTTTCATAGCGTATTGTTGGTCTTTGTAGTAGGCACGGACTGCGGCTCTCTTTACGGCGCACCGACAAGGGATTAACGGAACATCGGCGGAAAACTTTAGATGCGCGGACCACGCCGCTGAATGTCGAGTGCAAAGCAAAGCGCCATGCCTTTGCAGGCATGGCGCTCTGACCAGATCCGGCGAATCCCTACTTCACCACCGCCACCGGCGCATTCGATTTGGCCGCCACCGCCGACGGAATTGCCGCATCGACAGGCCGCGTCTCATCGACCGTGGTCCGTCCGCCATCGCGGAAGAACGCCTGCTCGGCTGCCTTGTTCAGCACGAGAATACTGATCCGCCGATTCGTGGGCTCATCGACGACATCCTTGTTGAGCGGCAGCACGTCGGCAAGCCCGCGCACCTGTAATACCTTGCTTTCTTTCATGCCGCCCGCGACGAGCGCGCGTCTTGCCGAATTGGCGCGCTCACTTGAAAGCTCCCAGTTCGAATAGCCCGCCTGACTGCCCGAATAGGCCACCGCATCCGTATGTCCCGCGATCGACACGCGGTTATCGACATCGTTCAGCGACGCGCCGATGTTGGTCAGGATCGTCGTCACATAACCTTCGAGCTTCGAGCTGCCGGAAGCGAACATCGGCCGCTTGAGCGAATCGACGATCTCGATGCGCAATCCTTCGCTCGTGATCGCGATGCGAATCTGATCCTTGAACGCGCGCAACGCGGGCATCTGCTCGATGAGCGCCATCAGCTTCTGCTTGAGTTGCTGCAGCTTCTGCAAGTCTTCCATCGCGACGGCCGCGCGCGCGATCGATTGCGGCACGGGCTGCGCCTGGCTCTTCTTGCCTTCACCCGGACGCGTGCTCGACAAGTCCTTGCCGCCGCCTGTGATGACGCTCGTATGCGCCGACGCGCCGCCATCGTTGCCAAAGAGCGCGGAGAGCGGCGTATTGAAGTACTGCTCGATGCCTTCCTTGTCGTACTTCGAAGTCGAGCCGAGCAGCCACATCAGCAGAAAGAACGCCATCATCGCGGTGACGAAGTCGGCGTAGGCGATCTTCCACGCGCCGCCATGATGACCGTGGCCGTGCGCCTTCTTCTTGCGCTTCACGACGACGGTAGGCGCAAGCACTGATTGCAGCGGATCGCGTGATGGTTTCTCAGCCATGATGTCTATGCCGTGAAGTTAGGAAGCCGACTTCGGCATCTTGGTTGCGCGCACCGCGTCGTCGAGTTCCTTGAAGCTCGGACGGTCGGCGGTGAAGAGCACCTTGCGGCCGAACTCGACAGCGATCGTCGGCGCATAGCCGTTCATCGATGCGAGCAGCACGGACTTCACGCACTGGAACGGCTTCGCTTCGGCCGCGCCCTTGGCGTTGAGCAGATCCGCGAGCGGGCCGATGAAACCATAGGCCAGCAGAATGCCGAGGAACGTGCCGACGAGCGCACCCGCGATCATCTCGCCGAGCACCGCGGGCGCTGCACCGACCGAGCCCATCGTGTGCACGACGCCCATCACCGCCGCGACGATACCGAACGCGGGCAGGCCGTCCGCCATCTTCTGGATCGCATTGGCCGCGACAGCGCTTTCGGTGTGATGCGTCTCGAGTTCCTCGTCCATCAGATCCTGCATTTCGAGCGCGTTGACGTTGCCCGCCGACATCATCCGCAGATAGTCGACGATGAAATCGAGCAGATGATGATCGGCCATCACGTGCTCGTACTTCTGAAAGACCGGGCTGGACTCGGGCGCGTCGACATCGGCTTCGAGCGCCATCATCCCTTCCTTGCGCGCCTTCTGAAGCAGTTCGTAGAGCAGCGCGATCAGCGCGAGATACTTCTCTTTCGAGTAGCCGCCGCCCTTGAAGGCCTTCGGAATGGATTGCAGGGTTTTCTTGAGCGTGGCCGTGGGATTCGATACGACGAACGCGCCGATCGCCGCGCCGAAAATACACAGCAGCTCGAACGGTTGCACGAGGGCCGCGAGGTGGCCGCCGACGCCGATGAAGCTTCCGATCACCGAGCCGATAACCAGGACCCATCCGATGATGACAAACATGTTTTCTCCGCAAATGTCCGGGCGCCGCGAGCCGTGCGTGCTCGGGATTGAGGCGCGCACGGCTCGCGACGCATTGTTCGCTTGTTGTGGGGCTTATCGGCTTTTAAGCACCGGACATTTAGGGTGACGCGCGCAACTTTTTCTGCGCAAAGGTTTGCGAAGTAAATCTTACGCTCGTTCGTCAACGCAGCCTCATGCCGTTCGACGCGATTACGTCGCAGGTAATGGATCGCGCGCACGGGCTTCGTCTAACATCGGTCGCATGAACTCGACCCTTGCACACTCCGCCATGCAATCGAGCGTCGGCACGCTGTTGCGCGAATGGCGCCAGCGACGGCGCCTGAGCCAGCTCGATCTCGCCGGCGTCGCGGACGTTTCCACGCGTCATCTGAGCTTCGTCGAATCGGGCCGCTCGCTGCCGAGCCGCGAGATGCTCATGCGCCTCGCCGAGCAACTCGACGTGCCGCTGCGCGAGCGCAATACGTTGCTCGTCGCCGCTGGTTATGCGCCGCTGTATCGCGAACGCGCGCTCGCCGATCCGCAACTCGCCGCCGCGCGCCGAGCGGTCGATCTCGTGTTGAAGGGGCACGAGCCGTATCCTGCGCTCGCCGTCGATCGTCACTGGACGATGGTCGCGGCCAACGCGGCGTTCGCGCCGCTCGTCGCATCGGCGGATGAAGGACTGCTCGCGCCGCCGGTTAACGTGCTGCGTCTGTCGATGCATCCGCAAGGTCTCGCCGATGTGATCGACAACTGGCACGAGTGGCGCGCGCATCTGCTCGCGCGTCTGCGCCGGCAGATCGACGTTTCCGGCGACGCGACGCTCGCCGCGCTCTTCGCGGAACTCGAAGCGTATCCCGCGCCCGCCCATGCCGGGCACGCGACGCGAGCGGACACCGATCCGGTCGTCGTGCCGCTGCGCATGCGCACGCAATACGGCGTGCTGTCGTTCTTCAGCACGACGACGGTCTTCGGCACGCCGGTCGATATCACGTTGTCCGAACTCGCGATCGAGGCATTTTTTCCTGCCGACGACGCCACGGCCGCCGTCCTGCGCCAGCTCGACGATGCGAGACGTTGAGCTTGCGTCGCCGCCCGCATGCTTACAGAATTGAACCTGGTGCGCATGTGCGAATCAATGAGAAGGCAGGCTGCGTGCTAACGGTGCGCAGCCTGTGTCAGCTTTTGTCCAACCAACGCGGAAGGCAGCGATGATTCAAACATTCGAGCAGGTAATCGGCGGGCAAAACATGCAGTTCTGCGCGAGCATCGCGGAAGGTGGCGGACCGGCGCGGGTCATCATCAGCCGTGCGGATTCGGCGGAGTCGCTCGTGATCGTCGAGGCCGACGGCATCATCGGTGCGATCAAGGCGGAAGTCGAAGCGCCCGATACGCTCGTCGCCGATGCCGTGCGCAAGGCGCAGCAGGAAGCGTTGATCGAGCGCGCGCTGGAAACCGGCACCGTGCAGACGACGAGCCTGTAACAGCGTTTCTTCAGGCCAGTCCATCAGGAAGAATGCCCGCGCGGCTCATGCGGCCGCGCGGGCATTGCTTTATCGGCTCGCCAGTCGTTCAGCCGGTCACATGCGCGGCTCGCCGTTCTTCGGATCGGCGGGCACCATCGGCGTGGCGGAATCCGGGCCGTCGGGCATGTCCGGATCGTCGGGGTTCGGCGGGGCGTCCGGGTCGAGCAGCTTGTCCGGGTCCGGTTCGAGAGGCTCTTCGGGGGAGCGAGGCATCGTCGACATGGTGATCTCCTGAATCTTCCTTCAATGGGTGGATCTTCCAGCGCGCTTTGCCTGAACACTGCAACGAGCGTTCCCGCTGCCGCCCGTCTTTATTCGGTTTCGTCGGAAAGCGCGCCGCACGCGCGTTTTTTCGTGGCTTCCGTCTGCGCGCTCGCCGGGTTGCGTACATGACGCGCGATCAGCGCGGCGCCCAGCAACAGCGCGACGGAAATTCCCGCCGACCAGCGCACCGCATCCACGATATGTTCCGCGTTCGGCGCGCCGTCACCGTGCGCCGCGAGCGCGCCGAACGCCGCGACGCCGATCGCGCCCGCCGCCTGTCGCGCGGTATTGAGCACCGCCGACGCCGTGCCCGCGCGCTGCTGGCCGACGGTGCCGAGCAGCGCGGTCGTCATCGCCGGAACCGCGAGGCCCATGCCGGAGGGAATCAGCAGGAACGGCACGAGCAGCGCGGCCGTGGGCGTCGTCGCATCGACGAAAGCGAGCGCCGCGAAGCCCGCTGCATCGAGCAGCGCGCCGGCGATCATCGGGCCGCGCGAGCCGAAGCGCGCCACGACGGGACCGCTCGCCAGGTTCGAGATCAGGAAGCCGCCCGTCAGCGGCAGGAACGCGAGACCGGTCTGCAAAGGCGTATGGCCGAGCACACGCTGCAAATACAGGCTCAAAACGAAGACCATTCCATAATAGGTGAGATTCACGCCGATACCGAAGACGACGGCCGCGCTGAACGTGCGCTCGGCGAAGAGCGAGAGCGGCAGCATCGGCGCGCGGCTTCTGCGTTCGATCGCGACGAACGCGCCGCCCGCCGCCAGCGCGAGCACGAGCCCGCCGATCACGAGCGGATGCGCCGGTCCGAGCGGACGCAGTTCGATCACCGCGCCGACCAGTGCCGCGAGCGCGACGATCGCGAGCGCCTGCCCGGGCAGATCGATGCCGCCCGCCTGTTCGCGGTCTTTCGCACGCGTATTCTCGACCCACACGAGCGTCGCCGCGATGCCTGCCGCGCAGATCGGCAGATTGACCCAGAAGATGCTGCGCCAGCCGAACGCCGCGATCAGCACGCCGCCGACGATCGGCCCCGCCGCGATCGACACCGCGCCCGCCGCGGTCCACAGGCCGACCGCACGCGCGCGCAGGCGCCGGTCGTGGCCGCATGACGCGTTCAGGAGCGCGAGCGAGTTCGGCAGCATCCCCGCCGCGCCGATGCCCTGCAGGGCGCGCGCGGCGATCAGCTGGGTCACATCGCGCGAAAAGGCGCACGCGAGCGAGGCCAGCGCGAAGAGCGCGAGGCCGCCGAGGAACATGCGCCGCGCGCCGAAGCGATCGCCGAGCGAGCCCGCCGAGAGCATGAGCGCGGCGAAGGCGAGCGCGTAACTGTCGACGGTCCATTGCAGGCTCGCGACGCTCGCTCGCAGGTCGTGACCGATGCTCGCGAGCGCGACATTGACGATCGAGACATCGAGTTGAGAAACGACGAAGCCGACGCTGGTCGCCGTGACGACGAGCATCTGTCGCGCGGACAAATGCGTTTCGGATGAGGAAAGGTTCGAGTTCATGCCGTTCATCGTAAGCGCGTCGCGCGTTCGATGTTTCGGCGTGGCCTGAAACGTGAAAGTCGAATGAAAAATGGCGCGCCGGGTGAGCGGCGCGCCATTTTTCCGACGACGTCAATGCTGAATCAGCGTGTTTCCCTGATGAAGAACGTGGTCAGCGCGCCGACCGCACAAAGTGCGCCGACGTAGACCGCGGGCGCCATCGGGCTCGATTTCATCATCAGCGAGACGACGATCGGCGTGAGTCCGCCGAACACCGCATATGCGACGTTGTACGAGAACGAGATGCCCGAGAAGCGGATGGCGGGCGGGAACGCCTTCACCATCACGAACGGAATCGCGCCGATCACGCCGACGAAAAAGCCCGCGAGCGCGTACCACGGCAGCAGCACGGAGGCGTCGAGCGCGACCTGCTGGAACATCAGCCAGTACGACACGGCAAGCGCCACGCCGCCGATGAAGATGGTCTTGCCCGCGCCGATGCGGCCCGCGATCGCGCCCGCGAGCACGCAGCCGATCGTGAGGCACAGCGTCGCCGCGCAGTTCGCGACGAGCACTGTCGCCGGCGCGATGTGGAACTGCTTCTGGAGCAAGGTCGGCGTCATCAGGATCACGACGACGATCGCCGCCGACAGCATCCACGTGAGCAGCATCGAAACGATCACCGCGCGGCCGTGATCTCGCAGCACCGCCTTGAGCGGGATCTCCGCCGCGAGCGACTTGCGCTTCTGCAACTCGGCGAACACCGGCGTTTCGTGCAGCCAGCGGCGCAGGTAGACCGAGCACAGACCGAACAGACCGCCGAGCAGGAACGGCAGACGCCACGCGAAATCGGCGACTTCGGCGGGCGCGAACGACTTGTTGATCGCCGTGGCGATAAGCGAGCCGAGCAGGATGCCCGCCGTCAGACCGGCCGTGAGCGTGCCGCACGCATAGCCGACATGACGGCCCGGCACGTGCTCGGAGACGAACACCCACGCGCCCGGCACCTCGCCGCCGACCGCCGCGCCCTGCATCACGCGAAACAGGAGCAGCAGCACGGGCGCCATCAGGCCGATCGACGCGTAAGTGGGCAACAGGCCCATCAGGAGCGTCGGCACGGACATCAGCAGCACGGAGAGCGTGAACATGCGCTTGCGGCCGAGCAGATCGCCGAAGTGCGCCATGACGATTCCGCCGAGCGGACGCGCGAGATAACCGGCCGCGAAGATGCCGAAAGTCTGCAATTGACGCAGCCAGTCAGGAATCGTCGGCGGAAAGAACAGTTGGCCGATGACCGGCGCGAAGAACACGAAGATGATGAAGTCGTAGAACTCGAGCGCGCCGCCGAGCGCGGCGAGCGTGAGCGTCTTGTAGTCGCCGCGCGTGAGCGCACGGCCGGCCGCGCGCGGGGCGTCGGACAGAGGTGTTGCCTGCATCGAAAAAAAGAACCCGTGAATGGAAAAGCCACGCGTGACGCGCGGTAGGACGAGGCCTTGCCCTGCGGGTGTAACGACACGCGCCGGGTGGACGCGAAGAAGGCGCGGGCGCGGATTCGAGAGCCGCCGCCCGTCATCCGCGCTGCGCGATGCGACGGAGAGTCGCGGCGCAGATTGCTACGCGACGTCTCGGTAAAACGGCGGAAGCGGGAACTTTTGAGCCAGAAGCGGGATGTTACAGGATGAAAACCCGCGCAAAAGAGAAAAGTCGTTCTATTTTCGAGATGGTTGTGCGCATGAGACGCATTGCGGTCGGAGCAGTGCGCAGTCACATGCGTTGACAATTCAGATGAGTCCGATGGGAAAGGGGCGTCCCGCTGCCCAGAATGCGCAGCGTGATCAGCCTCGTCTCATCCCGCGACGAGACGTTCGGCGGTGGCCCGCAGTAAGGCACCCGCCCCAATGTCCCTCGGACTCATCAGGTAAGACCTCATGCGCGTCGCCGTTTTGCAAACCGACCCAAGTTATCGAAATCTCATCAGCGATGTCGTCAAACGACTCGGTCACACTTGCGTGACGTTCGGCGACGGCCTCGTGCTATCGAAAGCGCTGTCCCGGTCGACTGTCGATCTGCTGATTCTCGACTGGAATTCCACGGGCCTGTGCGGCCTCGACCTGCTCAAATCCGTGCGCTCGAGCTTCGGCGAACGCGTGCCGGTCATGTTCGCGACGCCCGACGGCGCCGAGCACAACGTGGTCTGCGCACTGACCGCGGGCGCGGACGATTACATCGTGTATCCCATTCGCCCGGGCGAGTTCGGCGCGCGCGTCGAGGCGCTGCTGCGCCGCGCGTATCCGGCGACGTCGAGCGCGTGTCTCGAAGTCGACCCATACCGTTTCGACGCCCGTCAGCAAATCGTGACCGTGCGCGGCAAGCCGGTGCAACTGAGCGGCACGCAATTCCGACTCGCGCAGCTTTTCTTCTCGAACATCGGCCGGGTGCTGTCGCGCGATCATATTTTCGCGATGGTCTGGGGCCGCGAGTTCCGCGAAACCACGCGCACGATCGACAGCCACGTTTCGCGTCTGCGCCTCGCGCTCGAAATCGAGCCGGTGAACAACTTCCGCTTGCAGCCCGTGTACAAGAGCGGTTATCGCCTGCTGCATCTCTATGACGAAGGCGAAGATTCGGGCGGCGACCTCGCCGATCCCGCGCCTGCGCAAATCGCGGCCTGAAGCCGCGATCCACAAAGAAAAAATGCCGTCGCGATGACGGCATTTTTTTGCGTTTCGCCTTAGACCGCGGGCAGCGCCGGGCGTGTCTCGATGCTGCGACGAATCAACGCCTCGACCTCCTTACGCTCCTCGCCCACAAGCGGCAGACGCGGCGGACGCACCGGCTCCGTGCCCAATCCGACGATCGCCTCGGCCAGCTTGATGTTCTGCACGAGCTTGTGGGATACATCGAGCGCGAGCAGCGGCGCAAACCAGCGATAGATCGCGCGCGCTTCCTCGACACGTCCGGCGCGAATGAGCTTGTAGATTGCCACGGTTTCGCGCGGGAACGCGCAGACGAGACCCGCCACCCAGCCGTGCGCGCCCATCAGGATCGCTTCCATCGCCAGATTGTCGACGCCGCAGAAGAGCGCGTAGCGATCGCCCGTTTCGTTGATGAGATCGGTGATGCGGCGCACGTCGCCGCTCGATTCCTTGATCGCCGCGAATTTCTTGTCTTCGGCGAGCTCGGCGAACATTTTCGGCGTGACATCGACGCCATACGCGAGCGGATTGTTGTAGACCATCAGCGGCAGCGGACTCGCGTCGGCGACCATGCGGAAATGGTTGAGCGTCTCGCGCCGATCCGACAGATAGCGCAAGCCCGGCAGCACCATGTAACCGGCCGCGCCGTGGCGCGCGGCGCGCTCGGCCTGGCGGCAGCCGTCGAGTGTGCTGTTCTCCGCGATCGTCAATAGCACCGGCACGCGGCCGCGCGAGGCATCCACGGCGATGTCGAGCACGTCGAGCTTTTCGTCGAGCGATAACGTCGATGCTTCGCCGAGCGATCCACACACGATGATGCCATCCACGCCGGCTTCGATCTGCGCGTCGATATTCTTCGCGGTCCACGCGCGGTCTATGCTGAAATCGGCGTTGAACTTGGTGGTCACGGCGGGCATCACGCCTTCCCAGATATGCGTCACGGCAGCGCTCCGAAGTTGATTGAACGGTACGCAGTGTAAGCACCGAAAAATCGGGCGTCTTGCGTGTTTCGCGCGCGCCGCGTGCCGATTTCGGCATAGCCGTTTGGCCATGAAAGCGCCGTGCGGCGGGCTCGCCGAGCCGATCTAGCGTTATGCCGATATCGTCATCAAAACGATCCAGCCGCTTCAAGACGCCCATCGCGCGCGTTTCTAGGATAGGCGGCATGAAAACCATCGACATCATCGACTCGCATACGGGTGGCGAACCGACGCGCCTCGTGATCGCGGGCGGCCCGGATCTGGGCCACGGCACCCTCGCGCAACGGCTCGACACGTTCCGCACGCGCTTCGACGACTGGCGCCGCGCCATCGTCACCGAACCGCGCGGCTCGGACGTGATGGTCGGCGCGCTCCTGTGCGAGCCCGACGATCCGGCGGCCGCGGCGGGCGTCATCTTCTTCAACAACGTCGGCTATCTCGGCATGTGCGGACACGGGACGATCGGGCTCGTCGCGTCGCTCGCGCACGCGGGAAAAATCGCGGCGGGGCGGCACCGGATCGATACGCCCGTCGGTCCCGTCGATGCCACGCTCAACGCGAACGGCAGCGTCAGCGTGCGCAACGTGCCGGCCTACCGGCATCGGCGCGCGGTGACGGTCGACGTGCCCGGCCACGGCCCGCTCACAGGCGACGTCGCGTGGGGCGGCAACTGGTTCTTTCTCGTCGCGGACCACGGACGCGAACTCGTGCCCGCGCGCATCGCCGGGCTGACCGCGTTCACCGAGGCGATCCGCGATGCGTTGCACGCGCAGGGCATCACCGGCGCCGCTGGCGCGTACATCGACCATATCGAGCTGTTCGCGGATTCGCCCGTCGCGGGCGTGGACAGCCGCAATTTCGTGTTGTGTCCCGGCAGCGCCTACGATCGCTCGCCGTGCGGCACCGGCACCAGCGCCAAACTCGCGTGCCTCGCGGCGGACGATGCGATCGCGCCGGGCGAAATCTGGCGTCAGGAAAGCATCATCGGCAGCGTGTTCGAAGGCAGCTATGCGATCGACGGCGACGCGCTCGTCCCGACGATCACCGGCTACGCGCACATCATGGGCGAAGGGCGTCTCGTTTTCGACGAGCGCGATCCGTTCATGCTCGGTATCGCATGAAAGCTGACGTGATCGTCGTCGGCGGCGGAATCGTCGGCGCGGCGTGCGCGGCGGAACTCGCGCTGCGCGGCCTGACGGTCGATGTGCTGGAAGCGCGCGGCATCGGCGGCGGGGCGACGGCGGCGGGCATGGGCCACATCGTCGTGATGAACGATTCGCCCGCCGAGTTCGCGCTGGCGCGGGCTTCGCGCGAACTGTGGCTCGCGCTTGGTCCCGAACTGCGCGAGCGCGACGCGTTTTCGCGCTGCGGCACGCTCTGGATCGCCGAAGACGACGAAGAACTCGACGCCGCAGGCGCGATGCGCGATGCATTCGCGACGGCCGGCGTGCGTGCTCACATGCTCGATCGAGCCGCGCTGCGCGAAGCGGAGCCATCGATAAGCCACGCGATGCAAGGCGGACTCCTGATCGACGACGACGCCATCGTGTACGCGCCCGCCGCGGCGCAATGGCTTCTGACGCGCTCGACGCGCATTCGTGTATCGACCGGCTGCGCGGTTCGCGCCGTCGACGCCGACGATACGCACGCCAGCGTCACGCTCGCGAACGGCGATCGGCGCACGGCCGCTCACGTCGTCATCGCCAATGGGCTCGCCGCGCCGGACTTGATCGCCAACGTGCCGCTCGAAGCGAAGAAAGGACATCTGCTCATCACCGATCGCTATCCCGGCACGATCCACCATCAGGTGCTGGAACTCGGCTACATCAAGAGCGCGCATCACGCGCGCGGCACGTCGGTCGCGTTCAATGCGCAGCCGCGTCCGACCGGGCAGGTGCTGATCGGCTCGTCGCGCCAGTTCGGCACGCTCGATCCTGCTGTCGAGATCGACGTGCTCGCCGCGATGCTCGCGCGCGCGACGCGCTATCTGCCGAACATCGGCGCGCTGAATGCGATCCGCGCATGGACGGGCTTTCGCGCCGCCACGCCCGACGGCCTGCCGCTGATCGGCCCCGCGCGTTTTCCGGGCGACCGGCTGTGGCTCGCGGCGGGTCACGAAGGGCTCGGCGTGACGACGTCGCTCGGCACCGCGAAGCTCATCGCCGCGCAGATGCTCGGCGAGCCGGTTCCGTTCGACATGCCCGACACGCACGCTTTCTCGCCGCAACGATTCGCACGGGAGCACGCCGATGGCTGAGCGCGTGCGCGTGATCATCGACGGCGAGCTGCTCGCCGTGCCCGCTTTCACGACCGTGGCGGCAGCCATCGCGATGCGTGGCGTCGGCGGCACGCGGCGCTCCGTCACCGGCGAGCCGCGCGCCGCGCTATGCGGAATGGGCGTGTGTCACGAATGCCGCGTGACGGTCGATGGCCGCGCGCATGTGCTCGGCTGTCAGACACTGTGTCGCGACGGCCTTTCGATCGAGACGATGCGATGAACGTCGAGCACGTCGATATCGCGATCGTCGGCGCGGGGCCGGCGGGTCTGAGGGCGGCGCAGATTGCGGCGCGGGCGGGCGCACGCGTCGCGCTCATCGACGACAATCCGCGTCCCGGCGGTCAGATCTGGCGGCAAGGACCGACGCTCGCGCCCGCCGCTCAGCTTCGTCAGTGGCTCGATGAAACGCGCGCGCACGCGAATCTCATCGTCATGAACGGGACGAAAGTCGCCGCCGCGCCGGGCGACAAGCGGCTTCTGCTCGAACGCGACGGCGCGCCGCTCACGCTCGCGTATTCGAAGCTCATCCTTGCAACCGGCGCGCGCGAGCGGCTGCTGCCCTTCGAAGGCTGGACCTTGCCGGGCGTGACGGGCGCGGGCGGTTTGCAGGCGCTCGTCAAGGGCGGGATGCCGGTGCGCGGCGAGCGCATCGTCGTCGCGGGCAGCGGGCCGCTTCTGCTCGCCGCCGCCGATACGGCGCGCCGTCACGGTGCGCATGTCGTCGCGGTGGTCGAACAGGCGCCGCTGGCGCGCGTCGGGCGCTTCGTCGCATCGCTGGCGCTGACGCCCGGAAAGCTGGCTCAGGCTGTCAGGCTCGGGGTCGCGTGCTATCGGACGGGCAGCGTTGTCGTGAGCGCGCACGGAAACGGGCGCGTGGAGGCGGTCACGATCCGCGCGCGCGAGCGAGAAGAGACACTCGAAGCGGATCGCGTCGCGTGCGGATACGGCCTCGTGCCGAACGTGACATTGGCGCTCGCACTCGGCTGCTCGACGGACGAACGCGACGGCGCGATTCACGTGGACGATTCGCAGCGCACGTCGCTGGAACACGTCTTCGCGGCGGGCGAGTGCACGGGCATCGGCGGGATGGAACTGGCGAGCGTCGAAGGCGCGATCGCGGCGCATGCGGCGCTCGGCATGGCCGCCGACACGCATCTCGTGCGCGAACGCGATCGCTGGCGCGCATTCGCCCGGCGCGTGGCGCACGCGTTCGAACTCGGCGCCGATGCGCGCGCGCTGCCGTCGCCGGAAACCGTGTTGTGTCGCTGCGAGGACGTGTCGATCGCCGAGGTCGCCGCGCACGCGAACTGGCGCGACGCGAAATTGCAGACCCGTTGCGGGATGGGACCGTGTCAGGGGCGCATCTGCGGCGAGGCGGCAGCGATCTATTTCGGATGGCCGCTCACGGCGGCGCGTCCGCCGTTCACGCCGGTGCGCATCGATACGCTGATCGCCGCGCGCGAGAGCACCGAAACGCCCGTTTCATAGTGGGGCCAGCGCGAATTTCGTCCGCGCGTGCGCGCTCCTATAATCGGTTGCCTGACCGATCCGCACGCAACCGACCTCCCCACGCATGACGAGCACGACAGGCCTCACGATGAACGCAGCGCCGATCGCGCAACCACCGGCGTCGACGCTCTCCGACATGCTCGCGCATTTCGCGCTGCTTGCGCCGGTGTTCGACGCGATGCCCGACATCGTGTTCTTCGTGAAAGATCGCGAGGCGCGCTACGCGATGGTCAACCGCACGCTCGCGCGCCGCTGCGGCCACAAGGACGACAAATCGGCGCTGCTCGGCAAGACCGCGGAGGACGTGTTCCCGCGGCGCTTCGGGCGCATCTACACCGCGCAGGATCAGGCGATCATCGCGCAGGGACATCAACTGATCGACCAGCTCGAACTGCATCTGTATCCGGGACGCGAGCCCGGCTGGTGCATGACCTGCAAGCAGCCGCTGCACGATACGCAAGGGACGATCGTCGGACTCGCGGGGATATCGCGCGACTTGCAGGCCGCCGAAGGCACGCATCCCGCGTACAGCCGGCTTGCGGCGGTCGTGCAGCATATCCAGGAAAACTACGTGCAGCCGCTCAACATGCGGCAACTCGCGCAGATGGCGAACATGTCGATCGCGCAACTGGAGCGGTATTTTCACAAGGTCTTCCATCTGACGCCCCGTCAGGTGCTGCTGAAAACCCGCCTCGACGCGGCCACCGCGTTGCTCGTTTCGAACGAAAAAGTTACCGATGTCGCCGCGCTGTGCGGCTACACCGATCACAGCGCCTTCACGCGCCAGTTCAAGGCGACGGTCGGCATCACGCCGAGCGAGTATCGCGCGCTGTTGCAGGCGGGACCGTCGAACGCGTCGCGCCCCGATTCCGGCCGCGAGGCAAACGTCTGACGGGAAATCAGGGCACGCTTCGCGCCGAAATTACACGGTCGTGCGTTCGGGCGGCGGCGCGCATCGGCCGAATGAACCGCGTGATGCGCTTTCACGCCATCGAATGCAGGTCGGTCCGGATTTTGCTCGGATACGCTCGCGGCGACCGGGCAAATCTTCGCATCGGCGCAGCGCAAAACCGCGAGGCGTTCCGCACCGGCGCACACGCGACACAAATAACGGTGCGTTCGGAATTCCCGCCGCGTTTTCGTGTCAATCAATGCGCGCAACAGCGCGCGCGGCGGCGAGGTGGAGACCCGTCGCGAGAATTCCGTTTTTTGGGCAGCAGAAAAGAACATCATGAACGAAGTGGCAAGACTGGGGCATATGCGGATCGTCCTCATCGAGGATGATCCGGAGAGCAGGGCATCACTGCAGATGTTGCTGGAAGAAGAAGGTGCCGACGTGATCGCGGTAGCCGACGCCGAAGACGGCGCGCAAGCCGCGATCGAGCATCTTCCCGATGCGGTGATCTGCGATCTCGATTTACCCGAGATGGACGGTTTTTATCTCATACAACGTTTGCGGGATCACGAAATCCGCGGCAACCTGCCGCCTTCCGTGGCGATCGCGCTGACGGGACACGGCGGCGAAGAGTATCGATTGCGCAGCATCGGCGAAGGCTTTCAGCATTTCATGACGAAGCCCGTGCATCCGGACGAACTCGTCGCGCTGATCCAGGACGCAGTCGGGGCGCGCGTGGTGATGTGATGAGGTTTCAGGGCCGCCGCTGAACGGCGGCCCCGATGTTTACGACCGGTCGCGGTTGCGAGCCCGCGTCGCGCCGGTGATGACGGCGATGCCCAGCATGATGACGGCGACGATCATGATCGTATGCTGCGCGACGTGCATCGCGACGAGCGCCCACGATACGCCTCCGATCAGAATCAGCCAGCCTGCAAGATAGATGATCAGCGTCATCGACTTCTCCTTTTTCGTTGTGTGCTAGAAATCGTTGCGTGGCCTTCATGAAAGGGCCTTATCCTTTCGACGCCCGGGCGCGCATAAGTTCACTGGATGCAAGGGGCGTACCGCGGGCGGCATCGTCGAACATGAACAAGAGCGAGAGCATGCTGACCGTCCACCACCTCAATAATTCCCGCTCGCAGCGTGTGCTGTGGATGCTGGAAGAACTCGGCGTCGAATACGAACTGAAGCGCTATCAGCGCGACCCGCGCACGATGCTCGCGCCGCCCGAATTGCGCGCGGTGCATCCGCTCGGCAAATCGCCGGTCGTCACCGACGACGGTCTGACGCTCGCCGAATCGGGCGCGATCATCGAATATCTCGTGGACCGTTATGGCGAAGGCCGTTTCGCGCCGCCGCCCGGAACGTCGCCGGAACGCCTGCGCTACAACTACTGGATGCATTACGCGGAAGGCTCGGCGATGCCGCCGCTTTTGCTCAAGCTCGTCGCGCGGCGGCTGGAGAGCGCGAAGATGCCGTTCTTCGCGAAGCCGATCGCGCGGCGCATCGCGCAGACGATGCAAAGCAGTTTCATCGATCCGCAACTGCGGCTGCACTTCGGCTATATCGACGCCGAGCTCGCGAAGTCGCCGTGGTTCGCGGGCGACACATTCACCGCCGCCGACGTGCAGATGAGCTTCCCGCTGGAAACCGCGAGCGCGCGCGCCGGCGCGAAGTCGATGCCGCATGTCCGCGCGTTTCTCGAACGCATCCACGCGCGGCCGGCCTATCAGCGCGCGCTGGAACGGGGTGGCCGATACGACTACGCCGGTTAGCCGTTCGGCCGACTGCCGGCACGGCGGACGCGTTGCGTACAATGAGTCGCACGCAACCACTCAGCCCAAAGGCGACGCATGGCCCGAATCGTTCCCGACGACTGGAAGAATCTCGAAGCGACCGGCGCGGCGGCGCGCGAACTCGAAACGCTCGCGCTGCTCGAAAAGCTGCCCGACGACTACACGGTGTATCACGGCGTGCACTGGACGCGCGTCAACGAAGGCTTTTCGGTGTTCGGCGAGGCGGATTTCGTCGTCGTCGCGCCATCGGGGCGCGTGCTGATGATCGAGCAGAAGGCGGGTTTTCTGCGCGAGACCGGTCAGGGCCTCGTGAAGGTCTATCTGCAGAAGGAACGCAACGTCGCCATTCAGCTCGCGCGCACGCTGGAGAATCTGCACCGGCGCTTCACCGCGGCGTTCGGCGCGGGCACATACCGGATCGAGGAACTGCTGTTTTGCCCCGACTACACCGTGAAAAACGCGGCGATCGCGGGCGTCGCGCCCGCGCGGATCGTCGATGCGAGCCGCAAGTCGCAGCTTGCACGCGTCGTGCTGGACATTCTTCCGCCCGACGAACCGCGCTTCGAATCGGCGGCGCGCATCCATCATTTTCTCGCCGATGAACTCTCGCTCACGCCCGACACCAACGCGCTCGTCGGCGCGGCGAACACGCTCGTCACGCGGCTCTCGGGCGGCCTCGCGACGTGGGCGCGCCGGCTCGAATTCACACCGTTCCGGCTGCGCGTGATCGCGACCGCCGGCGCGGGCAAGACGCAACTCGCCGTGCGCGTGATGCGCGACGCGCTCGCGCAAGGCAAGAGCGTGCTCTACGTGTGCTTCAACCGTCCGCTCGCCGATCATATCCGCGCGATCGCGCCGAAAGAGGCGAAGATCGCGAACTACCATCAGTTGAGCGCGGCGGTGGCGCGCGATGCCGGCAGCCCGCCCGATTTCAGTCAGCCGAACGTCTTCGCCACGCTCGAAGAGCGCTTCGCCGCCGTACCCGTGCCAGAGCAGTGGAAGACGGACGTGCTGATCGTCGATGAAGGCCAGGACTTTCAGGCGGCGTGGGTCGAGGCGCTCGAGCGCCTGCTCAATCCGGACGGCGCGTGGTGGTGGCTCGAAGATCCGATGCAGAACCTCTATCTGCGCGAGCCGGTGCCGCTGCCGGGCTGGACCATCCTGCGCGAGACCACGAACTATCGCAGCCCGCGCGATCTGCTCGGCTTCATCCGCAAGATCGTCGGGCCGGATGTGCGGCTGGACGCGGGCAGCCCCTTCGACGGCTCGGACGTGAGCGTATCGACCTATGAGGACGGGCATCCCGAGGAAATCATCGAGGCGACCAAGCGTGCGATCACGCATGCGCTCTCGCTCGGCTTTCGCAAGCAGGACATCGCGGTGCTGTCGTTTCGGGGCCGCGAAGGCTCGGCGCTCACCGCCGTCGATCAACTCGGGCCGCACCGGCTGCGCGCTTTCACCGGCACGTACGACTTGTTCGGCAATCCGGAGTATCGCGAGGGCGACGTGCTGCTCGAATCGATCTATCGCTTCAAGGGGCAATCCGCGCCGTGCGTGATCCTGACGGAAGTCGATTTCGAAGCGCTCGACGAGCAGGCCGCGCGCAAGATCTTCGTCGGCGCGACACGGGCGACGATGAAGCTGATCGTGGTCGCATCCGAACGCGCGGCCCGGGCCATCGACGCGTTGCAGTAGCGCATGGCCGTCATCGGTACCGAAACGTCCGTGCGCGCGCCCGCCGCGCGCCCGTGGTTCCGCCGTCTCTGGTACGCGGCGCTGATCGCGCTCGCGGTTGCGCCGCCGATCGGCGCGGTCGGCTACATGCTGTATTCCGGCTTGATCGCGCGCGAGACGCACAGGCTCGTCGTGCCGTACGACGTCTACTGGGACGCCGCGCAGTTCCAGATCGCCTATGAGCGTTTCGAGAATCACGTGCTGCTGTATCGCAATGGCATCGATGAAGACGCGGACGGCGTGCGCGCGAGCTATCGGCTGTTGCGCGCGCGGCTCAAACAGGTGTCGGAATCGACGGGACTGTCGGACGGACACGAAGCTCTGCTGAACCGTCAGCGCGAAATCCAGCGGCAATTGCAGACCGCGCTCGATTCCATCCAGTCGGACGTCGAAGGGCTTCAGGCGGAGCATCAGCACACCTTGCGAGTGATCGGCGTGCTGCGTCAGAACGCGCCGGCCGTCGCGGAACTGGCGAGCGGACGGCGGCTCATGGATGTGGCCGAGCGCGAGGCGATCGTGCGCGACTTCGACGCGAAGCGGCGTTATCTGATCTACGGCGGCATCCTGCTCGGTCTGCTGTCGGCGGCGGCGACGGTGTTGCTGCTGCTGAACGGCTATCGGCGCACGCGCCTAATCGATCAGCAGCGCGCGGCGCTCACGGCCGAGCATCAGGCGACGCGCGCGGCGCGCGAGGCGGGCGTCGCGAAGGACACCTTCCTCGGCATGATCAGCCATGAATTGCGCACGCCGCTGCACGCGATCGTCTCGTCGGTCGAATTGCTGGGGCTCAATGCACGCGGCGACGCCGACCGCAAAATCATGCAGCGCTTGGAATCGGGGGCGCGTCATCTCGAAGCGCAGATGCGCGATCTGACCGACTACGCGCGTCTCGGCGCGGGCAAGCTCGAACTGCGGATGTCGGTCTTCGATCCGGAGGAACTGCTCGAATCGATCGTCGATGCGAACACGCCCGCCGCGACCGCGAAGGGGCTGGAATTGCGCGGCGACTATGCCGGCGAGCGCGAACCGATCGAATCCGATCCGCATCGCGTGCGGCAGATCGTGACGAATCTCGTGACCAACGCGATCAAGTACACTGAATCCGGTTCCATCGACGTGCATTTCGCGCGCACCGAGGAGCGCCTCGACATCTCCGTGATCGATACGGGCCCGGGCATATCCCGCGAGCAGTTGCCGCTTATTTTTCAGGAGTTCACGCAGCTCGATTCATCGAGCACGCGGCGTTTCGACGGCGCGGGAATGGGGCTCGCCGTCGTGCGCGGGCTCGTCGATCTGCTCGGCGGGAAGATCGAGGTGTCGAGTGAAGTCGGACAAGGCGCAGCATTTCGCGTGAGCGTGCCGGCGGTCTCGGCGGAGCGGCTGCCCGGAAACGAGCCGGAAGCCGACGCGCCCGAATTGCGCAAATCGCGCGTGCTCGTGATCGACGACCACGAGTCGATCCGCGATTCGCTGATCGAGATGCTCACGCATCTGGGCTATTACGCGGTCGCCTTGCCCGACGTCGACAGCGCGCTCGCATGGCTGCGCGCCAACGACGCCGACGTGATCCTCGCGGACCTGCACATGCCCGGCAAGGACGGCTACTCGTTCGCGAACGAATATCGTGCGCGCAGTGCGCAGGGGGCGAGCGTGCCGATCATCGCGGTGAGTGCGTACGCGCCCGAACTGGTGGACCCGAGTGCTGCGGTGCTGTTCTTCGATTATCTGCTGAAGCCGGTGCGCTACGAGGTGCTGAAGGGCGCCGTTCACCGCGCGGTGACCGTGCGCAGGCGCGTTGCGTGAGCCTGGCCGTCAGCTTCGCATGAGCCGCTTGGAGAGATCGGCGACGAGAATGCCGAGCCGCGCGGGCTTCTCGAAACACGTGACGTCGTAGTCGCGGATGACCTGACTGATCTCCGATTCGCTCGCCTTGCCGGTGGTCAGTTCGCCCGTGAGCACGAAGACCGGTGCGTCCGGATTGTCCGACGCGCGCACCGCGCGAATCGCATCCGCCGACGTATGCACGCCGAACAGCCAGTCCATCACGACGGCATCGAACACCTGCGTCTGCAGCGCTTCGAGGAATGCGTCGAGCCCGTAGAAGGCCATCGCCGTGAAACCGGTGGCTTCGAGGTAGTCGTGCAGGTTGTCCGCGGAAGCGTGGTCGTCGTCCACGACGGCGATGATCGGCTTGTCCGTGTCGGGCCGGCGCGGCTGGATTTCGATCTTGTGGACGTCGCACGCTTCATGCAGCAGCACACCCTCATGCTTCGTGACGACCCAGCGATTGTTGATCTTTTGCGCGATGAAATCCGGGCGGCTGCCCGCGTCAAGCGCGTTGCCGACCCACGCCATGCAGGGAATTTCCACCGAACCGAGCTTGAACACGGCGTCGTGCGCGGTGCCTTCGGTTTCGTCGGGGCGCGTATTGATCGAATCGAACAGCTTGAGCGCGGGCTCGTCGAAGGCATCGGCGACGCGGCGAATCTGCGCGAGCGTCCACGGACTGTTGCCGCGCAGCTTGCGATGGCCCTGCGAAAAGCTCAGATCGAGAATGCGGCACAACTCGGCGGTTTGCTGCCGCTTCCCGATGCCGTGACGGGCCATCAACTCGCGCACGCGCTCCGCGACGGCGAGGGATTCCGAAGAAGACGTTTCAGTGACCATACAGCCAGTCGGATGCGTGAAAGTGGGCCTGCGAGGGGTGGGGTTCGACGTGGGCCTCACGGCCCGTTCGCAGTCGGTCCGACATTGTAAATGGCGCGGGTCCGCGCACTCAAAATGTCTCGACGGACCGCGTGCAACGCATTGATGCTATTGGATAAATGCCCGCCGTCGCCGTTCGCTCGCGCGCACTTCGTCACGCCAGCGCCGACGCGTGTTCGCGTGACAGCTTCGATGTAGCGGGAAACGAGTCGAGCAGAGTCGAGAGTTGGTCGCGAGCTTCGTGTCCGCTGAATTCGCGCAACGTCGCGAGCAAGGTGCGCCACGGCGCGGGCCAGCGCGTCTCGCGCATGCAATGGCCGTTGGCGTCGGTGATACGAAGGAGGGTGCTGTCGGGGAAAAAAGTCAGGGTGACGGGCTTACCGTCGAGTACGCAGGTTGCAGTGCAGGCTTTCGAAGTGAACATGCTTTTTATAGGTTGAGTAAGCGTCAGAAATTGACGGTCCGGTGGCAATAGCAACGTGCGTTCCCGGAGCGCTGCCGGCATTGTCGATCGGCGAAACGCTGTGGGCAAGTTCACGAATGTTGAATGGAATATTTCAGATATTGGCGACAATTGACTTCTTTATCGACGATAAACTCGACGCCTCGTTAAATCGGAGGTTGTTGTGTTTGTTGCTGCTCTCTTGATCTTTCCAATAGGCGTCGCGGCGCTTTTTGTACTGGCTCTGATCGCGAAAAAGCGTGCCGAAGACGCGCGCACCGCCCAACGTGATCAATTCTCTCCGGTCGAGCCGGACGAAGCTCATCGAGAACAGCCGTCCGACGAGCCGCCGCGCTAAGCGACCAGCGCGATCCGCTTTTGCTATCGAACGATCGCCCTTTCGAATTGTTGCGCTATTGGCGCGGGACTATAGTGCCTCTCACGGCATGACAACCCAAAGCGACCAACAACGAAAGGAGACAAACCCATGAACCGTATCGACCTGGCCAGCCGCGTCGTGATCATCACGGGCGGAGCGCGGGGCATTGGCCTCGCGGTGGCGGAACGCGCGCTGGAATCGGGCGCCGATGTGTCGCTCTGGGATGTCGACGGCGAGCGCCTCGCGCGCACGAGCGCGGAACTCTCGGCGAAGTACAAGGAGCGCAAGGTCAGCGACGCGGTCGTCGAGCTGACCGACGAATCGTCCGTCGACGCCGCCGCGAAAAAGACCTTCACCGCCCACGGCAGGATCGATGTGCTCGTGAACAACGCGGGCATCACGGGCGGCAACGGCACGACCTGGGAACTCGCGCCCGACGTGTGGCGTCGCGTGATCGACGTCAATCTGATCGGCCCGTATCTGACGTGCCGCGCCGTCGTGCCGTACATGCTGAAGGCGGGCTACGGACGCATCGTCAATATCGCGTCGATCGCGGGCAAGGAAGGCAACCCGAACGCGTCGCACTACAGCGCGTCGAAGGCCGGGCTGATCGGCCTCACGAAATCGCTCGGCAAGGAACTCGCGGGCAAGAACATCCTCGTGAACGCCGTGACGCCCGCCGCCGCCAAAACCGAAATCTTCGATTCGATGTCGCAGCAGCACATCGACTACATGCTCTCCAAAATCCCGATGAACCGCTTCCTGATGCCGCAGGAAGCCGCGTCGCTGATTCTGTGGCTCTCGTCCGAGGACTGCGCGTTCAGCACCGGCGCGGTGTTCGATCTGTCGGGCGGACGCGCGACGTACTGATTGCGTCTTCGGGAGAATCGCGATGAATCACTCCGCCATAGCGGAAGGCGCCGTCACGTCCCGCGTGATGAAGAGGCTGCTGCCGTTTCTGCTGCTCATGTACGTGCTCGCGTTTCTGGACCGCGCGAATATCGGCTTCGCGCAAAAGGCGCTGCAGCAGGACACCGGCTTGACGAATGCCGCGTTCGCGTTCGGCGCGGGCGTGTTCTTCATCGGCTATGCGATCTTCGAGGTGCCGAGCAATCTGCTCCTGCATCGCGTCGGCGCGAAGCTGTGGATGTGCCGCATCATGGTGACGTGGGGTCTCGTCTCGGCGGCGATGGCCTTCGCGCATAGCGCCACCGCGTTCTATACCTTGCGCTTTCTGCTCGGCATGGCGGAGGCGGGCTTCTTTCCGGGCATCGTCTATTACCTGACGCGCTGGTTTCCGCAATCGTCGCGGGCGCGTGCGCTCGGCGTGTTCTACTTCGGCGCGCCGCTCGCGTTCATCTTCGGCGCGCCGCTTTCCGGCTTGCTGCTCGATCTGCACGGCGCGTTCGGTTTCAAGGGCTGGCAATGGCTCTTTCTGGTCGAAGGGCTGCTCGCGTCGATCGTCGGCGTATGGGCGTTCTGGTATCTCGACGACGATCCCGCGAAAGCCCGATGGCTCACGCCGGACCAACGCGCGCTGCTCGTAGGCCGCCTCGACGAAGATGCGCGCGCCGCGTCGTCGCACGGTCCGCGAAGCGTGCTCGCGTCGCTCGTCGATCCGCGCGTGCTCGTGCTGTGCTGCGTCTATTTTCTGATTCAGGCCGCGGTCTATGGCGTCGTCTTTTATCTGCCGCAACAGGTGTCGGCGCTGCTCGGCACCAAGGTGGGCTTTCGCGTCGGGCTCGTGACGGCGCTGCCGTGGATCGCCGCCGTGATCGTCACGTGGATCGTCCCGCGCTACGCCGATCGCACCGGAAGGCATCGTCCGTGCACGGTGGCGCTGCTCGTGATGGCGGGCATCGCGATCGCGGTGTCGGGCGTGGCGGCATCGCCCGTCGTCTCGATCGTCGCGCTGTGCTGCGCGGCGAGCGGCTTCATCGCCGCACAGCCGCTCTTCTGGACCTTTCCGACGCGCTATCTGACAGGCGCGGGCGCCGCGGCCGGCATCGCGCTCATCAATTCGCTCGGCGGACTCGGCGGTTTCTTCGCGCCGATGGCCCGCACCGCCGCCGAAGCCGCGTTCCATTCGACGAGCGCCGGGCTCATGGTGCTGGCGGGCGCGAGCGTGCTCGCGGCGCTCGTCATCATCGCGCTGGTGCGCGTGCCCGGACGCAGCGAACACGCACCCATACCCGACGCCGCGAACGCGTCCTGAACAACGAAACCACACGTACGGAGCCACATCATGTCCATGCCCACGATCGCCCAGGTGCGCGCCTTCACCGTTCGCGGCGGCGGCGCCGATTATCACGACCAGGGCGCCGATCACTGGATCGACGATCACATCGCCACGCCGATGGCCCGCTATCCCGAATACCGCAAGAGCCGTCAGTCGTTCGGGCTGAACGTGCTGGGCTCGCTCGTCGTCGAGATCGAGGCGAGCGACGGCACCGTCGGCTTCGCGGTGACGACGGGCGGCGAAATCGGCGCGTTCATCGTCGAGAAACATCTGGCGCGCTTTCTCGAAGGGCAGCGCGTGACCGACATCGAAAAGATGTGGGATCAGATGTACAACGCGACGCTCTACTACGGGCGCAAGGGCATCGTGCTCAACGCGATCTCGGGCGTCGATCTCGCGCTGTGGGACTTGCTCGCGAAGGTGCGCCGTGAGCCGGTGTTCCATCTGCTCGGCGGCCCGGTGCGCGACGAACTGCAGTTCTACGCGACGGGCGCGCGCCCCGATCTCGCGAAGGAAATGGGCTTCATCGGCGGCAAGATGCCCTTGCAGCACGGTCCGGCCGAAGGCGAGGAAGGGCTGCACAAGAACATCGCGAAGCTCGCCGACATGCGCGCGAAAGTGGGCGACGATTTCTGGCTGATGTTCGATTGCTGGATGAGCCTCGACCTCAACTATGCGAAGCGTCTCGCGAATGCGGCGCGCGAGCATGGCCTGAAATGGATCGAGGAAGCGCTGCCGCCCGATGACTACTGGGGCTATGCCGAACTGCGCCGTTCCGTGCCAGCCGGCATGATGGTCACGACCGGCGAGCACGAAGCGACGCGCTGGGGCTTCCGGATGCTGTTCGAGATGGGTTGCGCGGATCTCGTGCAGCCGGATGTCGGCTGGTGCGGCGGCATCACCGAGCTCATCAAGATTTCGGCGCTCGCGGATGCGCACAACGTGCTCGTCGTGCCGCACGGTTCGTCGGTGTACAGCTATCACTTCGTCGTGACGCGCCACAACTCGCCGTTCGCCGAGTTTCTGATGATGGCCCCGAAAGCCGATCAGGTCGTGCCGATGTTCACGCCCTTGCTGCTCGACGAGCCCGTGCCGGTGAACGGCCGCATGAAGGTGCCGGAGACGCCGGGCTTCGGCGTGCGGCTCAATCCCGAATGCAAGCTCGAAAGACCCTATACACACTGAACGAGGCATCGCATGTTGCTAGAGAACAAAGTCGTCGTGGTGACGGGCGGTTCGCGCGGTATCGGCCGTGCGATCGCGCTCGCGAGCGCGCGCGAAGGCGCCGATGTCGCGATCAACTACTGGGGCGATAACGACAGGTCCTATGGCAAGGCGTCGGCGGTGGAGTCGATCGTCAGCGAGATCGAGGCGCTCGGGCGGCGCGCGATCGCCGTCGAAGGCAACGTGGCCGAGCGCGATACGGGCATCGAACTCATCGCGCGCACGGTCGATGCGTTCGGCCACGTCGATGTGCTGTCGAGCAACGCGGGCATCTGCCCGTTTCATGCGTTTCTCGATATGCCTGCATCCGTCTACGAGACGACCGTCGCGGTGAATCTGAACGGCGCGTTCTACGTGACCCAGGCGGCCGCGAACCAGATGAAGACGCAGGGCACGGGCGGCGCGATCGTTGCGACGAGTTCGATCAGCGCGCTCGTCGGCGGCGGCATGCAGACGCATTACACGCCGACGAAAGCAGGCGTCCACTCGCTGATGCAATCGTGCGCGATTGCGCTGGGACCGTATGGCATCCGCTGCAACTCGGTGATGCCCGGCACCATCGCGACGGACCTGAACGCCGACGATCTATCGGACACGGACAAGCGCGCGTATATGGAACAGCGCATTCCGCTCGGGCGTCTGGGCGAACCCGACGATGTCGCGCAATGCGTCGTCTTTCTCGCGTCGGACCGCGCGCGCTATGTGACGGGCGCATCCTTGCTCGTGGATGGCGGCCTCTTCGTCAATCTTCAGTGAGACGAACCCGCCGAGTACTTGCGCAACAACGCGATGAAGTATTCGGCGGGCTCGCTCAGCGTCTCGAACTTGCGGCGCAGCAGCCCGAAACCCGACAGGCTCTTGCCGATCTCGATCGGCAACTCGATCAGCAATTGCGCCCGCAGATAATCGCGCACGACGGACTCCGGCAGCATCGCGACGGCTTCGCTGTTCTGCAGCAACTGCAGCGTCGCGAAGATCGACGCACATTCGACGATATCGGCGGGCGTCGTCAGCCCGGCGCGGGCGAGTTCGTCCTCGAAGAGGCCGCGTGCGGGACTCGTGATCGGCTGCAAAATCCACGGCCAGCCGACGAGCGTGGCGAGCGTGAGTTCGGTCTTTCCGGCAAGCGGATGCCCCGCGCGCACGACGAGCCGCATCGCCTCGCGTGCGAGCGGCTCGAAGTCGAAATCGTTGTGTTGCAGGGGCGTCGTCAAACGGCCGAGCGCGAGATCCACTTCGCGGCGATGCAGCAATTGCACGACCTGATCGCTCGTCTCGCCGAGGATGCGCACGTTCAGAAGCGGCCGCTCGGATTTCAGTTCGGTGACGGCCATCGCGAGTACGTCGGGCGCGGCGCCCATGATCGCGCCGACCGTCAGTTGACCGTGGCCGCCGCGGCGCTTGGCGTCGAGATCGTCGGCGAAGCGCGTCAGGTCCGCGAGCGAGCGGCGCGCGTACGCGAGCGCGGCGGTGCCGAGCGACGTCGGCTGCATGCCGCGCGCATTGCGCTCGAAGAGCAGAAAGCCGAATGCTTCCTCGATATCTGCGAGCATGCGGCTCGCGCTCGGCTGCGCCACGTTGATGGTCTCGGCGGCCTGATGGAGATTGCGCGCGTCGTCGAGCGCGACCAGAAGCGCGAGGTGCTTGAATTTCAGCCGATTGACCAGCGCATTCGGCGACACAGTTTGGGGCACGTTCTGAATCATTCGACAGTCCGCTTTGAGCCGCGCGATGATACGGCGCAGCGATACGTTTTTGCGATCGGCCAATCCTGCAATCGGATTGTCGTGTTATCGGTCGGCGAATTATAGTCGCAGCACAACGAGTCCCGAACACAGGGATTCACCAATCAAAAGAAGGTGGGCCGCCATGGAGACAGTGGCATTTCGCATGACCCTGAAGCCGGGCATGCGCGAGGAATACGAGAAGCGCCATCGCGAGATCTGGCCGGAACTGCCCGATGCGTTGCGCGACGCGGGCATCCGCGAATACCGGATCTTTCTCGACGAATCGACCGGGCATCTCTTCGCCATCCATCAGCGCACGGATACGCATACGACAGACTCGTTGCCGGCGCTCCCCGTCATGCGCAAGTGGTGGGACTTCATGGCCGAGTTGATGGAAACGCACGCGGACAACTCGCCTGTCGTGACGCCGCTCGTGCCGGTCTTTCATCTTCCCTGAAACGTTCGCCTCTTTCGCGAGGAACGCCATCATGCAGGTCGTCGATCCGCACATTCATCTGTGGGACCTCAAGACGCATCATTACCCCTGGCTCGCGAATCCGCAGACCTCGTTCATCGGCGACGCGCGCGATTTGAAACATGACTATCTGCTCGCGGATCTGCTGCGCGATGCAGAAGACATCGACGTGCTGAAGCTCGTGCACGTCGATGCGAATCACGATCCCGCCGATCCCGTCGAGGAAACGCGCTGGCTGCAATCGATAGCGGATAAGGACGGCATGCCGAACGGCATCGTCGCGGGCGCGGACTTGTCGGCGGATAACGCTGAGCAAGTGCTCGAAGCGCATGCGGCGTTCGCCAATACGCGCGGCATCCGCCAGATTCTCAACGTGCATGACAACAAGCTGTACGACTACGTCGGGCGTCACTACATGCGCGAGCCGCAATGGCGCAAGCATTTCGCTTTGCTCAAGCGCTTCGACATGTCGTTCGATCTGCAACTTTATCCATCGCAGATGGAAGAGGCCGCGCAACTTGCGCGCGAGTATGCGGACACGCAATTCATCGTCAATCACGCGGGCATGTTCGTGGACCGCAATTCGACGCACGGCTATCGCGCGTGGCGCGAAGGCATGCGCATGCTGGCTGCGTGCCCGAACGTCGCGGTGAAGGTGAGCGGCTTCGCGATGTTCGATCATGACTGGACCATCGAGAGCCTGCGTCCTTACGTGCACGAAACCATCGACACGTTCGGCATCGACCGCGCGATGTTCGCATCGAACTTTCCGGTGGATCGGCTGTTCGGCACGTACACGGCGTTGTGGAACGCGTATGCGCAAATTGTCGGCGATGCGAGCGAGAGCGAGAAACAAGCGCTTTTCGTGCGCAACGCAGAACGCATCTATCGCATCTGAGAGGTCAAGACATGACGACGCCACGTCTCGAACTGAGACATGCAAGCAAATCGTTCGGCCGCGTGCGTGCGCTCGGCGATGGCAGCCTGCAACTCTTCCCCGGCGAAGTGCACGCGCTGCTCGGCGAAAACGGCGCGGGCAAATCGACGCTGGTGAAACTGCTCGCGGGCGTCTATCAGCCCGATGCGGGCGAGCTGCTCGTCGAAGGCATCGCGCGTCGTTTCGCCAATCCCGCCGAAGCGCGCGATGCGGGCATCGCCGTGATCTATCAGGAACCGACGCTTTTCGCGGACCTGTCGATCGCCGAGAACATTTATATGGGCCGGCAACCGCGCGACCGTTTCGGCCGTATTCGCTACGACGAGATGCATCGCGAAGTCGATGCGCTGCTGTCGTCGCTCGGCGTGAATCTGCGGGCGCAACGGCTCGTGCGCGGGCTGTCGATCGCGGATCAGCAGGTCGTCGAGATCGCGAAGGCTTTGTCGCTCGATGCGAACGTGCTCATCATGGACGAGCCGACCGCCGCGCTCTCGCTGCCCGAAGTGGAGCGGCTCTTCGCGATCGTGCGCGCATTGCGCGAGCGCGACGTGGCGATTCTCTTCATCACGCATCGTCTCGATGAAGTGTTCGCGCTGACGCAACGCATGACGATCATGCGCGATGGCATGAAGGTCTACGACGCGCTCACGCAGGACATGAACATCGAAGCGATCGTGAGCAAAATGGTCGGCCGCGATCTCGACACGTTCTACCCGAAAGCCGAGGTCGCGCCCGGCGACGTGCGTCTTTCGGTGCGCAATCTCACGCGCGAAGGCGTGTTCAAGAACGTGTCCTTCGATGTGCGCGCGGGCGAGATCGTCGCGCTGGCGGGACTCGTCGGCGCGGGACGCAGCGAAGTCGCGCGCGCGATCTTCGGCATCGATCCGGTCGATGGCGGCGAAGTGAAGATCGCGGGCAAAAAGCTCGCGCTGGGACATCCGGCGGCGGCCGTGCGCGCGGGACTCGCGCTCGTGCCGGAGGATCGTCGCGCGCAAGGGCTCGCGCTGAAACTGAGCATCGCGCGCAACGCGTCGCTGACCGTGCTCGGGCGTCTGGTGCGCCACGGACTCATCACCGCGAAAAGCGAATCGATGCTCGCGTCGGACTGGGGCAAGCGGCTTCGGCTCAAGGCGAGCGATCTCGAAGCGCCGGTCGGCACGCTATCGGGCGGCAATCAGCAGAAGGTCGTGCTCGGCAAATGGCTCGCGACGCATCCGAAGGTGCTCATCATCGACGAGCCGACGCGCGGCATCGACGTGGGCGCGAAGGCGGAGGTATATCGCACGCTTGCGGAACTCGTGAAGGAGGGCATGGCCGTGCTGATGATATCGAGCGAGCTGCCCGAAGTGCTCGGCATGGCCGATCGCGTGCTCGTGATGCACGAAGGCCGCATCAGCGCGGATATCGCGCGCGCCGATGCGAACGAAGAACGCGTGATGAGCGCGGCTCTGGGCGCAACGCCGAACACACTGGGACGCGCAGCATGATGACACGACACTCTCCCACGCTACCCGCGATGCCGCCATCCGAAACCAAACGCACGAGCCTCGCGGTCTCGATCGCGAAGAGCCGTGAACTGACGCTCTTCATCGTGCTGCTCGTATTGATCGGCGCGACGGCCGCGGTCAAGCCCGACTTTCTCAATCTGCAGAATCTGCGCGACGTGCTGCTCAACGTGTCGATCATCGGCTTGCTTACGGCAGGCATGACGATCGTGATGCTGATGCGGCATATCGATCTGTCGGTGGCGTCGGTGGTCGGCGTCTCGGCATATGCGGTGGGCAGTCTCTTCGTGATGTTCCCGCACATGCCGGTGATCGTTGCGATGATCGCGGGCATCGGCATCGGCCTTGCGATCGGCGCGGTCAACGGCGCGCTCGTCACGTTCGGACGCGTGCCTTCGCTCGTCGCGACGCTGTCCACGCTCTATATCGTGCGCGGCGCGGATTACGCGTGGGTCCACGGCGGCCAGATCAACGCGACGAGCCTGCCCGATGCCTTCGCGACCATCGCGACAGGCGCGCTTCTCGGCGTGCCGAATCTCGTGCTGATCGCGCTGGCCGTGCTGATCGTGTTGTCGGTGTATCTGAAGCAGTATCGCGGCGGACGCGAGCACTATGCGATCGGCTCGAATCCCGAAGCCGCGCGGCTTGCGGGCATACGCGTGGACCGGCGCGTGATGATCGGCTTCCTGCTGTCGGGCGCGATCGCCGGGCTCGCGGGCGTGCTGTGGCTCGCGCGCTTCGGCACCGTCGATGCCAGCACGGCGAAGGGCATCGAACTGCAGGTGGTCGCGGCGGCCGTGGTGGGCAGCGTCGCGATCACGGGCGGCGTCGGGACGATCGCGGGCTCGACGCTCGGCGCGCTCGTGCTCGGCGTGATCAACATCGCACTGGTGGTGTTGCGCGTGTCGCCGTTCTGGCAGCAGGCGATTCAAGGCGCGCTGATCGTTGCGGCGATCGCGCTCGATACGTTGCTCGCGCGCTCGGTCGCGCGCCGCATGATGAGGAAACGCGATCATGGCTAAACCCGATTCCGCTCTCTCCACGACCAAACGCCTCCATCTGCAATGGGAAGCGATGCTCGCGATCGTGCTCGTCGTGTCGCTCGTCGGGGGGCGCGTGTTGTCGCCGCTCTTCTTGTCGGCGGCGAATGTCTCGAACATGCTCGCCGACTTCACCGAGATCGCGCTGATCGCGCTGCCGATGACGCTCATCATCGTTGCGGCGGAGATCGATCTGTCGGTGGCGTCGGTGCTGGGCGCATCCAGCGCGCTGATGGGCGTGCTGTGGCACATGGGCTTGCCGATGCCGCTCGTCATCGTCCTCGTGCTTCTGTTCGGCACGCTCGCGGGCCTGCTCAACGGCCTCGTGATCGTGCGCTTCGGTCTGCCGTCGCTCGCCGTGACGATCGGCACACTCGCACTGTTTCGCGGTCTCGCCTACGTGCTGCTCGGCGATCAGGCCATCGCGGATTTTCCCGCGTCGTACACGGCGTTCGGCATTAATACGGTCGGCGACACCTTCCTGCCGATGCCGTTCATCCTGGTGATTGCAGGCGCAATCGTCTTCACGGTCATGCTGCAGGCGACGCCCTTTGGCCGCAGCCTCTTTGCGATCGGCGCGAATCCGACAGCGGCCCAGTTCTCGGGCATAGACGTCGCGAAGACGAAGCTGAAGCTCTTCATGATGTCGGGCGCGATGGCGGCGCTCGCGGGCATCGTCTACACGTTGCGCTTCACGAGCGCGCGCGGCGACAACGGCGAGGGGTTCGAGCTTTCCGTGATCGCGGCGGTGCTGTTCGGCGGCGTGAGCATCTTCGGCGGACGCGGCTCGATGATCGGCGTGCTGTTGTCGCTCGTGATCATCGGCGTGTTGCGCAATGCGTTGACGCTCGCGGATGTATCGAGCGAAACGCTCACGATCGTGACGGGCGCGCTGTTGCTCTCGTCGGTGTTGATACCGAATCTCGTCGCACGCTGGCGGGCGGCGCGCGAAAAGCGTCTGATGGCGCAGACGCTTTGATTCGGTGATGTTGTCCGTTGCGGGTATCCGTTGCAAACCAGCGCAGTCATGCGCAATGACAGGAGACTTTACGACATGAAAAAGCTCATTCGATTCCCGCGCGGCCCGGCGCTCGCGGCGGCGTTGCTGGCCGCGAGCGTCGCGCTGACGGCGAGCGCCGCCGATATCAAGAGCGGTTTGAAGATCGCTTTCCTGCCGAAGCAGATCAACAATCCGTACGAGGTGATCGCCGATGACGGCGGCATGGCCGCGATCAAGGAGATGAAGGGCGACGGCAAGGTGGTCGGGCCGTCGGATGCGGGCGCGTCGTCGCAGGTGAGCTACATCAATACGCTCATCACGCAGCGGCAAAACGCGATCGTGATCGCGGCGAACGATGCGAACGCGGTCGTGCCGTATCTGAAGAAAGCGATGTCGCAGGGCATCAAGGTCGTGACCTTCGATTCCGACACGGCGCCGGATGGCCGGCAGATCTTCGTGAATCAGGCCGATTCGGAAGCGATCGGGCGCGGGCAGATTCAGTTGCTGTCGAAGCTGATCGGCGGCGAGGGCGAGTTCGCGATTCTATCGGCGACGCCCAACGCGACGAATCAGAACACCTGGATCAAATGGATGCAGGAGGAACTCAAGAAGCCCGAGTATTCGAAGATGAAGCTCGTGAAGATCGCCTACGGCAATGACGACGATCAGAAATCGTTCGTCGAGACGCAGGGCTTGTTGCAGGCGTATCCGAACTTGAAGGGCATCGTCGCGCCGACATCGGTGGGAATCGCGGCGGCGGCGCGTTATATATCGAGTTCGCCGGCGAAGGGCAAGGTCGTCGTCACGGGGCTGGGTACGCCCAATCAGATGCGCGCGTTCGTGAAGAACGGCACGGTCAAGGCGTTCCAGTTGTGGGACCCGGGTCAGTTGGGTTATCTGGCGGCGTTCGCGGCGGCCAATCTCGCATCGGGGACGATCACCGGGAAGGAAGGCGACTCGTTCGATGCGGGCAAGCTGGGTAAGCGGACGGTGGGCAAGAGCGGGGAAGTGATCCTCGGACCGCCGACTACGTTCGATGCGGCGAATATCGATAACTTTAATTTTTGAGGTTGTGGGCTTCGAGAGGTTGAGAGTGTGACGAAACGCCCTTCGGGGCGTTTCTTTTTTCAGCGGTTGCCGCGTTGTCGATGTGTCGCGGAAAAGCCTTTGCGATCAGGCAGTTGAGGCGATGCTCCCGGGGCTATCCACAAGGCTTTCCACAAAAACTGTGGATAGATTTTTGTTGGGGAGGGTCGGTTTCGTAGCTCGGGGGCGCGAAGAATTCTGGTATCTCTGTGATCGTCTGGCATACAAATCCACGGTTTTCTGTGTCTCGCCTTGTATCTTGTCGAGCTGATTTAATAAGGCTTCCGAACAAGATGGCATATCAGACTTTGCGAGAGAAATGCGACAACCCCCGTTGCCCGGTGTGTTATCCGAACTGGAAGGAAGAGGAAGAAGCGGCGCGACGAAGAGCGGAAGAGGACAAGCAGAACTGCATCACGTGTTGGCGCAACTTGCAGAAAGAGGCGGAGAAGATCGTATCCAATCCCGATCCGGTCGCGCGCAACCGGCAAATTAATGCTGCTTATGCGCAGCTATGGTGGGACGACAGGCGCTTTCAGTGGGCGGGGCTCGCGGCTTTTGCCTCCAAGCAGGTCGGTTGCGGGCTGCTCAACGCCGCCGAACTGATTCAAAAGTCGAACCGGCAGCGGGACGCGTATCAGCGCTGGAATCAGAACGCATCGGCGTTGGAGCGTATGTCCCCCTACGGCTCGCCCCGCATGCCGATGCCGGATCAGGTAATGGGCGAAGGGGCGACCAAGGTGTATCAGATGCTGGCGATGGGCAACACGGCGTTGTTTCTAGAAATCTGGCCGTTGCACAAGTTCTATGAAGCCTTTGGATTGGAGCGCCTCAAGCGCTGTTATCCAGAACGACAAGCTATCCGATCAAGCGTCAATTGGCCTTTAAAGAATATTCCGTTCGGTGTGGTTTGGCCGGAAGTCATATCCGCTTTTTCAGCAATAGACCGGGGCGACATCAAGGGCGGTGTTGAATTCATGGCCCGCCACGAGCAACTTAACGTATTGCAGCCTGCCATCTACGAAGATCCAATGTTTGTCACGCTAATGCGTGCCAATCAGTTCGCTTGGGCCTTGAATATTCCCACTGGATCGACCAAGGAAGTTCAGTTGACGCTTGCGAACAAATGCACGGTGACGGGGGGAAACGTCGAGCAAATTCCTTTTAGCAATCAACCGCTCGCGAATCTTGCCGATCCGGTGCAGCGCATGACGTTCGTCAGGGACGCTGCTGGACGCTTCGATCAGTTGCTGCGCCATTCATTGGACAAGTATGACGTGGAAAACTCCCTTTATTTGTTGGCGCATCCGAAATGAGCATGCAACGATTGACGAAGCAAGTTCTGACGGTGGGCATCGTCTTAGCAACAGTGTGGGGATGGCACGCGTGGTCGAATCGTTTCGATCAGGTGGCGTTGACGCTGGGTGAATCTTATGAGCATGTCCGTGCGCGCTCTAGGTCGACGCTTCCGCCTATCGAGCCGAATACGAATTGGATGGGACTAGCTTCACGTCCAGCCGCATTTCGGTTCACGGCACCCAATAAGGAATTTGTCACTCCGCCTGCGAAGTTTTTGGCTGTGACATACGACAGTCAGGGTCGAGTCGATGGTGTACGGCTGTCTCCGCAGGTCGTTCCGCTTCCGCTTGACGAGACGCTTGTGGTTGTCCGCGACTTGCAGGATCAGTTGCGGCATGGCTGGATCGCATTTCGTTCTGAGCGCTGGAAACCGATCCGCGACGACGCGGCTACGCGTGATGCGATTCAAAAATGCGACGATCCGACCTCGCGTTGGAATGGAGGAACTGATCTGCAACTGGCAATCGATATACGATGCTTTCACACGGACGCACATTCCGACGGCGAACGGTTCCTCATTACGCTGCTTCTAAGTCGACCGTGGGTCGATGATCGCGACTAGTTGCGGGCGCGTTCGAATCGTCGTAGCGCCCGGTGGCATGAGTCGCGTCGTTGAGGCGAGGGGGGCCTGTCCTGGACGCTTCGACAGTGATCAACGCGCCGTCGCCTCGCGTCTCTCAGCGCCCCGCTTTTTAAGCAACTTCCTCGCAAGGGCGAAAATCCCCGTTCAGCCGCGCGACCCCATCCACTCACTTAATCCCCTGCCCACCCCTCAAAACCTGCACAGCCGTCGCCGATTCGAACTGCGCGTGCACCGTATCGCCCTTCTTCAGCCCCTCAAGCGACACATCCGGCGCGACTTCGAGCGTCACCGTATGGCTCGGCCCGCGCAAGGTCACGCGTCGGTTCTTCGCATCGACGCGCTCGATCGTCGCGATCACCTCGACGATGCGCGCCTCGGCCATCACGCCGCCCGACGCCGGAATCGCCGCTTCGGTATCGATGCGCTGACGGATCCCGTCGGACTTCACCTTCGTCGCGCGAACGAGCAGCGCGCTGCGATATTCGATGTTCACGATATCGCCCAGTTGCAGCTTCTTGACATCGCCGATCTCGGGATTGACCGCCACGTCCACGACGCGGCCGGCCGGGCCTTGCAGCGACACGCTGTTGGTCACGGGATCGATGCCGACCACGCGTGCCTGCACTTGCGCGACCGCTGCCGCGCCGCGTGCCGTCGAAGCCGACGCCGCATCCTGAGCCGATGCGTTTCCGATCGCCGCGAAGGCGAGGGCCGCGCAGATCGACAGACGCGTGAAGGAGCGACGCGGCCATTGGCTTGACGAACGAATCATGAGTTGTCTCCTGTGTTCAGTTAGCACTTCGTTGATCGTCGCAAGCAGCGCCTCAGCGGCGCGACTTCGACAACAAATGTCCCAGCCCGAGATTGGTTGCGATCTGCCAGATATAGACGCGCGAGTAACGCACGCCGTAACGCCGTTCGATCAGCTCGCGCAGACGCGAATTGGTCCAGGTATCGCTCGCGAAACCATGTTCGCGTGCCGGTCCCTGCAGCGCCGCGGCGATCCAGTCGAGCGCCTCGCGATCGAGCACCGACGCGCGCCCGCCGACGCCCATCTTCGCGAGCGCGTCGAGGCCGCCTTCGGTGACGATGGCCTTGTAGCGCCGCACCGTCTGCACGGAAAGATGCAACTGCTCGGCCACCGCCTCGACCGACGCGCCATCGAGCAACAAACGCCCGGCCGTCATGCGTCGCACGACGCTCGGCAGTGTGTCGGGGCGAGAGAGCATGGCGCGCCGCTCGATCGTTCGGATTACGTGCGATTGCCCGCGACATCGGGCACGACTGTGCGAAGCGCAATCGGCTCTGATGCCCGTCCCTGTGTCCGTCGATGCGCGCGAGCACCAGGTGCGTCGCTGCGGCGTCCGTATGCGTTCATGCTTGCCCCCTTGTCGAATGGAGACGGCGGGACTTGATTTGGGCGTGCTTGACGTCGGCCGATGCGCGACTCGTCTTCCTGAGCCGACTTGCAGAGAAGTACCAATAAACGTTTTCAGGCCCGACGGGCAACCATCGGCGAAAATTTTTTGGGCTTGATTAATGTCGGCGAATTGCCTATGAAAGCTGCCGATGAGCATCGAATGCGCGATCGACGACGCAACACGCACCACGCGGCGTGCAATGCCGCGCGCGTGCGTTTCAACGCGTGCTCAGTGTGACGTGCAGGCCTCGCCGGCGGGACGGAGGGCGCGCGCGTGCGTCAACCGCTTCTGTCCCGATGATTGACCGACGACTTCTCAAACGCGATAGAACTCGATGTCCTGACCGGCGTGAACCGCGCGTTTGAGCCACTCGGGCATATCGCCGAGGCCGTCCCACGTATCGCCATTCGCGTTTCGGAATATCGGTGCGGCGCCATCCCCCGAGTGCGGGAATAAAGGCAATTGCGGCATCGGCCGTCTCGCCTTGGGCGCACCATGAGCCCCGTTGGTCTTGGTGAAGGAGGGCGGTGGAGTAACCACCGGCGCTTCGGCCAATGCTTCAGCCAACGCTCTTTCCGTTATGCCGAACTCAGCCATTCGGCTGCGCAAATACGCAATGATGCTGTCTCGCTTTCTTTCGTCCACGGCTTTCCTGATTCAGCTTTTGATTTTCAGAAGACGAACCGAAACCCCGCGCGGACCGGGGCGGTTCGAAGACTCGAATATAAGTGTTTTATGAAGCGTGACGCAGTGCCTGCGCCGCGTCAATTAGTGTATTTACCGCACGCCTATTAATTCGCCGGTGGCTTCGCCTTTAATGCGGGCATTGCCCCGAATGCGAACGTTCGCCCGCCCCGAGCATCGCCGTGACGGACGCGCGAAACGAATGCGCGCGGAAAGCCACGTCGGGGAGCCACGAACCGATGGCAAAGCCCGCGCCGCCATGCAACACGCGCGCGAAGCCTCGCTTAACCCTATTGTATGCTGCTTGCGGCAACTATTAAAACGTTTTAACGACTGTGTTGTTCCCCCGGTAATTCCGCACCATGCGCGCGAATGGCGGCAATCAGTTCCGCGGGCGTTATTTCATAACGCACTTCGCGGTGAATGCCGGGTTTGCGCTCGTCGATTTCAATCAGCAGTACGGCTTTGCCGTCCGCCGCGGGTTCGAGGCGCAGCGAACGCACTTCCTGTCCGCTGGCATCGTCGTATTCCGTCAGCAGCGTCATGGCGCCCGTTGCGGCGCTTCTCGGCATCGACATTCTTCCTCCCGTCTTGCGACGTCGTTGTTGTTGTTTCACCGCGCCGTCGACCGGCGTGCACGAAATTCGGGCGCGCTACATTGGGATTCAGATTGACGAACGAGGCGGACGCGAAAGGCGGCGCGGCCCGCGCTACCCTCCG
Organism: Caballeronia sp. LZ029; assembly: GCF_031451275.1. Classification (NCBI taxonomy): domain Bacteria; kingdom Pseudomonadati; phylum Pseudomonadota; class Betaproteobacteria; order Burkholderiales; family Burkholderiaceae; genus Caballeronia; species Caballeronia sp. LZ029. The sequence goes on from NZ_JARUXO010000004.1 coordinate 654,758, forward strand.
GTATCTCATTATTGCCTGTCAAAAGTGCGCGCGTCCAGCGGGAGGCGCAAGGGAATATTGTGTCCCTTTATTTTATGCCGGCGGCACGCCGTTCACGCGCGCTTGCCGATCGCGTCCCGAGCCTGGCTCGCGAGCTCGAACGAACGCAGGCGCGCCTGGTGATCGAAAATCTGCGCGGTGATGATCAGTTCGTCCGCCTGCGTCTGGTCGATTACCGAGCGCAGGCCGGCTTCGACATCGGCCGGAGCGCCGACGACCGAGCACGCGAGCGCCTGCTCGACGCCCGCGCGCTCGGCGTCGCTGCACGCGACCGATTCGACGGGCGGCGGCAACTGGCCGGGCGTGCCGCGACGCAGATTGATGAACTGCTGCTGCAGCGACGTGAAGTGAAAACGCGCTTCCTCGGCGGTATCGGCGGCGAAGACGTTGACGCCGACCATCGCGTAAGGCTTTTGCAGCGTCGCGGACGGGCGGAACTGCTTGCGGTAGACCTCGAGCGCGGTCAGCAGGTAATCCGGCGCGAAATGCGATGCGAACGCGAACGGCAGCCCCAGCGCGGCCGCCAGCTGCGCCGAGAAGAGGGACGAGCCGAGCAGCCAGATCGGCACATGCAGCCCGGCGCCGGGCACGGCGCGCACGCGCTGGCCTTCGACCGGATCAGCGAAATAGCGTTGCAATTCGACGACGTCGTCCGGGAACGATTCCGCGCTGCCGTGCATATCGCGGCGCAGCGCTCGCGCGGTGGTCTGGTCGGTGCCCGGCGCGCGTCCGAGCCCGAGGTCGATGCGCCCCGGAAACAGCGACGCGAGCGTGCCGAACTGCTCCGCGATCACGAGCGGCGCATGATTCGGCAGCATGATGCCGCCCGAGCCGACGCGGATCGTCGTGGTGCCCGCCGCGATATGGCCGATCACGACGGCGGTCGCCGCGCTGGCGATCCCCGTCATGTTGTGATGCTCGGCGAGCCAGTAGCGCAGATAACCCAGGCGCTCGGCGTGCCGGGCGAGATCGAGGGAATGGGCGAAGGCGTCGGCCGGTGTCGAGCCGAGCGGAACCGGAGAAAGGTCGAGTAACGAGAACGGGATCATTGCGGCTTTCCGAAAGCGTGGTGGATCGCGATGCATCCACACCGCGCCGCGGGCCACGCGCTAAAAGGCCGATTGTGCCGAAACTCCGGAAAACCTGCCGGATCGGGCGGGCGCGTTCCGGTCAGGCGAGGCGCGGATAGCCACGCGCGATAGCGTCGCGTTCGTAGTCGAGAATCGGCGTGTAGTCCGCTTCCGTGCGTCGAACGACGCCTCTGAGCCCGAGCCGGCTGGCGCGCGCGGGATCGCGATCGAGCGCATCGGCGAGTGCGTGAAAAATTGTGTCGATGGAGTCAGGCGGAACACGCATCGACGCGATGAAGGGCAGCGCGCCCGCACTGGCCGTCATCCCGAGCACGCGTACGCCGGCTGTCAGTTCCGGCAGATGCGACTGCGCGACCGCGAACGTGACGCAGTCGATCGCGGCGACATCCGCGCGCTCTTCGGCGAGCGCACGCAGCGAGGCCAGATGCGCGCCGGTTTTCGTCACGGAGGCGAAGAACCGTCCGTCGTGCGCGAATGGGGCGACGGCGTGCCGGAAGAGGTTCATGCCGCTGTTGGAATCGTCGTCGTTATAGGCGGCGCGCAGGCCACGGCAGCCTCCGATCGATTGCGCCGCGACATGCCCGCCCGCGACGATCACGCTGCGATACGAGCCGTTTTCGCAGCCGGGCACGTCGAAGTCGGGCGCGCCGACGAGCCGCACGCGATTAGCGAGCGCATGCACGAGCGGATAGCCGCAGGTCTGCGAGAGCAGCACATCGTCGCGCAGCCAGAAGGCGGTGAGATCCGGGCCGGGATCGACGATATCGAGCGTATCGCCGCGTGCGCGCAGCCAGTCCGCGAGATGTTCACGAACGTGAGCGAGCAGCGCGCGCCAGTCCGCGGCGAGCGCGGGCGTCACGTTGTACATCGGCAGGGCGGCGAGCCATTGCATCGCGAGCGTAAATCGAATGTCGATGACGGATCGTACAGCGCCGCGCGTCAGCTCGCGAGGCTGGCCGTATCGGCGCTGCGCGCGTCCTGGCGTCGGCCTGCGGGCGATTCCGCAGCGGCGAACGGATGCACCGGTTCCGCCGCCTGCGCGAGTGCATGGCGAATCGCCCATTCACCGTATCCGCGCACGACGAAACCGCCGTTGCTCGCGCGATAGGCGTCGCGGCGGCGCGAATAGATCCGGCCGAGCGCGAACCACGGCACGCCGGGCAGATCGTGATGCACGGCGTGAAAATTGTTGTTGAGAAAGAGCAGACGCCACGGCCACGCGGCTTCGTTGACGACCGTACGTTCGCTTTCTTCCTCCGCCGCGCGATGCTCCTGAAACGAGCGCACCGAAGCCAGCGCGAGCGACGCATAACCGACGCCGAACACGAACGCGCGCCACGGAATGCCGCATCGCGTTTCGAGCCAGCTCGCGAGCAGCACGAGCGATGCGAGATGCGCCGCCCAGCTCGCGACGATGCGCCAGCGCCGCTCGACGACAGCCTGCACCGCCTCGCGCCACGACGCCGCGATCGAGAACCACGGCCCGATGAGCATCCGGCCCGCGAAGGTATTGCGCGCGGCGAGCGCGGCGCGCAGCACGGGGCCGGCGCTCGCCCACTGTTCCGGCGTCACGTAATAGCTTTCGGGATCGCGGCCCGGTTCGGTCAGATGCGCGTCGTCGTGATGACGCAGATGCGACTCCCGATAGACCTCGTAGGGAAACCACACCGCGAGCGGGGCGATGCCGAAGAGCATGTTGACGAGCGGCCAGCGCGTCGGATGCCCGTGCATCAGCTCGTGCTGTAGCGACATGTACCAGCACGACAGCACCGCGAGCAGCGCGACGGATGGCACGAGGCCGATCGTGCGGGCGTTCATCGCGACGCCGAACCAGCCGCCGTAGATCGCGACGATCACCGCCCACGTCGGCCATTCGCTGCGCCAGTGCAGGGTTTCGCGTTGGCGCTGGAGTTCCTGGCGTTGGGCGTCGTCGAGATAGCGGGGCATGGCGGACATCGATAAAGGCGAAGTGCCATGCTAGCGGCGCATCCTGTTCGCCCCAACGAAGGAATCCGGCTAAGGATTTCGCGATCGGCGCAATAAGCATTCGATTTTTGGCCATGCATTCGCTCACGGTATCCTTTATTCCTTCGATACCGCACGCGCGCGCATATGACCGAACCGTTCGAGCCCGCCTCCGCGTCGAGTCCGACGCATCGGAAACTCCCGCGCAAATCCGCGCGTCTCGTCGCCGGCCTGATCGCGTTCAATGTGCTCGCGTGGCTCTGGGCGCTCGTCGCGTTCCGCCACTATCCGCTTCTGCTCGGCACATCGCTGCTCGCATATTCGCTCGGGCTGCGCCACGCGGTCGATGCCGACCATATCGCCGCCATCGACAACGTCACGCGCAAGCTGATGCAGGAAGGCAAGCGGCCGCTCTTCGCCGGCTTCTTCTTTTCGCTCGGACATTCGACGATCGTCGTCGCGGCCACCGCGTTGATCGCCGCGACCGCGATGGCCGTGCAGGGCCGATTCGCCGAGTTTCGCGAGATCGGCGGGATCATCGGCACGTCGGTGTCGTCGCTGTTCCTGTTCGCGATCGCGGCGATGAACCTCTTCGTGCTGCGCGGCGTGTGGCGCGCCTTCAGGCGCGTGCGGCGCGGCGAATCCTGCCGCGACGAAGACATCGACATGCTCGCGGTCGGCGGCGGGCCGCTCGCGCGCATCGCGCGGCCGCTCTTCAGGCTGATCGGCAAGAGCTGGCACATGTATCCGCTCGGCTTCCTGTTCGGGCTCGGCTTCGATACGGCCACCGAAATCGGCCTGATGGGCATCGCGGCCGCCGAAGCCGCACGCGGCATGCCGGTCTGGTCGATTCTCGTGTTTCCGGTGCTCTTCACGGCCGGCATGTCGCTCATCGACACCGCGGACAGCCTGCTGATGACGGGCGCCTACGGCTGGGCGTTCATGAAGCCGATCCGCAAGCTCTACTACAACCTCACGGTCACGTTGGTGTCGGTGCTGATCGCGGTGCTCGTCGGCGGGATCGAGGCGCTGGGTCTGATCGCGGACCGGCTGCAACTGAAGGGCGGGCTGTGGGATGCGAGCGCGTCGCTCACCGAGCACTTCGGAATGCTCGGCTATGGCATCGTCGCGATTTTCGCCGCGTGCTGGCTCGTTTCGGCGCTCATTTACAAGTGGCGCGGCTATGACGCCATCGACGGCACCATCGCCCGTTAGATCGATGGGCATTCTTCCTGCTTCGTGGATGCGCCAGCCGCTCATCCACCTTCCGTATCGAGCGGCGTTCAGGGAGAACGATCATGAACGAGCCGCAAGCCGGGGCCGACTCGCCGCACCTCGATAGCGCCGAGCAGGAACAGGCCGCCGAACACTCCGCACCGCATCCGCTCGTCATTCATGAGATCGTGCGCGAAGAAGGCGAAGTCGCGATGGAGCGCACCTTCGCCGCGCTGATGTGGTCGGCGCTCGCCGCCGGCCTTTCGATGGGTTTCTCGTTTCTCGTCCAGTCGATTCTCGAAAGCGCGTTGCCGGAGACGGGATGGAGCGGGCTCGTATCGAGTTTCGGCTACACGATCGGCTTCGTCTTCGTCATTCTCGGACGTCAGCAGCTCTTCACGGAGAGCACACTGACCGCAGTGCTGCCCGTGCTCACGCGACGCGATCTCGTGACCCTGTTCAAGGCGCTGCGTCTCTGGGCGATCGTGCTTTTCTTCAATCTCGTCGGCACGACGATCTTCGCGGCCATCCTGCAGATTCGCGGCGTCTTCTCGCCGGAAGTGAGCGAGGCGCTCGCCAAGGTCGCGATGACGCCGCTGTCCGCCGAGTTCGGCGTGACCGTCGTGCGCGGCGTGTTCTCCGGCTGGCTCATCGCGCTGATGGTGTGGCTGCTGCCGAGCGCGCGCTCGGAGCGCCTCCTGACCGTCCTGCTCGTGACGTACACCGTCGCGGTGAGCAAGCTCACGCACGTGATCGCGGGATCGGTCGAAGCGGCGTATGCGGTGATGATCGGCGCGGCCAGCGTCCCGGACTACTTTCTCGTGTTTCTCGTGCCGACGTTCATCGGCAACGTGATCGGCGGCGTGTCGCTCGTCGCGATCGTCAATCATGCGGCGATCGCGCCGGAAATCATGAGCATGCCGCAGAAGCACGACGACTGAAACGCGGGCGCGCGCTCTTACTTGTTGTTGCCCGCGCCCGTGCCGTACAGGCCGTTGTCGAAGCCGCCGGCGCCTTCGGGCTTGTGATGCTTGTCCGCGGTCGCGGCGCGGCCCTTCGCGGCATCCTTCGACTGCGGCTTCTGCGATTCATGCATGGCGGTGCCCGACGGAGCCGCGCTCGATGTCGAATCGGACTGGCGGTTGTCCTGACTGCCGGCGCTGCCGCCGTTCGTGATCTGCGCGACGCCGTACGTGCTGAACGCCGCGATGACGCTGGCGAGGATCGCGTTGGCGAGCATCGGCCAGGGCCGGCGTGCGCCGCGCGCACGGTCGTGACGATGAATGGACATGGCAGCTCCCGGCATGATCGAAGGTCTTGCTATCGAGCATGAACGGTGCCCGGCGTACCGGTGGGACGCGTCCGCGACGCACGCGTGCCGTGAAAAGTCGGGAATTCGCACAGCCGTTGCGCGCCCGGCTCGTCACGAGACGCGGGCGCGAACGAAGGATTCGCGCCGCGGCGCGAGCGGCGAAAGCGGTTGTCAGGCCGCTTTCGCCCAAAGCCTGTTGGTCGACTTCCTGCGGCTGCCTGAGCCGTCGCGCGGGCCGCTGTCGACCGTATCGAGCGCAATGCGCAGCGCCTCGATGCGCTGCTTCTGCGCGGGCACGAGCGCATAACCCTTCAGCACGGCGGTGAGACGCTCGCGCCAGTACTCGACGTTGAGCGTGCCGGATGATTGTTTGTGCATCGTGCGCAGTTGCGCGAGTGCGCGCTCGATGTGTTGAAGCTCGACGTCCGCCATCGCCGAGGGCAAAAGGCTGCCCTTGGTCTCGTTCTTCTTCTTCATTTTTTGGTCTTCCTCTCGGCCATGCGGCGCATGGTCCAGACATCGGACACGCACGCCGTTCAGGCACCCCGTTCACCCGCGCATTTTTTTGTAGCGTTGCGGGTGGCCCTTGCTCTTTTCTTCGGTAGACCGATCGTTGCCCGTCTCAGCGAGTTCGATCGTTAACAAAAATGTACGCAACGCGAGCCTGCTGGCTCCGTCTGTCATCGCACATTCATGTGAGGGGGATGTGGGGATTTCGATGTTGCGCCGCGCCAGGGCGGCACGGATCGATGGCGACGGCGGGAAGATGCGCTTATTCGCCGCTCTCGGCGGGCGCTTTCGCCGTGCGCTTGCCGCTGCGGCCGATCTGTTCTTCCATCGCGAGATCGAGCTTGCTCACCCTGCGTGGCTTGCCAGGTTCGCGCGCGTTGACGAACGCGACGAACTCGTCCATCGGCATGGGGTCGGAGAGTTTTTTCGAACCTTCGGCCGAGCGCTCGACGAGATAGAAGAGGCCGCCCGGCATCGAGATGGCCGCGTAGCTCGCGTTGCCGCTGCGCGTCTTGAGCCGTTCGACGGCGCTGATGGCTTTGGTCGAGCGCATGATGTGCCTGCTTATTTCTGAGGTTCGTCGTGGGCGGTCGCATCCGCCGGCGCGCATTTCTTGCCCGCGCCTTCGATCCACAGGTTCGACGGATGACGCTGCCCCGGATAGAAGCGATACGTGGTCTCGCCGTTGTCGTAACGGACCTTGATCACGTTGGAATCGCCGAACTCCAGCATCACGCCCTGCGGAATGGCCGTCTTCTGATACTTGGCGTCGTGCTTCTTCGCTTCGTCGGCGATGCACTGGACGATGCCGTTCACCTTGTTATCGGTCGATGACTTCTCGACTTCGGGTTGTCCTGCATCTTCGTTATGAAACTGGGCGCAAGCGGCGAAAAGCACAGGCAACGCGAGCGCCGCGGCGAGTTTTTTCATGGTCTTTCCCGTTTGATCTCTTGGTGCCGAACACGACATTAGAGCACAAGCCCTTTACAGTCCGGTCAGGTTCGCGGGCGCGCCTCGGGGTGCGCATGATCGATGCAGCAAGGCCCGCGCCCGCCTGCGCGCCGCTCAGGCGTCGGGCGGCACGTCGAGCAGCGGCAGCGTGCCGCCGACGATCCCCGAGAACACCGGCCCCGCCACCGTGCCGCCGTAGTAAGTGCCGCCTGTGGGCTCGTCGATCATCACCGCGACGATCACGCGCGGATCGCTCATCGGCGCGATGCCGACGAACGATGCCCGGTACTTGTTCGCCGCATACGAGCGCCCGACCTGCTTGCGCGCCGTGCCGGTCTTGCCGCCGACGCGATAGCCCTCGACCGCCGCCGCGCGCCCGGTGCCGTGGTCGCCGGTCGCATTTTCGAGCATGCTGCGCACGGCCTTCGCGGTCGCGGGCTTCGTCACCTGCACGGCGTCGCGGCGTGCTTCGCCCTGAATCAGCGTGGCCGGATGGAAGCGTCCGTCGCCGGCGTAGGCGGTATAGATCTGCGCGATCTGCAGCAGCGAGAGCGACAGCCCGTAGCCATAGGCCATCGTGGCCTGCTCGATCGGCTTCCAGCGTTCGGGCGCGCGCAGGCGGCCGGTCGCCGCGCCGGGGAAGGTCAGCTCGGGCGCGCGGCCGATGCCGTATTCGCGGTACTTGTCCCAGATCGTCTGCGCGGGAATCTGCAGCGCGAGCTTCGTAAGCGCGACGTTGCTGGACATCTGCACCGCCTCGGCCACGGTGATGATGCCGTGATTCGACGTGTCGTGAATCACGTTCGGCCCGAGCTTGAAAGTGCCCGGCGCCGTGTCGATGCGCGTGTCCGGCCGCACGCGGCCCAGATCGATCGACAGCGCGGCGACGAGCGGCTTGATCGTCGAGCCGGGCTCGAAGGTGTCGGTGAGCGCGCGGTTGCGCAACTGCTCGCCAGTGAGGCGCGAGCGGTCGTTCGGATCGAAGCTCGGGTAATTGGCGAGCGCGAGCACCTCGCCGTTCCTCGCGTCCAGCACGACGACGCTGCCCGCGCGCGCCTTGTGCTTCGCGATCGCCGCTTTCAGTTGCGAGTGCGCGAGCTGCTGAATGCGCCGGTCGATGGTCAGTTGAATCGTCTCGCCGTTCTGCGGCATGGCCGGTTCGCCGATCTGCGAGACGACGCGGCCGAGCCGGTCGCGAATCACCTCGCGCTGGCCGGCTTCGCCCGTCAGACGCGTATCGGCGGCAAGCTCGACGCCTTCCTGCCCGTGATCCTCGTTGTTGGTGAAGCCGACGACGTGCGCCGCCGATTCGCCTTCGGGATAAAAGCGCTTCGTGTCCGGCACGAGCGTGATGCCCGCGCGCCCGATCGTCTGGATGCGCTCGGCGGACTCGGCTTCGACCTGACGCTTGAGCAGCACGAACGCGCGGTTCCCTTCGACGCGCCGCTGCAACTCCTTCGGCGGCATGTCGAGCAGGCGCGCGATCTCGTTGCCGTGATCGCCGTCGAAGAGCTTCGGCGTCGCCCAGACTTCATAGGTGGCGAGGCTCACGGCGAGCATCGCGCCGTTGCGATCGACGATGCGCCCGCGCGTCGCCGAGAGCGCCAGCGTGCGCTGATAGCGCTTCTGACCTTCGCTGATATAGAACTCGTGATCGATGACCTGCACCCACAGCGCGCGCCCGGCAAGCGACAGGAACGCCGCCGCGATGAACATCGCGACGAGGCGCGAGCGCCACGCGGGCAGCCGGTTCACGAGCATCGTGCTGCGGTGATGCGTCTGGAAATCGCTGCCGCCGCGCGTCTTCTTCTTGAACATCGTGGGCCTGTGATTAAGCTTGGTTGTGCCGGCCGGGGTGTCCGCGCATCAGGGCAGACGGGCGAGCGCGGCGTCGAGACCGGCGTCATCCGGCAGACGAATGCCGAGCTCGTTTTCGAGCACGCGGCGCAGGTCGGCGACGCTTTCGAGTTCGCGATGATCGCTGCCTTCGCGTTCGTCGTGCGCCGAGAAGCGCCGGTTGAAGAGGCCGAAACGTTTGCCCGGCGCGAGACGCGCGGCCAGCAGGTTGTGGAGGAAAATCGACTGCGGATAAGCGGACACGAAATAGTTGGCCATCTCGTAGTCGGCGTCATACTGCGGGTCGAGGTCGAAGCGATACACGCGCGTCCATGCGCCGTTCACGAGCGCCTGCAGGATATACGCGGGCGGCTCGCCACCGGCATCGTCGAGGCGGAAGGCGCCGTGGGGCGTGATCTGTTCGAGGCCCGTCTGGAGCGCGAGCGGCGCGGACAGCGTCATGCCGCCGAAACCGACGTCGGTGAGAAACGTGCCTTCGTCGAGATCGACGAGCAGAAGCATGTGCGTGCGCGCCGGCATCTCCGGCGCATCGCGGCCCCAGAGGACGCGGCCGGCGAAGCTGCGCACGCGAAAACCCAGCGTCTGCAGTACGCTGCGAAACAGCAGGTTATGCTCGTAGCAGTAACCGCCGCGCCGGCTTTCGACGAGTTTGCGCTGGACCGATTCCAGATCGAGCCGCACCGGACGGCCGATCAGCACGTCGAGGTTTTCGAACGGAATGGCCTGGGGATGAAGCAGATGCAGCGCGCGCAGCGTGTCGAGCGTCGGCGCGGGCCGCGCAGGTCCGGAAAAGCCGATGCGTTCGAAGTAAGCGGCAAGGTCGATGGAAGTGTCGTGTGCGTTCATGTAGTCCAGGCCTCGAGTCGGCTTCGATGTCGCAAGGTCGGCGAGCGCAGGCGCCGAGCGCGCATATTTTACGACACGAAAGGTTAAAAATTACAAACTGCATACGTTTTTTGGCGCGCGGCTGTGTAGTGCGCCATCGAAATGAACTGTGCCGTATCGACGAAGGTCTTTCCATGTTCACGCGCAACTGACAAGGGGCGATACGCCATGCCGAAAGAATCGAACGAAGCGAATCAATCGAACGAAGCGAATCCCGCCAACCCGGCGAGCGCGACATGCGCCGGCAAGCATCCCGCGCCGCCATGCACGCTCGTGATTTTCGGAGCCGGCGGCGATCTCACCAAGCGGCTCCTGATGCCGTCGCTCTACAACCTGTCCGCCGACAAGCTGCTCGACGACGGCATGGAGATCATCGGCGTGAACCACGGCGAACGCGAGACGTCCGATTGGCGCGACGAGCTCACGCAGTCGCTGCGCGGTTTCGCCGCCGACAAGGCCGCCACCTTTCACACGTCGCAGTTGAACGAAGAGGCATGGAACTGGGTCGTCGGACGACTCGAGTATTTCCCGGGCGAATTCGAGGAAGACGAGACCTTCGCGCGGCTCAAGGCGCGGCTCGCGAAGGCGAAGTCCGGCAACATCATGTTCTACCTCGCGGTGGGCGCGCGCTTTTTCCAGCCGATCATCGAGCATCTCGGCGCGGCGGGCCTGCTCGAAGAGAAGGACGGCAAATTCAGGCGGCTCGTCATCGAAAAGCCGTTCGGGACCGATCTGGCGTCCGCAAAGGCGCTCAACGCCTGCATCCTCAAATTCGCGGACGAGTCGCAGGTGTATCGGATCGACCATTTTCTCGGCAAGGACACGGTGCAGAGCATTCTCGCCGTGCGCTTTGCCAACGCGATGTTCGAGCCGATCTGGCGGCGCGAATACATCGACAACGTGCAGATCACGGCGGCGGAGACGATCGGCGTGGAAGGGCGCGGCAAGTTCTACGAGCAGACCGGCGCGTTTCGCGACATGCTGCCGAACCATCTTTTCCAGTTGCTCGGCATGGTGGCGATGGAGCCGCCCAATTCCTTCGATGCCGAATCCGTGCGCGACCGCAAAGCCGAAGTCTTCGATGCGATCCGCCCGCTCACAGCGAACGATGTCGTGCTCGGTCAATATGAAGCCGGACCGGCCGGGCCGGGTTACAAGGAAGAGCCGGGCGTCGCGAAGGACAGCCGCACCGAAACCTACGCGGCGGCGCGCGTGTATGTCGAGAACTGGCGCTGGGCGGGCGTGCCGTTCTATCTGCGCACCGGCAAGCGGCTGACCGAGCGGCGCACGGAGATCTCAGTGCAGTTGAAAGCCGTGCCGTTTCTGCTGTTTCGCGATACGCCCGTCGATGCACTCACGCCGAACGTGTTCACGCTGCGCATCGATCCGGCGCACGGCACGACGTTCGACTTCAACGTGAAGGTGCCGGGACCGGTGATGCAGATCGGCAAGGTGCGATCGGCCTTCAACTACGCGGACTTTTTCGCGGAGCGGGCCAACGTCGGCTACGAGACGCTGCTCTACGACTGCATGCTCGGCGACGCCACGCTCTTCCAGCGCGCGGACAGCATCGAGACGGCGTGGGCGGCGGTGGATCGCGTGCTGCATCCGGACAGCCCGCTCGCCGTGCACGGCTACGCGGCGGGCAGCGCGGGACCGGAGCAGTCGGATCAATTGCTGGCGCAGGACGGCCGCACATGGCGTGCGCTGACCGATACGCGCAAGAAAGACTGACCTCATCAACAATCATAAGGACAACGAGCGTGAGCACAGAATCAAGAGCCAAACAGAAAACGCATGTCTCGGCGGACAAACTCGCGATCAAGGCCGAACGGATTCTCGCGATCGATATCGGCGGGACCGGGTTGAAGGCGGCCATCATCTCAGAGGACGGCGAGATGAAGAGCGACCGCGTGCGCGTGGCGACGCCGCATCCGGCGAAGCCCGATGTGGTCGTGGAGACGCTCATCGAACTCATCAAACCGATCGTCGCGGAGCCGCCGACGCATATCTCCATCGGCTTTCCGGGCGTCGTGCGCGAGAACGTCGTGTTGACCGCGCCGAATCTCGGCACGCCCGCGTGGCGCGGCGTCCCGCTCGCGCAACTGATTTCCGAGCGCCTGGGCGGTATGCCCGCGCGCATGATCAACGATGCCGAAATGCAGGGACTCGCGGCGATCGAAGGGCGCGGCATCGAAATGGTGTTGACGCTCGGCACCGGCGCGGGCACCGCGCTCTTTCGCGACGGCGAATTGATGCCGCATCTCGAACTCGCGCATCATCCGGTCGCGAAGGACAAGACCTACGACGAATACATCGGCAACGCGGCGCGCGAGAAGGCGGGCAAGAAACGCTGGAGCCGGCGCGTGGAGAAGATCATCGGCATTCTCGCGACGCTCGTGAACTACGACAAGCTCTGGATCGGCGGCGGCAACGCGGCGCACATCAAGTTCAAGCTGCCGGATAACGTGGCGATCGTGTCGAACGCGGCGGGCATCGAAGGCGGCGCGCGGCTGTGGCATCCGCGCTCGGTGCGCGAGACGCGGCAGTTGCCGCACTTCAATCAGCGGGAAGGGGCGCACTGATGAACGCTCAAGGCAAGTACGGCCTGCACAGCGCGACCGGCGACGGCGCTGCGGCCTTCGAAGCGCTCGCCCGCGCGGAACTCGTCGTCACCGATTGCGACGGCACGCTGCTCTACACCGACAAGGCGCTCGGTCAGCCCGCGAAGGACGCCGTGCGCCGCCTGCGCGAAGCCGGCGTGCGCTTCACGGTGGCCAGCAGCAGGCCGGGCAAGGGCATGCGGCATATCGTGGAGGCGCTTTCGGTCGATATGCCTTATGCGTCGTACAACGGCGGCAGTCTCGTCAGGCCGGGCACGTGGGAGGTGCTGTCGTCGCATAAATTGCCGCGCGATGTCGTGCAGACCACGCTCGAAGCGCTCGCCGCAGCGAACGTGGACGCGTGGGTGTTCATCGACGATGCGTGGTATCTGACGAATCCCGAAGGCACCTACGTGCCGCTCGAAACGCGCACGGTCGGCTATGAGGGCGTGCGCGTGACGCGCTTCGACGATGTCGATCTCGACGCGGTCGACAAGATCGTCGGCTCGACTGCCGATACGGCGCTGCTCGCGCGCGTGGAAAGCGATTTGCAGCGGCAACTGGAAGGCCGCGGTCATGCGGCGCGCTCGCAGACCTACTATCTCGACGTCACGAGCCTCGCGGCGAACAAGGGCACCGCGGTGCGCGAACTCGCGCAAATCGCGGGCGTGCCGCTGGAACGCGTGGCCGTGCTCGGCGACATGGGCAACGATGCGGCGATGTTCGAGATCGCGGGTGTATCGATCGCGATGGGGCAGGCATCCGACACCGTGCAGCGTCAGGCGAGCCTGGTGTCGAAGAGCAACGACAAGGACGGCTTCGCGATCGGCATCGACGCGCTGCTGGCGGCGCGCGGTGCGGCTTGAGGTGTTGCGGGGAAGGGGGCATCGACGCGTCGCGCAGCCTTGAACGGCCAGGCGCGGGGCATGCGGCCGCGTCGAAGTACAGGTGATCCGCGGGTTGGTTCAGAAGCGTGCGCTGCGGATCAGGCTCACGCTGGATGAATCAGATGAGGCGGTCAGGCATCAACGACGGCGCATCGGGGCACGCGGACCGCCGCCGCTGGCGCGCTCGTCCTTGTGACGGAAGTTGATGCGTCCCTTCGTCAGGTCGTACACCGACAGTTCCAGCGTCACGCGGTCGCCGGCCAGAATACGGATGTGGTTCTTGCGCATGCGGCCCGAGGCGTACGCGCCCACGACAACGCCGTTATCCAGCGTTACGCGATAGCGGCTGTCGGGAAGCACTTCGTCAACGATGCCGTCGAGTTCGATGAGTTCTTCTTTCGCCATATGGGGCTCCTGTGATGATTAGTAATGGGTGCATCTGCGAATCCTACGCCGATGAAGCGTCGAGCGCCGCTGCCCGCAGGCTGCGTCGCTACGAAACGTGAGATTCGATGCAAAGCGTGGCCTGGCACGTCCGGCACGATCAAACGTGCGATCGGAGCGCGCCGCGTCTCTATTTCAGGCTCGTTGTGAGCTTGACGGCATAGGCCGGACGACAGGGCGAACCGCGGAGGCGGCGCGCCGTGGCCGGCATGACCGGGACGGCGACATCGGCGAACAGCATGGCCGACGTGCGGTTGATACGAAAAGCGGTGAAAATGCGACGTGCGTTCACGTCATATGCGGTCGATGGGCCTGTTTGCAAGCCCACTCCGCATTCTCGCGCAAATCGCTTGATTAGACAATGAATTTCGCCTGAAGGTTCCTGAAAGACGCTTTCTCGCTACAGCCAGCCGGCCTTCTTGAAGCGCCAGTAAAGCACGAGATCGACGATCAGCATAACCGCGAGACAGGTCGGATAGCCGTAGATCCAGTCGAGCTCCGGAATCGATTTGAAGTTCATGCCGTAGATGCCGGCGATCATTGTCGGCACCGCGAAGAGGGCCGCGAAGGAGCCGAGGCGCTTGGTCACTTCGCTTTCCGCGAGCGCGATCAGGCCGAGATTCACCTGAATCGCCGTGACGATCATTTCACGCCGCCCTTCGATCGTCTTCACGATGCGCAGCAGGTGGTCGTACACGTCGCGGAAGTATTCCTGCATGCCCGAACACACGCCCGGCGAGCGCCCGCCATACAGTTTGCTGACGGCTTCGAGCAGCGGCGCCGTGTGATGCTGAAGGATCGTCATGCGCCGCTTCAGCGAATAAAGATCCTCGATGATCTCGCGCGATTCCACCGAGCCTTTCTGTTCGAAGATGCGCTCTTCCACTTCGTCGACTTCGGCGCCGAGCGTTTCCAGCACGGGAAAGTATCGATCGACGACGGCATCGAGCAGCGCGTACATCACGAAGGCCGGCCCGTGCTTGAGCAGATGCGGCTCGCGCTCGCAGCGCTTGCGCACTTCCTGAAAGCCTTGCGTCGTGCGATTGCGCACCGAGAGCACATAGTTTCTGCCGACGAACACGTTCATCTCGCCGACGAGCACCTCGCCTTCTTCATCGAACTCGACGGTATGGAAGACCGCGAACAGCGAGTCGCCGTATTCCTCGATCTTCGGCCGCTGATGACCATGCTGCGCATCTTCGACCGCCAGTTCATGCAGACCGAACTGGTGTGTCATATGCGCGAGTTCGCCGGGACCGGGCTCCTTCAATGCAACCCAAATGAAAGAGTCGGGCATATCGCGATAGGCGTTGATATCGTCGATATTGACGTCCGCGAGTTTCCGGCCGTTCTGATAAGCCGCGCAATTGACCAGCATGGGGCGCCCTTTATAGTTATTTCGATGTCACCGGCCACGCGTCGATGGGCGCTCGAAGTCGCGTGATGATTCGCGTGGGGCGCGAGCGCGTGGCCTCCATCCATCGAATCTTAGCTGGACATGCGCACTGTTGCCAACGAGCGTTGATCGTGCGGCGCTCGTCGCCTGCCGTCAGTTCGTGCTGAAGTCCATGGTGTATTCGGGCGGCGCGGGCAGCGTCGGAACATGCGCGGACTGCGAATCGAACTTGGTCAGCTTGCCTTCGACGGTCGCGCCGATATCCATGCGCAACTGCTGATAGTAGATATTGCCCAGCACGCGCGCGTTGGACTGAAGTTCGACGAAATGCGCGACGGTGACATCGCCCGTCACGCAGCCGTTGATGATGACATCGTAGGCGCTCACATTGCCGCGAATCGCGCCCTGATCGCTCACGACGAGCAGCGTCTCTTCGCCGGGGCGGCCGCTCACGTTGCCCGTCACCTGGCCGTCCATGCGCAGGCCCTCGCTGAATTCGAGGTCGCCGGAGATATGAACGTTATGCGCGACGAGCGTCGCGAGCTTGGCCATCTTGACGCCGTTGGAATCCTTCTTGGATGAAAACATGTCGAGTCCTTGCGATGCGGTGAGGGGTTACACGAAGCGAGCGTGCGAAGCGTGCCGCTCAATCGGTCTTGTGCTGTTTCTTGAGGACAACGAGATCGGTCTGCAGACGCTGAATCTCGGCCGTGCCGTCCGTTACGCGCTGTTCCAGCGTCGCGCGGGTCGCCGCTTCCTGTTCGAGTGCGAGTTGCGCATGCGCGAGCTGATCGCGCAACGTCTGCTCGGAGGCGGGCGGCGCGCAGAGCGCGTCGAGCTTGTGCGCGTCCTCGTTCGAACGCTTGAGGGCGAAGCCCGCGGCAGCGAGCGCGGCAATCGCGCAGACGGCCGCGATCAAGCCCAGCCAGATGCCCGCGCCGCGCTTGGGCGTGAGCGAATAGGACTGGCGAGTCAGTTGCAGCGACAGCCGCTTCGAATCAACTTTGCGCATTCTGCTTGCGCCTGAAGAGCGCGAGATAAGGTGAGGGATTGATCTGCGCGCCGTCGACGATCACTTCGAAATGCAGATGCGGGCCCGTGGAGCGTCCGGTCGAGCCGACTTCCGCGATCTCCTGTCCGGGCATCACGTAGTCGCCGGTTTTGACGAGCACGCGCGATGCGTGTCCATAGCGCGTCATCGTGCCGTCGCCGTGGCGGATATCGACCGCGTTGCCGTAACCATTGCGCTCTCCGGCCTGCACGACGCGTCCGCCCGCGCTCGCGAGGATCGGCGTGCCGGTTGGCGCGACGAGATCGACGCCCGGATGAAAGCTCAGATGCCCGGTGAACGGGTCCAGACGATTGCCGTAAGGCGAGCCGCTGCGCGCGCCGGGCGCCGGTTCGCGGCCGGGAAACGCCATGTACGCGGCATAGTGCGCGAGCGTCTGCGTCTGTAGCTGCGAGACTTCGTCGTTCAGGCAATCGATGATGCGTTGCGTGCTTTTCAGGCGCTGCCGCGGCGCGCCCGTCGTCGCCTGGCCGGCATCGCAAAGACGCGGCGGCAGCGCCGGGCCGCCGGCGCCGTCGAGCGACGATGCCGGTTCCTCGCTGTCCGGCAGCGGCGGCACGTCGTGCACGCCGGACGTGCCGCCCGTGCCGTGCGCGGCCTTCAGATGCGCGTCGAACTCGTGCAACTCGTTCACTTCCGCCGACAGCCCTTCGACGCGCGGTGCGAGTTCGATCAGCGCGGCATTGATGCGGCCGAGCTCTTCGATCTCGTACGAGCGGCGCGACATCAGCGCCCGCTCTTCGCCGAGATGGCTGCGGCCGAACATCGTGCCGATGGCGATGCCGAGCGCGAGCGCGGCGATCAGCAGCGTGATCGCGCCGATGATGGCGATGGCGCGCGCCGTGCGTGCCTCGACGAAGCGGATGCGCTGGCGGGACATGGTCCGCCGTGACCAGATGACGAAAGCCATCAGCGCGCGGAGCGGCCAGTGAGGCCTGCGGAAAAAAGACTAAGGAAAATCACGGGGATGGAGTGCGCCGCGCTCTCCACGGCAAAACGATAAGACTGGGCGGCGATTATGCACGAGCCTGTGCGCGCAGGTGATGTTTCGAGAGGATATCGAAGCAAAATTACACGAATTCATCGAGTCAAATTTTGTGACGCGTGATCGGGCATCGACGGATAACACGTCTGATCCGATCTCGCTGTCACAAACCGTGATTCGATCAGGATGACTTGACATCGACCCACGCCATCTGCGTGCCGTCGCCCATCAGGAATCCGCGGTTCGCTTCGGCCGCCGCGCGCAGATAGTCCCAGACGGCCGTGATGCGCTTCAGCTTGCGCAGATCCTCGCGGCAGGACAGGAAGAAAGCGCGCGTCACGACGATCTCGTCCGGCAGCACCGGCACGAAGCGCGGATCGGCGGAGGTCATGAAGCACGGCAGGATCGCGAGCGCGCGGCCCTGCAGCGCCGCGAAATATTGCGCGATCGCGCTCGTGCTGCGCCAGCGCGACACCGCGCCCGGCACCGCGCGTTCGAGATACAGCAGTTCGTAACTGAACGCGAGATCGTCGATATAGCTCGCGAAGCGATGATGTCGCAGATCGTCGCTCGTGCGGATCGGCTCGTGCGCGTCCAGATACTCGGCGGTCGCGTAGAGCTTGAGCCGGTATTCGCAGAGCTTCGTGTAGACATACTGGCCCTGCTCGGGACGCTCGAGCGTCACGGCGATATCCGCCTCGCGCTTAGACAGGCTCACGAAATGCGGCACCGGCAACAGGTCGATGGAAATGTTCGGATGCGCGTCCTGAAAGCGCGCGAGCTGCGGCGCGAGAAAAAAGCAGCCGAAACCTTCCGTCGAACCGACGCGCACATGTCCCGACAGCGCGTGGCCCGTATTGGCGATCTGCTCGGTGGCGGACTGCACCGTCGTCTCGATCGAATCGACGAAGCCGAGCAGCCGCTGGCCCTCGGCGGTCAGAATGAATCCGCCGCTGCGCGACTTGTCGAACAGGAGGGTGCCGAGCGCGTCTTCGAGCGCGCGCACGCGCCGCGCGACCGTCGTGTAATCGACGCCCAGGCGCTTGGCCGCGCCGCTCGCGCGCTGCGTGCGGGCGACTTCGAGGAAGAAGCGCAGATCGTCCCAGTTGAGGCGGGCGAGGTCGAACTTGGCGGTTTGCATGGCGTTTTTTTGCATATCGATCGGGTGTTTTTATGGTGCCATGATGGACTTTTGCATAACTATACTCAAGGAAACGACCGTGCAGCAGTGCAGGCCGATTTCTTATAAACGGAGACGACATGCCATTCCCTTCGGCGCCGCACCGGCGTCCCGTCCGCGCGTCTTCGCCGCTCATCCCAACCCCCGCGTTTGCAATTTTCCAGACAAGGAGTGACTCGTGAATATCGCTGCTGAACATCCGGCGCAGAATACGTCCGTCCGTACGGCCAAGCTGCTGATCGACGGCCAGTTCGTCGATTCGAAGACGACCGAGTGGCGCGACATCGTCAATCCCGCGACACAGGAGGTGGTCGGCCGCGTGCCCTTCGCGACGATGGACGAGGTGAACGCCGCCGTTGGCGCCGCGCACAAGGCGTTTCAGACGTGGCGCACGACGCCGCTCGGCGCGCGCATGCGACTGATGCTGAAGTTCCAGGATCTCGTGCGCCAGAACCAGAAACGCATCGCGCAGACGCTCACGGCCGAGCAGGGCAAGACGCTGGCCGATGCCGAGGGCGACATCTTCCGCGGTCTCGAAGTCGTCGAACATGCGTGCTCGATCAGCACCTTGCAGCAAGGCGAATTCTCCGAGAATGTCGCGGGCGGCGTCGATACCTACACGCTGCGCCAGCCGATCGGCGTCTGCGCGGGCATCACGCCGTTCAACTTCCCCGCGATGATCCCGCTGTGGATGTTCCCGATGGCGATCGTCTGCGGCAACACCTTCGTGCTGAAGCCGTCCGAACAGGACCCGCTTTCGACGATGGAGCTCGTCGAGCTCGCGATCGAAGCAGGCGTGCCGCCGGGCGTGCTCAACGTCGTGCATGGCGGCAAGGAAGTGGTGGATGCGATCTGCACGCATCCCGACATCAGGGCGATCTCGTTCGTCGGTTCGACGGCCGTCGGCACGCATGTCTACAACCTCGGGAGCCAGCACGGCAAGCGCGTACAGTCGATGATGGGCGCGAAGAATCACGCCGTCGTGCTGCCCGACGCGAACAAGGAACAGACGCTCAACGCGCTCGCGGGCGCGGGCTTCGGCGCGGCGGGTCAGCGCTGCATGGCGACGTCGGTGGCGGTGTTCGTCGGGGCGTCGAAGGACTGGGTGCCGGAGCTTGTCGAACGCGCGAAGACGCTCAAGGTCAATGCGGGCATCGAACCGAATACGGATGTCGGCCCGGTCGTCTCGAAAACGGCGAAGGAGCGCATTCTCGGCCTGATCGGCCGTGGCGTGGAAGAGGGCGCGACGCTCGCGCTCGATGGCCGCGGTATCGATGTGAAGGGCTACGAGAGCGGCAATTTCATCGGACCGACGATCTTCACGAACGTCGATACCGACATGTCGATCTACAAGACCGAAATCTTCGGCCCGGTGCTGTGCGTGGTCGAGGCCGACACGCTCGATGACGCGATCGCGCTCGTCAATCGCAATCCGATGGGCAACGGCGTCGGTCTCTTCACGCAAAGCGGCGCGGCGGCGCGCAAGTTCCAGAGCGAGATCGATATCGGCCAGGTGGGCATCAACATTCCGATTCCGGTGCCGGTGCCGGCGTTCAGCTTCACGGGCTCGCGCGGCTCGAAACTGGGCGATCTCGGCCCGTACGGCAAGCAGGTCGTGCAGTTCTACACGCAGACCAAGACGGTCACCTCGCGCTGGTTCGACGACGCCACGGTGAACGACGGCGTCAACACGACCATCTCGCTGAGATAAGAAAAGGAGACAGCGATGAAAATAGGCTTTATCGGCCTCGGGCACATGGGTGGCCCGATGGCCGCCAATCTCCTGAAAGCGGGACACGCGGTGACGGCATTCGATCTCGTGCCCGAGGCGCTGGACGCGGCGAAGGCGGCGGGCGCGACCCTGGCCGCATCGCCGCGCGCGGCTGCCGAAGGCGCGGAAGTCGTCATCACGATGCTTCCCGCAGCGCAGCACGTGAAGTCGGTCTATCTCGGCGATGACGGCGTGCTCGCGGGCGTCGCGAAAGGCGTGCCGCTCGTCGACAGCAGCACGATCGATCCGGCCACCGCGAAGCTTATCGGCGAGGCGGCGGCGAAGCAGGGCAATCCGTTCGCGGATGCGCCCGTTTCCGGCGGCGTCGTCGGTGCGCAGGCGGGCACGCTGACCTTCATGGTCGGCGCCGACGAAGCGCTCTTCGAAACGCTGCGCCCCGTGCTGTCCGGCATGGGCAAGAACATGGTGCGCTGCGGCGAAACGGGCACCGGTCAGATCGCCAAGATTTGCAATAACTTGCTGCTAGGGATTTCCATGATCGGCGTCGCGGAAGCGATGAAGCTGGGCGAAACGCTCGGCATCGATCCGACGAAACTGGCGAGCATCGTCAATACATCGACCGGGCGTTGCTGGAGTTCGGATACGTGTAATCCCTATCCGGGAATCGTCGAAACTGCGCCCGCCTCGCGCGGATATTCGGGCGGCTTCGGCGCGGACCTGATGTTGAAAGATCTGGGCCTTGCCGTCGATGCGGCGCGTAGCGCAAAGCAGCCGGTTTTCATGGGCGCGCTGGCACAACAGTTGTATCAGTCGATGAGCCAGCAGGGACTCGGCGGACTCGATTTTTCAGGGATTATCAAGCTATACGGCAAGCAACAAAACGGCCAATAAGCGATCAAACGAAATATGAGTTCGGCGCGCACGCGCGTGCCGGATTCAAGGGTATAAATAACAACGTTGTTCAGTTGCACTGCACAATGCATCGTGTAATCCCTTACTGGGTGTGATCATCGGGAATACGATGATTCGCTTTCCCGAAAATTGTCCTATTCTGAAAGCACGACGCCCGTCTGCCGTTCGGTCAGAACGCTCCGGTTGCGCCACGGTGCAGGTAGAACGCCCGTCATTTTCGGGCAATCAGATGAGGAGTACGCGATGCAAGTAACACGTCACTTAAATATGGAACTGCGGCACGCCACGGTGCCGACTTATGTAGCCAGCTATTTCTTTCCGTTGCTGCTATTGGCATACGAAGCCTGGCGAGTGGGTTCTTGGGTCGCAGTGAACGGCTTCAACTTCATGAACTTCAACTCGATGGGTTATGAGTTCGCGTTGATGATTGCCGTGTTCTGTATGCAGGTCATCGTGGAAATCGCGTTCCTCGCGGGCGCCGTTCTGACGAAGCACAAGGATGTCGGCCACCGGCTGGCGAATTTGTCGCTGGGTCTGTTCTGTTCGCTAGTGGTGCTGGGTTTCGATCTTGCACTGCAATATGGTCTGAGCGGAAGCTGATCGCTGACGGCTCTCTTGCATGATTAGAAAGACGAAACGCCGGCTCTTAACAGCCGGCGTTTTGTTTTGGCGCTTAACAACCTGCCGCGCTTGGTAAATTCGGCGGTGCCTCCGAACGCTCTTCATAACATTTTCTGTCGGCATCCTTCAGCGCGCTGCGCAGGCCTTCTTCCACCACCGGATGATAGAAAGGCAGCTTGAGCGTTTCATCGAGCGTCAACTCGAGTTGCAGCGCCCACGCGAGCAGATGCCCCAGATGCTCCATCGCCGGACCGCAGCCTTGCGCGCCGCGAAGCTTGCCGGTTTTCGCGTCGGCGTAGACGTGCAGCAGGCCGCGGTTTTGCCGCATCACGCGGCTTCTGCCCTGATTCTCGAACGATACCTCGCCGGTCACCGTCATCTGCTTGTCGAGTTCCTCGTACGACGCGCCGACCATTACCGCTTGCGGCTCGCTGAACACGATCGAGAAGGGCACCTTGCGCTTGACCGCCTGCACGTCCGGGAAGTGCGCGGCGTTGTCGCCGGCGAGCTTGACTTCGTCGGCGGCGTCGTGAAGCCAGGGGCGCGTGCCGTCGCAATCGCCCGCGATGAAGATGGAGCTCGTGCCGCATTGCATCGTGCTTTCGTCGAACAGCGGCACGCCTTTTTCGTTCAATTCGATGCCCGCGTTTTCGAGCGCGAGCGGCGCGAGATTCGGTCTGCGGCCCGTCGCTGCGAGCACAAGATCGACACGTTCGACGTGGCTCGCGCCATCCGGCGACGTGAAGCGCAGCGTGGGCACGCCGTCTTCGAGCGACATCTTTTCGAACTTCGCGTCGGGATCGAAATAGAATTCGTCGGCGAGCGCGGCCGCGAGCACATCGCGCACGGGTTTGTCGGTGAGCCCTGCCACGCGGCCGCCCTTGCCGAACATGAGGATTTCGATATCGAGACGCGCGAGCGCCTGTCCCAGCTCCAGCGCGATCGGTCCCGCGCCGAACACGGCGATGCGTTTGGGCAGCGTGCGCAGCTCGAAAAGATCGTCGCTCGTGATGAGCTTGTCGCCGAACACCCTCAGTTCGTCGGGCACGCTCGGCGCCGCGCCCGTCGCGATCACGACGCTCTTCGCCTCCACGCGCGTGTGATCCCCGACGACCAGCTGCGTCGGCGCTTCGAAGCGCGCCTCACCGCGCAGCACGATGTCGCCGGGCAGCGTGTCGATTTCTTCGAGCACGCCCTTGACGAAGTGATCGCGCTCGCGCCGCACGTAGTCGAGCACATGCGCGTAGTCCGCTTCCAGCGCGTGCGTGCCTTCGATGCCGCGCGCGGCCAGCGAACGCGCATCGTGCAAGCCATTCGCCGCCGCGAGCAGCAGCTTCGACGGCATGCAGCCGACGCGCGCGCAGGTCGTGCCGAACTCGCCGCCCTCGATCAGCACCGCGTTCGCGCCCGCGAGCCGCGCCGCGCGCAACGCGGCCATGCCCGCGGTGCCTGCGCCGATCACGGCGACGTCAACCTTGATTTCGTTCATTCCGTCCCCGTGTTTTTGTCGATGCGATATCAGCCGTTATCCGCGAATCCCGGATAGAGGGTCATGCCGCCATCGACGAAAAGCGTTGTGCCGACGACGTAATCGCTATCGTCTGACGCGAGCCACACCGCCGCACGGCCTATATCCTCCACTTCGCCGACGCGCCCATAGGGAATCAGCGTCAGGAGCTTGTCGAGCTTCTCCTGCGTATCCCATGCGTCCTTGTTAATCGGCGTGCGGATCGCGCCGGGCGCGATGCCGTTCACGCGAATACGCTGCGGCGCGACTTCCTGCGCGATTGTTTTCATCATCATCTGGATGCCGCCTTTAGACGCCGCGTAATTCACGTGTCCCGCCCACGGAATGACCTCGTGAACCGAACTCATGCAGATGATCTTGCCGAGCGCCTTCGACACGTCGCGCATCCCGCGCCGCTCGAAGATGCGCACGGCGCGCTGCGCGGTCAGGAACTGGCCGGTGAGATTCGTTTCGATGACCGTGTTCCAGTCCGCGAGCGTGAGCGCGGAAAACTTCGCGTCCTTCTGTAGCCCGGAATTTGCGACCACGATATCGATGGTGCCGAAGCGCTTCACGACGGCATCGAACATCGCGTCGATCTGGGCTTCGTCGGACACATCCGCGCCGACGGCGAATGCTTCGCCGCCTTTCGCGGTGATCGCGGCGGCGAGTTCTTCGGCCGGTTCCGCGTGCGAGTGATAGTTGATGGCGACGCGCGCGCCGGCATCGGCGAGCGCGGTGGCGACGCCCGTACCGATGCCCGAACTCGCGCCCGTCACGAGCGCGATCTGGCCTGCCAGAGGTTTGTGCATGTGCAGTTCCGTGATGGTCAGTCGTTCCTCGGCAGTAAGGCGCGCGCCCACGGAAGGAAGGCGTCAGCGGCTCGTCAATTCCTCATACACGTCGGCGTATTTCAGCGCGGCCGCTTCCCAACTGAAGCTCTGGCCCATCGCGCGCTTGACGACGGCCTTCCAGTCCGTGCGCCGCGCCTTCAGTGCGAACGCGCGCCGGATCGCGCCGACGATGCCCGCGCGATCGAAGGTATCGAAGACGAAGCCGGTCGCGAGGTCGTCGGCGAGATTTTCGAGCGAACTGTCGACGACGGTGTCGGCAAGCCCGCCAACGCGATGCACGAGCGGCAGCGAGCCGTAGGCGAGCGCGTAGAGCTGCGTGAGGCCGCACGGCTCGAAGCGCGACGGCACCATCACCACATCGCTGCCCGCGATGATCGAATGCGACAGCGTCTCGTCGAACCCCAGCTCGATCGCGACCGCGCCCGGATGCGCCGCCGCCGCGTTCTTCATGCCGGTTTCGAGCGCCGGATCGCCCGTGCCGAGCACGGCGAGCTGGCCGCCGCGCTGCACGATATCGGGCACGGCCGAGAGCAGCAGATCGAGCCCTTTCTGCTCGGTGAGCCGGCTGACGACGCCGAACAGCAGGGCGTCGTCGTCCCGCGCGAGTCCCATGCGTTCCTGCAGCGCCGCCTTGCACTTCGATTTCGCCGATGGCTTCGACGCGGTGTACTTCGCCGCGATGGATTCATCGACGGACGGGCTCCAGATCGAATAATCGACGCCGTTCAGGATGCCGGTGATGTCGTAGGTGCGGGTCTGCAGCAGGCCGTGCAGCCCGGCGCCGTGCGTCTGCGTCTGAATTTCGCGTGCGTAGGTCGGGCTTACCGTCGTGATGCGGTCCGCGTAGTAGAGTCCCGCCTTCAGGAACGAGACGTGGCCGTAGAACTCCACGCCGTCCACTGCGTAAAAGTCGGCGGGCAACTGCAGCGCCCCGAATTCCGACGCGGCGAACGTGCCCTGATACGCGAGGTTGTGCACGGTCATCACGCTCGCGACCCTGGCCGCGCCGTCGCGCTCGAATGCGCGCAGATACGCGGGCGCGAGCCCCGCGTGCCAGTCGTGCGCGTGGACGATATGCGGCTTCCACGCCGGATCGGCGCCCGTCGCGATGCGCGCCGCCGCCCAGCCGAGCAGCGCGAAGCGGCGGTCGTTGTCGGCGTATGAGCGATGCGCGGCGTCGAGATACGGATTGCCCGGGCGATCGTAGAACTGATCCGCGCGCACGACGTACACCGTCACGCCGTGCGGCTGCAGCACGCCACGTTCGAGCCGCACGTTGCCCGCGCCGAACGCGGCGCCCAGATCGGCGACCGGCTGAAGGTCGTCGAGGCCCGCGAGCACGGCGGGAAAGCCCGGCAGCACGACGCGCGCATCCGTGCCCAGTTGCGACTGCGCGGGCGGCAGCGCGCCGACTACATCGGCGAGGCCGCCGGTTTTCAACAGCGGAAACATTTCTGCTGCGGCATGCAGCACGCATACGGTCATCGGCGCTCCCGTCGAATGGATTCGTGTTGTCGTGGTCGTCCGGCGCGCCGGCGCCTAGCTTTGCGGCAGCCGCGCCAGCGCATCGCGCGTGATGAGCGTGACGCCCGACTCCGTGCGGAAGAAACGCGCGGCGTCGTCGTCCGGGTCCTCGCCGACCACGAGACCTTCGGGCACCGTGCAACCGCGATCGATCACGACGCGCTGCAATCTGCAACTCGGCCCGATGGTCACCTGAGGCAACAAGACTGCCTCATTGATGTTACAGAACGAGTGCACCCGCACCGCCGACGAAAACACCGACTTCGACACCTGCGATCCCGATATCACGCAGCCGCCGCACACGAGCAGATTCGTAATCGCGCCTTGCTGGCCGTTCAGGTCGCGCACGAACTTGCCGGGCGGCAACTGTTCCTGATTGGTCCAGATCGGCCAGTTGCGGTCGTAGAGATCGAGTTCGGGAATGGTCGAGGCGAGATCGAGGTTCGCCGACCAGTACGCGTCCACCGTGCCGACATCGCGCCAGTAGGCGGGCGCTTCGGGATCGGTGCTCGACGTGACGCACGACATGCCGAACGGATGCGCGATCGCCTTGCCGGTCGTGACGACACGCGGAATGATGTCCTTGCCGAAGTCGTGATCCGTGTTCGACGTCTCGATGTTCTCCTGCAGCATGTCGTAGAGATATTTCGCGCTGAACACGTAGATGCCCATGCTCGCGAGCGCGATATCCGGCTTGCCCGGCATGGCGGGCGGATCGGCGGGCTTTTCGAGGAAGTCCGTGACGCGTCGGTTCTCGTCGACGTGCATCACGCCGAACGCGACGGCGTCCATGCGTGGCACCTCGATGCAGCCGACCGTGCAGTCCGCGCCGCTCTCCACATGGTCGAGCACCATGCGCGTGTAATCCATCTTGTAGATGTGATCGCCCGCCAGCACGATGACGAATTCCGGCCCGATCGAACGGACGATGTCGAGGTTCTGATAGACGGCGTCGGCCGTGCCGCGATACCAGCTCGAATCGACGCGCTGCTGCGCCGGCCAGATATCGATGAACTCGTTGAACTCGCCGCGCAGGAAACCCCAGCCGCGCTGGAGGTGCCGGATGAGCGAATGGGCCTTGTATTGCGTGACGACGGCGATGCGGCGGATGCCGGAATTGAGGCAGTTGGACAGCGCGAAATCGACGATGCGGTACTTGCCGCCGAAGTGGACGGCTGGCTTCACGCGCTTGTCGGTGAGCGGGCCGAGGCGGGTGCCGCGCCCGCCGGCGAGAACGATTGCGAGGGTCGACTTTTGCAAATCGGTGCGATTCTTAGACAGCGTCTCCATGCCAGCCTCCTGATTTGACCTGCGACTATTGATGTCTTGCCGTGTGTTCGTCCTCGTGTGCTTTCGCTGTTGCGTCGATGGAGCATTATCCGGCGCGCATTGAACTCCGTGTGCTGAAGTCGCTCGTTTTTTTCGCGTTGATGCACTGCGGAGGCAATCGGATCAGTAGAGCAAGCGGCGTGCCGAACGCAGCACGGGCGTGCTGCGCGGCGTCTTCGAACGATGATGGTGTTGCAGCCGCGCGACCTTTTGGCCTTCTGATCGATCGGATCGCTTGATAAAACGCGTGTTGGCGATTTATATCGAACGGGCCATGCCGCAGTGCGTCGAGGCACGGCACAATACGAAGATCGAGTCGCCTTAGCACGCCCGCAGACGGCGTCCACGGGCGTTCTTCGTTAAGTTGCTCTTGCGCTGCGCCGCACGACCACCGGCGCGACAAACGTTTCACCAGTCCGGACACGATCAATCGGGAAAGCAGAACATGAACAACGTCCTGAGCATTCAATCGCATGTGGTGTTCGGCCACGCGGGAAACAGCGCTGCGGTTTTCCCGATGCGGCGTCTGGGCGTCAACGTCTGGCCGCTCAACACCGTGCAGTTCTCCAATCACACGCAGTATGGCCGCTGGACCGGCAGCGCATTCGACGCCGACGAGCTTCAGAACGTGATCGAAGGCATCGGCGCGATCGGCGTGCTCGCGCGCTGCAATGCGGTGCTGTCCGGCTATCTCGGCGCGCCTGAGCAGGCTCGCGCGGTGGTCGAAATCGTGAAGATGGTGAAGGCCGTGAACCCGCGCGCGCTCTATTTCTGCGATCCGGTCATGGGGCAGACGGGCGGCTGCACGGTCGCGCCGGGCATCGAGGATTTCCTCGTCACGACGATGCCCGAAATCGCCGATGCGATCATCCCCAATCACGTCGAGCTGGAAAAGCTCGTCGGACGCCCCATCGAAACGGTGGAGGAAGCGGTGGACGCGTGCCGCGACGTGATCGCGCGCGGCCCGCGCATCGTGATGGTGAAGCATCTGCTCGATCGCAACAGCCGCGCCGACACCTTCAACATGCTCGCCGTGTCGCCGTCCGAAGCGTGGTTCGCGCAGCGCCCGCTCTATCCGTTCGCGCGGCAGCCGGTGGGCGTCGGCGATCTGACGAGCGCGGTGTTCGTCGCGCGCACCCTGCAGGGCGATTCGCTGCGCACGGCGCTGGAGCACACGCTCGCGGCGGTGAACGCCGTCGTCAAGGCGACTTACGATGCAGGGCGCTACGAGCTGGAAATCGTCGCGTCGCAGGACGAGATCGCGAAGCCGACCGACCGTTTTCCCGCGATCCGCGTAACCGGCACTGAGCGAGCCAGGGGCCGCTAGGTCGCCTTGTCGTTCGCTTCCATCAGGCCGAAACGCCACGACAGACGCCGCGTCGCGGCGAGAAGGGCGCGTGCGAGCGGACCGTCCGCAGCGCTGTCGAAGCCGCCCGACGAGCCGATCAGCGCAATCACGAGACACACGCTCCCGGTGTGATCGAAAACCGGCGCGGCCAGTGCATGAATGCCGGGCACCGGCGCGCCGTGCGCCGTGTCGAGGCCGCGTTCCCGGATGCCGTCGAGCCGCGCGCGATACGCGGCGTCCAGTCCCGCATCCGCCGCCGAACCCGCCAGGCGGATGTGATCCTGTTCCATCAACGATGCAAGCATGTCCGCGGGCAGATGCGCGGCGTAGACCCGCCCGATCGCCGTGTTGACGAGCGACATCGCCGTGCCGACTCTCAAGCTGACATGCTGTGGCCGCGCCGATTCTTCCAGCCGGATCACGGTCGGGCCGAGCGGGCCGAGCGCGGCGGCGGCGACCGTCATCGACGTGCTCGCGGCGAGCGCGACGATTTCGCTTTCCGCGTCGCGGATCGGCGAAAGGCGTTGCAGCGCGATGAGCCCGAGCTCGCGGCTCAGGCGGCCCGCGTGGAAGAGCCCGGCGTCGTCGCGCGCGAGCAGGCCGACCTTCACCAGACTCACCAGATGTGCGAACGCTTTCGCGGGCGGCATGCCGGCCGCGGCCGCAAGATCGCGCAGCGTGAGCGGCTGGCCCACTGCAACCAGTGCGCGCAACAGATCGCCGGTGGCGTCGAGTGCGTTGATGCCGCGCTGCGGCTTGATGTCTTCGTCGAATGTCGTCATGAAAGCAATCCGGTGATATCGCGAGCCGCGTCTTTCAATGCGCGCGCCAGCGGGCCGTCCCAATCGACATCGCACAGACCGGTCGGGCCGATCGCCGTCAGCGCGAGTTGCATCCTCTGCGCGCCGTCGAATACCGGCACGCTCATACTGCTGACGCCCGGACTCGGCTTATCGACGCCGCGTTCGATGCCGCGCGTCCGGATTTCGCCGATGCGCGCGCTCATTTCAGGCGCATCGGCTTCGGCCTGATGCGCGAGCATCGCGGCGACGCGGGCGTCATCGTCGAAAGCGCGGAAGACGCGTCCGGTCGCCGTCGCGGACAGCGACATCACCGTGCCGACGTGCAAATTGACATGCAGCGGATAGCCGCCGCGCTCGTAGCGCACGATGGTCGGCCCTTGCGGCCCGGCGACGCTGACCGCGACGCTCATGCCGGTCGCGAGCGCCAGCGCCGGAACACGCGACGCGGCCGCGCGATACGCCGGCTGATGTTCCAGATTCAATAGGCCGAGACGCAGCGAAAGCGGACCCGGCTCGTAGTTGCCGGTGAGCGCGTCGCGCTTGACGAGCCCGAGACGCGTGAGACTCACGAGATAGGTGTGCGCCTGCGCGGTCGAGAGCCCGGCGGCATCGGCCAGCGCGCTCAACGCGAGCGGCTCGCGCCGTGCGGCGAGCGCATCGAGCAGACGCGCGCCGACTTCGACGCTCTGAATGCCGCGCTGTTTTTTTTCTTCGCCGGCTTCGGCGTCAGGCGTGGCAGGAGTGGGACGAACCAAGAGCGCTCCGCGATCGATAAAAGTGAACGAATGGCAAATGTTAGCCGAGCAGGAATCATCCAATGAAGCGATTCAGTATTTACCCGTAATTTGCAAATAGCAAGCGTACTTGCTGTTGACAAAGATCATTGCCAGGACGATCATCCATTCATCCCCACGAGAATGGAATCGAGACACGATCATGGCAAAAGCATTCGCATCGCAGGCCGATCTGGAAGAGAAGAAGGTCACTTTCACGCAGCTTTCCGAGAACGCGTACGCGTACACGGCCGAGGGCGACCCGAACTCGGGCGTGATCATCGGTGACGACGGCGTTCTGATCGTCGATACGACCGCCACGCCGGCAATGGCGCAGGATCTCATCGCGAGAATCCGCAGCGTCACCGACAAGCCGATCAAATACGTCGTGCTGTCGCATTACCACGCGGTGCGCGTGCTGGGCGCGTCGGCGTATTTCGCGGAAGGCGCAGAGCAGGTCATCGCGAGCCGCGGCACGTATGAAATGATCGTCGAGCGCGGCGAGCAGGACATGAAGTCGGAGATCGAGCGCTTTCCGCGTCTGTTCGCCGGCGTCGAGACGGTGCCCGGCCTCACGTGGCCGACGCTCGTCTTCGAGAAGGAAATCACGCTGTTCCTCGGCAAGCTCGAAGTGAAGATCGCCCATCTCGGCTCGGGCCATACGAAGGGCGACACGGTCGTCTGGCTGCCGTCGCAGAAGGTGCTCTTTTCGGGCGATCTGGTCGAGTACGACGCCGCCTGTTATTGCGGCGATGCGCAACTCGAAGAATGGCCCACGACGCTCGAAGCGCTGCGCGCGCTGAAGGCGGACAAGCTCGTGCCGGGCCGCGGTCCTGCGCTGCTGTCGCCGGCGGAAGTCGACAAGGGTCTCGACTACACGAAGGATTTCGTCACGACGCTGCTGCAGGCGGGCCGCGATGCCGTCGCCGACAAGCTCGATCTGAAGGGCTCGATGGCGCTCACCCGCCGCGCGATGGACCCGAAGTTCGGCCACGTTTTCATCTACGAACACTGCCTGCCGTTCGACGTGTCGCGCGCCTATGACGAGGCGAGCGGCATCAAGCATCCGCGTATCTGGACCGCCCAGCGCGACAAGGATATGTGGGCCGCTTTGCAGGACTGACGCTCATCTCTCGCGGCGCGTACTGAAACGCGCCGCTCTTCCTTCTCTTCAGGCAAAAAGGCGCGCTCAAGACGCCGGCCTTCTCACGCCCATCTGGAGCGAGACATGTCGAAGTCGATCAGCACGGCGGACCTCAGCCCGAGTTCCGTCGCGGAAATACACGCCCTGTCGGACGATGCGCTGTTTCGCAAGATCGCGTGGCGCATCATCCCGTTTTTGTTTCTGTGCTACGTGGTGTCGTTTCTGGACCGTATCAATATCGGCTTCGCGCAGTTGCAGATGAAGCACGATCTCGGTTTCTCCGATGCGATGTACGGCCTCGGCGCCGCCGTGTTCTACGTCGGCTATGTGCTCTTCGAAGTGCCGAGCAACCTGCTGCTCGCGAAGTTCGGCGCACGCCGCACCTTCACGCGGATCATGCTCCTGTGGGGCGCGGCATCGGTCGGCATGATGTTCGTCGCGACGCCCGGGCATTTCTATCTGCTGCGCTTTTTCCTCGGCGTGTTCGAGGCGGGCTTCTTTCCGGGCATCGTGCTGTATCTGACGTACTGGTTTCCGGCGAAGCGGCGCGCCGGGGTGATGTCGGTATTCTTCGCGGGCGTCGCGGTGGCGGGCGTGTTCGGCGGACTGGTGTCCGGCTGGATCATGCGCGACATGGCGGGCGTGATGGGCCTGCACGGCTGGCAATGGATGTTCGCGATCGAGGGCGCGCCCGCGGTGCTGCTCGGCCTCGTCGCGTTGCGGATTCTGGTGGACACGCCGCGCGATGCGCACTGGCTCACGCAGGGAGAACAGGAGCGCCTGGCCGCGCTGTGCCCGCAAACGACCGCCAGCGCCGATGCGCACGACCGCCGCGGCCTGCTCGACGCGTTGCGCAACCCGCGCCTCTATCTGTTCGCGTTCATCTATTTTTCGCTGACGTGCGCATCGCTGACGCTGAGCTTCTGGATGCCGCTGATGATCCGCGATTTCGGCATCACCGATGTGTTGTCCGTCAGCCTCTACACCGTCGTGCCGAACGCGATCGGCGCGGTGGGACTGATTCTGATCGCGCGCCATTCGGATCGCGTCGCCGAGCGGCGCAAGCATTTCGCGTGCTGCACGATCGGCGGCGGCATCGCGCTCGCGGCCCTCACGCTGCACTTTCCGAGCTTCCCGCTGATGCTCGCGATTCTTTCGCTCGCCGCGACCCTGATCTTCGCCGCGCTGCCGATTTTCTGGGCCGTGCCCGCGAGCCATCTGCCGGGCAAGAGCGCGGCGGCGGGCATCGCGGTCATCAGCAGTATCGGGATCACGAGCGGCATCGTGAGTCCGTGGGTGATCGGCCAGATCCGCACCGTGACGGGCAGCATGGATCTCGCCGTGCACCTGCTTTCGATGTTGCTCTTCGCGAGCGGCGCCGCGCTGCTGTTCGGGCTGCGCGGCGAACGGTCCTCACCGCGAAGCGCTTACTGAGGCACGGCGGCGGCGGCCATCGCCTTGAAGTTTTCGGGCGTGGCGAAAGCGAGATATTCGGCCTGCATCTCGGGCGTGAGGAATTCGAGCATCGTCGAGTTTTCGATCCAGAACTCGATTACGTGGAAGAAGTTGTCGCCGCGCGTGCAGCGCACCGCGCGCCAGCCTTCGCGCTCGCCGATCGCGATGACGTCTTCCGCGCTCAGCTTCGTCGCGATCGCCATGTGGAACGCGCTGTACTGCGGACGCTTCAAAGTATTCGCGCCGTAGCTGACGCTTTCCTCGTGGCCGCCGCCCGGCGTGATAACCTGGTCGCTCGGATAGACCTCGATGATGCTGCCGCGATCGTCGCCCGCGACCGCCATCCACGCATCGGGAAACGGCGAGAAGGGCGCGGCGAAGCCGTCCCACAGTTCGGCAAGCACATGCGCGACGTGCTTCGGATCGTTGGCGGGAATGGATGCGTGGAAGATCATCGCGGTGGACTCCGATGAAGGTGGGCAGGACTGCGCGGCGATGCTTTCATGTCGCGCGCTGTGATGTCAATTCGCAGTGCTACGGTGTGCCGGGATTCTTCCAGAGTCTATTGTTATGAGTGTTTTCAAACGCGTCAGGACTCAGCGTTTATCCGACAAACGCTGATGAAATACTGGATCGGGTTCCGGCGCGGCGCTGGTATTAAGCCACTACCACAGACCGCGTTTCACTACGCCGACGCAAAGGCCCCTATATCCGCGGTCAACCTCGCCGCATCGCTCAGAAAAACGCCGTGCGGCGCGCCTTCGTAGACGACGAGCCGCGCGTTCGGAATCAGCCGCGCCGTGCGTTGCGAGGTCAGTTCGAGCGGATTCGACACGTCGCGATCGCCCTGCACGATGATCGTCGGCACGTCGATGTCGCGCAGTTCGTCGCGGAAATCGCCGCTGCTTACCGTTTCGTTGCACGCGAAAAGCGCCTGATGCGACGTGCGCAACGCCATTTCGCGGATCCAGTCGATCATCGCCTGCGAAGCGCCCGGCCCGGCGAACGGCCGCGCATTGTCTGCGAGCCACTTCGGATAGTCCGTCATCAAGTCGTGCTGGAAGACGTCGACGTATGCGCGGTCGATGCCATCAGGATTGTCCGGCGTCTTCGCCAGCATCGGCAACGTCGATGCGATCAACGCGAGCCGCGCGACGCGCGCGCTGCCGTGACGCGTCAGATAGCGCACGGCTTCTGCGCCGCCCATCGAATAGCCGACCAGCGTGACGTTCGAAAGATCGAGCGCGTTGATGACGGCGGCGAGATCGTCCGCAAGCGTGTCGTAGTCGTAGCCGGTGCCCGGATCGCTTGAGCGGCCGTGGCCGCGTCGGTCGTAGGCGATGCAGCGAAAGCCCTGACCCGCGAGCGGCAGCATCTGATACGCCCACATGTCGCCCGGCAGCGAATAGCTGGGGACGAACACGATGGTCTTGCCGTTGCCATGCGTGGCTTCGGGCTGCCAGTCGCGATAGAAAAGCTCGACGCCGCCGCTCGTCGCGATGAAATTCGGGCGGGCGATTTCGGCGTGAACTCGATGATGATTCGCGGACATGTCCGTCTCCTTGTCGATGATCGGTGTGATTGCATCGTCGCAGGAGGGGATGGGGGCGGGCAATTACGTCGAAGGTAATAGGCCGCGTGCAAAAAAACGCCGCCTGAACGGGCGGCGGGAATACGTCCGCTTGGGGGCTCGAACTTCGAGAGCGGACGCATGAGAGGGGCAATTCAGTATCGCAAAGCCCTGCACGAAGCACAATCGCGGGCGCGAATTACTGCGTTTCAGGATCGATCGCGTAGATTGTTCGATATGCGAATGAATCGATTGGATCGTTCATGTATTTCGATGCATCCGTTATCGCTGCGTGGTCCGCACGCACATGTCGTCCCAACCGATGGGAAACACGCGGAGTCCATCGCGCACGATCTTCGACATTCAAGCGATGGGCCCGCGCTGCATCATCCCGGCGATGGCAATGTGAGCGGCGCGATTGCGCTGAAGATCAGCAGGCGTCCGCGCCCGTCAGCCTCGGATAGCCGGGCTGGCTGGAATCGATCGTCGTCACGCACGCGCCTTCGTTGAGTTCGAGCGTGCTGTCGACATCGCGCTTCGAGCCGTCCTTCATCTGCACGCTGTAGCGGTACACCTTCGCGGTCTGTTCCGGCGCCTTCTCGAACAGGCTCGTCAGATCGAAGCTCAGGCCCGCGCCGCCGCCCACGCCATTCCAGCCATTTCCGCCGATGCCACCGGCACCCACGCCGACCGATGGGCCGGAAGACGGCGCCGCACCCGTCGACACGGTCGTCAGATATTGCTTGCCGACGACGCGCCCGATCGCGAGCTTGCTGTCCGCCGGCAGCGGCGCCGATGCACCCGGCCCGGTCGCGCACGCGGCGAGCGTGGCGAATGCGACGGCCGCGAAGCATGCACGCGCCGCGCGTCGAATTCCTTTTCGATTCAATTTCATTCCAGCCTCTTGCGTGCGCCTGCACGCGTTTCATTGGCCCTCGAAGCGAACGCGCGAGTCTCATGGGAAACGTGCGCTCGCGCCGGCGTGTCCGAAACGTCGCGCAAAAAAACGCCGCCCGAAGGAGGGCGGCGCTTGTCTGCGATTCGCTTCGAAACCAGCAGGCCGGTGCGCATCGCGAGGGACGCGATGCGCGGCCGGAATGTTGAACGAATGCGCGCCGCGATTGAACCAGATTGCTCCGATTCCTTGCGCGGCGAATGTTGTGCGTCGTCAGTCTTTCAACAGATACGCGACGATCGCATCGCACACGCGGCCGAACATCTGCGTGCCGGTGACGGTCGTGCAGCCGCGCGCGCGAGCGGCTTCGATGAAGGGCGTGAGCGGCGGCTTCGTCACCACGTCGCCGACGAAGGTCGTCGGCGGCAGGCGCGAGACGTCGATCGGCAGCGCATCGCCGGGACGCATACCCGCCGGCGACGCGTTCACGATGAGGTCGTAGCTTTCGGCGGGCGCATCGTCGGCGACGCTCACCGCGCCGCGGCCCAGCGCGGCGAGCCGCGAGGCGAGGGCGCTCGTGCGCCCGGCGTCGAAATCGCGGATCGCGAGCGACGCAACGCCTGCATCGACGAGCGCGTGGCCGATCGCCGAGCCCGCGCCGCCCGCGCCGATCAGCAGCGCGCGTTTGGCCTTCGGCTCGCAGCCCGCGTCCCGCAACGCGGCGACCATGCCGATGCCGTCCGATGCGCCGCCGTGCCAGGTGCCGTCGGCGTTGCGCTTGAGCATGTTGACCGCGCCGAGAAACGCGCCTTCGTCAGTCAGCGACTTGCAATGCGCCGTCGCGCTGAACTTGTGCGGCACGGTGATGATGACGCCATCGCAGTTCTGCAAGGGCGCGATGCCCGCGAAGAACGCGTCGAGATCGCCGGGCGCGACGTGCGCCGGAATCACGATCGCGTCGCGGCCCGCCGCTCTCAGCGCCGCCGTCACGCCGGAGGGCGAGCGCACCTGCGCGATCGGATCGCCGACGATGAAATAGACGCGCGTCGCGCCGCTCAAGCCCGCATCGAGCGATGCGGTAAAGGAAGTGTCCTGCGCCATGCCGTGCCTGCCTCCTGAATCGTGATCGAAATCTGTGGTTGCCCGTTGTGTGAATACTAGTTGAATGTGGAATAGCATTCAACAAAAACGTGTTTCAGGTTCGAGGCAACTAACGGTCGACGATTCGCAACGTCATGAAATTGGAGAGGCACCAACCGAAACAAAAGCGCCTGGCAAGATTGCGGGCTGGCCCTGATCATCGCGCGTTCCGCCTTGACTCGATCGGCGTCGAAACGCCTCACAACGCATCAGGCACATGCGCGCCCGAATTCACGCCGGCGACCGCGAGCGCCTCGTGCAGCGTGTCGAACACGTTCGACGCGCCGAGCACCGGCGTAAGCCCGTGCCGATCCATATCGTTGCGCAGGAAGCGGTTCACGCGGCCGAAGATCACCGCGACGCCGCGCGCCCTCAGCGATTCGATCAGCTCGCCGATCGTGCGGGCCGCCGAGTAGTCGAGATCGGTGATCGCGCCGGCATCGACGACGAGATGACGCAAGCCGTCGGATGCCGTATCGACGAGCTTCGTCACTTCGGCCGCGAAAAAATGATCGTTCGCGTAGAACAGATCCGCGCCGAAGCGGTAGACGATCAGTTGCGGCGCGGTCATCGCGCCGGGCTTCGTCGGCATGAACTGCCAGGGTTTGCCGGGCGCGACGGGCGTGAGCACCATCGTGTGCGGATGATAGCTATGGCGCACGTGCCGCATCAGCGAGAGCGCGACCGCGAGCAGAATGCCGCGCTCGACGCCCGCCAGCACCACCGCGCCCGCCGTGATGAGCGCGAGCGCGAATTCGCCCGGGCTTTCTGCGCGGATGTCCTTCAGGCTCTGCACGTTGACGAGGCCGATGGCGATCGTGAACACGATGGCCGCCAGCACGCAATGCGGCAGATAGCGCAGATAGCCGCTCAGAAACAGCAGCACGACGGCGACGACCGCCGCGAACACGAGCTGTCCGAACTGGCTGCGCGTGCCGGCGCGCTCGGCCATCGCGGTCTGCGTCGGGCTGCCGTTGACGACGAACGTGCCGCTCAGCGACGCCGCCGCGTTCGCCGCGGCGAGGCCGAGAATGTCGCTGTTGGTATCGACATCCTCGTGATACTGCTGCGCGAACACGCGCGCGGCGGCCGCGCTCTGCGCGATGATCATCACGAAGCACGACGCCGCGACGGGCACGATATCGAGACATTGCTGCCACGTGACCTGAGGAAAGCGGATCGGGGGCAAGCCGCCGTCGATGGGTCCGAGCACCGAAATTCCGCGCGCCGCGAAGTCGAAGAACTTGCTCGCGACGATGCTGCCGATCACCGCGACGAGCGGTATCGGCAGACGAGGCGCGAAGCGCTTGCTGCCCAGGATGGCGACGATCACGACAAGCGCGAGCAGGAGCGTCGGCCCGTGCGCGTGCATGACGTGCCCCATCACGTAGACGAGTTGCGCGAGGCTGCGCGAGGACGGATACGGTACCGTCATGCCGAAGAGGTCGCCGAGCATCGCGATCGACACCTGCACGCCGACGCCCGCGAGAAAGCCCGTCAGCACGGTGCGCGACAGAAAATCGGCGAGGAAGCCGAGCTTGAAGAGGCGCGCGAGCAGCAGGAGCGCGGCGGTCTGCAGCGCGACCATGCCCGCGAGCGCGACGTATTCCGGACTACCCGCGGCGGCCATCGACGAGAGCCTGCTCGCGAAGATCGTTGCCGTCGCGGAGTCGGCGGCCACCACGAGATGCCGCGATGCGCCGAAGAGCGCGAACGCGAAGAGCGGCAGGAACGCCGTGTAGAGGCCCGTGACCGCGGGCATGCCGGCGATGCGCGCATAGCCGAGCACCTGCGGAATGTCCATCGACGCGAGCGAAATGCCGGCGAGCGCGTCGCGTATTGCGGCGGCGCGGTTGATCGGGAGGATGCCTTTGAGCAGCTTCGTACTTGCCGGGGGCGTTCGGGTCGTGTCTTGCATGCGTGGCACCGTGTTCCTGAAGTAGCGAATCGTGCCCCAAGGAACAGGCGGTGCCAAGACCTGCTTTCTCTACCGATAGAACGCCACGGTTTGCCGCAATCCGTCGATGAGCGGCGTCTTCGCAAGGCCGGGGAGCATTCGCGCGAGCGCGGGATCGTCCGGAAAGGATGTCGCGATGGGCAAGGGCGCGCCCGCCGCGTCGATGCGCGCGTCCGGCGCGATCTGCGAAAGCGTCGCGATCACGCTTTGCATCGGCGTGATATCGCCCGCGAGCGTGAACGCGTGCGCGCCGTCGAACGTGTGGGTGAGCGCGCGTTCGTAGGCGGCGGCGACGTCGTCGGCGTAGACGAGTCCCGTCGCGCCGGTGAAGGGAATCGTGTACGGCTCGCCGCGCGCAGCCGCGCGGCAGGCGAGGCTCGGGCCCGCGCTCGATCCCGTTTCGCGCCCCGCGCCGTACACGACGAGCGGCCGGAATCCGATGCTCGCGATTCCGCGATCGTGCCAGTACGCGCGCGCCGAGCCTTCGCACGCGAGCTTGAACGCGCCGTAATGCGTCGTGGGGAACGGCGTCGCGCCGTCGTCGGGACCGAAGACGCCCGCGCTGCTCGCATACAGCACCGAGCGCAAGCCGCACGCGATGGCCGCGTCGAACACGTTGAGCGTGCCGATCAGATTGATGCGCGCGCCGCGCACCGGATCGGCGGCGCAGGCGGGCGTGAGCACGCCGGCGAGATGGATGACGGCGTCGCAGCCTTCCAGCGCGAGCGCGACATCGCGCGCGTCGCCGATATCGCCGATCCGCCATTGCACGTCATCGGCGCGTTCGGGCGCGAGCGCGCGCAGGAGCCGCGCGTCCTCGCGCACGTCGAACGCACGCACGTTCATATCGCGGGCGAGCAGCCGCCGCATCACCCACGCCGCCAGAAAACCGCTCCCGCCTGTCACCAGCACTCGCATATCGTTCCTCCGTTCGTCTCAAAAAAGAACTTGGCTTCATCCGCGTTTCTGGAATAGTATTCCATTATCAAAGCGAGTTCTACTGAAAACACGCGTTGCGGATCATCGGACGGAACGACGATTTGCAGCGCGACGGAGCGGACGAATGGTGGAGACACTGAACAATCTGGAACGGAACGAAACGTTCGATGTAATCGTGGTCGGCGCGGGAGGCGCGGGCATGTCGGCGGCGCTCGTCGCGGCCATCGACGGGGCGCGCGTGCTGCTCGTCGAAAGCACGGAATACGTCGGCGGCACGACGGCCTTCTCGGCGGGAACGACCTGGATTCCCGCGTCGATGCACGCGGCGAGCGTCAATCGCGACGATACATCCGCGAACGCCGAAGGCTTTCTGGATCGCGCGGTCGGCGAGCGCAGCAGCGTCGCGATGCGCCGCGCGTTTCTCGATGCCGGCCCGAAAGCCGTCGCGCATATCGAAGCGAACTCCGACGTGAAATATCGCGCGCGCCCGTTTCATCCGGATTATTTGTCCGAGATCGAAGGCTCGACGCTGCGCGGACGCGCGCTCGAGCCGCTGCCCTTCGACGGCCGCAAGCTCGGCCGCGCGTTTTCGCTGATCCGTCCGCCGATTCCCGAATTCACCGTGCTCGGCGGCATGATGGTCGATCGCGACGACGTCGGGCACCTGCTCAACATGACGAAGTCGTTCGCGTCGTTCAGACACGCTGCGAAGCTGCTCGCGCGTCACGCGCGCGACCGTATGAGCGCGCCGCGCGGCACGCGGCTCGTGATGGGCAACGCGTTGATCGGAAGATTGCTCTATTCGTTGCTTCAACGCGGCGTCACGGTGCTGACGAACACGAAGGTCGATGCGTTGGAGAGCGGCCCGAACGGTATCGAAGCCGTGACGCTGAGCCACGTCAACGAGCGGCGTCGCGTCAATGTGAAAGGCGGCGTGATTCTCGCGAGCGGCGGCTTCAACCGTCATCCGACGCGTCGCGGGACGATGTTGCCGGGCGCCGATCCGTCGTGGTGTCCCGGCGCGCCCGGCCACACCGGCAGCGCGCAGGATCTTGCGCTGGCCGTTGGCGCGCGCTTCGGCGAGAGTGCGTTGTCGAATGCGTTCTGGGCGCCGGTTTCCGTGCGCAAGCGCGCCGACGGCACGACCGCCGTGTTCCCGCACTTC
This sequence comes from Caballeronia sp. LZ029, assembly GCF_031451275.1. Classification (NCBI taxonomy): domain Bacteria; kingdom Pseudomonadati; phylum Pseudomonadota; class Betaproteobacteria; order Burkholderiales; family Burkholderiaceae; genus Caballeronia; species Caballeronia sp. LZ029. Next base: position 694,815 of record NZ_JARUXO010000004.1, read on the forward strand.
ATCATGGATCGCGGCAAGCCGGGCATGATCACCGTCGACAAGGCGGGCAAGCGCTTCCTCAACGAAAACACGTCGTATCACCTCTTCGGGATCGCGATGCAGAAGGCGAACGAAACGACGCCTTCGGTGCCCGCGTATCTCGTGACGGACTCCGAAGGATTGCGCAAGTACGGACTCGGCATGGTGCGTCCGGGCGGCAAAGGGCTTGCGCCGTTTCTCGCCGATGGCTATCTCGTCGAAGGCAAGACGCTCGACGAACTGGCGACGAAGCTCGGCATCGACAAGACAGGTCTCGCCGATAGCGTCGCGCGCATGAATCGCTATGCGCAGACCGGCGTCGATGAGGATTTCCAGCGCGGCACGACCGATTATCAGAACGCCAATGGCGACGCCAACTGGAACGGCCCGAACAAGTGTCTCGGTCCGATCGGCCAGGCGCCGTTCTATGCGGTGCGGCTCTATCCCGGCGATATCGGTGCGGCGACCGGCCTCGTCACCGACACGCACGCGCGCGTGCTCGATCGCGACGATCGACCGATCGGCGGCCTGTACGCATGCGGCAACGACATGCAGTCGGTGATGGGCGGCGTCTATCCCGGCCCCGGCATCACGCTCGGTCCGGGTCTCGCGTTCGGCTATCTGGCGGCGCGGCATGCGGTGGCGCGCGGCAAGTCATCGCACGCGGCGTTGACGGACGCACGCGATGAGGCCCTCACGTTGCCTGTCGATTTCCACGCACACGCCAAATGAAGCTCGAACCGATTCTCGAATGCGACGTCCTCGTGCTGGGTTCCGGCGCGGGCGGTTTGTCGACGGCCGTTACAGCGGCGACGCAGGGCCTTTCCGTGCTCGTCTGCGAAAAGGAAGACGTGTTCGGCGGCACGACCGCGTGGTCGGGCGGCTGGATGTGGATTCCGCGCAATCCGCTCGCGACGCGCGCGGGCATCGTCGAAGATGAGAGCGTGCCGCGCACGTATCTGAAGAGCGAACTCGGCGCGCAGTTCGACGCCGCGAAGGCCGATGCGCTCATCGAGCACGGGCCGCGCATGATCGAATTCTTCGAGCGCAATACGTCGATGCGCTTCATCGACGGCAATCGCATTCCCGATTTCCACACGACGCAAGGCGCGGCCACGGGCGGGCGCTCGGTCTGCGCGATGCCGTTCGACGGGCGCGAGCTCGGTCCGCTGATCGACAAGCTTCGTCCGCCGCTGGCCGAAGTGACGATCAAGGGCATGGCGATCGCGTCGGGACAGGACCTCGCGCATTTTCTGAACGCGACGCGCAGCGCGAAATCGGCGTGGCATGTGACCAAGCGCTTCGCCGCGTTCGCGTGGCACATGCTGCGCTATCGCCGTTCGATGCATCTCGTGAACGGCAATGCGCTCGTCGCGCGTCTGTTGAAGTCGGCGGCGGATCGCGGTGTCGATCTGCGCACGCGCGCACGTGCCGTTTCGCTCATGCGCGAGGAGGATCGCGTGACGGGTGCGCGCGTCGAGATCGACGGCGTGATGCATGAAGTGCGCGCGCGGCGCGGCGTCGTGCTCGCGTGCGGCGGTTATCCGCACGACGCGAAGCGTCAGGCCGAAACGTTTCCGTATACGCCGCACTGGTCGGCGGCGCCGAAGAGCAATACCGGCGATGGCATTCGTATCGGCGAAACGGCCGGCGCGCATTTCGATGCGTCGCTCGAAGCGCCCGCCGCGTGGGCGCCCGTGTCGCTCGTGCCGAAGGGCAAGGGCGATGCGGCCGCGTTTCCGCATCTGATCGAGCGCGCCAAGCCGGGCGTGATCGCGGTGACGCGCGCGGGCAGGCGCTTCACGAACGAGGCGTCGTCGTACTACGACTTCATCTCCGCGCTGATCGGCACGACGGCGCCGGGCGAGGAAGCCTGCGCGTGGCTCGTCTGCGATCATCGGTTTCAGCGCAGATATGGCCTCGGTTTCGCGAAGCCGTTTCCGTTCCCGCTCGGCCCGTACGAGCGCTCGGGCTATCTGAAATCCGCGCCGACGCTCGAAGCGCTCGCGCAGCAATGCGGCATCGATGCGCGCGGCCTCGCCGATACCGTCGCCACGTACAACGGCTACGCGAAAGACGGCTTCGATCCGCAATTCCATAAAGGTTCGACGCCGTACAACCGCGTGCAGGGCGATGCATCGCACACGCCGAATCCGTGTCTCGCGCCGATCGCCGATGGCCCGTTTCACGCGGTGAAGCTCGTGCCGGGCAGCCTCGGCACCTTCGCCGGACTTTCGACGGATGCGCGCTCGCGCGTGCTCGACGAATCGCGCGCGCCGATTCGCGGCCTCTACGCGGTCGGCAACGACGCCGCGAGCATGATGGGCGGCCACTATCCCGCGGGCGGCATCACGCTCGGACCGGCGATGACCTTCGGCTATCTCGCGGGTCTCGAACTGGCCGAACCGGCACGCATCGACATCACGAATCTCTCAAACTTCAAACAGGCAAGGACACTGCAATGACTCTGTACGACACAGTCACGTTGACGGTGAAGATCGGCGCGAACGCGCAAGTCTTCGAGAACATCAAGGCGAGCGGCGATGCGCCCGGCTCGAAGCTGCTCGGCTGCTGGTATTCGGATATCGGCGCGCTCGGCAAGGTCATGGTGCTGCGCGGCTTCGAATCGGAGGCGGCGCTGATCAGGGAACGCCAGCGCCTGCTGCTCGAAGGCAATCCGTTCGGCTGCGGCGAATTCATCACCGACGTCGAAGTGAGCAGCTACGCGCTCTTTCCGTTTCTGCCGCCGATCGAGCCTGCCGTGCACGGCGGCATCTACGAGATGCGTGTCTACGGCACGAAGCTCGCGAGCCTGCAACATACGATCGATGCATGGAAGAACGCCGTGCCCGAGCGCACGACGCGCTCGCCGCTCATCGGCGCGATGTACGCGCTGGATGGCACCGTGCCGCGCTTTCTCAACATCTGGCCGTACAAGAGTGTCGACGAGCGCTCGCGCATTCGCGCGGAAGCCGTGAAGGACGGCATCTGGCCGCCGAAGGGCGGACCGGCCCATCTGACGACGATGGAATCGACCATCTACATGCCCGCGCCGTTCTCGCCGCTGCGCTAACCGGAGACATCGATGTCACGACGCAAGCTGTCTCTGTCCGCGCTGACGGTCCTCGAACTGACGCCGCCCCAGATGGTCGAGTGCGCGGCGCAGGCGGGCTACGATTTCGTCGGCCTGCGGCTCTTGCCGGCGACCGATACCGAGGTGCGCCATGAGATCGTCGGCGCGACGCCGTTGCGGCGCGAAACGCTCGCGGCGTTGAAGGACACCGGAATCGGCGTGCTCGATGCCGAAATCCTGCGCCTCAAGCCCGACACGAACGTCGCCGATTACGAGCCGATGCTCGAAACCGCCGCGGCGCTGGGGGCGCGCTACGTGCTCGTCGCGGGCAACGATCCCGACGAGGCGCGCACCGCCGAGCGGCTCGCGGCGCTCTGCGATCTCGCGAAACCGTATGGCTTGTCCCCGTCGCTCGAACCGATGCCCTGGACCGACGCGAAAGACATCGTGCAGGGCGCGCGCATCGTGAAGGCGGCAGGGCGCGCGAACACGGGCCTGATCGTCGATCCGATTCATTTCGACCGCGCGGGATCGTCGACGGAAACGCTGCGCGAATTGCCGCGCGAATGGTTCGGCTACGTGCAGTTCTGCGATGCGCCCGCCGAGCGTCCCGCCGATCTCGACACGCTGCTCTATCAGGCGCGCGCCGAGCGCATGATTCCGGGCGAGGGCGGAATCGATCTCGCGGGCATCCTGCGCGCGTTGCCCGACGGGTTGCCGCTCTCCATCGAAGTGCCGATGAACCAATGGGCGAAGACCGCGAACGCGCTGACTCGCGCGAAGCGTCTGCGTGAGGCGACGCTCGCGGTGCTTCAGGAGACCTACGTCGAACATTGATGCGTGCCGGTTGAATTCCGAGGTGGAATCGTGTTCTACTCATGCCGCATCGGAACTTCGAGAGACTGAAAGATGGCAGGAAACCTTGAGCGGGCGTTGTCGATCATCGAGTTGCTGGCGAAAAACGGCGGGCGGATGCAGCTCGCCGCCATCGCCGATACGCTCAACATTCCGCGCAGCGGCACGCACCGCCTGCTCGCGATGCTGATCGACGAAGGCTATGTCCGGCAGGACGAGGATCACGGCGAGTACATGCTCGCGCTGAAGCTCGTGTCGCTCGCGCTCATCTATCTGTCGACCGGCGGCGTGCTCGACGTGTCGCAGCCGGTGCTCGACCGGCTCGCGGCGCAGTCGGGCGAACTGGCGCGCCTCGGCGTGGTCGAGGGCGATCACATCACGTTCGTCGGCAAGGCGCAGGGCGCGAAGTCCGGGCTGCGCTACGACCCCGACATGGGCAGCCAGCCGCCCCTGCATTGCACGGCGAGCGGACAGGCGTGGCTGTCGTCGCTCACGGACGAGGAAGCGCTCGAACTCGTGTCGAAGCAGGGCGGCCTGGGCAAGCCAGGCGCGGGCGGTCCGAAGGCGCCGAAGACGATTGCGCAATTTCTCGCGGACCTGCAGGCGGCCCGCGAGCGCGGCTATGGAATCGCGAGCGAGACGTACGAGGCCGGCATGACGTCGATGGCCGCGCCGATTCATCATCCGGTGACTGGTGTGGTCGTCGGGGTCGTGAGTCTCGCCGGACCGACGAGCCGTTTGCCCGACGCACGGCTGAAGGAGCTTGCGCCGGCGCTGCTGGAAGCGGCATCGGACATGGGCGCGGCGACCTTGAGTTCGCCTTATTTCAAGCGGCCGGTGGTGAAGACGGAGGAAGCGGTTGCGGTGGGGAAGGTGAAAAAGAAGAGCGTGAACACGATTTGATGCCACACGCAATCGGCCGGACGGACGAGGTGACGGGCGGGAAACGCCTGCGTTATCATCGTTTTCACTATGAAACGAGAATTTGAAATGCCTACTCCACTCGATCCGATCGTCTCTGAATTCGCCACTGTCGAGGAAGCGGAAGCTTATGACCAGTGGTTTCGCGAGAAAGTAAGACGTTCGATGGCGGATACGCGGCCGCGCGTGCCGCATGACCAGGTGATGGCCGAAGTGGAAAAGATCATCACGGAAGCCGAGAAACGCCACAAGTCGAGGGCCGCTTGACGTTTCAGATTGTATGGACCCAAACCGCGCGCCTCGACCTCCTGCAGATCATCCGTTATATCGCCGAACGCAACCCGTCCGCTGCACGAGCAATCAAGAGCGCGATTGAAGCAGCACCGCAGTCTGCTGCGATCGCACCTTATCTGTATCGCAATGGTCGTATTCTGGGCACTCGTGAGATCGTCGTTCACCTGAATTACATCGTCGTTTACGCGGTAATGACAGACCGCATCGAAGTGCTGAATGTGCTGCATGCAAGACAGTGCTATCCGTTCGAATGAGTGACGGTCGCAGTGAGTTAGCGCTTGACGCTGACGGATAAGACACCTCATCCCCCGCTCCTGCACTATCCTCCACAGATCAAGCCCTAACGAGGCCGATCATGAACGCGGCGTCCATCAACACGTCCCTGCGCGAAATCGATGACCTGCCGTCGCCGCGCGGCCTGCCGCTCCTGGGCAACCTGCACCAGTTGCCGCCCGCCACGCACCATCTGACGCTCGAACGCTGGGCCGCCGAACTCGGCACGCCCTACGTATTCCGCTTCGGCACGACGCCCGTCACGGTCTGGAACGACATCGAACTGTCCCACGCCGTGATGCGCGAGCGGCCGCATCGTTACCGCCGCTATGCGCCCATCGAAAATATCCTGAAAGAGTTCGGCTGCAACGGGCTTTTCTCGGTCGAGGGCGCGGCCTGGGAGCCGCAGCGTCGCCTCGTGATGCAGGCGCTGTCGATTCCGCACATCAAGGCGTTTTACCCCACGCTCGCCGCGATCACCGAGCGGTTGCGGCGGCGCTGGGAAGCCGCGGCGCGCGAGACGCGCGTGGTCGACATGACCGACGATCTGAAGCGCTTCACGGTCGATGTCACGAGCGCGCTCGCGTTCGGCGAAGACCCGAACACGCTGGAAAACGAGCGCGTGCTGATCCAGGAGCAACTGGCGATGCTGCTGCCGATGCTGATGGCGCGCGTGAACGCGCCCTTCGCCTACTGGCACTACGTGAAGTTCCCGCGCGACCGCAAGTTCGATCAAGCGCTGATCGACGTGCATCGTCATATCCGCGAACTGATGGCGAGAGCACGCGCCCGCATGCGCGAGGAAGCGGCGGCCGAAGCGTGCGCGACGCCGCTCGGCGACACGGCCCATGCGCCGCGCAATCTGCTCGAAGCGATGCTCGCCCTGCGCGATGCGCCCGGGTCCGGCATCACTGACGACGAAGTCGCCGCCAACGTGCTGACGATGCTCGTCGCGGGCGAGGAGACGACAGCGACGTCGATCGCGTGGGCGCTGCTCTTCCTCGGCTCCGACGATGCGTTGCAGACGCGCGTCGCCACATCCGCGCGGCGTGTGCTCGGCGGCTCGACGGTGTGCCCGAGCTATGGCGCGATGCGCGAGCTCGATCTGTGCGAAGCGGTGTGCACGGAAGCGAGCCGTCTGCATCCGGTCGCGCCGTATCTGTCGTTCGAACCGCTCGAGGAAGTGCGGCTGCAAGGCGTGCGCTTGCCCGCGGGCACGAAGATGTTCATGCTCAACCGTCCCGCGATGATGGACCCGAACAACTACGCCGATCCTGAGCATTACGATCCCGACCGATGGCTGCACGATCATCGGCATGAAAGCGCATCACAGCGCGGCGCGCATGAACCGCGCGCCTATCTGCAATTCGGCGCGGGGCCGCGTGTGTGTCCGGGGCGGCATCTGGCGGCGGTGGAGATGCGCCTCGTCGTGTCGATGCTGACGGCGAACTTCACGGCCCAGCTTGCCACGAATCCCGCCGATATCCGCGAAATTTGCACGTTCACCGCGGTCCCGAGCGCAATGCCGATGCGTCTCGCCCTGCGATAACGGCGTCAGCCCGCGTCCACCGCATCGGCGGCGGCGGACGATGGCGCCGGTACGCCGCCGCCCGTCGCCATCCACAGCACTTCGGCGTCTTCCTCACTCGTCGATATGGCCGCGTGGCCGGTGCGGCTGTCGAAGTAGATGCTGTCGCCGGCATTCAGATGGGTCGGCGCGTAGAGTTCGGAGTAGAGGCACACGCTGCCGCTCATCACGTAGAGAAATTCCTCGCCTTCGTGACGGCCCCAGTCGTCGAATGCATCGAGCGTATGCGCCGAAATGCGGATGCGAAACGGCAGCATCGCCTTGTGCGCGAGCTCGGTTGCGAGCAATTCCATCTGATAGCCGCGATACGCGTGGCGCTGCCCCTCGTCGCGGCGCGTGAGCGCGCGCCGGCCGCTCGCGTTCGGCGCGGGCGCGGTGCCGAACAGTTCGGCAAGATCGATCTGCAGGCCGCGCACGATTTTCTGGAGCACGTCGAAAGTCGGCGACATCAGGCCGTTTTCGATCTTCGACAGCGCCGACCGCGATACGCCGCAAAGCCGGCTCGCGGTTTCGAGCGTCAGATCATGCGCGAGCCGTGCGCGTTTCACCCGGCGTCCGAGATCGGATGCGGATTGTTCGGGCGAATTTTTCGTGCTGAGGCTGGGCATAGGAGAATCGTTTTGTTTCCGATCATAACATCGCGCGAGCGCCGCCAGAATGCGGAGCGACGCCGCGAAACAACCCGAATCTACCGCCGCAAAAGGCCGTACGCATTGGTGACAACCCCAATATTATCCGCTGTTGTGAGCGACGGCGGCAGCGCGTATAGTGGCCGGACTTACGAAAGTTTCTTATCAGAAACTTCGATCTGAAGAACGCATCGCTTCAAAAGGACTCCCACCGTGAACGCACAATCGATTCTTTACGACCTCGGCATCGCGAGCCTCGTCACCGATGGCGACATCGCCGTGACTTCACCGATCACGGGCGAAGTCATCGGCCGGGTGAAGCAGAACACCACCGCCGACGTCGACGCCGCGCTCGGCGCCGCGCGCACCGCGTTCGCCACGTGGCGCAACGTGCCCGCACCGCGACGCGGCGAGCTCGTGCGTCTGCTCGGCAACCGCCTGCGCGAGAAGAAGGAGGCGCTCGGCCGCCTGGTGTCGCTCGAAGCGGGCAAGATTCTTCAGGAAGGCCTGGGCGAAGTGCAGGAAATGATCGACATCTGCGATTTCGCCGTCGGTCTCTCGCGCCAGTTGTACGGCCTGACGATCGCGTCCGAGCGCCCAGGCCATCGGATGGCGGAGACGTGGCATCCGTTCGGCGTGTGCACGATCATCTCGGCATTCAATTTTCCGGTCGCGGTGTGGTCGTGGAACGCGGCGCTCGCGCTCGTGTGCGGCAATGCGGTCGTGTGGAAGCCGTCCGAGAAGACGCCGCTCACCGCGCTGGCCGTCGATCGCATCCTGCGCGACGCCATCGAGGAATTCGGCTCGGCGCCGGCGGGCCTTGCGTCGGTGATCATCGGCGGACGCGAGGTCGGCGCGGCGCTTGTCGCGGACAAGCGCTCCGATATCGTCAGCGCGACCGGCAGCACCGAAATGGGCCGCAAGGTCGGCGTCGCGGTGGCGCAGCGCTTCGGCCGCTCGATTCTCGAACTGGGCGGCAACAACGCGGGCATCGTCTCGCAGACCGCCAATCGCGATCTCGCGCTGCGCGGCATCCTGTTCTCGGCGGTCGGCACGGCGGGACAGCGCTGCACGTCGCTGCGGCGTCTCTTCGTGCACGACAGCATCTACGACGAAACCGTCGCGCGCCTGAAAGATCTCTACGCGAAGGTGCCGGTCGGCAATCCGCTGGAGCAGGGCGTGCTGATGGGCCCGCTCATCGACGTGCAGGCGTTCGCGCGCATGCAGGACGCGCTGGAGCAGGCGAAGGGCGAGGGCGGCAAGGTGTCCGGCGGCGAGCGCGTCACCGTGAAGGGCCAGGAAAACGGCTACTACGTGCGCCCGGCGCTCGTCGAAATGCCGTCGCAAACGGATGTCGTGCTGAAGGAAACCTTCGCGCCGATCCTCTACGTGATGCGCTATTCCGAATTCGATGAAGCCATCGCCGCGAACAACGCCGCCGCGCATGGTCTGTCGTCGTGCGCGTTCACGACCGATCTGCGCGAGGCCGAGCGCTTCCTGTCCGCGTCGGGCAGCGATTGCGGCATCGCCAACGTGAACATCGGGCCGAGCGGCGCGGAGATCGGCGGCGCATTCGGCGGCGAGAAGGAAACCGGCGGCGGCCGCGAATCGGGCTCGGATGCGTGGAAGGCCTATATGCGCCGCGCGACCAACACGATCAACTACTCGTCGGAATTGCCGCTCGCGCAGGGCATCGACTTCAATCTGAGCTGAGGGCGATGTGAGTTCAAGCGTTGTCATCGTGGGCGGCGGGGTGATCGGCAGTTCGGTGGCGTACTTCCTGCGCGCATCGGACCCGACGGTGCAGGTGACGGTGATCGAGCGCGATCCGACTTACGCGCGCTCGTCGTCGGCGTTGTCGGCGGCATCGATCCGGCAGCAGTTCTCGACGCCGCTCTCGGTGCGCATGTCGCTCTTCGGCATCGACTTCCTGCGCTCGATCGGCGAGCGGCTCGAAGTGAACGGCGAACGTCCGTCGATCGATCTGCACGAAGGCGGCTATCTCTTTCTCGCGACGCCGGCGGGCGCGCCGACGCTGCGCGAGAACCACGCGCTGCAACGCGAACTCGGCGCGGACATCAGCCTGCTCGATGCCGCGCAACTATATGCGCGCTTTCCGTGGCTCAACACGGACGATCTCGCCGCGGGCGCGTTCGGCGAGAGCGGCGAAGGCTGGTTCGATGGCTACGGACTCGTGCAGGCGCTGCGGCGCAAGGCGCAGTCGCTGGGCGCGCGCTATGTGACGACGGAAGTCGTCGGCATCGAACGCGAAGGGCGGCGCGCGAGCACCGTGCGCGCGGCCAACGGCGAAACGTATCCGTGCGATGTCGTCGTCAATGCGGCGGGCGCGTGGTCGCGCGCGATCGCGGCCATGCTCGGCATCGACATTCCGGTGTACGCGCGTCGGCGCAGCATCTTCAACGTGTCGTCGCCGGCGAAGCTCGAACGCGCGCCCTTGCTGATCGATCCGACCGGCGTCTATTTCCGGCCGGAAGGGCGCACGCATATCTGCGGCACGTCGCCCTCGGCGGACAACGATCCCGACGATCTGCCGCTCGACGAAGTCGATCACGCGCTCTTCGACGACGTGATCTGGCCGACGCTCGCGCATCGCGTGCCGGAATTCGAGGCGTTGCGAGTGGAGCGCTGCTGGTCCGGCTATTACGAATACAACGTGCTCGATCAGAACGCGATCATCGGTTTCCACCCGGATCTGGAGAATTGCATTTTCGCGAACGGATTCAGCGGCCACGGCCTGCAACAAGGCCCGGCGACGGGACGTGGCGTGAGCGAACTGATTTTGCGCGGACGTTACGAGACGCTCGATTTATCGCCGCTGGACTGGACACGCGTGCTCGAAGGCCGGCCGATCATCGAAAAGAATGTCGTATAACTGATAGATGACCTGGAAACGCCGCTTGCCATAACGGATCATTTAAGTCTGCCCGGTCTTTTGCACCGGGCATTTTTTTAGCTACGAAATAGACAAGCGGGTAGAAAACTGGCCGGGATGCGTTTCGAACGGGCATTCTTATCATCATCGTCACGCTTGCGTGCGAAGTCCATCAACGTAATCCACTAGGGCCACAGGCTTTCGATAAGCGCATTCTGGAACCATCGAGACGCTTTTTCTTCGCGCTTCACAGAAAGGAGACAAAACATGGAAGCGAATACGAGCGCGCATTTCTATGCCTGGATCGACGACGGCGAACTGCCGCCGGACACGAGCGTCACTGTGTCGCATCGTTCCAGTCAGGTATCCGCGGCGCCGGAATATGTCGCCGAAATTTGCGGACGTTTCGCAAAGACGGAAGAGGAAAAAAATTCCTGCGTGATTCGTGGATATAACTGACGACTTAATGCAAGGTGTTGCGCGCGTGACACGGTTTTTCACGGCGCACATAAAAGCGCATGAAAATGCGCATCGGCGCTATTCATGAAGAAGCTTCATGAAACGCATAATGCCGGTTTAATCGACCCGGCATGGTGAATTTTGTGTGCGTTGTCAAACGGAAATAATCGTCGATTTGTAAATAGAACCCGCCGCGTGCGGGTTTTTTCATGTACGGCGCATTCTGCAAAGTGTTGGCTTCGTTCGGCAGTCCGCGCCCGGCGATGGCACAATCGCTCGCAAATGCACGCAATCAGGAGCAGAAGTGGCGAATCTGGATCTGGACAATCCGTTTCTCGAAGCGCTCGGCGCGACCTTCACCGAATGGCGCGCGGGCTATGCCGAATTCACGATGCCGATCCAGGCGGGCCATCTGAACCGGCAGCGCATCCTTCAGGGCGGCGCGATCGCCACGCTGCTCGACGCGGCGTGCGGCTACGCGGGCCTTTTCACGACGGACGACGTGCCCGTGCACGGCTTCACGCTCTCGCTGACCGTGAACTATCTCGATCGCGGTATCGGCGACAAGGTCGTCGCGAAGGGTTTTCTCGAGCGGCAGGGGCGCTCCGTGTACTTCGCGCGCGGCGAGGCGTGGGTCGACGATCGCGTGATGATCGCGAGCGCGCAAGGCACGTTCAAATACGCCCGCTGATTCCGGCACGTCCGCCGATGGCCACGCGAAATCTCCTCCGACGCCTCGATCTCACGACGCTGCAGCTCTTTCTCGCGGTGTTCGAGGAGGGCACGCTCACGCGCGCGGCCGAGCGCGAGGCGATCGCGGTGTCGGCGGCGAGCAAGCGGCTGCTCGAACTGGAGCAGGCCGTGGGCGCCGTGCTGTTCGAGCGCAAGGCGCGCGGCATGCAACTGACGCCTGCGGGCGAAATGCTGCTTCATCACGCGCGACGTGTGTTGCGCGATGTCGAGAACATCGGCATCGAACTCGCCGAACATGCGAGCGGCGTGCGCGGCTATGTGCGGATGATGGCGAACCTGTCCGCGATCGTCGAATTCCTGCCGGAGGATTTGCGCGCGTTTTCGTCCGTGCACGATCAGATCAAGATCGATCTCGAAGAGCGGCCGAGCGGCGGCATCGTGGAGGGCGTGGCGGACAGTCTTGTCGATCTCGGTATCTGTTCCGGCGATGCCGACACGCGCGGACTTGAGAGCGCGCATTACCGGCACGATCGGCTGGCGCTCGTCATGCCTGGCGATCATCCGCTGGCGCGGCGCGAGAGCGTCGCGTTCGCGGAGACGCTGGATTTCGATCACATCGGGCTGCATTCGGCGAGCTCCATCAATATGCGCACACATCTCGCGGCGCGACAGGCGGGGCGTGCGCTGCGGCTGCGCATCCATGTGCCCGGTTTCGATGCCGTGTGCCGCATGGTGCAGGCCGGCATGGGAGTCGGCGTGCTGCCGTTGCAGGTGTTCGAGGCGATGGGCCGTCAGCTCGGGCTTGCGGCCGTGCCGCTCGATGATGAATGGGCTGCGCGTAGTCTTGTGATCGTCGTGCGGGATTCGGACGCGCTCTCGCCTGTTAGTCGGTTGCTCTTCGAGCATTTGCGGACCGTCGAAGCGCGGGGATAGGGGTTGTTGGTGGCGCATTTGCTCGTTGTTTTTCGTTGGATCCCGGTTTCGTGTCGGTCTATTAGCACTGCCCCTGTGCGGGGCGGCAGTCACTTTCTTTGCTGCTGCAAAGAAAGTAACCAAAGAAAGCAGCTTCTCACCGCCCGCGGTCACACGCAGTTTGGCCATGCTTGCCAGCCCGCGGTGGCCCTCGCCTAAGTGTCGCCCCCAAAGGACTTACCGGGCTTGGCTCGCGCACGGTCTGCCGCCCGAGACGATTCAGCGCGCTGGTTCAGCACGAAAGAGCTTCGGCACAGCGCTACGCGCTGCCGTTGGGTTATGCAAGGGAAACCATCGGTGTACGCAGCGCATTGAGATAACGGCGTTAGCAAAGAAGCCCGCACCGACCCGATTGACCGGTCGGCCGCGAAGCGGGCCGGAGCCATTTCGTGCTGAACCAGTTTGTTGTGTGGTGCGATGTGACAGACCGTGCGCGAGCCAAGCCCGGTAAGTCCTTCGAGGGCGACACTTAGGCGAGTGCCGCCTGCGGCTGGCAAGCATAGCCAACGTGCGTATGACCGCGGGCGGTGAGAAGCTGTTTCTTTGGTTACTTTCTTTGCAGCAGCAAAGAAAGTGACTGCCGCCCCGCACAGGGGCAGTGCTAATAGACCATCGCGAACGCGGGATCCGGCGAAAACCCAAAACATTTCGAACCAAGCCCCCAACGACCGTTCGCATTCCACGAACGATCCTTGCCGAAATGCGGTTGGACGCCCATGAGCGTTCGCCAATAAGCTTGTCTCCACAGTACAAATCAGGAGACAGGCACCATGAGCGGACCCCTTCAAGGCATTCGCGTCATCGAAATCGGCACGCTGATCGCAGCGCCTTTCGCGGCGCGCATGCTGGCCGAGTTCGGCGCGGAAGTCATCAAGATCGAAGCGCCGAACAGCGGCGATCCCCTTCGCAAATGGCGAAAACTCCACGAGGGCACGTCGCTCTGGTGGTATCTGCAGTCGCGCAACAAGAAATCGGTGTGCGTGAATCTCAAGTCGTCCGAAGGCGCGGACGTCATCAAGCGACTGGCCGCCGATACCGACATCGTCATCGAAAACATGCGCCCTGGCGCGCTCGAAAAGCTCGGCCTCGGCTGGGACGTGCTGCACGCGATCAACCCCAAGCTCACGATGGTCCGCATCTCCGGCTACGGCCAGACAGGCCCGTATCGCGATCGGCCGGGCTTCGGCGCGATCGGCGAAGCGATGGGCGGCATCCGCTACACGACGGGCGACGCCGAAGGCCTGCCGGCGCGCGTCGGCGTGAGCCTCGGCGATTCGCTCGCGTCGCTGCACGGCGTGATCGGCGCGCTGATGTCGGTGTTGCGCGTGAAGACCGGTCAGGGCGATGGACAAGTGGTCGATGTCTCGCTCGTCGAAAGCGTCTTCAACCTGATGGAAAGCCTCGTCCCCGAATACGACCTGCTCGGTCATGTGCGCGAACGCAGCGGCGGGGCGCTGCCGGGCATCGCGCCGTCGAATACGTATCGCACGGAAGATGGCGGCTTCGTCGTGATCGCGGGCAATAGCGATCCGATCTACAAGCGCCTGATGCACGTGATCGGCCGCGCCGATCTCGCCGACGATCCCGCGCTCGCCCACAACGACGGCCGCGTGAAGCAAAGCGCGATGCTCGACGAAGCGATCACCGCCTGGACCTCGCATCACTCCATGGACGACGTGCTCGCGACGCTCGAACGCGAGGAAGTGCCGTCGGGCCGCATCTACTCGGTCGCGGACATCGTCGACGATGCGCATTATCGAGCGCGCGACATGCTCTTGCAGGCGGACTTGCCGGGCGGCGCATCGGTGAAGATGCCCGGCATCGTGCCGAAGCTCTCCGACACCCCGGGCGAAGTGCGCTGGCAAGGCCCGGCGCTCGGCGAGCATACGCAATCAGTGCTGGAATCGCTCGGCTTTCACGCCGATGAAGTGCAGCGGCTGCGAGCCGAAGGAGCGGTTCAATGAATCATGCATACAAAGAACCGCTGATCGTTCAGGAAGTCGCGCCGCGCGACGGCTTGCAGATCGAAAAGCAATGGGTCGAAACCCAGGACAAGACCGCGCTGATCGATGCTCTTTCGGCGTGCGGATTCACGCGTATCGAAGCGGGCTCGTTCGTGTCGCCCAGGGCGATTCCCGCGCTGCGCGACGGCGACGCGGTGTTCAACGGCATCCGGCGTGAAGCGGGCGTGGTCTATGTCGCGCTCGTGCCGAACGTGAAGGGCGCGGAACGCGCGCTCGCCGCCCGCGCCGATGAACTCAATCTCGTGATGTCCGCGAGCCAGACGCACAACCGCGCGAACATGCGCATGAGCTGCGAGTCGTCGCTGGCCGGATTCGGCGATGTCGTGCGGCTCGTCGAGGGTGCTGCTTCGAAGGTCTCATTGAACGCCACCGTGGCCACCGCCTTCGGCTGTCCGTTCGAAGGGCGCATCGACGAGGACCGCGTCGTGTCGATCGTGCGGAGCTATCGGGAAATGGGCATCGCCGGCATCACGCTCGCCGACACGACCGGCATGGCGAATCCGCGCCAGGTCGCGCGGCTCGTTACGCGGGTGCTCGAAGACGTGCCTGGCGCGGACCTGACGCTGCACTTTCACAACACGCGCGGCCTCGGCCTCGCCAACGTCCTCGCCGCCTACGACGCCGGCGCGCGCCGTTTCGATGCCGCGCTCGGCGGTCTCGGCGGCTGTCCGTTCGCGCCGGGCGCATCGGGAAACATCTGCACCGAAGACCTCGTGAACATGTGCGACGAGATGGGCATTCCGACAGGCATCGATCTGCAAAAGCTGATCGCGCTGTCGCGCACATTGCCCGCGCTCGTCGGACATGAGGTGTCGGGACAAGTCGCGAAGGCGGGACGCAATTGCGATCTGCATCCGGTGCCCGAGTACGTGCGGGCAATCTGATTCAAAAGACCAGAACAATATTGGAGACAATCATGAGCGATCTGAGCGTAAGCGCGGCAGACAAGCCGCAAACAACCGAAAACACCGCGGACATCATCCGCAAGGTGGCATGGCGGCTGATGCCGCTCATCATGCTGTGTTATCTCTTCGCGTTCTTCGACCGCATCAACATCAGCTTCGCGAAGTTTCAGCTACAAAGTACGCTCGGTTTCTCCGACACGGCTTACGGCCTCGGCGCGAGTCTTTTCGTGATCGGCTATGTGCTGTTCGAAGTGCCGAGCAACATGCTGCTCTACAAGGTCGGCGCACGGCGCTGGATCGCGCGCATCATGATTTCATGGGGCATCGCGACCGCGCTGATGGTGTTCGTGCAGACGGAGTGGCAGTTCTACGGATTGCGCTTCATCATCGGCGCGATGGAAGCGGGCTTCGCACCGGGCGTGCTGTTCTACCTGACGCTGTGGTTCCCGGCGAGCTATCGCGGGCGCATCACGTCGCTGCTGTTTCTCGCGTCGGCGTTTTCGGGTCTGGTGGGCGCGCCGCTTTCGGGTCTCGTGCTCGGTCATATGAACGGCGTGTTCGGCATTGCCGGCTGGCACTGGCTGTTCCTGCTCGGCGGCCTGCCGTGCGTGCTGCTCGGTGTGCTCGTGCTGAAGGTGCTGAAAGATCGCATCGATGACGCCGCGTGGCTCACGAGCGCGGAGAAGACCTATTTGAAGAGCCAGATTTCTACGCAAAGCCAGCACACCGACACCGGCCACTCGCTGTTCGGCGCGATCAAGACGCCTGGCTTCCTGATGCTCGGCCTGATCTACTTCCTGATCCAGATCGCGTCGTATGGACTCAACTTCTGGGCGCCGCACCTGATTCGCGCGGCGGGCACGCAGAATCCGACGGTCATCGGTCTTCTGACCGCGGTGCCGTACATCTGCGGCGCGATCTGCATGGTCGTGGTCGGCCGCATGTCGGATCGCTCGGGCGAGCGCCGCAAGTTCGTCGCCATACTGCTCGTGATGGCGGCGATAGGCTTCTTCGCTGCGGGCATCTTCGACAAGCAGACGACGCTTCTCATCGCCGCGTTGGGCGTGATGGGCGCGGGCGTGATCGCTTCGATCCCGGCCTTCTGGGCGCTGCCGCCGAAGCTTCTGACCGGCGCGGGCGCGGCGGGCGGCATCGCGCTGATCAATACGCTGGGACAGCTCGGCGGCATCGTGAGCCCGGTGATGGTCGGGCGTATCCGCGACACGATGGGCAGCACGACGCCCGCGTTGTACGCGATCGGCGCGATGAGCATACTGTGCGCGCTGTTGCTGCTGTTCGGCTTGCCGCAATCGCTCAGGCAGCGCGATCATTCGGAGCACGAGGCCTGACGCAGCGCCTGCCTCGAATGTGAAAACGCCCGGTGGAACGTTGCTCGTTCGCCGGGCGTTTTGCTTTTACATTGCGGCAAGACGCAGGTCGTAGTCCATCAGAAGCGCCCGATGGTCTTCCCACATGCCGAAGTAATGGACCATGAAGCTATCCGGACGCCGAAAGATCCACGGCGTGTTGATGTCGATGAACGACGACACCTGCAAGTCCGGCCGCTCCGCGAGCGCCTGAATGAATCGATGCTGATCGCCCATGTTCGCGTAGACGTTGGACTTGTCTTCCAGCTTCGCGCACTCATCTATCACACGTGCAAACGCGTCATAGTTCTGCTGATTGCGCTGAAATCCCATGATGCCGGAGTTGAATATCCACGTGCCCGCATCGCGCGCGAGCACGGTTTCGCGTCCGTACGTGAAGGGTTCAAGCCGCTGATTCATGTCGTTGATGAGCACGTCGGCGTCGAGCCAGAACACCCATTGATGATTCGGCAGGTACTCGCGCAGCAGCGCGGCCTTGAACCAGTTAGCGGAAGTCTTGCCGTCGTTCAGTTGCGCCGGAATGTCGCGATGGACGTAGAGCGTGTAGCCGTGACGCTCGCAGTAGCGCCTGAAGTTCGCTTCCGCGATGCCTCCGTAATGCGCGACGTTCGGCGTATAGAGCATGACGAGCGCAATCGGCCGGTGCGGCTGAAAAACGCTGTGCGTCGATGTCTCGCGCACGCCCGTGTCGCCGAGCGTCATATAGGGCAGCCCGCGCGCGCGGCAGTGGTTGATGTGTTCGATGAGCGCCGTGCGAAAGCGGCGATGCTGCTTCTCGTCGCGGATGCTGATGGAGAAAGTCTTCCATTTGGCCCAGACGCTTTCGAGGTTGGGCGCCGCCGGGGTGACGAAGTGCACATCGTCGCCGACGCGATGCTGGAACGGGCATGAGGTGAACGCGTTCAGCAACTCGGCCTCGCGTTCCGGCAGCACGACGCCGAAACGGCAACGCTCGACGAGCTCCGCGACCTTCTGGCGGACGTCCGCCGTGTTGCGGAACATGAGGACGTCGGTCTGCGGCAGTTCGGATTCGGTGCAAACGACGAGCCAGTCGCGGCCCGCCATCATCTCCGGCAGGGGCATCGAGCGCAGGATGGCGGCGTTCTCGCTCAGCAACAGCACGATTTCGTTCGATTGGGCCTGTGCGAGATGGCGCAGAAGCGTTTCGTACTTATAGAGCCAGCGGGCGTGGTCGCTGCTGCCGGACAGTTCGGCGAAGTCGAGCTCGACGTGGCGATAGCCGTGCTCGCGCGCATAGTGGCGATGGTTGGCGAGCGCGGCCGGCGCGGGGTCGAAAAGGAGGCTGATGACGATCATGGAAGCTGTAAGCGAATGGAGAACTGCGCTTCGGCGCACGGTGCGGCGCCGCGTTGGAAACCGCTCGAATGAGCGAACCATCTAGCTTCGCTTGAAGACCGATTTGCCCGGATGGGAACTATCCGAAAACCGCATGTAACACGGCATTTCTCAAGCACTCATAGAATGTCCGAATGATCCGAAAATCCGCTTCCGCGACCGACGCCTTGCAGGGCTTCCATCCGGCCGTCGCCGGCTGGTTCCGCTCGCGTTTTCCCGCGCCGACCGCCGCGCAGGCGCGCGCATGGCCGCTCGTCCACGCGCGCCGCTCGACGCTCGTCGCCGCGCCGACGGGCTCGGGCAAGACGCTCACAGCCTTTCTCGCCGCCATCGACGAACTCGTGCGCGACGGCGTCGCGCTCGGCGGGACGCTGCCGGACGAGACGCGTGTGGTGTACGTGTCGCCGCTGAAGGCGCTGTCGAACGACATTCATGTGAATCTGGAGGAGCCGCTCGCGGGCATCGCACAGACGCTGCGCGAATCCGGCGTGGCCGCGCCCGAGATCCGCGCGGCCGTGCGCACCGGCGACACGACGCAGCAGGAGCGCAACGCGGTGAAAAAGCGTCCGCCGCATATTCTCGTGACGACGCCCGAATCGCTCTACGTGCTGCTTTCGTCCGATTCGGGCCGCGCGATGCTCTCGACCACGCGCACGGTGATCGTCGATGAAATTCATGCGGTGGCGGGCAGCAAGCGCGGTTCGCACCTGAGCCTGTCGCTCGCCCGGCTCGACGCGCTGTGCGAGGACGCGGGCGGCGAGCGGCCGGTGCGCGTCGGTCTGTCGGCGACGCAAAAGCCGATCGAACTCGTCGCGAAGTTTCTCGTCGGCGAAAATGAGCCGTGCGAGATCGTCGATGTGGGTCACGTGCGCGCGCGCGATCTCGCGCTCGATATCCCGCCGATGCCGCTCGAAGCGATCATGTCGAACGATATGTGGGAGCGCGTCTACGACCGCCTCGCGGAACTCGCCGGGCAGCATCGCACGACGCTCGTCTTCGTCAACACGCGCCGCATGGCCGAGCGCGCGGCGCGGCATCTGACCGAGCGCCTCGGCAAGGAAGCGGTCGCGGCGCATCACGGCAGCCTCGCGCGGGAACATCGGCTGGACGCGGAACAGCGGCTGAAGCGCGGCGAGTTGCGGGTGCTGATCGCGACGGCGTCGCTGGAACTGGGCATCGATATCGGCGATGTCGATCTCGTCTGCCAGATCGGTTCGCCGGGGTCGATCGGCGCGTTCTTGCAGCGCGTCGGGCGTTCGGGGCATCACGTCGGCGGCGTGCCGAAAGGGCGGCTCTTTCCGACCTCGCGCGACGATCTGATCGAATGCGCGGCGCTCGTCGATTGCGTGCGGCGCGGCGAACTCGACGCGCTGACGATTCCGCGCGCGCCGCTCGACGTGCTCGCGCAGCAGATCACCGCCGAAGTCGCATGCCGGGAATGGGGCGAAGACGAACTCTTCGAGCGCATCACGCGTGCGTATCCGTACGCGACGCTCGACCGCGCACATTACGAGGCCGTGCTGCGCACGCTCGCGGAAGGCTATACGGGCCGGCAGGGCGTGCGCGCGGCTTACGTGCATCGCGATGCGGTCTCGCGCACGCTGCGCGGCCGGCGCGGCGGCAAGCTGACGGCGGTCACTTCGGGCGGCGCCATTCCCGACAACGCCGATTTCTCCGTGATCCTCGAACCGCAGGGCTTGCAGATCGGCACGGTGAACGAGGATTTCGCCGTCGAGAGCCTCGCGGGCGACATCTTCCAGCTCGGCAATACGTCGTACCGGATCATGCGCGTGGAAGGCGGGCGCGTGCGCGTGGAAAACGCCAACGGCCAGCCGCCGAACATCCCGTTCTGGCTCGGCGAGGCGCCGGGGCGCAGCGACGAGCTTTCGCACGCGATTTCCCGTCTGCGCGCCGACATCGACACGCGACTCGATGACGGCGTGGATTCCACCGTCGCGTGGCTCGCGGGGGAAAGCGGCATCGGTGACGAGCCGGCGCGGCAGATCGTCGATTATCTGGCGCGCTCGCGTGCCGCGCTCACCGTGCTGCCGACGCAGGACACGCTCGTCATGGAGCGCTTCTTCGACGAATCCGGCGGCACGCAGCTCGTCATCCACGCGCCGTTCGGCAGCCGCGTGAATCGCGCGTGGGGTCTCGCGCTGCGCAAGCGCTTTTGCCGCACGTTCAACTTCGAATTGCAGGCGGCGGCGACCGAAGACGCGATCGTGCTGTCGCTGACGGGCAGCCACAGCTTCGCGCTCGACGAAGTGTGGCGCTATCTGAAATCGGCGACGGCGGAACACGTGCTGATCCAGGCGCTGCTCGACGCGCCGCTGTTCGGCGTGCGCTGGCGCTGGAACGCGACCAATTCGCTCGCGCTGCCGCGCTACACCGGCGGGCGCAAGGTCGCGCCGCAACTGCAGCGCATGAAAAGCGAGGATCTGCTCGCGGCCGTGTTTCCGGATCAGGTCGCGTGTGCGGAGAACATCGCGGGCGAACGTGATGTGCCGGCGCATCCGCTCGTCGAGCAGACCATCGACGATTGTCTGCACGACGCGATGGACAGCGACGCGTGGCTCGCGCTCTTGCGGCGCATCGAAACGGGCGATGTGCGGCTCGTCACCCGCGAACTGCCTGCGCCGTCGCCGCTCGCCGCCGAGATTCTGTCGGCGCGTCCGTACGCTTTTCTCGACGATGCGCCGATCGAGGAACGCCGCACGCAGGCCGTGCTCGCGCGCCGCTGGACCGATCCGCGCTCGGCGGACGATCTCGGCGCGCTCGATCCCGAGGCGATCGCTAGCGTGCGCGACGAAGCGTGGCCCGACGTCACGAGCGCCGACGAAATGCACGAGGCGCTGACGACGCTCGCCTGCATCGCCGAGACCGAAGCGCAACGCGACCCGCAATGGCTTGCATGGCTCGACGCGTTGGCTCGCTCCGGCCGCGCGACGCGCTTGCGGATCGCGGAGCACGACGCGTTGTGGACGCCCGTCGAGCGTCTCGCGTGCGTGCGCGCCGTCTATGAGCACGCGCCGATGCATCCCGCGCTGCACCCGCCGCCCGGTTTCGACGACGCCTGGGCGCCCGACGATGCGCTCGTCGAGATCGTGCGCGCACGATTGTCAGGATTCGGACCGCTGACGGTGCCGGAGATCGCGCGTCCGCTCGCGCTGCCCGCATCGGCGATCGCGCTCGCATTGACGCGGCTCGAAGCGCAGGGCTACGTGATGCGCGGACGTTTCACGCCGGGCGCGCAGGCCGAGGAATGGTGCGAGCGTCATCTGCTCGCGCGGATTCATCGCTATACGGTGCGGCGGCTGCGTCGCGAGATCGAGCCGGTCGAGCGCCAGGATTTCATGCGCTTTCTGCTCGAGTGGCAGCGCGTCGCGCCCGAAGCGCGTGGCGAGGGCCGCGACGCGCTCGGCGCCGTGCTGGAGCAGCTAGAAGGATTCGAGGCGCCCGCCGTCGCATGGGAGGATGAAATCCTGCCGGCGCGCATCGCCGATTATTCCGGCATGTGGCTCGACGACCTCTGCCGCGCGGGCAAGCTGGTGTGGACGCGACCGGCGGGCCGTTCGCGTGCGTCGGGCGGCCCGGTGCGCGGCACGCCGATCGTGCTGCTGCCGCGCCGTCATCTCGATGCGTGGAACGGGCTCATGCGCCCGGACGAAGCGCCGCAGCTTTCGTCGCGCGCCGAACGCGTGTTCGACGCTCTGAAAGCCCACGGCGCGATGTTCTTCGACGAACTGCTCGACGACGTGCGGCTCTTGCGCACCGAGCTCGAAGACGCGCTCGGCGAACTCGTCGCGCTCGGGCTCGTCAACGCCGACAGCTTCGCGGGCCTGCGCGCGCTCCTCGCGCCCGCGGCGAAGCGCAACGCGTTCGCGCGTCGTCCGAGGCGCGGCGGCCTCCTCATCGGCGGAATGGACGATGCGGGGCGCTGGGCGCTCCTGCGCCGCGCGAAGCCCGACGATGCGCGCGACGAAGCCGATATCGAGCACGTCGCGCTGACGCTGTTGCGGCGCTATGGGGTCGTGTTCTGGCGGCTTCTGGAGCGCGAGGCGCAATGGCTGCCGCCGTGGCGCGACCTGCTGCGCGTCTATCACAGGCTGGAAGCGCGTGGCGAGATTCGCGGCGGGCGCTTCGTCGCCGGGCTGGCGGGCGAGCAGTTCGCGCTGCCCGACGCGGTGCCGCTCCTGCGCGACATGCGCAAGCGGCCGAAGGACGGCGCGTTCGTCGCGCTATCGGCGGTCGATCCGCTCAATCTCGTCGGCACCTTGCTGCCGGGCGAGAAGGTGCCGGCGCTCGCGGGCAATCGCGTGCTGTATCTCGACGGCCTGCCGGTCGGCGCGGTGGTCGCCGGCAAGACGCGTTATTTCGGCGATGTCGAAGGAGAAGGGCGCGAGCGTGTGCGCCTCGCGCTCGTCAAGCGCTCGGCGCGTTCGCTGGGTACGTCGTTCGGAAGCGGGATGACGGGCACCGGCGTGCCGGTGCGCCATTGACGCAGCGAGAGATGCAATCCCTCGCTGATGGTGTTACGTCTTCGTCACGATCTTGGTCGTGAACGGCCCGGTTTGGGCGGCCGGCACGTCCTTCACCGGCACGCCCGGATAATCGACGACACGATTCGTGTTCGACGCGGGCCGGATGCGAAACGACGCCCGCGAGCCCTCGCGCGCGCCGCCGACGATCGTATGCATCGCCTGCCTGTCGAGTTCGACGCTGTCGGCGAGATCCCTGATTTTGAGGACGGCCATGGATGTTTCCTCCAGAATGGGGAGTCGTAGTCGAGTATAGACAATCCGCCTTGCCGCGCCGGACCGACTCCACGATCCGGCGCGCCATACTTCGGTCGGCAAACGCCGATGGCGGCGAAAGGCGCATGCCTTTTGCCGCAAGGACGTTCGCTATTTCTCTTGCGAAAGCCGTGCCAAGGCGCGGTTCAAACCCGGATAAATCGCGCAAGGCCATGAATTGCCAGCGTTTTATCCGGTGCCATCCATGATCGGAACAATGATGCAGCGCGCGATCTGCCGCCGCCGCGCCGACACTCGCCACCGATGTGTCGGTATCCGAACGACATGTGCGCGATGCCGCTCATGATCGAAAACGCCATTTGCGAAAGCGTCATGTGAAGGCTAGTATCGAACGAGCACCGGGGTTTTGTTACTACAAGTAGTTTCGATCGATTGGAGACGCATCGCGACGCACAGATGACAAGTTTTGCGCAAGCGATTCGTACTTTTCGGGGCGACGGCGGGTCGCGCGACGAGTTCTTCGCGGGAGTGGACGGCGCATTGGCGACCGAGCAGACTCCGGCGAAGCGGCTCATGGAAATCCTCGACGAGGAGCATGCGGCGCGACCGTTGCCTCCCGACATCTATGCGGCCATCCGCCGCCGCATCGAGCATACGGGGCGCATGCGTCCGGAAGCCGATTCCCCCACGGGCCCCGCGAGCCGCGACGAGACGCGCCTGCAGACCTCACCCGGCTTTGCGCCGCCGCAGTCGCGCGATCCGAGCAGCGGCACCGGCAGCCAGGCGACGCAGGTGATGGTCGATCACGATCAGCAGATGAAAGGCGTCGGCGACACGCTCAACAGCCGCTTCGTGCTGGAGGAATGTCTCGGCATCGGCGGAATGGGCACCGTGTACAAGGCGCTCGATCTGCGCAAGCTCGAAGCGTCGGATCGGCGGCCGTATGTCGCGATCAAGGTGCTCAATCTCCAGTTCCGCGGCAATCCGAAATCGCTGATCGCGCTCCAACGCGAGGCGCGCAAGGCGCAACAGCTCGCGCACCGGAACATCGTCACTGTTTACGACTTCGACCGCGACGGCCAGATCGTCTATCTGACGATGGAATATCTCTCCGGCCAGCCGCTGTCCCGATTGCTTCGGAACCCGAATTTCAAGGGCATGCCGTTCTCCGAGGTCTTTCCGATCTTCAAGGGCATGGCCAACGCGCTCGCCTACGCGCACGAACGCGGATTCGTTCACTGCGATTTCAAGCCGCCCAACGTGTTTTTGACGGACACGTCGGAAGTGAAGGTGATCGATTTCGGCATTTCGCGCGTCATTCAGCGGCCCGAGGAAGAATCCGAAGCCACCGTGTTCGATCCCGGCAGTCTCGGCGCGATGACACCCGCGTACGCGAGCCCGGAGATGATGGAGCATCGCGAACCCGATCCGCGCGACGATATCTACGCGCTCGGCTGCATCACGTATGAACTGCTGACGGGCAAGCATCCGTTCGACCGCGTGCCCGCGCTGCAGGCGAGGAGCGCGGGCATGAAGCCGCAGCGCCCCGAGCATCTCGGCAACAGGCAGTGGAAAGCGTTGAAGGCCGCGCTCGCGTTCGAGCGCGAGGCGCGCACACCGACCGTCGCGCAATTCCTCGAAGAGATCGCCGAGGAGCACGCCGCGCCGGCCACGGGCCGCAAGCAGAAAAAGGGCGGCGCGCCGAAACTCGCGATCGGCGCGGCGGCGGTCGTGGCGGCGTTGATCGCCGGAGCGGGTTATTACTTCTACGATCAGTCGGGACGCGGCGAGGAAAGCGCGCGCGAAACGCCGTCGCGTCCATCGGAAGGAAGCGCCACAGGCGCGGTCACCACGCACGCGCCCGAGAACGCGGCGCCGGCTTCCGCGGTGGCGATCACGCCCGCAGCGCCGCCGACACCCGTTCCCGAACTCACGATGGCAGCCGTCACGCCCGTGCTCGCGAGCGTGCCGTGTTCGGCGCTCGTCGCGTCGGTGCACGATCAGACCGTCGACGTGCAGGGCTTCGTGTCGCAGAAGTTCGGTCTCGCGCGCCTGAAGGAAACGCTCGGCCGCGTGCCGGGCGTGAAGACGACGAACTTCGGCGTGCAGCAGGTCGCCGACGACAAGTGCGATCTGCTCAAGGTGTACGGCCCGTTCTGGACGGCCAACCGGCAGTCGGGCCGGCCCGCGTCGGTGCACACGCGTTCGCGCGCGACACGTCTCATCGAAGGCGATCCGCTGATCATCGATCTGATGACGCCGGCGTTCGAGTCTTACGTCAACGTCGATTACTTCATGCTCGATGGCAGCGTCGTGCATCTGCTGCCCAATACGCGCTCGCGTGACAACCAGGCGCCGGCGAACTACACGGCGACCATCGGCACGATGGGCGACTGGGTCGTCGGCAAGCCATTCGGTTCGGAGATGATCGTGCTGACGGTCACGCCCGCGCCGCTCTTCGATTCGGCGCGCCCCGACAGCGAGGCGAAGCCCGAATATCTGCGTGCCGTCGAGAAACGCCTTGCCGCGCTGACGGGCAAGTACGGCCGCGATCGCGTGGCCGTCGATATTTTCCAGATCACGACGCAGGGAAAGAAATAAGGCCGGCTCGCCGTTACCGGACGCCGGCCCTCGTCAGAGACGCGCGAGGCTAGCTCTTGGGCTTCTCGATAGACGCCTTCAGTTCCTTCAGCGCGTCTTCCATACGCTTGCTGACGAGCGCATAGGCTTCCGCCTGAGTCTGCTGAGTGGTGCGCGCGATGTCCTGCATGTCGGCGAGCGCGTTGTGCAGCGCGCGTTGCACGACTTCATTGGCGTTGAACGGGGGTTGCGTCGACGTATTGGCGAATTGCTTTGCGATGTTTTCCAGATCGCTCAAGGTACGCCGCAGAATTTCGACCTGTTTGTCGCGCAGCGCTTCCATGCCGCCGAACGCGACGCGGTTGGTCGCCGCGAGCGCTTCCACATCCTTGCGCCGCGATTCCATGATCGCAGTGACGTCGAACCCCGGAAGCTGGTACTGCTGGAACATGGCGGCAAACTGGCTGAACGGGTCGCTGAAATTTTGATTCATCGTGCCTCCCCAGGGTTCTGTCGGTCGAATGCGAGCCATTCTTGCGGGCAAAGGCGAGGATGACCCGGGCAGCATGCGCCGTGCGCGCGAGATCATGCCAACGCGCAACGAGCACCTGATACTACCAATATAAGCGCCGGAAATGGGGCAAGGGAAAACACCAGAACGAGCGATCGTTATCGCCGGGGAGCGTGCCGGCGAAGCAGGTTGATGCAGGTCAACGCATGCCGCGCCGCGCAAACGACCATGAAATCATGCCGGCGCGATATCGGCATAGAACCCGATGTGGCCGCGAGAAGCGACCACGCGAGCGGCCAGCGCCGTCCGATGCTCGGGAGAACATCATGATCAATGGTGAAGGGCGCATCGTCGCGGCCTTGGGCGCCGTGTTCGTGACGCTGGGCGGCATCCATGCTTCGTTGCGCGGCCTGCTATTCGACGAGACGGCCGTGATGTATTACGGCGTGCTCGCGATTCTCGTCGGGGCTGCGTCGTTCGTCGTGATGCTCACACCGTTTCCGAGCGACGAGCCCTGACGTTCCCGCACGTCGATCAGATTCCCTCCTCGCCGGCGAAGACACCGTGCTCCGCCTTGATCTGTTCGCGGTCGATGCACTGCACGTGCCAGCGTCCAGTACTCTTCGTCGCCGTGCCGTCCGCATACCACAGCACGCGTCCGGCGAGGCCTTCGCACGGGCCGTCGGGTGCGTCGACGTCGAGGCGCTCCAGCACGCAGATCGGCTCGCCGACCTGCTGGCCGCAGATCATCGTGCCGTTCGAACCTGAGCGCAAGCCTCCCCAGTCCGGCACTTCGACCGCCTGGTGGCCCTCGCGCGACCAGCGCCGTGTTTCCTTGTCGAGCCACAGGATGGCGTAGGCCGCCGATTGAGCGCCTTCGAAACCATCCAGCTTGACCGTGATACGCATGTCATCCTCCATGAAACGATTCGATGGACGAGACGCTCAGCACTTTCGCACTGGCCATGAGCGTCGTCGATGAATGGCGGCTTGCGCCGCGCGTATTGTTAAGCGTTACTGCGCGGCCCAAACGGACCGCGATGACAGGTTCGAACTGCGCGCGGCGGATAAGTTTTAACGCCGCGCATGTAATGGGTTCCATCGCCGATGCGACCGTGAATTGCGCCGCGCTGCAACAGCGATGACAGTCGAACCAGTAAAGCAAGACCGATGCCGAAATGCCGCTTCGCTTCTGAACTGCATGGCTTTAGTTTAGTACGACAATCTGACGCTTCGGAGACAAGCATCGGAGGCACATTGCCGCATGCACGCGCGATCCACGGTCGATGAACGCGGCGCATCATCGGGCGATGTCACGTTACATCGACGCTCGCTGGTCGTGCATACGTGCACCACGCCGGCTTCGCGCGCCCCACGGCATTGCTGACGCGCACGATGTGTCGCACCGCTCGCAACGCAAAGCGCTGCACTGCAATATCGAAAAATTCAGGAGACGTACTCATGCGTGCAATGGTTTTCGACGGCAACGCTCCCGTTCTGCAGATGCTCGATATGCCCGATCCCGCGCCGCGCGCGGGCGAACTGCTCATCGACGTTCGTGCGTGCGGCGTGTGTCGCACGGATCTGCATGTGGTCGACGGCGAACTCGCGCATCCGAAGCGGCCGGTGATTCCGGGACACGAGATCGTGGGAACGGTCGCGCAACTCGGCGCTGGCGTGACGGACTTCGCGCCCGGCGATCGCGTGGGCGTGCCGTGGCTCGGTCATACATGCGGGCAGTGCCGCTACTGCGCGGCGGGCCGCGAGAATCTGTGCGATACGCCCGGCTTCACGGGCTATACGATCGACGGCGGCTATGCGCAACGTGTCGTCGCCGATGCGCGCTATTGCCTGCATCTGCCGCAGCGTTATTCCGATGTCGAAGCGGCGCCGCTCCTGTGCGCGGGACTCATCGGCTATCGCACGCTCGCGATGGCGGGCGATGCGCAGCGCATCGGCATCTATGGCTTCGGCGCGGCCGCGCATATCGTCGCGCAGGTGGCGAACCATGAAGGGCGTTCGGTCTACGCGTTCACGCGTCCGGGCGATACCGCCGCGCAACGGCTCGCGCTCGATCTGAAGGCGCATTGGGCGGGCGGCAGCGACGAGACGCCGCCGGACGAACTCGACGCCGCGCTCATCTTCGCGCCGGCCGGCGCGCTCGTGCCCGCGGCGCTCAAGGCGGTCGCGAAGGGCGGCGCCGTGGTGTGCGGCGGCATCCACATGAGCGACATTCCTTCGTTTCCGTACGAACTGCTATGGGGCGAGCGCCGCGTCATGTCCGTGGCGAATCTCACGCGCGAGGATGGGCGCGCGTTCATGGACATCGCCGGGCAGTTTCATCTGGATCTGCACACGACGCCTTATCCGCTCGACGAGGCGAACCGCGCGCTTGCCGATCTGCGCGAAGGCAGGCTCACGGGCGCGGCCGTGCTCACGGTGCGCGCTTAGTTCGGATAAGTCGACGAACGTTCGTCAGTGATGTTCGAGCATCGTGCGATCCACGATGCGCACCTGCCGCCCATTGAGCCCGATCGCGCCCTCGCGCTGCAGCTTCGAAAGCGTGCGGCTCACGGTTTCCAGCTCCAGGCCCAGATAGCTGCCGATATCCGCGCGGGTCATCGGCAGAATCAGTTCGTTCGTCGGGTCGCCAACGGACGAGGCGCGCGCGTCGAGCCGTTCTGAGAAGTCGAGCAGGAAGGCGGCGACGCGTTCGCGCGCGGGCATCGTGCCGAGCATCAGCGCGAGACGCGACGCGCGCACGATTTCCGCGCTCATGATCGCGAGCAGTTCGTGCTGCATCGCCGCGTACTCGCGGCACAAGGGTTCGAGTATGCCGACCGGCATGATGCGCACGACACTCGATTCGAGCGCGATGGCGTCGCTTTCGTGCCGGCCGGTGCACACGCCGTCGAGACCGAGCGTTTCGTCCGCGAAGTGGAAACCCGTGACCTGCGTGTGCGGAGCGCTGTCGTCGTTGCTGCTGGGAAAGGTCGCGACGGTCTTGAAGCATCCGCTTTGCACCGTATAGACGCTGCGCAGCGGCTCGCCCATGCAGTAAAGCGCGTCGCCGCGCTCGACGGTGCGCGTCGGAAACGGAATGGCGTCGGCGTCGGAGAAGCGCACGTGCAGCGTCGGCGCGGCGCGCCTCGCCGAAGCGCCTGGATCGATAGACGGTTCCATGAGGAATTTCCTCCTACAACCCAGTATGGTTCACGGACGAAGGAAAGGACAACCCGGCGCGTTCGCGGTGCGGCGTTCAGAATT
This sequence comes from Caballeronia sp. LZ029, assembly GCF_031451275.1. Lineage (NCBI taxonomy): Bacteria > Pseudomonadati > Pseudomonadota > Betaproteobacteria > Burkholderiales > Burkholderiaceae > Caballeronia > Caballeronia sp. LZ029. Next base: position 724,271 of record NZ_JARUXO010000004.1, read on the forward strand.
CGATATCCAGCTCGTCGATTTCTTCGGCTTCCTGCTGTGCATCCGCAATCCACTGGCGCATTTCCGGCATCGCGAGAATGCGCTCGCCATACGCGACGATATCGGGGTCGAGCTTCACGTCGTAGGTGACGAAGCGCGTGACGACCGGCGCGAACATCGCATCCGCGCACGAACGTTCGCCGAACAGATACGGACCGCCGTATTGCGCGAGACACTCGTGCCAGATGGTCACGATGCGCTCGACATCGGTCTGCGCGCGTGCCCACACCTTGAAGCCGGGAAAGTGCGCCTTGAGGTTCATCGGCAGGGCGGAACGCAGCGCGGCGAAGCCCGAATGCATCTCGCCGCAGATCGCCCGGCAATGCGCGCGCTCGGCGCGTTCCTTCGGCAACAGTCCGGCATCGGGACATACTTCGTTCAGATATTCCGCAATCGCGAGCGTGTCCCAGACTTTGATGCCATCATGAAAGAGACAGGGCACGAGAATCGATGGCGAGAGCAGCAGGAGCTCGGCGCGCGCGCCGGGATCGTCGGCGGGCATCACGACTTCATCGAACGGCAGCCCGCTGAACTTCGTGAGCAGCCAGCCGCGCAGCGACCAGGACGAATAGTTCTTGCTGCTGATGGTGAGCGTGGCGTTCGCCATGAGCGTCTCCTCGGACGTCGTGCACCAGGACGGATCGAGCATGGTGCGTGTTGGCACCGAAAGGCGGCAAAACGCGCTCGTGAATGGTAACAGTGCAAAGGGTATGCCAATTGTTCAGTCGGGTGAGCCGCCGCCTCGGTCGACTGGCATAGCTATTGCCTTATTTCGACGCTCCATATCGACGCATGCGCCGCCCGCGTGCAAGAGAGATGAATCCCTTTGCTTACGCGGGCTATCAGGCCTGGTCCGATTCGATGCTGCCCATGCGCCACGCCGCCGCGCTCGTCGAGGGCGCGCTGCGTGTCTGGAAGGAGATCGGCGCGACGCCGCAGGGCCGCGGCCTCACGGCGATCTGCGAGCTGATCGAGCTGTCCGGGCTCACGCATACTCGCCCGGCCTTCGATATCGCGGAAGTGAACGTCGATGGCAAGCCGATGCGCGTCGTGGAAGAGGTCGCCGCGCGCACGCCGTTCTGCGACCTGCTGCATTTCCGCAAAGACGAGGTATCCGTCGCGCAGCCGCGCGTGCTCGTCATCGCGCCGATGTCCGGCCACTTCGCGACCCTGCTGCGCGGCACCGTGCGCACCATGCTCGCGGACCACGACGTCTATATCACCGACTGGCGCAATCCACGCGACGTCTCGCTGATGCACGGCCGTTTCGGCTTCGACGAGTATGTGCACCACCTCATCGACTTCATCGAAACGATCGGGCCGGGGACGCATCTGCTCGCGGTGTGTCAGCCGACCGTCGCGGCGCTCTCGGCGGTCGCGCTGATGGCCGAGGACCGGCATCCCGCCGAGCCGGCCAGCATGACGCTGATGGCCGGTCCGATCGACACACGCGTGAATCCGACGCGCGTGAACGAGCTCGCGAAGAGCAAACCGATCGAATGGTTCGAGCGCAATCTGATCGGCATGGTGCCGTTCGGCTTCGCGGGCGCGATGCGGCGCGTCTATCCGGGCTTCGTGCAACTGGGCGCGTTCATGTCGATGAATCTCCCGCGTCACCTCGAATCGTTCGAGGAGATGCACTATCAGCGCGCGAAGGGCGACCCCGCGCAGGCGGACGCGATCCGCGTTTTCTACGAGGAATATTTCGCGACGATGGACCTCACCGCGGAGTTCTATCTGGAAACCGTCGATACCATCTTTCAGCGGCACGCGCTGCCGTTGAAGCAGCTCGAAGTGCGCGGCCGCAAGGTCGATCCGTCGGCGATCCGGCGCACCGCGCTCTTTACCGTCGAGGGCGAGCGCGACGACATCTGCGCGGTCGGCCAGACGCTCGCCGCGCAGGATCTGTGCGACAAGCTGCGGCCTTACCTGAAGGCGCATCACGTGCAGACGGGCGTCGGGCACTACGGCGTGTTCAACGGCAAGCGCTGGGAGCGGCAGATTTATCCGCGCATCCGCGCGTTGATCCACGATAACGAGCCGAGCCCGGCCGGCGTCAACGCGCGTGCGCAACCGCTGGTCCCGTTGCAGGCGATCGCGCCGCTCGCACGCGAATCGACGGTCGTCGAGGAACAGGCGCAGGCGGCGCAGCAGGGCGGCGACAAGCAGGCGATCGCCGATCCCGACGACGCTCACGCAACGGAGTAGCGCTAGCTCGCCGCAACACCCGAAAGCGGCAGCACGATGCGCGCTTCCGCGCCGCCGCCTTCGCGCGCGCGCAATTCGAGCGTGCCGCCGTGCAGCCGCGCGATGCGCTCGACGATCGCGAGACCCAGCCCCGTGCCTTTCGGCTGGCCTTCGCCGCCGCCGCGTTTGAACGGTTGCTTGAGCGCTTCCGGATCCTGTCCGCCGAGTCCCTTGCCGCGATCCGCGATCACGACGCAGGCGGCTTTCGCCTGCGTGTCCGTCCACGTGCGCACTTCCAGCCCGACGACGCCGTACAGCACCGCGTTCTGCATCAGGTTCATGAGTATGCGCATCATGCTGATGGGACGGAACGGGAACGGTTCGATAGCACCGAGATCGAGCGCGAACTCGTGCCCCAGTCCCGCGAAATCGGCGGCGAGATTGGCAACGAGCGCGTTGAGATCGCCGACGACGGGCGTCTCCTTCGCGCCGCTGCCCGCGTAGTCCATGAACTGCTGAAGAATCGTGTCGATGGTGTCGAGATAGCCCTCCGCCGATGCCGCGAACGACGCGTCCTTCGACGGTATGGAGGACATCGCCATGGCGAGGCGCAGCTTGGTCATCGGCGTGCGGATGTCGTGCGAGATGCCCGCGAGCATCAGTGCGCGCGTCGCTTCGGCTTCCTTCAGCGCCGCTGTCATGCGATTGAACGCGCCGCTCACCTGCGCGATTTCGGTCGGGCCGTCCGTCGGCAGGACGCCGGGCTCGCCGCCCGCGGAAACGAGCCGCGCGGCATCGGCGAGATGCGCGAGCGGGCGATTCAGGTGACGCTGGATCACATAGGCCGTCGCGAACGCGAGCGCGCCGAGTCCGAGCGAAAGAAGGAGGGCGGTCACGAGGCCGTCGTCGTGCGCGGCTTCGGGCACCGGCAGCGCAAGCCAGCGCGGCTCGCCCGACAGATGCGCGCGGATCCACAATCGCTGCTGGCCGTCGTCGGCCGTGTCGCTGCCTTGCCAGCGCACGAGCATGTCGGCGGGCAGATGCCGCCGCAAGCTCTCGACGAACGTCTGCCGCTGATACGTTTGATAGAAGCGCAGGCGCGATCCCGGCGCCGTCTCGTGCGCGCCGGCGGGCAGCTCGGCGTGAATGTCGAGATGCGCGGCGACGGTTTGCGCGGCGTCGGGCGGCGTCGTTTTCAGGAGCGTGTCGAGCGTGACGATATAGCTCGCGAACGTCGCGGCCGCCCGCTCGATGCGCGGCGTCTGGATGAAGTGCAGCAGCACCGCGATCGCGCACACCTGGCTCACCGCGACGAGCGCGACGAGCAGCAGGATATTGCGCGCGAAGAGCGAGCGCGGCACGAGCGACACAGGGCGTACGCGAGGCGCGGCGCTCACGATTCGATTTCGGCGAGCAGCATGTAGCCGACGCCCCAGACGGTCTTGATGAAGCGCGGCTTGCCCGAGTCTTCCTCGATGATCTGACGCAGCCGCAGCACCTGCACGTCGATGCTGCGATCGAGCGCGTCGTGATCGCGGCCGCGCGTGCGTGCGATGAGGTTGTCGCGGCTCACCGCGCGGTTCGGCGACGAGCCGAGCGCGTGAAGCAATTGCATCTGCGCGGAATGCATTTCGAACGGCTCGCCGTTGCGATAGAGCTTCTGCTTGGCGAGATCGAGACGGAATTCGCCGAAGCGGACGACCTGCTGCGTGTGCGTCGGATCGCCGGCGGCGATCTTCTGGCGGCGCAGCAACGCGCGCACGCGAGCGACCAGTTCCTGTGGCAGGAAGGGCTTGGCGAGGTAATCGTCGGCGCCGGTTTCGAGTCCGATCACCTTGTCGACCGGATCGCCCTTGGCCGTGAGCATGAGGATGGGCAGCGTCTGGCCTTCGGCGCGCAGGCGCTTGCAGACCGAGAGGCCGTCTTCGGGCTCCATCATCCAGTCGAGCACGAGCAGATCGAAAGGCTCGCGCTGAAGGTAGCGGTCGAGCCGCTTGCCATTCTCGACGACGCGCACCTCGAAACCTTGCGAACTCAGAAAACGCTGCAGCATGTTGCGCAACTCGGCTTCGTCGTCGAGCACGATGATCTTCGGCAGGATTTCCATGGATGCTCCGGATCAGCGTTGCGCGGCGTGCTCGCGCATGAAGGCTTCGATTTGCGGCAGCGTCACGTAGCCGTTCTTCTGCGTGTCGATCTGGTCGAAGTGCTTGGCCACCATCGGCATGCCGGCCGATGCCTGCGCGCGAGTGAGCTTGCCGTCGTGCGTCGTGTTGGCGCTCGAGAAGCGCGTCTGCAACTGCCCGAGCGCGTGTTCGACGCGCGGGCTCGCGCCCATCGGCTGCGTGGCGGTTTGCGCGAACGCGCCGCCCGACGTGGCGCACGCCGCGCATGCGGCAAGGATGACAAGAATTTTTCGCATGGCTCTCTCCCTGGTCCGGGTACGAATGAATGTCGACGGTGATGTCATTCTATTGAGCCGCGCGGCGAACGCAATCTCGTGAATGCTACGAATCATGTCGCCGGATTGCATGCGAGATTGCGACGACATGCGGCGACACAAGTTATGGCTCACGTTCCGGGCGACGCTTCGCTATCGTTCTCATCGCCGGCAGATGTGTTTCGTTCACGCTGCCGAAATCCATGACTCACGATGCATGAGGACTTCACCATGAACATCCGTTTGCTCAGCGTTTCCGCCGTCGCCGCCATCAGCCTGACCTGCGCGGAATCCGCGTTGGCCGGAACGAGCGTGCAGGTTTCCTATGTCGCGCCCGCCGTCGTCTATGCGCCGCCGCCGCGTCCCGTGTATTACTACGCGCCGCCGCCGAGGCCGACTTATTACTATGTGCCCGCGCGCACCGTGGTCGTCGCGCCCGTGGCGGTCGCAGTGCCTCCGCCTCCGCCTCCGAGGCCCGTCGTCGTCGTGTCGCCTTATGCGGTCGCGCCGGCCGTCAGGATCACCTATGCGCAGCCGGTGTTCGCGGCGCCGGTCGTCGTGATGCATTGACCGCCATGCGCATCGATCGCGACGAGCCGCGATGCAATGCACGGCTGGCTCGATCGCGGCCTCCTATACTGGATGAACCGCGTCGGGCCCGATGTGCCGATGCGGAGGCGACCCGGCGCCCCGCGCCGTTTCATGGCGTTCCAACAGGAGGATCGAGCCATGCTATTCATCGTCAACTGGACTGCGCAGCCCGAGGTCGAACGACAGGCGGCCGAACGATTCCTGCAAACGCGCGGCGCGCCGCCCGAGGGCATCAGGCTGCTGGGACGCTGGCATGCGATCGGTTCCATCTGGGGCGTCGCCGTCTGCGAATGCGACGAAATCGACCCGCTCGCGCGCTGGGCGCATGAATGGGCCGATCTGTTCATGTTCGACATCAAACCGGCGATCACCGACGAGCAGGTCGGAAAAATGCTCGCGGAACACGCGGAGCGGCAATAGAGAAAAAGCGCGGCGATTCTTCGTACGAACGGCGACTCCGCGAGGACCGGCGCGTTAGGGTTTGTTTGGCTTGCAGCGGAACGCACGATGCCCCATCATTACAAACGTACTAGTTAGTTCAAATTTGAGCGCCGTTCGCGATTCCCGCATTGTTGCCGCAAGGATGGCGCCGTCAAGGAGCGAAGCGTGACCCAATCCCCTACGAAAGAACCCTGCGTGATATCGGTGGCGATCACCGGCTCGGTGCCGCGCAAGAAGGACAATCCCGCGGTGCCGATCACGATCGCCGAGCAGATCGAGAGCACGCACGAGGCGTATGAAGCGGGCGCGACACTCGTGCACCTGCATGTGCGTGACGAAGACGAACGCTCCAGCTCGGACCGGCATCGGTTCGCGGAATTGCAGGAGGGCATTCGCAAGCATTGTCCGGACATCATCATCCAGTTCTCGACGGGCGGTCGCGGACGCTCGTTCGAACAACGCGGCGCGATGCTCGACCTGAAGCCCGACATGGCGTCGCTCGCGACGGGCTCGGTCAACTTTCCGACGATCGTGTATGAGAATCCGCCCGATTTCGTGCGCTCGCTCGCGCAGATGATGCTCGATCACAACGTGAAGCCCGAGATCGAGATTTTCGATCTGGCGATGCTCTATAGCACCGTCGATCTCGTGAATCAGGGTCTGCTGAAGCCGCCCGTTCACGTGCAGTTCGTGCTCGGCGTGAAGAATGCGTTGCCCGCGCGGCTCGAGATTCTCGAGTTCGAAGTCGAGCAGTTGAAGAAGCATCTGCCCGATGCGACGTGGACGGCTGCGGGCATCGGGCGTCATCAGCTTGAGGTGAATCACTGGACGTTGCAGTTGGGCGGGCATTGTCGGACGGGACTGGAAGACAACGTGCGCTGGGACAAGGACACGCTCGCGAAGAGCAATGCGCAGTTGGTGAGCCGGGTGGCGTCGCTGTGTGCGGAGTATGGAAGGCCGGTGGCGACGGCGAAGGAAGCGCGCGAGTTGTTGTCGATTTGAGTGTTGGTTATGTGGGTCGAGGCGCGCCGTTGGGAAACCACGGCGCGCTTTTTGTTTGTGGTGTGCGAAGGATGCGCATCGCGGCCCGTTTTCCCTTGATGGTCGACGCGGATTTCTCTGCGGCGTCGTATGCGGACGGCGTCCGGGCTCGACCTCGTGAGCACAACGAAGCCGAGCGTAGAAGCGAATTCTGTCTCGGCGTTTATCGCTCTCCATTCCCGACTTATCTCAGGCGGTTTTCCAATCGCTCGCGAATTTGGATTTGCCTGTCATTGACAATCAATTAGATTAACTAGCTGACTAAAATCAGTTAATAAAAATTTCGAAGCATTTACGGCTAAGAAAGTTTTCCGGTAACGCGCGTGAATCGCCGGCGAAGTTGCGATTTTTCTGCATCAAGCGGCGATTTTCAGAACATATCAATTGAGAATTTCTAGAGAAACGTCAAGAATTGCGTGATTCGCCTGGGACAAGGTGCCGTCAGCAATCCCCTATTCTGGTTTGTTAGATCAGTACAACGAACTAACAAGTCTGGTCAACTCCATTGAATGCTCTTCTATTTCGATTGTCGGCGCGATCCGACGCAATCGAAACCCGAGCAATGACGAGCTATTTCTTTTTACCTGTCCTGGCGAGCAGGCGTCTAACGCCGAGTCACAAAATTGCGATTGAATCTACGAGGTTTTTGAGTGAACAAGACATATAAAGTGGTTTGGAGCCAGGCGTGTGAAAAGTGGGTTGTGGTGCCAGAACTCGCTCGAACGAGGGGGAAGAGCACGAAGCGATCGGTGGTTGTGGCAGCTTCCACGATGGCCACGCTTGCGGGCGGAACTGCGCACGCGGTGGAGGCGAATAGCTATACGAACGGCGTCTTCGATTCGAGTGCGCTTTCGAATTGCTTCTCATCGACGGCTAGCGGTCCGCAGAATGGCGCAGATTGCGACAGCGGCGGCAAGACTGGCGTGGGATTTGTGGCGTTCAATCAAGCTGCCTTAGCGGGCGCTTATGCGCTTGCTCCAGACTCCTACACGCTTCTGTTTGGCACCGCGGGGTCCGACCAGTTCGCCATCGTCACGGATCCCATCGCTGGAACGACCACGATCAACGCCTATGCGCAGATCAACATGAACCGCAACAAGATCACGGGAGTGGCGGCGGGAATGTTGAGTAATGGCAGCCTCGACGCGGTCAACGGCACCCAGCTTTTTGGGGTATCCAGTTCGATGTCCGCGGGCCTGAGCACTGCGTCGAGCAGAGTGAGTTCGCTATCGACGGGCCTGAGCACAGTGAATTTGAGTCTCGAATCGCTGTCGACATCGACCTCGACGGGCCTGAGCACGGTGGCCTCGGTCGTCACTTCGCTTTCCACCGGCCTCAGTACAGTAACCTCCAACGTGAGTTCGCTCTCGACGGGCGTGAGCACGATCACGTCCAACGTAAGCTCACTGTCCACCGGCGTGAGCACGGTGACGTC
>NZ_JARUXO010000004.1:732544-1262869 GCF_031451275.1 Caballeronia sp. LZ029
GGGCCTCGACTCGCTGTCGACATCGACCTCGACGGGTCTGAGCACGGTGGCCTCGGTCGTCACTTCGCTCTCCACCGGCCTCAGTACGGTGACCTCCAATGTGAGTTCGCTCTCGACGGGCGTGAGCACGATCACGTCCAACGTGAGCTCACTGTCCACCGGCGTGAGCACGGTGACGTCGGGCCTCGACTCGCTGTCGACATCGACCTCGACGGGTCTGAGCACGGTGGCCTCGGTCGTCACTTCGCTCTCCACCGGCCTCAGTACGGTGACCTCCAACGTGAGCTCGCTTTCGACGGGCGTGAGCACGATCACGTCCAACGTAAGCTCACTGTCCACCGGAGTAAGCACGGTGACGTCGGGCCTCGACTCGCTGTCGACATCGACCTCGACGGGCCTGAGCACGGTGACCTCGGTCGTCACTTCGCTTTCCACCGGCCTCAGTACAGTGACCTCCAACGTGAGCTCGCTCTCGACGGGCGTGAGCACGATCACGTCGAACGTGAGCTCACTGTCCAGCGGCCTGAGCACGGTGACCTCGGGCGTCACTTCGCTTTCCACCGGCCTCAGTACGGTGACCTCCAATGTGAGTTCGCTCTCGACGGGCATGAGCACGATCACGTCCAACGTGAGCTCACTGTCCACCGGCCTGAGCACGGTGACGTCGGGCCTCGACTCGCTGTCGACATCGACCTCGACGGGCCTGAGCACGGTGGCCTCGGTCGTCACTTCGCTTTCCACCGGCCTCAGCACAGTAAGCTCCAACGTGAGCTCGCTCTCGACCGGCGTGAGCACGATCACGTCGAACGTGAGCTCACTGTCAACCGGTATCAGTACGGTGACGTCGGGCCTCGACTCGCTGTCGACATCGACCTCGACAGGCCTCAGCACGGTGACGTCGGGCCTCGACTCGCTATCGACATCGACCTCGACGGGCTTGAGCACGGTGACGTCGAACGTCGCGTCGCTGTCGACCGGCCTCAGCACGGTAACCTCCGGCATCACATCCCTGTCGACCGGCATCGACATGCTGTCCGCGTCCACATCCACGGCGGTGACATCGCTGTCAACCGGCATCGATACGCTCTCGACCTCGACTTCGAGCGCAGTGGTCTCCCTTTCAACCGGCGTCAATTCTCTATCGGTCGCGTTGACAAACACCGTCCAATACGACGATCCGGACCACACGAGCGTGACGCTCGGCACGCTCGGCACGCCCGTTACGCTCAAGAATGTCGCGCCTGGTGCGATAAACGCAAACAGCCTCGAAGCGATCAACGGCTCGCAACTCTTCGCAACCGCGCAAAGCGCTGCGGCCGCGCTGGGCGGCGGATCATCGGTGGACGCCGACGGCAAGATCACCAACCCGACCTACAAGTTCACCGACAACTCGACGCACAACACCGTCGGGGACTCTCTCTCGAATCTCGACGGCCGCGTCACGCAGAACACATCGGACATCAACATCATCAACACGACGCTGAGCACCATCAACAACGGCGGCGGCATCAAGTACTTCCACACCAATTCGACCCTGGCGGATTCGTCCGCGTCCGGCGTCGATGCGGTGGCAATCGGCGGCGGTGCGATCGCATCCGCAAGTAATGCCGTCGCGCTCGGCTCCGGTTCGCGTGCGGATCGTGCCGACACCGTCTCCGTTGGTGCAGAGGGCGCGGAACGGAAGATCACGAACGTCGCAACGGGTACGGAAAAAACCGATGCGGTCAACGTCTCTCAGTTGAACTCGACGATCTCGACCAGTGTCGCGAACGCCGTAACCTACGACGATCCGACGCACAGCAAGATCACGCTGCATGCTCAGGATCCGCAAGCCCACGTGACAATCGACAACGTGGCAAACGGAACGGTTGCGCTCGATAGCCGCGAAGCGATCAACGGTTCGCAACTCTTCGGGACTGCACGAAGCGTCGCGGACGCACTGGGCGGCGGATCATCCGTGGACGCGGACGGCAAGATCACCGGGCCGACCTACAAGTTCACGGACAACTCGACGCACAACACCGTCGGGGGCGCACTGGCGAATCTGGACGGACGCACGGCCCAGAATTCGACCGACATCGACACGATCAACAACACGCTGAACACCATCGCGACAGGCGGCGGGATCAAGTACTTCCACGCCAATTCCACGCTGCCGGATTCGTCCGCGACGGGCGCGGACTCGGTGGCGATCGGCGGCGCTGCGTCGGCGACGGCAGCCAATTCGGTGGCATTGGGCGCGAACTCGGTGGCGAATCGTTCGAATACCGTTTCGGTCGGCGCGACAGGCGCGGAAAGCCAGATCACGAACGTCGCCGCCGGCACGGCGGATACGGACGCAGTCAATGTGTCGCAGTTGAAGCAGGCGGGCCTGATCGATGGCGACGGCTCGACGAAGTCCGCCGTCACCTATGACTCGGGCACGGATGGCAAACCCGACTACACGAGCATCACGCTCGGCAATAAAACCGGCGCGACGACGATTCACAACGTCGCGGATGGTTTAGCCGGCACCGATGCCGTGAACGTGAACCAGATGAACGCCGCGCTCGACCGCGTGACGAATATTGCCGAAAGCGGTGGCAATACCTTGTTCGCCGCCGATGGCAATCGCGCCACCGAGGTCGCCAGCGCCACCGGCACGCACGCCACGGCCATCGGTGCGAACGCCAGCGCGAGTGCGGACAATTCGGTCGCGCTCGGTGCGAATTCGGTGGCCGACCGGGTGAACACGGTGTCAGTCGGATCGGCAGGCAACGAACGCCAGATCACGAACGTTGCCAACGGCGAGCAACAGACCGATGCGGTCAACGTCCGGCAATTGAATCTGGCATCGGCGCAGGCACAAAGCTATACCGATTCGCGCATCGCCGGCGTGCAGAGCCAGATCAACAATGTCGCCAGCACGGCGTACGGCGGTATCGCCGCAGCAATGGCCGCAGCGGGATTGCCGCAGCCGACCGCTCCGGGCAGGACCATGGTATCCGTCGCCGGGGCGCGTTACGCGAGCGCATCCGGTGCGGCGATCGGCATCTCGTACGTGACGCAGGACGATCGATGGGTCGTGAAGGCTTCGGGCAATACCAGCAGTTCCGGCAACGTCGGGTTTACGATCGGCGCGGGCCACCAGTGGTAAGCGCCTGACGTAACAGCCGAGCATACGAAGGCGGTCGACGCAGCTCCTGCGTCGACCGCCTTTTTTATTGCTCGCGCCTGATCCCTACGCGTCGCTCGGCGCGAAAAATCTGCCTTACAATCGGTCTCCCACCCTGACAAGCACGACAAGCGCCACATGAACGAGCGTAAGTCATCCGGACTCGCCGATCGCATTTACAGCGACATCCTCAACAGCATCGTGGAAGGCGAGTTCAAGGAGGGCGACCGGCTTCTCACGGAGCATGCGCTCGCTGAACGTTTCGCAACCTCTCGACCGACCGTCCGCGAAGCGCTCGCGCGATTGCGCGCGGACGGAATCATCGTGACGCGGCGCGGCTCGGGAACGATCGTCGGACGCCGTCCCGATCCGGATGTGCGCCGATTCGCCCCGCTTGAAACACTCTCCGACATCCGTCGTTGTTACGAATTTCGGATCGTGACAGAGTCCGGCGCGGCGGAATTCGCCGCCATCAAGGCCGATGAAGACGGCCTTCGCGCGATTCAGGATGCATGGGACCGGCTTGAGCGCGTCGTCGAGACGCAGCAGGGCATCGGCGCAAAAGACGATTTTGCGTTCCATCTCGCGGTTACACGCGCATCGAAGAACCAGTTCTTCATTACCGCGTTGGCGTTCATCGAGGAACAGGTCGAAGTCAGCATGAACCTGTCGCGCAATCTGTCGTTCGTGAAAACGCTCGAGCGCCAGCGTGTGGTCCAGCGTGAACATCTCGAAATCCTCGAGGCGATCCGCGCACGCGATCCCGCCCGCGCTGGGAAAGCGATGAAGGCGCATCTTCAAAACGCGCTCGACCGGATATTCGGCGACTAGCCACTGCTACAGTTGTCACACAACCTTGGCTCGGGCGAGCAAAAACTTGCTCGCCGGCGGGTAAGTTGTTTGACAACTTCAGAGCGACTGCGGCGCTACCCTTCGGTTGGTCGCCCTAAAACTTCAACATTCGCCGCGCTCCGCTTCGTGGCACCAAGCCAATTCCATCTGCTTTGCCCCTGCGTTGAGTATTCCGCGACCTTCGACCGAAAAGGAAAGTCACAATAACTCCGCAGGAAACAACAGTTAAATCCCGGTTAAAAAGATAGGAAACAACCGCTCGGGGTATCTCCCGACATAGCTTGCAAACCGCTATCGCCAGAGGAAAAACCGGCTTCCCACTGTTTCGGTAACAGACTCGCGGGAAGCAATTTGCTTGACATCCTATGACCCCGTTAGCTATTTTTCAGCATCCGGTCGCCATGAGGACGCACGCGTACAGAGACACGCTACATTCAAGGTGCCAGCAAGCGGCGCACAAACGAATCAGAACGAAGCACAAACAGGCCGGCGATCGACGAAATCGAAGAATTCGACCGGACCTTTTCCCGACCACCGGTTGCGAGAGAAGTGAGGAGACAAAATGGCTTTCAAGGCAGGACTGTCAGTGAAACTGGCGGCGGTTTGCGTCGCCGTCAGCGCGGCTTTCGGCATGAGCGCGGCATACGCGGCCGATCCCGTATCGATCAACATCGTCGACGTTGCGGGCAATCTGCAACTGACGCAAAAGGGCTTCGAGGCGTTCAAGGCCAAATATCCCGATCTGGTTTCCAGCATCACCTTCACGAACGCGCCCGCGCCGCAACTGCCGGGCAAGATCAAGGCGATGCAGGCGGCGGGCCGCTCGGACATCGACCTCGTCGTGACCGGCACCGACGCGCTCGCGGCCGGCATCCAGCAAGGTCTGTGGGAGAAACTGCTTCCCGATAACGCGAAGGCATTCCCCGGCGTGCTCGACAAGTACGCGCCCGGCCCGCGAAAGATGCAGGACATCGCGCAGGGCTATGGTCTCGAAGTGACCTATATGCCGGCGGGTCCGCTGCTCGAATACAACCCGGCCAAGGTCACCGACGTCCCGAAGACGCCGGATCAACTGCTCGCGTGGTGCAAGGCGCATCCGAACAAGCTGATCTACGCGCGCCCGGCGAACTCCGGCCCGGGCCGCACCTTCCTGATGGGCCTGCCGTATGTGCTCGGCGACAAGGACCCGATGGACCCGATCAACGGCTGGGACAAGACCTGGGCGTTCCTCAAGCAACTCAACGACTGCATTCCGTACTACCCGGGCGGAACCTCGGCCGTCATGAAGGAACTGGGCGAGGGCACGCGCGACATGACGGTCACGGTGACCGGCTGGGATATCAACCCGCGCGCGCTCGGCATCGTGCCGGCGGAATTCAAAGTGGCCGCATTCGACAACATGACCTGGGTGAACGACGCCCACTACATGGTGATTCCGAAGGGCGTGCCGAAGGAAAAGCTCGACGTGCTCTACAAGCTGATGAACTTCATGCTCGAGCCGGCGCAGCAGGCGCTGACCTATGACGATGGCTACTTCTATCCGGGCCCGGCGGTGAAGGATGTGCCGCTCTCGATGGCGCCCGCGAAGAGTCAGGAAGTCATCCAGAAGTTCGGCCGGCCCGAGTACGCGAAGCTGCTCGCCGACCGTCCGCACGTGCTTCCGCTCAATGCGCAGGCGATGGTCGCGGCATTCCAGAAATGGGATCGCGAAGTCGGCGCGGCGAAGACCAAGTAACTCGGCGTAACGCGGTAATGAGACGGCGACGCTCCCGTCAGGGCGCGTCGCCGCTTGTACAAAAAAGCGCAGGAAATTGTCATGAAGCACACTTTTGAGCAGTTGCGCCTCGACGCGGTCTCGCGCAGTTTCACCAACGCGGAAGGGCAGCAGCTCGCGGCGTTGAAGGGACTCGATCTGAACATCCAGCGCGGTGAGTTCATCGCGCTGCTCGGGCCATCGGGCTGCGGAAAGTCGACCGCGCTCAACTGCATCGCCGGATTGCAGCCGCTGACGGGCGGCGGCATCTGGCTCGACGACAAGCGTATCGACGTGCTGCCGCCCGAAAAACGCGGCTTCGGCATGGTCTTTCAGAACTACGCGCTGTTTCCGCATATGTCGGTGCTGGATAACGTCGGCTTCGGCCTGAAGATGCGCGGCATGCCGAAGGCGGAAGCGACGAAGCGCGCGAAGGCCGCGTTGCAGCTCGTGCAACTGATCGGCCACGACGCCAAGCTTCCCGGTCAGCTTTCGGGCGGTCAGCAGCAGCGTGTGGCGATTGCGCGCGCGATCGTCATCGAGCCGCCGCTCGTTCTGATGGACGAGCCGCTCTCCAACCTCGACACCAAGCTGCGCATCGAGATGCGTGCCGAAATTCGCCGCATCCACGGCAAGCTGGAGCGCGCGACCATCTACGTGACGCACGATCAGGACGAAGCGCTGTCGATGGCCGATCGCATCGTCGTGATGAAAGAGGGCGTCGTCCAGCAGGTGGCCGCGCCGAAGGAAGTGTATTCGCGGCCGAAGAATCTGCATGTCGCGCGCTTCATGGGCTTTCGCAATGTCGTGCAGGCAACGCTCGAAGGCACGCAGGGCGAAGCCGTCGCGGTGAACGCGAGCGGCGTGCGCCTGCTCGGCACGCCGATGGAAGGTTTCGACAGCAAGCGCGTGGCCGTCGCGCTGCGTCCGGAAGACATGGAACGCGCGGCGCCCGGCGCCGAGAACGCGTTCGATGCGCACGTCGAAGTCGTCGAATATGGCGGGCGCGATTCGCTCATTATCGTCAATACGGCGTTCGGCAAGCTGTGGGCGCGCATCGCGGGCGAATGCAGCGAGGGCGAGCGCATCTCGCTGCGCGTCGCGCCTTCGAAAACGCTCGTGTACGGAGAGGAAAAATGATCGCGCTTCCCGCGCAGCCACGCGATCCGAAGGGCTGGCTCGTCACGCCGGCGCTCTTCTTCATCATCGCGCTGTTCATCTATCCGTTCGCCTACGGCTTGATGCTGTCGTTCAGTCCGATGAACGGCGGCAGCGTCTGGGCGAACTACATCACGTTCTTCACGGATTCGTCGATGTGGCCGACGATCGTCGTCACGCTGAAGCTCGCCGTGCCCGCGACGATCATCAATGTAGGCGTGTCGGTGCCGGTGGCCTTCGCGTTGCGCCGCACGTCGCCGTGGCAGAAGTTCGTCACGACGCTGCTCGTCGTGCCGGTGACGCTCGGCACCGTGCTGATCGCCGACGGCATGCTGACGTACTTCAGCCCGAACGGCTGGTTTCCGCAGGCATTGCAGGCGCTGCATCTCTATGGCGATGAAGTGCGCCTCACGCACAATTACTGGGGCGTGCTGATTTCGCTGATCGTGTCGGGCTTTCCGTTCGCGTTTCTGCTGACGCTGTCGTATGTGACCGGCATCGACCCGACGCTCGCGCGCGCCGCTGCAACGCTCGGCGCGAGCCCGTGGCAACAGTTCCGTCAGATCTATCTGCCGCTGCTGCTGCCTGGTCTGACGATGACCGCCTGTCTCTCGTTCGTGCAGGCGTTTTCGGTGTTTCCGTCGGCGGTGCTGCTCGGCGCGCCCGCCGGTCCGACGCGCGTGATCTCGATCGCCGCTTCGGAAGCCGCGTTCGAAAACTACGACTACGCGCTCGCATCGACGATCGCGATCGTGATGGGCTTCGTGCAGTTGCTCGTCGTGGGCGGCATGCTCGGCGCGCGTCGCTTCTTCTACACGGGTCCGGTGACGGGAGGCAAGGGATAATGACGACCGATAACCGCGCGGCGTCCGGCTGGCAGGCCGGCGTCCCGACCGCAACCACAAACGGCACCGGCAAGCACATGAAACAGCAAGTGAGCCTGCGCGACAGGCTATGGAAGTTCTTCGTCTGGGCGACGATGGGCTTCTTCCTCGTCAACGTGCTGCTGCTGATCGCGACCGTCGCCGTGAACTCGGTGGCGACGCGCTGGTTCGGCACGCTGTTGCCGCAGGGCTTCACGCTGCACTGGTACGCGCAGGCATGGAGCGACTTCCAGCTTTCGAGCGTGCTGCTCGTGACGCTCGAAGTGGTGGGCGCGGTGGTGCTGCTGTCCATCGTGCTCGGCGTGCCGGCCGCGTATGCGCTCGCCCGCGTGCAGTTTCCCGGCAAGCGTTTCGCTATGCTCGTGTTCCTGCTGCCGCTGATGGTGCCGCCCGTGACCTACGGCATCCCGATGGCGACGGTCATGTACAAGTTCCATCTCGCGGGCACGCTGACCGGCGTGATCCTCGCGAATCTGGTGCCTGCGCTGCCGTTCGTGATTCTCGTGATGACGCCGTTCATCGAGCAGATCGATCCGAATCTGGAATCGGCCGCGCGCATCTTCGGCGCGAACACGTTCCGCTACTTCCGCTACGTGCTGCTGCCGCTGCTCGTGCCCGGCATGCTGGCGGCCGGCCTGCTCGTCCTGGTGCGCACCATCGGCATGTTCGAGCTGACGTTCTTCACCGCTGGGCCGACGACTCAGACGCTCGTCGTCGCGCTCTATTACGCCGTGTTCTCCACGGGCGTGCGCGCGCCGCAGTCCATCGACGCGATGGCGATGATCTACATGGCCATCACGATGGTCTGGGTGCTGATCGCGTTGCAGTTCGTGAGCCCGACGCAACTCGTGTCGCGCGTGAAGGAGCAGAAGCAGTGATGTTCCACCCGCGCGCCTGCGCGCGGGTTCATTTCATATCGAAGTCGTGTCGTGACGAAATTTCGTGAAGTCGTACCTTTGGACGCCGTGCCGCGCCTGAGCATTTCGAGCGGGCCGCATGTCGTCGAGATCGCGCCGGCGGCGGGCGGGCGCATCACTCGGTTCGCCACGCAAGGCGCGCGCGGGTTGCAGGACTGGCTCGTGCCCGTGACAGCCGCCAGTTGGCCGTGCGATGCATGGCCCAAGGGCGGCAGTTATCCGCTCGTGCCGTTTTCCAATCGCGTGCGCGATGCGCGCTTTGCCGCGCCGGACGGTTCCATCGTCGAGATCGCGACGTTTCTTGGCATGGCGCACGCGCTGCATGGCTTCGGCCAGTTCGCGGCATGGAGCGTCGAGCTTCAGGAGGCGGATTGCGTCGTGCTGCGTTACGTGCACGGCGAGGGCGAGCATGGCTGGCCGTGGGCTTTCGAGGCCGTGCAGTTGATCGAAGCGAATGCAGACGGCGCGCGGCTATCGATGCGGATCGCGAACCGGTCGTCCAGTCCGATGCCCGTCGGCCTCGGTTTTCATCCTTACTTCGGCGCGCACGAAGCCGAACTTCATGCGACGACGCACTGGCGTCACGAAGCGGAGATCGCGATCGAGCCGACGGTCGAGTCGCCCGCGCATCGGCATGTGCGGGAAACGGAGGGCTACACGCGTTATCTGAGCGGCTGGGACGGCCGCGCCACGCTGCGTTACGCGGACGGCCGCACGCTCGAACTGGATGCCGGCGACACGCTGAACCACGTCGTCGTGCATTGTCCGGCGGGCGCGGGTTATCTGTGCGTCGAACCGGTGTCGCACGTGAGCGACGGCTTCAACCTCGCGGCGCAAGGGCTGCCCGGGACGGGCATCGCGGTCATCGAGCCAGGTAGTGAAATACGGGCGTCGCTCGTGATGGCAGCCGGCGCGACCCCGGACCGGTACGACGGCGGCGGCGCCTGACGCGCGCCTCGACACAGGCGCGTTCGCGAACCGGGGGACAGCGCGACGCATTCGCCGGCAACATCCCCCCGGCGACGAGGCATGCATCCCTGTTCATGGCGGCACCTCCAGATTTGCGTATCAGCGCGTGAGCGGCATGGAAAAGAACGATTCCACGAGATCGACGATGCGCCAGGTCGCGCAAGGCCGACGGCAGTGGGCGTCGAAACCGGCTTCCTTTAGCGTCTGAACCGGATCGGCCGGCCACACGTTGCTCATCGCGACGAGGAGCCGCCCGGTGACGTCGGCGTCCATGCGCAGCGTGCGCAGAAAGACGTAGCCAGAATCGTTGTCGAGGCGCGTGTCGAGCAGCAGCGCCTGCGGCTGCCAGCTATGCACCAGCGCGCGCACGGATTTCAGATCCTGCGAATGGATGACCTGCAAGCCTTTGAGCCGAAGTTGCACGGCGAGGGAATCGCCGATCGACTTGTCTTTGTGGGCGATCAGCACACGGCGCGATGCGTCTCCGGCGCGGGCCCGCTTGATACGCCACAACGCGAATTCGCGTTCGTTGTCGGCCAGACGGCTTGACATCTCATCCTCCATTCTCGTATTGCGTTACGTGGTTGAATCGACTGCGACCAGTGTCGACTGAACGTACCGATCGCTAAACCCGGCACGGGAGGGGGATGCGGGGAATTTTGGGGGACTGCCGAATGTATCCCTGCGAAAGGGGGGTGGAAGTCGCACAGGGCGCGCGTAATATCGGAACCGTTCTCGGAGCGTCGCAATGGAAAATGGCTATTTCAAAACAGTGTTGCTAGTAGAGGACGAAGGGCTCACCAGGAGCGCCATGAAAAGCCTCATCCTGGCGAACGAGCCTTTGCTCGAGATCGACGAAGCCGACGGATTCGAGCAGGCGAAAGCCAAGCTTTCCGCCAATACCTACGATCTGATGTTCCTCGACTACCACTTGCGCGGCAACGCCACAGGCATGGATCTGCTCAACTGGATTCGCGAGGAAGAGCGCGAGATCCAGACGATCATGCTGTCCGCGCAGGACGACCGCGACACCGTGCTCGAATGCATCAAGAACGGCGCGTGCGGCTTCATCTCGAAGGGCAGCGAGCAGGGCGCGGGCGTCTTCCGCGAAGCCCTGAAAACCATTCTCAACGGACGCGTCTACTTGCCGAACACGGTGCTCGGCAAGGGCGGCCACAGCCCGAAGCCGGTTTCGCCGCACGCGGGCGTGACGGTCGAATCGCTCGATCTGCCGCCTCGCCTGACCGAGACGCTGCGCTATTTGCTGCAGGGGCTGTCGAACAAGGCCATCGCGCGCAAGATGAATATCAGCGAAAACACCGCCAAGGAATATTCGAGCGATCTGCTCGCGCGCTTTCACGTCACGCGGCGAACGTTTCTGATCGTCGAGATGGCGCGGCGCGGGATCGAAATGCCGATGAGCAATACGTCGTCGGCGTCCTGAGCGGTCAAATTCACCTTCTTTTCGACGCGGGCTGCCCGAAAGGCGCCCGCGTCGTTGCATCTGCGCCGCCTTTTTTTCATCGTTCCGAGGAATGCACCCGGGGATGGTAAGGTATAGCCCGGACTATATTTGAGATGGAGTCAGCGTAGGTGATTCGCAGGATGACGTTCATAAAAATGCAAGGCGCCGGCACGGTAATCACGGTGACAGCGGCGCTGCTACTCGGCGCATGTGCACCGCTTCCGCAGCAGAACGACACCGACGCAGCCGCGGCGGCGTCGGCGGCATCGGCCGCGCAAGCGGCTCAAGTTCCGGTCAAGCCAGCACCGCCGGCGCCGCCGGGCGAGCGGCGCATCATGGTCGGCTCCGCGAACGGCTACCATCTGATGCTCAAGACGACTCCTCCGTCGCAAGTCTGCGACGACGGCGCATTCGCCGACGGCGTGCGCTACGGCTACGCGCTGACCTGGAACCGCCTCGTCAGCGAGGACGTGCGCAATGGCGGCAAGGCGAAGCGCAAATTCGACGCATCGACGGTCCATTCCCTCGACGATCAGTACAAGATCCAGTGGGACGGCAAGGAACGCGTCAACGCGTGCGCATCGGACGGTTATCTGATCGGACGCGTCGTCGGGACGCATCTGGCCGGCGTCGATATGCGCAACGGCAAGCCTTCCTGATCGAGAAAACGGGGGCTCAATCGCACGTGTGCGTCGCTGTGACGTAGCGTCCCGCGGCTGCGACATCCCCGTATATCGTGTAGCCCGTGCCGTTCGCGGACGCCTGCGCGATCACCAACACCACCGACTGACTCGTCATGCCGCCGCTGGGCACGGAAACGGCCAGCGTATCGGAGCTCGGCGAGTATTCGCGCACGCGCGGCGCGATCGGCGTCCATTTTTCCTTCACGCATCGGATGAAGTCGTAGGGCTTGTACTGCGAGGTGCCGGACCCGAAGGGCACGGTCTTGAGCAGGGCGTCGTCGGTTGCAACGCACGCGCTCAACGCGGATGCGCCGATTGCGACAAACAAGATTGCGATGTTTTTTCTCATGATTCCGATGCCTTTTTTGTAGTATCCGCTTAAGCTAGCGTCCCGTGCTCGTTCGACGCCAGCAAGCCTCGTGGCCGTCGATCCTAACCGCTCTCCTGACAAACCGTAAAGCGCGCGTGATCGGTCATTCGTGCCGGTTGAGCCGTCCGGAAAACCGCGCCAGATCTGTTGGCAAGCTTTCGATCCGTAGTTTTCCCAATATTAGTCAAGTCGGGTCAACCGCCGCCGTTATATAGGCGTTTCATGCTTTAAAGCCTTTTGTATGGCGCGAGCGCGGGCGGCAGGGAGCCGAAGTGGCGCTCTCCGACCGCGTGTGGTGCGCGGGTCCCGATAAACCGTGTTGTACCGTTGCCATCGATCGCTTGCGGCCGGTGTGCAGCGGTTGCCAGTTTGATAGAACGCATGTCTCGCACAAAGTTGCTTGCCCGGCTTCGCGCCATCTCCCCGACCGGACGTCCGTCCGGCGGTATCGATTTTCAGCGGTTCGCCGCGCCCGTGCTCACGGTCGTCATCTGCGTGCTGCTGCTGGTGGTCTTCCAGCATCTTTCGCGCTCGGTCGATTACAAGTCGGTGATCCACTCGCTGCGGCTGATGACGCCGCAAGCCTGGATGGCCGCGCTGTTCGCGACCGCGCTCAGCTTCGCCGCGCTCGTCGGGCGCGACGCGGTCGGGCTGCGTCACATCGGCGTCGCGGTGCCGCGCTCCCTGCTGTGGGTCGGCGCGACGGTCGGCTCGGCGCTCGGCAACGTGACGGGCTTCGGCGCCCTGACAGGCGGCGCCGTGCGCTGCCGCGTGTACGGCGCGGCCGAGGTCACGCCGGCGCAGGTCGGCCGTCTGACGATTTTCACGAGCGTCACGCTCGCGCTGTCCCTCGCATTCATGGCCGCCGCCGGCATGCTGTTCGGCGCAAGCACGCTCTCGGGCATGATGCACGTGCCGCCGGCCGTGCTGCGCGTCACCGGCGCGGCGCTTCTCGCCTTGTTCGTGGCGATGGTCATCGTCTGCGGCGCAGCGCCGCGCACGCTGCGTTCGCGCTGGACGTGGCTTTCGTTCACCGTGCCGGCGCGCCGCGATTTCGTCGCGCAGGCCGCGCTCGCGGTCGTCGATGTGCTCGGCGCCGGACTCGCGCTCTGGGCGCTCCTGCCGAACCCGCAAGTCGGCTTCGGCGAATTCATGACGGTTTTCTCGGCCGCGATGCTGCTTGGCATGATCGGCCATACGCCGGGCGGCGTCGGCGTGTTCGAGGCGGCGATGGTGTTCGCGCTCGGTAACAGCGCCCAGACGCCGGACGTGCTCGCCGCGCTGCTCGCGTATCGCGCGATCTATTTCGGCCTGCCGCTGATCCTTTCCGCCGGCGTGATGGCCGCGTTCGAAGGCCGCGCGCTCAAAGGCCGTTTCGGTCTGCTGAGCCCGCGTCACGTGTCGCAACTCGCACCGTTGTTCCTCTCGATCGTCACGTTCGCGGCGGGCTCGATGCTCGTCATCTCGGGCGCGACGCCCGCGTTCAAGATGCGTATCGCGCTGCTGCAGACCATCGTCCCGCTGTGGGTGCTGGAAAGCTCGCAATTGCTCGGCTCCGTGCTGGGCGTGCTGCTGCTCTTCGTTGCGCGCGGGCTGATGCGCCGGCTCGACGCCGCCTGGTGGCTCGCGCTGGTGCTGGCGGTCGCGAACCTCGCGCTGTCGCTCGCAAAGGGTCTCGCGTTCGTCGAAGTCGGCGTGCTCGCGTTCCTCGTCGTGCTGCTCGTTCTGACGCGCGAGCGCTTCAATCGCCGCTCGTCGCTCTTTGCCGAGCGCTTCACCGCGACGTGGCTGATTTCGATCGGCGTCGTGATGGCGTTCGCCGTGTGGATCATGCTCTTCGCCTTCCGCGACGTGCCGTACAGCGGCGATCTCTGGTGGCAGTTCGCCTTCGACGAGCGCGCCCCGCGTGCGCTGCGTGCCACGCTCGCGGCGGCAGTGTTCGCGTCGGCATTCGGCGTGTGGCAACTGCTGCGTCCGGCGGCGGGCCGCTTCGTGAAACCCGCGCCGCAGGATCTCGCCGATGCCGCGCGCATTTTCCGCGCGCAGGAACGCAGCGACGCCGGCCTCGCGATGATGGGCGACAAGAGCTTCCTCTTCTCCGAATCGCGCGAAGCTTTCCTGATGTACGCGAAGCATGGCCGCACGTGGGCCGCGCTGCACGATCCGGTCGGCCCGCGCCGCGAGTGGGCGGAGCTGATCCGCAAATTCGTCGAGCTCGCGCATGCGCACAACGGCCGCGCGGCGTTCTATCAGGTCCGCGCCGACGCGCTGCCGCTCTATCTCGATGCCGGCCTCACGCTGATGAAGCTCGGCGAGGAAGCGCACGTCGCGCTCTCCGAGTTCGATCTGAAGGGCTCGCACCGGTCGCATCTGCGCTATGCGTTGAAGCGCGGCGAGCGCGATGGCTTCGATACCGAAGTCATCGGCCCGGCGCATATCGCCGAAAGCATGCCGATGCTGCGCGCGATTTCCGACGACTGGCTCGAAAGCCGCTCCGCGCGCGAGAAGAGCTTCTCGGTCGCGGCGTTCAACGAGGAATACCTCGCGGCGCAGTCGGTGCTGCTCGTGCGCCAGCAGGGCGAGCCGGTCGCGTTCGTCACCTTCATGACGACCGACATGAACACCGAAGCGACCGTCGGCGTGATGCGCCATGTGTCGGCCGCGTCGCCTTACGCGATGGAGTACCTCTTCACCAAGCTCGCGCTGCATCTGAAGGAAGCGGGGTTCAAGTCGCTGTCGCTCGGTATCGCGCCGCTGTCGGGCATGGAACCGACGCCGCTGGCATCGCACTGGCATCGGCTCGCGGGGCTCGTCTGGCGTTTCGGCGGCCGTTTCTACAACTTCCGCGGACTGCGCGGATTCAAAAGCAAGTTCCAGCCGCGCTGGGAGCCGCGTTATCTGGCGGCGTCCGGTTCGGTCGGCGTATTTTTCACTTTGGCGGATCTTTCGCTCCTCGCGGGCGGTTGGCGTTCATGAAATTCCTTTGCAAGAAAGCGGCGGCGCTCGTGGTGGCCGCCGTCTGTGGTGCGTCGTTGTTCAACGCGGCGCATGCCGCCGAATCGATTTCCGGTGGACGTTACGGCCAGGTGACGCTCACGAAGCCCGCGGGCGGCATGACCGGCTTCGTCGTGCTGTTCTCCGAGAAAAGCGGCTGGACGCCGGCCGATCAGGAAGCCGCCGATGCGCTCGCCGCCAAGGGCGCGATGGTGATCGGCGTCGATACGCCCCGTTACGCCACGCGACTCGCGGCCGACAAGACCGAGAAGTCCTGCCATAACCTCGTCGGCGATGCGGAGAACATGAGCCATCAGCTCGAACGCACCGTGCAGTCGAATCATTATTTCTCGCCGATTCTGGTCGGCACGGGGCAGGGCGCGACCGTCGCGGAAAGCTCGCTGAAGCAGGCGCCCGACAACACCGTCGCGGGCGCCGTGTCGCTCGCGGCCGACGCGCAACTCGACGCACGCTTCAAACCGTGCCCGCCGGACCCGACCATCATCCACGCGAAGGGCTTGCCCGGCTTTATGGAGCGCACGGCGCTGCAACCGGGTCAGACGAAGGCCGCCGCGCTCGTTGCGATGACGGCGCCGCATCTGAAGAAGATCGAGCCCGCGACCGATAGCGACGTCTCCGATCTCCCGCTGATCGAACTGCGCGCCGCGCAACCGACCGATCTGCTCGCAATCGTCATTTCCGGCGACGGCGGCTGGCGCGATCTCGACAAGACGATGGCGCTCGCGCTGCAACGCGATGGCGTGTCGGTGATCGGCATCGACTCGCTGCGCTACTTCTGGAGCGAGAAGACGCCGCAGCAAACGGCCAATGACATCGCACGCGTGATCCGCGCTTATAACGCGCGCTGGCATACGAGCCATGTCGCGCTCGTCGGCTATTCGTTCGGCGCGGACGTGATGCCGTTCGCGTACAACCGTCTGCCGGACGCGGTGCGCGAGCAGGTGTCGTATATCTCGCTGATGGGATTCTCGCCCGACGCGGATTTTCAGATCCGCGTCACGGGCTGGCTCGGCATGCACGCGAGCGAAAAGGCGCTCAAGGTGCGGCCGGAATTCAACAAGCTGCCGCCGTCGATGGTGCAATGCATTTACGGCGAGAAGGAAGAGGACACGTTGTGTCCGCAACTGACGAAGACCGGTATCGAAGTGGTGAAGCTGCCCGGCGATCATCACTTCGGCGGTGACTACGACGCGCTCGCGCGGCGCATTCTCGCGGGCTGGCGCAAGCAGATCGCGGCGCGGCAGGGATAGTTCTCACACACGCCTTCATCTGGCCGCTCGATCGTCCGATCGAGCGGCCTGTCAAACGCCACGTTCAATCAACGTGCGCGACCCGCATCACAACCTCATTTGAGCGGTCCGAGAAAATCCCGCTTGCCGATCGGCGCGCCGAGGTGGCGCAGGATGTCGTGCGTCGTGACGACGTGAAAGTAGAAGTTCGGCAGCCCGAAGCCGAACAGATAATCGTCGCCCGAAAACGACGGCGAAAAGTCCGGAAACTTCAGCGTGACGGTGCGCGTCTCGCAGCCGGCAAACGAAGCCTTGTCGATGCTCTTCAGGAACGCGATCGTCTTCTCGATGCGCGCCTGCAGCGTCGGAAAACTGTCTTCGTCGTCCTCGAAACGCGGCGCTTCGACGCCGGAAAGACGCGCCGCCGACAGCTTCGCCGTATCGCTCGCGCGTTGAATCTGGGCGGCGAGCGGCAGCATGTCGGGGGCGAGGCGCGCGTTGATCACGTCGGCGTGGGCGAGGCCTTTTTCATCGGCGAAGGCGGCGCCTTTCTTCAGCAGATCCGCGCATACCTCGAGTCCGCGGATGAAGACGGGAATCGATGCGCGATACATCGTGAGAGACATGGAATTGTTCTCCTTGAGTTCTGGTTTCTACAGCGACAGGGGACACAAGCATAGCGCCGCGCACATTTGCCTGCTCGAACCGGCCGGAACGATTCACCGTGCGGCACGCCGCGCTTCCCACGCGCGCAGTTCCGCCTCATAGCGCTCCAGTTCCTGTTGATACATGTCGAAGACGCACGGACTACAGCCGCTCTGGCAGCAGTCTTCCGGCAACGGACGCTCGGGCGGCATCGGGCGCGGATCAGCGGGGCGACTGGACGTATCGTTCATCGCTTCATTGTGCATCGGCAACGCCTGACGGACGCGAGCGGCTAAACTTTGGCGGCGAATCGCGCTGCCCGCAATGCGATACTGCGCGCGGGGCGTCGATGCGCCCGTCATCACGTCGATCGGACCGGGGGACTCACGCGATGAATCACTTCGTCAGCCTTGCGATCTCCGGCGCGCTTCTGAGCGCGTTGCTGGCCGGCTGCGTCGCGCCGCCGGAAACGTCGGTCGGACCCGGCCAGACGAATCCGGTCGCGCAGAGCAACTGGAGCGCCGAGATCCGCCGCACGCAGGATGGCATTCCGCATATTCGCGCCGCCGATTGGGGCAGTCTCGGCTTCGGATTCGGCTATGCGCAGGCGCAGGACAACCTGTGCACGCTCGCGGATGGCTTCGTCACGTATCGCGGCGAGCGATCGGCGTGGTTCGGCCCGGATGCGCGCCCGCCAGCCACCGCGACCTTCGGCCAGCCGCGCAATATCGACGCGGATTTCTTCTTTCGTCTGGTCGGCGATCATGCGGCCGTCGAGCGTTCCCGTCAGGCGCAGCCCGCCGAGCTGCGCAATCTGATCGACGGTTTCGCGAACGGCTACAACCGCTATCTCGCCGATCTGAACGCCGGCAGCTTTCCGAACGCGCACGCGGCGTGCCGCGGCAAGCCGTGGGTCGACAAGATCAGCGCCGACGACATCTACCTGCGCCTGATCGCGGCCAATCTCGCGAGCGGCTCAGCGCGTTTCGTGACGCCAATCGCGATGGCGCATCCACCGAAACCGGCCACGACTGCGCCGCGCAGCGACAGCGATTCGCCCGCCGCATCGGACACCGCGCAAACCGCGCTCGAATCGTTGCGCTTTTCCATCGGCGAGAATCCGGGCATCGGCAGCAACGCGCTCGCGTTCGGCGCGCCGATCACGCGCGACAAACGCAGCATCCTGTTCGGCAATCCGCACTGGTTCTGGCGCGGCCCCGACCGTTTCTATCAGGCGCAACTGACGATTCCCGGCCAGTTGAACGTGGCGGGCGTGTCGTTTCTCGGCGTGCCGCTGATCGTGCTCGGCTTCAACGAGAACATCGCGTGGACACACACGGTGTCGAGCGCGCGTCGCTTCGGCATCTTCCAGTTGACGCTCGATCCCGCCGATCCGACGCGTTATCTCGTCGATGGCCATAGCGAAGCGATGACGCCCGTGCCGCTCACGGTGCGCTCGCGCCGCGCCGACGGCACCTATGAATCGGTGTCGCGCACGCTGTACGGGACGCGCTTCGGCCCGGTGGTCGATTTGTCGCCGATGGCGCAGGGACTCGGCTGGAGCGCACAGCGCGCCTACGCCCTCGCCGACGTGAACATCGACAACACGCGCTCGTTCCAGAACTTCTTCGCGTGGAATCAGGCGCGCTCGCTCGCCGATTTCATGGCGATCCAGAAGCGCTACGCCGCGATGCCGTGGGCGAACACCTTCGCGATCGGGCGCGGCGACGACCGGGTCTGGTTCGCCGATATCGGCCCGATCCCGAACGTGCCCGACGCGCTCGCGGAATCGTGCACGACACCGGCCGGCCGCGCGTTCGCGGCTCGCGTGCCGGGCGTGCCGTTTCTCGATGGCTCGAAGAGCGCGTGCGCATGGCGCGTCGATCCGGCGAGCGTGCAGTCGGGCACGCTGAGCGTCGAACAACTGCCGACGGCGACGCGCGGCGACTACGTCGGCAATTTCAACGACAGCTACTGGCTCACCAATGCGAATGCGCCAATGTCGGGCTATCCGCGCATCGCGGGCGCGACCGGCGTCGAGCAGTCGCTGCGCACGCGTTACGGGCATCTGCTCGCCGCGCGCCTGCAACGCGAGCGCGGCGGCGTAACACGCGAGGCGCTCGAATCGGCCGTGCTGGAGACGAACTCGATGTCCGAGCGGCTCTTCCGCAAGCCGCTGCTCGATGTCGTCTGTACGGTCAACGAAGCCGTCGGCCCGCTGCACGAGGCCTGCGAGGTCCTGCGCAACTGGAACGGCACCGCGGATATCGATGCGCGCGGCGCGAATCTCTGGGACGAGTTCTGGCTGCGCGCGACGCGTATCGCGCCGGAGCGCCTGTATGAATCGGGCTTCGATCCGAACAAGCCGCTCGCGACGCCGGCAGGCTTCAATGCCGACAATCCCGCGGTGATTCAGGACTTGCGCCAGGCGCTCGGAGGCGCGGCGCTCGCGCTGAAGCTGAACGGCTTCGCGCTCGATTCGCGGCGCGGCGACATTCTCTACACGACACGGAACGGCGCGCGCGTGCCGCTCTACGGCGGCTGCGACGAGGAGGGTTACTTCACGATCGTCTGCGCGCGTCGTCCGCTCGACGCGAAGGGTTATCCGATGGACATCGCCGGCCAGGGCGACAGCTACGTGCAGGTCGTCACCTTCGGCGAGAACGGCGTGGAAGCCGACACCATGCTCTCGCACGCCGAATCCGACGATCCGGCCTCGCCGCACTCGGGCGACGCCACGCGCGCGTTTGCGGCGAAGCGCTGGTTGCGCTTCCCGTTTTCCGATCAGGCGATCGATTCCGATCCGGCCGCGACGCGCGTCGTCGTTTCGGGAACGCGCGATGGCGCAGCGGGCGCGCCCGCGCGCTAAAAAATCACGCAAAAGGGGCATACACGCGCCGCGGCCGCGCCAGCCGGGGGCAAAACGCGTCTATCATTGAAGTTTGTCTCGAATGGAAACACGGTCATGACTATCGGCGAAAGCACGCAACACGACGAAACGGTACGGCTCGATTCCGCCGCGCTGCGCGAGTTCGTGGAGCGCAAATGGAACGACGAAATCGTGCCCGCGCTGACCGACTACATCGCCGTGCCCGCGAAGAGCCCGATGTTCGACAGCGACTGGGCGCGCCACGGCTTCATCGAGCGCGTGGTCACGGACGCGGTCGACTGGATCAAAACGCAGCCGGTGAAAGGTCTGACGGTCGAGATCGTGCGCCTGCCCGGGCGCACGCCGGTCATTTTCTTCGAAACGCCCGCCACGCGTAGCGGCAGCAACGAGACGGTCGTGCTGTATGGCCATCTGGACAAGCAGCCGGAGTTCGAAGGCTGGCGCAGCGATCTCGGTCCGTGGACGCCGAAGCTCGAAGACGACAAGCTCTACGGCCGCGGCGGCGCTGACGACGGCTATGCGACCTACGCCAGCATCACCGCGCTCGCGGCGCTGGATGCGCAGGGCGTCGAGCGGCCGCGTTGCGTGGGCATCATCGAGACGTGCGAGGAATCGGGCAGCTACGATCTCCTGCCTTACATCGACGCATTGCGCGACCGGCTCGGCGACGTCGGTCTCGTGATTTGTCTCGATTCCGGCGCGGGCAACTACGACCAACTGTGGCTCACGACGTCGCTACGTGGTCTCGTCGCGGGCGATCTCGAA
Source organism: Caballeronia sp. LZ029 (assembly GCF_031451275.1). Classification (NCBI taxonomy): domain Bacteria; kingdom Pseudomonadati; phylum Pseudomonadota; class Betaproteobacteria; order Burkholderiales; family Burkholderiaceae; genus Caballeronia; species Caballeronia sp. LZ029. Next base: position 753,294 of record NZ_JARUXO010000004.1, read on the forward strand.
GTGCAGGTGCTGGAAGAGGGTATTCACTCGGGCGGCTACGGCGGCATCGCGCCTTCGACGTTCCGTATCATGCGGCAACTGTTCGAGCGCCTCGAAGATTCGGGCACCGGCAATCTGCTGCCGGAAGGCTTTCACTGTCCGATTCCGATGCTGCGCCGGCGCGAAGCCGAAATGACCGCGCGCATCCTCGGTGACGATGTCTGGAAGAAGCTGCCGTGGAGCTGCGGCGCGGACGGTGGCAGCGTTCTGCCGACGACCACCGATCCTCGCGAAGCGCTTCTCAATTCCACCTGGCGTCCGTCGCTCACGGTGACGGGCGCATCGGGCCTGCCGCCGCTCGCGGATGCCGGCAACGTGCTCGCACCGCGCACGGCGTTCAAGCTGTCGCTGCGTTTGCCGCCGCTCGTCGATGCGGCGAGGGCGGTCGTGCATTTGCAGCGGCTGCTCGAAATGGATCCGCCATACAACGCCAAGGTGACGTTCAAGCCCGAAGCGGGCGCCGCAACGGGCTGGAATGCGCCGGACCTGGCGCCCTGGCTGCGTTCGTCGCTGAACGAGGCGTCGAAACGTCACTTCGGCGCGGATGTCGCGTACATCGGGCAGGGCGGAACGATTCCGCTGATGAACACGCTGAAGGAAGGATTTCCGCGTTCGCAGTTCATGGTGTGCGGCGTGCTCGGCCCGAAATCGAACGCGCACGGCCCGAACGAATTCCTGCACGTTCCGTATGCGAAGAGGCTGACCGCGTCGGTCGCGGAAGTGATTGCGGCTGCGCCCTGAGCATCAATCGCCGGTCGAAGTCATGGAAAGCCCGGTTCGCCCGGGCTTTTTTGCGCGCGTTTTCAGCGATTTTGTAAAAACAAACTGGTAAGGCCAGTTGATCGTCTGTAAAGTGATAGGCCCACGCGCGTTTCGACAATCGAACGCGCGAGCCATCAACTACGGAGACGAGTGCCGCAATGAATGCATCCCCCACGTCCACCCCTTCCGCCACCGAACAGCGCATCGCCGCCGACACGCTGCACGCTTATGTCCGCGCGATCTGGGAATCAGCCGGCAGCGCGCCGCGCGAGGCGGAACTGGTTGCGGATCATCTCGTGATGTCGAATCTGTCGGGTCACGATTCGCACGGCGTGGGAATGATCCCGCGTTACGTCGCGTCGCTCGGCGAGGGCCAGTTGAAGCTCAACACGCACGCGGAAATCGTGCGCGATGCCGGCGCGGTGCTGACCATCGACGGCCGCAAGGGCTTCGGGCAAGTGGTCGCCTACGAAGCGATGGAGCATGGCATCGAGCGCGCGAAAAAGCTCGGCGTGTGCGCGGTGGGCTTGCGCAATGCGCATCACATCGGGCGTATCGGCCATTGGGCGGAGCAGTGCGCGAAGGCGGGCCTCGTGTCGTTTCATTTCGTGAACGTCGCCGGCGATCCGCTCGTCGCGCCCTTCGGCGGCATCGACCGGCGTTTCGGCACGAATCCGTTCTGCGCGGCCTATCCGCGCGACGGCAAAAGCCCGCTCGTGCTCGACTTCGCGACGGCCGGCATCGCTTACGGCAAGACGCGGGTCGCGTACAACAAGGGCGTGAAGGTCGCGCCGGGCATGCTGCTCGATCACGAAGGCAAGCCGACCATCGAGCCGAAGGTGATGCACGAAGAGCCCTTCGGCTCGCTGACGGCGTTCGGGCTGCACAAGGGATCGGGCCTCGCCGCGCTGTGCGAGATCTTCGGCGGGGCGCTCTCGGGCGGCTATACGACGCACGAGGAGACGCTGGAGAAGTCGAGCGCGATCATCAACTGCATGACCTCGGTGATTGTCGATCCGAATGCCTTCGATGCGCCCGCCGCGCAGGCCGAAGCCGAAGCGTTCCTCGAATGGATGAAGGCCTCGCCGCGCGCCGAGGGCATCGACGCGATCTACGCGCCGGGCGAGCCGGAAGACGCGCGTCGCGCGGATCGCACGGCGAACGGCATCGCGATCGATCCGACGACATGGAAGCAGATCCGCGATTCGGCGACGAAATCGGGCATGCCGGAAGCGGAAATCGAGAAGTTTGCGGCAGCGTTGAAGTAACCCACGAAGTCACCTGCGCGGCAAATTGGTCAAGCCAGTTTGCCGCGCGACTCGCGATTCGCGATCAGCGGACCATCTCCTTTTCGATCCACTCGATAACAGATGTGCGCTTCGGCTGCCAGCCGAGCACCTCGCGCGTGCGCTTGCTGCGCACGCGGCTGTTCGAGCCGAGGCCGTACGACGCCATTTCGTAACCCCATTCCTCGATCGCTTCTTCGAGCGGCCAGTCTTCCGGGCCGCGCAGATCGAGCGCGCGCACCATCGCGGTGGTCATGTCGCGAAACTGCGATTCGCCGCTTTCGACGAAGTAGAACGTGCCCGCCGGCGATTTTTCGAGCGCCAGCCGGTAGATATCGACGACATCGTCGATATGCACGTTCGACCAGATGTTCAGACCGCGCCCGACGTGACGCACAATGCCGCTCTTCTTCGCCTGACGCTCCAGCCGCGGCAATTGCACGCTCGTCGCATTCGGCACGGCGCCGTGGCCGTAGATCAGCGTGTTGCAGAGCACGGCCGAGCGCACGCCGCGTTTGGCGGCGTCGACCACGAGCGTGTCGATCGCCACGCGCGGCGCCTTGTCGGGCGTCGGTGCGGGCAGGTCGTCCTCGGAGTAGATTTTGTCCGATGCCTCGCCACCCGACGCATCGCCGACGATGCTCGATCCGCTCGTATGCAGGAACGGCTTGTTCGTGCCTTCGAGCGCGCCGATCAGCGTCTCGACCGCGGCGCGATGATCGCTGCTCGCCGCGTTGATCACTGCATCGGCGGCACGCGCTTCGGTGGCCAGCAAGTCCGTGTCATCCAGACTGCCGATCACCGGTTCGATATTCAGGCGCTTCAGGTCGTCGGCCTGTTCCGCGCGCCGGATGAGCCCGCGCACGCGATGACCGTCGCGCGCGAGTCCCGCCGCGATCGAGCCGCCGATAAAGCCGCCCGCGCCAGTGATGAAGATGTTCATGTCCGTGCTCCGTTGATGTTCAAACTACGATGAGCACAGTATGAGCCGCTTCGACTTTCGCAAAAACGGTGATAGTCTCAAATGAAACTTGACTCGAAATCAACAATCCACGCGACCGCGTTTCACTAAACCCGAACCGACGATGCCACCGATCGAAACCATCAACGCTCCCGGTCTGCCGATTCCGCCGGGACACTACAGCCACGCGACGCGCGCCGGCAACCTCGTCTGCGTGTCCGGCCAGTTGCCGATCCGCCCGGACGGCACGCATACCGGCGACCTGCCGTTCGAAGAGCAGGCCGAGCAGACCCTGTCCAATCTGCGCACCGTGCTCGAAGCGGCGGGCGCGAGTCTCACGGACTGCATCGAAGTGACCGTGTATCTCGTCGGCGTCGAACACTGGAAGGCGTTCAACGAGATCTACGCGCGCCACTTCGGCGCGTGGAAGCCGGCGCGCGCCGTCGTGCCGGTCGGCGCGCTGCACTATGGCTATTTGCTGGAGATCTCCGCGCGCGCCTGGATCGAGCGCGGCTAGCCGTCACGCGAGGTCCAGCGGTTTCGTCAGGTCGCCGAGCGGCGTCTGGCCGCTCGCGGCGAACGCGCGATCCCGCGCGGCGACGCCGTCGAGCGGTGGCAGATCGTGCACGCGCGAGATGAAGCGCAGGATCGAGTTCGTGTCATACACGGTGTGATCGACGTAGCCCTTCTTCGCGAACGGCGAGATCACGAGCGCCGGAATGCGCGAGCCCGGACCCCAGCGATCGCCCTTCGGCGGCGAGACGTGGTCCCACCAGCCGCCGTTCTCGTCGACGGTGACGATCACCACCGTGTTGTCCCACTGCGGCCCGCGCCGGATGTGCTCGATCACGTTCGAGATATGCCGGTCGCCGGACGCGACGTCCGCATAGCCCGCGTGCATGTTGAGATTGCCTTGCGGTTTGTAGAACGTGACGGCGGGCAGCCGGCCCGCGTCGATGTCGGCGAGCAGCTTGTTCGTCGATGGATCGTCGCCCAGGCCCGCGTCGCGCAGATGCTGCACGCGCGCCGCGCTGCCCGGCGCGTAGTTCGCGAAGTAATTGAACGGCTGATGGTGATATTGAAAATCCGGCACCATGCCGGTATCGCGATGCTCTAGCGCGTATTGCCAGGCGCCGCTGTACCACGCCCAGTCGATATTCTTGTCCGACAGACGGTCGCCGATGGTCGCGTAGGTCTGCGGCGGCAGCACGAGCGCGTTCGACCGGTCCGCGTAACGCGGATCGCCGCCTTGCGGAGGCGGCACATTGCTCGGCTGATAGGGCGGAAACATGGTGTTGACCGCGTAACCGTCGGCGGTGAGGGCGCCGTCGCGCACGAACTTCGGCGGCCCTTCGAGCGCGGATTTCGGTGAATCCGGCGCAAGTTTCAGACGCGAGCCCGTGGGATCGTCGCCTTCGATGACCGCGAGCAGCTTGGCGGCCGGACTGCCTTTGACATCCGGATAGAAGGGCGCCTGCGCGGAAATCAGGAAAATATGGTTCAGCCATGAGCCGCCGAACGCCGACATGAAGAAGTTATCGCAGAGCGTGTATTGCTGCGCGAGCCCCCACAGCCTTAGCGTGTCAGGCGAGTTCTGGTAGTGGCCCATCACTAGACCGCCCGAGTCGCCCCACGCCGCGAACTGATTGTTGCGGCCAGCGTTGATCTGCATCTGGTTCTGATAGAACCGGTGCACCAGATCCCGCGTGATGACCGAATTGGGGAGCGGCGCGCCGCTCGCGTCCATGATCTGGAAGGGCGCGTTGCTCAGATCGGTGATCTGCTGCTCGGTGATCGCGAAGCGCTTGCCGCCCACTTCCTGCGCCTGCGGCACGAGCCCGCCCCAGATTTTCGGCAGCGTGGGCATGGGCGTGAGGCCGTCGCGATCGAGTTGCGTGTAATGCGATGCGGGCACGGCCGAGAGCGGATATTGCACGCCCGGATAGTTGCCGTAGAGATTCGTGAAGCTGCGGTTCTCCGCGTAGATCACGACGATGTGCTGAACCTTCGCCGCGAGCGTACGGTCGAGCGCGACATCGGCTGCGGTTTTCGGGGTGGTCGGCTTGTTTTCGAACAGATTGCATCCGCCGAGCGACAGCCCCGCGAGACCTACCCCCGCCGCAAGCAGCCGCCGCCGGGCGGGGTCCGCTGGTGCGTCGCCGGCTGGCGTGTCAATGCTGGAGGGAAGCTCATGCTGCGGATGGTCCTTCTCATTCATCGCCTGACTCCTCGTGAACATGCGGTGCACGTCCGATGACGCGCGCCTGCATTATCGACGCCGAAAGATGACGCGCCCATTACCCGGCGCCCCGACTTTGCCGCGTTGCTACGCGCGGCTCAACTGAGTGGGGATGATGCCGTATCGCCCCGCCGCGCGAAACCCGGCCGAACGGCATAGGCAAAAAACAGCAATGTCGTGCGAATCGGCCTATGTCTTTCAGCCGACTGGAAAGCGCGAACGAGCGTGACTAACATCAACTGAATACGAGCTTTGCTCCGACAAGAACGAGCGTCGCGGCGAGCACGTGGCGCAGCAGCGCTTCCGGCGCCCTGGAGGACAGCATGCTGCCGATGGCAATGCCCGGAATCGAACCCACGAGGAGCGAGGCGAGCAGGTTCCAGTCGACCGAGCCGAGCATCCAGTGGCCAGCGCCGGCAATCAAGGTGAGCGGCACGGCGTGCGCCACGTCGGAGCCGACTATGCGAACCGTCGCGAGACGCGGATACAACAGGAGCAGCACGGTCACGCCGATCGCGCCCGCGCCCACGGACGTGATCGAAACCAGCACGCCGAGAATCGCGCCGGTGAAAACCGTCCAGGCGGCGGTGCGCACGGGGTGTTCGGGGCGGCCATGTCCTTTCTTGTACGCGAAGCGCGCGAGCTGCGGCCGAAAGACCAGCGAAATAGCGGTGATGAGGAGCGCCGTGCCGAGTATCAACTGGATGAGCCGCGCGGTGCCGGGCGACGCAATGCCGTGCGAGTGCAGGAAAAACAGCGTGATCGCGGCCGCCGGCACGCTGCCCGCCGCGAGACGGCCGGTGATGCGCCAGTCGACCGAGCCCTTGATGCCGTGCACGAGCGTACCGGCGGTCTTGGTCGCGGCCGCGTACAGCAGGTCGGTGCCGACAGCGGTCGCCGGATGGATGCCGAACAGCAGGACGAGCAGCGGCGTCATCAGAGAGCCGCCGCCCACACCCGTCAGGCCAACCAGGAAGCCAACCGCCAGCCCTGAGGCAGAATAAAGTAAGTCGATATGCGGAAATGACATTGCGCGCGGAGAACCCGTCAGGCGTGGTTGGGTCGAAAAACCGTCGATGATAGCGGGTAAGTGGCTCACTTGCTGCACGAGAGCACTGCTCGACCGAGCGATTGCGTCATCCCGGGAGCTTCGAGCGCGCTCCCCGAGCGGCTCAGAAAAACCCTTCAGATTACTTTCAGGAAGGTGCAATGAACACACAGGAACAGTCGCAAGAGCAGCAACGACAGCAACAACAAGCGCAGGAGTCGCAGCCGCGACTCGCGGACGAAGCGTTCATCCCGACCGAGCATGCCAACATGCCGAGCGAACGCCAGTTCGTCCTGAAATCCGGCAACACATTCGCCGTCTACGATGCGAACGGCGACATTCGCGGTGGCGACGACGGCCTCTTCGTCAACGACACGCGGGTGCTCTCGGAACTCGTGCTGACGTTCGGCGGGCGTGCGCCCTCGCTGCTTTCCGGGAGCGTATCGAGCGATAACGCTGTGTTCACGGCGCATCTGACCAACCGCCCGCTGCCGCCGATCGGCGGGGCCCGTACGCCGGAGGGCGTGATCCACGTCGAGCGCAAGCGCGTGCTCTCGGGGCACGTGCTGCACGAGAGCATCGTGCTGACGAACTACGGCACGGAGCCGTCCACCGTGCCGCTTTCGATCTCCTTCGCGGCGGATTTTCTCGACATGTTCGAGGTGCGCGGCGCTAAACGCGGCAAGCGCGGCACTTTACGTGCGCCCGCGATCGAGAACGGCGAAGTCGTGTTGCGCTATGTCGGCCTGGACGAAGTCGAGCGCACGGCGCGCATCCAGTTCACGCCCGCGCCGGATGTACTGTCGCCCACGCGCGCCGACTACGCGTTGCATATCCAGTCGGAAACCGCGATCTCCGTGTATCTGTCGGTGACGGCCGTGACGCATGCGCTCTCGGACGCCAGCGAGGAAAGCAAGCGCAACGCCGCCGAAGCCGCCGAATGTGCGCCCGAATCGGGCCGTCCGGCGATCCGCGAGGCGCTCGTCGAAGCGCATCGCCGCATGCGCGACAGACGTCGCGCGAGCGCGCGCGTGCGTTCGAGCAATCCGCTTTTCAGCGAATGGATCGACCGTTCGCTCGCCGATCTCGGCCTGCTCACCACCGATCTCGAAACCGGCCCTTATCCGTACGCGGGCATTCCGTGGTTCTCGACGGCATTCGGCCGCGACGCGATCATCACGTCGCTGCAAATGCTCTGGCTGCATCCGACGCTCGCGCGCGGTGTGCTGCGCTTCCTCGCCGCTCATCAGGCGCGCGAGGACTCGGCGTTCCGCGATGCCGAAATCGGCAAGATCATGCACGAGACGCGCAAAAGCGAGATGGCCGCGACCGGCGAGGTGCCGTTCGCGCTGTATTACGGTGGCGTGGACAGCACGCCGCTCTTCATCGTGCTGGCGGGCGCGTATGCCGAACGCACCGGCGACAGTGCGCTGATCGACGAAATCTGGCCGTCGTTGCAGCTCGCGGCGCAATGGGTCGCCCGCCATTGCGACAAGAATCCGCACGGCCTGCTCGACTATCAGCGCGCATCGGAACACGGTCTCGCGAATCAGGGCTGGAAGGACAGTCAGGATTCCGTCTTCCATGCGGACGGGAAATTTCCGGTCGGTCCGATCTCGCTCGTCGAAGTGCAGGGTTATGCGTCGACGGCTTTCTCCACGATGGCGCGCCTCGCCCGCGAGCGCGGCGAAGATGAAAGTGCGTCCGACTACGAGCGCCGTGCGCGTCACATTCGCGAGCGCGTCGAGGAAATGTACTGGATGCCGGAGATGGACTTCTACGGCATCGCGCTCGACGGCAAGGGCGAACTGTGCCGCGTGCTGTCGTCGAATGCGGGGCATCTGCTTGCATTCGATCTCGTCGAACGCAAGCGCGGCGAGGCGGTCGCGCGTCAGCTCGAATCCACGCTCTTTCATACCGGCTGGGGCGTGCGGACGCTGGCGGCGGGGCAACCGCGCTTCAATCCGATGTCGTATCACAACGGCTCCGTATGGCCGCACGACACCGCATTGTGCGCACGCGGTCTCGCGCGTTACGGCGACCGCGGCGCGGCCGTGGGCTTGCTGCAATCGTTGTTCGAAGCCGCGGTCACCTTCGATATGCGGCTGCCGGAGCTGTTCTGCGGATTCACGCGTCAGCGCGGCGAACGGCCGATTGCGTATCCGGTCGCCTGTCTGCCTCAGGCTTGGGCGGCGGGCGCGCCCTTCATGGTTCTGGAAGCGTGTCTGGGCGTGACCGTCGATGCCGTCAACGATGAAGTGCGCATCGACAGGCCCGCGTTGCCCGAAGGCATCGACTGGCTGGAAATCGGCGATCTGCGCCTCGGCGACAAGACCGCGACGATCACGTTCCGGCGCGTCGGCGGGCAGGTGATTCCGTCGGTGGAAGGGGATGTACGAGTGGTTGCGGTGCTGTGATGCGGTAAGCGCACAGCGCCACGGTGGCGCTGTGCGTGTGATGCGCGTTTAAACCGCCACGCTGCCGACGTAGTTTTCGGCCAGCGCGGTTGCTGCCGCGCGCGACGTCGTCACGTGTTCCAGTTCGGCCACCTGGAGACGCTGCTCGAACGGCGACGTGTCGTCGAGCTTGTGCAGCATGCGCGTCATCCACCACGAGAAATGCTCGGCGCGCCAGACGCGCTTCAGCGCCGTCTCGGTGTAGCGCGCAAGCTTCTCGGTGCCGCCTTCCTTGTAGAAGTCGTCGAGCGCGGCGTTCAGCACACGAACGTCCGACACCGCGAGATTCAGGCCTTTCGCGCCAGTCGGCGGAACGATGTGCGCGGCGTCTCCGGCGAGGAAGAGCTTGCCGGACTGCATCGGCGTGGACACGAAACTACGCATGCCGACGATGTTCTTCTGGAAGATCTTGCCTTCGGTGATCTGCCAGCCATCGGCGCTATCGACGCGTGCGTGCAGTTCGGCCCAGATGCGGTCGTCGGACCAGGCGTCGACTGTATCTTTCGGATCGCACTGGAAGTACATGCGCTGCACGCCCGGCGAGCGCGTGCTGATGAGCGCGAAGCCGCGATCGTGGCGTGCGTAGATGAGCTCGTCGGAAGAGGGCGGCGCTTCGACCAGAATGCCGAACCAGCCGAACGGATAGATGCGCTGATAGTCCTGCCGGACCGCTTCGGGAATCGACTGGCGCGCCACGCCCTGCGAGCCGTCGCAACCGATGATGAAGTCGCATTCCAGTTCTTCGTCGCGGCCTTCGTGCTGATACTTGATGCGCGGCTTGCGATCGCTGCCTTCCTGGAAGTCGTGCAGCGACACGTTCGATACGTTGAACTTCAACGCGCCGTTCGCCGCGAGGCGGGCCGCGACCAGATCCTTGATGACTTCGTGCTGTGCATAGACCGTGATCGAATGCCCGGTCAGCTCCGTCAGCGCGATACGGCGGCGCTGACCTTCGAACGCGAGTTCGAAACCATGATGCAGCGCGCCTTCGGCCTGCATGCGCGCGCCGAGACCGGCCTGATTGAGCGTGTCCATCGTGCCTTGTTCGAGCACGCCGGCGCGAATCGTCGATTCGATAGCGTCCTGGCTGCGTGCTTCGAGCACGACGGATTCGATACCGCGCAGATGCAGCAGATGAGAGAGAAGAAGCCCGGCGGGGCCCGCGCCGATGATGCCGACCTGAGTACGCATGTTGTCTCCGTGAGGCAGTGGTGATGTTGTGCGTACAGTGTCGGCAGAGCGGCCTTATGCCGCAACGCGATACGGAGGATACGGTCTATCTAATTTTGAGATAAAGGCCCGAAAATGCCTTGAAAATGGGTGAGCCGCGGGTAAATCCCTACGACGTGCGAGCGGCGAACCGGCCCGCCCGCACGTCACACAGCGTTACTCCGCCGACTTTTCCTTCAACTGGTTGCGCCGATATTCGCCCTGCCGCGTGAGCATCCAGCCCGGATATTCCGCGGGCAACTGGCTAACCTCGTCGAGTGCCGCGAGTTCGTCCTCGTTGAGCCGGACTTTCGTCGCCGCGATGTTGTCGTCGAGCTGTTCGATGCGTTTCGCGCCGATGATCACGCTCGAAACGACCTTCTGATGCAGCAGCCACGCGAGCGCGATCTGCGCGACCGACACGCCCTTGGCCTCGGCCATGCGCCGCATCACGTCGACGCAGTCATACGCGCGCTCGACATTGACCGGCGGGAAATCGAACTTGGTGCGCCGGCTGCCTTCTTCCTTCGCGCCGTCGCGCGTGAACTTGCCCGAAAGCAGGCCGCCCGCGAGCGGGCTCCAGACCATCAATCCGACGCTTTCGCTTTGCAGCAGCGGCACGATTTCGCGCTCGAGATCTCGGCCCGCGATCGTGTAATACGCCTGGAGCGACTCGAAGCGCGCGAGCCCGAGCCGCTCGGAGATGCCGAGCGCCTTCATGATTTGCCACGCTGCCCAGTTCGACACGCCGATATAGCGCACATGCCCGTGCTGCACGAGATTGTCGAGCGCGCGCAGCGTTTCCTCGATGGGCGTCGCCGGATCGAAACCGTGAATCTGGTACAGATCGACGTGATCCAGTTGCAGCCGCTTCAGGCTGGCCTTCACCCCGTCGATGATGTGATAGCGCGACGCGCCGCGCGAATTCGTACCCTTCGTTCCGGTTTCGCCGAGAATTTTCGTCGCGACGACGACGTTTTCGCGCGGCACCTTCAGATTCTTCAGCGCCTGACCGGTGATGATTTCCGACTGGCCGTCGGCGTAGACGTCGGCGGTGTCGATGAAATTGATGCCCGCGTCGAGCGAGCGGCCGATCAGCTTGTCCGCGTCCGCCTGTTGCAACTGGCCGATGTTGTCCCAGATCCCGCCCGTCCCGCCGCCGAAAGTCATCGTGCCCAGGCACAGTTCAGAGACGAAAAGACCGGTATTGCCGAATTTCCTGTAGCGCATGGTTGCTCCCGATTGACTGGAAAGGCGCGGCATCGCTCGACTCGAGCGAACGATCCGGCCGGCAATGCAGTATCGTCCCGGCGCGTGGCGGGTCCATAGCCTGATCCTGTTCAATCCTTGCCTGTTCCTGCAAACGCTGGGGTGGGCCGCGAGCATTCCCGCGCCCGCGCGAGTAAGCTAGTCAGACTCTCTCTCATCCGAAAATCGTCCTTTAATCATGGCTCTGAACGACACGCCCGGCCTCGCCGGAAAAGACAGTCACGACCAGGCAAAGGAAATACGCCACGACGGCGCGCCCGATCCGGGGCTGGATCAGGCGCGGCTGGATCTCGTCGCGCTGCTCGACCGCTTCACCGCCGGTTGCGAAGGCTCGGTCGAAACGCCGGTGCCGGGGCTCGCGCTGCATCGGATCATGAATCCGGGCGGGCCGAAGCACGGCATCCAGACGCCCGCGCTCGCGCTGATCGCGCAAGGCAGCAAGCGTCTCATGGTCGGCGACGAAGTCTATATCTACGATCCGATGCACTATCTGGTGTCGTCGGTGGATCTGCCCGTGTGCGGACAGGTGTCTGTCGCGAGCGAGTCGGAGCCCTATCTCGGCATGCGGCTCGAACTCGACGTCGAGGAAATCACGTCGCTGATCCAGGACGAGAACCTGCCGCCCGCGATGTCGGCCGACGCGTCGCGCGGTCTCTACGTGAACCGCCTCGGCAACTCGATGCTCGACGCCGTGCTGCGGCTCCTGCGCCTCGTCGACACGCCCGAGGACGTGCCGATCCTGGCGCCGCTCGTGAAGCGCGAGATTCTTTATCGCCTGCTGATGAACGGCTCGGGCGCGCGCCTGCGGCAGATCGCGCTGCAGGACAGTCAGACGCAGCGCATCGCGAAGGCCATCCAGTTGCTGCGCCAGCATTTCGACCAGCCGTTGCGCGTCGAGGATATCGCGCGCGACGTGCATATGAGCGTGTCGTCGCTTCATCATCATTTCAAGGCTGTCACCGCGATGAGCCCGCTGCAATATCAGAAGCAGTTGCGGCTCCAGGAGGCGCGCCGCCTGATGATGCTCGATATCGTCGATGCCGCCACGGCCGCGCATCGCGTGGGCTATGAAAGCGCTTCGCAGTTCAGCCGCGAATACAGCCGGCTCTTCGGCGCGCCGCCGTTGCGCGACACCCGCCGCTGGCGCGACGCGACCGCCGCCGCGGTCGGCGCCTGAACGCGGTTTTCGCGATCCCGGCGACGAAATTTCGATGAACCTCTGGCAAGGCGCGCGCGAATGGTCTTGAATGGATTGCCGACTGGCGATGCGACGGCGCTGCCGCATCGATTTATTTCATCGTCCGCGGAATAGTGCAGCGCTTCCGAACGTTCTACGGATACTTCTACAAAAAAGGAAAGATGAAATGAAGAAGCGCATCCAGATGTTCGCCGCTGCCGCAACAGTCGCCACCGCTTTCGCTTCACTTGCTTCATCCGCGTATGCTGCGGCGCCGAAAGAAGCGAACGGCATGTTCGTCGATGAAAACGGCATGACGCTCTATACCTTCGACAAGGACACCAAAGGCGGCGCGAGCGCCTGCACCGGCGGCTGCGCGCAGGCGTGGCCGGCGGCGATGGCGACCGACGCCGACAAGGCGAGCGGCAAATGGACCATGGAAGCCGCTGACGGCGGCAAGCAGTGGGCCTACGACGGCAAGCGCGTCTATCGCTTCGCGAAGGACACGAAGCCCGGCGACAAGAACGGGGATAATTTCCGCGATGTCTGGCACGTCGTGAAGCCCTGAGCTTCTGCGGACGCGCAGTCTGAAAGACACATCGCGAGAGGCGGGTTCGCGGAATAAATCGGCGGGCCCGCCGGTCTATGAAATCAACGGGTAACGATCATGAAACGAACGATCGGAGTGACGGCGCTCCTGATCGCGCTCGGTCTCGCACTCGGCGCGGCGGGTTGTGCGAGCGGCACGCAAAGTGCACCGAATTCGTCGGGCGCGCCTAGCGGGCCGGCCGGAGGAGGCAGCTACTGATGTCGAACGCTTCTCACGGTTGCGTCACGCACGCGGGCGTACGGCCTTGAGCTTCGAGAGCGATCTTCTCGCGCTGCTGCCGCAGTTGCGCCGATACGCGCGCGCGCTGACGGGCGACCGCGCCTGGGCCGACGATCTCGTGCAGGACGCGACCGAGCGTGCGCTCAATCGCGCCAAATCGTTCCATCACGGCACGAATTTGCGCGCGTGGCTGTTCACGATCATGCGCAACCTGTATATCGACCAGTTGCGCGGACGGCGCGATATCGCCGTCGACGATGAAACCGCGCCCTGGCGGCAGATGGCCGCGCCGCGCGGCGAAGTCGACGGTCTCGTGCTGCGCGACGTGCAGCGCGCGCTTTATTGTCTGCCGGTCGAGCAGCGTGAAGTGATGCTGCTCGTGTGTGTCGAGGAAATGAGTTATCAGGAGGCATCCGTGGTGTTGAACGTGCCGACCGGAACCGTGATGTCGCGCTTGTCGAGAGCGCGGGAGCATATGCGCGTTCTGCTCGGCGAAGAACCCGGCCGCAAGACGTCGCCGTCGTCACTGAAAGTGGTGAGCCGATCATGACCAGCCAAGACCGTCCGTTCGAAGGCGGCGACCGTATGGGTCCCCCCAAACCCGATCGCGATCTGCAGGCGCTGTCCGCCTTCATCGACGACGAACTGCACGGCGACGAACGCGACGCCGTTGCCGAACACATCGCGACCGATCCCGCGAGCGAGGCCACCGTTGCCGCCTATCGCGCGCAGGACAATGCGCTGCGCGCGCTCTTTGCCGATCAGAGCGAGCCGCAGGTCGTACGCTTGCGGCCGCGTGCGCGCGAGCGTTATCTGATGGCGGCGTGCTTTCTGGTCGTCGGTGTCGCGTGCGGATTCCTGATGCACATGCTCCTGCCTTCGATCGGCGAGAGTCCGCGTTTCGCGGAGCGCGCGGATATCGCCTACGCCGTGTACGCGCCCGAGCAGCGCCATGCGGTGGAGGTCGCGGCGTCGCAACAGGATCATCTCGTGACGTGGCTGTCGAAGCGGCTGAATCGCGCAGTGACGATTCCGTCGCTGGCCGAATACGGCTTTCAGCTCGTCGGCGGCCGCCTTTTGCCCGACGAGGAAGGCCCGGCCGCGCAGTTCATGTATCAGAACGCGGCCGGCGAGCGTCTCACGCTCTACATGACGACGGCGACGATCCGGCGCAACGACAGCAAGATCAGAACGCTCAAGGACGGGCAGCGCACGACGTTCTATTGGGCCTGGGACCGCGTCGGCTACGCGCTCTCGGGTCAGATCGGCGAGGAAAAGCTGCAGGCGATCGCTTATGACACATGCAAGGAGCTGGGCGGCGATCCGAAGAGCTGGTGAACCGGCGATCAAACGAAAAGGCCGCAGCGATGGGTTTCGCTGCGGCCTTTTTCACGCCTGAAACGGCTTAGTAATAACGATGATGCGGCGGCGCGACATGATGATGGCGCTCCCATTCCTGGCGCTGCCAGTAACGATGACCGTCCCAGTAACGCTCGCCGTGCCAGCCCACCGACACACGATGCGGCGGATTGTGATGCATGTCGGCGGAGGCGACATTCGTGAGGCCCATGCCGAGTGCGGCGGCCAGGGAAGCGACAAGCAGGCTCTTCTTCGTCTTGTTCATCATGATGTTTGCTCCTTGATCGTTTGCTTGCAGTCGAAACCGCGAGTCAGGAGGTAGCAGTTTCGTGTTGGTTCAGTGCGTGTTGCGCGAGAGTCAATCGCGGTAGTAATCGTGATGATGGTGATACCCGCCACCGTCCGGCACGACGATGCAGCCCGAGAGCGCGCTACTCAACAACACGCCCAGCGCTGCAAGGATCGCTAGCTTCTTCATTGGTTTCTCCCTGTGAATCCATGGAAACCAATTTAGCGGTTCGCAAAATGACAAGCCGTGTTCGTTTGTAAGCAAACGTGTAATCTGAAATATTTGCGACGGGCGGCTGTAAAGGCATGGCGTCGGGCGTCTCGCCGTTGCATGCGGACGCACGAAGCGTTATCCTGAACTCCGATTCGGAATGTCGGAGTGTATATGTCTCACATCAGCACGGGCGTCGAGTACGCGCTGCACTGCATGCTCTATCTCGCGGAGCCGCCGCACGGCGTGCGCGAGGCGAGCGTGCGCGACCTCGCGGAATTGCAGGGCGTGCCCGCGGAGTACGTCGCGAAGCTCTTCACGAAGCTGCACAAGGCGGGACTCGTCGTCGCGACGGAAGGGGCGCGCGGCGGCTTTGCGCTTGCGCGCCCGTCGAGCGAAATCAGCGTCCTCGATGTCGTCGACGCGATCGACGGCGACAAGCCGCTTTTCGATTGCAGGGAGATTCGGGCGCGCTGTGCGGTGTTCGGCGACGACGCGCCGCCTTGGGCGACGAGCGGCGTGTGCGCCGTCCACGCGGTGATGAAGAACGCGGAGAAGCGCATGCGCGAGGCGCTCGCGGCGGATCGGTTGGCGGATCTCGCGGGCCGCGTACATGCCAAAGCGCCGCGCACGTTCGGGCCGCAGGTCGTCAAGTGGCTCGACGAGCGCACCAGCCAGCGGCGCGCGGCGAAAAACTAGAGCCGCGCGAACTCAGCGAACGATCTTCGGCTTCATGTTCGGCGTGAGCGAAACGCCGACCACGTGGCCATCGCGTACGCCGCAACGGCTGTCCATGCGCGTCCATTGCGCCTTGCCGCGCGCCTTCGCGAACGCGCGCATCACGATGACCTTGTCGACCGGAATCGGGTCGCCGACACTGAATATCGGAGTATCGTCGTCGATTGTCGCCGAGAGCACGCGGCGGTCGGGCACGATGAGCGTGTCGTACTTCGGCGCGTTCTCCACCCAGCGGTCGAATGCGGCGACACATTGCGCGACGGCGTCGGGTACGTGGAGCTTCGTCAGATACGAATAATCTTCGGGCAGGTCCGGCGTTTCCTGCGCCTGGACGAGCTGAAACATCGACGCCGACAGCGCGAGCGCGAGCAATGCGGGAGCGAGAATGGTCTTCATGCGATGGGCGATGGAAAGGGGCGTTCGGGCAGAGCGCGGATCGCGTGAACGGCGCTGTGAGTGCGATGCGCGCGCCTGCGCAGGAATGGCGCGAAGTATACCGTGTGACGTTTTGTGACGTCGAGCTTATCGCGCATTTCGAATGCTGATCGAAAGCATTGCGCGGCGCGTTGTATCCTTCGATGGGGACGAACACAACACACCGACGAGGTGCGCGATGAAAGCAGTGCGATGGTCGCAACAGGACGGCACAGGGCTCGAACATCTCGTTCTGAACGAGGCGCAGGATGGCGTCGTAGTCGAGAGCGCGGTCGTGGGCGAGGACGAGACGCATGCGTTCGGCCTCGTCTATCGCATCGAATGCGATGCACGCTGGCAGGTCACGCGTCTCGCGCTGAAGCTCGCGGGCGGCGCAGCGCTCGATCTGCATCGCAGAGACGGCAACAACGGTGACGCGCATGTGTGGACCGACGCGAACGGCGAGGCGCAAGAGCGGCTTCACGGCTGCATCGACGTGGACATCACCGCGACACCGTTCACCAATACGCTGCCGATTCGCCGTCTGCAACTCGCGCGCGGCGAGCGCCGCGTGATCCGCGTCGTCTATGTGCGCGTGCCGGAGTTGAGCGTGAGCGCGGTCGAGCAGGCGTACACGTGCCTGGAGCCGAATCATCGCTATCGTTACGAAGGGCTCGACACGGGCTTCACGGCCGATATCACCGTCGACGAAAGCGGCCTCGTGCTCGACTATCCCGGACTCTACAAGCGCGTCGCGTAATAATGCGGTTCTTTGCTTGCCCCGATCCGAGATCCGAACGATGAACGATACGACTTCACCCCGTCTCACGAGCCTTTCCCACGGCGGCGGCTGCGGCTGCAAGATCGCGCCCGGCGTGCTGGCCGACTTGCTCAAGCGCGCCACGCCGTTGCCGACGTTTCCCGATCTGCTCGTCGGCAACGACACCGCCGACGATGCCGCCGTCTACAAGCTCAACGACGAGCAGGCCATTGTCGCGACGACCGACTTCTTCATGCCGATCGTCGACGATCCGTTCGACTTCGGCCGCATCGCCGCGACCAACGCGCTTTCCGATGTCTACGCGATGGGCGGCAAACCGATTCTCGCGCTCGCGCTCGTCGGCATGCCGATCAACGTGTTGCCGCACGAGGTCATCGCGCAAGTGCTGAAAGGCGGCGAAGCGGTTTGCGCGGAAGCGGGCATTCCGGTCGCGGGCGGCCATTCGATCGATTCCGTCGAGCCGATCTACGGACTCGCCGCGCTCGGCATCGTGCATCCGTCGCGCGTGAAGCGCAACGCGGCCGCGCGCGCGGGCGACGTGCTCGTACTCGGCAAGCCGCTCGGCGTCGGCGTGCTGTCGGCGGCGCTGAAGAAGGACCAGCTCGATGCCGCCGGCTACAAGGCGATGATCGACGCGACGACCAAGCTCAACCGGCCCGGCGCCGATCTCGCGCAACTCGACGGCGTCCATGCGCTCACCGACGTCACCGGCTTCGGCCTGCTCGGTCACACGCTCGAACTCGCACGCGGCGCGAAGCTCACGGCGCGCATCCGCTACGCCGACTTGCCTTGGTTGCCGCAGGTGCGCGAGTTCGTGCGCGCGGGCATCTTCACGGGCGCATCGGGACGCAACTGGAACGCATACGGCGATGAAATCATCTTGAACATCGAAGGCGACGAGGCCCGCACCTTGCTCACCGATCCGCAGACTTCGGGCGGCCTGCTCGTGTCGTGCGCGCCGGAAGCGGTGAACGACGTGCTCGCGATCTTCCGCGCGGACGGCTTCGACGATGCGACGGTCATCGGTGAAATGGTGGACGGCGCAGGCCGCGTCGACGTGATCTGAACCAATAAAAAAGAGCGCATGAAGGAAGAATCCCCGAAAGCCATTTTCTACGCGCTTGCCGCGAACTTCGGCATCGCCGTCTGCAAGTTCGGCGCGGCGGCCTTCACCGGCTCCGGCGCGATGTTCGCCGAAGCCATCCATTCCACCGCCGATTGCGGCAATCAACTGCTGCTTCTCTTCGGCTTGAAGCGCGCGCAGGCGCCTGCGAATGCGCTGCATCCGCTCGGCTCGGGGCGCGAGATCTATTTCTACGCGCTGATCGTCGCGCTGCTGCTGTTCTTCGTCGGCGGCGTATTCTCGGTGTACGAGGGCGCGCATCGGCTGATGCATCACGAGCCCTTGTCGAATCCGATCGTCGCGCTCGTGATTCTCGGCATCTCGGTCGTGCTCGAAGCGTTCTCGCTCGCGGGCGCGATCCGCGAAATCCGCAAGGGCGCGCCCGACAAGACCTTGTGGCGATGGTTCCGCGAGACGCGCGAATCGGAACTGCTCGTGGTCGCGGGCGAGGATGTCGCGGCGTTGCTCGGCCTCGCTATCGCGTTCGCCGCCGTGCTGATGACGATGCTCACCGGCAATCCAGCATACGACGCCGCCGGTTCCATCGGCGTCGGCGTGCTGCTGATGATCATCGCGTTTCTCGTCGCGCGCGAAGTGAAGTCGATGATCGTCGGCGAATCCGCGAGCCCGGAAGTGCGCAAGGCGATCGACGCGCATCTGCGCGCGCGTCCCGAGATCACGCGCATCATCAGCCTCATCACGCTGCAATGGGGCAAGCATGTCGTCGTCGCGGTGCAGGCCGAGATGATCGACTACGCGAGCGGCCGCGCGATGATCGATGCGATCAACGTCATCGAAGACGATCTCCAGCATGCGTTTCCGCAAGTGCGCTGGGTGTTCTTCGAACCCGATATCGCACGCGATCGCGGCGAGCCGGCGGCGTTGTAAGGTCACGAAGGGCACGACGGGGCAGGAGCGCCGCGTGCTACCGAAAAAAGGGTCGTTCAGGACCGCTTCTGCCGTATCGACGGCACCGCGTTAACATACGTGGTGCGCGTCGTCCGCATCGAGTCCCTGACATTTCGTGATCTTCATCCGACCTATGCGCAAATTGCTCCTAGCAGTACTGCTCGTCGTCGTGTCGAGCGTTCTTCCGATCTTTCCCCAATCATCCTTCGCCGCTGCCGATTCCGCGCAGCACGCGTCGCAAGCGGGCGTCGCGCTGACGCCGCAGCAGGCGCGCGATGCGCTCTCGGTGCTCAACGATCCCGCGCGCCGCTCGCAGGTTGCCGATACGCTGCGCGCCATCGCCGCGGCAGGCGCGCTGGCCGCGCCCGCAAGCGCGCCGCAGGCCGCATCGGCGGCTGCGCCGGCATCGGGCGCGTCGAGCGTGCTGGCCCATTCGCTGACCGCGAACGGTCTCGCATCGCAACTGTCGCGACAGGCAGGGCACTGGCTCGTGCAGATCGGCGCGGGGCTGCGGCATTCGACCGTGGCGCTGCTCGATTTCGGCTCCGTCGTTTCGTGGTGGCGCGACCGGACCTCGAGCGCGGATGCGCGTGCGCTCGTCGGCCATGTCGTGTGGACCGTGCTGGCGTCGCTCGTTCCCGCGCTACTGCTCGAATTCCTGTGCCTGCGCCTGCTGAAGCGGCCGCGTGCGCGGATCGCGGCACGCGGCGTCGCCGATGCCGAGGAGCAGGACCCCGATCTCGTGCGCGAGCAACGCGCGGCCGAGCGTGCGGAGGACGCCGCGGCGCGCAGCGGCGACGAGACCGCCATGCATCTGGCCGAGCGCAAGGCAGATACGGCGCGCGGCCAGCGTCACGCCGCGCGTCACTGGACGCTGTTGCAGCGTCTGCCGAGCGCGCTTCTGTACGGCTTTCTTTCGCTGGTTCCGCTCGTCGTTTTCATCGGTGTCGTCACGTTGCTCATGTCGATTTTCATCGACGACAACACGCCCGAAGCGCGCGTCGCGGGTTCGCTCATCGACGTCTATCTGGTCTGCCGCGCGATCGTGATCGTGAGCGGATTTTTCCTCGCGCCGCGTGCACCCGGCCTGCGCCTCATCCAGATTCGCGACTTCTACGCGATCTATCTGCATCGCTGGGTGCAGCGCATCGTGTCCATCGCGGGCGCCGGCATCGCGCTCGCCAATGCGGCCGAGCCGCTCGGTCTGTCCGCCGATGCGCGCATCGCGATCCTGAAGATCGTTCTGCTGATCGTGCATCTGATGATCGCGTTCGTGATCTTCCAGAGCCGCACGTCGGTGGCCGAGCGTATCCGCGAGCAGGCGCGGACGAATCGCTCGGTGAGGCTCTTCGGCAACTGGGTCGCCGATGTCTGGGCGGGCGTCGCGATCTTTTTCGTGATCGCGCTGTGGTTCGTGTGGGCGCTCGACGTGCAGAACGGCTATCGAACGCTGTTCCATCTGGGCGGCGTGTCGCTGCTCGTGCTGGTCGGCGCGCGCGTGCTGGCGATCGTCGCGTTCGGTGCGCTCGGGCGCGTGTTTCATCACAGTGACGAGGACGATCTCACGACCGATTCCATCGTGCGCCGCCGCGCCTATCGCTATTACCCGGCGTTGCGGCGTATCGTGCAGGCGCTGATTTCGGTCGTCACGGTGGTCGCGCTGCTCGAAGTGTGGCACGTGAACATCCTGCATTTCTTCACCTCGGGCGGCGTCGGCAACCGGCTCGCGTCG
Source organism: Caballeronia sp. LZ029 (assembly GCF_031451275.1). NCBI lineage: Bacteria > Pseudomonadati > Pseudomonadota > Betaproteobacteria > Burkholderiales > Burkholderiaceae > Caballeronia > Caballeronia sp. LZ029. The sequence goes on from NZ_JARUXO010000004.1 coordinate 774,124, forward strand.
GCGTTTCTCACCATCGTGGTCGCGGCCGTGTTCGCCGTGCTGGTGTGGGAGGCGGCGAACATCGTCGTCGAGCAGCGGCTCGAACAATGGACCGCGAGCGGCGAGCGTCTGCGGGCCGCGCGCCTGCGCACGCTGCTGCCGATGATGCGCTCCGGCCTCTTCATCGTGATCGCGATGGTCGTCGTTTTGACGGGCCTCTCCGAGATCGGCGTGAACACGGCGCCGCTGCTCGCGAGCGCGAGCATCTTCGGCGTGGCGCTCGGCTTCGGCTCGCAAAAGCTCGTGCAGGATCTCATCACCGGCATCTTCCTGCTGATGGAAAACGCGATGCAGGTCGGCGACTGGGTGACGCTCGCGGGCGTGTCGGGCACGGTCGAGTATCTGTCGATCCGCACGGTGCGTCTGCGCGGCGGCGACGGCTCGCTCTACACGGTGCCGTTCAGTTCGGTATCGACGGTGAATAACACGAATCGCGGCATCGGCAATGCGGCCGTGCGCGTGTCGATCGCGCTCGGCCAGGACGTCGATCGCGCGATCTCCACGCTGAAGGAAATCGGCGCGGCGCTGCGCGAGGACGAAGCCTTCCGCGACGGCATTCTGTCCGACTTCAGCTTCTGGGGCGTCGATGCCGTCGACGGTTCGACCGTCACGCTCGCCGGCCAGATCCAGTGCCGCGACAGCGCGCGCTGGCCGGTGCAGCGCGAGTTCAACCGACGCATTCTCAACGAGTTCACGGCGCGCGGCATCGAGATCGCGAATCCGCAGCGCAATTTCGTGATCGTCAACGGCGGGAATGCGGAAGGCAATCCGGAAGGCGTTCAGGACGCGGACGAAGCGGGCGCGGATCAGCGCGGCGAGCCGTCGAAGGCCGCGCAGCATCCGACGAGCGAGGCGGCGGGCTCGGCGAACGTCGCATCGAATGCGCCGCCGCCGCGGACCTCGCAAAGCGGCACGTGATCCTATAATCGTTCGGCCCTGAATCGCGCCCTCTGACGGGCGCGATTTTTTTCGAAGGTCGAACTTTTACGAGGATCACGCCTGCCATGAGAGTCGCCGCATCGGAATCGAAAAAGACATCGAACGGACTGGGGCGCGCGGTCGTCGCCATGACGATCGCCGTGGGCGCATCGGGCCTCGCGGGATGCGCATCCGCGCCGCGCGCGTCCGATAGCGCGAGCAGCGTGCGCGCGGTCAAGGTCATGATCGTCACGATGTTCGCGCCCGAAGGCAAAGTGTGGCTCGACAAACTCGGCCCGTGGGACGCGATCAAGGTGGCCGGACTGTCGCCGGATTACCCCGACGTACATTGCAACCGCGACGATGTGTGCGTCGTCACGACCGGCATGGGCCACACGAACGCGGCCGCGTCGACGATGGCGCTCGCGTTCTCCGACCGCTTCGACTTGCGCCACACGTACTTTCTGATCGCGGGCATCGCGGGCATCGATCCGGCGCAGGGCACGGTCGGCTCGGCGGCGTGGGCCAAGTATCTCGTCGATTTCGGCCCGCAATGGGAGCTCGACGCGCGCGAGAAGCCGGCCCGCTGGCCGAGCGGATTCATCGGCATCAACACGAAGGGGCCGAACGACAAGCCGGCGCCCGACTATCGCACGGAAGTCTTCGCGCTCAACGCGACGCTCGCCGACACGGCCTACGCGATCTCGCGCAACGTCGCGCTCGCCGACAGCGACCAGGCCAAAGCCGCGCGCAAAAAATTCAACTACGCGCCGGCCAACCGGCCGCCACGCGTGATCCAGTGCGACACGCTCGCGGGCGATACGTGGTGGTCGGGCAAATACATCGGCGAGCGGGCGCGCGCATGGACGCGGCTTCTGACCGACGGTCGCGGCGTGTACTGCACGACGCAACAAGAGGACAACGCGACCTACGAGGCGCTCAAGCGGGCGGCGAGTGTGCAGCGGGTGGATTTGGCGCGCGTGGCCGTGCTGCGCGCGGGTTCCGATTTCGATCGCCCGTACAAGGGCCAGCCGGCCGTCGACAATCTGCTCAATTACGCGGAGCAGGGCGGCTTTGCGCCGGCCCTCGAAAACCTGTACCGGACTGGGAATCCTTTTGTGCAGGAGGTTGTTACACATTGGGACGCGTGGAGTAAAGCTGTCCCGCAAAGGTAACAAGCGAGGTTACAAACCGCGTAACACGCGCCGTAACATGGACGTAACAAGGTAGAAGTAATTATTACCCAACAATTGGGGAATCGGTAAAGAGCGTTTTGACCGCTATTTTTCGGGTTTATCATCAGATGAATCACCCCAAAAATAGCTGCTACCGACGTCAACCGATTCCCGCAATCCCCCGTTATTGCTGGCGGCACGCAATTATTCCGACTAAAACCAAGCCGCCCCGATTAAGCGCCGCAAACATAAGAAGAATAGAGCGTGCGCGCTAAATTCGGCTGAATTTGCCAGACCGAAAAAATTACCGATCGAAAATGTTGTTTGCAACAAAATATTATTGAGACACCCTTGCTTTAGATTCAGACCGTACTTAGAATCCGTCTCACAGTGGTTGTTACAAGATGTAACGCACTGAAACAAAGATTACGCAGTACGTAGCCGGGCAGAACGAGTCCGGTGAGGCACAAAAAAGATATCGGCAAAAAGCCGGCGGGAAATTCGGGGATTTACTGGAAGTTGCAACCATGAACGGTCGCGAAACGCTGGAATCGATCCGGGAAATCAACTTGTCTTACATCATGCTCGCGCAGCGTCTGTTGCGCGAGGACCGGGCCATCGGCATGTTCCGGCTCGGTCTGTCGGCGGAACTCGCCGATCTGCTGTCGGGCCTCACGCTCGCACAGGTCGTCAAGCTCGCGTCGTCGGATAACCTGCTTTGCGCATTCCGCTTCAACGATCACACGATGCTGTCGGCCTTGACGCAACCCGCGAAGAACGCGGACATCGCGCCGACGCACGCGGCAATCCTGCTGGCTGGCCAGCCGGCCGAACAGTTCGCTTAAGTGATGACGGAGCGAGCCATGCTGAAGAAGAGCCTCACCGAAGACGCCCAGGAAGTGTTCCGCGCCATCGCGCTGATCGAGCTCGGCGCGCGCATGCAAGTGCTGGAGAGCGAACTCACGCTCTCGCGCGATCGCATGATCCGCCTTTATCGCGAAGTAAAGGGCGTATCGCCGCCGAAGGGCATGCTGCCGTTCTCGGCCGACTGGTATATGACGTGGCTCGCCAATATCCACGCATCGCTTTTCTATAACACCTATACGTTCCTGAAGAACGAAGCTGGCTGTTCGCATCTCGATGCGTTGACCAAAGGGTATCGGCTGTATCTCGAGCACTGTAACCATAGCGGTGCCGAGGCGGTACTCGACCTTACGCGGGCCTGGACTCTTGTGCGCTTCTTCGACGCGGGCATGCTGCAGATGACACCTTGCTGCCGCTGCACCGGGAAGTTCGTCGCACACAAACATGATTTGCAGAACAACGTGGTGTGCGGGGCCTGCCAGCCGCCGTCACGCGCGGGGAAGACCAAGAAAGCGGCGGCCGCAAGACAGGCCAGTCAAGAAGCCGCGCTGGAGGTAGTGATGTCGAAGAACGAAGTGCCGGAGCATGCGGAGCACACGGCACTCGGTAACGTAGCGGCGTTGCAGCCGCAACGGGCGAGCCTGGTCGCACAGGCTGCTTAGGCGGTAGCGGCCGCCGGCCATCCTCCGGGGACTGTCCGCGAGGATGGTGGATGACCGGCTTGCCGCTACCGTGTTTTACTTTTTTCTTTTCCCGAATTCCCGAGCCCGGCGCACCTCGATGCGCCGGGCTCTTTTGTTTTGCGCCCAAGTAAAATGCTTCGATGGCACGCGCTCTCGAAGGTACCGGCTTGGCTTCCGCACAACAGGGTTTTCTGCTGACTCGTCACTGGCGCGACACCGCGGCCGGGACGGAAGTCGATTTCTGGCTCGCCACCGACGACGGCCCGAAAAAAATCCGCATCGCTTTGCAGACGAGCGTCGCGTTCATTCGCGTGGAAGATCGCGCGAAGGCCGAGCCGATCGTCGCCGGTGTGCGCGACGCGTATCTGCGCGAGCTGCCGCTCAGGGATTTTCGCCAGAAGCCCGTGCTCGGCCTCTATTGCCCGCAATATCGCCAGTTGCTCGCGCTCGAAAAGAACCTGAGAAGCGCGGGCGTCGATGTCTTCGAAGCCGATATCCGTCCGCATGAGCGCTATCTGATGGAGCGGTTCATCACGGCGCCGGCGTCGTTCGAAGGCGTCGCCGGTGACGGTTACATTTCCAGCGAACTGAAGCCCGCGCCGGATTACCGGCCATCGCTGAAAGTCGTGTCGCTCGATATCGAAACCAGCGCGAAAGGCGATCTCTATTCGATCGCGCTCGAAGGCTGCGGCGCGCGCCAGGTCTATATGCTCGGTTCGCCGAATGGCGTGGAAGAGCAAACCGATTTCGCGCTCGATTATTGCGAAAGCCGCGCCGACATGCTGCGTCGTTTCAACGCGTGGATCGCGCACTACGATCCGGACGCGATCATCGGCTGGAATGTCGTGCAGTTCGACCTGCGCATCCTCCAGCGGCACGCCGACGACTACGGCGTGCCCCTCACGCTCGGCCGCGACGGCAGCGCGGTCGAATGGCGCGAGCATGGCATGAAGCGCAATCACTTCTTCGTCTCGATCGCGGGAAGGCTCGTGATCGACGGCATCGAGGCGCTGCGCTCCGCGACGTGGAATTTTCCGTCGTTCAGCCTGGAATATGTCGCGCAGTCGCTGCTGGGCGAAGGCAAGGCGATCGACAGTCCCTACGCGCGCATGGACGAGATCGAGCGGCGCTTTCAGGAAGACAAGCCCGCGCTCGCCCGTTACAACCTGAACGACTGCGAACTGGTCACGAAAGTCTTCGAGAAGACCGAACTGTTGTCATTTCTGCTCGAACGCGCGACCGTCACCGGCTTGCAGGCCGATCGCAGCGGCGGCTCGGTTGCGGCGTTCACGCATCTTTATATGCCGCGGATGCATCGGCTCGGCTATGTCGCGCCGAATCTCGGCGATGTGCCGGAGGAAGCGAGCCCCGGCGGCTTCGTGATGGACTCGCGTCCCGGACTCTACGATTCCGTGCTCGTGCTCGACTACAAGAGCCTGTATCCGTCGATCATCCGTACGTTTCTGATCGATCCGGCCGGGCTCGCGCAAGGCATCGCCACGCCGGACGATGCCGACACCGTGCCGGGTTTTCGCGGCGCTCGCTTTTCACGCGACACGCACTGCCTGCCCGCGATCGTCGCGCAAGTGTGGGAAGGGCGCGAAGCGGCGAAGCGCCAGCACAACAAGCCGCTGTCGCAGGCGCTGAAGATCATCATGAACTCGTTCTACGGCGTGCTGGGATCGAGCGGCTGTCGCTTCTTCGATCCGCGTCTCGCGTCGTCGATCACGATGCGCGGTCATGAAATCATGCATCGCACGCGCGAGCTGATCGAAGCGCGCGGATACAGCGTGATTTACGGCGACACCGATTCGACCTTCGTGTGGCTGCGGCGCGCGCGCGATGAAGAAGACGCGGCGCGTATCGGCCGCGCGCTCGTCGCGCATGTGAACGAATACTGGCGCGAGTATCTGCGCGAGACGTTCGAACTCGACAGCGCACTCGAACTGCAATTCGAAACGCATTTCAAACGCTTCCTGATGCCGACGATCCGCGGCACGGAAGAGGGCAGCAAGAAACGTTACGCAGGACTGACGACGCGCGTCGACGGCAGCGAGGAAATCATCTACAAAGGGCTCGAAACGGTGCGCACCGACTGGACGCCGCTCGCGCAGCGCTTCCAGCGCGAGCTTTACATGCGCGTTTTCAAGGGCGAGACGTATGAGGCGTATGTGCGCGATTACGTCGGCAGCACGCGGCGCGGCGAACTCGACGAACTGCTCGTGTATCGCAAGCGGTTGCGGCGCACGCTCGGCGACTATCAGCGCAACGTCCCGCCGCACGTGCGCGCCGCGCGCATCGCCGATGAATACAACGCGCGCGCCGGTCGCCCGCTGCAATATCAGAACGGCGGCTGGATCAGCTATGTGATGACGACGGCCGGTCCCGAGCCGGTGGAAGCGCGGCACGCGCCGATCGATTACGAGCACTACGTGAGCAAACAGCTTCAGCCGGTCGCGGACGGCATCCTGCCGTTCCTGCGCGACGACTTCACCGCGCTGATGTCCGGCCAGAAAGAGCTGTTTTAATCCGTTAAAAGCGCACGCCGAAACCCGCCTCGATGATGTCCGCATCGCGGTCATAACGCGTGACCATGCGGTTCCACGTCACGCGCGCGAGCCATCGATTCGTGAGCCGGTAACTCGCCGATACCGAAACAAGGCCCGAGAAGCGGCCGTCGCCGGTACGGTTTTGCGGGAGGTCGTCGTTTTGCGTGATCGACAGATACGGTCCCGCGCCGACGCCTAGAGTTAATTTGTCGTCGAAGAACGCGCGTGTCGCCCAAATCTGAGCGGCGAGACCGTCGCGACGCGACTGCACATGCCCGCCTTCATGCAGATACGAGGCGGTGAAATCGATGTAATGCCATAGTCCGCGCCGATACTCGATGCTTTCCGCCAGATTCGTTTCAGAGTCGAGGCTGTTCAGGATCGTCGTGCCGAGCATCACGGTGACTTCGTTGTTCGTGACGTTCGTCGTGCGCGGCACGGGGCGCGCGCGCGATCCGCGTCCTTCGGGCGCGTCGAGTTGATAGCCGATGCCGAAGAGCAGCGCGGTCGTGTCGGGGCCGCCGAACGCCTGCACGCGATTGAGCTTCATCTCCGCGATCCAGCGGTTATCGAAGTAATACGCTGCGCGCAGCGTGAACATGCCGCCCCAGCCGTGCGTGTTCGAATATTCGCCACCGGCCTGCGCCTGGCTCGTATCGAAATAGCGATACGGCCCCGCGCCCGCCGACAGTTCCAGCCGGTCGTTCCAGAGCGGCAGGCGCCCCCAGATCTGCACCGACTGCCCGTCACGATGATGATCGGGGATATGGCCTTCGTTGAGCCACGAAAAACTCCAGGCGGCATAGCGCCCGAGTCCTTCGCGATAGTTGGCTTCCCAGGAATAGGTGTTCTGGCTGCCGCTTCTGAGCGCGCCGGCGAGGAAAGAAAATTCCTGGGCGTGCGCCGCTCTCGTCGCAATGGCGAGTGTTGCGCAGGCGATCACGCGCGCGGCGGTTCGGCAAAATCGTGCTTTCCTGGAGGTTGTCATCGGCGAAGTCGGATTCGAAAGTCCGGCATCTTTCGTATGGTCCTGTTCGAGCAGGATACAGACATAAGAAGATTCGCGCAGAAATCTGAGTCATTCCTATTTACGTCGATCCCGAAGTCAAACGTTTGCGCGTTTGCCGCGACCGACAATCGCTCGGCCTACGTTCGCAGCCACTCACACGCGGGGTTACGTCTTTCGTCCAGCTTGCGTAGATTGATTTCATTCCAGTGAAATCGAGCAAGCGAGGTCAGTGATGGACTCCACTCCAATCGAATATCGAGGCTGTGAGCTTTCGGTCATCGTCCGGCACGTGTCCGGACAATTCGCGGCGACGCTCTTGATCGAGCGGCCCGGCGGCGTGCGGCGCGCGATCGGACCGCTTCGCGCGTTTCCGACGGCCCAGGCCGCCGCGAACTACGCGATCGAATGCGGCAAGGCGGAACTCGACGGCCGCCTGTCGGTGCGCGAGCCGCGCGTCGCGGTGTCGGGTTGAAGGCATCGCGCGCGACATATCGAACGATCTCGCTGCTGATGCTCGCGCCGCTTGTTTCGTCCTGTACGACGCTGATTAATGAAACGTGCGCGACGGGCGAACAGCGCGTCGTGAATGACCTCATCTATTTCGGCACCGCGAAGCCGGTGGATTTCGTCACGCCCGCGGAATTCGACGACTTCCTGCGCACCGAAGTCACGCCGCGCTTCCCGCAAGGCTTCACGACATGGCGCGCGAGCGGGCAATGGCGCGCGGCGGATGGCTCGATGGTGCACGAGCCGACCTGGGTGCTGAGCCTCGCCCATCCCGACGACGAAGCGAGCGACAAGGCCATCGGCGAAATTCGCGAGCACTATCGCGCGCGCTTCGAGCAGGAATCGACGCTGCGCGTGCGGCACACGGCCTGCGCGTCTTTCTAGTTCGACTTCGCACCACGCGACTGCTCGGAATCTCCGTAGAAACTTCTCAAAAATCGGCCGATTCCTAGCGTCGAGCAGCGTGGCTGCATCAATAATTTACAAATCCACGGACGGGGCCAGATATGCTCGGACGCTTCATGTGTGCGGCCGGTCTGCGTGTCTTTTCCCCTATTTCCATCTTTTCGCTTCTCAAACGCCATGGTCACTCTGGTCAGCTTTTTCTCCGATCGCAACGCAACATCATCGCGCGACAACCACGATGAATATTGTCGCCGCATGAATGTGAGACATCGCTTCGAGGCGGTGTCGAGCTGCGTCGATTCGATCGAGCTGCGCACGCTCTACAAATATCAGCTCGTGAGCGACATGCTGCGCGAAGCGGACGAGGGCGAACTGGTCATCTTCGCGACGGAAAACGCACTGTTCGTGCGCTTTCACGACTTCGAGCCGATCATGACCGGCCGCGATGTGCTGTGGACCAAAGGACATTTCGGCGTCAACACCGAAATGTTCGTGCTGAGAAACACGGAAGAGAACCGGCGCATCGCGCGAGGATTCGCCGCGCGCTGCCGTGAGTACTACGATTACGGCGATTTCGTCACCGAGGAAGCCTTGCTCGACGATATGCCGACCGTGCCCGACTGGGACGATCTGAACGGCGTGGTGCCGATCGCGTCGATGTGGTCGGGCCAGCATCCGGATCTGCGCGGCAGGGAAGTCGTTGCCGTCTCGCTCGTCTATACGCCGCGTCTTTACAGCAAGTGCGGCCCGCTGTGGCGCGCGATGTTCGCACGCCATCTGAATGCGTGCCACGCGTCGGGCGAGCTGCGCGTGTTCGACAGCGCGGCGCCGCTGTCGAACGATTCCAACGAGCCGATTTTCACGTATCAGCCGGGACGCTCAATCGCGGTCGTGATGCTCTACACGCCGAACATCGCGAGCTATGCGCGTTACGGTGAAGCGAGTTTGCGCGCCTATTGCGAGCGGCATGGCTATACGCTCCACGTGCACCGTGACGTGCCGCCGGACTTCGGGCGCGACGCTTGTGGCAACTGGGCCAAACCGTTCCTGCTCCAGAAGTACCTGCCGCTGCACGACTGGGTCTTCTGGATGGACGCGGACATCATCGCGATGAATCAGACCGTGAAACTCGAGACGTTCATCGAAGGACGCGAGCGCGTGCTGACCGCGGACATTTGCGGCTGGCGTTTCAATTCGGGCGTGATGGGCTTTCGCAACACGGAAGAAAACGCCCGCGCACTCGATGACGTGCTCGCGAAGGTGCGTGAGATCGAGGACGTCAAGTACACGTTCTCGAGTCAGGGCGACCAGTATGTCTTCCTTGAGCGACTGATCGCACACGGCCTGTGCCCCGAAATGGACTCAGCCGAACTCGTGAGCTTCAGGGAGCTCAACACGCCGTGGTACTACGCGGACCGGAACACGTTCCTGTGCCACTTCCACGGCCTGAGCACCGAGATGCGGACCTTGTATATGTCGATGAACGCCGTGCCGGACGGCGGTTTCGAAGCCATCGAATGAGCGGCACAGCGCGCCGCTGATGCCACCCGAAGTTCGCGTTACGCGCCGGCCATCTTCCTCATGAGACGCGCGCGCGGGTCCACCGCCTCCTGTAGCGCCGGCTCCGGCGCGAGATCCCACGCAAAGCCGCGTGCACGGACGCGGCGCGTCGGCTTGACGTGCTCACGCCGGCGCACCAGCGAGCGCACGGCGCGAGCGAGCGCGAGGTCGATTGCTCCGCGCCAGTCGCGCGCGATCGACGTCGCCACGACCTTGTTTTCCCGATTCAACTGCACTTCCACCTGACAGCGCTTGTCGACGCCGCCGCGCGGCCCGTTGATGTCGGACAAGCTGACAGTCGCCTTCGAGATCAGCCACGCGAGGCGTCGAAAGACGAATTCGCTGCGCGCCTTCGCGAGTTCGTGCATCGCAATGGCTTCGGGATCGCGGGACTTGAACAGGACTTTCATTGACGCCTCCTCGTTGAACATGGGATCAGCGTAAGGCGTGAGCGCGTTGCGAAAAAGCAGAAGTAACGGAACACGAACTTCGAAAAAACCGAAGTTACGCTCCCGCACGCGCAAGCACCTGCTGCGTCAACGGATGATGCCGCCCGCGCCGCGAAATGATCGCGTGGACTTCCTCCTTCACGTCGGGCGAGCGGCCGAGCCAGCGCAGGCCGCGCAACAGCGGCGCATCGCCCGCGCCGAATTCCGCGAGCGGAAACACGCCGAGGCCACGCGCGCCGAACACCGCCATCAATGCACTATCTTCGAACTCGCCGACGATGCGCGGCGCGATGCCTTGCGTCTCCAGCCAGCGATCGAGCCGCGCGCGCAGCGACGAATGGCCGGTCGGCAGGAGAATCGGCAACGAGGCGAGACTTTCCGGGAAGTGATCGATCGCGCTCTTGCGCACGATCGAAGCGGGCCCGTACCAATCGACCGGCGACGCGATGAGGCGCTCGCTCGTAAGCCGCAGATTGTGGTTGTGCGGCGCGGGATGGCTCGCGAGCACCAGATCGAGCCGATGTAGCGCCAGTTCGGCGAGCAGTTCGTCCGTTTCGCCTTCGTGACAGAGCAGGCGCAGCGACGGATTGGCGAGCACCGGCGAAAGCAGCGCGTGCGCGGCGAGCTTCGAGATGCCGTCCGACAGCCCGACGGCGAGACGCGCGAGCGTGCCGCTCGCCGCTTCCCGCACTTCATCCTGGATCATCTGCCCGAGCTGAAAGATTTCCTCGGCGCGCGCGAATGCGGCTTGTCCCGCTTCGGTCATGGTGACGCCGCGTCCCGCCGGTTTGAGCAGTTGATGTCCGAGCGATTTTTCCAGTTCGCGCACTTGCGCGCTGATGGTCTGCACGGCCATATCGAGCCGCTCCGCCGCGCGTGCGAAGCCGCCTTCCTTCACGACGACCCAGAAGTAGTGCAAATGTCGATAGTTGAGCATACGCTGCGCGTCCTCGCAGTTCCGGTGAACATTCGATACTTCGAAAAACCCGAAGTTTGATTTCGATTATCGCTGATTTTTTCGATTGCGAGAAACGACGATCATGGCGCGATACATCCAGTCAATCGAACCTTCCCTCGCTCATGGAATATCTACTTTCGCTCGCCGCCGATCCCGCCGTGTGGGCCGCCCTCGTCACGCTGATCGTGATGGAGGTCGTGCTCGGCATCGACAATCTCGTCTTCATTTCGATACTCAGCAACAAGCTGCCCGTCGCCCAGCGTGCGCGCACGCAGCGCATCGGCATCATGCTTGCGCTCGTGATGCGGCTCGCGCTGCTCGGCACGGTCGCATGGATCGCGCAACTGACCACGCCAGTGTTCTCCGTGTTCGATCATGCGTTCTCGTGGCGCGACCTCATCCTGCTCGCGGGCGGACTGTTCCTCGTATGGAAGGCGACCAAGGAGATGCACCATCACGTCGGGAAGAACCACGACGAGGCCGCCGGTGTCGCGTCGAGTCTCGGCAGCATCACGGCGTGGTCGGCAATCGGCCAGATCCTGCTGCTCGACCTCGTGTTTTCCGTCGACAGCATCATTACGGCGGTCGGGATGACCGAGCATCTGCCGATCATGTTCATCGCCGTCATTTTCGCGGTCGCGACGATGTTGTTCGCCGCTCAGCCGCTCTCGCGCTTCATCGAGCGCAATCCGACGGTCGTGACGCTCGCGCTCTCGTTCCTGCTCGTGATCGCGATGACGCTGATCGCCGAAGGTTTCGGAACGCACGTGCCGAAGGGATACATCTATGCGGCGATGGGCTTCGCGGGATTCGTCGAAGGCCTGAATCTGCTTGCGCGGCGCGTGAAGGGCAAGCGGGACGCGAATGTGCAGACGGAAAACCGCGCGCGTCTGGATGGCGTGTCCGGATGACCTTCGAACGGCGCGCGGCGCTTATCCACAGCTTTGGTGCACAAGGCTGTGGACAAACAGGGGAGCCGCGCGCTATCAGCCTGATGCGACTGAAGAAATCCGCGGCGCTGTGCGATGAAACGAACATTCGCGCGGCTTGCACCCGACTGTGCGCCGACTCGCAGTTCACGCACGCTCAACCGGGAATTCCACTTGCTTCTCGCACAGCAAGTGACTACGTTATGCGATAGCGAACGCCTGATTTCTTTCGGTTCCCGAAATATCCACCGATGAAATTGCAGTTCGCGCACCGCGATCAATCGTCGGCAGAAAAGAAACGACACGACAAGAAGAACGGTCGCCCGATTGATCAGACGCCTCGGAATGCAGGCCACAGGAGGGACGAATGAGCCCGCATTGGGAGATCGGCACGGCGAGCGTCGGGTTCGAACCCATCGCGCCGCAAGCGCTCGCATCCGTCGCGCGCATCGATCCATATATCGTGTGGGCCAACGCAACGCACTATCGCGACCTCGGCGGCACGCCGCGCGGCCGCGTGCCGATCGCCATCGAGATGAAGCAGGGCGGCGATACCGCGCAGCAATTCGCGCAGAGCATCGAGCGTAACGGCTGGCAGGAGTGGATCTGGATGTCGGCGCTCTATCGCGATCCGCCCGCCGCGCTGGAGGCGACGCGCTTCTGCACCGCTCACGTGACGCGCGAGTTCTACGCGCATCTGAACACCGACCTCGCGGGCAAATTCGAACGCTTCACGGAAGCGCTGGTGATCACGTCGCATGTCGATGCGGCCGTGGAACGGATAGCAGCAGGACATGCGCCCGTGCGCGAAGGACTGGCTAACGCGATCGTCGGCGTATGCGATGAAGACATCGCGTTCACGCACGCGCGTTTCTCCGAGGACGCCACCGGCACGCGCACGCGCTTTCAATGCTTCTGGAATCAGAACGACGCGGCCGAACCGGCAGCCGGTCTCGGCTACGGAAGCGAGCTGCTCAAACATCAGATGGACGCGATGCTGAACGATGCGCGTCTACATGCCGAAACGGCGCAGACGGCCGGCGGCGCACGCGTCTACGGCTTCGCGCATGACGGCCCGGCGGCCGCCGAGCTTGCGGGCCGCTATCCTTCGCGCGCGTTGCGGCGCGCCGCTTCCGCAGACGACGACGGCAGTCACGATGCGCCCCTGCTGATGATCGGCGTGAAGCTCAAGCGACGCTGCCGCACGATGCGCGACGCGTTCGGTCCCTGTCCCGATGCCGAAGTGCTCGACGCCGTCCGCTACGTCGTGCAGCGCGCGCAGGACATCGGCGGGGCGGGCTGTCATGCGCTCGTCAGCCTGAACGCCGGCCATGTGGCGTGGCAGCAGGACGGCAGTTCGCTCATCGAAAGCGCGCTCGACGAATTGATGGACACCGGCGCCTGCTCCGTCGTGCTTCCATCGGGCAACGTCGATCTGTCGCACTGCCGCGGGGCGCTGACGATCGCGGATCGCGCCGAGTCGGCGTTGCGCTGGCCCGTGCGCGCGCATTCCGCATCGCCGAGTCTCGCGGAAATCTGGTGTTCGAGCGATGCCGGCGCGCCCGCCGTCGATGTGCAGATCGTGCCGCCCCAGGGCATCGCGAGCGCGTGGCTCACGCTCGGCGATATCGGCACATACACGCGCGGCGGCGATGCGATCTGCACCGTCGTGCATCTCGGCCGGGGCGCGCGCGGGGAAGGACACATGATCCTCGTCGCGCTCGCGCCGACCGCCGCACGCAGCGGCATGCGCCGCGCGGAGGCGGGCGAGTGGCTGATTCGCCTGCGGAACAACGCGCCCGCGACGGTCACCGCCTATGCGTGGATGCAGTGCGACGAATCGTTCGACGAGACGCCGCTCGTCGTTCCGTCGCATTCGCGCGATGACGGCAAGTAGCCCTCAACCGCGTGAATGGAGCGCGATGATCTCCTGAAGATCGAGGTCGTGCTCCAGCGAGTGCAGAAGCTCGTCGTGAATCTCGCCCGCACGATGCATACGCAGCAACTCCGCGCGCCCGGCCGCGATCGCGGCGAGCACGACGTCGTAATGCGCGTGGCGCGCGTCCGTCGGAAATTCCTCCATGTCCTCGAAGCGCCTCGTAAGACCCGCGCGATACGAGTATTGCTCCAGGAGACGCGGATGGATCACATTGCCGTCCGCGTCGTGCACGAGCGGCTGAATCGCGGTCAGTTGCGCGGACTCCAGACGCGCCCATGCCTGCGGCTCGGTGAGATGTCGCGATGAGCGCTCATGGCCGCGCGTCAGCGAAAGCAGGGCGATGAGCGGGCCGATCGTCGCGCCCTGCAGCAGCACCGTGACGAGGATCACCGCGAAGCCGGCGAACAGGATGAGATCGCGGCCCGGCATCGTTTCGGGCAAGGAGAGCGCAACCGCGAGCGTCACCACGCCGCGCATGCCGGCCCAGCTCACGACAGTGGCCGCGCGCCAGTCGGGAACGGCGGCGCCGGCTTCGGGGCCGGTCCCGCGCTTGCGTCCGCTGACGGTCCACGCGATCCATTTCACCGCCTCGGCGCCGAACACCCACACGAAGCGCGACAGGATCACGACGGCGATCACCGCGACAGTCGCGGGCCCGAGCAGCGAGAACGCATCGCCGACGCCGCCGAGCCGTACCGCGATGCCCCGCAGCGACAAGCCGATCAGCACGAAGACGAGCGCCTCCAGCACGAACACGACGACTTGCCAGAAAGCCGTGCCGCGCATGCGCTGCGCCGCCGTGAACACTTCGTGCTGATGCCAGCCGACGACCATGCCGCACGTGACCGTCGCGATGACGCTCGACACACCCAGTTCTTCGCCCGCGATATAGCTGACCCACGACGTCAACATCGACGTGGTGATGACGAGGTAATCGTCCTCCAGCGCGCGCATGATCCTGACGGCGATGAAGCCCGCGACGATCCCGACCACGACGCCGCCGATCGCCAGTCCCGCGAAGCTCGCGACGGCGCGCGGCGCGCTGAACACGCCGCTCATCGCGGCGACGAGCGCGAAGCGGAACAGCACGAGGCCCGCCGCATCGTTGAGCAGGCTTTCGCCTTCGAGCAGCACCATCAGACGACGCGGCAGCGCGACGCGTTCGAGCACGGCCTTGGCGGCGACGGCATCGGGCGGCGAGACGACCGCGCCGAGCGCGAAACACGCGGCCCACGGCAGCTCGGGCACGACAAGATGCACCGCGATGCCGACGACGAGCGTCGTGAACGCCACCGCGCCGATCGCGAGCAGCAGGATGCCGCTCAGATTGCGCTTGAAGTCGTCCCACACGAAAAAGTACGCGCCGTACATCAGAAGCGGCGGCAGGAACACGATGAGCACGAGCTCCGGGTCGAGCTCGATATGCGGCAGGCCCGGCACGAACGCCATCGCGACGCCGCCGACGAGCAATGCAGCCGCGGGCGGCAAGCGCAAGCGCTTGGCGAGCACTTCGAGCGCGATGATCGCGATCAGCGAGACGAGCACCAGATTGAATGCCGTGGCGGCGTGCATGAATTGTCCTCGGGTTGTGCGGTGAGTTCTTGCGCTGAAATGCGCGGCGGCCCACGCAGATGCCGCGCATCGCGCTGCTACGATCGACGCGGGGCCGGGCCGCAAGCCGGGGTCATCGTATCTGAAAGGAAGGGAAAATGAGACGAAAGTCGTCAGGCGTGGCGGTGGCGGCGGTGCTGGTGGGCGTCGCCGTGGCGGCCGTGCTTTATATCGCGAGCTTCGGCAAATCTCGTCACGCCGACGCGCCCGTGCCGACGCCTTCCGCGCTCGCCGCACAGGACGGCGCGGCGAGCGCTGCGGGCTTCGGCAACGCGCCGAAACAACCCGAAACCGCGCAGGGCGATCGAACCGCCGCGCGCTGATACGCGGCGTCCAGTCTTTGTCGCAGGTACCGGAACCTGTCACGCGCGACAGGAATATGCCTTGCTCGCCGTCTGACGATGCCAATAGAGGCACGTCGGGAGCATATCGCGATGGGACACCATCCAGAGCAGGTTCCAGCCGCCGCGCTGCCCGTCGACGGGCGCGGCATGATCGGCAACATGAAGACGGCGGCGCTCGTGTCGCTGTGCGGCGCGATCGACTTCATGTGCTTTCCCCGCATCGACTCGCCCACGCTCTTCGCCGGCCTGCTCGATAGCGAACGCGGCGGCGCTTTTTCGATCACGCCGCGCACGCCTCATGCGAACCGCCGCGCCAACGTCAAGCAGATGTATCTGCCCGAAACGAATGTGCTCCTCACGCGTTTCATGACCGACGAAGGCGTGTGCGAACTGCTCGATCTGATGCCGGTCGCATCGAACGCAGCCCGCGCCGGTGAAGTGCCGAACTGCGTGCTGCGCATCGTGCGGCTCGTGTATGGGCGGATGACGCTCAACGTGCGCTGCGATCCGCGTTTCGACTACGCGCGCGCGACGCACACGGCGCAGGCGGTGGAGAAGGGCGTCGATTTCATCGGCGCGGATGGCTCGCCGCCCGTGCGCCTGATCGCGAACGTGCCGCTCGCAATCGACGGGCAGAGCGCGTGCGCGACGCTGGATTTCGAGGCGGGCGACTGCGCGTGCTTCGCGCTCGGCGAGGCGCACGGGCTTGCCGATATCGAAGCGAATCACGATGCGATCCTCTCCGACACCATCGATTACTGGAAGGCGTGGTCGTCGCGCTCGACGTATCGCGGGCGCTATCGTGAGGTCGTGCTGCGCTCGGCGCTGACTTTGAAGCTCCTGAGCTCGGAGGAATTTGGCGCGATCGTCGCCGCGCCGACATTCGGCCTGCCCGAGGCGCAGGACGGCTCGCGCCGCTGGGATTACCGCTTCACCTGGATACGCGACGCCGCGTTCTCCGTGTACGCATTGCTGCGCCTCGGCTACACCGGCGAGGCGGAACGCTTCATGAAATGGATCGCCGAGCGCAGCCGCGATTGCAGCCTGCACGGCCAGTTGCGCGTGATGTATTCGGTCGATGGCGCCGATGCGCTCGCGGAAACCGCATTGACGAGCCTCGCGGGCGACGTGCCGGGAAATGTCGTGGTCGGCAACGAGGCGCGCGATCAGATGCAGCTCGATGTCTACGGCGCGCTGCTCGATTCGGTCTACCTGTACAACAAGTACGGCGCGGCGATTTC
Organism: Caballeronia sp. LZ029; assembly: GCF_031451275.1. Taxonomy (NCBI): domain Bacteria; kingdom Pseudomonadati; phylum Pseudomonadota; class Betaproteobacteria; order Burkholderiales; family Burkholderiaceae; genus Caballeronia; species Caballeronia sp. LZ029. Next base: position 791,304 of record NZ_JARUXO010000004.1, read on the forward strand.
CTACGATGGCTGGCGGCACGTGACGCGCACGGTCGATTATGTCGTCGAGCACTGGCGCGAGGCCGACAACGGCATCTGGGAGTTCCGCAACGGCACGCGCGCGCTCCTGCATTCGCGTCTGATGTGCTGGGTGACGCTGGACCGCGCGTTGCGCCTCGCCGAGAAGCGCTCGCTACCCGCGCCGCTCGCGAACTGGTTCAAGACGCGCGACGAGATTCATCGCGATATTCACGAACAATTCTGGAACGACGACATCAAGAGTTTCGTGCAGACGCCGGGCTCGGCCACGCTCGACGCGTCCGCGCTGATGATGCCGCTCGTGCGCTTCATCGGCCCGAAGGATCCGCGCTGGATCGGCACGCTCGATGCGATCGGTCGCGACTTGCGCGTCGATCCGCTGATTTTCCGCTATACGCGCGGCTCGACGCTCGACGGCCTGCCCGGCACGGAAGGCGGCTTCTCCGCCTGCTCGTTCTGGTATGCGGAGGCGCTCGCGCGCGCGGGTCGCGTGGACGAAGGGCGGCTCGTCTTCGAGAAGATGCTCGCGTATGCGAATCACGTCGGCCTTTTCTCGGAAGAAGTGGCGACGAGCGGCGAGGCGCTCGGCAATTTTCCGCAGGCGCTCACGCATCTCGCGCTCATCAGCGCGGCGTACCAGCTCGACCGGAATCTCGACCGCGTGCATGTGCCCTGGACCTGACCGATCTGCGTGTATCCTTTCAGCTCACTCTGAGCGTGAACGGAGGACAGTCGGATGAACGGCAAGACGGTCATGGCGTGCATCGACGCGGCGCATGCGTCGCTCAAGGAACATGCCGACGAAATCGCATCGCTCGATCAGGCGATCGGCGACGGCGATCACATCATCAACCTGCTGCGCGGCATGGATGCGCTCGCCGCCATGCGCGCGCAGATCGAAGCCGAAGCCTTCGCGCCCGCGCTCAAGCTCGCGGCGACGAAAGTGCTGTCGACGGTCGGCGGCTCGTCCGGCCCGCTCTTCTTTTCGATGCTGACGGGCATGGCGAAAACATCCACCGACGATGCCGGCGTCGCCGGTTTCGCGCGCGCGTTCGAGGCGGGCGTCGAAGCCGTCGGTCAACGTGGCAAGACGGGCATCGGCAGCAAGACGATGATGGACGTGCTGATTCCCGTCGCCGAACGCTTCACCGCAATGGCCGATGCGCTCGCTTCGAAGCAGGAGGTGCTGGAAGAACTGCCGCGCATCGCGAAAGAAAACATGCTTTCGACGCGCGACATGCTCGCCACGAAAGGGCGCGCGTCGTTTCTCGGCGAGCGCTCGCGCGGCCATATCGATCCGGGCGCGCGATCGAGCCAGCTCATGATCGAAGCCGTCTGTGCGCGGCTTGCGCAAGGCGATGCCTGAACACAAAAAGGAGCAGGGGACATGAAGAAATTCATCAATCGCGTCGATGACTATCTGAGCGAAAGCCTCGCGGGTTTCGCCGCGGCGCACGCGGACCTCGTGACGGTCAGCTTCGATCCGCTCTACATCGTGCGCAAGGCGCCGAAGCCGGGCAAGGTCGCGATCGTCTCGGGCGGCGGATCGGGTCATGAGCCGCTGCATGGCGGCTTCGTCGGGCACGGCATGCTCGATGCCGCGTGCCCCGGACAGGTCTTTACATCGCCCACGCCCGACCAGATGATGGCCGCGGCCCAGGCGGCGGACACGGGCGCGGGCGTGCTGTTCATCGTGAAAAATTATTCAGGCGACCTGATGAACTTCGAGATGGCGTCAGAGTTGTGCGAGATGCCGAACGCGTCGGTGCTCGTCAACGATGATGTCGCCGTCGAGAACTCCAGCTTCACCACAGGACGGCGCGGCGTCGCGGGCACGGTGATCGTCGAGAAGCTCGTCGGCAGCTTCGCGGAAACGGGCGCCGATCTGCAGGCCTGCCGGACGTTCGGCGAGCGCGTGACGGCGCGGATCGCGTCGATGGGCGTGGCGTTTTCGAGCTGCACGGTGCCCGCCGCGGGCAGGCCGACCTTCACGCTCGGCGACGATGAAATCGAGATCGGCGTGGGCATTCATGGCGAGCCGGGACGCAGACGCGCGAAGTTCGAGACGGCGAACGCGATCGCGGATGAACTGCTCGCGGCGATCGTCGATGACCTGAAGCCCGCGGCGGATGCGCCGTTGCTTCTGCTCGTCAATGGGCTGGGCGGCACGCCGTTGTCGGAACTCTATCTGCTCTACAACTCGGCGCGGACGTGGCTCGATGGGCGCGGGTTGAACGTGGCGCGCTCTCACGTGGGCGCGCTGACGACATCGCTGGAAATGGCGGGAGCGTCGATCACGCTCTGCGCGCTCGATGACGAGATGATGAAACATTGGGACAGTCCGGTGCATACGGCGGGATTGCGTTGGGGCATGTGAGCATCGATAGCGTGGCGTGGTCATCGGACATCGTAATAAAAGGAGTTCGCGCGGCGGGAAGGGTATATAGTGAGCAGGCCGGTCTCACTACGTGGACCGGTCTCTCAGAGGTAGTCATGCGATTAGATATAAAGAAAGCAGTCCCTCTCGCGGCAAATGAGAGTGCTTATAACCGGGAGCGTCAGGCCCGGCTTCTCACGCTCAAAACCGAAGACGCGAACCGGGCGGACCAGAGGCGCATCAGCTATGCGCTCATCGATTCCACCGCAAGCAAGTGGCGGTTTCCGCCAACGCCATGAAAGGCCGAGGCTGACTATGGCGCTTCATTTTCCGAATCCGAGCCGAAGCTACGATGCCGCCAGGCATTGCGTGTTTTTCTGGGGTTACGACGAGTCGCGGGAGATCACGTTCGAGGTCGGCGGCGCAACGCTCAAAGGCTTGCAACCGGCGCTCGGTTCCGATGAACGGTCGTTTCTCGTGGCATTCGACGAATGCCGCGAAAAGCTGCTTGAAATCGCGCAAAAGCGATACGTTCGTGGCCCGCAGAATCGATATGCGATCTGATGAGGCTTCGGTCCTGTCTGGCCGCTGACGGCTGTGCAAACCGATCAAGGTATTGTCTTTCATGCAGCGAGTGATCGAGTATCGCGGGTTCGAGATTCACGTCGAACTGACGCCGGCCGATGAAGAAACGTTCAACGTGATTTTTCAGATCAAAGGCGGCACCAACCTCGGCGTACTGGGCGCGCGAGGAGGCCGCATACCGCTGCGCAACGGGCCGTTCACGGAACGATGGGCTTACCTGGTTGCCGAGATCGCCGGGCAAGCGGCGATCGACGTGCTGCTTGGGCCGGATGAGTGATTTCATTATTCGCCGTTGTTGGCTTGGAGCACGAACTTAGTAACCCTTATCATAAATTCATGTCACGGCCAGATTGAAATGTCGGGGTGCGGGCTAAATACAGATGTCGTATCTATCCAAGGATTTTGCGCTCACACGGTGTTGAAGATGCGAGGTTGAACGGGCAGGGCGCGGGTGCATGGACTTCACCGTTTATTGACCGCTGAGCTGTCTTTTGCTGACGCGGCACCGCGTTTGTGTTCATGCAGCGCCTTCATCGTTGCCTCCAGGTCCTGTTGCGTGAGCTCGCGCTGTTTCTTCGTGCCGGATGCGCGGCGTGGCGTGCGTACCTCCGCGCCGCGATGCGTGCGCGAGGGCGCCGTGCCAATGCTGCGGTTGTCGCGCTGAGCCTGCACCGCCTGCGCCAACTCAAGCACGTGCGCGAGACGCTTGCACTCAACGATCGCGCCCGGATCGACCTCGGTGAGACGGTCGTACTGCCGGCATACCAGCGCCCGCTCGCCGGCCCGCAACTGCGTGCGCCCGTCGGGATACTCCCACACCTCGATGTCACGGTGGATCAGCGCGCGGTTTGCGTCGGTATCGTCCAGCAGATACAGCACGCGGTCGTACTGTACGGTGAGCGTCTTGGTGACCCGTCGCGCTTCGCGCCACGTCAGCGCCCGTTCCAGACTCTCGTCGGTGCGCAGCGAACGATGCGCGTCATAGTCGCTTCGCGGTGGCTTGGCAAAGCGCGCGTTGTAGTCGGCCATGAAACAGGGCGCATACGCGTTGGCTTGCTCCAGCGTGCTGATGCCGCGCAGGCGTAACTCCTTGACCAGACGATCCTGCAAGGTCAGATGCGCGCGTTCCACGCGCCCCTTGGCCGGGCTCGAGTTGGCGCAGAAGGTGTCGATGTTCAACTCGAACATCGCGCGACCGAATTGCGTGATGCTGTGGCCCGTCTTGCCTGCGGTTGCGTTGCGAAACACCGTGGCTTTGTCGCTGTAGAACGCGCCTGGCTTGCCGTAGCGCTCGATGTAGGCACGCGTGGCCTCGAAATAGCTGAAGGTCGACTCGCTGCGCGTGAAATGCAGCAGCATCAGCCGGCTGGTGGCGTCGTCGACGTACACCAGCAGCGTGCATTGCGGCGCACGCTCCTCGAACCAGCGATGCTCGCAGCCGTCGATCTGGATCAACTCACCCAGACACGAACGCCGGGCGCGCGGCTGATAGACCTTCGGTGGGCGTTGCCGGCGTGGCACCCACAGACCCGCGTCCGTCATCAGATGCCGCACCGTTTCCTTGGCCAGCCGGATGCCGTGGCATTCCTCGAGCTTCTCGCGCGCCAAAGTCGGGCCGAAGTCGGCGTAGCGCTCTCGGATAATACTCACGGCGCGCCGCGCCAAGGCATCGTCGAGCTTGCGATTGCCCGGTCGGCCGCGCTTGCCCGACGCCACGCCTTGCGCTCCGTGCTCACGATAGCGCACCACCAGCCGCTCGATCTGGCGTACCGACAGGCCCAAGCGCTCAGCCGCGCGTCCGGGCTTCAAACCCGTCTGGACTACCGCCTCGATAACCTTCAGTTTGCCCCATTCGCGCATGGTCAAGCTCACAGGTGGGTTCGGTGACATGACTGGGCTCCCGCTGGACGATCAGCTGCCAGCTTGCCACCGGTTAAAACCCGACATCTGTAAATAGCTAGAACACGACATTAGGATATTGCCGCTACATCCAAAAGTTCGATAATTTTTGTTATGTAAAATCATCAACGCGCTGATCGGTCATCCATAACTTCCAAGGGACACCGACATCCGACTGTCGAGAAAGCGCCCCGCAAAACCCCCGATCAAAAAATTTCGCCCAAAAACCCCCACAACGCGAAAGTTTCCCCTATAATTCGCGGCTTCCGTAGGCTCGTAGCTCAGCTGGTTAGAGCACCACCTTGACATGGTGGGGGTCGTTGGTTCGAGTCCAATCGAGCCTACCAGCGACATTCAAACGCACCACCGCGATCCCTATCGCCGTGGTGCGTTTTCATTTCCTCGACCGCAATTCAGCGGCGCATCAGTCCCAGCAATTTCGAAACGCCACCGCGACGATCACCGGCACGGTAAGCACGAGCGGAATGGCGAAATACGGGATCTCGAGATGGACGATCCACGTATAGATCAGCCACGCGACACCCAGCGCCAGCGTGGCGATGCCGATGAGCGCCGTCAGCACATTGAGCGTGCGAGGCGACATCGGCTTGCGGGAAGTTTCTTTGCCCGAGGGAGTATCCATGGCGGCGGGCGCATTCGAGCGCGAGAGAAGTACATCTCGATTTTATACCGCCCTGCCCGCCGCCGTAGATCGTTTCCAGGCTTTCAAACCGGCTTCAGATATGGAAGAGCTGGGCCACCAGCGCCGCGCCCAGGAACGTCCCGGCATTCGCGACGAACGACACCAGCACGATGCGCCAGCCGAGCCTTCTGAACGCCGGAATGTCCTTCGCGATCGACAGTCCCGCGAAAGTAAGCATCGGCGTCGTCACCCCGAGAAAGTCGTTCTGCGCGCTCGCCGTCGCGATCTGCGCGCCCCACGGACACCACGGCGACGTCAGGAACATCGCGACGATCGACACCCAGCACACAGCCGGAATCTTGCGCCCGGTCGCCCGCGCGATCGCGTCGCCGACGATCGTCGCGAGCACCATCACCGCCATGCCGGGCAGGCCTTGCAGCGGCGTCGTGCCGTGCGTGATCCAGTCGGCGACGAGCGCCATCAACGCGGTCGCGCCCCACGCGAGCATCTTGCCGCCGTAGCCGAGATGAGGCGCCTCGGTCTGTACGTCGCCCAGTTTCGGCGCCGATGAAGCCGCGTCGCCCGTGCTCGACGCGCGGGTCTTGCGGCCGATGAGCGGCTCCAGCAGCCGATAGCCCCATATGGCCATCGGCAGCGAGATGAAGAGCGTGAAGTACGTGCCGATGGTCGTCGTGATCAGATTGCTCGCCGCCGCGAACGTCAGCACGGCTTTCGCCGTCTCCGGGTCCTGCTGCGCGGCGATCGCGCCGGACGCCGCCGCCATCATGCTGCCCGAGCCGACGCCCGAACCCATCGCGAGCGCGAGCGGATGAAAGATGTGCAGGCTCGCGACGAAGCCCGCGAAGATCGCGATGAACACCGCGCCGAACACCGTGCCCGTCAGATATTCCGCGAGCACGCCGCGACCTTCGGCGGAATCCATGCCGTATTTTTCGCCGATGATCGCGAGACTCGGCTCGCGCCCGACCGAAAACGTCGCGCCGATCGCCTCGCGCTTGATGCCGAGCAGAAGCGCGAGCGGCAAGCCGAGCAGGATCGTGCCGACGAAGTGGCCGAGTTCCTGAAACGCGAGCGCCCAGCCTGCCGCGGCGAGCTTCGGCAATGCGCTGCCGACCAGAAGGCCGAGCTTCGCGACGAACAGCAGGAGCGCGGGCTGCAAAATCGCGGCGGCATAGAACTGGCTGCGCACGTCGAGCCGCGCCGGGCTTTTCCAGCGCTCGGAGACGAGACCGAGCGCGGCGCCGAGCAACAGCGCCCAGATCATCGGAAGCAGAATGACCTTGCCCGGGCCGATCCTGAACGTGAACGACCCGATGAACTCCGCGATCAACAGAATGACCGCCGCATAGAAAAAGAGCTTCGCGGTTCTGAGGCCGCTTCCTTCCGCGCGATCCGCGCTCAACGTGCTTTGCATTCCCTTCTCCCCTTGATTGCCCGGACGCCGCCGTCATGGCGACGCCCGGGCGTTTTTGGTCATAGATAGCCGAACGTCGTGGCCGGATCCTTTGCCGTTTCGACCCACACGCTCTTGGTCTGCGTGTACTCGTAGAGCGCCTCGACGCCGCTGGATCGTCCGTAGCCGCTCAGACCATAACCGCCGAACGGCGACGCGACGTTGATCGTCTTGTAGCCGTTGACCCAGAACGTGCCCGCATCGACCTGGCTCGCGACGCGCAGCGAACGCGCGACGTCGTTGGTCCATACCGCGCCCGCTAGGCCGAAGTCGGTGTCGTTGGCGATCGCGACGGCTTGCTCTTCCGTGTCGAACGGAATCGCCGCCACCACGGGCCCGAAGATTTCCGTGCGCGCGACGTCCATGTCGTTGGTTACGCCGGCGAGCACGGTCGGCGCGACATAGTAGCCCGCATCCGAGCGCTCGGCCGTGCCGGCCGCGAGCGTCGCGCCATCGGCGATGCCCTTGCCGATCATCGACATCACGTGATCGTACTGCCTGCGATTATTGATCGGGCCGACTTCGGTCGCATCGTCGAGCGGTGCGCCGACTCTGATCTTTTTCGCGCCCGCGGCGACCATCGCGACGAATTCGTCATAGACGGAGCGCTGCACGAGCAAGCGCGAACCCGCGACGCAGCTTTGCCCCGCGCCCGCGAAAATCGCCGCCTGCGCGGTCAGCGCGGCGCGCTTGAGATCGGCATCGGCGAAGATGATATTGGCCGACTTGCCGCCCAGTTCCAGCACGCAAGGCAGCACGCGTTTCGCCGCGCTTTCGGCGATGCGCGCGCCCGTCGCCGGCGAGCCGACGAACACGACTTTCTTCACCGCCTTGTGCGCGATCGCCGCTTGCGCGACCGTCTGCCCGAGTCCAGCGAGCACATTGATGAGACCCTTCGGCGCACCACCGCGCTCAGCCAGCAGGCCGATCACGATCGATGTGAAAGGCGTGAGCTCCGACGGTTTGAGCAGCACCGCATTGCCCATCGAGATGGCGGGCGCGACCTGCCAGCCGCACGTGAAGACGGGCGCGTTCCACGGCGTGATCTGCAGCACGGTGCCCGCCGGCTCGCGGCGCGTGTAGTTCAGATGCGAAGTCGGCACGGGGATGACGTCGCCATAGAACTTGTCGGCCCAGCCGCCGTAGTACTCGAACATCTCGGCGACCTTCCCGACTTCGCCGCGGCAATCGCGGATCGGCTTGCCCGAGCCGAGCGATTCCAGCCGCGCGATCTGCTCCGCTTCCTTGCGAATCTCGCGGGCGATCTCGAACATCACGCGGCCACGCGCCGCATGGGTGAGCGCCCACCATTGCTTTTGCGCACGCGTGGCCGAGGCCGCCGCCTGCTCGACCACGGCCGCGCCGCCGTCCTTATACGCGAGACTCGGCTTGCCGGTGGCGGCGTCGTAAAGCTGGATGGCTTCTCCCGCGCCTTCGATCAGTTCGCCACCGACATACGAGCCGATCGTCTTCGCGTCCGGAAAGAAATGTTTGAATGCCGCGAGAAGCTGTTCTGCTGCGTCGTATTCCATTTTTTTTGTTTCCCTTACTTCGATTCGATGAACTGCACGATGCGATTGAAATCCTCCGCGTCGCCGATGCTCGCCTCGCTCGCCGCCCACAGGCGCCCCGCTTCCTTCGCGATCGGCGCATTCTCGTGGACGCCATCGAGCAAGGCCATCGCGAGGCGCACGTCCTTGCGCATGAGTTTCATCGTGAAGCCGGAGTCGAACTTGCCGTTGAAGATCCACGTCGGATAGTTGGTGAGCGTCGCGCTGTTGCGGCCCGAGCCGCCGTTGAGCGCCTCGACGAGCTTTTCCGGATCGACGCCCGACGCTTTCGCCGCACGCACCGCCTCGCTCGCCGCAAGCAGATGCACGCCCGTCAGCATGTTGTTGATGATCTTCGTCACGTGACCCGCGCCGACCGGCCCGACATGCACGCGCTTCGCGCTGATCACCGCGAGGATCGGTTCGACCGCGGCGACGTCAGCTTCCGAGCCGCCGAGGACCATCGTCATCGTGGCGGTTGCCGCGCCTTTCGGGCCGCCGCTCACGGGGCCATCGACGAATCCGATCCCGCATTCCGCGAGCGCGGCCGCGACCTTCTTCGTGCTGGCTGGATCGGCGGTGGTTGTATCGACGACGATCAGCCCCGCTTTCCCGTTCGATGCGACGCCGTCCTTCCCGAGCACGACTTCCTCGACGATCGCCGATGTCGGCAGCGACAGGATCAGCACGTCGACTTCGCTCGCGATGGCCGCAATCGACGCGCGCGCCTCGATGCCGTCAGGTTGCAGCGACTCCGCCACGCCTTGCGCGGCATCGAAACCGAGCACGCGATACCCGCCGCGTCTGGCCGAGCGCGCCATGCCGCGCCCCATGTTTCCCAGACCAATCACACCTACCGTCTTCATCAGCGAATTCTCCTTCTCATGCGCGCCGTGCTTCGGGCAGCCGGTCCGCGTTCCTGTCATCTTCGGTCGTGAAAGCCGTACAATCAATCAACGCCAATATTGGAAGTGTTCTGATTTTTAGAACACTCGATTCCGATGACCGATAACCTCACCGACAGCCGCATCGTCTATTTCTTCGAGGCCGTGCGCTGCGGGACCATCCGCGCGGCGGCCGACTATCTCAACGTCGCGCCATCGGCGGTCAGCCGGCAAATCGGCCTGCTGGAAAAGGAACTGGACGCGGCGCTCGTCGAACGGCACGCGCGCGGCGTCAAGACGACCGAAGCCGGGCAATGCGTGATCGAATACTTTCGCGAGCAGCTCGCGCATCGCGACGATCTGCTCTCGCGCCTTCAGGCGTTGCGCGGATTGCGCACGGGCCAGGTGAATATCGTGCTCGGCGAAGGCTTCGTATCCGATCTTCTGTCGGGGCCGATGCAGCAGTTCTGCAAGCAATACACCGGCATCAAGGTGAACCTCGATCTCGGCGGCACCAACGATGTGATCCGCAAGATCTCCGAGGACGAAGGCGAGATCGGCCTCGTCTATAACCCGCCGCAGGAGCCGAAGCTCGTATCGCGCGCGATCAAGCGACAGCCGATGATGGCGATCGTCGGCCCGAACTTTCCGCGCAAGGAACGCAAGTCGATGAGCGTGCAGGAACTCGCGCAGCATCCGCTCGCGGTGACGCACGCGTCGTACGGCACGCGGCAGATGCTGCAGGCTGTCGAATATGCAGAGAAGCTGAAGCTCGATCCGGTCGTGACGACGAACTCCATCGCCATTCTGAAGCAGTTCGTCAAGTCGGGGCTCGGCATCACCGTGCTGCCCGCGTTCGCCGTGACGAGCGAGATGGAAGCCGGCGATCTCTTCGCCATCGACATCACGCATCCGATTCTCGCCGATGCCGAAGCCCATCTCGTCACGCGCGCCGGACGCAGGCTATCGGTTGCGTCGAACCGGATGCTGCAACTCATGACCGCGCAGATGCGGGCGTTTCGCTAGTCCGTTAGCATCGTGATCGTGCAGTCAAACAAGGAGGACACGGCATGATCGACGATACCGACAAGAAGCACCTGATCCGCTGCATCGAACTGGCGCAAGAGGCGCTCGACAATGGCGACGAACCGTTCGGCTCGATGCTCGTCGCAAGGGACGGGCGCGTGCTTTTCGAAGACCGCAATCGCGTGAGCGGCGGCGATCAGACGCGGCACCCGGAATTCGAAATCGCGAAATGGGCGGCGCAGAACGTGCCGGAAGCCGAACGCAAGGACGCGGTCGTGTACACGTCCGGCGAGCATTGCCCGATGTGCGCAGCGGCCCATGCGTGGGTCGGGCTGGGGCGCATCGTCTATGCGGCATCGACAGAACAGTTCACGCGCTGGCGTGCCGAACTCGGCGCGAAGCCGGGGCGCGTGCGTGCGCTGGCGATTCAGGAAGTTATCGAAGATACCGTCGTCGATGGTCCCGTCGATGAATTCGCCGAACGCATCAAGGCGCTTCACGTGGCGCATTATCGAAAGGCCGGCGCTCAGCAGTAGATCGTCATGGGTATGCCCGCCGCATCGGTTTGAATCTCTTCGGGCAGATGGAATGCTTTTCCCGATGCGATGCGGCGCGCGCTCCATAGCACGGCGAAGGCGTCGAGCACGTCGTCTCGCGAAGCCTGCGCGCGATTGCGCGCGGCGAGCGCCGTGTCGACTGCGCTGCCGAAGCACTGCACGAGCAACGCGTGACGTAGCGCAAATCCCGGCGCGTGCGCCTTGCTTTCGTGCAGGCCGTGCGCCGGCCCGCCCTGCTCCATTCGCAAATGCATGAAGCTCAGTTCGGGATGCACTTCGAATACGCGCGCCGCTGCGCCCGCACGCGTGCGCAGCATGTCATCGACTTCAGCGATCTTGTCGCGAATATGGAAGGCCTGAATGGAAATTCGCTTTCCCGATGCGGCGTGGTTGATGTCGCATGCTTCGCGATAGTTCGATGCGGCCAGTGCTGCGCGTGTCGGTGGAGAAAACACCGAGCTTCCGCGAGGGCGCCCGAGCAGCTTGCGGGCGAGCGTGTCGCATGCGCGGGCGCCATTCGCGGCCAGTCCAATTGGGATATCGACGGCCACGACAGCATGCGCCCGCTCCCATTCGAGCAGGTCATCGAAGTGGCCGACGACGTTCGTCGTGATGATCCCGCTACGTCCGCATTGTCTTGCGACGAACCAGCCCGCCTTGCACCCATCGACGCCCAATAGATCGGCGTCTACATCGAGCTCGTTGTTCATGCGGCAATGGTATCAACGATCGCCGATGCTCACGCCGCGCGCACGCGCTCCACTTCCGTGCCGGGCACGTCGTCGCGTTCGCTGCACAGCGTGAAGTCGAAATCGATGAGCGCGAAGCGTCCTTCCACACCGTACGGCTTGCCTTCGGCCCCTTCGGCTTTCTTCACTTCGGGCACGAGCCCGTCGCGCGTCGCGAACGCGAAGTCGTCCCACAGATACGGATCGCCCTCGATATTGATCTGCGTCGTCAGCTTGCGATAACCCGGCGCCGACACGAAGAAGTGAATATGCGCCGGACGATGACCGTGCCGGCCGAGCTGATCGAGCAATTGCTGTGTCTTGCCGCCGGGCGGCACGCTATAGCCGACCGGCACGACGCTCGTGAATGCGTATTGGCCGTCGGCATCGGTGCGAATCGAGCGGCGCAGGTTGAACGCGGACTGCGACTTGTCGAAGTAGGAGTAGTTGCCGAGATGATTCGCGTGCCACACCTCGACCAATGCATTCGCGAGCGGCGCGCCGTCCTTCGTCAATACACGGCCACGCATCACGAGCGTTTCGCCGAGGCTCGTGCCATCGTCGAGTCGCGCATGTCCGACCGATTCCGGCGCGCCCGAGACATAGAGCGGCCCTTCGATGGTGCGCGGCGTGCCGCCTTCGAGACCGGCCTTCGCTTCCTTTTCGTCGAGACGCGCATCGAGAAAATGCTCGAAGCCGAGGCCCGCGGCGATTAGGCCGAACTCGCCGCTCTGTCCCGTTTCGCCGAGATAATTCAGCGCGGCCCAGAACTCGCCCGGGGTAACGTCGAGGTCTTCGATCGTGTAGAAGAGATCGCGCACGATGCGGTTCACGATTGCTTTCGTGCGTGCGTTGCCTTCATTCGTGGCGCTGTCGTTGATTTTTTTCAGCAGCGCGTCGATGGTTGCTCTGTTCATTTTCGATGTCTCCGAGAGTCGGTATGTGTGGGGGTGCTTCGATGATCGATGCATTGCGATAGACGCACTCAACGAAATTAAACGACACCGATATATCGGTCAAATCAACCATATATGCCGACTCGCATCCATAAGATTGATCGATCGAACGAACACGCAAACGAAAAAAACCCGGCGGGGAATCATCCCGGCCGGGTCAACGCACGCCCTCGGAAATATTTAGAAGTTATGCCGTATGCCGACCGTCACGGACAGTTGCCGGTCGCTGTTCGAGTTGGGCAGATTGGGAATCTGCGCGTAATTCGCCGGGCCGCCCGTCGCGGGATCGATGCCGAGTCCCGCTCCCACCGCCTTCTGCATGATCGCGACACCATAGAGCGCGGTGCGCTTCGAAAGCGAGTAATTCGCGCCGAGGTTCACCTGATGAAAACGCGTCGATGAACTGCCGTCGGGTTTCGCATTGTTATAGATGTAGGCGAGACCCAGTTGCAGGAATGGCGTGGCCGCGTAAGTCAGGTTCACCTCGCCGATATCGAATGCGATGTCGCGGCCTTGCGGATTCGCGCTATCCGCGAAGAACTGGCTATGCTCGAGGCGAGTATGCGTATAGGTCAGCGCGATGGTCGCAGGCCCGATCGCATAAGATGCGCCCGCGCCATACGCTTTGAGCGCTTCGGCATTCTGCAACTGGCAATAGAGCGCCGAAGGATTCGAGCAGGCGAAATCACCGATGTAACCGTTCGTGCCGCCCAAAGCCGCATCGAGCGGATTACGCAGGTTCAGATAGCCCGCGCTGATGGAAACGGGCAAACGCGTATAAGCAGCCGCGACGGAATAGCCGCGCCGTTGCGCGAAATCGCCGGCCACACCGCCGAGGCTATACGTGCCGCCCAACGAGAAACCGTTCCAGTCCGGACTCGTGTACTTGATCGCGTTGTTGAAGTTGAACGCTTCGTTCAGGTTGTCGACGTCGCCGATATGCGAGCCATAGAGCGTCGCCCATGAATTGCTCGACACGTAAAGGCCGAGAAAATCCGAATACGAATCGTATTGGCGTCCGAGCGACAACGTGCCGAATTGCTCGTGCGCCAGCCCCACCCAGGCCTGCCGGTTGAACAGCGCTCCGCCCTGCACCAGCCCGCCCGTTCCGGTATAGAAGCTGTTCTCCACGTTGAACTTCGCCTGCAGGCCGCCGCCCAGATCTTCCACCCCGAGCAAGCCAAAGCGCGAAGGCACGAGATTGCCGCCCGAGAATGCGAAGTTATGCCCCGAGCTGACGCTGCCATCCGCGTTGGTGACTTGCTGATTGCTCGTGTAGGTCAGCCCGGCATCGACGGTGCCGTACAGCGTCACCGTGCTTTGCGCCGATGCGCTCGCGCACACGGCGAGCGCCGCCGTCGAAACGAGCTGCCGCGCGATTGTTTTAGTTGTCATGCGAGCGTCCTCACGCGTAGTTGATCAGCACCGACTTGGTTTCGGTGTACATGTCGATCACCGCGCGTCCGAGCTCGCGCCCGAAACCCGATTGCTTGAAGCCGCCGAAAGGCATCGCGTTGTCGAGAAGCGAATGACAATTGACCCACACGGTGCCCGCCTTGATGCGCGGCACGAGCTTGTGAATTGCCGAGAGGTTGTTCGACCAGATGCTCGCGCCGAGTCCGTACGGCGTGTCGTTCGCTTTCGCGACGACGCTGTCGATATCGCTGAACGGCATCGCGACGAGCACCGGCCCGAAGATTTCCTCGCGCACGACCTTCATCGAATGATCCGTATCGACGAGCACGGTCGGCTTCACGAAGAATCCCGCGCCTTCCTTGCGCGCACCGCCCGCGATCGCACGCGCGCCTTCATCGCGTCCCGCTTCGATATAACCCAGCACGCGATCCATCTGCCGCGCCGACACGAGCGGGCCGATCTGCGTCGATGCATCGAGGCCCGGACCCATCGGCAAGGATTGAGCGATGGCGGCGACGCGTTCCATCACGCGATCGAATACCTTATCGTGCACATAGACGCGCGAACCCGCGGTGCAGACTTGTCCCGAGTTGAAGAAAATCGCATTGGCGACGCCTTCCGCCGCTTTGTCGATATCGACATCGGGCAGCACGATCACCGGCGACTTGCCGCCGAGTTCGAGCGACATGCGCGTCATGTTGTCGAGCGCCGCGTGACCGATTGCCTTGCCGGTCGGCGTCGAACCCGTGAACGCGATCTTGTCGATGCCGGGATGCCGCGCGAGCGCTGCGCCTGCCGTGCGGCCGAGGCCCGTGACGACGTTCACGACGCCCTTCTCGATGCCCGCCTCTTCGATCAGCATCGCGAGGCGCAATGCGGAAAGCGGCGTGTCTTCAGCGGGTTTCAGCACGACGGTGCAACCCGTCGCAAGCGCGGGCGCGAGCTTCCACGAAGCCATCAGCAGCGGGAAATTCCACGGAATGATCGCGCCGACGACACCCACCGCTTCCTTGCGCGTATAGCCGAAGAAATCGTTCGACGGGCTATACGGAATCGATGCTTCGATCGTATTGCCTTCGATCTTCGTCGCCCAGCCCGCCATATAGCGGAAGCATTGCGCGGCCATCGACACATCGAGACCTTGCGCTACCGTCACCGGCTTGCCGTTGTCGAGCGATTCGATTTCCGCGAGCTCGCGCGCATTCGCTTCGATCAGATCGGCGACGCGCAGCAAGAGGCGTTCGCGATCGGTCGGCTTCATGCGCGACCACGCGGAGTCGTCGAATGCGCGGCGCGCGGCGAGCACCGCACGATCCACATCGGTTTCGTCGGCGCTCGGCACGCGGGCGAGCAGTTCGCCATCGGCGGGATTGATCACGTCGAGCGTCGCGCCGCTTGCGCTTTCCACCCATGCGCCGTCGATCAACATTTTCTTTGCCGATGCGACGAACGCGCGCGTCGATTCGAGCATCGCGAGATGCTGGCTGTTATTCATCAAGGTGTCTCCTAGTAGTGTTCGGGGACGGCGTCGACGCCGTTCTCCTGCAATTCCTTCACGAGCTTCATGCGTGTGCGCGCGACATCGGTGAGCGCGGGACGACGATGCGCCGCGATTTCTTCCGCCGTATAGGGCTTGAACGATGCGGGCCGCGATTGCTCGTTCATCGTCGCGAGCAGCCAGTTCAGGACGTTCGCGAGCTCGGCATCGTTCAATGCGGAATTGGCCGCGCCCGGCACGCGCATCACGAACTGACGGCCCTCGGGCAACGAGACGAAGTGACCGAGCGAGTTGCGCAACGCGGGCACTTTGCCGGGGATGCCGGAGCCATCGGCGGTATGACATCCCATGCAATTGAGGACCCAGTCCTGACGCGCGCGCGGCGCGTCGTACTCCTGCGCCTGCGCCTGCGGTGCGGCCGCCATGAAGAGCGCGGGAAGCGCTGCAGCCACGAGGACCGCGCGCGGCTTCATAGCCCGAGGCCCTTCACGACCGCATCGCGACGCTGATGCACGGCGGTCTGATCGAGCGGCCCCGCGCGCCATGCCTTGACCTCGGCGACGTCGAAAGGCTTGGCCGAACCATGCTCCGCGTTCAGATCGAACACGACGTAGTTCAGCACGTCGGCGATCTCTTCATCGGAGAGCGATGCGAAGCTCGGCATCTTGAAGTTGTAGCTCTTCTCCTTGACCTTGATCGGACCGAACATGCCATAGAGCACGGTGTGCCCTAATTGGGAACGGCCATCGGGCGATCCCGCATACTTGCCCGGATACTCGACGAGCGGCGGCGCGAGTCCGTCCATGCCCTTGCCGCCCGCCTGATGGCAGACGGCGCACTTGCCGTCGAATGTCGATTTGCCGCCGGGATAATGCACCGTTTGCGCGAATGCCTGAGGCGCAAGACTCATCGCACCGGCGGCGAGCGCCGCCATCAAAACACTTGCCGTCTTCATTGCGTTGCCGCTCCCAACAGTACCGATACCGAGCAGTGGTAATTCGAATTGCCGTTCGCCATGCACCAGTTGATATCGTTATTGAGCGACAGCTTGTAGAGCGGCTTTTCGCGTTCATTGCGATTGCAGAAGCAACGTCCGCAACTCGTCTTGCCGCAGCAGTCGTTGTAGGACACGATGTAGTCCGAGCCGTCGTGCGGATTGCGGCATGTGCCGATCCACGTGATCGGCGAGGGCGTCGTGCCCGGCGGGCAACTGCTCGACGTGCCGCCGCAGCAACTGCAAAGCCAGCCGTCGATCGCGCAATACTTCCAGTAGTCGCAGCTCGTCGGATCGTCGCTTGTCGATGCGCCCGGCTTCTTCGGCTCCGTCGCATACGCGGTCCGATCCACCGGCAGCAGCGGCACCATCGCCGAGCCGACCAGCACCTTGCCGAGCTTCGCCATCGCACTGCGCCGCGAGCTGCGCTGCGCGACGCCGCGCGCCTTATGTTCGAAGAATGAATCCAGCCATTTCATGGACGCTCACCTGTAGGAATGAATGATTTATTGGCGTCTTCAGGCGTGCTGCCCGACTTGACCTTCATGATCGTGATGCGCGTGATCGTCATGCTTGCCGTGCACGAACTCCTGCAGCGAAGCGACACCGCGTTCCTTCGCTTCGAACAGGCTTTCCAGATGCTCACGCGTATTCACGAGACCCTTCGCGCGGACCTTGCCTTCTTCGTCGAGCAACACGGCATAAGGCAGCTTGCCGATCTGATAGGAAAGGCCGAGTTCCTGCGACAGCACATACGGGTATTGCGAAAGACCGGTCTTGCGATAGAAGGCCGAATGCTCGTCGAATTCGCCATCGCTTGCGAGCACGATGTCCGTATTGCCTTCGCGTGCCTGGATCGACGGCAGCAAGGGCAGCAGCTTCTTGCAGACCGGGCACGTCGGCGAGAGGAAGAACACCAGCGTGTTGCGCTTCGAGTTCGACAGGCCGCCGACCTTCACCGCGCGGCCGGCGATATCGCCGAGTTCGAACACCGGTGCGATGGTGCCGACTGCCGGACCCTTGTCGATCATGAGTGCGCCAGCTGGCATCATGCGTTCATAGAGAATGCCGACTTGGCGAACGAGTGCGAGACAGATCGCGCCGAGCGCGAGCAAAGCGGCCCACGACAGTGCGGCCGAAATCATCAGGGCGGTTTGCATCATGAATTCCTCAGAGAATCGAGCTTGGGAAGATTGACCAGCAGCACGTCGAGCGTGAACCACGCGGCGACGGCGAATAACGTGCAGGCGCCTGCGCTCAGGTAGTCGAAGCCGATGAGCGCGCGAGCAGTAGAAGGTACGAGCGCGACGGCTGCGAGCGCGGCCAGCGTCAGGGCGCGCGATACATGCCACCAGCCGATGGACTTGGGCGCGCGTTCCGTGGCGCGTGCCGCGATGAAGCCCGAGCAGCCGCAATCGATATCGGTATGACCACGCAACACGTTGATCGCGAGCGCCGCGCCGAAGAGCGTGAACAACGCGATCAGCACGAGGGCGCTGACCGTGCGCGTATCGGCGAACAAGAGGCCGATTGCGCCCGCCGTTTCCAGCGCGGGAAACGCGAACGACAACGGCGTCAGCGCGAACGACGGCAGCAACGCGAACGCTTCGAGCGACGCGCGAAAACGCGCCGGCTCGCGCCACTTCGGCGCGGCGCTCGCGAGCGCGATGATCGTCGCGGACGCGATGCACACCATGAGAATGACGGGATCGATCATCGCGTCACCTCACGGATTGAGCAACAGCGTCGACGTCGTGCCGAGCTGCTTTTCGACGTGCTGGCGCTTGCCGGTCGCCGCGTCGATCACGACGAGATCGGAGGTCGGCGTAAGGCCGTAGAAGAGCGGCTTGTCGTCGGTGCTGACCTGAATCGAGAGCAGCGGGTCGATCTTCTGCTTCGCGAGATCCCAGCGCGCCACGCGCTTCTTGCTCTCGGTGTCGTAGACCCAGATCTCCGTGCCAGGATCCTTGTGCGAGCCGTCCGCGCCCTTGTGCATCGCGACGTACAGGCGATGAGTCGCCGTGCTCAGCGCGGTCTGCTGCAGACCGCCCGGACGCCAGCCTGCCTTGCGCTCCTGATCGCTCAGCAAGGACCACGATGTGCCGAATACCGGCGCATCGCCCGAGAAGTCGGCCGTGCGCACATTGCCGTGGAAGGTCGTGAACACGTACTTGTTGCCATCGCGCACGGCGTTGACGAACGCGGGATCGTGATCGACATCGATGAACGCGTCGGAGAGCTTGCGGCTCGCTTCCTTGCCCGTGGCATCGAGCCTGACGGTGAGCGCCTTGCCGCTTTCGCACAGCGCCGAGAAGCGATCGTTGCCGGTCGGATACGCGAGCACGCAGCCATCGGTATCGATCTCGCCGAGCACCTTCTTCGCGGCCGTATCGATGACCGTTACCGAGGTCGACGGCGTGATGTTCGACACATACAGGCGGCTGCCGTCTTCAGAGAGATTCGTGAGGTAAGGCGTCGGCACGGTCTGACCGTGCTTGGCCGGGATCACGATTTCACCGGTCACGTCGAGCGTCGTGTTATCGATCATCTCGACCACATCCGTACGCGCGCCGTGACTGCCGCGCGCGAAGTACGTCGTCGCGACATAGCTCGTCTTGTGATCGGGCGAGATCGTGAAACCCGGAGCGAAGCCGGCGTCGATTTCGCCGACGAAGCGTTTCGTGTCGCCGTCGAACACATGAACCCGCGCATCGGTCATGCTCGCAAACGAGACATCCGTCACGAACACGCGATGCGGGCTATACGGCGGCACCTTCGCCACCGTCAGTTCTTCCGGCTTTTCGGCCGCGCCCGCGTGCGACTGACACGCAAGCAATCCATAGAATAAGGCCCCCATGGCGGTGGCCAGCCGTCTCAGCTTCATCTGTGCTCCTCCTTAGTTATCGTCGAATTGACTCTAAAGACGACAATAAAAAAGAGCACTTCGTAACCGGCAGCGCGTGCGTGCCGAAATGGAGCATTCGAAAGGGAGCCGACAGAGACGCGCGCAATGCGCGTGTTCAGGCCGCTTGCAAAGCTGGCTTCGGAAAGAGAAAAGCCGATTGCAAACCGCGGCAATGCGGCCTGCAATCGGCATGGAGGGAATGTGTCAGTGCTGAATCAGCGAGTGCGCAGCGTTTGAGAGGGAAGTTCGCCGAACAGGCTTTTGTAATCGCTCGCGAAGTGGCCGAGATTGGAAAAACCCCAGCGCATCGCGGCTTCGCGCACCGGTATTTCGTTTGGCGATGTCGTCGTCAGGAGCCGTCTGACTTGCGCGAGACGCACGGCGCGCAGATAACTCACCGGATTCATCTGCGTGACCGATTGAAAGCTGTTCTGAATGGTGCGCCGGCTCACGCGCAGTTTCTCGCACAGATCCAGCACCGAAATCGGCTGCTCGGGACGCGCAAGCACCAGTTCATGCGCGCGACGCACGACATCGGAGCGGCACGCATAAGTGAGCCGGTCCTCGCGCGTGGGCACATGAAACGTCAGCAGATCCAGAATGCTTTCCGTCACGGTGTGCGTGAATCGCTGCGCGCCATCGTCCGATGAAAACGGATCGGAGTGCGCGAGCACCGTCTCGACCGCCGCGATGATGCGCTTTCCCGCACGCGCGCCGGCCGCGCCAGGGATGCTCAGCACGTGCCGGTTGAGAATTTCGTCCCGGACATCGATGCCCGCCGCATCCGCTGCCGACGCGAGCAGACTCATATCGACGGCCACCCCGAGCATCGACATGTCGGGTGGCGAATGCAACAGGAATTCCTTGTTACCGGGCGCGACGACGAGCGCGTTTTCGTCGACACGCACGCCCTGAAACGAAAATGGTGCGCCGCCGCCGAGCACGAGTCCGAACGTGACGAATCCCGCCGGCAGTTGCCCGCGTTGAACGATACGAACGTTCGCGGATTCCTGAAAGACCTGCACGCCCGCTACCGAAACCTGCTTGACCGTGCTGCGAAACGCGCCTTCGCCCACCTGGTCGTAACGCTGTTCCCAGCCTGTCAGCGCGTGCGCGTGGCGGTCGGCGTCCTCGAAGGTTTCAAAGTTGGCGTACATCCCTCCTCCTGCTACTTGCGTCGGCATCGATGCGACTGCTTATAGGTTCTCGATTTTTTGGCGTCAAGCTTTCTAATTGTTCTCGCCTGTCGCTTGTTGCGCAATGCTGAGAATGCACGATTGAAAAACGGGCGCGCGCGTGCGTAGGCGCACGCGAGCGTCGCGCGCACTTCAGAGATTACTTTAGAACACGCGCCGGATGCCTGCGCGCACGGTGGATTGCGTGAACGGAAGTCTGCGCTCGCCCATCCGGCGCGGCAAATCAGTCAAAAGCGCATTCATCGATAAAACCCGCTGATGCGGTTTCATATTTGCCGCACTGATAGCCGACGCCCTTTTCGGCGAATTTGACCTGGATATCTGTCACATCGACACTGCCTGCGAAACGAAGCCTTTCGAAAGCATCGACGCCTCCTCATTCCCCAAGCGAGCCCCTATGTCTTCCGTTCACTCCCAGGCTTCAGCGGACCGCCCCGCCGCAACGCAGGATCGCGCGCTCAGCCGGATCGTCGTCGCTTCCGTCGCGGGCAATGCGATGGAGTGGTACGACTTCTTCGTCTACGGCACGGCCGCCGCGCTCGTGTTCGGCCAGTTGTTCTTTCCCGCGAATGCGGATCCGCTCGTCGGAACGCTCGGCGCATTCGCCGCGTTCGCGATGGGCTTCGTCGCACGACCGCTCGGCGGCATCGTGTTCGGGCATATCGGCGATCGATATGGACGGCGCGCGTCGCTCGTATGGACGCTGCTCATCATGGGCTTCGCGACCTTCGGCATCGGCTTGTTGCCCACTTATGATCGTGTAGGGCTATGGGCCCCTGCCGCGCTCGTCGCGCTTCGGCTGCTGCAAGGGGTCGCTTCGGGCGGCGAATGGGGCGGCGGCGTGTTGATGATCAGCGAGAGCGCACCGCCCGAAAAGCGCGGCTATTACGCGGCGTGGAGCCAGCTCGGCGTGGGCGGCGGCTTCGTGCTTTCGTCGGGCGCGTTTCTCGCCGTACAGGCTTTGCCGCACGATCAGTTCATCTCATGGGGCTGGCGTCTGCCGTTTCTCGCGAGCATTCTGATCTTTGCGCTCGGCGTATATATCCGGCATAACCTGCCCGAGAGCCGTGACTTCGAAAACGCGGATCGTGCGGGCAAGACTTCTCACATGCCGGTTATCGAAGTCATCAGACGCCATCCGAAAGAAATCCTGATGGCGATGGGATTGCGTGTCGCCGAGAATGGCGGCGCCTATATCTTTCTCGCCTTCTCGCTCGTCTACGGCAAATATGCGGGCATCGACAATTGGACGATGCTTACCGGCGTGATGATCGCGATGATCGTCGAAATGGCGGCGATGCTTCTGTGGGGCAAGCTCTCCGATCGCATCGGCCGCAAGCCGGTGTACATGATCGGCGCGGTGTCGCTCGCATTCATGGCCTTCCCCTTCTTCTGGCTGCTCAATACGCATTCGACGCCGCTGATCTGGCTCGCGCTCGTGCTGGGCACTGCGGTATGTCATGGCGCGATGATCGGCACGCTGCCTTCGCTTGTCGGCGAGCTCTTCAGTACCGAAGTGCGCTACTCGGGCGTCGCGCTTGGCCATGAGGTCGCGTCGATCTTCGCGGGCGGGCTTTCTCCGCTCATCGCCACGGCGCTGCTCGCGCGCTATCACGCGTATTGGCCGGTCTCCGTTTTCCTCATCGCGCTCGCACTCGTGACCGTCGTCACGTTGAAGTACACGCACGAGACGCGCGCCCGATAACCCGCGTCTTTCCTTCCGTTTCATTCGTTTGCCATTCGCGCGGCGCTTGCCCGCGCGAATGCCTGCGCACGCCCAGAGAACCGCATTCATCGGAGACACACGATGCATTCCCCCAATACCCCGAAGCCAAAAGGCAAGCGCCATACATACGAATGGTATGTCGTCGTGATCTGCATGCTGGCGTATGTTTTCTCGTTCATCGACCGTCAGGTGCTCGCGCTCATGATCGAGCCGATCAAGCGCGATCTGCATCTCACCGACACGCAATTCAGCCTTCTGCATGGCTTTGCGTTCTCGCTCTTCTACGCGGTGATGGGCATGCCGATTGCCTATCTCGCCGATCGTTTCGCGCGGCCGCGCATCATCGCGGCGGGCATCGCGCTGTGGAGCGTCGCAACGGCGACGTGCGGGCTCAGTCAGAGCTTCGTGCATATGTTCGCTTCGCGCATGAGCGTAGGCGTCGGCGAAGCCGCGCTCTCGCCCGGCACGTATTCGATGATCGCGGATTACTTTCCCAAGGAAAAGATAGGCCGCGCGATCGGCATTTATTCGCTCGGCTCGTTTATTGGCGGCGGCATCGCGTTTCTCGTCGGCGGATATGTGATCGCGCTGCTCAAGCACGCGAGCGTGTTCACGTTGCCGCTCATCGGCGAATTGCGCGCGTGGCAGTTGACGTTCTTCATCGTCGGTTTGCCCGGCCTCTTCGTCGCGTTCGTTTTCCTGCTCACGGTGCGTGATCCCGCGCGCAAGGGGCTCGCGCAAGACGGCGCGGGCAACGTCAAACGCGTCGCAATGGGCGATGCGCTGCGTTTCATCGCGAGCCATCGCAAGACGTTCTTCTGTCATTACGTCGGCTTCTCGTTCTATGCGATGGGCCTCTATTGCCTGATGGGCTGGACGCCCGCGTTCTATATGCGCCGTTTTGGCCTCACGCCTGTAGAAACGGGCTATATGCTCGGCATCGTGATGCTGCTTGCCAACACGACGGGTGTGTTCTGCGGCGGCTGGCTCAATGACTGGCTGCTGCGTCGCGGCCGCAGCGATGCGCCCATGCGCGCTGCATGGATCGGCGCGGCCTGCATGCTGGTTCCGGCTATCGCATTCACGCAGACGACGAGCCTCAACGCGTCGCTCGCATGGCTCGTCGCGGCGATGTTCTTCGCGTCGTTCCCGCTGCCGACCTCCGCCGCCGCCATGCAGGCGCTCGCGCCCAATCAGATGCGCGCGCAGATTTCAGCGATGTTCCTGCTCGTGTCGAATCTGATCGGACTGGGTCTCGGGACCACGCTCGTCGCGCTCATTACCGACAAGGTGTTCGGCTCGCCACTGGCGGTCGGCGATTCGATGGCCGTCATCAACGCCGTGGCGATCGTGCTGGCCGTCGTGCTGCTCTACGTCGGATGCAGGCAATATCGCGCGAGTCTCGAGCGTGAAGCGCGCGAAGTTCGCGTCACCATTGCCGAAGAACAAGCGCCAGAGAAGATGCCGGCGGGCGCTGCGACGACGGCCTGAAGATATCCGTCGAATTGATGTGACCTGCACTTTTTAATCTATTTTGCTTATCCGACGAGGGGCGTTACGCTCGATGCATCGTCCCCTCGACACACTGGAAAGGCAGCATCATGCAAGCTCAAACCTTCAAAGTTCGCGTCGACGCGCTGCGCGAAGAAGCCCACGGCGTACGTTCGTTCAGCATCTCGCGCCTCGACGGCCAGCCCTTCGATGCCTACGAGCCCGGCGCGCATATCGATGTCACGAGCCCGTCCGGCATCACGCGCCAGTACTCGCTGTGCGGCGATCCGGCTTGCCGCGATTCGCATGTCTTCGCGGTAAAGAAGGAGGAACAATCGCGCGGCGGCTCGCGTTCGTTGCACGACGAAGTCAGCATCGGCAGCGAGTTGTCGATCGGCGCGCCGCGCAATCTGTTCCGCCTCGAAGCAAGCGCGAGCGAGCATATCCTGATCGGCGCGGGCATCGGCATTACGCCTTTGCTTTCGATGGCGTATCGTCTCGTCGCTATCGGTGCGCCATTCACGCTGCATTACTTCGCGCGCAGCGACACCCATGCGGCGTTCTTGCCGCTCCTCGCACGCGCGCCGTTCGACGGACATGTCAGGCTGCATTTCGGTGTCGAACGCGAAGTGCTCGCCGATGAACTCGATGCCTGCATCGGCGACGCGGATAAAGACGCGCACGTCTATACATGCGGCCCCGCGCCGTTCATGGATGTCGTGGTCGATACTGCGCAAAAGCGCTTGCCCGCCGGCGCCATTCATCTCGAACGCTTCAAGGCCGAGCCACAAGCCGCGACGGATGAATCGCTCGATACCTTCGATGTTCAGCTCGCGAGCACAGGTCAAACCGTGCGCGTCGATGCCGCCACGTCCATCGTCGATGCGCTTGCGTCGATCGGCATCGAAGTCGATACGTCATGCGGCGAAGGCGTCTGCGGGACCTGCATGGTCGATGTCGTGAGCGGCGAGCCCGAGCATCGCGATCATTGTCTGAGCAAGGCGGAGCGCGCGAGCAACAGCGTGATCTGCTGTTGCGTGTCGCGTTCACGCTCGCCGGTTCTCGTGCTCGACCTCTGAACTCATAGCTTCTCGAAGCCCGCGAGGATGTCGGTCATCAGGCCGCGCATCCACGCGATGCCTTCGTCCTCGTGAAAGTGCTCGTGCCAGTGCATGGTCACGGCCGCCTTCGGCAATTGAACCGGCAACGCATAGATCCTGAACGCCTCGTTGCGATTGAGGATATGCGCGAGCCGCTCGGGCAGTGTCGCGAATAGATCGGTCACCGCGAGCACGCCGGGAACGGCCACGAAATGCGGCAGCGCCAGTGCGATATTGCGCCCGACACCTTGTGCTCGCAATGCGTCGTCGAGCGCATGGTGACTATGTTCGAGCGATCGCACCTGCACATGCGACGCCGCGAGAAACTGACCGAGATTCAACGTCTCTCCTGCGGGCAAGCCTTCGCGCTTTCTCGTCATGCACACATACGCTTCCTCGAAAAGCAGCGCGTGACGCGTGCGCGGCAAGAGCGAAGGCAGATTGCCGATCGCGAAGTCGAGCCGGCTCGAACGCAATGCTTCCTCGATATCTTCCACAGGCAAAGGCTCGACCAGCAGCTTCACGCGTGGCGCGGCCTCGTGCAGCGCCTGGCAGATCGCGGGCAAATACGCCATTTCTCCCGCGTCCGAAAGAGACAGGCGAAACGTGCGACTGCTCGTGGATGCATCGAAACGCTCGGCAAAGCGCAAAGCCTCGCGCACGGTATCGAGCGCACGTCCGACGATCTCCGCGAGTTCCAGCGCTACGGGCGTCGGCTGCATGCCCGCGCGCGTGCGAATGAAAAGCGTGTCATCGAAAAGCGTGCGCAGACGGCCCAGCGAATAGCTCACGGCTGGTTGCGAGAGCGCGAGCCGTTCGCCGGCTTTGGTGAGGCTGCGTTCTTCCACGATCGCCTGAAAGACGCGCAACAAGTTGAGATCGACATGGTCGAGGGAATTCATCGGGAACTCTCAAGATATCGGCCGGATTTATCCAGCACCCGTTTTTTAATCGATTTGACGCATGATCTTCGCAAAGCGAGACTGATGTCAACGAGAGGATGTGCCGATCGTCATCGCCATCCTAGTGTTAGCCGATCAACCTCACCCCACATCGAACCGATGAGTACGCCGACAACCCAAATCATCGACACGAGCGCGCTCGGCCGCCGTGCCCAAGCCGACCGCATCGCGCCTTCGCTCTACTACGATCCGGATCTTTTCGAGGCCGAGCTCGAACGCATTTTCTATAAAACGTGGATCTGGGTCGCGCATGAAAGCGAATTGCCGAAACCCGGCGATTTCGTCACGACGACCATCGGCCGCCAGCCCGTGATCGTCGTGCGCGACAAGACCGGCGCGGTGCATGTGCTGCAAAACCGCTGCCGTCATCGCGGCGCAACCGTCTGCGAAGAGCACAAGGGCAACGCGAAGGGCTTCACGTGTCCATATCACAGCTGGTCTTACGCGCTCGACGGCACGCTGCGTGCCCTGCCCTACGGCGATGGCTATGAAGGCGTCTGCGAGAAAGGCGATCTGCCGCTCAAGAAATTGCGCGTCGGGATTTATCAGGGCTTGATCTTCGCGAGCTTCAACGAAGCTATCGAACCGCTCGAAGACTTTCTGGGCGGTGCAAAGCCGTGGATCGATCTTTTCATGAAGCAAGGCGCGGGTTATCCGATCAAGGCCAACGGCGAGCATAAGTTCAAGTTCAAGGGTAACTGGAAAATCCAGCTCGAAAACACAACGGATCTTTATCACTTTCCCGTCGTGCATAAATCGTGGATGAAGTCCATCGACGACGAAACCGCCGCGGCCATCACGAGTTTCATGACGAGCGAAGACGCGTTCTGCCGCTCGCTCGGCAACGGCCATAGCCTCGCCGTGCTGGTGCCCGAAATCGTCGATCTCGACAAGGATGACGGCGCACCCTTGCCGGAACGCTTCAACGATCTGGCCGCGACGCTGGCGGAGAAACATACGCCCGAGGAAGTGCGCCGTATCGTGCGCTCGCTGATGGGCGTCGGCTTCAATCTGAATCTGTTTCCGAACCTCGCGCTGTCGATGGCGTTCTTCCGTGTGCTGCGTCCCGTTTCCGCCGACGAAACGGAGATTCGCCACGTCGCACTCGCGATGGATGGCGGACCGGAAGAAGCGAATCGCGTGCGTCTGCGCATTCACGAACACTTCCAGGGTCCGTTCGGTTTCGGCAGCCCCGACGACGCCGAAGCATGGGAACGCGTGCAGCGCGGCTCGCACGCGGGCCCCGATGTGCCGATCCTCGTCAATCGCGGCCTGAACCGCGAAACGACCGCACCGAACGGAGAAAAGACTGCGCATGCCACCGACGAAACCGGCATGCGTGAAGCCTACAAACAATGGCGCGCAATGATGGAGCAGGCATGATGGACGATCGCAACGCACTCTTCTCTCAACGGACGTTCGCGCGCGCGATCGAATTCATCTGGCGTGAAGCCGAACTGCTGGATCGGCGCGACTACCGCGCGTGGCTCGATCTGTGGGACTCGCAAGGCTTCTATGTGGTGCCGATCGATCCGAACGCGACCGACTTCGCCGCCACCCTGAACTACGCCTACGACGACCAGCACATGCGCGAACTGCGCGTGCAGCGCATGACGTCGGGTTATTCGGCGTCCGCATCCGACGCGGCCCGAACGGTGCGCACCGTATCGCGCTTCACGTTGTCGAGCGATAGCGCCGACGTTGTCGAAGTGAAGTCGTCGCAAGTCATCGTCGCGTACAAGCGCGGTGTGTCGACGATCTTCGCCGCCGATCTCACGCACAAGATCAGCATGGGGAGCGGCGAGCCGAAGCTCCTCGAAAAGGTGATTCGCCTGATCGATTCGACCGAAGCGCTGAGCGCGATCGGCTTCCTGCTTTGAGCGCGGCGCACGCATCGATGCATACGCGCCGATGCGTGCCTGTCCGTCGATCATGCGCGATGAGACAGGGGCAGCGCGAAGCGGCATTCGAGGCCGCCGCCTGCTGCGCGTTGCGCCCAGATACGGCCATCGTGTCGCGACACGATGCTCTTGCACAACGACAAGCCAATGCCATTGCCGCCAGCCTTCGACGAAGAAAAGCCGTCGAACAGGCGTTCGAGCGCATCGTCGGGCACGCCCGGTCCGTTGTCGATCACATGAAGTTCGGCCGCGTCACCGTTCATCGAGGTGGCGAGCGTAACGATCTCCGTCGACGATTTCGCGGCGCTCAATGCTTCGATGGCGTTGAACGCGAGATTGAGGATCACCTGACCGATGAGCACGCGTTCGCAACGTACCGGCAACGGCTCGCCCCATTGCTCGATCGTGAGCGTCACGCCCTCGTCTCGCGCGCGCAATTGAATGAAGTACGCGACATCCGCGAGCACGTCGCGAAGATCCGCCTGTGCTTCGACAGGCTCTCGCTTCACGATGAACTCGCGCACGCTCTTGATGATATGCGCCGCGTGCTCGGCCTGACGATCCGCTGCGCGCAGACCCCAGATCGCGCTATCGATGGAATCGGGCTGCGCGAGCCGCTGAATCGCGCCTTCGATGAAATTGCGCACGGCGGCAAGCGGCTGGCTCAATTCATGCGCGATTGCCGTCGCCATCTCGCCCATTGCGTTGTTTCGTCCCGCGTATTCGAGCATGCGCGCTTCGTTGCGGCGCGCGTCCTCTATCGCGACTTCATCGGTGATATCGCGGAAATGCACCAGCGTGCCATCCTCGATATCGATTCGCCTGCACGTGATGCGCAGCCATCGTTTCGCGCCGTCGCGACGCGTGATCGCATAGCGCTGCGCGGGTGTCGATTGCTGCCGCGTCGCGCTGCGCAACTGAGCGATCAGCCGGTCGCGATCTTCTCTCGTGCAATAGTCGAGCGCGACGCCCAACGGTGCATCGCTCGCGACACCCAGCACGCGCCGTCCCGATTCGCTGATGAAGCTCACCTTGCCGCGCGGCGTGAGCACCGCAACGCCCTCGCCCAGATCCTGCATGTACTCGCGCAGCCGCGTTTCATAGCGGCGCAGCTTCTGGCGCATCGCTTCTTCCGCGCTGATATCGCGAAACTGCACCATCACCACCGCGCGCCCGGCAAGCGGCACATAAGTCGCGATCGCCTCGGACAACATATCGACGCCTGCTCGCGATCGATAACACCATTCATAACTTTGCGGACCTTCGGTAATCGAGCGGTCCATCGCATTCACCGCGATTTCACGACGATATCTGATGTCGTCGCGAGTCATGTCGTGCGCCTTGAGCGGCAGCAGTTCCTCGACCGAAAAGCCGAGTGCGATACACGCCGCGCGATTCGCCCAGACGATCGCCTTCGTCTTCGCATCGTGAAGAAGCACGCACTGCGTCAATGCATCGAGCAGCCGGCGGAAATCGTCTTCGGCGGGAAAGTTCATGTCGAGGTGCGGGGAAAAGACAGTACCAGCACAAACCATAGCATCGGCGCGCCCCGCGCGTCGCTAAAGATTTCTTTAGAAGACCGGGGTGCTTCACTGAATCGCACGCTCGCCTTCCCAATTGCTTCGGTCTTTTTGCGTTTCTAGACTGAGATCAATGCAAAACGAACGAAAAGGAGACTTACCCATGTCAGCTTCCGCGACTGCCTTCGCTATCCGCGACGATCTGTCGAATCAAACCGATGCCATCACGCTCGACGATGTGATCGCCGAAATCGCCCAGCGCCGCGACGAATTCGACCGGCTGTCGCACGTGCCGCGCGATGTAATCGAAAAGCTCAAGCGCGCGGGCATCTATCGTGCAGCGACGCCGAAGCGTTTCGGCGGCGATGCGCGCGCCCCCGGCGAATTCCTGGAGATGATCGAGCGCATCGCGGTCGCCGACGGCTCCGCCGCGTGGGTCGCGAGCTTCGGTTCCGCGAATCTCTATCTCGCCGCGTTGCCGGTCGCGACCCAGGCCGCGATCTATGCGGACGGGCCCGATCAGGTCTTCGCGGGCGGGCTCTTCCCCGTGCAAAACGCACAACCCGCGCCGGGCGGCTATCGCGTGAACGGTACGTGGAAGTTCGCGAGCGGCTGCAAGGGCGCGGACTGGCTCGGTGTCGGCATCGGCACCGGCAAGCCGGGCGAAGCGCCGGGCAAGCCGCGCACCGCCGTGTTTCGTCCCGAGCAGGTGGAGATCGTCGAGAACTGGAACGTCGTCGGCATGCAGGGCACCGGCAGTCACGACTTGCGCGTGACGGATCAGTTCGTCGCCGAAGACTGGACGTTCGTGCGCGGCGGCGTATCGACGATCGATGAACCGCTCTATCGATATCCGACCATCGCGTATGCGGCGCAAGTGCTCGCCGTCGTGAACCTCGGTCTCGCGCGCGCTGCGCTCGACGTCGCGAATCATATGGCGGGCGGCCGCAAGACGACGACCGGCGCGCCGCAACTCGCCGATCGCGCCTATTACCGTATCGAACTTGCAAAAGCGGAAGCGCAATTGCGCTCTGCGCGCGCGTTCTTCTACGAATCGACCGACAGCGTATGGCAGTCCATTCTCGCGGGCAATGAAGTCTCTCCGGAACAGGTCAGCCTGTTGCGCCTGGCCGCAACGCAGATCGCGCGTGAAGGCGCGGACGTAGTGAATCGTGCGTATCGTCTGGGCGGCACGATGGCGATTTATCGCACGCATCCTTTGCAACGCCTGATGCGCGACGCGATGGTCGTCACGCAACACGCATTCCTCGGCGAAGGCAACTACGACGGCGCGGGCGCCGTGTTCGTCGGCGTGCCGCCGATTCCCGGCTATCTCTGATCCATTTTCATCGCATAACAAGAGGAGTAACGCTTCATGACCGAAAACCGAAATCTTCCTTTGCGCGTGCTGTTCTGCTGCGGCGTAACCCAGAACTTCTTCGATTTGCCGCGCGAACAGATTGCAGAAGTATGGCAAGCCTACGGCAAGATGCTATCCGCCATCGAGGCTATGGAGAACGTGCGCGTGCTGGGCGTGATGGATGACGACCGCCTCGTCGTCGGACAATCCGATGGCGCACCGTGGACGTTTTACATCATGGCCGATGTCGCCGACTTCGATACGGCTGTCGCCGTGTGCAATCTCTATCGCACGACGCCCGTCGGCGATTACAACCTGTGGCGCTATGGAAAAATCGAGGCACGCGTCGGACGTGCGTTGACGGTGCCGCCGGCCACAGCCAATAACGCCTGACGCCATGACGCAAGCCAACATCGACGCATTGCTCACGCGCCTTGCCACGCTGGAGGCGCAGAACGCAGTGCGCAAGACCATCGCGCGTTATATGGCGCTATGCGATGTGCCTTGCGCACCGCTCGAAGGCGAAGCGCTCGCCGCGCTCTTCACCGATGACGCCGTGTGGGAAGGCATCGGGCCACAGTATGCGAAGAAGTTCGGGCGTCTGCAGGGACGAGCGGCGATCGTCGAAATGCTGCAACGTTATCTGCCGCCGACGCCGCATTTCGCCAGCAATGTGCACTTTCTGACGTCCGAGCATATCGAGGTTATGGGCGATATCGTCAAGGGACGATGGATCATGTTGCAAGCATCCGGTTATGTCGATGCAAAGGCCGAGCTTATCGCCGCGCGGCTGGAAATCGATTTCGCGCCATCTCCACGCGGTGAAAACAACGCGTGGCTGATCCGCCATTTCCGCACGGAGCGTCTCTTCGACGCGCCCTGGCAAGTGAATCCACGCAAGGAGACGCACGCATGAGCGCATTCATCAGCGAATTCGATCTGTACTTGCACGACGATGCCGATGCACCGACCATTGCGATCAAGGACAGCATCGATATCGCGGGATATCCGACCACGGCTGCAAGCCGCGCGCTCGCCGATGCACCCGCCGCCACCGAACATGCCGGAGTCGTGCAGCGTCTGCTCGATGCGGGCTGGCGGATCAAGGGCAAGGCCAACATGCACGAGCTTGCATTCGGCATGACCGGTATCAACGACTTCAAGGGCACGCCACAGAATCCCCAAGACGCAACGCGGATTCCCGGCGGATCGTCGAGCGGTTCGGCTTCGGCTGTCGGACTCGGGCTCGTCGATGCCGCGCTCGGCACCGATACGGGCGGCTCGGTGCGCGGCCCCGCGGCATGCTGCGGCGTGACCGGATTGAAGCCCACCTTCGGTCGCGTGTCGCGTCTCGGCGTGGCGCCAGTCGAAACCACGCTCGATTGCGTGGGACCCTTCGCGCGCGACATGCGCGTGCTGATCGATGCAATGACCGCGATCGATCCTTCGTTCGATGCGCGCATCGCGCGACGCGATGCATCGAAGGCGCGTGTCGGCATCGTTGCCGTCGATGCGGATGCGAGTATCCGCAAAGCGGTCGAGCACGCCGTGCGTCGCGCGGGATTCGCGTCACGCGGCATCGAACTGGCGTCGATGGCCGATGCCTTCTCCGCCGGTCTCGCGGTCATCAACGCGGAGACGTGGCAGGCATTCGGTTATCTCGTCGAGACGGGCAAGCTCGGCGCGGATCTCGACGCCCGTTTGCGTCTTGCATCGAAAACCACGCCGGCCGATCTCGACGCTGCGGAGAACGTCAGGCGAATCTTCACAGCGGCCGTGGATCGCGCGCTCCAAGATGTCGATGTGCTCGTGCTCCCCACGCTGCCCGCGTTTCCGATCACGCTCGAAGCCGCGCGCGCGGGAACGCCGGTGATTGCAATGTCGTCGTTGATCAGGCCGTTCAATCTGAGCGGGCATCCTGCATTGAGCCTTCCTCTTCCGGTCGAAGGTTCGTCGCTCAAGGCCGGCTTGCAGATCGTCGGGCGCAAGGGCGCGGACGAAAAGGTATGCGCGGTCGCCGCGCATGTCGAAGCCGCGCTCGCTCAATAAAAGGAACTCAAACATGTCGAACAGAATCGCGCTCATCACGGGCGCAGCGCGTGGCCTCGGCGCCGCGGTCGCGCGCCGCTTTCATGCCGCGGGCTACAAGGTCGCACTCGCCGATATCGCCATCGAAGCAACCCGGTCTCTCGCAGTGGAGTTGAGCGCCGATCAAAGCAGCGCATTCGCACTCGAACTCGACGTCACATCGAAAGCGGACTTCGAACGCGCGCGTGACGCCGTGCACGAACGCTGGGGACGTATCGATGTGCTCGTCAACAATGCGGGCGCATCGAAGGTCGTGCCGGTCATGGAGATCACCGCCGAGCAGTTCGATCAGGTCATCGACGTGAATCTGCGCAGCGTGCTCTTCGGCTGTCAGGTATTGGGCCGCTATTTCGCGGATCGTGGCGCGGGACGCATCGTCAATATCGCATCGCTTGCGGGACAGAACGGCGGCTCGGCGACGGGCGCGCACTATGCGGCCGCAAAAGGCGGCGCGATCACGCTGACCAAGGTATTCGCACGCGATCTCGCGGCACATGGTGTGACCGTGAATGCGATCTCGCCCGGCCCGCTCGATCTGGCTATCGTCCATGAGAGCGTGCCCGCCGATAAGCTCGACAAGGTTATCGCGGGCATTCCGGTGGGACGTCTGGGCTCGGCAGATTACATTGCCGACGTTGCCGTGCTGCTTGCATCACCCGACGCGTATTTTGCGAACGGCGCATGCTGGGACGTGAACGGCGGCCTGTACATGCGTTAGCGCGCGTATCACGCCGGTTCGTCGCCGGGCGGGCTCCATACTTCGAGCACATCACGCACGAGCGCGGCGATGGATGCCGCGCCCAGCTTGTCCTTGATGCTCGCGCGATGCACGTCGACGGTCTTGACGCTGATCGACAGATCGGCGGCGATGCGCTTGCTCGCCTTGCCTTCGATCACACCGCGCAAGACTTCTTTCTCGCGCGCGGTCAGCGATTCGACGCGCTCGCGCAGTTCGCGCTGACGCTGATCTTTCGCATGGCGCTGCGTCGCGAGCTTCATGGCGCGCTGCACGCGATCGAGCATTTGCTGCGAGTTATAGGGCTTCTCGACGAAATCGATCGCGCCGTGCTGAAGCGCGCGCACCGACATCGGGATATCGCCGTGACCACTCACGAAGATGATCGGCAAGGTCGCGCCGCGACGGTTGAGCTCGGCCTGCACGTCGAAACCGCTCGTCTCGGGCATGCGCACATCGAGCACGAGGCACGCGGGGCGGCTCACGTCGAAGGCACGCAGAAAATCCGCGGCATTCGCGAATCCTTCCGACTTCACGCCGACCGATTCGAGCAGCCACGCGAGCGAGGTGCGCATGCCGTTGTCGTCGTCGACGATATACACCACGGGAGCGGGAGAATTCATTGCGATGGCTCTTTCGATGCGGGCTTCAGGGACCGTGCGCGCCGGGGGATTCGGCTGTCTCGTCGCAGGGTCTCGTTTTATTGGAACAGCCATGATAACCAGCCGAAATGCGCCGCGAAAGTCCATTCTTTACTTCGATGACACGCGATAGGTAAAAGCTTTAGTGCGTTCGGTAACCACGCCGGGCATGTCGGCGGCTCGTGCCGATGTTCTTTGTGCGGTTCAGCGCGTACGCTTGATTCACGGTTTGCTATACACAACGTTAAACATGAAACGAACTGGAGACGCTCCTATGTCCGCGCTGCCCCGCCCCGACTTCACCGATATCGATCAGGTGCGCAAGCAGTTCCGCCAGGCCATGGCCCATCTCGGCGCTGCGGTGAATGTCATCACCACCACGGGCACGCATGGCCGCTGCGGCATCACGGCAAGCGCCGTGTGCTCGGTCACGGATGCGCCGCCGACTTTGCTCGTCTGCATCAACCGGTCGAGCGCAATGCATGCCGCGTTCGTGAACAATCGCAATGTGTGCGTGAACGTGTTGCCGGGTCATCTCGAACAGATCGCGCGACACTTCGCCGGTCTCACGCAACTTTCGATGGAAGAACGCTTCTCGTTGCCGGTATGGGACGAAGGCGTGAACGGCGTGCCGGTGTTGCGCGATGCGCTGGCGAGCCTGCAGGGCACCATCGTCGAGGCGAAGGAAGTGGGATCGCACTCGGTGATGTTCGTCGAAGCGACCGCGATCCGCGTGCGCGACGATGGCGACAGC
Source organism: Caballeronia sp. LZ029 (assembly GCF_031451275.1). Taxonomy (NCBI): domain Bacteria; kingdom Pseudomonadati; phylum Pseudomonadota; class Betaproteobacteria; order Burkholderiales; family Burkholderiaceae; genus Caballeronia; species Caballeronia sp. LZ029. The sequence goes on from NZ_JARUXO010000004.1 coordinate 826,289, forward strand.
CTGATTTATTTCGATCGCAACTTTCATCGCGTGCCGCGCGTGTGCGCGACGCAATGAAAAGTTAGCGCCGTTGCCGCGTCAGATAGTTGCAGGCAGCGCGCAGAGACGCGCGTTCAGGCGCGCACGCGTGATCGAAGCGATCTGTGCCAGCGCCTCATCCAGCTCCTGCTGCGTGCTGCGCCCGATACGCCGTTCCAGCGCGCTGAAGATGCCTTCGCGCGTGTAATGCCGCACGCAGATGATGAACGGAAACCCGTGCCGCTCCAGATAGGCGGCATTGAGACGATCGAGGGATGCTTCCTGCTCGGCCGACATCGCATCGAGCCCGGCGCTCTTTTGCTCGGCGTCCGAATCCGCCGTCATGGTTCCCGCACGAATGTTCGCGCCGGACAACAACGGGTGCAGGTTCAGAAATGCGCGCTGGCTCTTGTCGTCCATCCTGCGGATGACATTCATCATCGCGTCGTGCAATGCCGTGGCCGAGGCGAATGGACGCGCGCTCCACGCGCCCTCCGCTGCCTGCGGAAAATGTTCGAACACGCTCGAGAAGGCGCCGACGAAGGTCGCGTGATCGAACGCATTGACCGGTTCGAGATTGATCGACTGTGACATGACGGCTCTCCTATAGGGCATCGATGGCGATTCGTGCCGAGTATAGGAAGCGCGCGATCGGGCGGCGAGACACCCGATCCTATTGACCGCATAACAGAACGCGATAGCGCTAATCGCGATTCATGTCACGCAGCGCGCGCAACTCCTGCGCGGCCGCCGTCAGCATGCCGCGCAACCACACGTGCGAAGCCGAACGATGTCGAGACGGATGCCATAGCTGATAAAACCGCATGAATGGAAATTCGATCGGCGCATCTAGCACGGCGAGCGGCAGATGCTGCGCGTGATAGTTGGCGAAGTGCCGGCCTGTCGTGAGAATCAGATCGGTGCCCGGAATCAGGCTCGGCGCGAGATTGAAGTACGGGCAACTCACGCGGTTGTCGCGATGCACGCGCATGGTGCTGAGCCCGGTATCGACGACGCCGCGCTGATCGCGCGAATACGGCGTGGGCACGATATGCGACGCGCTCAGGTAGTCCTGGGCATCGAACTTGCCTGATTGCGCGTGGACGCTGTCGCGGGCAACAACGCATACGACCTCGTCTTCGAGCAGCACCGACAAATGCAGATGCTCCGGAGGATTGGGCCAGTTGCCGATGACGATATCCGGCGAGCCTTCCGATAGCCCCTGTTCATAGTTGAATGCGGCCGAGAGCGGCACCGCGACGAGGCGCGCATGTGGTGCGGCGCGCCTGAATTCGCGCACGACATGCGCAAAAAAGGGCGGCGCCAGATAGTCGGGCATGCCCACGGTAAAGCTTTGCTCGGTGGTCGCCGGATCGAAATGATCGTCCGATACGAGCAGGTTATCGAGCGCGCTCAATGCGGCCTGCGCGCTTTGCGCCAGTTGAATGGCGCGCTCGGTCGGCACCATCACGTTCTTTTCGCGCGTGAGCAACGGGTCGTTGAAGATCGCGCGCAGCCGCTTGAGCGCAGAGCTGATGGCCGGCTGCGACTGGTTCATACGAATGGCCGTGCGCGACACACTGCGCTCGCCGATCAGCGTGCACAGCACGCGCAGCAGATAGGTATCGAATGGATCGTCGGTGCGATTCATGGTGAGTTCCGTGTCTCGATGGTTCGCGTCGCCGCGACGTTATTCTGCCAGCCGGCATCGCGGGAACCGCTTCACGCAAGCCTCGCTAGGGTAATCCATAGGTACGAAAAAGCGCTGCGAAAAATGGCGCGAAGCCGCTCCACATAAGGCTTTTCAGCCCATATACGCGTTGCTATGGGGCTTATTGGGCCGCCCCCCGTTACCGATTTTTTGGCCGTTTCTATACTTGCTTCCAACCGAACGCACGACCTTGTCCGTGCGCCGCAAACCGACTGGAAAGGAGAAACCATGTCGCTCATCAAACAGGAGATGCCGGTTTTCGCGAGCGAGGCCGAAAGCGCCGAAGCGAGCGTCTATCGCAAGGTCTCATGGCGGCTCTTGCCGTTTCTCGGCGTACTGTGGGTGCTTGCGTGGCTGGATCGCGTGAACATCGGCTTCGCCAAGCTGCAGATGCTGGACTCGCTGCATTTCAGCGAAGCGGTTTATGGACTCGGCGCGGGCATATTCTTTATCGGCTACTTTCTGTTCGAAGTGCCGTCGAACATGCTGCTGCAGAAGATCGGCGCGAAAAAGACGATCATGCGCATCACGATCTGCTGGGGCGTCATCTGCATGTTGCAGACCCAGGTCAACACGCCCACGCAGTTTTATATCCTGCGCTTCCTGCTCGGCGCTTTCGAAGCGGGCTTCTATCCGGGCGTCATTCTCTATCTCACGTATTGGTATCCGTCGCAGCGGCGGGCGCGCGCCTTCGGCACCTTCATGTCGGCATCGGCGATCGCGGGTGTGCTCGGCGGTCCGCTCGCCGGCTGGATCATGACGTCGATGGGCGGCGTGCACGGCATGCACGGCTGGCAGTGGCTCTTCATCATCGAAGGCATTCCGTCGGTGCTCGCCGGTGTGTTCGCGTACTTCTACATGACCGACAAGCCCGAGGAAGCAGGCTGGCTGACCGCCGATGAAAAGCGTGTCGTGCTCGATGCACTGCAACGCGACAACGCCGCGATGGGCGAGCGTGGCCACGACTGGCGCTCGCTCTTCACGAATCGCAAGGTGTGGCTGATGATCGCGATCTTCTTCTGCCTGCTGTGCGCGAATTCGACGCTCACCTTCTGGATTCCGACCGTCATCAAGGATGTAGGCGTGGGCACGCCGATGGCCGTCGGCTGGATCGCGGCGCTTGCCTATCTGTGCGGCGCGGCCGGCATGATCATCAACGGTGCGCACTCGGACCGCAGCAATGATGTGCGCTGGCACTTCAGCGGCGCGGCGATCGTCGGCGGCGTATCGATGGCCTTGCTCGCCGTGCTGATGGGCTTCGACAAGATTTCGCCGGTTATCGCGTTGCTGGCCATGACGGCATCGCTGATCGGCACGATGAGCGCGATCCCCGTGTTCTGGCAATTGCCCAACCGCTATCTGGCCGGCAGCGCGGCGGCGATCGGCGTGGCGCTCATCAACTCCGTCTCCAATCTCGCGGGTTTCGGCGCGCCCTATGTGATGGGACTCGTCAAGAACGCGACGGGCAAGTTGACGACCGGTCTCTATCTCGTGGCCGTCATCGAAGTGCTGGCCGCGGTGCTCGTGATCATCGGCATCCGCAAGCTCGGCAACAAACAAGAGGCCTGACATGCGCGACAAAGACTCTTCCCCGGCTTTCGATGTGAGCCGCCGCCGCTTTGCCCTGCAATCGGTCGCGTTGGGCGGCAGCATGTTGATGGCGAAGACCGCGCTGGCCGCCGATACGCCGACGTCGCCTGCACCCAATCAGACGACGGGTCCGGTGCAACAGGATGGCCTGAGCCCGCGCCTCACGATGCACGGCCTCGACACGTGGCACGGCACGCCCGCCGCGGGCATGCGCGTGGACTTGTTCGCGATCGAAGACGGACGCTCGAAGCTTCTGCAAACGATCACGCTTGCAGCGAGCGGCCGCAGCGAGCCGCCGCTCTTGATCGGCGATACCTATCGCGCGGGCACGTATGAGCTCCTGCTGCATGCGGACGAATACTTCGCCGCGCGCAAGGCGAATCTGCCGCAGCCGATGTTTCTTTCGAAGATCCCGCTGCGCTTTCGCATCATCGATATCAATCAGCGCATTCACCTGCCGGTGTTATTCGGGCCGTGGAGCTACAACTACTACCGCGGCAGTTGAACACAGCGCAAACGAAACGCGAGATCAGGAGAAGACACATCATGGCCGCAGGCATCACCACCCATGTACTCGACGTCGCGCTCGGCCAGCCCGCTGCCGGCATGCAGATCGAATTGTTCGACGTCGCCACCCAGCCGCCGACGCTGCTCGCGCGCACGCGCACCAATCGCGACGGACGCACGGACTCGCCGATCCTGCCGGCCGCACAAGCGCGTGCAGGCGATTTCGAACTCCGCTTCTGGGTAGCCGATTACTTCAAGACGCCCGATGTATTCGCTGATGTCGTGCCGGTGCGTTTCACGCTTTCCGATGCGGCGCAGCACTATCACGTGCCGCTTCTATGTTCGCCTTGGAGTTTCGGAACCTATCGCGGAAGCTGAATCGCATTGCGCGGATTGCTTTACACGCCACCTATCATCGATCAGAATGGAAGCGCTGATGCTTCATCATTCGTGATGATTAAAGGGGCGTATCGATGGAACTGCGACACTTGAAAATCTTCTGCGCCGTGGCTGAAACCGGCAGCTTCACCGCGGCGGCAGAGAAAGTGCACAATGTTCAGTCGAATGTCACGATGCGCATCAAGGAACTGGAGAGCGAACTCGGCCAGCAATTGTTCGTGCGTTCGAAAGGCGGCGTCATGCTGACATCCGCCGGCCACACGTTTCTCGGCTATGCGCGGCGCGTATTGCAACTGATGGACGAAAGCCGCAGCGCGATGCTCGACGCCACCACACCGAAGGGACCGCTGCGTCTCGGTTCGATGGAAACCACCGCGGCTATTCGCTTGCCGAAAGTGCTCGCCAAGTATCACAAGAAGTATCCGCAGGTTCAGCTTTCGCTCGTCACCGGCACGACCAGCGAGCTCATCAAAGCGGTGGAGAATCATCGGCTCGATGGCGCTTTCGTCGGCGGCTTTCATCAGAACGCCGCGTTGCATCAGGAAGAAGTCTTTCGCGAAGAACTCGCGTTGCTGAGCAGCGTCCAGTTCCGTTCGCTGGATCAGCTTGTCGAAGCGATGTCGCGGCAAACGGTGCTCGTCTTCAGAACAGGCTGCTTTTATCGTTCGACGCTCGAACAATGGTTTTATCAGTCGGGCCTCATTCCGGGACAAGTCATGGAATTAGGCACGCTCGACGGAATCATGTCCTGTGTCGCGGCGGGAATGGGCATCACGCTTTTGCCGAAGGCGGTGGTCGAACGTCATGGCAGCCGGCGCTCGGTTCGATGCCACGAATTGCCATCCGCATTCGCCAATGTGACGACCGTCTTTATTCGCAATCAGGATGCGGTGGTGACGCCTGCTTTATCGGCCTTGCTCGCGCTGACACATGAGCAGCTCAGCAATGGATCACAGGCATCGAATGTCGAATCCGAGCTTTCGCTCGCGGATAACGCAAGCGTATGAGCGAGAATGACTGCGCCCGAATTGCATCGTGGGCGCAGTCACATTCGATCACGCGTAACGTAGTTGCAATGCTTCCTCGGGCTCGAACATCAGACCCTCGGCAAGTTCGGCCACACGCTCCGCAGCCCGCATGACACGATCGATCTTGCCCACGCCCTGCCCCGCATAGAGCGATAACTTCCGCGCCATTTTCGGCTTGTCGATGACACGTGCGCCGCCGCCGATGAATCGCAGCAGATTCCATCTGTCCCGGTTCGGCATGACACGGTGCGGCGTGCCGTATTTCCAGCCGAACGAATAGCCGGTGCGGTATTCGGTATCGTCGACGGTCGCTTCGATGATCTTCTGCTTGTAAAGCGGATGCGCGTTGGATTCTTCGCAGGCCACGAACGCCGTGCCGACCAGCACGCCCGACGCGCCCATGCTCATCACGGTTTCTACGTCGCTTCTATTCGTGATGCCGCCGGCCGCCAGCACGGGAATGTCTCCCGCCATGCAAACTATTCCCGGCAACAAGGACAGCAAGCCGATCGTCCCGCGATTCAGATGCCCGCCGCTTTCGCTGCCCTGTGCGGTGACAATATCGGCGCCATTGTCGATGGCGCGGCGCGCCAGTTCGACCGAACCGACCTGAACCATCACGATCATCCCCGCATCTTTCGCGCGCCGGATCATATCCGGATAAGCTTCCGCATAAAAAAGCGAAAGCATCTTCGGCTTTTCTTCCAGCACGACCTGAAATTGCGCCTCGAATACATCCGGTCCGCCGAACGAGGGCACGAGGTTCACGCCGAAAGGTTTATCCGTGAGGGCTCTCGTTTCGTTGATCCAGCGGCGCAATGCGCGCGGCGGCAGCCTCAGCCCGCCGATCGTGCCCATGCCGCCGGCGTTTGCCACTGAAGCGACGAGCGCGGGACCGGAGATCGCCGCCATGCCCGCGAGGAAGATCGGATATCTGACGCCGCAAAGCGCGGCAATTCCGTTCGCCTGTCCTTTTCGATTGATTGCAGTCATGGTTCAGAGCTCCACATGCTTGCCAAGCATTCGCTTGAGGGAATCGTTCTTCAACACGAAATGGTTCTTGAAAGCGCCGAACATATGAAGGGCGAGCCCGCACAGGAATGCGCCCGTGCCGATATCGAAGAGCACACTGAATACATGCGCGGCGGCCGCATGCGGGCTCATGAGCGGCGGCACGGTGAATCCGCCCGGCAACCCGATCGGCACGCCCGCGCTCGATTTCCCGAGCCACGCGGCGACTGGCAGCAGCACCATCGCCAAAGCCAGCGCGACGGCAACCGATCGGCTCGCGATCACTTCCACCGGATTGGGCGTGCCGACGGGCAACGGATGCCACGACGTGATGCGCGCCCAGAAGCGATAGACCGATAGCGGAAACAACAGCGTCCCGCACAGATTGACGAAACGCGCGGACTCGCTTGCAGGCTCTACCATCCCGACGATCTTCGATGCGATGATCGACAGCATGAGCAACGCGATCATCCAGTGAAGCGCGATCGTGATCGGCGAAAACCCGAGGCCGTTATCTCTGAACTTGAAACGTATCGGCTGTCCCGATGTGACATCTTGTCGAACGTAACTCATGGCAACTCCTTTCGAGGATCAATGACTCACCGCGCCCGACGCGCCGATGCCGGTCTGAGCGCGAACGGACTGGTCGTGAAATCTTCGTCGTTCTTCGTTGGCCTGCGCGCGGCGGTCCGTGACCGAGCCCAGCCACATGAAAAAGAACGCGATGCTCATCGAAATGATCGCCGGGTAGTCGTACGGGAAGACCGGCGCCGCGTGCCCCAGCACCTTGACCCACACGGCGGGCGATAACACGACGAGCGAAATCGCGCTCACGAGCCCGGCGATTCCGCCGATCAGTGCGCCGCGCGTGGTCAGTCCTTTCCAGTAGATAGCGAGCGTCAGTACAGGGAAATTGACCGAAGCCGCGATGCTGAACGTCAGGGCGACGAGAAACGCGACGTTCTGATCCTTGAACACCATGCCAAGCACGATAGCGACGAATGCAATGCCTATCGACGCCACGCGCGAAACGCGCTTTTCGCTTTTCGGGGTGGCCTTGTTCTTCTTGTAGACCATCGCATAGAGATCGTGAGAGATCGCGGACGTGCCCGCCATCGTGAGGCCGGCGACGACTGCGAGAATCGTCGCGAATGCTACGGCGGATAGAAAGCCGAGTGCCGGATCGCCGCCGAGCGCCTTCGCTAGATGCATCACGGGCATGTTGGAACCGCCGATCAGCTTTCCGCCGACGACGCCGCCCTCATAAAAGAGCGGATTGCGCCCGACGATCGCGATCGACGCCACGCCGAGCAACGCAACCACGAGAAAGAAATAGCCGATGAAGCCCGTTGCGACGAATACCGACTTGCGCGCCTCCTTCGCATCGCGCACGGTAAAGAAGCGCATGAGGATATGAGGCAATCCCGACGTGCCGAATACGAGACCGACCGACAATGAAAGCATGGCGAACGGATCGGCGACGAGCTTGCTCGGCAACATGATGCCGATGCCGTTCTTGTGCGTTTTGATCGCCTGCTCGAACATCGTATCGAGCGAGAAGCCGAATTGCCGAAGCGCCAGGAATGCAAGCAATGTCGCGCCGAAGAGCATCAGCACGGCCTTGATGATCTGCACCCACGTCGTCGCCACCATGCCGCCGAACGTGACATAGATAGCCATCAACGCACCGACGATCACGATCGCCTGGTCATAACTCAGGCCGAAAAGAAGCTGAATGAGCTGCCCTGCCCCGACCATCTGAACCACGAGATAGAAACAGACGACGGTGAGCGAGCCGAACGCCGTCATCGTCCGGATTCTTCGCTGATCGAGGCGGAATGACGCGATGTCGGCGACGGTGACCTGTCCGAGATTCCTGATTCTTTCCGCGAACAGAAACATCAAGAGCGGCCACGCGACGAAAAAGCTCACCGCGTAAATCATGCCGTCATAGCCGTTGAAGAAAATCATGCTCGTGAGACCGAGCAGTGCCGCCGCCGACATGTAATCGCCCGCAAGGGCTAGACCGTTCTGAAAGCCGGTGATCGTTCCTCCCGCGTTATAGAAATCCTTCATGGAACGCGTCTTCGATGCAGACCAGCACGTTATAGCGAGCGTTGCGACGACGAAAACGAGAAACATTGAAATCGCCGTGAGATTCAGCGGCTGCCTTTGCACGTGGCCGATCGTTTCGGGCGCGGCTAGAGCGGATTGCGTGGCGCATACGCTCAGCAAGCCTATGCCCTTTGGGACGCGACGATTCATTGCGCGCCTCCGTTCAGGATCTCGTTGGTGAGCGCGTCGAATTCTCCGTTCGCGCGATGGATGTAAAGACCCGTGAGGAGCCACGTTCCTGCAATGAGCAATACGCCGATCGTCCAGCCGGTCGTGATGACGCTCGCGCCGAACATCTTTGCCGAGAGCATTTTCGGCGCGAACCCGGCCACCAGGACGAATGCGTAGTAAGGCACCAGCGTACCGAACGTCAGGCGCGCAACGAATCTGCGGCGACGGGAAACGAGCCGTTTAAAGGCGGGCGTCAGCCAGAGTTCCTGGCCGGAAAGCGAGGTCATCACAGTGTCTCCTATCTTCAGAACGTTATGTCGCATGTCCGGCGGTCGCCGGGTGCGTTTCTTTGCTGTTATCGACAAGATAGGTGCCGCGTGCGCTCATGTAAAATGATGATTGATGATCGCACGCATCATTTCTGATGAAGTCTGCCGGTTTGGCCGGTCGGACTTTGCGATCGTTTGATCGATCCTCGGCATTGCGCTCAAAGAACTCGAAAGGCTGGCGCTTTAAAGAAAGGTATTGAAAGCAGCTTCGGGATTTCTTGACTGGAAGGCAATGAAATTCGCAATGCGTGTCGCACCACTTATCTCTCTAAAGCGCGTTTCGCGAATCTGATTTGCCATGTATTAACACGAATCTCCTCTAGCGCGTCGCGCATGTACGTGGCATAGTTCAAATGACAATCTTTTAGAGGTAAGTCATGTCAACGCTAGAAAGTATTCAGGCACGTATCGAAGCACTTCAAGCGAAAGCGGATGCGCTCATCGCCAAAAAATCCGAAAGCGTGCTGCAAAAGATTCATGAATTGATGGCAAGCCACGGATTGACCGTCTCGGACATCGAACAGTATTCGGGTACTCGCAAGAAAGCGGGTCGCCCGACCGCGGCAAAAAAACAAAGCACGGTCGCTTATCAGGATCCGAAAACCGGCGCGACCTGGAGCGGCCGCGGACGCGCACCCGGCTGGATTGCCAATGCCAAGGACCGCAGCAAGTTCGCGGTTGGCGCGAGTGCGCCGGCAAAGAAGGCTAAAGGAAAGGCGCAAGCTACGGTCAAGCGCAACGGAAAGGGTCAACCGCGCGGTCCTCAACCCGCGCTTTATCGCGATCCGCAATCGGGCGCAACGTGGAGTGGTCGCGGCCGCGCACCCGCGTGGCTCGCGTCCATCGAAGACCGTACGCCATTCCTGATCGCCTGACGGTGAATCCGCAAACGGCGGAGTTCGTTGACGACGCCGCCGTTTCGCTTGCAGTCGTGTCTGAACTAAACGCGAGGATCGAAATCGAATTCGATCCTAATACCGCCCGGTTCGTAAATCATCATATGGCGTTTCGGCCCTGCCCCTAGCTGTTCCGGCGCGAATTCGACCGTCACGCCAGGCCACGCCGACACGCGTTCGAGAATGGTCGCGAGCGCGGCTTCGTCCGTTGCGCGCAACGCGAGATGATGAAGCCCGATATTCTTTCGCCGGTCGAATGTTATTGGCGCCGCTTCGTCTTTCACCTGCCATAGCGTAACCAGCAGCTTTCCGTCCGATACGAAAACGGCCGGATAGTCGGGCCGCTCGCCGGCGATCTGCCAGCCGAGACATTGAACGAAGAAATCTCGCGTCGCGTCGAGATTGCGCACGGTGAGTCCCACGTGATCGATTCCAGATGTCAGCATCGTTTCCTCCGCATGTCGGACATGTGAAGCGTGACGGCACGCTTCGTTCGATTCCGTTCGCATGCTATCTCATTCCGCAGAACCTGCTCGCCTGCACGTACGGCATTTAAGCGGTAATCTGGTTGATATCGACAACGCGTCCCGACAGGAGAGCGTTCATGCTGAAGTCAACTTATCCGTATTACCTCGCCAACGAGCCGGTTGCCGCCAATACCGATCTGGCAGTGACCGACAAGTTCAGCGGTGAAATCGCGACACGCGTCGCGCTGGCGGATGCGCAAGCCATCGACAAGGCGATCGGTCTCGCGGTCGCCGCGATGCCCGAGATGCGCGCCTTTCCTCCGTTCAAACGACAGGCCGTACTGGAGCATTGCGTGAAACGCTTTCGCGAGCGAGCCGATGAAATGGCGATGGCCTTGTGCATCGAAGCCGGCAAGCCGATCAACGATTCGCGCGGCGAAGTCACGCGTCTCATCGATACGTTCAAGGTCGCGGCGGAAGAGTCGGTTCGCATCGACGGCGAAATACTGAATCTGGAAATCTCGCCGCGCGCCAAGGGTTATCACGGCTATGTAAAGCGCGTGCCGATTGGGCCTTGTTCCTTCATTTCGCCTTTCAATTTCCCTTTGAATCTTGCCGCGCACAAGGTCGCGCCCGCTATCGCCGCCGGCGTGCCCTTCGTCATGAAGCCCGCGAGCCGCACGCCGATCGGCGCGTTGATCATCGGCGAAGTGCTCGCGGAGACGGATCTCCCCAAAGGCGCATTCTCGATACTGCCGGCCCATCGCGACGGCGCCGATCTGTTCACGACCGACGAGCGCTTCAAGCTTCTCTCCTTTACCGGTTCGCCTGCCGTCGGCTGGGATCTGAAGGCCAAAGCAGGCAAGAAGAAAGTCATTCTGGAACTAGGCGGAAATGCGGCCGCGATCGTCGATAGCGATCAGGGCGGCAAGCTCGACTATGTCGTCGATCGGCTCGCGTTCGGCGCTTTCTATCAATCCGGGCAAAGTTGCATTGGGGTGCAGCGAATTCTCGTGCACGCGTCGCTATACGAGGCGTTGCGTGAACGGCTGATCGCGAAAACGAAGTCGCTCAGAATGGGCGATCCCAAGGACGAGAAGACCTTCGTCGGACCGATGATTTCCGAGTCGGAATCGAAACGGCTCGCCGGATGGATGGAAAGCGCGGTGGCGGCAGGCGCGAAAATCATCGCGGGCGGCAAGGTGGAAGGCGCGATGTTCGAAGCGACGCTGCTGGAAAACGTCGGAAGAGATTCGGATCTTTATCGCAAGGAAGCGTTCGGGCCTGTCGCGATCCTCGAAAAATTCGATGATTTCAATGACGCACTCAACACCGTCAACGACAGCGATTTCGGCTTGCAGGCGGGCATTTTTACGGATTCGCTCGCGCATGCGCACGAGGCGTGGGACTCGCTCGAAGTTGGCGGCGTCGTGATCAACGACGTGCCTTCTTTCCGTGTAGATAACATGCCTTATGGCGGCGTGAAGGATTCGGGACTCGGCCGGGAAGGCATTCGCTATGCGATCGAGGACATGACCGAAACGCGCCTGATGGTAATGCGCGAAACATGGTGATCTGCGTTCGAGCGTCCGCTGGAAAGAACGCTCGAACGCACGATGTGTTTATGCCAGCGTCAATTTGACGTCGATGTTATTGCGCGTCGCGTTCGAATAAGGACACACGATGTGTGCCTTGTCGACCAGCGCCTGCGCCTCGCTGCGATCCATGCCCGGCAACGAGATCTTCAGTTCGACTTCGATGCCGAAGCCGTTCGGGATTTGTCCAATTCCCACGCTGCCGTCTACCGCCACGTCTTTCGGCAGCGTGATCTTGTCGCGCGCGGCGACGAACTTGATCGCGCCAATGAAACACGCGCTATAACCCGCGGCGAAGAGTTGCTCGGGATTGGTGCCATCGCCGCCACCGCCGCCGAGTTCTTTCGGCGTCGTCAGCCTGAGATCCAGATTGCTTTCGGGCACGGTTGCGCGGCCGTCGCGCCCGCCGGTGACATGAGCATGCGCACGGTATAGAACCTTTTCAATCGACATCGCCAGACTCCTGTGCATTGTGTTGAGCGGCTCGCGCGACGCAAACGCGCCGTGCGAACTCCGCTGACATGGATTCCCGATGGGACACTGCCCGCGAAGGGGCGGGTTCCAGTATCGAAGGATACCCAAGACGGGGCGAACTCGCTGACGTGCGGTGCCGCGAATCACAGCACGACGGGTTCCTCGCGCGGCAAAGCCGAATCGGCGACGGGTGAATTCGATTCCTTGGCGATGCGCTCGCACAGGGCGACAACCTGCGTCGAACCGGCGGTCATGAAGAGCGAATGATCGAGATCCGTATAGACCATCATGCGCACGGATGGATAACGCGACAGTCGCGCGCCCTGCTTGCCGAAGTGCGCGGCGATCAAATCCATGCCCGCATCGTAGGCGCCATAGACGAGCACCGTCTTCACGCCCTTTGCATCGAGCGCGCGCATGACCGCAGCGGGCTCGGTCGCGAGTTCGGGCGGCGTCTGACTCAGGCGATCGAGCCTCAGAACATCGACGATACGTGAACGCACGCGCGTCATCGCATAGCCGAGCATAAAGCGCAGTACACGCGTCAATTGCTTTTCGCCGCGCAGGATAGCTTTCCATTTCTGCGGATCGAGCATCGAGAATGCATAACCCGCCATGGAATTGCGCGTCGATTGACGCAGGCCATCGGGCGCGATGTCCGCTGGCCGCTTGAACGTCGGCAGATTCACCGTGAGGACGCCGTTGATCGCTTTCTCGACGAGTGCCGCCTTGAGCGCGTGATATGCGCCGGAGCAGACGCCGAACGCGAAGATCGACTTATAGCCTTGCCGCGCGAGCCAGCGTGCCGCGGCCGCGGTGTCGTCGGTGGCGATCTGGTTGTAGATGCGCCCGAATGCCGTATCCGATTGCACCTCGCCGGGCGCGGCAGGACTATCGCCGCGGCCGCGCGCATCGAAACGCAGCGATGCCACGCCGCGTCGCGCAAGCTCGCGCGCGATGCGCACCGATAACCTGCTATCGCCCACGCGCGCGCTCGCCGATGTATTCGCGATCAGATAGACCGGCCCGTGCGGCGAGCCCGTACGCGGCTCGCACAAGATGCCGAAAAGCCCTTCCTCGCCGATACGCACCGGACGTTCGATCGCCTCGGGCGTGTCGATCCTCAGCGCGGGCCAGCCATCGGCATCGACCGTGGACGCCGCTTGTGAAACCGGCGCAGCGCCGCCCGCGATCCACGCGACGACCTCGGCGAAAGCGGCGCGCGGCAATGTGTTGAAGGCGGTTTCCTGAATGAATCCGGTCAAGTCCTCGAACGGGCGGGCCTCCGCTTCGACGCCCTTGTCGGCGAGGGCGTCGCGCAACGGATCGTTGCCGCCGGTCCTGACGTTCATGATCAACGCACGACGCGCAGGCGCCGCTGTTGCGCCGTTCAGACTCGCGACGAGATCGATCGCCTTCAGCGAGTCGGCGAACGCCTTGCTATAGACCTGACCAAGCACGTTGAGGGATACATCGTCTTGCTGCATTTGACGCAAAGGCGGTGCAAGCAGTTCGAGCCATGTCTTGCGCACGATGCCCAACTCGCGCATATATACGCGGCCGCTCGTGACGGGCGCGAGCAGCACGAGTTCGTCGACGGGATGCCGCAGTGCCGCAGCAAGCGCGAATGCCGCGCCGACGCGAAAACCGCACAACGTGACATGTTCGATGCCAGCGGACGTCCTCAACCAATCGACCGCCGCGTTGATATCTTCCACAGACGATTCGAACTGATCGGGGGCGAGATCCGCGCCGGCCGAATCGCCCGTGCCTCGGTAGTCGAAGCGCAACACCCAGATGCCGCGCGCGGCTAATGCGTCCGCGAGCTGGCGCATGCCGCTGTATGTCCATACGTATTCGTGGCCATATGTGTTGCACAGCACCACGCCACGTGTGCCACTCCCCGCGTGCAGCCATCCGAAACGGTTCCCGAATGCAACCGGTCTCATGCGATCTCATCCTCGTGTCGAGGTATTGAGACGATTATATTAAGCGGCTCCTGCGTAACGCTGTCCGGCAGGGCGAATATGTGCAAACGAACTATGTCTTGGCGCGAATGGCATAGCTTGTGTTCGCTGCCGCTCATTGCGTTTCAGAAGATTTGCCCGCATGACGACAGGTTGACCGACCTCGTCGTCGGTCCATTCAGTTGATCAGAGATCGAGAACGAGCAGCCTGCTCGTCGCACGCGATACACATGCGGTGAGAAAGTCGGCCTTCTCTTCGTCGCTCATAATGCAGTCGTTGTGTTCGACCTCGCCCTGCAGATAGCGCACCTTGCACGTTCCACACAAGCCTGCGCAACATGACGTTTCCATCGCCACGCCCGCCCCGGCCAGCGCTTCGGCAATGCTCTCGTCTTTCGTGACTTCGATCTCCTGCCCCGTGCTCGCGATACGCACGATGAAGCTATCGCTCGCATCGTTGGCGGCCTGTTCGCCTGGAGCGCGTTCAGGCGCCTTGAAGTGCTCGAAGTGCACGGTGCCTGTCGGCCAATGCTGAGCCGCGTCCGCGCACGCTTTCATGAAGCCGCCCGGACCGCAGTAATAGACGTGCTCGCCTTCGCGCGGCGTGTTCAGCAGATCGCGGATATCGAGGCCCGCCGAAGGATCGCCGCCATCGAAGTGAAAATGCAGGCGTCCGCTCGCGCGCATCGGCTCGAATTCCTCGGCGAACGCGGCGCTGCGCGCATCTTTCGCGCAGTAATGCATTTCGTAATCGACGCCCGCGTCGTCGAGTTCATGCGCCATCGCCTTCAATGGCGTGACGCCGATGCCGCCCGCTATCAGCAACACGCGACGCGCGCCGTCGACGAGATGAAAGTTATTGCGAGGCCGGCTCACGCGCACGATATCCTGCACGCGCAATTGATCGTGAAGCGCCTTCGATCCGCCGCGTCCGCGCTCATCGCGCAATACTACGATCACATAGCGATGTCGTTCGCGCGGCGCATTGCTGATCGAATATTGCCGCACGACGCCGTCCGCGAGATGAATGTCGATATGCGCGCCCGCCGTGAAAGACGGCAATTGCGCGCCTTCCGGATCGACGAGTTCATATGAATTGATGCCCCGGCCTTCGAACCGGACCTGACGCACGAGCAGTTTCAAAGTGTGCTCATGCGCATCAGTTGAGATGGGTTGTGTCGACATGATCGTATTTCCTCGAATCGATGTTCCGGCATCGCGAGCGCGCAATGCGCCCGCGCGTCGCCCGCGTTATTGCTTCATCGTTTGCTCGAGTTCCTCGAAGCGCTCGCGTACGAATGCGGCGCGCGCTGCGCCCTTGAACTGCTCGCTTTCCGCGAGAATCGCGACGATCTGCTTGGTCACCTTGCGGCGGCGCACCACTTCTTCCTCGACGGTTTCGCCTTCAGGAATCTCGAACACGTTGCCGGAGCAGAAGCTGTTCGGCGCGCCCGCGTTCTCGCGAAACCATTCCGCGAAATTTTGCGCGGATGCGGCCGGGTTCGAGCCGCGCACTGCATCGCGCAGCATCTTGCGAAACACGAAGACACCGGCATCGAATTTCGTCGGATTTTCCAGTGCATGCACCGCGACCGGCCGCTGACTGATGATCGCCTCGTAGTCGCCGGGCGCGTACTGGGCCTGCTTGTAGTTCGCGCGCTCGCGATGATTCGTCGGAATCGGCACGATGTCCTCGATCGTGTAATCGCCGAAGCGCTCGGGACGGCGCATCGCGACCTGGCCGTCGAGAAAATCGATCGATTCGTAACCCACCAGTTCCTTCTTGCCGACGCCGCGCGTATCGATGCCCGGACCCATCACGCGCCAGCCGATCATCTTGCTGTTTTCATCGTCGACGGGAACCGTCCAGCGAATGATATGGAAGCGGCTGAAAAGTTTTTTCTGCGAGCCGTCTTCCGACGTATAGGCATGCAGGCTCAGATTCGGCAACACCTGATGCTGAACGCGAATGAACAAGCGGTCCTTGTTGACGCGGCGCGCACCCGCGCACGCGAGGCTGCGGCCTTGCTGGACCGGCTGGAAGTGCATGTCGGGCGCCACTTCCATAGAGGCTGCGCCGACTTCATCGAATGTCGTGCCCTGGAATTGTCCTTTCACCACGTTCTTTGCCGCATGCAATGCGGTCGGATGAAAGTTATCGGCCGCGTTGTCCTGTACTTGCAGCCAGTTGCAATGCTGAAAGTTGCTATAGGGCACGAGCTCGTCGCCGGGCATCACCGTGTAATCGCCTTCCCACTCGGGAAACGGCGGCTCGTTCTCGGGCGGCCCCATATATGCGAACACGAGACCGTGCCGCTCGACCGCCTTATACGCGCCCTGACGAATGGAGCAGGCGTACTTTTCCGCCTCCTTCTCCTCGCCTTTCGGAAAAGGCACATGTAGACATGCGCCGTCCACGTCGAACACCATGCCGTGATAGCAGCACATGATGCCTCGCTCCTGAATCGCGCCGTATTCGAGCGATGCGCCGCGATGCGCGCAATGCGCATGCAGCAGGCCGATCCGCCCACTGCCGTCGCGGAACGCCACCAGTTCTTCGTTGAGAATCTTGAGAAAGCGAGGCGTGTCGGTCAGCTCGATCGACATGCAGACCGGATGCCAGAAGGCGCGCATGTACTCGCCCATCGGCGTGCCCGGTCCGGTTTCCGTCAGCTCCGGATCGTGGCCCGGCACCTTGTTCACGTAGTAACCGCCATACGGCACCAGCTTCTTGACTGTCGCGGCCGGGCCGCCGCTGCTCTTCTGTCCTTCCAGCTTGTCCGATTTGATGGTCATGGGAGATCCTGTTTCGAGTGGGGTTGAATGAATTGATGCCTGAGTCCTGTATTTCGGTTACCGAACTCCGAACTCTGTATACAAAGATTAGCGACGTGAAGCGGCCTTGTCTCTATGGGTAAACCTGAATGCGGTCAGCCGCCGCGACGATGCGCGTTGACGCGCCGCACCGGCGCGCTGTAACCTTGCCGTATTCTGTATCCAGAAATTACGGCCGATATCATGCCCGCCAAACTTCTCAAGCTTCAGGCTCGCACCGACTACGTGGACGAGGTCTACAAGGTGCTGCTCGACGCCATCAGCTCCGGTTCGCTCGCGCCCGGCACGCGCATCACGCAGGAAGAGATCGCCGAGCAGCTCGCCGTCTCGCGCTCGCCCGTTCTTCAGGCGCTGCGTCTCTTGAAGAAAGACGGCCTCGTCGTCGATGCCCCCGGACGCGGTCTGCTCGTGACCCCGCTCGATCCCGCGTGGATCAGTCATCTCTATGAGATTCGCGGCGCGCTCGATTCGCTCGCCGCGCGCCTTGCCGCCGAACGCGGAGCGAAGATCGACAAATCGATCATTGCCAACGGCAGGCGCGCCTCGAAGAGCGACGACGTGAAAGCGATGATCGATGCCGACATGGCCTTCCACAACGCGATCTATGCAGCGTCGGGCAATCCCCTGATCGCCGAGACCGCGCAGACGCACTGGGTCCATCTGCGCCGCGTGATGGGCGCCGTGCTCCAGGCATCGGGACAACGCAAATCGATCTGGGACGAACATGCTGCCATCGCCACCGCCATCACCGAAGGCGACGGACAGCGCGCCGCGGAACTCACCGATCTGCATACCGCGAACGCGCGCAAGAACCTCGTCGAGCGGCTCGGCCTCGTGCTGAGCGAGCAGCGCGACCGGGAAGCGGGCGCGACGTGATGACAGACCAACGGCCCCGCTTTCACGGGGCCGTCCTTCCCTGCGCGCGTTCTTCAATCGTTGCGGCGGCGGCTGTTCACGAGCGCGGCCGGCACGGCGAACACGAGCAGACTGCCGATCACGCAGCTCGCCGCGAGACCCAGCACGCCGCTGCCGGTCGAGCCCGAATGCGTCTGGATCACGCCGATGACCCACGGACTCACGACGCCCGAGATGCTGCCGACGGAATTCGCGAGCGCCAGGCCCGCAGCCGCCGCGCCGCCGCTGAGAATCGCGGGAGGCAGGACCCAGAACTGCGAGATGGTCGTGACGACGCCCATCGTCGCGAGCGTGAGGCCGATCATGCCGAAGAGCGTCGAGTGCGCATAGACCACGCTCAGATACAGTCCGATCGCCCCGACGAAGCCCGCGCCCGCCAGATGCCAGCGGCGCTCGCCATGTTTGTCGGAGCTATGGCCGACTGCGAGCATCGCAATCGCGCCAGCCGCATAGGGAATCGCCGCGAGCAGGCCGATGTTGAGCGGATCGGTGACGCCGCTCGCCTTCACGAGCGTCGGCAGCCAGAAGCTCACGCCATAGAGGCCCATCGTGAAGAAGAAGTAAGTCACGGAGAGCAACAACACCTTCGGATGCAGCAGACCGTCGCGCACGGAATGCAGCGCATGAGCGGGCTTTTCGTCGCGCAGATTGGCTTCGAGCATGGCCTTTTGCGAATCGCTGAGCCATTTCGCATCGGCCACCTTGTCGTCGAGATAGAAGTACGCGACCACGCCGAAGATCGCTGTCGGAATGCCTTCGAGCAGGAAGAGCCATTGCCATCCCGCTATGCCGTGCGCGCCGCTCATATGCGTCATGATCCACCCAGACAGCGGACCGCCGACGACGCCGGACATCGGAATGCCTGTCATGAAAAGCGCCGTGACCTTGCTTCTGCGCGACGCGGGAAACCAGTACGTGAGATAGAGCAGGATCGCGGGAATGAAGCCCGCCTCGGCAACGCCCAGCAGAAAGCGCATGACATAGAAGCTCGTCGGCGTGGTGACGAACATCATGCCCGCCGAGATGACGCCCCACGTCACCATGATGCGCGCGATCCAGCGCCGCGCGCCCACGCGCAGCAGAATGAGATTGCTCGGCACTTCGAACAGCAGATAACCGACGAAGAACACGCCCGCGCCCGCGCCATAGACGGCCTCGCTGAAATGCAGGTCGTTGAGCATCTGCAACTTGGCGAAGCTCACGTTGATGCGATCGAGATACGCGCAGAGGTAACACACGAAAAGAAATGGCAGCAGACGCCATGTCACCTTCGCATACGTGGACGACTCGTCGCCCGTCAGATACGCAACCGGACTGTGGGAACTCATGCTCTGTCTCCTGGTTATGTGATGCGTCTTGATCGCTCACATGTTCGTCACCTCGCACCCGAAAGACAAACGATGCCTGTTCATAGAACCATGACGAGGGCTCATGCATAAGGTGTTTCCATGAGGCGCATCCCTAACTTCGTCCTCCTACGCGCATTCGAAGCCGCCGCGCGGCTCGAAAGCTTTACGCTTGCCGCAAGCGAGCTTCATCTCACGCAATCGGCGATCAGCCATCAGGTGAAGGAACTCGAACAGTATTTCGGCAGGCCGCTTTTTCATCGGCGCAACCGGCGTGTGGAGACGACATCCGAAGGCCGGCGTCTGCATGAGAGCCTCGGACGTGTGTTCGATGTGATCGAAGCCGCATGCGCCGAAGTGACGCTCGATCCGCTCGCGCAAGTGCTCGCCGTTCACTGCGCGCCGAGCTTCGCGGTGAAATGGCTCGGACCGCGTCTGCCTGCATTCATGCAGACGCATCCGAACGTGACGATCCGTTTGTCATCGGACGCGGAGCCCGCCGATCTCGTCCGCGCGCGCGAGGTCGATGTCGCCATCTCGTATGGCTTTGCGCATGAGCGTCCGGGCGTCGTCTCGCGCGCGTTGGGCACGGAGCGCATCATCCCGATGTGTTCGCCTTCGCTGTTGAAGGATGGCGTGCCGGCTGCGGAGCAGATCGCTAGGATGACGCTGATCGACTCGCAACTGAGCCGCGTGACATGGCCGGGATGGTTCGCGCTCAACGGCCTCGAAATGCCGCGCGGGCCGCGCCCTTCGTTCGACCGTGCGGCGCTCGCGATATCGGCGGCGGTGGATGGCATGGGCGTCGCGCTGGAAACGACGCGCCTCGCCGAGCGCGAGCTTGCGCGCGGCGATCTGATCGAGCTGGGCGCGGGTGTGTTCGCTCCGCTCGCCAAAGAGACGCACTTTCTTTCCTATCGCGTCAAGGAACGCGAAGTCGAGAAAGTGAAATGTTTCTGCGAGTGGGTGCTGGCGCAGGCCGGCCTCGGGGAAACGGACGAGGCCGCGGCATGATTTTCGGCTACGCCGCCTGTTTCGCCCTTTCCTCTTCGATCGTGCGTGCATGGGCATACACGCGATCGCGTTCGCGCGCGACGAGCGTACGCTTGCGCGCGAGGGTCTGCCGTTGATATTTCGGATCGCCCATCTGCATCACGTATTCCCCATGACGATAACGCAGATAGCGCTGGAAGAACTCCGCGCCCGGCAGGCCGTTGTCGAGCGCCATGAGCACGCCGTAGTCGAGGTTGCTTACATCGCCGAGCGTCTTGATCGCCGATTCCAGCGCGGCGTAGCGCTGAGGCAAAGGCACGCTCTTGTCGCATTGCGCATGAAAACGCTGATAGGTCAGCACATGCCCGTGCGCGGCACAACGCCATAACGCTTTCGCAAGCCGTTGACTGAGTTCCGTTTCCACATGTCCTCCCGCATTGTGCGCGGATCGTATGCGTGCGACATTCCACCGTCACTAAAAATCGATGACGGTAACCGGTTGCCTGGAAATCACCTGCGACGCCAAGAGATAAGCGCGACGCTCGCTACTGCGCGACGTCGCTTCGTGTGCATCTTTATAAATGTGTTGCACAACGCAGCTACGCTAAAGCACACTGTCTTCGAAACTTCGGCTAAATACGTTTTATAAAAGCCAGGCGTTTTTATTTCCCGCGCCAAAAGAAACAGCGCAAGTAGCCAAGAATGCGAAATACGTTAAACGTCGATGCTTATCAGGTATTGCGCAATGCACGGCGACGTCCCGCACGATGTCACACGGCCGCCTGCGCAGCAGTGGACTGACGAAATACGATGGTACGGGCAATACAATAGCAAGCGCCAATCTTGGGCGCTTTACTCATAATTGGCCTCGATGGGCCCTATTGAATCCCACGCCACAGCGCCGTACTTTTGACCGAAAGCTCACATGGCGGCTGTGACCCGATTACATGCTAGCAAACATATTGCGGGAAACCAAGAAAAGTTTCCGCATGGAAGAACGCTGCGCTTTTTCACGTGGCTGTCATTCTGCGTAGTTTCGAGCCTGGCGTATTCGCAATGCAGCGGGAAGCAACGCTAAAAGAAACGATTAAGCCGCTTTAGAGAACGCACTTAAGCGAATGCGCAACGATTGCCTTGTCTGGCGTGACGCCCTAACGCACGGCCCTACGCACGGCACAGTCCTTAAGACTGGTTTAAGGCTATGAGCCTAAAACGTATCGCATGACGCCGACAGCATTGCGGTTCGATACCGCTGCCTTGCAGCCCGCTGCGAATCGGCTTTCACTCGAACGTCCACGCGGATGGTCAGACCGGGCAACGCCGCACGCGCATTCCAACGGCGCGATCAGGCGCAGGCGATGACCATCCCATTCAGCCCGACAGGAATGTCGGGCTTTTTTTTATCCGCGCCATCCGTGCACGTGCGGCGCGCCGTCGCCGGTCTGCGCGACCGCGGCGGGCAGGTCGAAGCGAAAGGTCGTGCCCGCGCCTTCCGTATCGATCATGCGAATCTGGCTGCCGTGCAGTTGCAGCATACGTTGCACGATGAGCAAGCCAAGTCCGCCACGATGCGCGCCACCTGAAGCGAACGGACGCTGGAACAGCGCTTCCCGCATTGCGGGCGGAATGCCCGTGCCGGTGTCGCTGACCGTGACCTCGACGCGATCGGCATGTTCGCGCCCATGTGCCAGCGTCACGTCCACCGTGCCTTGCGCGGGCGTGTGACGAATCGCGTTGTCGAGCAGATTGGTGAGCACGCGTTCGATCATGCCGAGATCCGCCACGACACTCGGCAAGCGCGGCGCGATCTGCGCATTCAGGTGCACGCCCCGGGACTGAGCGGACAGTTCGAACTTCTCGAATACGTCCTGCACGAGATCGGTCAAAGAGAAGGGTTCGGCTTCCGGCGCGACCATGCCGTGTTCGAGCTTCGCGAGCTCGAACAGCGACTGCGCGAGATGACCGACCTTCGCGCTCTGAGCAAGCGCGATCGACAGATAACGTCGCCGGTCGGTATCGGGAAGCGTGTCGGACTTGAGCGACAGCGTTTCCAGATAGCCATGCAGCGACGACAGCGGCGTGCGCAGATCATGCGAGATATTCGCGACCATCTCGCGACGCTCGCGATCCTGTCGTCCAAGCGCGCGCCATTGCTCGCCGATGCGCTCGGCCATCTGCGCAAACGCGCTTTCGAGCACGACGATCTCGTCGCGTTCGTTCTCGCGCACGTCGGCTGCGCTTGCTCTCTGCATCGACGGCAAAGGCGGTTCCGCGGGCGCGCCGCGCGCGTCGAATTTGCGCATCGCTTCGGTGAGCCGTCGCAGCGGCCGCGTGACGAGCCCGAACGCGACCACGCCCGCGACGAGCCCGAGCAAGGTGACGAGGCCCATCGATGCGAGCGTGGTGCGCAACACCGCGCTCGCCGATGCCTTCGCCGCCAGCGCGTCATGCTCCTCGCCGAGCAGCACCACATAGACATAACCGAACGGCGGCTTGCCGGGCGCGGCGAGCGGCGCGGCGCTGAACACCTTGCGCTTGTCGTCGCTGCGCGGATCGTCGCCCAGGATCGGCAACGGAGCGCCATCGAGAAATTGACGCACCGGCGCGAGATCGACGCGATCGCGCTTCACGTGCCCCGGCGGCGCATCGTCGGCGCGCACGCGGCCCGTGTCATCGAGCAGATAGACCTCGACGCTCGGATTCACCACCATCAACTGACTGAAGAGACGGCGCACGGCGGGCGCGTCGAAACCGTTCACACCGGCGAGCGCGCCGTCATGGGCGATGTGCGCCGCGAGCTCGCGCGAGAGGCTCTGGATGACCTCCTTCTCGCGCAGATCGCTCGCGCGGATTTGCAGCCACGCCGACGCGCCGCAGCACGCGAGCAGCAGCACGCAAAACACCGCGAAGAGCCGTTGAGACAGCGTGAGCTTCACGGCGCGGCGTCCTTGCCTTCGGGCGATTGCGCCGCGAGCTTGTAGCCGTGGCCCCATACCGTGAGAATGCGCTTCGGATCGGCGGCGTCCTTCTCCACTTTCGCGCGCAGCCGGTTGATATGCGTGTTGACGGTGTGCTCGTAGCCTTCATGCCGATAGCCCCACACCGCATTGAGCAGGTCCATGCGCGAGAACACCTTGCCCGGATGACGCGCGAAGTGATACAGCAGATCGAATTCGCGCGGCGTGAGCTCGATGCGCGCGCCATCGACCCATGCTTCGCGCGCGAGCGGATCGATCGCGATGCCCGCGACCTCGATGCGCCCCGTGTCGAGCCGCGAGTCCTTCGCCACCGCATCGACGCGGCGCAGCAACGCCTTCACGCGCGCGACGAGTTCGAGCACCGAGAACGGCTTCGCGAGATAGTCGTCCGCGCCGAGTTCGAGACCGAGTATGCGATGCACCTCGCTGGAACGCGCGCTCGTGATGATGATCGGCGTGTAGCGCGTCATGGCCCGCGCGCGGCGGCAGATTTCGAGGCCATCGACGCCGGGCAGCATCAGATCGAGGATCAGCGCGTCCCAGCCGCCCTGCTCCAGCAGGCGCAAGCCCTCGGCGCCATCGGCGCTATGCACGACTTCGTAACGCTCGTCGCGCAGGTTGAGACTCAGCACATCGGCGATATGCATGTCGTCTTCGACGATCAGAATGCGTTTCGGATGATCCATGAGCGAATGTCGAATGATGCTCGCCCTATCCATAGATGAAATGGCCGGGCGACTGTGCCATTGTGCAGAAAAGCGCGCGCCGAAGTATCACATTTAATTTAACTTTCGGTGAGGACTCGGGGATGCGCGCGCGACTACGATGCAGGCATTCCACTCGAAAACGAGGCACGCATCATGCAAACCCGCCGCCGCTTTCTCCTGACGGGCACCGCGGCCGCCGCCGCCGCGTTCGCGCTGGGCGGACGCCTGCGCGCGCTCGCGGCCGGTTCCGGGCCGCAAGCGCCGTCGCAGGAACGCTTCGAAATCGTCCATAGCGAGGACGAATGGCGCCGCCTGCTGAATCCGGTGCAATTCGACGTGCTGCGGCGCGAAGGCACCGAGCGGCCGTACACCAGCCCGCTCAACGACGAGCATCGCGCGGGCACGTTCGGTTGCGCGGGCTGCAAGCTGGCGCTGTTCTCGTCGCGCACCAAGTTCGATAGTCACACCGGCTGGCCGAGCTTCTGGGCGCCGCTCGATCATGCGGTCGCGACGCGCATCGACGGCTCGTTCGGCGTCGAGCGCACGGAAGTGCATTGCCGGCGTTGCGGCGGTCATCTGGGCCACGTCTTCGACGACGGTCCGAGGCCCACGGGCCTGCGCTATTGCATGAACGGCGTCGCGATGACTTTCACGCCGGGCGCGGCCTGAACCGCGCTCACACCACGATCAACCCCGACTCGACAACATCATGTTGCTTATCGTCCTTGCCTATCTCGGCGGCGCGCTGACGATTCTCAGTCCGTGCATCCTGCCCGTGCTTCCTTTCGTGTTCTCGCGCGCGGACCAGCCGTTCGTGAAGAGCGGCCTGCCTCTGCTCGCGGGCATGGGCCTGACGTTCGCCGTGGTCGCGACGCTCGCGGCCGTGGGCGGCGGTTGGGTCACGCAGGCCAATCAATACGGCCGCTGGGCCGCGATCGTGCTGCTCGCGGTGTTCGGCCTCACGCTGCTCTTGCCGGGCGTCGCCGAGCGCGTGATGCATCCGCTCGTCAGCGCGGGCAATCGCCTTACCGCCTTCGCTCAGCGCGGCGACGGCAAGCCGGGCTTCGGCGGATCGTTCGTGCTCGGCGTCGCGACGGGCCTGCTGTGGGCGCCGTGCGCGGGCCCGATCCTGGGCCTCGTGCTGACGGGTGCCGCGCTCAACGGCGCGAGCGCCGGCACCACGCTGCTGCTGCTCGCCTATGCGGCCGGTGCGGCGACCTCGCTCGCGGTCGCATTGCTGATCGGCGGGCGCGTGTTCGCCGCGATGAAGCGCTCGCTGGGCGCGGGCGAATGGGTGCGGCGCGGCATCGGCGCGGCGATGCTGCTCGGCGTCGTCGCGATCGCGCTCGGACTCGATACCGGCGTGCTCGCTCGCGTATCGACGGTGGCGACCTCCGGTATCGAACAGCAGCTCGTCGACAAGCTCTCGGATAAAAACAATGGCGCGATGATGATGTCCGCAAAGCCCGCAAACAATGGCGCGATGATGCGCGCGAGCACCGAGCCGCCGAAGTCGGCCAACCCCGCGCCGCTGCCAGTCGAAGGCACGCTGCCGTCGCTCGATGGCGCGGTGCAATGGCTCAACTCGCCGCCGCTCACGAAGGAAGCGCTGCGCGGCAAGGTCGTGCTGGTCGATGTATGGACGTACTCGTGCATCAACTGCCTGCGCACGCTGCCGTATGTGAAGACCTGGGCGCAGAAGTACCGCGATCAGGGACTCGTCGTGATCGGCGTGCATGCGCCGGAGTTCGCATTCGAGCGTAACGTCGATAACGTGAAGCAGGCGATTCACGATCTCGGCATCGACTATCCTGTCGCCATCGACAACAACTTTGCGATCTGGCGCGCGCTGAACAATCAGTACTGGCCGGCGCACTATTTCATCGATGCGCAGGGCAATATCCGCTATCACCACTTCGGCGAAGGCGACTATGCGCACTCCGAGCATGTGATCCAGCAACTGCTCGCCGAAGCGGGCCACGGCGCAGCGCCTTCCATGTCGATGACGTCGAAGAGCGCCGACGATGCCATCGGCGAAGGCGCGATGATGCAGGCCGACAACACGGACATGCGTTCGCCGGAGACGTATATCGGCTACGAGCGCGCGGAGCAGTTCATGTCGCCGGGCGGCGAAACGCGCGATCGCCTCCACGACTATGCCGCGCCGAAAGCGCTCGACGTGAACGACTGGGGACTCGCGGGTCCGTGGAAAGTGGGCGCGGAACATGCGACGCTCGAAGGCACGAAGGGCCGCATCGTCTATCGCTTTCATGCGCGCGACCTGCATCTCGTGCTCGGACCGTCGAAGGACGGCAAGCCGGTGCGCTTTCGCGTGAGCATCGACGGCGCGGCGCCGGGCGCTTCGCACGGCAGCGACGTGCAGGCCGACGGAAGCGGCACCGTGACCGAGCAGCGCCTTTATCAACTCGTGCGTCAGACGGGCACCGTCGCGGATCGCACGTTCACGATCGAATTTCTCGACCCCGGGGTCGAAGCGTACGCGTTCACGTTCGGTTGAACGAGACTCATCGAGGAGCAAAGATGTTCAAGACCACCAGCAAGACGTTCAAGGCCGCGAGCGTGGCCGTGCTGTTCGCGGGCGCGTTCGCATTGCAGCGCGTCGCGCATTCGAGCGAGGCCGCCGTGAAGATTCCGCCACCCGCGCACGACGAAACCGCGGGCGCGGTGCATACGGAAACCGCCGTGTTCGCGGGCGGTTGCTTCTGGGGCGTGCAAGGCGTGTTTCAGCACGTGCGCGGCGTGAAGGAAGTGATGTCGGGTTATGCGGGCGGCGCGGCCGATACCGCGCAATACGATCGCGTCAGCGAAGGCGATACGGGTCACGCGGAATCGGTGCGCATCACCTACGATCCGGCGCAGGTGTCCTACGGCAAGCTCTTGCAGATATTCTTCTCCGTCGCGCACAACCCGACGGAGCTGAACTATCAAGGCCCGGATCACGGCACGCAATATCGTTCGGCGGTGTTTCCGACGAACGCGGCGCAGCGCGAGATCGCCGATTCGTATATTGCGCAACTCGACAAGGCGCACGTGTACAGCGGCAAGATCGTCACGAAGGTCGAAGACTACAAGGGCTTTTATCCTGCCGAAGGCTATCACCAGAACTACCTGACGGAGCATCCGGAAAGCCCGTATATCGCGATCAACGATCTGCCGAAAGTCGCGAATCTGAAGCAGATGTATCCGGGCGCGTATCGTCAGGATGCTGTGCTCGTGGCGGTCGCTTCCAGATAAGCGTTGAGAAGCCCGACGACCTCGGGCATGTTGCGTCGGCCGAAACCGAGCCGCACATGCGCGTCGCCGTGATCGATGAGCGTCGAAGGCAGCAGCAGCACGCCGGTGCGTTCGAGCAGTTCGGCACAGAACTGCCCGGCGTGCCCGCGTTTCAGACGCACGAAGCCTATGGTGCCCGCGCGCGGACGATGCCACTCGAAGCGGTCCGCGTGACGTGCGAAGAAATCGTCGAGCACGCGCAGATTGGCGCGCACGATCGACACATTGCGTTCGATGAGCGCATCGGTATGGCGCACCGCGATCGTCGAGAGATACTCGCTCGGCGCGCTATTGCTGATGGTGAGATAGTCCTTGAACGTGCTCATGCGTTCGAGCACCTGCGTGCTCTTCGTCGCGATCCAGCCGAGGCGCAGACCCGCGAGCCCATGCGTCTTCGAAAGCGCGCCGAGCGAGATCGCGCGCTCGTACACGTCGCACGCAGCGGGCAGGCGATCGGCGGGATCGTGCTCCAGACCGCGGTACACCTCGTCGCTGAAGAGCCACAGTCCATGCCTGCGCGCGAACGCGACGATCGCATCGAACACCTCGCGCGACGGCAGATAGCCGGTCGGATTGTGCGGTGCGCAGATCACGAGCGCGCGCGTGGCGGGCGTGACGAGCGTGTCGAGTTCGTCCGGATCGAGCGCCCAGCCCGCCTCCTCGCGCGCTTTCCACGGCGATACACTCACGCCCATCGCCTCGGCCACCGCATAGTGCGACTGATAGCCCGGCATATGCACGATCACGTGATCGCCCGGCGCGAGCATCGTGTGCATGAACGAATAGATGGCTTCCTGCGCGCCCGTGTGCACGATGATGTCATCCGCATCGATGTGCTCGTACAGCGTCGCGAGTTCGCGTCGCAGCGCGGGCGCGCCGGGATACTCGGTATAGCCGAGCCAGGTATCGCGCAATCCGTCGATCGCATCGGGTTCGTACGCGAGCAATTCGCCGATCGACATCGATTCGGGATCGGAACTGCACAGCAAGTGGCGCGCGGTGAATTCATGTCGCGCGAAATAACGTTCGAGTTTGAAGGGATTCGGTTGCATGGCGTCGCTTGATCGGGATCGAGGAAAGCCGTAGTCTGCGCGTTGAACGCGCATTCAAACAGCTAAACTTTCTAATTTCGATTAAGGAACGCTAATGCTCGACTACGCTCTGCTCGATGCGTTGCTCGCCGTCGTGCGCACGGGGTCATTCGAGCGCGCCGCGCGCGATCTCAACGTCACGCCGTCGGCGGTTTCGCAGCGCGTGAAACTGCTGGAAGAGCGCGTCGGCAGCCTGCTCGTCAAGCGCGGCCAGCCGTGCGAGGCGACGGCGTCGGGCGCGCTGCTGTGTCGCCACACCGAACGCGTGCAATTGCTCGAAGCGGAACTCGGCGGGCGGATGCCGGCCTTGCCGGGCGCGCCGAGCGAGCGGCGCGCGAAGCTGCGCATCGCGGTGAACGACGACAGCATGAGCACCTGGTTCATCGACGCCGCTGCGGACTTCTGCATCGAGCGCGAACTGATGCTGGATCTCGTCGTGGACGATCAGGACCACACCGCGCAACGCATTCGCGAAGGCGACGTGCAAGGCGCGATCACCACGCTGGCCGAACCCGTACCCGGCTGGCGCTCGGTGAAACTCGGGCGCATGCGATATCGCGCCGTGTGCTCACCCGCGTATTTCGCGCGTTATTTCGCTGACGGACTGACACGTGACGCGCTGCGTCGCGCGCCATGCGTCAATTTCAACGAGAAGGATGAATTGCAGAAGCGCTTCGTCAAACGCGTAAGCCGCGTGGATATCGAGCCGCCCGCGCATATCGTGCCGCACGGCGAAGGCTTCGTGCGCGCGTGCACGTCCGGGCTTGCGTGGGGTATGTGTCCGCAAGGTCTTGTCGCGGCGCAACTCGAAAGTGGCGCGCTCGTGGAAGTGTCGCCCGGCGCGCGCCTCGATGTTGACCTTTACTGGCAAAGCTGGCGTCTGTCGGTCGGCTGGCTCGACGACTTCAGCGCGATGCTCAAGCACCGCGCCAAGACCTTGCTCGATTGAGTGTCAGGCGTCGCGAGTTTCGAATGAATCGACGCGATCGCGATAGAACGCCAGATGATCCTTGATCGATGCAACCGCGTC
The DNA here is from genome assembly GCF_031451275.1 of Caballeronia sp. LZ029. Classification (NCBI taxonomy): domain Bacteria; kingdom Pseudomonadati; phylum Pseudomonadota; class Betaproteobacteria; order Burkholderiales; family Burkholderiaceae; genus Caballeronia; species Caballeronia sp. LZ029. The sequence goes on from NZ_JARUXO010000004.1 coordinate 855,756, forward strand.
GTATGGCATCTCATAGGACCACACTGCATTGGCGGCTTTTTGTCCACCCGACGGGATGCTGTAATAGCTGCATTCGCCTTTGTAAGGGCAATAAGTAGCGTGCGAGGTGCGTTCGAGTTTCGTCATGTCCACGTCTTCGCGCGGCACATACAGCACCTCCGGATACGATGCCTCGCGCAAGGATAGCGCCCTGGTCGTATCGACGATGACATGCCCGCCCGCCTTCACGATCACGTGCATCGGGCTAGGTTCGACCGTGATCGGATGATCGGGGCCGGGAATCTTGACGGCTTTATCCATGAGTGTCTTCCTGCGCATGAACGCGATAGAGCGAATGGAAGAACCGATGGTAGCGCCGTTGCGCCGAACGCGCAGAACCCGGCCGCGTCCTCATCAACGGCCAAAATAAACCGGCTTCGTGCCGTCGTCATTCAGGGGCGGAATCATGTTGCGCGTGCCTGAAGCCGATCTGCCGGCACTTGTCCCGCCGTATGCACCGTTCTGGCGCGCGACGCGACTTTCAGCGGCCTGGATATCCGACGGATACGAGCTCTGATCCGAGCGCGACGGATCATAGCCGGCCGCTTCGACCTGCCGCAGATCCTGCTTCACCTGAGCGCGCGTGAGCGACGAATCGGTCTGCGCGAAAGAGAGCGCCGGCGCCACCACTACAGCGGCGACGGCCACAGCCTTGACGAACGATTTCATGGTGAACCTCCGGTGTGTTGGGCTACGCACGGTGTTTTCTGTGCGTGCTGCATAACTCAGCATCGGCCGTGCCCGCCCTTGCCCTCACACACCTGCGAATCGTGCGCTACGAGGCCTTGCTTTCGATCGCTTTGACGAGCGCATGCAGCAGGCGGTTCGCGGGCGTCGGAATGCCGAGCGCCTCGCCTCGCCGCACGATCAGCCCGTTCAGATGATCGATCTCGCTCTTCTTGCCGCGCGCCACGTCCTGCGCCGTCGACGAATACTGGTTCTGCATCGTTTCGGCGATGCGGCGCACGGCGGCATCGACGTCGCCGGGAATGGTCACGTTGTCGGCCTTCGCCACCGCGAGACATTCGTCGACGACATCGCGCATCGAGCGCGTGATGCCCTCGCCCTGCACGAGCTTTCCGTACGGCAACTGCGTGATCGCGGACAGCGCGTTGTACGCGCAATTCAGCACGAGCTTGGCCCACAGCGCACCGCGCACGTTGTCGGAAATTTCGGTCGGCACGCCCGCCTCGACGAACGCACGTGCGACCTCCTCGCTTTTCGTCGACGGCTCGATCACGAGCTCGCCGCGCCCGTTGTGTTTGACGTGCCCCGGCCCCGCCATCTCGGTCGCGACATACACGACCGCGGCCGCCGCTTCCTGCGGCAGCAACTCGCGCAGGCGTTCGGCATTCTCCACGCCGTTCTGCAGCGAGAGCAGCAACGCATCGTGTTCGAGATGCGGCGCGAGCGCCTTTGCAGCGCTCTCGGTATCGGTGGACTTCACGCAGAAGAGCACGAGTTGCGCGCCCTTCACCGCGCTCGGGTCGGTGCTCGCGGCCACGCGCACGCGCTCGTCGAAATGCTGTGTGTCGAGGCGCAGGCCATCGCGTTCGATCGCTTCGACATGCTGCTGCCGCGCGATCAACACGACCTCGTGACCCGCGCGCGCGAGCATGCCGCCGTAGTAACAACCGACCGCGCCCGCACCCATGACGGCGACTTTCATGTTTCGTTTCCTCGTTGTTTCGTTGCGTTGCTATGGCTCGCAAAAATAACACATGGCTACCGCATCGGCCGTTGTGTTCGATGCTTCGCATAACCGACGACGCGCAAACGCTTGCGCATTTCGGGCGATTCGCGCCGTGTTGCGTGCCCGCACGATTTTGTGGGCGGACGCACGATAGTCAGTCGAATTAGCGGTGCACCATATTGTTAAAACAGGCCACGCGGAGATACGCTTCTTTCAGCGGATCGACGATGCTGTCCAAACAATGCCGACCGCTGCGGGGTATGCGGCTCATACCGCATCGATAGCTGAATCCGGGGACCAAATACACGGCGTGCCGGGGGGGAAGCGCTGCGCGCGAATGTTCGCCCGCGCGGTGCACCGACACGCCGTGAACTTAGACAAGCGCTGGCTCTGCCACTCGGCGACGAGGAGCGAGAAGCCACAGGCGTGGGCGTTATCACGAGAACAAAAACATGAATCATGGCTATGAAGCATCGCTCGTCAAACGCGTGGTGAACCAGCTCGTAGCGGGCATCGTGAGCGGCGAATACCAGGACAACGTGCTGCCGCCACAAGTCATCCTCTCGAAGCAGCACGGCGTGAGCCGGACCATCATGCGCGAGGCGCTGAGCATTCTCATCTCGCGCCGCATGCTCGACGTGCGACCCAAGACGGGCACACGTATCAAGCCCGCGCGGGAATGGCTCATCATGGATCCCGAGGTCGCCGAGTGGCGCATGCGCGCGCTGCATGACCCGGACTGCATACGCAGGCTGATCGAGTTCCGCGCGCTCGTCGATCCGCCCGCCGCCGCGCTCGCCGCGACGCGCGCGAACCGGCACCAGCGCATCGCCATCAATGCGGCCTATCAGCGGCTTTTGCACGCGAGTCCCTCCGAACCCCTTCAGTCCGCCGCGGAAGAGGCGCTACAGGCCGCTATCGTCGATGCAAGCGGCGACGAAGTGCTGCGCCAGATGGGCAGCGTCGTGCGCGTCGGCATCCGGACGATGAAGGCTGCCTTGCGCGCGCAGCCGCATGCGCTGCCGCGCGTGCCCGACTCGCAGCTCGGCGATTACGGCCGGCTCGTGCGGGCTATCGAAACCGCCGATGGAGACGGCGCGCGCACAGCCATGTCGCAGGTGCTGGCACGCACGGCTGCGCTCTGGATCGAAGAAATCGCCTGAATGCAGTGTTTCCGCCTTACCGGTGCCGCGGCCGCAGGGCCGCCTGCATCGCCTCCATAGCCGTTCCGGGCGCATATCTTGCGCGCCTCCAGCCGCAGTTTCGCCTCGCATGCGCCGTGCGCGTGACTACAATGAGTGATGCCGCGGCATGCGACGAATCATGGCCTCTCCGTCCTGCGGAGCGCCTGGCGTTGGAAAAACGGAGGCAAGAATGGCAGAGCTCGAAAAGGAAAAGGTCGTCGGCGTCCTGAACAGGATTCTCGAATCCGAACTGGCGGGCGTCGTGCGCTACACGCACTATTCGTTTCTCGTGTTCGGCTTCGGACGCATTCCGATCGTGTCGTGGCTGCGCGCGCAGGCCGACGAATCGCTCGTGCATGCGCATCAGGCCGGCGAATGGATCACGACGCTCGGCGCCTATCCATCGCTTGCAATCGGCCCGCTGCTCGACAATCACACCTTCGACATCGCGACGATCCTGCGCGAATCGCTGCAGGCGGAAAACGTCGCGCTCGGTCATTACCGCGACTTGCTGACGCTCGTCGAGGGCCGCTCCGTCGCGCTGGAGGAATACGCGCGGCAGATGATCGAAACCGAGGAGATGCACGCGGGCGAAGTGGACAAGATGCTGCGCAAGCCGGGCGAAGTCGAAACGTCGCCCGAACGCCGCACGGGGCACAACTGAGCTGAAATAAAAACGCCGGCCCGCGTGTGCGGCCGGCGTCCGGTTTCAGTTGCGCGTGCGTTACTTCGGCTGCGCCACCGTGCGCAGATACGGCTTCAGCGTCTTGAATCCGTCCGGATACTTCTTCTTCGCGTCGTCATCCGATACGGACGTGGGGATGATGACGTCCTCGCCCGGTTTCCAGTTCACCGGCGTCGCGACCGTGTGCTTCGCGTTCAGTTGCAGCGCGTCGAGCAGGCGCAGCACTTCGTCGAAGTTGCGGCCCGCGCTCATCGGATACGTGAACGTGGCCTTCACCTTCTTGTCCGGACCGACGATGAACACGGCGCGGATCGTCGCGTTGTCGGCTGCCGTGCGCGGATTCGCGCCGCTCGCATTCGGGTGGATCATGTCGTAGAGCTTCGCGACGTTCAGATCCGCGTCGCCGATCATCGGATAGTTGACCGCGGTGCCCTGCGTCTCCTCGATATCCTTGGCCCATTGCGAGTGATTCGTCACCGGATCGATCGAGAGGCCGATCACTTTCGTGCCGCGCTTGTCGAACTCGGGCTTGAGCTTGGCCATGTAGCCGAGCTCGGTCGTGCAGACGGGCGTGAAGTCCTTCGGATGCGAGAACAGGATCGCCCATTTGTCGCCGATCCACTCGTGAAAGCGAATCGTGCCTTCGGTCGTCTCCGCCGTGAAATCGGGGGCTTCATCACCAATGCGTATAGCCATATCAAATTCTCCACGTGAGGAAAGTCCGGTGAACGTTCCGCGAGCAACAGGAACGGATTCCGGGTTGAAAATCGCAACTGTGCAACTGATTATAGTTCGCCGCGCATCCGTGCTTTAAGCCGCCTGCATATGTCCTTGACCGTTGTGGGGTCTTGCGCCGCGCCAGCGCAGCGATGATCGGCTGCCGGCGCGGCACGTTTCCTGCTGCAAGCCGCTCGCCGTGCACGAACGTACTCGCAAAACGCGTCGTTGCACGCGCATCGCTCAGCAGCGCTCGAATTCCCCGGCAAAATCTGCTATCACGAAACGGCAATACGTCAGAACGAACGTGCAGGTGTGAAGCAAGCGGCGTGTGCATCATCCCGCACTTGAACGGGCGACAGACTTCGCCGCGCCACCGGGCGCGGCCTCGCTGCCGCCGCACAGGAGGCGATCGTGACCGTCATGCAAAGAAAGTCCGTTGCTACGCTGCAAAGCGAAGCGGAAGAAACCGAGGAAGTGCTTCAGGAACACGGCGGCCACACGCTGAAGCGTTCGCTCACCGCGCTCGATGTCGTCTTGCTCGGCATAGGCTGCATCATCGGCGCGGGGATTTTCGTGCTGACGGGCCACGCGGCCGCGACCAACGCCGGGCCCGCGATCATCCTGTCGTTCGTATTTGGCGCGATCGTCTGCGCGCTCGCGGGACTTTGTTATGCCGAAATGGCGTCCACGGTGCCGGTTTCCGGCAGCGCCTACACGTATGCCTATGCGACGATGGGCGAGCTGATCGCGTGGCTCATCGGCTGGGATCTGATCCTCGAATACGCGGTCGGCGCGACGACGGTCGCCATCGGCTGGTCCGGCTATGTCGTGAGCTTTCTGCATTCGCTCGGCATCGACATACCGGAGCAGCTCGCGAAAGCGCCCTTCGCCTACGATCCCGGTCACGGCTGGAGCCACGTCGGCGCGATTCTCAACGTGCCTGCGATGGTGATCGTCGGGCTCATCACGATGCTGCTCGTCGTCGGCATACGCGAGTCGGCGCGCGTGAACAGCTTCATCGTCATCATCAAGGTGCTGATCGTGCTCGCGTTCATCGCCGCGGGCATCGCGTTCGTGGACAAGAGCCACTGGGTCACCGCGCAAAACCCGACCGGCGCGTTCATTCCGCCGAATACCGGCGAATCGGGCGTGTTCGGCATGAGCGGCGTGCTGCGCGGCGCGGCAGTCGTGTTCTTTGCCTATATCGGTTTCGATTCGGTATCGTGCGTGGCGCAGGAGACGCGCAACCCGAAACGCGACATGCCGATCGGCCTGCTCGGCTCGCTCACGATTTGCACGATCCTCTATGTGCTCGTGTCGTATGTGCTGACGGGCATCGTGTCTTACGACAAGCTCAACGTGGCCGATCCGATCGCAGTCGGCGTCGATGCGATCGGCATGCGCTGGCTCTCGCCCATCGTCAAGCTGGGCGCGATCTTCGGCCTCACGTCGGTGATTCTCGTGCTGTTGCTGTCGCAGCCGCGCATCTTCTATTCGATGGCGCGAGACGGCCTCCTGCCGCCGTTCGCATCGAAGATTCATCCGCGCTTTCAGACGCCCTACATCACGACGATCATCACCGGCATCATCGTGATGATTCTGGCGGGGCTTTTGCCGATCGGGCTCGTCGGCGAACTGGTGAGCATCGGCACGCTGTTCGCGTTCATGGTGGTGTGCATCGGCGTGCTGGTGCTGCGCATCACGCAGCCGAATCTGGAGCGCGCGTTCAAGACACCCGCGGTGTATGTCGTCGCTCCGCTCGGCGCGTTGTCCTCGCTCTTCCTGATGTCCGGACTGCCCGCCGATACGTGGATACGGCTCATCGTATGGATGGCGATCGGCGTCGTCATCTACTTCGGCTACGGCATACGCCATAGCAGGCTGCGCAATCAGCAGGAGACTGCGCCGAAGCACACCGCGCGTGGATGACATGCAATGCAATGGGCCGCTCGACGCGGCCCATTGTCATTCGGACGCGCGTTTCGATTCGTGCTCGCGCGCTTCTTCAGGGCTTTCGTAGATATACGGTGCGACGCCGCGGCGCTTCAGTGCGTCGCCGAGCTTGAGGCGCAGGAAGCTGCTCGTCGTATAACGCGTCACGCGATCGTAAAGGCCATCGACGAGCTTCGTCACCATCTCCGAATAGGCGTCGAGCATGTCGGGCCGAATGGAAAAGTTATCGTAATTCACGATCGCGTGCGGCTTTGTCCTCATGGCCGCCAATTGCTTTTCGACTTCGACGCGTATCGCTTCGACATCGCTCAGGCTCTTTACTTCATGGCCTTCGAAGTTGATGAAGAAGAGATTCTTTTCCGGGTCGTAGCTGAAGCGTTCCGACAGATCGAGCCTGAGCAGCACATTGCGCAGACCCATCGGCGCGTCGCGGAAAATACGTTCGTCCATGAGACGCGGCGCCGTATCCATGATCGGCCTGAAGCCCATTTGCCCGACGATATCCCGCTCGATATCGATGCCGGGCGCGACTTCTGTCAACGCGAGGCCCTTGTCCGTGAGTTCGAACACGCAGCGCTCGGTGATATAGAGCACGGTCTGCCCGCGCTCGGCCGCATAACGGCCGCTGAACGTGCGATGCTCGACGGCCGCGACGAACTTGCGGCAATCGCCTTCGCGGCGAATCCTGAGCTTGCCGTCGCCGATAGCGACATCCAGCTTGCCCGCGTTGAACGTGCCCACGAACACCACTTTCTTCGCCGACTGGCTGATGTTGATGAAGCCGCCCGCGCCGGCCAGCTTCGGCCCGAACTTGCTCACGTTGAGATTGCCGTCGGCGTCCGCCTGCGCGAGACCGAGGAACGCGATATCGAGGCCGCCGCCATCGTAGAAATCGAACTGATACGGCTGATCGATGATCGCCTGCGTATTCGTGGCCGCGCCGAAGTTGAGGCCGCCCGCCGGTATGCCGCCGATCACGCCGGGCTCGGTCGTCATCGTGAAGAGGTCGATCACCTGCTCCTCGTTCGCGACGCTCGCGATGCCTTCCGGCATGCCGATGCCGAGATTGACGACGCTGTTGGCCATCAATTCGAAGGCGGCGCGCCGCGCGATGATCTTGCGTTCCGTGAGCGCCATCGGCGGCACCGAACTCGCCGCCACGCGCAGCTCGCTCGAAAATGCCGCGCTGTATTGCTCGCCGAAGGTCTGCCAGTGATTGTCGGACTTCGCGACCACGACGCAATCGACCATCACGCCGGGAATCTTCACATGACGCGAATTGAGCGTGTTCGATTCCGCGAGCCGCTCGACCTGCGCGATCACGATGCCGCCCGAATTGCGCGCGGCCATCGCGATGGACAGCGCTTCGAGCGTCAGCGCTTCCTTTTCCATCGTGATGTTGCCGTTCAGATCGGCTGTCGTGCCGCGCACGATCGCGACATCGATCGGAAAGGTCTTGTAGTACAGATAATCCGTGCCGTCGATATGCATGAGCCGCACGAGATCGTCGGTCGTGCGCGCGTTGAGCTTGCCGCCGCCGTTGCGCGGATCGACGAAGGTGCCGAGGCCGACCGTCGAGAGCTGCCCGGGCCGATGCGCGGCGATATCGCGAAAGAGTTGCGAGATCACGCCTTGCGGGAGGTTGTACGCTTCGACGCGGTTCTCGATCGCCATCTTCTGCAGGCCCGGCACGAGTCCCCAGTGGCCGCCTATCACGCGTTTGATCAGGCCTTCGTGCGCCAGGTGATTGAGGCCTTTCGTGCGGCCGTCGCCCTGACCCGCGGCATAGACCAGCGTCAGATCCGCGATCGGATCGCTGCCTTCGACGAAGCGTTCCTCCAGCGCGATCGCCACTTCCTCCGCGAAGCCGATGCCGACGAAACCGCTCGTCGCGAGCGTATCGCCCGAGCGAATGAGGCGCACCGCCTCGCGCGCGGAGACGATCTTGCCGCGCTCGACGAGGCGCGCGGCAGAGGGGAAAGGATGGCGGGTCGGCGGGCTGCTGGCGGTCATGGCGTCTCCTGTGTGCCGCATGTCTTGTCGTGAGTCTCGCGCGATCCGCGGCCGCCCGCTTGCGTCGGATGCACGCAAATCAGCCGATTTGCGCCGTCATATTTCGACCCGCGCGCCGAGCTCGATCACGCGATCGGCCGGTAATCGCAAATAGGCCGCTACGTTGCCCACATTGTGCAGCATGATCGCGAAGAGGCGTTCGCGCCATAAGGCCATGCCGGTGCCCGGCGTCGGCACTACGGTTGCGCGCGAAAGGAAATACGAAATCGTCGCGCGATCGAACTTGAGGCCCGAAGAGCGGCATTTTTCGAGCGCGGCAGGCAGGTCGACTTCGTCCTTGAAACCATAGATCACGGTCACCTGAAAACAGCCGTTGCCGAGCGTCTCGATACAAACGCGGCGCGCCTCCTCGACCCACGGCACCGGCTCGGTGGTGACCGTCAGAAACACCGTGTGTTCGTGCAGCACGCGGTTATGCATGAGGTTGTTCAGCAACGAATGCGGCACGCCGCTGGGATCGTTCGACATGAATATCGCCGTGCCCTCCACGCGTGCGGGCGCGCGTGCGATGAGGCTCTTGAGGAAGGGCTTGAGCGGCGTCGCGCCGGCGCGCACGCGAGCCTCCTGGATCATCATCTGCGCGCCGCGTCCCCACGTCGCCATGACGGTGAACATCACGAGACCGATAGCGACCGGGAACCAGCCGCCCTCCGCGATCTTCAGGCAATTCGCCGAGAAGAACATCGCGTCGATGACGAAGAAGAAGGCGGTCGCGACGACGCACAGCGCCCAGTTGTAGTGCCACGCGTAGCGGATCACGAAGAACGTCAGCACCGTCGTGATGAGCATCGTGCCGGTGACGGCGATGCCGTATGCGGAACCGAGCGCCGTCGACGAGCCGAAGCCCAGCACGGCCGCGACCACCGCGAGCAGGAGCGTCCAGTTGATGCCCGGCACATAGATCTGCCCGATCTCCTTCGCCGACGTGTACACGACGCTCATGCGCGGCAGGAAGCCGAGCTGCATGGCCTGCTTGGTCATCGAATAGGTGCCGGAGATGACGGCCTGCGATGCGATGACCGTCGCGATGGTCGAGAGCACGACCATCGGATAGAGCATCCACGACGGAAAGAGCCGGTAGAACGGATTCTGCAAGGCGCCCGGGTCCGCGATCAGCAGCGCGCCCTGACCGAGATAGTTGAGCGCGAGCGCGGGAAAGACGACGGCGAACCATGTGAGGCGGATCGGCCGCGAGCCGAAGTGCCCCATGTCGGCATAAAGTGCTTCGGCGCCCGTGAGCGAAAGCACGACCGCGCCGAGCGCGACGAACGCGAGCCAGCGGTGATGCAGGCAGAATGCGAGCCCTTCGAGCGGATTGAGCGAGACAAGAATATGCGGTGCATCCTTGATGTTCACGACACCCGACACCGCCAGTATCGCGAACCACAGCACCATCACCGGCCCGAACACCGCGCCGATGCCCGATGTGCCGTGCTTCTGCATCACGAAGAGCGCGATCAGCGCGACGAGCGTCACGGGCACGACATAGGGCTGCAATCCCGGCGCGGCCACTTCGAGCCCTTCCACCGCGCTCAGCACGGAAATGGCCGGCGTGATGACGCCATCGCCATAGAAGAGCGCGGCGCCCATCACGCCGACGAGCAACAGCACGTGCTTCAACCGCTTCTTCGATTCGACCGATGACGCCGCCAGTGCGAGCAGCGCCATGATGCCGCCTTCGCCGTGATTGTTGGCGCGCAGGATCAGCGTCACGTATTTGAGCGAGACGATGATCGTGAGCGACCAGAAGATGAGCGACACGATGCCGATCACGTTCGCGGGCTGCAATGGCAATCCGCCTGCGGGATCGAACACGGTCTTGAGCGTATAGAGCGGACTCGTGCCGATATCGCCGTAGACGACGCCGAGCGCCGCGAGCGAGAGCCCCAGCAACGCCGGGTGGCCGTGCGGCTCGGGCGCGTGCTTGTCGTCGGCCGGAACGCCGGGTGCAGTCGATCCCATGATTCCTCCCTTCCTTTTTCCGGGCCGCCGCGTGGGACGGCCTATTTGTCAGAGGATGAGCGTCTGCGTTGCTGTGTCGATCGAAGCTATGTCGATCAAAGTATAGGAACGAAGCGCGGTTATGTCCGCGCAAGCTTCCTTACGCATATTTGATCTGCGCGACCGCGCGCAAATCATCGGCGGTGGCCGTGCCGTAGCCGAAGAACTCCAGATACGCCGGAATCATTTCGAAAAGCATGTCCGTGCCGACCTGCACGGCGCAGCCCTTGTCCTTGGCCGCGCGCAAGAGCGGCGTGTACTCCGACTTCATCACCACTTCGCCCACGAACGTGCCCGGCGCGATGCGCTCGATATCGAACGGCAAGGGGTCTGTTTCCTTCATGCCGAGCGGCGTCGCGTTCACGATCACGTCGAAGCCGGCGGGATCTTTCGTGTCCGTTCTTACGACCAGCTTGGGATAGTGCTCCCGCAAGCGCGACGCGAGCCCTTCGACCGAAGCCGTGTTGGTATCGAAGATCGCGAGCTCTGCGACCCCAGCCGCCGCGAGCGATGCCGCGATCGGCGAACCGACGCCGCCGCTGCCGAGCACGAGCACGCTCGTGCCCGCGAGCTTGCGGCCCTTGCGTTCGACACCGCGAACGAAGCCCGCGCCATCGAACTGATCGCCGACGAGCGTGCCGTCGGGGCGTTTGAGGATCGCATTGCAGGCCCCGGCGATGCGCGCGGTCGGGCTGACTTCATCCATCAGGCCGACGGTCGTGATCTTGTGCGGCATGGTGACGAGCGCGCCGCGAATGTTGGTCAGCTTGAAAAGATGCGGCAGGAACGCGACGTAATCCTCGGGTTTGACGCCCATCGGCACGACGACGGCGTCGATGTTCTGTTTGTCGAACCAGGGGTTGTAGATCATCGGCGCCTTGAACGCTTCGGTCGGGTAGCCGAGGTGGGCAATCAGAGTGGTCTTGCCGCTGATCATGGCAGCTCCTTGTGAGGATGTCGCGTGCGCATGTTTGCGCGCGCCCGTCACCATGATAGTTCGGCTTCGCTTGCCGCAGTGCGGCATTTGTTCGAGGTGTCAGTGACTCGCGCCGAGATACGCGGCCTTAACCGATGGATCGTTGCGCAACTGCTCGGCCGGGCCGTGTGTCGCGACGCGGCCGTTCTCCAGCACATAGCCGTAATCCGCGACGTTGAGCGCGGCGGCGGCGAATTGCTCGACGAGCAGCATCGTGACGCCATCGGCTTTCAGGCGCTCGATGATGCGGAATACTTCGTCGACGAGAATGGGCGCGAGACCCATCGATGGTTCGTCGAGCAGCACGAGGTCGGGGTTGAGCATGATGGCGCGCGCCATCGCGAGCATTTGCTGTTCGCCGCCCGATAGCGTGCCTGCGAGCTGGTTGCGGCGCTCTTTCAATCGCGGGAACAGATCGATCGCGCGTTCGAGATCGGCGTTGACGTCGCCTTTCGGACGCGACCATGTCAGACGCGGGAATGCGCCGAGGAGCAGATTGTCGGTGACGGACATGGTCGCGAAGACGCGACGCCCCTCGGGGGAATGCGCGAGCCCGAGACGCGCGATCTTGTGCGACTCGAGCGAGTCGATGCGCTTTGCGTTGTTGCCGACGCCCATCGTGATTTCGCCTTCGGTCGGTTTGATCATGCCGGAGATCGCGCGCATGGTTGTGGTCTTGCCTGCGCCGTTGGAGCCTATCAGCGTGACTACCTTCGCTTTTGGCACGTCTAGCGAAATGCCGTGGAGGACTTTGACTTTGCCGTAGCCGGCGTGGAGGTTTTTTATCGTCAGCATTTGGGGGTTTTTCGCTTTAGGCTATTTGTCGTGGAATCCTGATTTCGCGTCGGTCTATTTGCTCTGCCCCTGTGCGGGGCGGCAGTCACTTTCTTTGCTGCTGCAAAGAAAGTAACCAAAGAAACAGCTATCCCCAGCCTAAGCACTTCACACCGGCCGCGGCACAGGCGATTGGCCTAATGGCCCGGCGCTAGAGAGTGCCCTCACAAGCAGACACGGGCTTGGACCGCGCACGGTCTGACTCATCGCACCACACAACACACTGGTTCAGCACCAAATAGCTCCGGCCTGCTTCGCGGCCGACCGGTCAATCGGGTGCGCGTGGGCTTCTTTGCTGATGTCTCAAACTCAATGCACCGCACATGTATTCCGTTGGTTTCCCTTGTAGACCCAGCGGCAGCGCGTAGCGCTGTGCCGGAGCTATTTGGTGCTGAACCAGCGCCTTAAAACAACTAGCTCGTCAGACCGTGCGCGAGCCAAGCCCGATTGGGCCTTTGGGGGCGACACTTAGGCGAGTGCCATCGGCGGCTGGCAAGCATGGCCAAACTGCGTGTGACCTCGGGCCTGAACGAGCTGCTTTCTTTGGTTACTTTCTTTGCAGCAGCAAAGAAAGTGACTGCCGCCCCGCATAGGGGCAGTGCTAATAGACCACCGCGAAACCGGGATCCGGCGACGCGAAAAAACCCCAAAATCAAGCAACCTGAGCCGCCTGCCCACCCAAATAAGCCTCGATAACTTTCTCATTAGCCTGAATCTCCGAAGGCTTCCCTTCAGCGATCTTCTGCCCGAAATCCAGCACGGAAACGGTATCGCAAACACTCATGACGACATCCATATGATGCTCGATCAGAACGAGCGTAATCCCATGATTGCGCACCTTGCGAATGATCGCGACGAGTTCGCGAATATCCGGCGCGGTCAACCCCGCCGCTGGTTCATCGAGCAAAAGCAATTGCGGATCGAGCGCCAGAGCACGAGCTATCTCAAGCAGACGCTGCTTGCCATAAGGTAAATTCCGCGCTTCCTCCGCAGCCGCATTCTCCAGCCCGACAAAGCGCAGCATGTTGAACGCACGCTCACGCGCCGCACGTTCCTCACGTCGATATCGCGGACTCATCACGCCGACATCCGCGAAGTTCGACTCGAACGTGTGATGCAAGCCGACGAGCACATTCTCCAGCGCCGTCATCTCGCCAAAGAGCTGCACGTTCTGAAACGTCCGCGCAATGCCCGACAGCGCGATCTTCGACGACGTCCGCCCCGCGAGCGACTGCCCTTCGTATTCGATCGCACCCGCCGTCGGCACATAGATGCCCGTCAGCACGTTCATCATCGTGCTCTTGCCCGAGCCGTTCGGTCCAATGAGGCCGTGGATCGTGCCGCGCTTCACCGTCAGGTTCACGTCGTTCAACGCCTTCAGGCCGCTGAACTGCATCAGCACGCCGCGCACATCGAGGATCGTATCCGCGCCCTGCGTGCCGACCGCCGCCACCGCATCGTCCTGGCGCGTCTGGGTCGCGAGTTCATCGGTATCGACCTTCGTCACACGCACGCGGCCGAGGTTCAGCGTCTTGCGCACGAAGCCGACGATGCCGTCCTGCAGGTAATACACGACGAGCAGGATCATCAGACCGAAGATGGTGAGGCGCCAGTCGGTCAGCGCTTCGATCCAGAACGAAAACACCGCGAGACCCGCCGTGCCGATGACCGGCACCGCCACACGCTGCGGCGTCGTGGTCTTGCGCACGAGCGCGAGCACCGCGCCCGCGACGACGACGACCGCCAGCGCCGTCGCGACGACGCGAAAGTTTGCGATATCGTCGAGCAGCTTGGGCAACATCACGATCACCGTCGAGCCGATGATCGCGCCCGTGCGCGTCTTGCGCCCGCCCATGATGATCGCGAGCAGGAACAGGATCGTCAGCTCGAAGTTATACGTGTTCGGGGAAATGTACTGCTCGGAATACGAATAGAGACACCCCGCAAGTCCCGCGAAGCCCGCGCTGATCACGAACGCATAGACCTTGTAGCGATACACCGACACGCCCATGCAATCCGATGCGATCGGGCTATCGCGCAACGCCTCGAACGCGCGCCCGAGATGCGACTTCAGCACGCGATGCACGACGATCAGCGACACGACCAGCAATGCCGCGACGAGCCAGTAGTACTGCACTTCGTCGAGCCTGTGACCCGCGAACATCGGCTTCGGGATCTTGAGGCCCATCGGGCCGTTCGTCAGGAAATCCATCTCGTTGATAAGGATCTGGATGATCGTGCCGAACGCGAGCGTCACCATCGCGAGATACGGGCCGGACACGCGCAGCGCGGGCAACGCGAGGATCGCGCCGAAGCCGGCCGTCACCAGAATCGACAGCGGCGCCGTCACATAGAACGGCATGCCGAGCTTCATGAACAGCACGCCCGCCGTGTACGCGCCCACGCCGAACAGACCCGCATGACCGAGCGACACCTGCCCGGTATAACCCACCACGATATCGAGCCCGAACAAAAGGATCGCGTAAATCATGATGGTTTCGACGAGGTGGATGTAATACGGATTGCCCGACACCACCGGGAAAATCGCGAGCACGGCAAGTCCGGCGATCGCTGCAATCCAGTTCTTTGCTTTCATCGTCGCCGCCTCAGACTTTCTTGATCGCCATCTTGCCGAAGAGACCTGCGGGCTTGACCGCGAGCACGATCAAGAGCAGCACGAGTCCCGGCACGTCCTTGTAGCCGGTGGAAATATAGAATCCGGTCGTCGTTTCCGCGATGCCGAGAATCATCCCGCCGACGATGATGCCCATGCCGCTCGACAAGCCGCCGATAATCGCGACGGCGAAGGCCTTGAGGCCCAGCACCGCGCCCATCGTTGCGCCCGTCAATGTGAGCGGCGCGATCAAAACCCCTGCAAATGCAGCGGTCAGCGATGAAAGCGCATACGAGAACGTGATGACGAGCCCGGTGTTGATGCCCATGAGCGACGCCGCATCGCGATCGTTCGCGGTCGCGACCACGGCCTTGCCGAAGATCGTCTTGCGGTTGAAGAACTCGACCGCGAGCATCATCACGAGCGCGCCGCCGACGACGAGCAGTTCCATCGGCAGCACGTTTGCGCCGAACACCTTGAGCGGCGCTTCGGGCAGCGGCGACGGAAAGCGCAGATCGTCGCGGCCCCATACGTTTTCCGCGACGTTCTTGAAGATGATGCCGAGCGCGATCGTCGACATGATCCAGCCGAATTCGGACTTGATTTTGATGGCGGGCCGCACGCCGATGCGCTCGACGAACGCGCCTTGCATCAGGCCGAAGAGGCATACGAGCGGAATCATCAGCCAGTAGTTGACGCCTGCGGAGA
This sequence comes from Caballeronia sp. LZ029, assembly GCF_031451275.1. Classification (NCBI taxonomy): domain Bacteria; kingdom Pseudomonadati; phylum Pseudomonadota; class Betaproteobacteria; order Burkholderiales; family Burkholderiaceae; genus Caballeronia; species Caballeronia sp. LZ029. The sequence continues at coordinate 871,236 of NZ_JARUXO010000004.1, forward strand.
CGAGCGTGAGGCCGACGAGCGCGCCGAGCATCAGGGCATCGCCCTGGCCGAAGTTCAATGTGCCCGATGTGGCGAAGGTGAGTTGATAGCCGAATGCGATCACGGCGTAGATCATGCCGAGGGCTATGCCGCTGTAGATGAGTTGCAGAAGGATCATCGCGGGGGGTTTTTGGGCGGTTGGGGTTGGTGCGCTTATGCTTTCGTGGAATCCTGCTTTCTTGTCGGTCTATTTGTGTTGCCCCTCCCCGGGGCGGGGGTCACTTTCTTTGCTGCTGCAAAGAAAGTAACCAAAGAAACAGCTTTCCCCAGCCTAAGCACTTCACGCCGGCCGCGGCACAGACGATTGGCTGAATGGCCCGGCAATAGCGAGTGCCCCCACAAGCAGACAAGGGCTTGGACCGCGCACGGTCTGACTCATCGCACCGCACAACACACTGGTTCAGCACCAAATAGCTCCGGCCCGCTTCGCGGCCGATGGGTCAATCGGGCGCGCGCGCGCTCCCTCTTCGGTTTCCCTCGCATACCCCACGGCAGCGCGTAGCGCTGTGCCGAAGCTATTTGGTGCTGAACCAGCGCCTTAAAACAACCAGCTTGTCGGACCGTGCGCGAGCCAAGCCCGAGTGGGCCTTTGGGGGCGACACTTAGGCGAGGGCCACCGCGGGCTGGCAAGCATGGCCAAACTGCGTGTGACCGCGGGCGGTGAGAAGCTGCTTTCTTTGGTTACTTTCTTTGCAGCAGCAAAGAAAGTGACCCCCGCCCCGGGGAGGGGCAGTGCCAATAGACCGACACGAAATCAGGATTCCACCGGCAAAGCCCCTAAAAACAACGGCAACGTCAATTAGAAGCAGTAGTAGCCTGCTTGCTACGCAAAGTCCCGCCGCCTTTCTTGTCGGCGTCATACGCATAGATCACGCGGCCGCTCTTCACCTCACCGATCACCGGCACATTCGGCGAAATCGCTTCGTGATCGCCCTTCGAGAAAGGCTTGTCGTAGACCATCACCACGCCTTCGACCTTCGTGTTAAGGCCTTCGAGCGCTTCCTTCACCTTAGGACCGTCCGTCGTGCCGGCCTGCTTGATCGCCGCCGCAAGCAGGTACACCGAGTCATAACCTTGCGCCGCCGACACCGGCGAATCGATGCGATCGTTCTTCGGCTTGAATTCCTTCAGGTACGCATCGATGAAGGCCTTGCGCTTCGGCGTATTCGCTTCCTGAATGAAGGTCTGCGGCATGCGCGCGCCTTCGCCGTTCGCACCGGCATTGTCGATATAGTTCGCCATCGAAAGCGTCCAGCTGCCGATCAACGGCACCTTCCAGCCGAGCTTCGACATGCCGTTCGCGATCTGCGCAAGCTCCGGCCCGATGCCGTAAGTCAGCACCGCTTCGGCGCCCGCTTCTTTCGCCTTCAGCAACTGGGCCGTCATGTCGACGTCCTTGATGTTGAATTTTTCGACGGCCACGGGCTTCACGCCCTTCGCGGCCAGCGCCTTTTCAAGATCTTCGCGGCCAAGCTGACCATAGTTCGTCGAATCGGCGAGAATCGCGACCTTCTTGAAGCCACGCTTCGTCACCGCTTCCTCGACGATCATCGGCGCCTGGATGCGGTCGGCGGCCGCGTTGCGGAACACGTAGTTATCGGGCTGATCGTCGAATTGCTTCGTCACCACCGTGCCGGTCGCGACATTGTTGAAGACGGGAATCTTCGCTTCCTGGAAGAAGCGCTGCGACGCGAGCGCCACACCCGTATTGATATAGCCGACAACCGCGACGACCTTCTCCTTGTTGATGAGCTCCTGCGCGATCTGCACGCCGCGTTCGTTCTTCGCTTCATCATCGCGTTCGACGAGCACGATCTGGCGGCCAAGCACGCCGCCGGACTTGTTGATTTCCGCCGTGGCGAGACGAACGCCGTCGCGCATGCTGACACCCATGGAAGACGAACCGCCCGTAAACGGACCATCGACGCCAATCTTGATCGGGTCCGCCGCGTGCGCCATCGAGAAAACGCCGAACGCGAGCGTGCTCGCGATGAGCTTCATCTTCATACCCATGTGTGTCTCCATCGCCTGATCGTTTTTTGAAAGTCCCATGCATCGCGCGAAAAGCCTGCAACGCTTTTTAAATGCATTGCGCGTTATCGATTACATGGGCTGTGAGCGAGTGTAGAAAAATGTAAGGATATGACCATATTCGGACATACCCGAAGAGCACGAGCGTTAGCCCACACCTGACGCATCGTAAGCGTGCACGGCATGGAATAAGCGTTAAAGAAGCATTGCGCGGACAGGATTTGGACAGCATCCCGAAGCGTTTTCAGAGCTTCGTGAAAGCGAAGAGACAGCGGGTATACGCTTAAGGCCGCGCATAAAAAAACGCGCGGCGTCCCCGGAGGATCACCGCGCGCAACCTTGCGCACTCTCAGGTTCTTTCAGCGAATAAGCGCTTTATCGCCATGCACCGCTTTAGCGCGGCGCGCCGGTTTCGATCGCGTGGGCGAACTGACGCAGCACCGCGCCCGACGCATCGGTGACGGCCCAGAACGTCATGCCGTCATGGTTCCAGCGCGCGAGTGCATAACCATCGTCGGACTGCGTGACGACCGGCGAGAACTCCTTGTCGTTCGTCTCGCTCTTCACGTCGCCTTTGCGCTCGGGAAACACGTACACGTCGATCGGATGCTTCAGGTAGCGATACACCACCACCGCCACCGGCCGATGATCGATGTAATCGAGCCGCCCGCCGACGAGCGCGAAGCCCGGCCCCGCCGGATCGATCACCGGCGGCGCATAGTCGATGCGGCCGTTGAACCACGGCTTCACCGTGTGCTTGTCGCTGGAGAGCACGTCGATCGGACGGTCCGACATCAACGCGCGCACATGGCTCGACACGATCTCCTGCGCGATCGGCGAAGCGCCCGCCACGCCCGTCATGAGCGGCGCGGCCTGGAACCACAGCATCGCGCCGAGCACGAGCGCTGAGAGCGTCGCGCCCGCGAACGCGCCGCCGAAGAACGGCCAGGGCGCCGCGAACAGGTTGCTCCAGCCGCGCTTCGCCGCGCGCTCCGGCAAGCGTGTGCGGGCGTCCCGTTCGGCTTCCTCCCGCACACGCGCCAGCACTTGCGCGCGCAGATGCACGGGTGCGCGCTGATAGAGCGAACCATCGGTGAGCCTCGTATCGAGCGAGGCGGTGTCGTTATTTTCCATTTCCCGACTCCTCTGAATGTCCCGGTCCGGCACGGCGCACGAGCCGCACGCTCGGCTTGTCCTGCCCGCCCTGAGCCGCGCGAACCGCCCCCGCCAGCATTTTGCGGCCGCGCGCGAGCCGCGACATCACCGTGCCGATCGGCACGCCCGTCACGGATGCGACTTCCTTGTAACTCATGTCTTCCAGCTCACGTAACACCAGCACCTCGCGAAAGGCGATCGGCAGCGCCTCCAGCGCGCGATGCACCAGATGAACTTCGTCGCGGCGCACGGCGAGCGTCTCCGGATCGGCCGCGCCTTCCTCCGACCAGCCCGGCAACGCCTCGTCGCCACCCAGTTCCTCGTCGTAGGGCGTCGCGTCCGCGAGTTGCACGCGCCGCCGCCATTCCGTGAACCACGTATTGCGCACGATCGCGAGCAGCCAAGCCCGCGCGTTCGCTTCCTCGCCGCCCTCGAATCCGCCGAAAAAACGGAACGCGCGCAGATACGCTTCCTGCACGACATCGTCGGCGTCGGTCGCGCTGCCCGACAGCCAGCGCGCGAGGTTGTACGCGGCGTCCAGGTGCGGCATCACCGTCGCCTCGAAGCGCGCGTGCACCGCCTCGGCGCCCGCCTGGCCGCGGCGCCCGGACTTGTCTTCTTTCGACCTGCTTGGCCACATCGCGCGGGTCTCCTTTCGACAACCACGTTCGGAAAACATCGTTCGGGCGCGCCCGGCATCGCTTTCTCGCGCCTTCCCCACCGTTACTCCTCTCGCGGACGGTTTATTCCCGTTTGCAGCAGCGACTCAAAAAAATATAGCGGGAATATCCCGCCGTCTTCACCGGTTCGATGGACGGATGCCCAAGCGACCTCGCCCGAACGAAGCGTACGTCGCCGGCCTCGCGCCCATGCATCGAGCCGCCGTGGGCGCGATTTTGCCGATTCGAATGACAAGAACCGCGGCCGCAATCCTCAGAGGACCCCATCATGAAACCCGACCCGACCGCACTGCCGCCCGCGCAGGAACGCGACGAACTCGACGAGCACGGCAAGCGCCGCCGCACCGCCCTCTCCTGCATGGCCTGGGCGGGCGCCGGCGTCATCTGGACCGTGAGCGGCGGCGTGCCCGTCTCGCGCCTGATTTCATCGGCGGAAGCTGCGGAGAAGACGAGTTCGTTCAGCTTCGTGCAGATCAGCGACAGCCATATCGGCTTCAACAAGGATCCGAACACCGAGCCGACGAGCACGCTCGAAGAGGCGGTCAACCGCGTGAGCACGATGAAGACGCGCCCCGCCTTCATGATCCACACGGGCGACATCACGCACATGTCGAAGCCCGGCCAGTTCGACACGGCCACGCAGATCATCAACAAGGCCGGCATGGACGTGCATTACGTGCCGGGCGAGCACGACGTGCTGGTCGAGGACGGCAATCCGTTCTTCGAGCGCTTTTCCGGGCAGTACGGCAAGGACAGCACGCGCCACTGGTACAGCTTCGATCAGGGCGGCGTGCATTTCATCGGCCTCACCAACGTGATCGACCTGAAGGGCGGCGGCCTCGGCTTTCTCGGCGATGCGCAACTCGCGTGGCTCAAGGCCGACCTGCAGGGCAAATCGAGCAGCACGCCGATCGTCGTGTTCGCGCACATCCCGCTGTGGGCGCTGTATCCGCAATGGGGCTGGGGCACCGACGACAGCGCGCAGGCGCTCGCGCTGCTCAAGCGCTTCGGCTCGGTGACGGTATTGAATGGCCACGTCCATCAGGTGGCGCAAAAAGTGGAGGGAGAGATGCGTTTCTATTCGGCGATGTCGACAGCGTTTCCGCAACCCGCGCCGGGCGCGCCGTCCGGGCCCGGACCGATGAAGGTGCCCGCGGAGCAGTTGCGTACGATGCTCGGCTTGCGCGAAGTCACGCATATCGCCGGGCGCTCGCAACTGGCCATCACCGACACGGCGCTTGCCGCCGCGCAGTCATGAACGCCGCCATGATCGCGAGCTATGTCTCGCCCGCCAATCTCCGTCCGCTCGCCGGCAAGTTCCTGCGCAAGGCCGCGTTCGCGCTCGTCGTGAAGGGTGTCATCAGCGCCGCGATTCCGTCGGCCTGTGCGCAGGAGCCCGCGCAACAGGTCGCGGCGGCCAACGCGCCGACCATCTCCATCGACAACTTCGCGTTCAGCCAGCCGGCCCTCACCGTGCCGGTCGGCACGAAGGTGACGTGGGTGAATCACGACGACATGCTGCACACCGTCGCCGATGAAGGAAAGAGCTTCAAGTCCGATCCGCTCGACAGCGGCGAGAGCTTCTCGCATGTGTTCGACAAGCCGGGCACGTACAAGTACTTCTGCTCGCTGCATCCGCACATGACGGGGACGATCGTCGTGCAATGAGCGCGGCCCGGCGTGGCGCATGCAATTGTTCGGTCAGCCCCGCGCCTTCGCGATCGCGGCGAGATTGCCTTCGCCGAATCCGTGATGCCCGCGCCGCTCGACGATTTCGAAGAACATGTCGCCGGGCTGGCGCTCGACGAAGGTCTGCAGGAAAAGCTGCGGCGTGCCGCCGGGGAGAATCTCGCCATCGACGAGAATGCCGCGCGTGCGCATCTCGTCGATGTCGAGGCCGTGGCCGGGCAGCCGCTCGTCGATCTCGTCGTAGTAGCGCGGCGGCGGCTGCAGGAAGCGCACGCCGCGCGCCATCAAGGCATCGACGGAAGCGAAGATATCGGCCGATGCGAGCGCGATATGCTGCACGCCCTCGCCTTCGTGATCGGGCAGATACTGCTGCATCAGGTCCGTGCGATAGGTGCCTTCCTCATAGACCGGAATGCGGATCGAGCCGCACGGCGACAGCGTGACCGCGGAATCCTGCGACACATGCCAGTCCGGGTGCACCTGATGAATCTCGGAGAAGTGCAACACCTCGCGGTAGAAATCGAGCCATTCCTGGATGCGGCCCGCGCCGACGGTCTGCGTGAAATGATCCACTTCCAGCAGACCGGTGCTCTTCGGGTCCGGACTGGCGCCGGCGATCGGACGAAAGTCGATGTCGTAGATCGACGTCTCGCCACTGTTCTTGCCCGGCCAGTGATCGACGAAATAAATATGCGAATCGCCGATGCCCTGGATCGCCGGAATCGCGAGTTCGTTCGGGCCGATCTTCTCGCCTTCGAAATCCCACGCGCCGTATTCGAGCGCGCGCTCGTGGGCGACCTGCGCATCGAGCACGCGAATGCCGATCGCGGCGATGCCCACCCCATGCGACTCCGCAAAGCGCGAGGCGAACGAATCCGGCTCGGCGTTCAGCAGAAAATTCATGCTGCCCTGCCGGAAAAGCGTCACCGCCTTGCTGACATGCTGCGCGACGGCAACGAAGCCGAGCGTCTCGAAGAGCCTGGCGAGGCCCTCGGGATCGGGACTGGAAAACTCGACGAACTCCAGCCCCGCGATGCCGAGCGGATTGTCGCCGAGGATGGAATCGGGCGTCGCGCGGGCGGAGGAAGAAGAGTCGGGCTGGGTCATCGGCAATACCTCGAAAATGTACGATCTGGTTCACGGACGCAAAACTACCACGACCTGCCGCATCCGTGCGACCCGGCGGCTTCGTCGAATGGCCGCCTGGGTGCGCCTAGAGTAGCGGCAGCGGGATTGCCGTGTCAAAGCCGGGGCAGCCCGACGCGCCCCGGCCCATCGTACGCATTCAGTATGCGCTCAGGCGGCGAGGCGCTGCGCGCTCATCGACGGGCGCTTCGCCTGCGGGGGAAACACGTTCCAGGTGCCGTCGTCGTGGCGGAAGAAGATGATCGCGAGCGGGCCGCCCGGATGCTCTGCCTCGATGCAAACATAGCGCGCGCCGGTGACATGCGAGCGGCACAGACGCACGACACGTGCCGGACGCGCGGGTGTCGGGGCGAGCCATTTGTCGACGGCCCAGTGCAGCGAATTTTCGATGGTTTGCATGATGGTCTCCTCGGAATCGATCGGCAAGACGTGCGGTTCAGGCTGCGAGCGCCGCGTTCATGCGGCGGCGGCGTTCGGCGGCGACATAGGCGCGAAAAAGTCCCGACACGGCGCGAAGCGCGGCGCGCGGATGCACGAAGCACGCTTGCACCTGACGGCTGCGGGCGCGGCCGTCGAGGCACCACGTGACGAAGTGCTCGCAGTTGTTGGTCAGCAGGTGGTATTGGTCTTCGCCGAGGCGGCTGCGTGCGCGGCCCACCGCTTCCATGCCGACGAACTTCGCGGCCGGGTTCTGACGGATCGTGACTTCGTGGCCGGCGGCGAACTGCTCGACGGAGACTTCCTCGACCGGGCCGCGATGCAGCGACTTCGCGAAGCCGGCATAGTGGATGACCATGCCGTTGCCGGCGTAGATGCCGTGGTGTTCGTAGCCCGAGCGGCGCGTGACGAGTTCGGTGCCGAGCGCCGGTTCGTCGTCGAGCGAGAAACCGCAAGCGGCTTGCTGGTCGATCAGTCCGGATTGTTGGTTGGTTGACATGGCTGGCTCCGATTCTTCTTTGCTTGGCGCCAAGTGTTTGTCTGGCGCCGGGTTGCCATGTCATTTGCATCTTCCTTGCCAGCTTCTATAAGTAACTGATTTTATTGAATTAACCGTAATTTACGACCGATTCCCAATGCCCTTGTGTTCTGGATCGGCCAACAGTTTCGGGGGATGTTTGTTGGGCTGCGTGCGTCAGAACACGCAGCTTCGTGGCAGAAGCCCGCGAGCGTGGGACGCGCCTGCGTATGTTGGTTGGTCGCTGCTGCGCCAACAGCGCTTGTTGGCGGCGACCCAACGGATGCCTTTGCGCGCGTTTCGGCCGATTTCGCCGAAACGCCGTCCCACGCGGCACGCGCGGAAAAACGCTAAAGCGCGTGTGCGTCGGCATGAGCCTTGCATTGACTGCTACGTCCTGCTCACAGGCCCATCCCGGAGAAACGACATGTGCGCCATCACCGTCACCGATCTTGAATACGACCGCGAGCTGGATCACGCGGCGATGTCGGCCATCAGTGGCGGCGGCGGTGCGCCCTGGGTGTACGGCTGGATCACGCCGTATGTCGATCGCCCGTCGGGCGGCGGCGCTGCGGGAAGCGCCGTGGTGAACCTCATCGATGTCACCAACAATGTCTACGAGGTCACCAACAACATCACCAACATTTCGGTCGGCCAGATGGTCAATCAGTTTCAGAACGTCGCGGTCAGCAACACGGGGAACGGCGCGACGCTCACGGTCAACCCGAATTCGGTGGCGGGGAATCGCGCGGGTTGAACGGTGCAGATCAAGATTCGCTTCGGGCGCGCGTTGGTACACAATGAGCGGGACCGTCCGCGACGCGCGCCCGACGCCGCGCCATCCAGCATTCCGGAGGTTGCCGTGACCTTCAACACCGAGTTTCGATGGACTTCCGCCGCCCGCACCGACACCGGCTGCGTGCGGCAGATCAACGAGGACGCGTTGCTCGATGCCCCCGAGCGCGGCTTATGGGCCGTCGCGGATGGCATGGGTGGACACGCGGTCGGCGATCTGGCGAGCCGGATGGTGATCGAGAGCCTGGCCCGTGTGTCGGCGTCGAACGACCTGCCGGGCGTAATCGCGGATGCGCGCACGCGGCTTCTCGACGTGAACGACCAGTTGCGCGCGGAGGCGGCGCGGCGGATGGTTTCGCGCATCGGCAGCACGGTGGTGCTGCTCGCGGCACGCGACGGCGCATGCGGCTATGTGTGGGCCGGAGACAGCCGCATCTATCTGTTCCGTCAGGGACGGCTCGTGCAGCTCACGCGCGATCACAGCCATGTCGAGGAGCTGAAGGCGCGCGGCCAGCTAACGGCGGAGGAAGCGCTGCATCATCCGGCGCAGCATCTGATCACGCGTGCGGTCGGCGCGCTCGACGTGCTCGAACTCGATGAAAACACGCTCGCCCTGCACGATGGCGATACGTTTCTGCTGTGCAGCGATGGCTTATCGAACGAGGTGAGCGAGGCGGAGATCATGAACGAGCTTGCGCCCGGCAATTGCGATATGGCGGCCCAAAGGCTGCTGGAGATCGCACTGGCGCGCGGCGGGCGCGACAATATTTCGGTCGTCGTCGCGCACGTGGAGGACCTGATGGCGCCGGACAAGACGCAGGTGAATCCGTCGATTTAGGGGCGTTCAGGAATGACGCCTTTGCTGAGTCTGCATATAGGCGCGCAGAAGCCGGTTGATACGTGTCTGATATCCCTTTCCCTGCTGGCGAAACCACTCCAGCACGTCGGCATCCAGCCGCATCGTCACGGCTTGCTTGGGCGGCACATGCAGTTCCGCCTGCTCGAAGAACGAATCATCGAGTTCCGGCATGTCGGAAAAATCGATGTCGGCGTCCTTCATCTTCGCCAACTTCTTCCAGTCAGTTCCCGATTTCTTGCTCATATCTTCTCGCCTCGTGTCTGGCTGCCTTGCGCGCCGAGATGATACGGACCACATCCGCATATCGCTCGACATACACCACGACGCCTACCAGCTCCTTCATCCAGCCCAGCGCTATCCAGCGCTCTTCTCCGTACGCTTCCCGCGTATCGGGCCACGTCAGCACCGGGTGATTGAATACGTCGACTGCATCTTGAAAATCGATTCCGTGTTTTCGAATGTTGGTTTGATTTTTCTTTTCATCCCATTCGAAATGCACACACCACCTGTATTGACGTTTGTATGTACATTTTGACTCCAACAGTACACGACGTCAACTTGCTTTGGATGGCCAGGCCGCTATCCCCCCGCCTCCTTGTTCTTCTGCGCCGCCGCCCGAAACTCCTTCGAATGCAGCCCGTGCTTCTTCAAAAGCATCTGCAGATGCGACCGGTTCATCTCATACCGTCTCGCAAGCTCGGCGACCGTTCCGCCGGTTTCCTGCAACCCGCGTTCGAGAAACGCGCGCTCCGCCTCGTCGCTTGCGACGCGCTTCGCTTCCGCGAGCGAACTCGCCGTCGCGATGCCGTTGCCGCTCGCGGCCGGTCCGCCCATCGCCAGCGAGAGCGATGATTTCGGCCGTATATCGACCGGCAGATGTTCGATATCGGCCATATCGCCCGCAAGACACGCGACCCGATACAGCACGTTCCTCAGCTCGCGGATATTGCCCGGATAGTCGTAGTTGCGCAGGAAATCGCGCAGCCTCGGCGACAGCTTCACGGGTCTGCGCTTCAGGGTCGCGGCGGCTTCATCGCCGAAATAGGCAAGCAGGAGCGGAATCTCGTCGCGCCGCTCGCGCAACGCCGGCAGCGGCAGATGAATTACGCTCAGCCGATAAAACAGATCCTCGCGAAAGCGCCCCTCGTCGCAGAACTTGCGCAAGTTGCGATTCGTCGCCGCGACGATGCGCGTATCCACCGCGATCGGCTCATCCGAGCCCACGCGCTGAATCTCGTGCGCTTCGAGCACACGCAGCAGTTTCACTTGCCCCGACAAAGGCAGCTCGCCGATCTCATCGAGAAAGATCGTGCCCGTATGCGCGCTTTCGAATTTGCCCTTACGATCGTTAGATGCGCCCGTGAACGCGCCCTTGCGATGCCCGAACAATTCCGACTCCAGCAGGTTGTCCGGAATCGCGCCGCAGTTCACCGAGATATACGGCTTGTCCGCGCGCGAGCCGTTCGCGTGAATGACCTTCGCCATCAGTTCCTTGCCGGTGCCGCTCTCGCCGTCGATCAGCACGGGGAGATCGGTCGGCGCGGCTTTTTCCGCGATTTCCAGCGCTTCCAGCAGCTTCGGGTTATCGCCGAACGTGCCTTCGAACACGAAGCTGCGTTCGATCAGCGCCTGACGCCGCGCGCCCGGCGGCAGATCGCGCTTCGGCTCCGCGGCCGCCGCCTGCACGAAACGCTCCTTGTGCGACAGTTGCATCACTTCGTCGCGCAAGGTGCTCGCCTGCCGCAGCAGCTTTTCGATTTCGGGCCGTTCGAGACGCGAGGTCCATCGGAGGGTCGAGCGCAGAATCTCGATCTTCTCGATGAGCCCCGCATACGAAATCGCCGATGACGCAGGCGCGCTTGCATCGCTTTCCGGTTGGTCGAGTATTTTCATGCTGCGCTCAGTTGCTTTTGCACGAGTTGGTAGTACATGCCTTTTCTCGCGACGAGTTCGTCGTGCTTGCCCTGCTCGACGATGCCGCCTTCGTACAGCACGAGAATCTTGTCGGCGCGCATGATCGTCGACAGCCGGTGCGCGATGATCACCGCCGTGCGTCCCTTCAGTATCTCCTGCATGTTGCCGAGAATATTGCTTTCCGATTGCGTGTCGAGCGCGGATGTCGCTTCATCGAACACGAGCAGACGCGGGTCGTGATACAGCGCGCGCGCAATGCATAGCCGCTGGATCTGTCCGCCCGAAAGCCCCACGCCACGCTCGCCGACCACCTGCTCATAACCGAGCGGCATCTTCACGATGAACGCATGCGCATCGGCCATCTTCGCGACTTCCTCGATGCGCCGTCTGTCGGGTGCTTCGTCGCCGCTCGCGATGTTATCGGCGATCGTCCCCGAGAACAGCAGATTGCTCTGCATCACATAGCCGATCTGCGCGCGAAAGAAGCCTTTGTCGACGACGTTGATATCGTAGCCATCCACCGTCATCTTGCCCTCGCTCGGCGCATAGAAACCGACGAGCAGTTTAGCGAGCGTCGTCTTGCCCGAGCCGCTGCGTCCGACGATCGCGATCAGTTCGCCCGGCTTCACATCGAAGCTGATGTTTTCCAGCACGTAGGGCGCGTCGCCGTCGCCATAACGGAAGTACACGCCGTTGAAGCTGATGTCGCCCTGCAGGTCCGGCAGCATCACGCGCTGCTGCATGTCTTCGGGTTTCTGTTCAGGCTCGATGTCGAGCACGTCGCCCAGTCGCTCCATCGCGACGCCCGCGTCGTTCAAGAGGCTCCACAGGTTGATGAGTCCCATCAGCGGCGCGAGCACGCTGCCCATATAGGCGTTGAACGCGATCAGTTGCCCGATCGTCAGTTCGCGCGCAAGCACGAGATTCGCGCCGACCCATAGCACGCCGATGGTCGTCGCCGCGTTCAGCAACTGGCTGCACAGGCCCACCGCGATATTGAAGCGCTGCGATTTGTATTGCACTTCCAGTGACTTCGCATACTTCTTTTCCCACTTCAGGCGCACCGGACGCTCGATGCCCATGCCCTTCACCGTCTCGACGCCGCCGAGCGCTTCCATCAGATACGAGCGCGCATCCGTGCCCGCGGAAAACGTCTCGCGTGCGTTCTGCTTGATGCGCGGCGTCGCGACGACCGTGAGGACCATCATCGGGATCACGAACGCGATCAGCAGCAACGTGAGCTTCACGTTGTAGAGGAACATGATCGTGAAGTAGATGAAGATCATCAGCAGGTTCAGCACGGTCGATACCGTCGATTCCGTGAGGAACGCGCGGATCGTGTGATTCTCCTGAAAGCGCGCGAACACGTCGCCGGTCTTGCGCTTCGCGAAGAAACCGAACGGCAGCGAGAACGTGTGTTTGAAGAACTGCGACATCATCGCGAAGTCCATGTTGCGGACCATGAAGTTCGCAAGGTACGCGCGTATCGTCGTCATCAACTGCGTGAACAGGCTCGCGATGACGAGGCCGCCGATCAGCACATGCAGCAGGCTCACGTTCTGATGCACGATCACGCCGTCGAGAATGTTCTGGATGATGAGCGGCGGAATCACGCCCAGCACCTGAATCACGAAAGTCGCGAGAAAGAGATGCAGCAGGATCTTCTTGTAGGGCTTCAGATAGCCGACGAAACGCAGCCACGGCGAGCGCGAAACCGCTTTCTGCGTGAGATCCTGCCCCGCCGTGAACAGCAGGCACGTGCCGCTCCAGCCGCGCTCGAACTCGCCGACCGTCATCTTCCTGAAGCCGATCGCCGGGTCCGCGACCCACACGTTCTCGCTCGACACGCCGTAGACGATGATGTAGTGATAGCCCTCCCAGTGCGCGATGAACGGCATCTCGAAGCCGCGCAGCGATTCGAACGTGCACTGCACGCCGCGCGTTGTGAAGCCGAGCGATTCGCCCGCGCGCGCGAGCGAATCGAGCGTCGCGCCGGACGTCGTCACGTTGGCGAGCTCGCGCAGCTTGCCGAGCGTCATGTTGATGCCGTAGTGGCGGCAGATCATCGCGAGACAGGCCGCGCCGCAATCCATCTCCTCGGCCTGCTCGACCCACGCGAAGCGCTTGATCACGCGCTCGCCAAGCTCGGGCTTCGTGTGCAGATCGAGCATCGCGGGCAGCTTGCGGCGCTCGGCGAGCTTCTTCTGGCGCTGCAATTCGCGCTCGGTGAAGCGGATGCGTTCTTCCAGCACTTCGCGCAGCTTCACGTTGCGCTCGATGATGAAATGCACCGTCTTCTCGGGGATCACGAGCAGGCGCGTATCCGCGCTCGCGATGGCGGAAGCCATCTGCTCCTGGCGCATCACGCAGGCCTTCTCGCCGAAGATCTCGCCGGGACCGAGCGTCGCGAGCACATGCTTTGCGCCGCCCTCTTCGCGCACGATGCGCACTTCGCCCTGCCGCACGACATAGAGACGCCGGTCGTCGCGCGATTCCTGCTTGAGAATCTCCTTGCCCTCGCCGACGCGCTTCACGCCGACACTGCGCACGCATTCTTCGAGTTCCGCCTTGTCGAGCTTGCCGCGCAGATCGAAGAGCTTCGCGACGAAGCCGCCCGCCGAATTGATCGCGACGTAGCTCGTCACGAACGCGAGCGCGGCGGGATTCTTCGCGATCACCGGATCGATCGCGATGCGCGGGATATACAGGAGCTCGGTCTTGCCGGAGGAACGCACCGACGACTCGTGCCGGTAGTCGCGCAGCATCGCGATATCGGCGAAGGTCTCGCGCTCCTTCTTGACCCCCATGCTGATTTCCTTGCCGTGCTCCTCGGTGAAGATGCGCACGGAGCCCGCCTTCACGATATAGAGCCCGTCGGCCGCATCGCCCGCATTGCACACGGTTTCGCCGAAGCCGAAGCGGCGCGACTCGGCATTCGCCGCCAGGTGTTCGATCTCCTCGCGCGTGAATGGCGAAAGAATCTCGACCGACGAAAGAAAGTCGGCGGGCGAATCAAGGCTCGATGGAGCGTCCATGTTCTATCGCGTTCCCCGTCGGTCAGCGTGCTTCGATGACATGCTCCTGCGCGCGCGTCAGCATCCAGTCTTCGCGCAGCAGGCGGCGGATTTCCGCGGACACGTCTTCGTCGAGTTTCGCGGGATACTTCGCCGTCACCGCGAAAATTTCATACGACGCGCCATCCGCGGAAATGAATGGCCCGAGCAGATCGCCGACTTCCGCGTTGAACACTTTCGCCTCGACCTCCGGCTTCATCTGTCCGCGCATCACCCGGCCGATCACGCCCCCTTCGTTGCGCGTATCGGCAAGCGAATGCTCGCGCGCCATCTCCGCGAAGCTGTCGGGATCGTCGTTGAGATAGGAGATCATCTCCTTCGCGCTGCCCTCGGTATCGAGCAGGATATGACTGACTTCGATGCTGTCGAACTTCGGCGAGTTGAGCTGGAAATACTCTTCGATCTCGCGCTCGGTGCCCACCTTGTCGAGCATCTTTTCCTGATAGAGCGTGTCGGTGATATAGACCTCGAACTCGTCGAGACTCACGTGCAGCGCATCGAGATAGTTGTTCATGTCCGCCGCGCGATGCAGCCCGCGAATGCGGCGGAACTGATCGGCGCGGTTCTGGATTTCTTCGTCGCTCACGGCCACGCCCGACTTCTTTGCCGCACGCACGGTCAGCTTGTCGCGCACGAGTTGCTCGATAAGTCCGTCGAACTGGCCGTTCAGCTTCAATAACCTGATGAATTCGCCGACGTCGACCACTTCGTCGTCGATACGCACAATCGCCGTCATCTCGTTCTCCGTTCGGTTCTATGTTGAATTGCGCATCATGTCCGCGTTGCGGCGCTCGTGTAACCCCCCATCCTTATCCCGCCACATTACGGAACGGGTCGAGCCCGAGGTCGATCAGGCGCCGCTCGCGCACCACGATTTCAGCGGTCGCCGTCATGCCGTAACGCAGCGGATACTTCGTGTCCGCAACCTGATAGGAATCGCGATCGAGCGTCACGCGTCCTTCATAGACGGGTTGCTTGGTCGTCGGGCTCGGCTTGGTCGCGGGCGAGATGAACGCGAGCGTGCCTTCGATCACGCCGTAGCGCTGATAAGGAAACGCGTTGAACTTGAGCTTCACGCGCTGCCCTTCGCGCAGGAACGCGCGGTCGTGCTCGGCGATCTCGATCTTCAGCACCGGCTTCGCATTCGCCGGCGCGATGCCGCCGAGCGGCGTGTTCGCCTGAATCTTGTCGCCGGGCTGCGTCGATGTCACATCGGTGACCACGCCCGACACCGGCGCGAGAATCAGCAGAAAATTATCCTTGTCGATGTTTTCGAACTTGATGCGCGCGGCCGCATCCGCGACGAGACGCGCCGTCTGTAGTTGCAGACGCAGTTTGTCTTCGGTGCTCGCGACTTCGCGCATCGCGGCTTCGTATTGCAGCCGCAGGCTCGTCGCTTCCTGACCGCTCGTTTCGAGTTGACGCTTCGCCTGCGTGAAATCGTGGCTCAGGCGGAAGTCCAGTTCCGCAAGCCGAGATTGCTCCACGCGATACGCGCCGTCCGCTTCGAGATAGGCATTGCGTTTCGCATCGACCTGCGTTTCGGCCACGCCGCCGCCACCCGGCAGCGCGAGCAGACGTTGAAAGCGGTCGTACTCCACCTTCGCCGCATCGCGCGCGCGGCGTGCGTTTTCCAGCGTGCTGCGCGCTTCCTGCAACTGCGCCTTCTGGCCTTCCGCGAGCTTGCTCGTGCCTTCGGCCACGCGCTGCTGATGCTGATGCTCCTCGACGTCCATCTGATCCTTGAGCGCGGCGATCTTGCGCTCCATCAGCAGCTTCTTCTCGGGGAACTGCTTCCATTCGCGCTCGGCGTCGTCGAGCTTCAGTTGCGCTTCGAGCGCGTTGCTCGCGGCCTCGATCGCGCCGCGTGCGTTCAGGCGCGCGACGACATCGTCCTTGCGCACGGGCTGCCCTTCGGCGATATAGAGATCGGCCAGTTCGCCATCGATCGGCGTATAGAAGCGCCGCACTTCCGATTCCGGCGCGAGCGTGCCCTGGGCGCTGACCATCACGTCCGCATGGCCGACGAACGACCAGACGAGCGCCGATGCAACGAGCGCCACCATCGCATAGACGAGCCCTTTCGTGAGCCCGAGCGGTTCGGCCGTGAGAATCGCGATGCCTTCGGCACCGTGTTCTCCGAGCGCCTCCGACAACGGCTTAAGGTGTGTGTCTCTCTTCACTGCTCGTGCCTCCGCCGATCAGACTCAGCTTGGTATTGAGAAGTCCCGGTTCGAGCACCATGCGCAGATCCTGCAGCGAGCGTCGCTGCAAATCCGCTTCGGTGTCGATCTCATTGGCGAGCGCGGTCCACTTCGCCGTCGCGCTGTCCGCCTTCACCTGCCTGAAGATGCGCATGCCGCGCGTGGCCGCATCCTGCGCGTCCGACAAAAGCCGCGCCTGCGTCCTGAACGTATCCGACACGCCCGATTCGAGCCGCTGCGACCCGCCGATGCCGCCATTGGTCCGATACTGCTGCCAGAGCGTTTGCGCCTGCGTCATCAGCGTCTGCGCGCGCGCGGTCGCCTTGTCTTTCAGCGATGCGACGTCGGGCGCGACGGCCTTCGCATAGAACGTGTCGCTATCGAGATCGAGCGTTTCGTAGAACGACAGCAACGCTTCTTCGTAGCCCTTCGAGCCGCGCGCCTTTTGCAAATCGGCGAACTGCGCGGCCACGGCCTTCTTGTGCGCGAGTTCCTTCTGCACGGTAGGCGACCACGAACCTTGCGGCAGTTTTTGCAAGGCGTCGATCGCCTGCGCACTCTGGCCGCGGCTCCATGCCTCGGCGACCGTCGCGTACTGCGCGAGCACGTCGGCGGGCGGCAACTGGCTCGCGCGCATCTGGCCGAATTTTTCCTGAAACGGCGGCGTCGAGAAATTCGCCTTGCTCACCGATCCCGCGAGCGGCGCGAGGCTTCCGGCGCTGAGGCTGCGTCGCAGGCCCGCATAGCTGTCGAGATCGGCGCGCACGCGATCGAGGCCCGCGAGACGCGGATACTTGTCCGCGTATTCCTTGAGCGTCGCGCCGATCGCATCGGGATCGTCCTGGCCCAGGCTCTTGACGATGCTCGCATTGAGCCTTTCGATGGCCGCGAGATACACCGAATCGTCGCTTTGCAGCTTGCGCAGATGGCTCAGCGCGAGCGCGTACGGATCGCGAAACTCGGGCACGTAGCCCGCGATGCGGTCGAGATCGCGCTGATGGCCCGCCGCATCCGCTTCCCAATGCTTCAGGATCGCGCCGATACGCGGCTCGTCGGCATACATGCGGATCGGCGCTTCGGCGCCGCCGCGGGCCATCACGAAGCTTTCCAGCTTGCCGATCCACTGCAGTTCGTCGATGAGCGAATGCACATCGGCGTTGTGCTCGGCGAGCGTTCTCATCTGCGCGATGATCGCGTCCGCGCTCGCGAAATCGCCCTTCTTCAACGCGGCGAGCCAGCGCGGCACGTTCGACTTCAGCACGGCCTCGGTGTTCATCGACGCGAACTGCGCGTCTTTCGGATGCGTCTTCAGATAGTCGTTCGAAACGCTCGCGGCCTCGCCGAATTCGCCGTGCGCCATCAGCGATTTCGCCTGACGCTCGGGCGAGCCGATGAAGTAGAGCGCCGCGCCGCCCGCGACGAGCGCGGCCAGCAAGCAACCGACGATGATGCGCGTGCGACGCGCGGCGCGTTGGTCGTCGCTTGCGAGCACTCGATGCAATTCGGCCACGAAGAGCGCGAACTTGCCGCGCTTCGCGGCGCGCGTGTCATGACGGCTTTCGTCGGCGGGTTTGGGCTGCGCTTCTTCGTTGACTTCGTCCTCGCGGGCGGCGGCCTGATCGACGCAAAAGATATCCAGGAACGAATGCGCCGAGCCGACGAAGGTCGTCTTGTCGCTGTCGTGTTCGTCGTCGTGAGCCTGCGCCTCCACCTGCGCGACCATTTCCGTGAGCGTCGATTCGCTCTCCTCGCCGTGCAGATGCACCGTGTACGCGAAGTGCGTGCCGCCGAATGCGACGGTGTCGCCATTCTTCAGCTCGACCGCCGATGCGCCGAGCCGCTCGCCATTCACGAAGGTGCCGTTGGTGCTGCCGAGATCCTCGACGAACGGCGCGCCGCCCTTGATGAACACATGCGCATGCCGCCGCGACACGTAGTTAACCTGATGCGGATACTGCTCGCGATAGCGCGAAAACGTTTCGTCGGTCTTGCTGACGAGAAACGGAAATTGCGCGAGTTCGACGGGATGAAGACCGAGATCGTCGCGCTGCGGCGTGAGCGTGATGCCGATGGGCTTCGGCGCATTGATACGCCGCGTGCGCGGCGCGAACTGCACGCGATACGACAGCCGGCTGCCGAACGAGATGATGTCGCCGCTTCGCACGCGTGCGGGCGTATCGCGCACGGGCGTGCCGTTCACCGCGGTGCCGTTCTTGCTCGCGAGATCGGCGATATAGACGAAACCGTGTTCGATGAAGATGCGCGCGTGACGGCGCGAGAGCTGCGCGACGGCTTCGGGCGGGCTCGTATCGAAAGGCGCTTCGGCGCGGCCGATCGCGAAGAGATTTTCGTCGATGCGGATTTCCGTCAGCCTGTCCGCCAGCTCGCCGGCAAGCTCGGGATGCGGCATGGGCTTCAGAATGACGTCGAACGCCTCGCCCACGCTCGGCGGTTGTTCCGCCACGGAAAAGCCTTGAGCCATGTCCATGTCACGAGGTACGTCCAGCCGCTGCCGCCGACGCGCCAGAGGAATGCCCGGCAACGTCGGGCGCATGGACAGGTTGGACCGCGCCGTTATTGAAGTCATTCGTAACCGGCGGCTGTTGAGAGTTTAAGTCCTGCATCGTCGTAGTCAATCGTGCGGCACCGGTTCGTCACGCAAATGGCCATCGATATGAAACGATCGTTAGTCATTCATATGAATGCGTTCATCGATATTAATGGAGCGCTTCACTTCGTCTCGTCCTTGCTCGCGCTTTGCACATCGACCATCGGCCAGCCGCCGCCGAGCGCTTTATAGAGCGTCACCGTGTCGGACAGAATCTGCTGATGGTTCGCGAGCAGCGCGAGTTGCGCCGCGAGCAGCGTGCGCTCCGTCTCGAACACCTGGAGTTGCGAGATCACGCCCTCTTTCAGCTGCGCGTCGATCTGCGCGGCGACCACCGTCAACTGATCGACTTCCTGCTGCAACTCGACGCGCTGCTTCGTATGCGAATCGAGATTGACGAGCGCGTTTTCCACTTCCTCGAACGCGTTCATCACCGTGCTGCGATATTGCTGTTCGGCGACCGCCGTCTGCGCTTCGGTCGTCTTCACGTGGGCGCGCACGGCCGGATCGAGAATCGGGATATTGATGCTCGGCACGAAGCTCAACGTGAACATCTTCAGCAGATCGGTGAGCTGAAAACTCGCCGAACCGGCCCGCCCGGTCAGGTTGATGGTCGGCAGTTGCGCGAGCTTCGCCTGCCCGACGAGGTCGTAGGCTTCGAGCACGCGATACTCGGCCGCGATCAGATCGGGACGGCGCGCGAGCAACTGCGACGGCAGGCCGCCCGGCACCGGCGGAATCTGCACGCGCTTTTGCAGCTTGCCGTCGGGCATCCTGAATTCGCCCGCGGGCACGCCGATCAGCGTCGAGAGCGCATTGTTGGCGAGATCGCGCGAGCGGCGCAGTTCCAGCAGCTCGCGCGTCAGACGATTGAGTTCCGCGCGCTGCGTGAGCACCTGCGTCTTCGGCACGAGACCGTTCTTCTGCATGCCTTCGAAGATCGTCAGGATCTGCTGGTTCGTCGTGATGGTCTGCTGCTGCTGGGCGATCTGATCGTCGAACTGGAGAATCTGGAAGTAGGTCGTCGAGACCAGAGAGACGAGTTCGAGATAGCCCGCGCGCCAGTCGGCTTCGGTGGCGCGAAATTCGGCTTTCTGGGCCTGCACGCCCTTCTCGACCGAACCCCAGATGTCGATATCCCAGCTCACCTGTGTCGCCAGGTTGTACTGTTTCGAGAACTGCTGGCCGGTCGTCTTTTCGAAGCTCGCGCCGGCGCCCAGATCCATCGACGGCAACGCGCCCGCGCGTGCCTCGCCGATCTGCGCGCCCGCCACCTGAATGCGCGCGGCCAGCACCTTGATATCGAAGTTGCCGCTGATTGCCTTCTCGACCAGCGCGTCCAGCGTCGGATCGTGGAACTGCTTCCACCAATCGGGCTGGATCGTGTCGGATGCGGCGACCTTCGCTGCATCGATCTTCGTGAAGGCTGTCTTCTCCGGCGTGTCGGGCCGCTGATACGTCGGCACCTTCACGTCGATGCAGCCGGATAGCAACGCGGCGGCAATCAGCCCCGGCAGCACGGCCCACTCGCGCCTGATGGTCACGCGCAACGATGGCAACAAGGCTCGCACGATCTCGCTCCCGGTGAACGCGCACCGACGGTCGGTTTGAAGGGTGAGAAGCGCGGCGCCGGCCGTTGTGTTCTTCAAGTAAATCACACGGCGCGCCGCGACTCCATACGGGTAAAGTCACGTGGCGCGCGCGTGCTCTGTGGCACGTCGCGCATTTCGTGACGCGGTCCGGCAGGATGCGACCCCGGCCGATCCGCAGCGCCCGATGTCGCGGGCGGTGTTACAGCAGAGCTCCCCATGCCCCGCCTTTACTGCTGACTGCTTGAATGCTTACCGCATCGGCATTCGATTCATTCCTCGCGACAATCTCTTTACGCGAGATTGCCCGCCACGCCGAAGTTGACGTTGGCGATGTTCTTCGCTTCCTGCGTCGGCGCAACCGTCGATTGCGACTTGAGCGCTTCGGCAAACGCGATGTTGCTGCCGTTCTGATTGAACGTGGTCTGCGTCTGGTTGATGATCTGCTGCGGGTTGAACGGCATCGAGAGCGTCGCCCCGTTCATCGAGATATAGCCGGGGAACAAGGTCGCATAGCCGCCACGCACCGCGGACATCGCGCGGCTGTCGAGTTCTGCTGTGACGGGAAGGTCCTTGATGGTCAGCGTCTTCATTTCGCTCTCCTTGGGTCGCGCATTCGGTGGTGGCTTCGAGCGACTTGTCGCTCGCAACCATGTAATGCATAGGGTGTGCCAATCGCGTCGCGTATCGGCAGCCTTTCGCTGGATTCGTTGCTGCGCAAGGCTTTCGTCGATTCGCGTGTCGTCTTCATATCGGCCATCGTGATGCTGTCTGTCCGACACTTCCGTGTTGCACTGTCGGTTCACGAGCGACACCTCATCCGGAGCAAGGACGAATGTTTCCCTCCGCGATACACACGCGGACTCGAAGCCGATGGAAGAAACCGGGAAAGGCGCCGCTCAGTGCCTCACGCGGCGCCCGGATTCATTTGACGTAGATCGTGATCTTCTTGGAATAGACGGGCGGGTTATGCGGTATGTGCTTGTCATCGCCCATCAGAAGCTGAATCGTGTGCTTGCCCGGCGGAAGCTCGAGCATGGTTTCGGTTTCACCGGCGCCGTAGTGCAGATGATTGCGATCCGATGGAATCTCCTGATCCATCGGCGGCAAGTCAACGTCGATCAGCAAATGATGATGCCCCGTGTTTGGAAACTTCACGCCGCGCGGCGCGACGCCCATGTAGCGCAGTCCGAACCAGACCTTGAAGGGCTTGCCCGCGGGCAAGGTCTGGCCGTCGTTCGGATAGCCGATGTACGCATAGGCGTTGGCGGGCGCGGGCGTCGGCCCGGCGAACGCGCACGGCGCGGCGATCGCCGTCGCGAGCGTGACGGCGACGAGGAGCGAACGCGAGAACGCGAGCGCGTCGGCGGATCGTTTTTTCATGTCATGTGCCCTCGGCAAGTGCACGGCTCATTTCACAGCTCATTTCACAGTGATCGTGATCTTCTTCGAATACACCGGCGGATCGTGCGGAACGTGGTTGTAGTCGCCCATCAGCAACTGCAACGTGTGCTTGCCCGGCGGCAGTTCGAGGCGCGCATCGGTTTCGCCCGCACCGTAATGCAGATGATTGCGATCGGACGGAATCTCCTGATCGAGCGGCGGCAGATCCGCATCGACCAGCAGATGGTGATGCCCCACGTTCGGCAGATCGACGCCCTTCGGACAGATGCCCATGTTGCGCAGGCCCATGCGCACCCAGAGCTTGCCGCCCGAAATCACGGCGCCGTCGGGCGGCCAGATGATGTACGCCTCGGCGTTCGGCGGCGCTGGCGTGCGCGCACGCGCGGCGGCGGAGAACGACGAATCGGCGGCCAGAGCGGCCAGGGAAGCCAGCGCGCCAAGCACGGTTCTTCTCAGCATGTTATGCACGCCTCTCTCGTTGAAAGGCCTCGCGGATGGGCCAGGGAATCGTGCCTTGCACGCGCGAACGCTCGTGCTCGGCGCGAGATGCGGGTTGCGTGATGCACCGTCGTTGGCTTTTAGATTAGGACGTAACGTTTAAAAAAGATACGTGCAGAGGGGTGCGGGCCGGCCCTCATGACGGATACCTCCCTTCAGGGGATTAAGCGCTGCGTGAGCGCGTGCTATCGTTGTTGGTGCTGGACCCACACAGGGCGCGGACCTCGCCCCAAGCCTCGGCATCGAGCGCGAATGCAACGCGATGCCCTCCACTCAAAGCCGGACGGACAGGGTGTGAATATGTGGCGAACTCTTCTTATCGCGGGCGTGTTGCTGACTATCGGCCTGCCGCCCGCGCAAGCGAATGCGGCTTCGGTCGCAGCGCTGTCTTCCTCTTCTATCGCGACGGCCGCACACGCGCCCCGACATCTCGCGCTCGTGATCGGCAATGCAGACTATGTCGATCACCCGCTCGCAAGCGCATCGCGCGATGCCCATGACATGACCGCGGCACTCGACGCACTCGGCTTCGACGTGACGCAGCGCACGAATCTCGATGAAGCCGCGATGCGGCAGGCCCTCGATGCATTCGCCACGAGGCTCGGCCAGAACGACACGGCGCTCGTCTATTTCGCCGGTCACGGATTGCAGGCGGGCGGCGATGCGTTGCTCGTGCCGCTCGACGCTCGCGAGCAGCGGCCCGCGACGCTCGTGCGCGACACGCTCTCCGCGAAGGACATCGTCGAGCGCATGACGCGCGCTCGGCCGGGCGCGGCGAACATCGTCGTGCTCGACATGTGCCTCACCGATCCCTTCGAAAAAGCGAACGCGCGGACGTGGACGCTGCCGCCGCGCACGCTCGTCGCGTATGCGGCCGCGCCTGGAGACGCCGCTGCCGAAAGCGAACGCAACGGGCGCTATACCGCGGCGCTTCTGCGTGCGTTGGGCGCGGATGCATCGGTGACGCCATCGACTTTCGCGGCGGCGGCATCGGACGTCGCGCGAGCATCGCGCGGCGCACAGCGGCCGTGGCTCGCATCGACGCTCGATGCGGGCTTCGCGATCGCCGATGCATCGACGAACATGCGCATCGCGGACGCGAACGCCATCGATCCTGCCGATTCCGCCAACGCCGTGCGCACGCGCGGCATCCTTCCGAAGGACAGCAACGAGCAGTACGAACTGACGTTCTGGGAATCGATCAAGGACAGCACCTATCCGAGCGATTACGAAGCGTATCTGAAGGCGTATCCGAATGGCCGTTTCGCCGCGCTCGCGAAGGCGCGCATCGATCGTCTGCACGCGGCGGGCAATGCGAAACCGGCGGCATCCGCGCCGGCCGCGCCACCGGCTGCGACCGCGACGCCCGCCGCACCGGCGCCCAAGCCGCCGCCATCCGCGCCGGCCGCCGCCACCGCTACCGCGCCGGAAAAACCGCGCCCGAGCGTGCCGGCCGCGCCCGCCGCCGCCGCGGTGACCGCGCCGCCCGCCGCCATCACCACCAAGCCCGCGGCGAAGACGGCAAGCGGCGGCGAGATCAAGGATTGCCCGACGTGCCCTGTCCTGATTCCGCTCTCGTCCGGCAGCTTCACGATGGGCAGCAACAACGACGATCCCGCCGAGAAGCCGCCGCACCGGGTATCGATCGGGCGCGCGTTCGCCATCGGCAAATACGAAGTCACGGTCGAGCAATGGAACGCCTGCGTCGATGCGGGCGCGTGCA
This sequence comes from Caballeronia sp. LZ029, assembly GCF_031451275.1. Lineage (NCBI taxonomy): Bacteria > Pseudomonadati > Pseudomonadota > Betaproteobacteria > Burkholderiales > Burkholderiaceae > Caballeronia > Caballeronia sp. LZ029. The sequence continues at coordinate 895,599 of NZ_JARUXO010000004.1, forward strand.
CGCGCGTCGCGGCGGAAGGCGAGTCGGGCACGCCGCCCGGCAATGCGCCGATGCGCAACGTGAGCTGGGACGACGCGCAGGTCTATGTCAAATGGCTGAGCAAGGTGGGCGGCAAGGCGTATCGTCTGCCGACGGAAGCAGAGTGGGAATACGCGGCGCGCGGCGGCACGCAGTCCACCTACTGGTGGGGCGATCAGATGAAGAAAGGCACGGCCGATTGCAAGGATTGCGGCGATCCGTACAAACCCGACGCGCCGACGCCCGTCGGATCGTTCGCGGCGAATCCCTATGGCCTGTACGACATGAACGGCAGCGTCTGGGAATGGGTCGCCGACTGCTGGCATAGCTCGTACAAGAGCGCGCCCGTCGATGGCCGCGCGTGGGACGATCCTTCGTGTTCGGTGCGCGTGATTCGCGGCGGCTCGTGGCGCGAAGGCGCGTCCTACATGCAGTCGGCGACGCGCTTCAAATACAGTTCGAGCGTGCGACAGTCGCAGAACGGCTTTCGCGTCGCGCGGGACATGGAGTGAGCTTCATCGGCCAGCGGCCTTCACGATGATCTGCGCCTGCGCATCCCGCTCGATCGTCTTGAGCGCGGGCAGCGCCGCGCGGAAATCGTCGGGCGTGCAGACCTGCTTGCCGAAGCGCGCTTCCAGCGTGCGCGAAATCTGCACGACATTGGTCGACGGATCGAAGAGATAGCGCGAGCGGTAGCGAAAGAAGTCGCTCGTCAGATCCTGATCGGCGGGCACCTCGGTCACGCGCATCGTCTTCGGCAGCGTGATCTGCGAGACTTCGTCGAACGTCCCGCCGATGCACAGATACGGCTGCGTGCGCGTGCGCTCGGCGAGCCAGTTGCGCGTCGCCGTCGCGATGCCGCCCGAGAGGCTCGAAAGCGCGGGCAGCGCCGTCGGGCCGCTCGGCCAGACGCGAGCGGCGAGCGCGCCGCGCAGCGTCGTCGCGCCCGGGCCGCCGCTGGCCTCGACCTCGCTCGTCGTCAGCGCGCCCGCGCCGCGCAAATTGGTGAAGCGCAGCCGGTCCGCCGCGATCTGGTCGCGCCGCTGCGCATTCGCGAGCCGCAGGTTCATCCGCTCGATCTCGGCGCTCCATCCCGCGTCCTCCACCCAGTAGGCGAAGCTCGCCTCGCCCTGCGGCGCGACCTCGATCTGCAGACGCGCCGTGCGCGCGAGCGGCTGGGTCGCAGGCGTGCGGGCGAGCGCGCCGGTGTTCACGAGCAGCGCGGGACGATCCATGTCGGCGAGCGGCAGAAAACCGAACTCGACGCTCGACGCCGTGCTGTCCGCATACAGGTTCAGATCGGGCAGCCACGTGACGATGTGATTGATCGCGCCCGACCCGTAACCCGGCACCGACGGCAGCGTATAGACCGAGCCCAGGCCGATCAGCGCCGGCTCGTTGCGAATGCCGACGGCATCGAGCAGCGCGCCGTAGAGCGCGACGTGATCCTTGCAATCGCCGTAGCGGTTCGCGAGCACGTCGGTCACGCGATGCGGCACGGCGGGACTCTGGCCGATGAACATCGCGACGTAGCGGATCGAGTGGCGCACCCAGTCGTAGAGCGTTTTGGCTTTGGCGCGGTCGTCGGCGTCGTGGCTCGTGAGCGATTGCGCGAGCGCGCGGATGGCGGGATCGCTCGCGCCCGGATCGGCGGCCGCTTCGCGATAGCTTTTCGCGAAGCTCGCGTAATCGGGAAAGGTCGTGACCATCAGACGATCGCCGTACTGCGCATAGCCCACCGAGCCGCTTTCGATGCGCGCGATACGATCGCGCCGGTAGACGAACGCATAGCGCGTGCGCCCGTTTTCCGTGACGGGCGGCTCGGCGATGTAACCGCGCGCGTCGGCATAAAGCGGCTTGTCCGCCGGCAGATCGAAGACGAGCCGCTGTTGCAGCACGGGCCTCGGCCCCGGATCGACGTAATAGTTGAACTGCCCCGGAATCACCGCCGCCGCCTGACTCTTGCGGGACCGCAGATGCACCGTCGAGCCGATGCCCACTGCCGGAAAGATCACCGCGCGCAGTTTCGCGTCCTGAAACGTCGGCGCGCCCGCCGAGCGCGGCTCCTGGATGTCGCGGATCTGATCCGGTGTGACGTCGTGGCGTTCGCCGTTCGCATCGACCGAATAGGCCTCGACGATATCCACCTTCGACACGCTCTTGTCGTACCAGACGTAGCGCTGCGCGATCTCGTCGACGCCCGCCGACGTGTTCGCGCGCAGCACGGCGGCGTCGTCTTCGGTCAGCGAGCCATCGGCGGCGACGACGAACTCGTGGACGTCGCTGACGACGGTCGAAGGATCGTCGTCCGTCGCGGCAACGGCGCACGACCACGCGCACACGCCGACGATGACGCACGCCAGATCGGAAATGAAGCGACGAAACATGTGGAAGTGCCCGCGCCGCAGGAGGGAAAGTTCATCGTACAGGAGGACGCCGCCCGTCGCGCATGACCGTTCGGCCGCGACAAAACGAAACGCGCGACAATTTGTATCATATTGCGATATAATTTGAGACTGTCGCACGCTTGCTCTCGCGCCACCGACCCGGCCGGCCAGTGTGACCCTCCACTGACTCTTCCGGAACGCTGAAAAAGTGTCGCGTAACGTATTGCTTCGCTGGCTGCAAGGCTTTCTCCCCGCTCCTGTCACGCTGCGCTGGACCGAGCGGCTGCGCGGCGGTCTGGGCGCGCTGATCGGCATCGCGCTGACGGGCGGCCTCGCGCATCTCCTGGTCGGCGACGCAGCGGCCATTCCGTTTCTCATCGCGCCGATGGGCGCCTCCGCCGTGCTGCTCTTCGCCGTTCCCGCGAGTCCGCTCGCGCAGCCGTGGTCGATCATCGGCGGGAACCTCGTGTCGGCGACGGTCGGCGTCGCCTGCGCGATGCTCATCCACGATCCGATCGACGCCGCTGCGCTCGCCGTCTGTCTCGCCATCTGCGCGATGTTCGCGCTGCGCTGCGTGCATCCGCCGTCGGGCGCGGTCGCGCTGACCGCCGTGCTCGGCGGACCGTCGATTCATGCGCTCGGCTTCGGCTTCGTGTTCGCGCCGGTGGCGATCCAGTCGGCGGCGCTGCTGTCGTCGGCGATCGTGTTTCATGCGCTGACGGGCCATCGCTATCCGCACGGCCACGCCGCGCCGAAACCCGCGAACGCGCCGCCCGACGCCGCCTCGTTCACGCGCGCCGATCTCGAAGCCGTGCTGTCGCGGCGCAGCGAAATGCTCGACGTCGATCCGGACGATCTCGAAGCGCTCCTGCGCGAGACGCAGTTGCAGGCCTACGCGCGCCGTTTCACGGAGTTCACGTGCGCGGACATCATGTCGCGCGCGATCGTGTCGGTGACGCCCGATACGAGCGCGCAGGCGGCGCTCGCGCTTATCGACAGGCATCAGGTGAAGGCGCTGCCGGTGATCGACGCGACACGCCGCGTGTGCGGCATCGTCACGCGCGCGGACCTGGCGCCGGTGCGCCGCGGCGGCATCGTCGAGGGCATGAAGCGCGCGATCGAGCGACTCATGCGCGGCCCGTCGACGACGCCGCCGCTCGTCGCCGCGCTGATGACGACGGACGTCCGCACCGTGAAGACGGGCACCGCGATCGCCGAACTGGTGCCGATGTTCGCGCACTTCGGACACCACCATATTCCTGTGGTCGGCGCGCACGATGAGCTTGCCGGAATGGTCACCGAAACCGACCTGATCTCCGGGCTCTATCGGCAATCTTTCGCGGGCGAACGCAAGAGCGCCTGAACCGCCCCGCGCTGACTGGAATCCGATGAAAACCCCTCGCACGCTCGACAAACCGGACTTCGAACAGCTATCCGAATTCCGCTATCAGATGCGCCGCTTCGAGCGCTTCTCCGAACACGCCGCACAGAGCGAAGGCATCACGCCGCTGCAATATCTGCTGCTGCTGCACATCAAGGGCTATCCGGGCCGCGACTGGGCGACGGTCGGCGAACTCGCGGAGCGGCTGCAATCGCATCATCACGGCGTCGTGGCGCTCGTTACGCGCTGCGAGGCGGCCGGGCTCGTGCGCCGCGCGCCGAGCGACGAGGATCGCCGTCAGGTGCGGGTGCATCTCGAAGCGCGCGGCGAAGACGTGCTCGAACGGCTCGCCGCGCTGCATCGCGCGGAGCTGAAGTCGCTCGAAGGCGCGTTCCGCGTGCCGAGCATCGATCTCTGAATCACCTGGAGCACTGATCATGGACCATCACAAACGCGACTTTTCGGTCAACGACCGGCTGCTCAGGATCTGCGGGCTCGCCGCGATCATCGGCGGTGTCGCCACGCTCGCGGCCGTCGTGCTTCTCGGGCTCATCCATCTCTTCACGAACCTGTTCTTCTTCGGCACGTTCTCGATCGAGGATCGCTCGCCCGCGCTCAACACGCTCGGACCCTGGGTGATCGCGATTCCGGTGATCGGCGGATTGATCGTCGGGATGATGGCGCGTTTCGGCTCGGAGAAGATTCGCGGCCACGGCATTCCGGAAGCCATCGAGGCGATTCTCTTCGGCAAGAGCCGCATGTCGCCGAAAGTGGCGATTCTGAAGCCGTTGTCGTCGGGCATCGTGATCGGCAGCGGCGGGCCGTTCGGCGCGGAAGGCCCGATCATCATGACGGGCGGCGCGCTCGGCTCGCTGATCGCGCAATGCATCGACGTGACTGCCGCCGAGCGCAAGACGCTGCTCGTCGCGGGCGCGGCGGCGGGCATGACCGCCGTGTTCGGCACGCCGGTCGCGGCGGTGCTGCTCGCGGTCGAGCTGCTGCTCTTCGAATGGCGGCCGCGCAGCTTTCTGCCGGTCGCGCTCGCGTGCGCCGTCGCGGGTTTCGCGCGCGCGTCGGTATTCGGCACGGGCGCGCTCTTTCCGCTCGAAACCCAGCCGCCGCAGATGATTTCGCTGCTTTCGTGTCTCGTCGCCGGCTTGCTGTCGGGCGCGCTGGCCTCGGGGCTGTCGGCGGCGCTCTACAAGCTCGAGGACGTGTTCGGCAAGCTGCCGATCCACTGGATGTGGTGGCCCGCGATCGGCGCGGTGTTCGTCGGCATCGGCGGATACATCGAGCCGCGCGCGCTCGGCGTCGGCTATGACGTGATCGGCGACCTGCTGCATCAGCACATCGCGATCAAGGTGGCGCTGTCGATTCTCGCCGTGAAGGCGATCATCTGGGTCGTCGCGCTCGCCTCGGGCACGTCGGGCGGCGTGCTCGCGCCGCTCCTGATGCTCGGCGCGGGCCTGGGCACCGCGCTCGGCGCGATCCTCCCCGGCCACGACGCCGCGCTCTGGCCGCTCGTGTGCATGGCCGCGACGCTCGGCGCGACGCTGGGCGCGCCGCTCACCGCGATCGTCTTCGCGTTCGGCCTCACGCACGATGCGAACGCGCTCCTGCCGCTGCTCGCCGCGACGCTCGTCGCGCACGGCTTCGCGACCGTCGTGATGAAACGCTCGATCATGACCGAGAAGATCGCGCGGCGCGGCTATCACATCTATCGCGAGTACGGCGTGGATCCGCTGGAGCGTCATCACGTCGATGAAGTCATGACGCGCGACGTGCTGACGATCGACGCCGCCACGCCTCTCACCGACGTGCTCGCGAAGCACTTCGGGCCGCATCAGGTGCATCGCGCGTATCCGGTCGTGCGTGACGGCGTGCTCGTCGGGATGCTGGATCGAGCGGCGCTCGGGACGTTGAACGAAGCGCAGGCGGGTGTGAGCATCGGCGAGGCATTGCAGCGGCTTCAGGCCGCGGCGCCGGTCTTCGCGCTGCCGGGCGAACCGTGCCGCCTCGCCGCGACGCGCCTCGCCGTGCACGAACTGGAACGCCTGCCGGTGGTCGCGGACAAGCAGTCGTTAAAACTCGTCGGCATCGTGTCGCGCAGCGATCTCGTCAAGCCCGCGCGCGCGCACTTCGACGAGGAACATCGGCGCGAGCGATTCAGGGGCTTTCGGCGAACGCCTGCGTTGAGAAAGCACTGAGGTCGGCCTGCAGGTCGGCGAGCGGCTGAGTCCAGTTGCCGAGTTCGGTCTGTCGATAGAGACGCATCGACGGATACCACGGCGTGAAGCGCTGACAGTCGAGCCAGCGCGCATCGCATGCCTGCGACAGCAGCACCCACACCGGTCGATTCAGCGCACCGGCCAGATGCCCCGAACCCGTATCGATGGTGACGAGCAGATCGAGCTTTTCGAGCACGCGGGCGGTGTCGCCGAAGGTCGAGAGACAGGGCGCCATGTCGGTCACGCCGTGGCGGTGCATGACGGCGCGCTCTGCTTCGCTGATCTCGCCTACCTGCAGCGAGTAGAAACGGCAGGCGCGGTTCGACAGCATGGATTCGAGACGGCTGAGCGGAATCGATCGATACGGCTCCTGACGCACGCCGCTCGCGCTTTGCCAGATCAGGCCGATTTTCGGGCGCTTCGTGCCGTCGCTCAGCAGCGCGCTCGCCTCGTCGGATAACTTCTTGGCCGGATCGATGGCGATACGCGCCGCCGGATTCTCAGCCGGAAAGTACGGCGAGCGCTGATAGCGCGCGTAGAGACTAAAGCCGAAGGTAAAGCGATCGCAGCGTTCGAGTCCGATCGCGCGCTGTTCCTCCGTGGCCAACGTCAACGGCACCGCATCGCTGTGCCGGAAAACCTCATCCCATCCCGGGAAATGCTCCACGACGACTTCCCGCGCGCCGTCGCGAAGCAGCAGATCGACGTAGCGCGAAAATTGCACGAAGTCCCCGAACCCGCCTTCGTAGTGGACGTAAATTCGCATGCCCGCGACGGGTTCCTCCATGCCGAGGAGTTTTTCCAGCGGTGTGGCCTGCCACAGGGGATGCTCTCCCAGAACGAGGCGATAGAAGGCGTCGGCGTAAGCGGGGCCGCGAATCATGCGGTGTCGCTGGTTCGCTTCGTGAAACCTGCCGAGGATGAATTGCACGATCGAAAGCTCTTCGCTGATGAGATAGCGATTGAAATGAGACAGCGCCTTGTCGGCCAGAGCGCGTTCCAGATGCTTTTCGGCTTCGGCGTGCAGGCCGGCGAAACTCAGGTCGATACCGAGCTGGCCGATATGGCAGCCGGGATCGCCGGACGCCGACAACTTCGTCGCGAGGGCTTGCGCCTCGCCGGCGCGGCCGGCCTTTCGGAGCGTGCGGATCAGTTCCAGCGGCTCCATGTGTTGCAGGTCATTCGAATGGGTCATGATGTTACGAACTGAGATCGCCGGAGACGGCCGGCTATGCTAATTCTTCCAGGCGTCCGAACCGCAAAAATGCGTAACTTCAAGGTAGGCGCAGCGGCTCGGGGATGGAAACGAAATTGCGTCATCGTGCTTTTCCGGAAGCGAAAGAATCGAATGGAACGCCTTCGAGGAGGAACTCGCGACATGCCCTTCCGCCCGCCGAATCGCGCGATCTGCGCGCACCGCTCATGACCACTCGCCGCGACTTTCTCCGCGTGACCGCCGCCGCGCTCGCCGCCCGATCGGCTCAATCGGCCCAGGCCGCCGAACCGCCCGCCCCGCTCATGCAGAAGCGTCCCATCCCTTCGACCGGCGAGCCTCTGCCCGTCGTCGGTTGCGGCACCTGGCGCACCTTCGATGTCGACGATGACGCAGCGCGCCGCCGCGAGCTTGCCGAAGTCCTGCGCGTGCTTTTTGCGGCGGGCGGCTCGGTGATCGATTCATCGCCGATGTACGGTTCCTCCGAAGCCGTCGCGGGCGCGCTGCTCGCGCAATCGCATACGCGAGACAAGGCGTTCATCGCCACCAAGGTCTGGACCGACGGACGCGAGGCCGGCATCGCGCAGATGGAGCAGTCGATGCGCCTGTGGCAGACCGATCGCATCGACCTCATGCAGATTCACAACCTGCTCGACTGGCGCACGCATCTCGCCACGCTGCGCGACTGGAAAGCCGCCGGCAAGATCCGCTATATCGGCGTCACGCACTACACGTCCGGCGCGTTCCCGCAGGTCGAGGCGGTGCTGCGCTCGGAGCGCATCGATTTCGTGCAGATCAACTACGCCGCCAACGACCGCGACGCCGAAGCGCGCCTTCTGCCGCTCGCCGCCGAGCGCGGCGTCGCGGTGATCGTCAATCAGCCGTTCGGCGGCGGCTCGCTGCTCGCGAGCCTGCGCAACCGGCCCTTGCCCGCCTTCGCACAGGAACTCGGCTGCGCGTCGTGGGCACAGCTTCTGCTCAAATTCGTGCTGGGCAACGCCGCCGTGACCTGCGTGATTCCCGGCACGGGACGGCGCGAATACATGATCGACAACGCGCGCGCGGGCATCGGCATCTATCCCGACGCGGCGATGAGACAGCGCATCGCCGATGCAGTCGCGTAAGGAGAAAACCATGAGCGATCCCTACGATCTTCAGCGTTTCGTCGACGCGCAGGAAAGCGTCATCGACGACGTGCGCGCCGAGCTTTCCGCCGGCCGCAAGCGCACGCACTGGATGTGGTTCGTGTTCCCGCAGATCGCCGGCCTCGGGCACAGCGCGATGGCGCAGCACTACGCGATTTCATCGCGCGACGAAGCCCGCGCGTATCTCGCGCATCCCGTGCTGGGCGCGCGGCTCGTCGAACTGACGCGCATCGTCAACGGCGTGCAGGGGCGCAGCGTCAGCGACATCTTCGGCTATCCGGACGACATGAAATTTCATTCGTCGATGACCCTGTTCGCGCACACGGCCGACGACGCCGATGTCTTCAACGAAGCACTGCGCCGCTATTTCGAAGGTCGCGGGGACGAAGCCACGCTGTCGCGTCTTCAATGACGGGCATGGCGGTTGCGTCTGCTGAAACGTCCACATTCTTCAGGAGGCGTGCGCCATGAGCCGATCCTTCAAGCTGCACGATCACGTCCGCTGGAACACGCCGCAAGGCGAGACGACCGGGCATATCGTGCGCATCGTCACCGAGCGCACGACGCTCGACGGTCATACCGTCAACGCGTCGCACGACGATCCGCACTTCGAGGTCGAAAGCGACAAGAGCGGCAAGCGCGCGGTGCATAAAGCCGACGCGCTCACGCGTCTCACGCACTGAATCCGCAAACGCCACGCGCCGCACGTTCGCACTAATGCAGTGCGCGCGGCGCAACCCGGCACCGTTCCTGCAGAAACCACGATTAACGTTCAAACTTCTACCGCGCTGGAAGCTTGAATCGCGCATTTCCATTGAACCGGTTTGCCCAATCCTTTGAGGAATCGAACCAATGAAATCGAAACTCGTGGCACTGCTCGTTGCATCGTCGGCACTTGGCCTGACTTCCACGGCATCGTTTGCCCAGGTCGCGGGCGCTCAACCGCTCGGCGTATCGGTCGAGGTATCGACGGCCATCATCGATGGCTGGAGCGTCAAAAAATCCATCCTCAACAAGCCCGTCGTGAACGATCAGGGACAACGCGTCGGCGTGATCAATGACATCATCGTCGCGCCGGACAAGTCCGTTTCGTTCGCGATCATCGCGGCGAACAAGTTCCTCGGCGTGGCGCGCCACGATGTCGCGATTCCGATCGAGCAGCTCGATGTGAAAAACGGCCAGTTCGTGCTCGCGGGCGCAACCAAGGACGCGATCAAGGCGCTGCCCGAGTTCCAGTACAACAAGGTGAAGCCGACGCCGAAGCCGCGCGCGGAATTCGAGCATCATTAAGCTTGACCGGAGGCGGCCGCGCGCCGCCTCTTTTGCCTGACCTCAACCGGAAACCGCCGATGTTCAAAGCCCTCATGCTCGACAAACAGGACGACCGCACGGTCGCGTCCATTCAGTCGATCGACGAATCGCGCCTGGCTTCGTCCGTCGATGGCGGCGACGTGCTCGTGCGCGTCGAGTTCTCCACGCTCAACTACAAGGACGGCCTCGCGATCACCGGCCGAGTGCCGGTCGTGCGCACCTGGCCGATGGTGCCGGGCATCGACTTCGCGGGTGTCGTCGAAACGAGTTCGCATCCGGACTACCAACCCGGCGACAAGGTCGTGATGAACGGCTGGGGCGCGGGCGAAACGCACTGGGGCGGGCTCGCGCAGAAAGCGCGCGTGCCGGGCGATCATCTGATCGCGCTGCCCGAAAACATTACGACGCGCCAGGCGATGGCCATCGGCACCGCCGGCTATACCGCGATGTTGTGCGCGCAGGCGCTGGAAAAATACGGCGTCGGCCCGAACGACGGCGACGTGCTCGTGACCGGCGCGAACGGCGGCGTCGGCAGCTTTGCCGTCGCGATTCTGGCGAAGCGCGGCTTTCGCGTGATCGCATCGACGGGCCGTCCCGAGGAAGCCGAGCGGCTGCGCGCGCTGGGCGCGGCGGATATCGTCGAACGCGCGACGCTTTCGGAGCCCGGCAAGCCGCTGCAGAAGGAACGCTGGGCGGCGGCCGTCGATTGCGTCGGCAGTCATACGCTCGCGAATGTCTGCGCGAGCTTGCGCTATGGCGGCGCGGTCGCGGCGTGCGGGCTCGCGCAAGGCATGGATCTGCCCGCGTCGGTCGCGCCGTTTATCCTGCGCGGCGTCGCTCTGCTGGGGGTGGACAGCGTCTACGTGCCGCGCGATCGGCGCATCGCGGCATGGAAGGCGATCGCCGATGAAGTGCCGGTCGCGACCATCGAAAGCGTCGCGACCGCCATTCCTCTCGCCGACGCGCCCGAGGTCGCCGCGCGCTTGCTGCGCGGCGAAGTGAAGGGGCGCGTGATCGTCGATGTGAACGCCTGAACCCGCGTCAGAAGGTGCTCCAGCCGTCGGCGCTCACGGGCTTCGCGGCTGCAACCTGAGCGACGCGAGGCGCGGGCTTCTTCGCAGCCGGCGCACGCGCCACGCTCGGCGCGGCCCGTGTGAACGTCGGCGTTTGCGCGTCCACGGTGAAGAACGCCACCGCCTCGTTGAGCCTGCGTCCCTGCTCTTCCAGCGACGACGCAGCCGCCGCCGCTTCCTCCACGAGCGCCGCGTTCTGCTGCGTGACTTCGTCCATCTGCGTGATGGCCTGATTCACCTGCTCGATGCCGCGTCCCTGCTCCGACGACGCCGCCGCGATCTCCTGCATGATGTCCGTCACGCGCGCGACGGCCTGCGTCACTTCGGCCATCGTCGTGCCCGCTTCGCCTGCCAGCATGGAACCGTCGCGCACCTTGGCGGTGGAATCCGTGATCAGTTCCTTGATCTCCTTGGCCGCCGTCGACGAACGCTGCGCCAGGCTGCGCACTTCGCTCGCGACGACCGCGAAGCCGCGGCCCTGCTCGCCCGCCCGCGCCGCTTCCACGGCTGCGTTGAGCGCGAGAATATTGGTCTGGAACGCGATGCCTTCGATGATCCCCGTGATCTCCGCGATCTTGCCCGAGCTGTCGCTGATGCCGTTCATCGTCTCGACCACGCGGCCGACGACATCGCTGCCCTTCTTCGCGATATCCGATGCATTCGACGCAAGCGTGCTCGCCTGCTGCGCGTTCTCGGCGTTCTGACGCACGGTGGACGTGAGCTCTTCCATGCTCGCCGCCGTCTCCTGCAAGGACGCGGCCTGTTCTTCGGTGCGCTGGCTCAGATCGGTGTTGCCGGTCGCGAGCTCCTTCGCCGCGCCGCCGACCGCGCCACTGCTTTCGCGCACGCGGCCAACGGTTTCGGTGAGACGCGCGTTCATCGTCGCGAGCGCACGCAGCAGGTCGCCGGTTTCGTCCTTCGTTTCGGCGACGATATGGCTCGTCAGATCGCCGCGCGCCACCGTCTGCGCGATGCCGACCGCCTCGCCGATCGGCGTCGTGATCGAGCGCGTGATCGCGATGCCCGCAGCGACCGCGAAGAGCGCCGCCGCCGCGCAGAGCGCGACCAGCACGTTGCGCTGCATCTCGTAGCTGGCTGCGTCCGCGCGCACGATGTCCTCGCGGCGCGAGGCGGTGTAGGTCGCGTAATCGTCGGTGGCCTTCACCAGTTGCGCGAGCAGCGGGCGGCATTCGTCGTCCATCTTCTGGATCGCCTCGTCGCGCTTGCCCGCGAGCGCGAGTCCGACGATATTCGTCGCGACCGGCCCGTATAAGCTTTCCACGCGTCCCATCTCGGCGACGAGGCTCTTCGCCTTTTCGCTGGTGTCGGTCGCGGCGGCGATCATGTCGTTGAGCTGCTTTAGACGCGCCTTCACGTCTTCGTGCGCGCGCAGGACATCGGCTTTCTCGAGATCGAGGTCGGCCTGCCTGGTGACGAGCACGAGATTGCGCGCGGCGATCGCGCGGCGGTCGACAGCCGCGCGAATCTGACTGGCCACGTCGGCTCGCGCGTTGATACCGTTCACATAGTGCGCGAAGCCGTCCGTCGCGACGGACAGCGCGCGCAGGGACATACCTGCCACAAGCACGACCAGTACAGCCAGAATACCGAATCCAGCGACCAACTTATTTTTGATCGTGATGTTCTTGAGGTTCATGTTTTGGGTTCTCTCTCAGGGTCCGTTCAGGGGGACATAGCGGCGCCATCTCGACGCTCTTCTTGCTGATTACGGCCCCGCCGCATTTGCTCTGAAGGGAAAAGATGCAAATAGTCTGCACTTTGTCCAAGCCGATCGGTAATCCCATTACCATGCACCATCAACGCTTCGAGTAACTATTTCCTCTCCTCTACGAAACGCTCAGAAAGATGCCCGATATCCTCGACTACCGCACACCCGAATTCGAAGCCGCGCTCGCGGCGCTGCCGCCCACGCCGGGTGTCAACCTCGCCACCGATGAAAATTACTGGGACGCGGTGCGCGGACTGTGGCGGCAATCGGATGCGCTGATCAATCTGGAGAACGGCTTCTGGGGTGCGATGACCGAGCCGGTCAAGGCGATGTTTCATCACTGGACCGAGCGCGTGAACCACGAGACGACATTGCTGATCCGTCCGCATCTGATGACGCTGTATCAGGGCTTGCGCGAGCGCGTCGCGAAAGAGATGGGCTGCGCGGTCGAGGAAATCGAGCTGACGCGCAATGCGACCGAAGCGCTGCTCGCGCTCATCAGCGGCTACAACCGCCTCGCGCCCGGCGACACCGTGCTCTACAGTGATCTCGACTACCCCTGCGGCAAGGACGCGATGGAATGGCTGCGCGAGCGGCGCGGCGTCACGCCCGTGCGCATCACGATGCCCGAACCTGCGACGCGCGAAGCCGTTCTCGAAACCTACGCGAAGGCCTTGAGCGCGCACCCGCGCACGCGGCTCGTGCTGCTCTCGCATGTGTGCTTCGCGACGGGTCTCGTGCTGCCGGTCGCGGACATATCGGCGATGGCGAAGGAAGCCGGCGCGGACGTGATCGTCGATGCGGCGCATTCGTGGGGCCAGCTCGATTTCGACGTGCCCGACCTGAACGCGCAGTTCGCCGCGCTGAATCTGCACAAGTGGATCGGCGCGCCGCTCGGCTGCGGCGCGATCTATATCCGCAAGGGACATGTCGCGTCGATCGATCCGTATTTCGGCGACCGCACCTGGCCCGCCGACGATATCCGCGCGCGCGTGCACACCGGCTCGCCGAACTTCGCCGCGTGGTTCACGCTGCCGGCGGCGCTGGATGTGCATCGGGCGATCGGGTCGATGGCGAAGGAAGCGCGTTTGCGTGCCTTGCGCGATGCCTGGGCGAAACCCGCGCGCGAGTTGCCCGGCGTGCAGATCATGACGCCGGACGATCCGTCGATGACCGCCGGCATCACCGGCTTCCGGCTGCACGGACGCGCGACGAAAGCAGGCTGCGATGCGATCGTCGCCGCGCTGCGCGAGCGCTTCGGCGTGTTCACAGTGACGCGCCCCGGTCCCGATTCGGGCGAAGTCGTGCGCGTGACGCCCGCCCTGTTCTCGCGCATGTCGGATGCGCAACGCCTGCTCGAAGGCATCGAAGCGCTGTCGCGCGAATCGAAGTAGCCGCTAGCCCGCCACCGGCCGCGCATCGAGGCGCTCGATCAATCGTTCGAGCGCCTCCGAGCACGGCGCTTCGACTTTCAGCGCGAGGAGCGCATCGGCGCGCGTCTTGCCGATGTTGATCGCCGCGATCGGCTTGCCGCTCTTCGCGGCCCACTCGCAGAAGCGATAGCCCGAATACACCATCAGCGACGAGCCGACGACGAGCATCGCGTCGGCGGCTTCGAGCGAGCGCGCCGCATCGTCGACGAGCACGCGCGGCACGCTCTCGCCGAAGAACACCACGTCGGGCTTGAGCACGCCGCCGCAGCGTGTGCAGCCGGGTACATCGAACGATGCGAAGTCGAGATCCTCGATATGCGCATCGCCATCCGGCACCGCGGGCGCGGTATAACCGATGAAATCCGGATTCGCCGCTTCGAGCATGCGCTGCACCGCCGCACGCGTATGCCGCTCGCCGCATTCGATGCAGCGCACCCGCCCGATATTGCCGTGCAACTCGATCACATCGGGATTGCCCGCACGAATGTGCAGCCCATCGACATTCTGCGTGACGAGCCGATGCACCCGCGAACGCGCATCGAGCGCCCGCAGCGCGTGATGCGCGGCGTTCGGCTGCGCGTTCTGCACGACCGGCCAGCCGATGAGACTGCGCGCCCAATAGCGGCGGCGCGCGTAATCGGAGCCGAGAAAATCTTTCAGCAATATCGGCGCGCGGCCCGTGCGCTGGCCCTCGCGGTCGCGATAACAGGGAATGCCCGATTCCGTGCTGATGCCCGCTCCCGACAGCACGAAAAGCCGCGGATGCCGCTCGACGAATTCATGAAGCTGCTGCACGTGCCGTCCTTTTTGCGTGTTTTGCGGGGTTCGCTCTGGTGGAAATATAAGGCGAAACCGCACGCGCCGCTGGCCGCGATTCTGGCCTTACCACTTTTTCGATATCGAAATTGGCTTGACCAAATCGACGGGCATCGTTAGATTGTCGAACGCCCCACTCCAAAGACACCACGAGACAAAAGCATGCTGACCGTCATCTGCGAAACGCCCGGAACCCTGAAAGCCGAACAGCGCGAGAAGCCGCGGCGCGGCGAGAACGAAGTGCTGCTGCGCGTGAAGCGCGTCGGCGTGTGCGGCACCGACCTGCACATCTTCACCGGCAATCAGCCTTATCTCTCCTATCCGCGCGTGATGGGCCACGAGTTGTCCGGCGTGATCGAGGAAGCGGACCCGGCGAGCGGCCTGAAGGCCGGCGACACCGTCTACGTGATGCCCTATCTGTCGTGCGGCGAGTGCATCGCGTGTCGTCAGGGCAAGACCAACTGCTGCGTGAACATCCAGGTGCTCGGCGTGCATCGCGACGGCGCGTTCACCGAATATCTGAATCTGCCCGCGCAATTCGTTCACAAGGCCGAGGGCGTCACGCTCGATCAGGCCGCGATGATCGAATTCCTCGCGATCGGCGCGCACGCCGTGCGCCGCGCGGACGTGAAGCCGGGTCAGCGCGTGCTGGTCGTCGGCACGGGTCCGATCGGCATGGCGGCGATCACGTTCTCGCGTCTGCGCGGCGCGAACGTGACCGCGCTCGACACGCGCGAAGACCGCCTCGCGTTCTGCAAACGCGAGCTGAAAGTGGACGCCACCGTGCAGATCGGCGAGCACGACAAGCAGGCGCTGTCGGCGCTCACGAACGGTGAATTCTTCGATGTGGTCTTCGACGCGACCGGCAATTCGCGCGCGATGGAACGCGGCTTCGAGTTCATCGCGCACGGCGGGAAGTACGTGCTGGTGTCGATCGTGCCGGATCGCATCTCGTTCGCCGATCCCGAGTTCCACAAGCGCGAGGCGACGCTGCTCGCGAGCCGCAACGCGACGCCCGAGGACTTCGAGACCGTGCTCGCGGCGATGCGCAAGGGCGAAGTGCCCACCGATGCGCTCAACACGCATCGACTGACGTTGAGCGATGTGCCCGAGCAATTCGCGTCGCTGCTCGATCCGAAGGCGGGCGTCGTGAAGGCGATCGTCGAGTGCTGATGGTTTGATCAGGGCGCGCCGCGTGCAAAGCGCGGCCGCCCTTGCGCGTCGTGCCAGGGCTCGGCGCTCTTGCACCAGATTTCGTATTGCGGCGGATAAAGACCGGTCTCGTCGAAAATGCCGGTCGGCACTTCGATTTCATCGACACCGTCGAACGCCAGATAGACCGGCGAGCCGCACGACGGGCAGTGATGCCGTTTGCCTGTCGTCGAACTCTCCCATTCCACCGTAGCGCCCGTGACGTGAAACGCGTCGCGCGGAAAGATCGCATAGACGCCGAACGGCGCGCCGTGAATGCGCCGGCACGTCATGCAGTGGCACAGATTCACTTCTTTCGGTTCGCCCACGACACGCACGCGCACCGCGCCGCATGCGCATCCGCCTTCGTGGATCGGCTGGGCGTTCATGCGGCGCTGCGAGGGTTCATCGCGTGAAGTAGCCGCGATTCTGCATGCACTCGCTGTAGGCTCGCCAGTAGCGCGTCATCGGCGGTTCGGGCGGCGGCAGCGGCGGCATCTTCATGTCGCCGCCGTAGATCGCATCCGATGCGCCGGACGCGCCAGCCGCCATCGATGCCGGCACCGCAGGCATGCCGGGCATCGGACCGGACGCGCCGGGCAATCCGGACGCACCCGAGACTCTCCCCGGCGGCAAGCTCGATGCCGCGATCGCCGCCGAAGCGCCCGATGCCGGCGCGGCAGCGGAAGCCGCGAGCGCACCCGACGCGCCCGCCGGCAAAGGCGGTTCGAGCGGACGCGGCGGCGTCAGCACGCGCGTTTCACGCTGGGCGTCGCGTGGCGGCGTCTGTGGCTCGCGCGCGACGTTCACCTTGGTCGTCTGATTGGCATAACCGTAGCAGGCGGCGTTATCGACCGATTGCTGCCACGCGCTCTGGCTGCGTCCGGGCAGGGCGAGCGGCTGTTGCGCGGCAGCGGCGCCACACGCCGCGAGCAGAGCGATTCCCGCGTAAGTGGAAGGTCTCATTGGCTTGCAGTTCCCCGATGCGGTTTTATTAGTCGTTGCAGCTCACGCACCGTTCGCGCATGCGCGAGCGGCGCGAGTCTGCGCCGGGCCTGCTGCAAAGGATACCGCGACCGCGAAACCGTCCACGCCAGAAGCACCGGTATCTTCCGCCAATTTCCAGACGGAACGCGGGGCGGCGCACACTCGCCGGGACAACGCGCGCGTCAGAACTTCATGCCGACGCCGATACCGACGACCCACGGATCGATCTTGAGCGAGCCGAGATCCGCGCCGTCCGCCGACGCGCTCGTGCGCATCCAGATCTTCTTCAGGTCCGCGTTGACGAAGAGATTCTTCGCGACCTGCACATCGACGCCCGCCTGCAGCGCCGGGCCGAAGCTGCTGTGTCTGATCGACACCGGCGTGTCGCCCGCCTTCAGCTTGTCGTTATAGAAAACCGTGTAGTTCACCCCCGCGCCGACATACGGACGCACACGGCCCGCGTGATTGAAGTGGTATTGCAGGAGCAGCGTCGGCGGCAGCACGTTCACGCCGCCAAGCCCGCCGATATTCGACGTCACCTGATGCCGCGACGTGGCAAGAATCAGTTCGACGCCGATCTCGTCGCGGATCATGTAGGTGAAGTCGAGTTCGGGCACGATCGCGTTGTTCACATCGACACCGAGCGTGCCGAGTGCGCCGCCCGCGTGCACATCCGGCTGGATGCTGATTGCGCGCAGACGCACCAGCACATCGCC
The DNA here is from genome assembly GCF_031451275.1 of Caballeronia sp. LZ029. Taxonomy (NCBI): domain Bacteria; kingdom Pseudomonadati; phylum Pseudomonadota; class Betaproteobacteria; order Burkholderiales; family Burkholderiaceae; genus Caballeronia; species Caballeronia sp. LZ029. The sequence continues at coordinate 913,227 of NZ_JARUXO010000004.1, forward strand.
GGCGTGGATGCCGCTCATCGAATCACTCGACGATGCATCGTCCGCCGCGTGCGCCACGCCCCCAAACAAGGACGCGCATGCCATCACCATTGCCCCGAAGACTGTCTTCATTTCTAGCTTTCCCACGTTAAAGACGGGGATTCTCGCGGGCGGGCGCGCACACGCCATTGACGGCGCTCAAGGCGTGAGCACACGCGCGCAGCCAACGGCGACAAGGCTTGAGCAAGGACAACCGTGCGATCGAACGCCGCAACCGGCGGGTCCGCACTTTGCTAGAAGAAGGGAAAGTACAAGCTACAAAGGGAGGCAGCAGATGAGACCCACACTCGGCACACTTGGGCGCATGACGGGGATTCTGCTCGGCGGCACGCTGGCCGTTGTGGCGAGCGCTCAGCAAGCGCCGCAAAAACCGAACAAGCTCGAATACGACAGCACGCCCGCGTATCAGGAGAAAAACGTCACGCCACCTGCGACTGCGGCCGCAAACGCGAGCGATGCGCTGAAGACGCGTCCGGGCAAGACGTCATCGGGCAAAGGCGCCGCGCCCGACCGGCCGAACGGGATCGGCTTCGATGCGGGCGCAAGCGGCATGGGCAAGAAGCAATAAGGTTACGCGTCGGTGGGTTTGTCGGGCCACGGCCACGTCGAATAGCGCGATGGCTTCTCGGACTTGGCCTTGCCCTTTTGTTTCTGCGGCGCGGGAGCCTGCGCCTTCGCCGCATGCGCAGGCTCCGCGCTTTCCGCCGTCTCCGGCAACGCTTCGCCGAACCATGGCACTTCCTTGCGACGCTCTTCCACGTACGCATCCCAGCCCTTCGCGTTGTCCGCGAAGAGATCGTGCTTCACAGTGTTGGCGAGCAGCGCGCGATTGAGCGTTTCGTCCAGCAGCGCTTTCGGCCACACGAAGAACGCGCCCGATGCGCGGCGGATGAAATCGCGCGGCGCCGTCTTCGGGTCGATGAAGCCGAGCAGCGTAAAGCCTGCAAGCGCGTCGTTGCCCTTCACCGCTTCGCCGATGCTCGCGTATTCGTCGGCGCATTGGCTCAGGCAAAACACCGACTCAAGCACGTCGCCGAGGTGCAGCAGCAAAGCGCGTCGTTCGTAGGGATCTTGCATGGCGGTCTCATGATTCGTCATTCGCTGTTCCGATATGTCGAGGGTGGATTCTGCGGCGCGCACGCACTGCCGCACGTGCCGCGTTCATCACGAATTTTAACGAACTCGGCGTGACACGTCGGCGCGCGATCGTGCGAGTCACTTCGTGAAGCGTGTGCGAAAACTCAGCCGATAGTCGTTCGGCGACACGCCGAGCCGTCGCGTGAACACGAGCCGCATGCGATCCGCCGTGCCGAAGCCGCAATCGTAGGCGACGGTTTTCAGCGGCGTCTCGCTACTTTCGAGCACATTGCGGGCCGCGTCGACGCGCGCGCGTTCGACGAACTCATGCGGCGTCATCTGCGCGAGCTGCACGAAGGCGCGCGCGAAGTTGCGCTCGCTCATGCCGGCGACGTTCGCCAGTTGCGCGACCGACAGCCGCTCGCCGATATGCTCCATCACATACGCCTGCACTTTCGCGACCGGCGATGTTTCGTCGGCGGGCGCGCTCAGATACGGGCTGAACTGCGACTGGCCGCCGCGCCGCTGCGCGAACACGACGAGGCGCTTAGCGACCGCTAGCGCGACCTGCGCGCCGTGATCTTCGGCGACGAGCGCGAGCGCGACATCGATGCCCGCCGTCACGCCCGCCGACGTGACGAGCCTGCCGTCGCGCATGTAGATGCAATCCAGCTCGACGCGTGCGCGCGGAAAACGCTCCGCGAGGCGCGGCGCGTTCTGCCAGTGCGTGGTCACATCGCGGTCATCGAGCAGGCCCGCGTGTCCGAGCGCAAAAGCGCCCGTGCAGATCGAGCCGTAGCGCTCGCAGTGCGAAGCGACATCGGCGAGCCAGGCGGTCAGACGGGGATCGGGATCATCGACGGGAAGCGCCGGGCCGCCCGCGACGAGCGCGGTGCCGTAGCGTCGATCCGCTTCATCGAAAGACAGATCCGCGACGAGCCGCGTGCCGTTCGATGCGCGCACGATGCGCTCTTCCGGACCGACCAGCGTGATCTCATACGCGCTCGACGGCGCAATGAAGCCGTTCGCTTCCGCGAATACATCGACGGGACCGGCCACATCGAGCGCCTGCACGCCCTGGAAGATTGCGATCGCAACTGTACGCATCGAATGGAAGGTCCGTGATGAGCGCGCATGGCAGAAGACGGCGTGCGCCTGGCAGGCTTCGACGCGTCGTTTCGATTGAGACGTGAAGGCGTTTTGACGAGACTAAAGGCATCCGACGCGCTGCGCGATTTTAGCAACGCACAGGCATTCGCGTCTTCGATCGACCCTTATCACGGAGCCATACTCATGAGCGAAATCATCGCAGGCATCAGGATTCCCGACAGCCAGATGGCGCGCGAAGCCACGCAACTCGTGCGCGATACCGAACCCGATCTGCTCTACAACCATTCGCGCCGCGTGTTCCTGTTCGGCGCGCTCGCGGGCGAACGCAAGCAACTGAAATACGATCCCGAACTGCTCTATATCGGCGCGATGTTCCATGACATGGGTCTGACCGAAGCGTACAGCAGCGCGCACGATCGCTTCGAAGTCGATGGCGCGAACGCCGCGCGCGATTTTCTGCGTCAGCATGGCATCGGCGAATACGAGATCGAGCAGGTGTGGGACGCGATCGCGCTGCATACGACGCCCGGCATTCCGCAGTACAAGAAGCCGGTGGTCGCGCTCGTCACGGCGGGCGTCGAGATGGATGTGCTCGGTCTCGCCTACGATGAATTCAGCGCGGATCAGCGGCGTCTCGTGGTTGCAGCGCATCCGCGCGAGACGAACTTCAAGGAAGGCATCATCGATGCATTCGCGAAAGGCACGATCGGCAAGCCCGAATCGACCTTCGGCAACGTCAAGGCCGATGTGCTCGCGTTGAAGGACCCGAACTACAGGCGGCTGAATTTCTGCAGCATCATCTTGGGTTCGGCATGGAACGATCAGCCTCACGATCACGCGACGTGCCGCGATCCGGCGCATCGTCACGCGTGATTCAGCGGCAGATTCGATACGGTCCCATGTCGACGTGAAAGTGCGTCTCGTGCAGCGCGTTGTAATCGGGGCCTAACGTGGTTGCGAATGCGTGGCACGCGCCTTCGTGAACGCGGCGCAGAAACTGTCCGTCGGGCGAGGCCGCATCGTCCCAGCGCGCGAGCGTGATGCGGCGTCCGTCGTCCAGCACGAAGCCCGTGAGATCGATGGCGTTCGCGCTCGCATGCTGGCTCAGCGCGGCGTCCTGCTGATGATTCACGTTGCGGCACGCATAGCTCCCGACATGCTCGATGCGCGCGACGCGCTCGCCGTAGAATGCGAGCGCTGCGGGCTGAAGATACTGATGCTCGAAATACGCGATGCCGAGCGCGAGCGGACACGTCGCGAGAAACGGCGAACTGAAACGCAGGTCGTCAGTCTGCGTGACGCGCACCACGTCCTTGAGCGCACAACCGCCCTGCCCCGTTGCATCGGCCATCTCGCGATAGACGAGACCGGAGCGCGCGAGCGCGGCGTCGCAGAGTTGCGCGTCGTGCATCGTGCGCCATAACCTGAAGCGCGTGAGCGGACCTTGCGGCGCGCGCACGTCGAGCGGTGCGAAGGGATCGTAGCGCTCGGGCAGCGCGATGCGCCTCGAATAGATCGCGTAGCCGACCATCGCCGCGCCGGCGAGCGATGCCAGCAACAGCCACGCGACGATGCGCACGATCAAGCGTCGTCGGTTGCGTGCGCGGCGTTCACGCGCTCGGCGAGCTTCGCGTCGTAACTCGAATGCACGTGCACGCGCTTTTTCTCGGGATACGCATACGAATAGGCCTTGCGCAACGCGAGCGACGCTTCATGGAAGCCCGACAGAATGAGCTTCTGCTTGTTCGGATAGTTGGCGATATCGCCGACCGCGAAAATGCCCGGCCGCGACGATTCATAGTTCGACGTATCCACTCCGATGCGTCCGCCGCGCACATCGAGATTCCACGTGGCGATCGGCCCGAGCTCCGACACGAGACCGTAGAGCGCGACGATCTTGTCCACGGCGATATCGGTCGAGCCTTCCACCTGCTTGATGCGCACACCGCGCAGCGTGTTATCGGGCGCATCGAGCGATTCGATCATGCCGACGACGAACTCCATCTCGCCTGCTTCGACTGCGCGCTTCATGGTCGCGACGGAGTTCGCTGCGGCCGAGAAGCCGTTGCGCCGATGCACGAGTGTGAGTTTCTTCGCGATGCCTTTCAACGCGAGCGCCCAGTCGAGCGCCGAATCGCCGCCGCCCGCGACGATGACTGACTTGTCCGCGAAATCGGCCGCGCGCGAGACGCTGTAGTGCACGTCCTTGCCTTCGAGCGCCGCGGCTTCGGGCAATTGCAGCCGCTGCGGCACGAACGCGCCGTTGCCCGCGGCGATCAGGATTGCGGCGCAGTCGAACGTCATGCCGCGTTCGGTCGTCACCGTCCAGCGATGATCGTCCTCGCGCTGTGTGACGGACTGCACGCGCTGGTCGAGATGGATCGGGACGTCGAAGGGGCGAATTTGCTCCAGCAGGCGATCGACGAGCTCGCGGGCGGTGCAGGAAGGGATCGCGGGGATGTCGTAGATCGGTTTGTCGGGATAGAGCTCGATGCATTGCCCGCCGATGCGGCCGAGCGTATCGACGATCTGGCATGTGAGACCGATCACGCCTGCCTCGAAGGCGGCGAATAGGCCTACCGGGCCTGCGCCTATGATCAATACGTCGGTTTTTATCGCTTCGCTTTGAGGGTCCATTTCGGGTTTGCTTTCCTTGGCTTTGCTGAAATTTTCAGCATTCTTCGGGCCACGATACAGAAAGCGTTTCGTTCGGGCAATGAAGTCCCTGTTTGCTTAGCGGCGATTTTTTTTCGGGGAATCCTGTTTTCTTGTCGGTCTATTGGCACTGCCCCTCCCCGGGGCGGGGGTCACTTTCTTTGCTGCTGCAAAGAAAGTAACCAAAGAAACAGCTTCTCACCGCCCGCGGTCACACGCACGTTGGCCATGCTTGCCAGCCCGCAGTGGCACTCGCCTAAGTGTCGCCCTCGAAGGCCCAATCGGGCTTGGCTCGCGCACGGTCTGCCGCGCTAGTTGTTTTCGGGCGCTGGTTCAGCACGAAAGAGTTCCGGCACAGCGCTACGCGCTGCCGTTGGGCATGCAAGGGAAACCGTCGAAGAGGGAGCGCACGCAGACCCGAATGACCCATCGGCCGCGTAGCGGGCCGGAGCTATTTGGTGCTGAACCAGTTTGTTGTGTGGTGCGATGTTTCAGACCGTGCGCGGTCCAAGTCTTTGTCTGCTTGCGGGGGCACTCGCTACAGCCGGGCCATTCAGCAAATCGCCTGTGCCGCGGCCGGTGTGAAGTGCTTAGGCTGGGGATAGCTGTTTCTTTGGTTACTTTCTTTGCAGCAGCAAAGAAAGTGACTGCCGCCCCGCACAGGGGCAGTGTTAATAGACCGACACGAAATCAGGATTCCATAGAAGCACAAGCAACCTCCCCCAAAAACCCCTCACTTCACATTCGCATTCAACTCCCTCGCGTAATACATCGCCGCAGCATCGATCTCCTCCGACGTCATGTTGCGCGCAACATTGCGCATCACCCCATCGATATCATTCGTCCGAGTGCCGTTAGCGAACGCAACCAACTGCGACTTGGTATAAGCCGCCGGCAAGCCATCGAGCCAGGGGCTGCCCGCCTTGCTATCGATGCCTCCATGACAAACCGCACATGGCACGACATTACGCATCGGCGCCCCATGCGCGACGATCGACGGCGCGAGCGCCTCGCTCACCTTGCGCTGCGCAGGCGGCCGCGGCAGGCTCGCGTAGTAAGCCGCGAGATCGCGCATATCCTGATCGCTCAGGTTCATCGCCATCGGCGACATCACCGCGCTATTACGCGCGCCCTTCTGAAAATCGATCAACTGCTTGTAAATCACCGACGCATACTGCCCCGCGAGATTCGGCGAATTCGCGTCGCTCATGCCGCGCTCGCCGTGGCACATCGTGCACCGCAAGGCGAGCGTCGCGCCGCGTCCGACCGAATTCGCGCTCACGTTGACGAGCAACTGCGGCGTGACCTCGACGCTCGTGAGCTTCACCTTCGGCTCGACGGCCGTGCCGCCCTCATACCAGTCGCGCGGCACGCCCGCCGCGCTGCAGATCGCATTCCAGATGCCGGTGAATGGCGCGTCGCGATGCACCGAGGGCAGCCATACGAAACCGATCAGCGCCGACACCACCGCAATGGCGATCGTCCCCAATACGCTGACGGCGAACCAGCGGTTGCGGAATGTGAAGAGGCGTTCGTCGCTCATCGCTGCGCTCCGATCGGCACCGCAGGCACCGCCGTGTCCGAGCGCGCGAGCAACTGCGCAATCGGATAGCCGTAGTTGACGAGCGTCAGCCCGATCATCAGCACGAGCCACAGCGCGAAACTGTTCAACGCCACAGGAATCGTGCGCGGCTCATGCACCGCGCGGCTGAAGCGGAATTCCTCGATCGCCGTCTGCGGCGCGCGATGCGCCTTGATCAGCACGATGAAAAACAGCACCGCCGACACGACCAGAATCAGCCCGCCCACCACCGAAATGACCACCGAGAGCGCCTGCGCGGCGATCGCCGGATCGCTGTAGTCGTAGAACGCCATGCGTCGCGGCATCCCCAGAATGCCGACGAAATGCCACGGGAACGTGAGCACGATCATGCCGATGAACCACAGCCACAACTGCCAGCGCATCAGCTTCACGCTCTGCAGCGCGCGGCCCGTCAGATGCGGCCACAGATCGTAGGCGATCACGAAGTACATGATGACGATCGCCCCGCCGAAGATCAGATGAAAATGCCCCGTCACCCACTGCGTGTTGTGGACCGTCGAGTCGAGCTGATAGCTCATGTTGATGAGCCCGCCCGCGCCGCCGAAACCGAGCATCACGAAGGAGAACGCGACGGCCAGCATCATCGGGTTGTCCCACGGCAGCGCCTTGATCCAGCCGAGCGGCCCGCGTCCGCCGCGCAGCCGCGCCGCGATCTCCACCGATGCGCTGATCGTGAACACGGTCAGCAGCGTCGGCACGGCGACGAGCGCGGTGAACACCGAGTGCATGAACTTGAAGCCCGAGCCGACTTGCGGATCGGCGAAAAGGTGGTGAATGCCGATGGGCATCGACACGACGAGAAACAGGATGAACGAGATGCGCGCCATCGAATCGCTGTAGAGACGGCCGCCGATTGCACGCGGAATGATCGTGTAGTACGCGATGTACGCCGGCATCAGCCAGAAGTAGACGATCGCGTGCAGCGTCCACGAGAAGAACACGCGCGCGAGGCCCGCGTCGATAGTCGACTTCCAGCCGATGGCCACGGGCAGGATCATGAACAGCACTTCGATCGCCGCGCCCACCGCCGTCCAGCCCCACAGATACGCGCCGGCCACGGTCGCGAACATCGCGAGCGGCACCGGCTTGCCGCGGTTCTCGCGCTTCCACGACGCGAGGTTCACCGACATCAGCGCGACCCACACCCACGAGCCGACCACCACGAACACGACGCCCACGTAATAGAACACGTTGCCGATCATCGGCGGATAGAAGGTGTACAGCACCGACGCGAGGCCCATCGCGACGGGCACCGTCGCCGTCACCGCACCGATCGCGACGAGCCAGAAGCCGAGCCACGCCCAGCGCAGCCCGACGAGCGGGCGCTTCAGCGCAAGTTCGCTGACCGCGTAGCCGAAGCCCATCGCGATGAGCGTCGGGAACGCATAGCCCATCACGGTGCCGTGCTCCGTCACCGAGCGATAGTAGAGCTCGGGATTCTGCAGCCACGGATGCAGCGGACTGCGCACGAGCATCTGCCACGCGCCGAGCAAGAGCGCGACGCCGAAGGCGATGAACGCCAGCCAGAAATGCGCGAGTACGAGGCGCTTGCTATTGAACACAGGACACTCTCCGCGAATTGGCCGGCATCTTGTCGGCCATCTGCATGAATTCGGCGCGGTCCACCACCTTCACGTGCGCCCACATGTTCTGATGCCCGGTGCCGCAGTACTCGTGGCACGGCATCAGATGCTCGCCGGGCTTGTCGAAAGTCGTCTTGAACGTCGAGACGTAGCCCGGCTCCAGCATCGAATTGATATTCGTGTCGGTGATCAGAAAGCCATGCACGACATCCGAGCTCGTCGCGCGGAACGTCACCGGCACGCCCGCGGGCACGACAAGGCACTGCGGCGTGAACGAATACTGCTGCGCGACGATGCGCACCGTCACCGAGCCGTCCGTCTCCGGCGCGGTGCCGAGGTTGCTTTCGATGAATTCGCCCGATACGTGCAGCGTTTCGGGGCGAATCGTCTCGACGCGCGACGGCGGCATCATCGCCCAGTGCAGGCCGGTGTAGACGACCATGCCGACCAGCACGACGACGATCGCGAGAACGAGAATCGCCCAGCGCCGTTCGACCCGTTCGGCGACATCGTGCGAGCTTGGATTGATGGCCATATGCGATGCCTTAATGAACCTTGCGAATCATTGAATCACGCCACGCGGCAGGAACACGGCGAAGTAGAAGACGAACCAGAGGCCGATCACGATCGCGGTCGAGATGCCCGCGAGCGCAATCGCGCCCGATGGGCCGCGCTTCACGATTTCGTCGAGCTTCGCGTCCTTGTTCGCGATTTCATTCGGGTCTTCGGTCATGGTGTCGTCGATGCTCAATAAAGTGGCGCCGAACGCAGCTCGTTCACTTCCTTCACGGTGACCGGCGCGCCGTGGTTGCCCCACGCGGTGCGGATATACGTGACCACCGCCGCGACCTCGACATCCGAGAGCGACTGCGCGAACGGCGGCATGCCGTAGGGCTTCGGGTTCTTGAAGGTGCCGGGCGGATAGCCGCCGTTCAGCACCATGCGGATGGGGTTCACGGCCGAGTTCATCTCGATCGACTGATTGTTCGCGAGCGGCGGGAAATCGGGCGGCTTGCCCTGGCCCTGCGCGGCGTGGCATTCGGCGCATTGCGCGTCGTAGATCTTCTTGCCGAGCGGCGAGAGGCTCGTCTTTTCCTCGGCGACCGCCTGGCTCGGCGGCGCGGATTTATCGCCGGAACGCGCGGGCAGCGCTTTCAGATAGACGGCCATCGCGCGCACGTCTTCCTCTGTCAGATATTGCAGGCTGTCGTAGACGACTTCGGCCATCGGCCCGTAGACCGCGCCGCGATTCGATACGCCCGCATGCAGAAGACCGACGATGTCGTCGAGGCTCCAGTCGCCCAGCCCCGCTTCCTTGTTCGACGTGAGCGAAGGCGCGTACCAGTTCTGAATCGGGATCAGGCCGCCTTCGAACGCCTTCGATTTCACGTTGCCGCCGAGCGCGTTGATGGCCGTATGGCACATCGAGCAATGTCCCAGACCTTCCACCAGATAGGCGCCGCGATTCCATTCGACCGACTGCGACGCATCGGGCTTATACACGCCTTCCCTGAAGAAAAGCGAACGCCACCCGAGCAGAAGCTCACGATGATTGAACGGAAAGCGCAGCTCGTGCGGACGGTTCGGCTGATGCACCGCCGGCGTGGATATCAGGAATGCGTAGATCGCATCGGAATCGGCGCGCGTGACGTTCGTATAGGACGTGAAGGGCATCGCCGGATAGAGCAGCGAGCCGTCGCGCGACTTGCCCGTGTGCATCATCGTGTAGAACTCTTCGGCGGTCCATTTGCCGATGCCCGTCTCCTTGTCCGACGAGATGTTGGGCGTATAGAGCGTGCCGAAGGGCGTGTCCATCGGGCGGCCGCCGCCGAATGTCTTGCCCGCGGGCACCGTATGACACGCGATGCAGTCGCCCGCGCGCGCGAGATATTCGCCGCGCTTGACGGTGGCCGCGTCCGCGCCTTGCGCCACAGCGTGTTCGATCGGCGCGGCGCACGCCGCCAGGAAGACCGCGACGGTCAGCGCTCGGAAATGTCGAAATCGGAGCACGTCGGGTCCTCGTTAGTTATGGACGCTGCCGCACGCGAGCGGCATCTTGAACGAGCCGGCAGCGACCGGCACCGGGTCCGACGGCGCGGGCAGCGACGCGAGATACGCCGCGATCGCGGTGATGTCGCGGTCGTTCAGCAGCTTCGCGACCTGCCCCATGCAGTCCGGCGCGACGGTCGAGCGCGTGCCGTAACGCCACGCGCCGAGTTGCGCGCTGATGTAGTCGGCATGCAGGCCGAGAAGGCCGGGGATCGCGGGCTCCATGCCCGTCATCGATGCGCCGTGGCAGCTTACGCAGGCGGGCACCTTGCGCGACGCATCGCCTTTCGTGACGAGCGTCTTGCCGAGATCGAGCGTCTTCGCATCGACCCTGACGGGCGCGGGCGGCGCGAACGGCGGGCGCTCGCTCGCGAAGTAATCGGCGATCTGCTTCAGGTACGCGTCGGGCAGATACGCGAGCAGGTAGTTCATCGGCGGATACTTGCGCCGGCCGTCGCGAAACGCGAGGAGCTGGTTGTACAGATATCCGGCGGGCTTGCCGGACAGACGCGGGAAATAGTCGTTGTCGGTGCCCTCGCCGTGCGCGCCGTGACAGGCCGCACAGCCCATCACACGGGCCTGCATGGTATCGGGCGCGCGTTCGAGTGCCGCGTCCGCCGCGAACGCGCCGAAGCTGAAAAACGCGAAAAGCGCGGATAAAAAGAAACCGCAGAGCTTTGCCACGTTTCGCACGTAACCCCCGTTGTCGATTTGCCGTGTTCGAGTTGCCGGACGTGTGAGGCATGCATCCGACGCGGTTCTTCAGGGCGCTGCGATGTTCTTGGTGCCGATGGGTTGCGCTTGGCTTTTCTGATCTTAGAAGAGAGCGCCCGTTTTTCCCAGCTTGGCGATTGTCTCAATGCACGACGCCGACGCGCTTGACACAACTCAATGTTTTTTGCGTTTGAACAATGAAACGCATTTTTTTGAGACAGTAAATTGCTTGAGTGCCATCGGCTAAGGTTTTCGGATCGCGGCTTTGAACGATCGGCGCGATCATTTCAAGATACGTGATGCCGTTCACTTGAGGCCGAGACGCCTGGCGAGCCGATTGAGATTCGCGCGATCCAGACCGAGCTCGCGCGCCGCCGACGCCCAGTTCTGGTTGTGACGCTTCAGCGCGTCGAGGACGAGCGAGCGCTCGTAGGCCGTCACCGCGTCGCGGAAATCCGTGCCTGGCGCGGGCAACGGCGATGCCTGCGCCGGCGGTGCGCTGTCCGCGGCCATCACGCGGTCGCCATTGAGCGATAGATCGGCGGCGGTGAGCGTGAGGATGCGCGGACGTTCCCGATGCGCCGCCAGCGCCTTCAACGCGCTGCGCCCGATCAGATGCTCCAGTTCGCGCACGTTGCCGGGCCAGCGATACGCGAGCAGCGCGGCCTGCGCGTCGGCGGAAAGGCGCAGGCTGAGCAGGCCGAGGCGCGAGCGGTTCTCTTCGAGAAAGTAACCCGCGAGCAGCAGGACATCGCGTCCGCGCTCGCGCAACGGCGGCACCACGAGCGGATACACCGACAGGCGATGATAGAAATCCGCCCGAAAGCGCCCTTCGCGCACTTCCTCGGCGAGATCGCGATTGGTTGCGGCGATGAGCCGCACATCGACCTTGTGCTCGTTGTCCGAACCGATGCGCTGCAACTGCCCGTTCTGCAGCACGCGCAGAAGTTTCGCCTGGACGGGCAGCGGCAGTTCGCCCACTTCGTCGAGAAAGAGCGTGCCGCCGTCGGCGAGCTCGAACTTGCCGCGCCGGTCCGACGACGCCCCCGAGAAAGCGCCGCGCACGTGCCCGAACAACTCGCTCTCGACGAGCGTATCCGGCAGCGCCGCGCAATTCAGGCTGACGAGCGGCTTGTCGGCGCGCGGCGACAGCGCGTGGATCTCGCTCGCGACGAGTTCCTTGCCGACGCCGGTCTCGCCGGTGATGAGCACGGTCAGTTCGCTCGACGCGACGATCGCGATTTCCTCCAGCAAGCGGTTATGCGGCCCGCTGCTGCCGATCATTTCGCGCCGCCGCGGCCCGCTCGCCTGCCGGTAGACCTCCGCGCGCTGACGCTCGGCCTCGCCTCGTTTCGCGAGCGTATCGATGCGCTCGGCCACGCGCACCGTCGCCGCCGCGAGGCTGAGAAACGCCTGCAGCGAAGCCATGTCGATGTTGTCGAAGCGCGCCGGATCGAGCGCGTCGAGCGTCAGCAGGCCCCAGGCGCGCCCGTCGATGAGGAGCGGGCAACCGAGGCAGTCGTGCACTTCGAGATGGCCGCTCACGCCCTTGACGAGGCCGTCGTAGGGATCGGGAAGATCGGAGCTGGCGGCGAAGCGCGTCGGCGCCTCCTGCGCGAGGATGCGCGCGAATCGCGGATGTTCGCTCACGCGAAAGCGCCTGCCGAGCGTATCGCTCGACAAACCGTCGATGGCGAGCGGCACCAGCGTGTCGCCGTCGAGCCGCAGCAGCGCGGTGGCGTCGCCGGGAAAGAGCGCGCGCAGCGTGTGCAGCAAGCGGCGGTAGCGCTCGGTCTCGGGCATCTCGCTCGACAGGTCCTCGATCAGCGGAACGAGCGCGTCGAGCAACACTCGCGAAGTCATTGCGACTACTTCTGTAGTCTTTTGGACTAGAGTCGAATCGACCATGAATCTCAATAAGCGATTGATTTAGCTACGATTCTACTCTGGCACGGTTCGTGTATGAGAAATAGCCGAAGAATTTCGACGCGAAAGCGCCCGCTTTCGCCTTTCATCACAACGAGGAACCGAAGAATGCTGTCAGCCGAACACCGTGCCATCGTCAAGGCAACCGTCCCTCTTCTGGAAAGCGGCGGCGAGGCGCTCACCACGCATTTCTACAACAAGATGCTCACCGAATACCCCGAAGTGCGCCCGATGTTCAATCAGGCGCATCAGGCAAGCGGCGCGCAGCAGCGTGCGCTCGCCAACGGCGTGCTGATGTACGCGCGCCATATCGACGAACTGGAGAAGCTCGGCGGCCTCGTCGGCCAGATCATCAACAAGCACGTCGCGCTGAACATCCTGCCGGAGCATTATCCGATCGTCGGAAGCTGCCTGCTCAAGTCGATCCGCGAAGTGCTCGGCGAGGAAATCGCCACCGACGCCGTCATCGAGGCATGGGCCGCCGCGTACGGGCAACTCGCCGATCTGCTGATCGGGCTCGAGGAAGGCATCTACAGCGAGCGCGAAAACGCGCCGGGCGGATGGCGCGGCACGCGACGTTTCGTCGTCGCCCGCAAGGAACAGGAAAGCGACGAAATCACGTCGTTCTATCTCGTGCCCGAAGACGGCGGCGCGCTGCTCGACTTCCATCCGGGTCAGTACATCGGCCTGCGCGTGCTGGTCGACGGCGACGAACTGCGCCGCAACTATTCGCTCTCGGCCGCGCCGAACGGCCGCGAATATCGCATCAGCGTGAAGCGCGAACCGAACGGCAAAGTGTCGAACTTTCTGCACGAAAACGTTCGGCAGAACGACGTGCTCGATCTCTATCCGCCCGCCGGCGACTTCAAGCTCGCACAGGGCGAGAAGCCGCTCGTGCTGATCAGCGGCGGTGTCGGCATCACGCCGACGCTCGCGATGCTGCAAGCGGCGCTCGAAACGAAGCGCCCGGTGCACTTCATCCACTCGGCGCGGCACGGCGGCGTGCATGCGTTCCGTGCGGCCATCGAAGAACTGGCGGCGCGTCATCCGCAGCTCAAGCGCTTCTACTGCTACGAGCACAAGCGCGACGGCGATCATGAAGCGCACGGCATCGGTTTCGTCGATGAAAAGCTGCTCGACACGTGGCTGCCGAAAAACCGCGATGTCGACGCGTATTTTCTCGGCCCGAAGGCGTTCATGAAGGCGGTGAAGAAGCATCTGAAGACGCTCGGCGTGCCCGAGGCGCAGAGCCGCTACGAGTTCTTCGGCCCCGCCGCGGCGCTCGACTGATTGCGCGCGTGAGGCTGCGCCTTTCGAACCGCGGCGTGATCGTCCGCGGTTTTTTTGCGCGCCTCGAATCGGCGAAACGCGACGCTGAGTGGTCACCTGAAATTTTCGAAAACCGGTCATTTAAAAAAGCCACTCAGACGCCTAATCTTCTCTTGCCGCGCCGCTCTGGCGCACTTCCCGAACCCAAGCAAAGAGGATACTTCCATGCAACCCCGTCTCGATTTCTACAAAGCCAATCCCGCCGCGATCAAGGCGCTCGTCGGCGTCGAAGAGCGTATCGCCAAGTCGGCGCTCGAAAAATCGCTGACCGAACTGGTGCGCCTGCGCGCATCGCAGATCAACGGCTGTGCGTTCTGCGTCGACATGCACACGACCGATGCGCGCAAGGGCGGCGAAACGGACCGGCGTCTCGCGACGGTGGTCGTGTGGCGCGAGACGCCGTTCTTCACCGATCGCGAACGCGCGGCGCTCGCCTGGACCGAGGCGCTCACGCTGGTGTCGCACGACCACGTGCCCGACAGCGTGTGGGAAGCCGTGAAGCCGCACTTCAGCGACGAGGAAATCGTCGACCTGACGCTGCTCATTTCCGCGATCAACAGCTGGAACCGCTTCGCTATCGCGTTCCGCAAGACCCCTGCGTGAGGACATCGACATGAGCATACGCAAGTCTATGGTTCTGGCGGCCGCGCTGATGATCGGCGCGGCGCATGCCGGCGCGCACGACACGACGGGCGCGGAAGTCGTCGCGCCGGTGATGAAGCAGGCCATTCCCGAAGCGGCCGGCAAGAACGTGCTGATGGCGACCGTCTCCTACAAGCCAGGACAGGCGTCGGAAGCGCATATGCATCCGGGGTCGATCTTCGCTTACGTGCTCGAAGGCCATGTGACCTCGCAGCTCGAAGGCTCGGCTGCGAAGACGTACGGTCCCGGCCAATCGTGGTACGAGCCGCCGGGCGCGCATCACATCGTGTCGAAGAATGCGAGCGCGACGAAGCCGGCGAAGCTGCTCGTGTTCGCGATCGTCGGCGAGAACGATCCGGTCAAGCAGCCGATTCCGCACTGATCGAGGCGATGACATCGTGAACCGTGCCCGCGTCCCCGCTTCGCTCTTCAGCATCGTGCTCGGCCTGTCCGGGCTCGGGCAATCGTGGCGCGTCGCGGTGCGGTTGTGGCACGCGCCGGCGGTCGCGGGCGAAGCGGTGCTCGCCGCCGCGACGCTCGTGTGGGGCGCGCTCGTGCTCGCGTACGGCGCGCATGCGCTGCGCGATCCGGCGCGCGTCGCCGATGAATTCGCGCATCCGGTCGGCGGCGCGACGCCCGCGCTCATCGGCATTTCGACGTTCCTGATCGCGCAGGCGGTGCTGCCGTATTCGCGGCCGCTCGCGTGGCTTCTGACGATCGCGGGCATCGCGTGGCATCTCGCGTTCGCCGTGTGGCATACGGGCAGGCTGTGGCAAGGCGGCCGCGAAATCGCCGATACCGCGCCGACGATCTATCTGCCGACCGTCGCCGGCAACTTCACCGGCGCGGCGGCGCTTGGCGCGCTCGGCGCCGCCGACTGGGCGTGGCTGCTGCTCGGCGCGGGCGTCTTCTCGTGGCTCGCGCTCGAACCGCTCGTGATTCGCAGGCTGTGGCATCGCGAGCCGGTGCCGGTTGCAGAACGCCCGCTCGTCGGCATCCAGTTCGCGCCGCCGGTCGTGTGCGCGGCGGCCGTGCTGGCCATCGAACCTGGCTCGACGGATCGCTGGCTCGTCATGCTGCTCGGCTACGGGATTTTTCAGTTGCTCGTCGGCTTGCGGCTGAAATCGTGGCTCGGCGCGCAGCCGTTCGCGTATTCGTGGTGGGCGTACAGCTTCGGCGTGGCGTCGGGGACGCTCGCATGCGTGAAGCTCGCGCTCGCCGGCGTGCCCGTGGCGCACGCGCTCGCATTGCCGATGTTCGTCGGCGCGAATCTTTTCATCGGTTATTTGTGCGTGCGCTCGCTCGCGTGCCTGGCGCTCGCGCGCACGACGGTTTCATCGTGAGGACGTCATGAAGATCGCAGAACCCAACACCGTTTTCGTCGCGGCGCCGCTTAGGCGCGATCCCAATCATCGGCGGCGCGTCGCGCTGCTCGATCTCGGCTTCCGGCCGTTCTATCTGTGCGGCGCGGCGTTCGGCGCGCTCGCGTTGACGGTGTGGCTGCTCGTGCTGTCGGGCGTGCCGATTTTCGGCGGCTATCTGCTGCGCGCGGACCCGATCGGCTGGCACGCGCACGAAATGGTGTTCGGCTTCGCGGCGGCGATCATCGTCGGCTTTTTGCTGACCGCCGTGCGCGCATGGACCGGACGCGACACGGCGAAAGGCGCGACGCTCGCCGCGCTCATGCTGCTGTGGCTCGCCGGGCGCGTGCTCGTGTGGAGCGGCCCCGCGCTGCCGGCTGCGATCGTCGATAGCGCGTTTCTGCCAGTCGCCGCGCTCCTGTTGCTGCGCGTGCTCGTGAAGGCGGGCAACCGACGCAACTATTTTCTCGCCGTCGTGCTGCTCGCGTTCGGCGCGCTCAACGCCGCGTTTCATGGCTTTGCATTCGACGCGCGCGCCGATCTCTCGATGCGCGCCGTGTATGCGTCGGCGGGCATCGTCGTGTTGCTCGTCAGCGTGATCGGCGGCCGCGTGATCCCGATGTTCACCGCCAACGCGATTCCCGGCTTCGTCGCGCGGCGCTGGCGCATCGTCGAATCGACGCTCGCGCCGCTCACGCTCGCCGCGTTCTTCGCGGATGCCTTCGCGCTCGATGGCGCGATCGTCGCGCCGCTCGCCTTGCTGGCGTGCGCCGTGCATCTCGCGCGGATGATCGGCTGGCGCTCGTACGCGGTGCGCGGACGGCCGATTCTCGCGATCCTGCATCTCGCCTACGCATGGCTGCCGCTCGGCTTCGCGCTGCTCGCGCTGTCCTCCCTCGGATGGACGCGCGTGCCCCATAGCCTCGCGATGCATGCGTTCGCGGCCGGCGCGATCGGCGGCGCGATCATCGCGATGATCACACGCACCGCGCGCGGGCATACGGGACGACCGCTCGTCGCGGACAAGCGCGATGTCGCGTGCTATGCGCTCGTGATGGCGGCGGGCGCGCTGCGCGTGCTTGGGCCGCTCTGCGTGCCTGCCTGGCATTCGACGTGGATCTTCGCTGCGGGCATCTGCTGGGTGCTCGCGTTCGCGCTCTACGTCGCGGCTTACGCGGCGCCGCTCTGGAAGCCGCGCGCGGACGGCAAGCCGGGTTGAATCGGCGACATTGTTTGACATCGGGATACGGCGGTTCCGCGAGAATCGCGTTCCGTTCTCCGGTTCCGATGTCACCATGAAGCACCTTCGTTTTCTTTGCGCCGCGGCGACGCTCAACGCCGCTTCACTTACGCTTTCCGGCTGCGGCCTTTTCGGCTGCAGCGGCTTCGCTACTAATGGCGGCGGTTTCGGCGGCTGCAGCGTCGGCACCCGCTTCTGATTCGCCGCCCCTCCACATGCGGGGCTCGCATCGTCTATCTCCTGAATAATCGCGGACTCCCCGCGCGAGCCGGGTTTGCCTGCTTGCCCTTCGCGACGACACTACGTTCATTGGGCAACCGTCGGCGATATCTGAAGCCGACATCGACTGGAGACAGCATGAAGGCTCACGCAAGTCTGGTTCTTCTCGCTCTCGTGTCGCCGGCGTGCGCGCTGGCATTCCGGGCGTGGGTCGCCAGCATCGACACACGCGTGCCGCGCCTCGCGTATTGCGCCACGCTTCGAGGCGCGTCGAATCCGCGTCGTCATCTGCTTTCGTTTCGCGCGTCGCCGTAGTCCGCGACGGCGCTGAACGCCCATCCTGCTGCCGCAGGATCGCTCGAATCACGGGGATAAGAGAGCGAGGAGACCACCTGCCGGCGGCAAGACAAAAGCGCATCCGCACGCGGCGTCACATGCCGCACATCAGTCGCAAGCCGCGGAAAGCGCGAGCTCGATAACTAGAAAACGGGCGACACGCCGGGTCGCCCGTCCAGCCGACACTACGGCTTCGCCATCATTCCTTCACTGTCGTGTACGACATGTCCAGCGACGCCGCGCGCGCATGTTTCTGCGAATGTGCGTTACGCATCGGCTTCAGCACGAAGAGCGCGAGCAGCGCCGATATCGCGGCCATGCCCGCCGCGAGCATGAACACCGCGTGCCAGCTTCCCGTCATCGACGTGATGACGCTCGAGAACGGAACAAGCAACGCCGCCGTGCCCTTCGCCGTGTAGAGCAGACCCGCGTTCGTCGCCGCGAATTTCGGGCCGAAGGTATCGCCGCACGTTGCCGGGAAGAGGCTATAGATTTCGCCCCACGCGAAGAACACGATGCCGGTCAGCACGACGAACGCCACCGGATCGTGCCCGTACTTCGACAGCGCGACGATGCCCACCGCTTCGATCGCGAACGCCATGAACATCGTGTTTTCCCGCCCGATCCGATCCGACACCCAGCCGAAGAACGGTCGCGTCAGGCCGTTGAGCACGCGGTCGATGGTGAGCGCGAAGGTCAGCGCGGGCAGCGTCAGACCGAGTATCGACACGGGCGAATCGTGCAGCCCGAAGTCCTTCGCGATCGGGCCGAGCTGCGCCGTCGCCATCAGGCCGCCTGCGGCCATCATCACGAACATCAGGTACATGACCCAGAAGATCGGCGATGCCAGCACCTGTTTCGGGCTCGCGTTGTAGACGGCCGCCTTCACCGCGCTCTTCACCGACGCGATCATCTGCGCGGGCGGCGCATAGAGCGCCATGCCGAGCAGGAACACGATGAGCCCCTGCCCGAGACCGAACCAGAGGAACGTCGCTTCATAGCCGCTCGACTTGATCATGTGCGCGATCGGCACGACAGTCGCAGCCGAGCCCATCCCGAAGCCGGCGGCCGTGATGCCCGCGGCCAGTCCGCGCCGCGCCGGGAACCACTTGAGCGCGTTGCCGACGCACGTGCCGTACACCGCGCCCGCGCCGACGCCGCCGACAGCCGCGGCGAAGTACAGGAGCGGCAGCGACGACGCCACCGAGTTGAGCGCCCACGCGATCGCGCACAGGAGGCCGCCGCCGACCACGACGGGACGCGGCCCGTACTTGTCGACGAGATAGCCTTCCACCGGCACGAGCCATGTCTCCGTCACGACGAAAATCGTGAACGCCACCTGAATGGCCGCGCGGCCCCAGTGGTACTTCTCGTCGATCGGATTGACGAAGAGCGTCCAGCCATACTGCATGTTCGCGATCATCGCCATGCAAATCACACCGAAAACCAACTGCACCCACGGCGACGCCAGGCGCGACGCCTTTTCATCGCGGCCCATCTGGTTCATTCCCATGCCTGTCTCCTTGGCAAATTGCCTTGTGTACTTGGACGTCGAACGACGCCTCCCGCGACGCGGTGCATGCTGCGTCGCATATACACAGTATGTGATATATCAAGTAAGTCAAGCGAAAGAAATGACGGGGTTTTCACTTAGGAAATCGCACTTCGTAAGCGCATGAAAGCTGCAGTGAACGCAGATTGAACAGACGAAAAAAAGCCCGGCAGAGACAGGCCTGCCGGGCGATGAGCGTGGCGAGACATGGCAATCCGCAGCACGCATCCTCTTTATAAATGAAAGTTAAACGTAATGTAAAGGGGTATTTTTGTATGGTTCGAGTTTTATGCGTTCGACAGTCTTAGAAGACGTTCACGGGCACGTTGACCATCAGGCGATACACATCGCTGGTGCCGTCCGGATAGTAGGCGCTGTTGCTGTGATGGTGCATGTAGTAGAACTTGACCGACGTGTTCTTGAACTTGCCGTCCGGGATCGTGTAGCTCGGAATCACGCCGATTTCGTAGTGCGTACCGTGGATCGGCTGACCGTTGACGAGATAGTTGGCTGCCTGCGCCGTGCCGCCGTTGGCCATCGCACTGCCATCGGCATCCCAGCCATACGCGCCCCACATCGTGAACTTGAGACCCGGTACGCCGTACTCCTTCATGTTGAGCGAGTACGACAGACTCAGCGACTTTTCGTGCGGCTGGTTGTAGTCCACATCGAGCGAGTTCGACAGATAATCGCCCGCCGACTGACCGATATAGTCGAAGGTCTGATCGCTCACGATCTGCTGGAAGGCGACCTGCACCGTATGCGCGCCGTGCGTGCCGGCAAGCGCCAGCGAATACGCGTTGTTGTTGATCGAGCCTTGCCGCTTGTCGCCGATCGCGCCCGTGTAGTAGTAGTTCAACGAGCCCGTCCAGCGAACACTTTTCGGATCGCCGATGCTCTGCGTCGCCGTCAGGTAGTACTGCTGCCACACGTCGTTCGCAACGCTGCCATAGAGCGAGACCGCGGTATCGTCGCCGTGCGTCCAGTCGCCGCCGAAGTACGTGAATCGCGAGATATGCGTGCCGCCGTATTCCGTCGTGAGACCGGTAACAGTCGTCATGCCGCGCGCGAGCACGCCGTCCACCGTGCCCGCCTTCAGCGTGAGGTTCTTGATCTCGTCGCTTGCCAGCGAGAAGCCGCGATAAGTCGGCGGCAATGCGCGGTTGTCGTGCGGCACGAGGAACGGATTGTCGAACAGTTGCTGACCGTATTTGAGCACGGTGTTCGACACGCGCGCCTTCACATCCCACACGCCCGGATAGGCCCACGCCAGTTGATTCGACCCGCCGCCGTCCGTGCCGACGTGAACGCGATTGCCCGCCCCCATGCCGCCGTTCAGCTTGAACGCGCCGAAGAGCGAGACGTCGCCGCCCAGCCCGATCAGCCCTTTCGTATAGCCCGATTCGAACACCGCTTGCGCGCCCAGAACCCACGCGTCCTTTTTGCCCGCGCCCTTGAATTCGTCATGCTCGGTGAAGGAACGCATCAGCACGTTGAAGTGCGAATCCTCGATGAAGCCTTTCGCTTTTGCCTGGCTGCTCACAGGCGCATCCGCCCCGGTGTCGGGCGGCGAATCCGGCGGCGCTTCGGTGTGACGCGAAGGCGGCTGAGTATCGGTTTCATCGGCATGCGCGATAACTGCGGCGGCCATGAAACCGCTGAACAACAAAATCGATAGCGCGAGTGAGCGTTTTTGTTTTTTCACGAAAAAAGTCTCCACTTATATTGATTCAACTGCTAACGGCTTGATCGAAACTAAGGATTGCAAAACGCCCCGCCCGGCGACGCGAAAAAGCGTCGAGGCGTACAGGCGGATCAGCAAACGAAGCAAGGGATGAGCGGCGCATGGCCGCTCCGGTTATCGGACGTTATTTATTGCGGGTGTCTTCCTCGAATATCGTTGGTTTTCTAATTGGCGCGAGTCGCCATTCAAGCAAACAGGCACGCCGCCGATGAATCGGCCCCGAGCGCACGCAGCGCCGGCACTTCGTGCGAGCAACGCGCCTGCGCCATCGGGCATCGCGTATGGAACACGCAGCCCGAAGGCGGATCGATCGGGCTCGGAATGTCGCCGGACAGAATCTGCACGGTCTTGGCGCGCTCGACCGCCGGATCGGGCACCGGCACCGCCGACAACAGCGCGCGCGTGTACGGATGGCGCGGCGTGTCGTAGAGCGCATGCTTCTCCGCGAGTTCCATCACGCGGCCGAGGTACATCACCATTACGCGATCGGAGATGTGGCGCACCACGGCGAGATCGTGCGCGATGAAGATCAGCGCGAGCTTCATCTCCCTTTGCAGCGACTTGAGCAGATTCACGATCTGCGCCTGAATCGACACATCGAGCGCCGACACCGGTTCATCGCAGATGACGAGCTTCGGCTCGACGATCAGCGCGCGCGCAATGCCGATGCGCTGACACTGCCCGCCCGAGAATTCGTGCGGATAGCGGTTGATCATCTGCTCGCGCAGGCCGACCTTCGCCATCATCGCGCGCACGCGTACATCGATTTCCTGCTTGTCCATGCCGGGCCGATGCTCGACGAGCGGCTCCGCGATGATCTGTCCGACCGTCATGCGCGGATCGAGCGACGCGAGCGGATCCTGAAAGATCATCTGCACGTCGCCGCGCACGCGATGCCATTCGCGCGCCGATGCGCCCGAGAGCGTCGCGCCCATCCATACGATGTCGCCAGCCGTCGCGGGAATGAGGTTCAGGATCGCGCGCGACAGAGTGGACTTGCCGCAGCCCGATTCGCCGACGACGCCGAGCGTCTCGCCCGCCTTCAGCTCGAAGCTCACGCCGTCGACGGCCTTCAGCGTGCGGTGCGGCGCCCACGGCAGGCGGTTTTTCGGCTTCACCTGAAAATGCACGCGCATGTCGCGCACGGAGAGAATCGTCGCGTCAGACATGGCTCGTTTCCTTCGTGACTTGATGAACCGGACGATGACAGGCCCGCAGCCATCCAGCGCTGACGGCCTTCAGCGCGGGCGCATCGACGGCGCATTCGTCGCTGGCATCGGCGCAGCGCTCGTGGAAC
Organism: Caballeronia sp. LZ029; assembly: GCF_031451275.1. Lineage (NCBI taxonomy): Bacteria > Pseudomonadati > Pseudomonadota > Betaproteobacteria > Burkholderiales > Burkholderiaceae > Caballeronia > Caballeronia sp. LZ029. The sequence continues at coordinate 935,703 of NZ_JARUXO010000004.1, forward strand.
GGACAGCCCGCCGGCGGATGCGCCATGTTCGGCGGATTGCCCGGAATGCCGGTCAGTTCGCCGCCATCGTGATCGAGTCGCGGCAGTGCGCGCAACAGGCCGATGGTGTACGGATGCGAAGGCTTCGCGAACAGCGTGGCCGCATCGCACTGCTCCATCACGCGGCCGCCGTACATCACCATCACCTTTTCGCACAGCCCGGCGACGACGCCGAGATCGTGCGTGATCAACACGATCGACGTGCCGAAGTCGTGTTGCAGGTTACGCAGCAGTTGCAGGATCTGCGCCTGCACGGTGACGTCGAGGGCGGTGGTCGGCTCGTCGGCGAACAGCACTTCGGGCTCGCACAGTAAGGCCATCGCGATCATCACGCGCTGGCGCATGCCGCCCGACAGCTCGTGCGGATACTGCCCGATGCGATGCGCCGCCTCCGGAATGCGCACGGCTTCGAGCATCGAGATCGCGCGCTTCTTCGCTTCGCGGCGCGTGACGTTCTTGTGCAGTTCCAGCACTTCCGTCATCTGCCGCTCGATCGTGAGATACGGATTGAGCGAGCTCATCGGGTCCTGGAAGATCATCGAAAGACGATTGCCGCGGATGCGGTTCATCGCGCGATCCGACATGCCGATGAGATTTTCGCCGCGATACATCGCACGTCCGCGCGCGCGCCCGTTCGATGCGAGCAGGCCGAGCATCGCGAGCACGCTCTGACTCTTGCCCGAGCCCGATTCGCCGACGATGCCGAGCGTCTCGCCCTCTTCCAGCGTGAAGTTCACGCCGTTCACGGCGCGCACGTTGGCGTCGTGCGTGCTGAATTCGACCTGCAGATCATTGACTTCGAGTAGCGGCATGGCTCACCTGTCCTTCGGATCGAGCGCGTCGCGCAGCCCGTCGCCGACAAAGTTGATGCAGTAAAGCGTGATCGACAACAACGCCGCCGGGAACAGCAGAATCCACGGCGACGATTCCATCACGCCGACGCCGTCCTGGATCAGCACGCCCCAGCTCGTCATCGGTTCCTGGACGCCGAGTCCGAGGAACGACAGCACCGATTCCGTGAGAATGACGGCGGGCACGGTGACGGTCGTATAGATCGCGACGATGCCGAGCAGATTCGGCACCACATGCCGCGCGATGATGCGCCGCGTCGGCACGCCGATCGCGCGCGCCGCCTCGACATACTCCTTCGAGCGGATCGAGAGCGTCTGGCCGCGCACGACGCGCGCCATGTCCATCCACGAGAAGATCGTGATGGTGATGACGACGAGATAGAACTCACGGCCGAGCAGCGTCACCATCAGGATCGCGATGAGCAGATACGGAATGGCGTACATCATGTCGACGATGCGCATCATCGCGTTGTCGATGCGTCCGCCGACGAAGCCCGCGATCGCGCCCCACACGATGCCGAGCGTGACCGACGTGAGCGTGGCGAGCGCGCCGATCATCAGCGAGACGCGCCCGCCGATCAGGCAGCGCACGAGCAGATCGCGGCCGGTATCGTCGGTGCCGAAGAGATGCCAGTTCGCGAGCGTGGGCGCGACGCTCGTCGCGTTCCAGTCGGTGGAGTCGAACTCGTTCGGCAGGAGCCACGGCCCGACGATGCACGCGAGCGTGATCAGAACGAGCAGGATCAGGCTCACGACGGCGGCCTTGTTGCGCAGGAAACGCGCGCGCGCGTCCTGCCACGGGCTGCGGCCCGCGATCGCCTTTTCGAGCATCGGTGCAAGAGAAGCAGATTTCATCGCGCGCCCTTCAATAACGGATCTTCGGGTCGAGCCACGCATACGCGAGATCGACCAGCAGGTTGAGCAGCACCGCCACCACCGTGACCAGCACGACGAGGCCGAGCACGAGCGTGTAATCGCGATTGGCCGCGCCGTTCACGATCAGCTTGCCGATGCCCGGCAGCGAGAACACCGATTCCGTGACGACCGCCGCCGTGATCGACGAAATGGCGAGCGGCCCGATCACCGATACGACCGGAATCAGCGTCGGCTTCAACGCATGACGCAGGACGACGGTGCGCATCGGCAATCCTTTTGCGCGGGCGGTGCGGATGTAGTTCGTATTCAGCACTTCGATCAGGCTCGCACGCGTCACGCGGCCGACCGTCGCGACATTGATCATCGCGAGCAGCGCGACGGGCAACGCCATGTAGCGCAACTGGAAGTCGTTCCAGCCGCCCGCGGGCAGCCACTTCAGCAGGATCGCGAACACGAGGATCAGCACCGGCCCGAGCACGAACGACGGGAACGCGTTGCCCGCGTTGCTGACGAGCATGAGCGCGTAGTCCGCGATGCTGTTGCGACGCAGCGCGGCCACGACGCCCAGCGCGACGCCGATCACGATGGCGAGGAGCATCGATACGCCTCCGATCGCGAGCGACACCGGCAGCGCGCGCAGCACGAGGTCGTTCACGCTCCAGTCGGCATAGCGGAACGATGCGCCGAGATCGCCGTGCAGAAGACCGTCGAGATAGAACAGATACTGCTTCCACAAAGGCTCGCCGAGGTGGTACTTCGCCTGCAGGTTCGCGAGCACTTCGGCGGACACCTTGCGCTCGCCGTCGAACGGACCGCCCGGCGTCGCGTGCAAGAGCAGATAGCAGACCGTCACGACGATCAGGAGCGTCGGCAGCGTGAGCAGCACGCGCCGCAATGTGTAGGACCACATGAGCGATTTCTCCTGTGCGTCAGTGCTTGACGATGTAGAGATCCTTGCTGCCGTAATGATCCATCGGATTCTTCAGCGAGTAGCCGCCGACATAGCTCTTCACGAGACGCGGCAAGCCGTATTGCAGCAGCGGCAGCATCGGGTAGTCGTCCATCACGATCTTTGCCGCCTGCGTCTGCAACTGCGTGCGCTTCGCGAGATCCGTGGTTGCGGCCGCTTCCTTGATGAGCGCGTCGGCCTTCGGGCTGCAACTGAAGTTGTCGTTCTGCTCCGACTTGCATTGCACGAGCGTGAGGAAGGTCGTCGCGTCGTTGTAGTCGGCCACCCAGCCATTGCGCGCGATCTGATAGTCGCCGCCATGACGCTTCTTCAGCAGCACCTTGAACTCCATCGACTCGATGTCCATCGTGAGGCCGAGCTTCGTCTTCCATTCCGACGCGACGAAGATCGCCATCTTCTTGTTGTAGTCGCTCGTGTTCATCGCGAAGTTCAGCTTCGTGCCCGGCTTCACGCCCGCCTGTTCCAGCAGCTTCTTCGCTTCCTCGACGCGCTTCGCCATCGGCCACGTCGACCATTCGTAGTTCGATACTTCCGCGCCGCTCACGCCCTTCGGCAGCAGGCCGTACAGCGGCGTCTGGCCGTCGGCGGTCACGCGCTGCGCGAGCAGATCGCGGTCGATGACCATCGAAAGCGCCTTGCGCACGCGCACGTCCTTCAGCAGCGGATCGCGATTATTGAAGCTGTAATAGCGCGTGCCGAGAATCAGCGAGTTGCGGATGTCCTTCGGGAATTGCTGGCTGTACTTCGCATACGTGCCAGTGGGCAACTGATACGTCATGTCGTTCTCGCCGGACTGGAACAGCTTGACGTCCGTGTTCTCGTCTTCGACCGGCAGATAGGTGACCTGCGTCAGTTGAACGTTCGTCTTGTCCCAGTAGTTCGAATTCTTCGTCAGCACGAGCTTGCTGTTGACCTGCCAGTCCTTGAGCTGAAAGGCGCCGTTGCTGACGAGATTGCCCGGCTTCGTCCAGTCCTTGCCGAATTTCTCGACCGTCGCGCGATGGACCGGCCCGAGATTCGGATTCGACATCAGTTCGGGCAGGAACGGCACGAGGCCGTCCGTCTTGACTTCGATGGTGTTCGCGTCGATCGCGCGCACGCCGAGCGCGCTCGCCGGCTTCTTGCCCGCGACGATTTCGGCGCCGTTCAGCAGGAACGGACCGAACACGTTCGCATACGACGACGCCGTTTTCGGATCGACGAAGCGCTGGCAGCCGTAGACGAAATCGTTTGCGGTGACGGGATCGCCATTGGACCAGCGGGCGTTCTTGCGCAGATGGAAGATCCAGGTCGTCGAGTCCTTCTGTTCCCATTTTTCCGCGACGCCCGGCACCACCTTTCCGTCCGCGTCCGTGGCGGTCAAGCTCTCGAACAGATCGCGCGAGACGTTGGCCGCGACCACGGTTTCGACCAGCGCCGGATCGAGCGTTTCGACCTCGGAGCCGTTGTTGCGCACGAGTTCCTGCTTCGCGGCGAGCGCGACGCCGGACGGCACGATGGCGGCCGTCGCGTTCAGTGCGGAGAGCGCGAGCAGCGCTGCGGCGGCGGCCAGCTTCGTGCGCTGGAGCGATACGTGCGGAACGGAAAGCAACGTCATGGGGAATCCTCTTTTGTCTCGATTGTCGATCTTTGCTTTCGTTTTACTTGCGCAGATTCGGAGTCCTACATGCATCGATTTGTTTATCGCAAATGGAATAAACAAATCGATCTCGAACCGCGCAAATTTAACGAAAAGCTTTCTTGTTTCTGTCGCGTTGCTGCGGCGATTGCACGCACGCATCGCGCATCCGACGATAATTCTTACGCGGACGCTTTCATTCGCGCTTCAGGCTGGCGGCGAGTATTTCGCATCAATAAGACGGATGCCACTCACATGTGCTTATAGACACTAAATTTTTCGAATAGTCGTTCAATTTGTTGGATCGGCGCACTTTGCGACTTTCTGCGCACGAATAGGGCTAAGGCAGCAAGTGCTTGTTTCCTATAAGATTGCGTCGCCGTTAACAGTCGCTTCAATGCCGTCCGAAAGATGATCCGTTTTCGCCAGATCGAGGCTTTTCGCAGCCTCATCATGACCGGCACCAGTGTCGGCGCAGCAAAAAAACTCCACGTGACGCAGCCCGCGATCAGCCGCCTGATCGCCGATCTCGAAGCCGATCTCGGTTTCAGTCTGTTTTCGCGCGTCGGCGGCCGTCTGAATCCGACGACCGCCGGCCTGCGCTTCTACAAGTCCGTCGAAGAGAACTTTCTCGGGCTGGAGCGTCTGAAGCAGGTCGCCGCCATGATCCGCGAGGAAGCGTCCGATGGCCTCACGGTCGCGTGCATGCCCGTGCTCGCGACAACCCTTCTGCCGCCCGTGCTCGCCGATTTCACCGAGCGGCATCCCGGCGTGCCGATCAAGGTCGATTCGGTGAAGGTGCCCGAAGTGCTCGTGAACCTGCAGAACCACAAGGCCGATATCGCGCTGAGCCTCGCGTTTCCGGCGGTCGCGGGCATCGAGGTGGAGACGCTGCTGAAGGCGCGCGCGTCCTGCGCGATGCCCGCCACGCACAAGCTCGCCAAAAAGAAGATCGTGCGGCCGTCCGATTTGCGCGGCGAGAAGCTGATCGGCTGGCTGCCGAATTCACGGCAGCCCTACGACGCGGAACAATCGCTCATTTCATCCACCGAGGACCGGCCGCGCTATACGGTCTTCACCGACACGGCCCACACGCGCTATGCGATGGTCGCGGGCGGTCTCGGCATATCGATCGTGGAGCCGTTCGCGGCGAAGGTGTGGCGCGCGCACGGCGTCGTCGTGCGGCCGTTCGAGACCGACATCGAGTACGAATACGTGCTGTCGTATCCGAGCAGCGGAATCCGCTCGGATCTCGTCGCATCGTTCCGGGATTCGGTGAAGCGCGTCGCCGAGCATTATTCGTTCGATGCGCCGGAGGATGCGCTGGACGCCGTTCCTCTGGGCGCGGACTGACGCGCCGCGCGCAATTCAGACGCCGAACAGTTTCCTCGCGCGTTCGCGCATCTGCTCGGCGGACACATCCTCGATGTGCGTGCCGATCCACCAGACATGCCCGAACGGATCGCGCAGCTTGCCGCCGCGGTCGCCGTAGAACTGGTCTTCGACCGGGCGCAGGATCGTCGCGCCTTCGTCGGCGGCGCGTTGCGCGACCGCGTCGACGTCCGTCACGTAGAGATGCAGCATCACGGGCGTGCCGCCGACCGAGAGCGGCCCCACGGTGCCGTAATCGGGAAACTCGTCGCAAAGATAGATGACGTTGCCGCCGATCGACAACTCCGCGTGACCGATGCGTCCGTCCGGCTGCTCGATCCTGAACGTTTCCGTCGCGCCGAACACTTTCGTGTAGAAGTCGATGGCGCTGGCGCAGCCCGCCACTGCCATGTACGGAATCACGCCGCGACGGTCATGCGGAATCGGTTCGACTTGCGAGGTCATGTCAGTCTCCTGAAATATCGCGGACGCCCTGCCCGCGTCCCCTTCGACACTCATGTTCCACCGATGGTGCCCGGCCTTGATCCGGCCCCGCGTCTCGGGCATGCTGTCGGCCAATTCCGGCGGCTTCGCCGCGAACGCGCATTCGCGCTTCGCTTCATACTCTCGCTTGTCGCAGTCGCTTCAAATCCAATCAACACGGAGCACTCATGCACGATCTGAAAGGCAAATCGATCCTCATTACCGGCGCGAGCACCGGCATCGGCGCGGCGGCGGCGCGGGCATTCGCGCAGTACGGCGCGAATGTCGCGGTGCACTACAACAGTTCGAAGGACAAGGCCGAGGAAGTCGCGAAAGACGTGCGCGCGCTCGGCGTCACGGCGATCACGGTCGGTGCGGACGTGCGCGATTCGAAGGCGATCGACGCCGCCGTCGCGCAGGTCGTCGATGCCTTCGGCAAGATCGACGTGCTCATCAACAACGCGGGCAGCCTCGTGAAGCGCGAGCCGATCGCATCCGCGAGCGACGAGCTCTTCGACGAGATCATGCACATCAACGCGCGCTCGGTGGTCGCGTTCACGCGCGCGGCGCTGCCGTCGCTGCGCTCGGGCGGCGGCGGCTCGATCATCAACGTGACCTCGGTGGCGGCGCGCAACGGCGGCGGCCCGGGCGCGCTGCTCTACGCGGCATCGAAAGGCTTCGTCAGCACGATCACAAAGGGCATGGCGAAGGAACTGATGGCGGACCGCATCCGCGTGAACGCGGTGGCACCTGGCGTGATTCAGACGCCGTTCCAGGAACGCTTCACGACGCCCGAGCAACTCGAATCGTTCCGCAAGTCGATCCCGATGGGCTTCATCGGCGAGCCCGACGATTGCAGCGGCGCGTTCCTCTATCTCGCGTCCGAGGCGATGTCGCGCTACGTGACGGGGCAGATCATCGACGTGAACGGCGGGCAACTGATGCCCTGATCGTTGCATCGCGGCGCTCGTGGTATATAAAGCGTCTGAGTCTTTCGTCGCACGTAACAAAGGAGATACAGGAGATGCTTTTGAAAAAAGAACCGCGCATCCGGTCCCTCGCGCTCGGCGCCATCGTCGCGTCGGCGCTCTTGACGGCGGGATTCGTCGAGACCGCGCCGGCCTATGCGAAAACCGCCGACGCCCAGCCGGCCGTGCTGAACGCCTCAGCGGTCGCCGTCGCGGACAAGTACGCCGCCGACACCGCCGAGCAGATCTTCAAGCAGGGCGGCAATGCGGTCGACGCGGCCGTCGCGATCGCCTTCACGCTCGCCGTCACGTATCCGGAGGCGGGCAATATCGGCGGCGGCGGCTTCATGACGCTCTACGTCGATCATCGCCCGTACTTCCTCGACTATCGCGAGCGCGCGCCGCTTTCGGCCACGCGCAACATGTACCTCGACGACAAGGGCGAAGTCATCAAGGGCATGAGTCTCTACGGGCATCGCGCGGTCGGTGTGCCGGGCACGGTCGACGGCATGTGGGAAGCGCAGAAACGCTTCGGCAAGCTGAAGTGGAAGCAGGTGCTCGCGCCCGCCATCAAGTATGCGCAGGACGGCTTCGAAGTCGACGATCAACTGGTCAAGCGCCGCGACGACGCCTCGAAGGAATTCGCCGGCAAGACCAATTTCGACCTGTATTTCGGCGGCATGAAGGCAGGCCAGGTGTTCAAGCAGCCCGACCTCGCGATGACGCTGCAGCGCATCGCCGATAAAGGCGCGAAAGGCTTCTACGAAGGCGAAACCGCCAATCTGATCGCCAAGTCGATGGAAGGCCACGGCCTCATCACCACGCGCGACCTGAAGGACTACAAGGCCGTGTGGCGTCAGCCGATCACCGCGAGCTGGAACGGCTATCGCGTGATCACCGCGCCGCCGCCGAGCTCGGGCGGCGTCGGCCTCGTGCAGTTGCTGAAGATGAAGGCCGATATCAAGGACAAGTTCCAGGACGTGCCGCTCGATTCCGCGCAGTACATTCACCTCGTGGCCGAAATCGAGAAACGCGTCTTCGCGGACCGCGCGCAATATCTCGGCGATCCCGATTTCTACAAGGTGCCGGTCGCGCAGCTCATCAACGACGATTACATCCTGAAGCGCGCGCAGGAAGTGAATCCCGACACGCCTTCGGACACGAAGAGCGTGCAGCCGGGACTCGGCACGTCGATGCCCGAGAAAGCGGAGACGACGCACTTCTCGGTCGTCGACAAATGGGGCAACGCGGTATCGAACACGTACACGATCAACGGCTACTTCGGCTCGGGCGTGATCGCGGAAGGCACGGGCATCGTGCTCAACGACGAAATGGACGACTTCGCGTCGAAGCCGGGCGTGCCGAACATGTTCGGCGTCGTCGGCAGCGATGCGAACTCCATCGCGCCGAAGAAACGCCCGCTCTCGTCGATGACGCCGACCATCCTCACGAAGGACGACAAGGTCGCGATGGTGATCGGCACGCCGGGCGGATCGCGCATCTTCACGTCGATCTTCCAGGTCATCACGAACGTGTACGACTTCAACATGCCGCTCGCCGACGCCGTGGGCGCGACGCGTTTCCATCATCAGTTGCTGCCGCCGAACACGATCTTCCAGGAGCCGTACCATCAGCTCGACGCCGACGTGATCAAGCAGCTCGAGGACAAGGGCTACAAGTTCACGATGCAGGGCTTCAACGGCGACATTCAGGCGATCCGCATCGACGGCGACAAGCCCGAACCGATGTCCGACCCGCGCGGACGTGGCGTGTCACGCGTCATCCGGTAATGCGCCGCACAACGGCGAGCAAGTAAAATAGCGGCTCGGACCGGACTAGCGTTTGCCCTAGTCCGGCTCCTCGCCGGTCTTGCCGAAGCCCCGCCCCATGCGGGTTTCGCGGCATATAAGCCCCTCGGCATGACCGGCATGTTTTTCATGGGATTGGACCCCGCGTTCTGTTCCCCTAGTCTCTGTCCTGACCGAGTGCAGCCGTAAGTGCACGTCACTCGGCATCATCCAGAACTACATACGAGACGACCCTGACGATGGCCCCGCAGTGACCGCGTGCAGTGAGCGCGGTGCACGGTTGCCGTTTCAGCGTGCTGATAAAGGAGCAGCTCATGATGGAATCCCCCGCCCAGCAGCTTGGCGACATCGATATCACCTCCACCGAACGAGACGAAAGCACTCAGGCCGCCAGCGGCGGCTTTCTCGATCGCTACTTCGGCATTTCGCAAACCGGCAGCACGGAAAAGCGCGAGATCGTCGCGGGCGTCACGACCTTCCTCGCGATGGTCTATTCCGTGTTCGTCGTGCCGGGCATGCTCGGCAAGGCAGGCTTCGACACGAGCGCGGTGTTCGTCGCCGTGTGTCTCACCACCGCATTCGGCTCGCTTCTGATGGGCGTCTGGGCGCGCCTGCCGATCGCGATCGGCTGCGCGATTTCGCTGACCGCGTTCACGGCCTTCGGCCTCGTGCTCGGCAAGGGCCTCACGCCGGCCATCGCGCTCGGCGCGGTGTTCCTGATGGGCATCGTGTTCACGGCGATCTCCGTCACCGGCGTGCGCTCGTGGATCCTGCGCAATCTGCCGACGGGCGTCGCGCACGGCACGGGCATCGGCATCGGCCTGTTTCTGCTGCTGATCGCGTCGAACGATGTCGGCCTGATCGTCAAGAATCCCGCGCCCGGCATGCCGGTGTCGCTCGGGCACATCACGGCCTTTCCGGTGCTGATGTCGGTTCTGGGCCTGGCCGCGATCTTCGGTCTGGAGCGTCGGCGCGTGCCGGGCGGCATCCTGCTCGTCGTCGTCGGTCTGTCGGCGATCGGCCTGATCTTCGATCCGTCCGTGCGCTTTCACGGCATCTTCGCGCTGCCGTCGCTGTCGGCGCCGGGCCATGCATCGCTGATTGGCGCGATGGACATCAAGGGCGCGCTGTCGATGGCCGTGCTGCCGAGCGTGCTCGCGCTCGTGATGACCGCCGTGTTCGACGCGACCGGCACGATCCGCGCCGTCGCCGGTCAGGCAGGCCAGATCGACAAGAACGGCCGCATCATCAACGGCGGCCGCGCGCTGACCGCCGATTCGCTGAGTTCGATCTTCTCCGCGTGCTTCGGCGGCGCGCCGGCTGCGGCGTATATCGAATCGTCGGTGGGTGTCGCGGCGGGCGCGAAGACGGGCCTCGCGGCCGCGGTCGTCGGCGTGCTGTTCCTCGTGGTGATGTTCCTCTCGCCGCTCGCCGCGCTCGTGCCTTCCTACGCGACGGCGCCCGCGCTGATGTACGTCGGTCTGCTGATGCTCGGCAATGTCAGCAAGCTGCATTTCGACGATACCGTCGACACGATGTCCGGCCTCGTCTGCGCGGTGTATATCGTGCTGTCGGCGAACATCGTGACGGGCATCATGCTTGGCTTCACCACGCTCGTGATCGGCCGCATCGTGGCGGGCGAATGGCGCAAGCTGAACGTCGGCACGGTGGCGATCGCGGTCGTGCTCGCCGTGTTCTATCTCGGCGGCTGGGCGATCTGATCGCCGGCGCCAACTCTGGCGCCTGAAAATGCAGACGGCGCGCTGTCCGGAAGGACAGCGCGCCGTTTTTGCTTTCGAAGCCCGGGAACCGGTCAGGCAGCGACGCGCGTGCCGGCCAACTTGCGAATGCTGCGATCGACACGGAACATGATCAGCGACAGCACCAGCGTAATGAAGAGGCCCGTCGCACCGGCGACCACGCTGAGCGACTGGAGTGCCGAAATACGCTTGGCGGAAGCATCTACCTCTGCCGCAGCCTTTTTCGACTCGATGGCCGCGTGTTGCGCCTCCCACGCCAAAGTGAACTGCGTGATCGCGGCACTCACCACCGAGAAGAATTGGTCTTGCGAGCCGTTGACTTTCTTGCCTACGTCCGCGCGCGACAGCACATCGTCCAGATACTTCGTTTGCGCCTTCCCGAAGTTTGCGCCGCGATCGGTATCGTCCATCCATGAACCGACGACTCCCTGCAGGTCGCTCTTCTCCAAGGTAAATCCGGTCCCCACGAGACTCTTTCCATGCTTGAGCAGCACGGCGTGCAGACCATCGAGCAGCGCGGCTCGTTCCTTTTCCGCCGGGTCCGTCGGCGCGGCGTCGGTATTGGGCTGACCGGAGGCCGGCTCAGCGTCTCCCAGACTGAACGCCGACGCGTTGACCGATATATCCGCAGGCACGGCCACGGCCTTGGCGTTGTAATTCATCATGGCCGGCACGCCAGCCACCACCGCGACGATTAACGCCAGCGTCGCCAGCACCAGAAAGATGATTCTGACGAGTTGCAAATAGCCGCTCTCCAGCTTGCTCAGGAAATACATCGTGTGCGCCCTCTTGTTCGAGATTTTTTGTCATGCCGCCCCCTTGAGGCGGCGGCATGGAGTCGAGATCGTTCGCTCGCGCGAACGGGCACGATTATCTCTGAGAGGAATCCTCACGAATCCAGTCTTTCTGTCAATTTTCGATATGCTTACGCAAAGGCGGCACGACTACTTGCTGACGAGCGCCACTTGCCCCGTTTCCAGCAACGACTTGAGATTCGACAGAATCTTCGGCCATCCGCCCGACACGGCCTCGATGAACGGCTTGCTGTCGCTCACATGCGTGACGGTGAGCCTGACCGCTTCGCCCTGCTGCTCCAGTTCGTAAGTGCAGCGCGAATATCCCGCGTCTTTCAGATCCTCGCGAAACTCGTTGCGCCATTTGAGCACGAGGCGTTTGCCCGGCTCGGCTTCGAGCACCTCACCCGCATCCGCGACGCGCCCGTCGGAGAACAGCATCTTCCATGACGAGCCGGCCTGCCAGTCGGATTCCTGATGCATGCCGAACCAGTATTTCTTCACGAATTCCGGCGTCGTCAAGGCTTCCCATAGCTTCCCGGGCGTCGTGCGGATGTACGTCACATACACAAACGTGTCGCTACTCATGATCGTCTCCTTCAAGCGTGCGTTTGAGGTCGGACAAAGCGTCCAGACGCGGACGCTCGAACTTGCTGATCCAGCGTTGCGCGATCTCGTGGATCGGCACCGGATTGAGGAAATGACGCTTCTCGCGGCCGTGACGCTGCGTCGACACGAGATTCGCCGCCTCGAGTATCGCGAGATGCTTCGACACGGCCTGACGCGTCATGCGAAGGCCGTCGCACAGTTCACCGAGCGTCGGCCCGTTGGTTTGGCGAAGGCGGTCGAGCAATTGCCTGCGGCTGGCGTCTGCGAGCGCGCGAAAAACCGAATCGTCATCCATGAACGCATTATGCAACCATTTGGTTGCATGTCAAGCGGCTCGATTCGATGAAATCGCCGCGCACATGCGACAACGCCCCGGAAGCCTTTCGCTTCCGGGGCGTTGTCGATGCTCCTGACCGGGATGCTGTCGCGCGCGGCTTACTTGCGGCGATACGATTCGACGAGAATCTCGCAGTTTTGGAGGTGCAGTTGCAGCGCCCGATTCCACTCGCGACGCACCGCAGCCTTCGACGCGCGCAGCCAGGAACCGAACGAAACGAGCAGGGATTGTTGAGCGGTGGTTTTCATGAGCGGCTCTCAGGGTAAGTAGCTAAGGGATAACCCTGACTATACGCCTTTTACGCTGCATTGCAACATCTTCTCAAAAAAGCAACAGGGTAATCCCTAGGCCGTCGGTCAGTTTTGCTGTGGCGCATCCGGCGCCAGTTGCACGCCCTTTTTGAAGATGAAGCATCCGTAGCCGCGCGTTTCGCCCGTCGCGATCACGCAATACGCCTTCTTCGCGCGCTCGTAAAACGCGAAGCGCTCGACCGATGCGAACGGCACCGCGCGACCTTCAGCGGCGTCGATCTCGCGCTGGGCTTCGTGTTGCACGGCGGGCAGCGCGGCCGCATCGCCGACGACTTCCATGCGCTCGGCAGGATGATCGACGAACGTATCGAGCGGCATCACCGACAGCACCGCCCGCACCGCGCGCGGCGCGCCGACGCCATCGAGCCGCAGCACGCGGCCGAGCACGGTCTGACGCGCGACGGAATCGGCGGGAAAGTTGGCGTCGCAGATCACGACTTCGTCGCCGTGACCCATCGCGCAGAGCGCGTGCAGGATATCGGGGTTGAGCAGCGGATCGATGTTCTTCAGCATGTTTTCTTGTTCTCCATGAAGTAAGGCCGGTTTCGAATCCATGGTAACCGCGCAGCGCCGCTAGGGCACGAGCAAGTCGCCCTGCCGCGCCGCGTCTTTGCCCGCGATGCGCGCGACCAGCATTCCCGCCGTCGCGAATCGTGTCCAGTGCCGCGCGTACAGCACGCCCTCGGTCTGCGCGACGAGCGGCACGAGCCGGTCATCGAGCGGATCGAGCACGTCGGCGATGACGTCGCCCGCGCGCACCGTCTCGCCGATCTCCCGCCGATGCAGAATCACGCCCGACACCGGCGCGTGCACGTATTCGCACCCGGCGAGCGGCGTCGTGGGATGGCGCAGCGGCGGCGGTTCCGGCGCTGCGCCCGCGATCATGCCGATATGCGTCAGATAATCGACGATCGCCTGCGCATCGCGCGCGGCCATCTCGTGCGACACGTCGCGCACGCCGCGCAATTCGAGCGTGACGGACTTCGTCGCCATCGGAATCGGAAAGCGGCCTTCGAATGCGCCGCGCAGATAGCGCCACGCCGCCGTGCACGCCTCGTCGAACGGCTCTCCGCCCGACACATCCGCGAGCAGTTGCGCCTCGCTGCCGAGATAGCGCGCGAGCGGCTCGATCGCGGGCCACGCGTCGGGCGTCGTATAAAGATGCGCGACGGCTTCCCAGTCGCAATGGAGATCGATGACGAGATCCGCATCGCACGCGAGCTTCATCAGTTCGAGCCGCTGCGACTCCAGTTCGGTCGCGGGTTTGCGCGTAGCGAGCGCGTCGGAAAGCGCTGCGCGGATGAGGCGCGCGTTGTGCGCTTCGTCATCGCCGAGACGGTCTTTCAGTTGCAACGCCAGCTCGGGCCCGATCTCGGGAAAGCGCCGGTTGAAGTCCTGACCCGAGCCCATCTCGAAGCGGCCCATCTGCGCGCCGAACCAGTGCTGATTCAGGCCTGCCGGATTCGCGACCGGCACGAGCACGACGCGCGCACGCAGACGCCCCGTCGCTTCCAGTTCGGCGAAGCGCCGCTTCAAGTACCACGCGACGACCATGCCGGGCAACTCGTCCGCGTGCAGCGATGCCTGGATATAAACCGTGGGCGAATCGCCGTCTTGCGGATCGAACCGGTAGCTCGTGATCGCCCGCCCGGTGCCAAGCGACGCGCCGACGAGCGGATGTTGATGAATCTGCATCTTCGAAAATCTCTCGTCGAAAAGAAAAGGCACCGCGAGCGATGCCTTTTCGGTCGAGTACATCGAACGGCGCTTACTGGATCGAGATATCCGTCTCGAAGTACTTCGCCATGATGCGCTTGAACGTGCCGTTCTTCTTGATCTCCACAAACGCGCTGTTCAGGCCGTTCTTCAGATCGGCGTCGCCCTTGCGCAGGCCGATGGCCGTGCCCGGACCGATGAGCGCGCGGTCTGCCACGATCGGACCGACGAGCGCGAACGGCTTGCCCTGCGGCTTCTTCAGAAAGCCGATGGCGGCTTGCGCGGCATCGGTGAACATCGCGTCGATGCGGCCCGCGACGAGATCGGCCTCAACCTGTTCCTCATCGGCGTAAGGCACGACGGTCACGCCCTGCGGCTCCCACTTCACCTTCGCGTAACGCTCCTGCACCGTGCCCTGCTCCACGCCGACGCGCTTGCCTTTCAGCGCCTGCGGCGTCGGCAGGATGCCCGAGCCCGCGCGCGCGACGAGTTGTGCGTGCGTGTCGTAGAGCGGATCGGTGAAGTCGATCTGCTTCAGGCGCTCTTCGGTGATGCCCATGTCGGACAGCACGGCGTCGAACTTGCGGGCCTTCAGGCCGGGAATCATGCCGTCGAAATTGTTTTCGACCCACACGCACTTGACCTTCATCTGCGCGCAGAGCGCATTGCCGAGGTCGATATCGAACCCGGCGAGCTTGCCGTCGGCCTGCTTGGATTCGAACGGAGGATAGGAGGGATCGACGGCGAAGCGGATTTGCGTGATCTCTTTGGCGTGCGCCGAGAACGAAACGGCGGCGAGTGCGGCGAGCATCGCGAGCGATGCGGACTTCTTGAATGACATGTTTTCCTTCGGGACTTTCGATGAGACGGCGAAACATCGCGCGCAAACGCGCGAAAAACCGTGAATGGTATCAAACGCCCACGGCTCGCCGCGCGACGCCCATCAAGGCACGACCGAAAGAAACAGGAAAGCCGCGAATATCACGAGATGCACGACGCCTTGCAAGACGGTCGAGCGCCCTGTGCCGAGCGTGATAACGGACACGATCAGCGTGAGCGCCAGCATGACGATTTCCTTGGGCGCGAGCCCGAGCGAAATGGGCTGGCCGATGAAGATCGACACGACCGCGACCGTCGGAATCGTCAGCCCGATGCTCGCGAGCGCCGAGCCGAGCGCGAGATTCAGGCTCGTCTGCAGCCGGTTCAGGCGCGCCGCGCGCACGGCGGCGAGACCCTCGGGCAGCAGCACGAGCGCGGCGATCACGACGCCGACCACGGCTTCCGGCGCGCCCGCCGCCGCGACGCCCGCCTCGACCGCCGGCGACAGCAGCTTCGCGAGCCCGACCACCGACACGAGCGACAGCATCAGAAAGCCGAGCGCGAGCCACGCCTCGCCGTTGCTGGGCGGGGGCGCGTGCGGCGCTTCGTCTTCGTCGGGCGTGTTGGCGGCGATCGGCGGCGTGAACGGCAGGAAGTAATCGCGATGGCGGATCGTCTGCACGAACACGAACGTCACGTACAGCACGAGCGAGATCACGCCGACGAAAATCAGTTGCGATGTCGAGAGCGCGGGACCGACAACGGTGCTCGTGAAATTCGGCAAAACGAGCGTGAGCACGGAAAGCGCGCAGAGAATCGCGAGCGCGGCGGCCGCGCCTTGCAGTTGAAAATCCTGCACGTGATGCCGCAAGCCGCCGATCAGGAGACACAGGCCGACGATCCCGCAACCGCAGATCATGATCGCCGCGAACACGGTATCGCGCGGCAGTCCGGCCTTTTCGGGGCCGCCCGAGAGCATCACGGAGACGATCAGCGCGACCTCGATCACCGTGACCGCGATCGCGAGCACGAGCGTGCCGAACGGCTCGCCGACGCGGTGCGCCACCACTTCCGCGTGATGCACGGCCGCGAACACCGCGAACGCGAGCGCGATGGCCGCGAGCACGATCATCGCGGTGTTGTGGATGAACGCGGCGCCGGCCAGCACGACGAGCGCGAGAATCGGGGTGGCGAGGGTCCAGTCCAGCTTGAATTTCATCGGCGCTCCGGGCGGATCGGGTGAATGGGATCGTCGGCTCATGCGATGTAACCGCAAGGTCTGCAAAAACGCGCCGAATGAATCGGACCCGCTCGGGCGCCGCGCGTGCGGAGAGATTACCGTGACAAAGGGCCGCAGACCATCGGCATGATAGCGAAAACGCGGCGTCGCGCGCTCGCCCGCGTGCGTGGATGCACGCGCGCAATGGTCGAAGAGTGGTGGCTTAGGCGGCTGGTTGCACGCAAGGCCGCTCGAAAGAACGGCCCTGCGCGCCGGATGCGGTCACTCGCCGCCGCTTTCCCGGAAGTAGAGACGGCGCGGCAGACCCCATACGATCAGCATCGCGCCGAGCAGGCACGCGAACGCGATCGCATAGAGGCCGGGCGTCGCGCTGCCCGTCATCGTCTTTACCTTGCCGACCATGTACGGGCTGATGATGCCGCCGAACTGCCCCACCGAATTGATCAGCGCGATGCCGCTCGCCGCCGCGATGCCGGTGAGAAAGCGCGTCGGCAGAATCCAGAACAGCCCGAGCGACGTGATGATGCCGGTCGCCGCGATCGTGAGGCCGATCACGAGCATCACGGTATTGCCCGGAAAGAAGCCGCACAGCACATAGCCGACGGTGCCCGCGAGCGCGCAGGCGCCGAGATGCCAGCGCCGCTCGCCGGTGCGGTCCGAGTGTCTGCCGATCAGAATCATGCCGATGCCCGCGACCGCGTATGGCAGCATCGAAATCAGGCCGATCTTGAACGGATCGCTCGTGCCCGCCGTCTTGACGAGCTGCGGCATCCAGAAGACGAGACCGTAGATGCCCATCGCGAGGAACAGGTAGATGAGCGCCATCACGAGCGTGACGGGCTCGCTGAACGCGGCCTTCAGCGAATGCACTTCGCCGACTTTCGGATCGCGTGCGAGTTGCGCCTTCAGCGCGCGCTTTTCGTCGGCATCGAGCCATTTCGCGTGATCGACGTCGTCATCGACGAAAGCTAGCACGACGAAGCCGAGCAGCACCGACGGAATGCCTTCGAGCAGAAAGAGCCATTGCCAGCCGGGCATGCCGTTGAGACCGTCGCAGAACTTCATGATCGCGCCCGACAGCGGACTGCCGATGATCCCGCACAGCGCGATCGACGCCATGAAGAACGAATTGATGCGCCCGCGCCGAGACGAAGGAAACCACTTCGTGAAGAAGTACAGCGCGCCCGGCACGAAGCCCGCTTCGAGCGCGCCGATCAGAAAGCGCAGCACGTAGAACCAGGTTTCGGTATGCACGAACATCATGCACGCCGACGCGATGCCCCACGTGATCATGATGCGTGCAATCCAGCGTTTCGCCCCGACGCGATGCAAGACGATATTGCTCGGCACCTCGAACAGAAAATAGCCGACGAAGAACACGCTCGCGCCGAAGCCGTACATCGCGTCGGAGAAACCGAGTTCGCTTTGCATCTGCAGCTTCGCGAAGCTGATGTTGATGCGATCGAGATACGAGAACACGAAACACGCGACGAAGAGCGGCACGAAACGCCAGAACACCTTGCGGTAAATCTGGGCGTCGTCGTGCGCGACGTCGCGCGGGGCGGCGATGGAATCCACGTTGTCTCCTTGTATTTTTCTGGATGCTGCGATGTCAGTAAGTGGCGCGTCCTCCGGACAGATCGAACACCGCGCCCGTCGTGAACGAGTTCTCGGAGGACGCCAGGAACGCGACCATCGCCGCGATCTCCTTCACCTCGACGAAGCGCCCGCGCGGAATCTTCGACAACATGTAGTCGATGTGTTCCTGCTTCATCTGATCGAAAATCTTCGTGCGCGCGGCGGCCGGCGTCACGGCGTTCACCGCGATATCGAGCCCCGCCGTTTCCTTGCCGAGGCTCTTCGTCAATGCGATCACGCCCGCCTTCGCCGCGCTGTACGCCGATGCGTTCGGGTTGCCTTCCTTGCCCGCGATCGACGCGATATTGACGATGCGTCCGTAGCCGCGCGCGATCATCGTCCTGACGATCGCCTGATTGACGTGGAACGCGGCGTTCAGATCGACGTCGATCACGCGCGACCATTCTTCCGGCGCGTAGTCCGCGACCGTCGCGTTCGCGCCCGCGATGCCCGCGCTGTGCACGAGAACGTCGATTTGCCCGAAGCGCTCCTGCGTGCGCGACGTGGCCTTGGCGACCGCATCGCGATCCGTCAGATCGACGAGCACGGTTTGCACGTCGCCCAGACGAGCGCGCGCCTCGGCCAACGCGCCTTCATCGCGATCCCACAGCGCGACGCGCGCGCCGCCTTCGAGCAGACGCTCCGCCACCGCGTAACCGATGCCCTGCGCGCCGCCCGTCACCACGGCCACGCGATTCGTGAAGTCGTAGCGGTTCATGCGTCCACCGTCCGTTGCCGTTGTTCGCCCAGTCCTTCGATGCCGAGGCGCATTGTCTGCCCCGCGCGCAGATAGACCGCTTCCGGCTTCTGTCCCATGCCGACGCCCGGCGGCGTGCCCGTCGAGATGACATCGCCCGGTTGCAGGCTCATGAAGCGCGACAGATAGGCGACGATTTCGCCGACCTTGAAGATCATCGTGGCGGTGTTGCCGTTCTGATAGCGCTTGCCGTCGACTTCGAGCCAGAGCGGCAGCTTGTGCGGATCGGGCACTTCGTCGGTGGTGACGAGCCACGGGCCGATCGGGCCGAACGTGTCGCAGCCCTTGCCCTTGTCCCAGGTGCCGCCGCGCTCGATCTGATACTCGCGCTCGGACACGTCGTTGATCACGCAATAGCCGGCGACGTGGCTCATCGCATCGGCTTCGTCGATGTACGCGCCGCCCTTGCCGATCACGACGCCGAGTTCCACTTCCCAATCGGTCTTCTTCGAGCCGCGCGGAATGCGCACGTCGTCGTTCGGGCCGACAACCGCCGACAGCCACTTGTTGAACACGACCGGCTCGGAAGGCACGGGCAAATTCGATTCCGCCGCGTGATCGGCATAGTTCAGCCCGATGCAGATGAACTTGCCGATGCGCCCGACGCACGGCCCGATACGCTCGGACGAAGGCACGAGCGGCAGCGTCGACGGGTCGAGTTTCGCGAGGCGCGCGAGCGATTCGGGCAGGAGCGCGTCGCCGGCAATATCGCCGATCACGCCGGACAAATCGCGGATCGCGCCGCTGGAATCGAGAACGCCGGGTTTTTCCCGGCCGGGCGCGCCGTATCGAAGCAGCTTCATGAGTCGTTGTTTCCCTGACGGTTGAGCAGAAGCCCACAATGTAGACAAGCCGCACGGGCCTGAATAATGAAAGCTGCTGCCGGCGCGATAACTTTCCGTTATCTTCTCGTAGTCCCCTAGCCGCTTTCAGTCATGCTGCCGAATGCCGATTCCATCGCCGCGCGCCTGCGGCTCAAGCAACTGCGCCTTCTGATCGCGCTCGACGATCACGGCTCGCTGCATCGCGCCGCCGACGAAATGGCGCTCACGCAGCCAGGCGCGACGAAATCGCTGCGCGAGATCGAGGCCACGCTCGGCGCGACGCTCTTCACGCGTTCGGCGCAAGGCATCCAGCCCAACGAACTCGGGCGCTGCGTGATCCGCTACGCGCGACTGATTCACATGGACGTCGCGCATTTGCGCGAGGAAATGGCGGGGATTCTGCAAGGCACGGGCGGGCGGCTCGCGATCGGCGCGATCACGGGCGCGGTGTCGGGCGTGCTCGTCGATGCCCTCGCGCGCCTGCGCGAACGCCAGCCGGCGCTGACCGTCGAAGTGGTCGAAGACACGAGCGCACGGCTTCTGGCGCTGCTCGATCAGGGACGGCTGGATGTCGCGATCTGCCGGGCGAGCGTCGCGCGCCAGCCGGATCAATACCACTACGTCGAATTGCGCGATGAGCCGCTCGCGATCGTCGCGGGCGTCGCGCATGCGCTCGTCGATGCGCCGCGTGTCGAACTGAGCGAACTCGCGTCGAGCCGATGGATCGTCTATCCGGCCATCATGCCGATCCGCAGCCTCTACGAGCGCGAGTTCAAGGAAGCGGGACTGCCGCTGCCCTCGCATCCTGTCGAAACGGCATCGACCATCACGACCGTTCTGTTGCTGCAACGCGACCCCACGCTCGTCGCGATGATGCCGCTCGACATGGCGAGCTTTCTCGCCGAACACGGGCTCGCGAGGCGGCTCGCAATCGCGGTGCGCTCGCGCACGGAGCCGTATGGCGTCGTGACGAGGAAAGGCGTGCCGTTGCCGGCGCCTGCACGGCTCATCATCGAGGAACTGACGCGCGAAAAAAACGCGGACGGGTGATGTGCCCGTCCGCGCCTTCCTGCTCGACTGCCTGACCGATTACTGAACGAGTTCGGCGTTCAACGTGATCTTCGCGTTGCCCGCGAAGAGCTTCGACACCGGACAGCCTTCCTTCGCGGCCTGAGCGGCCTTGTCGAACGCGGCTTTATCCGCGCCGGGAATCTTCGCCTTCAGATCGAGCTGGCACGCGGTGATCGTGAAGCCTTCGCCGTCTTTTTCCAGCGTGACCGTCGATTTCGTTTCGAGGCTTTCGGCCTTCATGCCGGCCATCTCCAGTTGCAGCGAGAGCGCCATCGTGAAGCAGCCCGCATGCGCCGCGCCGATCAGTTCTTCCGGATTCGTGCCCGGACCTTCCTCGAAGCGCGATTTGAAGCCATACGGCGCTTCGTTGAGCACGCCGGTTTGCGTCGAGATGAAACCCTTGCCGTCCTTGATGCCGCCGCTCCATTTTGCCGATGCTGTCTTTTGCACGAGAGTTCTCCAGAGATGAAGTGGAACTGCGATGACCGGCGCCGCGCGACGTCGGCGCACGTGTGTTGCACGTCTCGATGAACCGCATGCGCCGTGCCCGGCATCGGCCAGGCGGTTACGTCGAGCGCGTCGTTGTTCATCGTAGCGGATCGCGCGGGCGGGCGCAGGGAGGCTGCGAACGGGCTTATGTCGTTCAGGTTATGCCGATTCGTATGGTCAAAAATAATCGATTCACTTAGCATCCTGTGACCCGCGAATTTCATCGAAAAGGCGTAAGGCGCACAGCACATGGGTCCACCAACAGAACGCATTCCCGAAGACCGCACGCTTCCCGATCACGTCGATGTCGTCGTCGTGGGCGGCGGAATCATCGGCATCAGCACCGCGCGTGCGCTCGTCGAGAAAGGCTTGTCGGTCGCCGTATGCGAAAAGGGATACGTCGCGGGCGAGCAGTCGAGCCGCAACTGGGGCTGGTGCCGCGCGACGCATCGCGACTTGCGCGAGCTCGAACTGAGTCTCAGGAGCCTCGCGCTTTGGCGACGCATCGATGCCGAACTCGGCATCGACACAGGTTTTCGCGAATGCGGCATCCTCTACGCCGCCGACGATGCGAAAGCGCTCGCCGATCACGAAGCGTGGCTCGCGCGTGCCGTGGCGCTCGTGGGCCGCGACGCGCTCGATTCGCGCATCGTCTCGGCGGATGAAACCGGCACGTTGATGTCGGGCACCGCGCGGCGCTTCGCGGGCGGCATCTACACACCGAGCGATGGCCGCGCCGAGCCGCAACGCGCCGTGCCCGCGATGGCCGCCGCGCTGCGCGAACGCGGCGTGAAAGTGCTGACGCCCTGCGCGGTGCGCGGCATCGAGACGAGCGGCGGCGCGATCAGCGGCGTCGTCACCGAATACGGACGCATCGGCTGCGCGAGCGTGGTCGTCGCGGGCGGCGCGTGGACGCGCTATTTCGCCGGCAGCATCGGCGTCGATGTGCCGCAACTCATGGTGCGCTCGTCGGTGATGCGTACGTCCGCGCTGGAGGACGGCCCCGAAGTGAGCGCGTGCAATCAGGAAATGGGCTACCGCAAACGTCTCGACGGCGGCTACACCATCGCCAACGCGTTTCACAGCTATCACGACATCGCGCCGGACAGTTTTCGCCTGCTCGCCAGATTCCTGCCCGCGCTGAAGAGTCAGCTCGGCTCGATCAAGCTGGGACTGAACGCGCGCTTTTTCGAGGAACTGCGCCGGCCGCGCCGCTGGCCGCTCGATCGGCCGACGGTCTTCGAGAGCCAGCGCACGCTCGATCCCGCGCCCGTCGAGTCCTTCAACGAAGCCGCGCTCGCGGAGTTCCGCAAGCTCTTTCCGGCGCTTGCCGGATTGCGCATCGAACAGGCGTGGGCCGGTTATATCGACGTGACGCCCGATGCCGTGCCGGTCATTTCCGGCGTGGATGACCGGCCCGGACTCTTCATCGCGACGGGTTTCTCGGGGCACGGCTTCGGTATCGGTCCGGCCGCGGGCAAGCTGATGGCGGACCTCGTCGCGAACGACGCACCGCTCGTCGATCCGCGTGCGTTTCGTCTGTCACGGTTCTTCGATGGCAGCAAGATCGAGATCGACGGCGGCTTCTGATCGGTCGCACATGCGCGCGCCGCCCGTCGGCACGCGATAACATACCGGTTTTGCTTGAGGCTTACATGGCATCCACGTCTCTTCTTTATATCGACGTCTGGTCCGACTTCGTGTGTCCGTTCTGCTATCTCGAGACGCCCGTGCTCGATCAGTTCCGCAATGCGTACGGCGATGCGGTCGAGATTCGTTGGCACGCGTTCGAGCTGCGCCCCGAGCCCACGCCGCTGGTCGATCCCAATGACGAAAAGCTCGTCGAAATCTGGGAAAACTCGGTCCGCCCGCTCGCTGAAGAACGCGGCGTGTTGATGCGCATGCCGCCGGTCACGCCGCGCAGCCGCAAGGCCTTCGAGACGGCCATGTTCGCGCGCGAATCGGGCCGCTACGATGTCGTGCATCGGGCGATCTTCAAGGCGTATTTCGAGGAAGGCATCGACATCGGCGATACGGACTCGCTGCTCGATATCGCAGCGACCTGCGGCGTCGATCCTGAGTTGCTCGAAGAGGCGCTCGATGACGGCACGTACACCGATCTCGTGATCGAAGACGAAGATTTCGCGAAGAAGCTGGGCGTGGGCGGCGTGCCGTTTGCGGTGCTCTCGCGCGATCCCGCGCCCGGCCAGGAAGCGCCGCCGCCGATCGCGCTGCGTGGCGCCGCGCCGATCGAGCATTTCGAAGCAGCCGTCGGGCGGCTTTTTCCGGACGGTTTTCCGGGCGTCTGAACCGGCTCGGAACCGGCCGTCGCGCGATCCTAGCTGTGCTCGGCCATGAACGATTTCAACGCGATACGCTGCGACGGCTCCAGCGATTCGAATTCGAGCCCGTAAGCCGCACTGCCATCGACCGGATCGACCGACCCGACGTGGCGCACGATCGCGATGGTGTCGATCTTCACATCGACGCCATCGGTCTTGAACTGAAACGCGAGTTGCAGACGATCGCCCACGTGCGCGGCCGGATTCGCGACAGTCAACGACATCCCGTAAGGGCTGATGTCGCTGACACGGCCCAGTTGCTGGCCGGCTTGCGGCGCGCCATCGGCGACGAAGTGCGCGGCGAGACGCGTCGGCATACGCGCGAACTTGCGCGTGCGCAGTCTGCGGATCGCGCCCGGCGCCGATAGCACCGCGTAGTTGAACGGCTCGCGACAGGTTGCATCGACGGTACAGGCGAAGCGGAACACGCCCCGCCCCGTGAGCGCGACCAGATCGACCTGCTCGCCGAGCGTCAGATCGAGCGGATCGAATCCCGCCATCAACGGTTGCGTCACGAATAGCGAGCGCTCTCCGTTGCGGCGCGGCGTCGAGAAACCGATAACGCGGCTCGCGTACATCGCGGAGCCCGTGCCGCCGGTGCCACGCAAGCCGACCCGCGCGCCGATGGTAAGTCCGATGTCCTCGAGCGTCAGCGGCCCGTCCGTGGCGGCATCTGCGTCGGGCACGCTCGGCGCGGGCTCCCGCATCGCACGGTGCGGCTCGAAATGCCGAAACATGAATTCGAGCGACTGGGCGTCCGGTACGACGGCGCCCGCGTCGAAGAGCAACGCGCCATCGGCGGCGACGATCGGCCACTCCAGACGGGCGTTGAGCGGAATCTCGGAAGCTTGGAGGCGAACCAGCAACTGGCGCGCGTCTTCGACGGTTTCTTCGGTCATCTCATCGGACGATTCTTAAGTATTTCCCGCAATCGTCATGCTTGCCGAGTTTGCCGTCAAGTACTGAATGGCAACTTTTACGTTAGCGCACTTATATTTTTGACGCGACGTGGACTTCCTACCGCCCAGCGACGCGTCCAGGTTTATGCGCATAAAAGTTTTATTGAGATAACACTTTCAGCGAACTGCGCCCTTCCGTTCAGAGCGCACGAGCCGAAAACGTGTCGCACTGGCCGACATCGCCCGACGACATGCCGCGCCGCAGCCAGCGCTGGCGTTGCTCGCTCGTGCCGTGCGTGAACGCCTCGGGCACGACACGCCCTTGCGACTGCTGTTGCAGACGGTCATCGCCGATCGCGGCCGCCGCATTCAGCCCCTGCTCGAAATCGCCCGGTTCGATCAGCTTCGCGTTGTCGCGTTGCGCGACGGCGGCCCAGACGCCCGCGAAACAGTCCGCCTGCAACTCGACGCGCACCGACAAAGCGTTTGCCTGTTCGCGCGTCATCCGCGAACGCGCCTGATCGACCTTGCCCATGATGCCGAGCACGTTCTGCACGTGATGCCCGACTTCATGCGCGATCACGTAGGCCTGCGCAAAGTCGCCGCTCGCGCCGAAGCGATCGCGCAACTCGCGATAGAACGACAGATCGATATAGACCTTGCGATCGCCGGGACAATAGAACGGGCCCATCGCCGACTGTCCCGTTCCGCACGCGGTCTGCGTGGCGCCCGAGAACATCACGAGCTTCGGCGCCGGATAGTCCTGATTGAACTGCGCCCGGAAGATGTGCTGCCAGGTCTGTTCCGTATTGCCGAGCACGCGGCGCACGAACACGGCACCGGGGTCGGTTGCGGGTTGCGCGTTGCGCGGCGCGGCTTGCTGTTGCGGCGCGTTGCCCTGCAACACCTGCGCGCCGTTGATGATCGTCATCGGATTGATGCCGAAGAAATACGAGGCCGCGAGCGCCACGATGATCGTCCCGATACCGAGCGACCCGCCGCCGACCCGAAAGCCGCCTCCGCCGCGCCGGTCTTCCACGTTCTGACTTTCTGACTGGTCATCGAGGCGCATGATCCTTCTCCTTCTACCCGCGCGATGCGCGTGGTCAAAAGCATTATGGTACCCGCGCCCATCGCACGTCTCGTGCCATTGCAACGTAAAAGATCTTTCTCGTCGGTTCATCGCACGGATGCGATCAGTGCGGTCGATTGTCGCGAAAGCGTATGCGCGCCCTTGCCGCACCGCATCATCCCGGCATCTCAAAATAGCCGATGAATCAACCTCGTAGCGCCGCCAAACCCTTGTCACTGCGGCATTTGCGCGCAATGCAGATTCACTGACGCAGCGCAACACTTTCTCGAAATAGCGCTAAGCTCCGTCCCGTTACACGTCTGGGTGTGAACTTCAAGGCACAAGTCATCATGCATTCGACTCCCGAAGCACTCGATCTGGCGCGGATCCAGTTCGCGTTCACCGTCTCTTTCCACATCATCTTTCCGGCGCTTTCCATCGGACTCGCGAGCTTCATCGCGGTGCTCGAAGGCGCCTGGCTCAAAACCGGCAAGCCGGTCTACAAGGAGCTGTGTCTCTTCTGGTCGAAAGTATTTGCCGTCGCGTTCGGCATGGGCGTCGTGTCGGGCGTCGTCATGGCGTACGAATTCGGCACCAACTGGGGCGGCTTTTCGAGTTTCGCCGGTCCCATCACCGGGCCGCTGCTCACGTACGAAGTGATGACCGCGTTCTTCCTCGAAGCGGGCTTCCTCGGCATCATGCTGTTCGGCTGGAACAAGGTCGGTCCGAAGGCGCACTTCGGCGCGACGCTGATGGTCGCCATCGGCACGATCATCTCGACGTTCTGGATTCTCGCGTCCAATAGCTGGATGCAGACGCCGCAGGGCTTTCGCATCGAAGGCGATCATGTCGTGCCGGTGGACTGGTGGGCGATCATCTTCAACCCGTCGTTTCCGTATCGGCTCGCGCATATGGCGATCGCGGCGTTCATCGTCGCGGCGCTCGTCGTCGCCGCGACCGGCGCATGGCATCTGCTGAAAGGCCGGCGCGATCCGGCCATCAGGAAGATGTTTTCGATGTCGCTCTGGCTGCTGCTCGCCTTGACGCCGATTCAGGCGCTCGTCGGCGATGCGCACGGCCTGAACACGCGCGAGCATCAACCGGCGAAGATCGCGGCGATCGAGGGCATCTGGGACACCGAGAAAGGCGGCACCGCGCTCAATCTCTTCGGCATTCCAGACATGGAAGCCGAAACTACTAAGTATGCCGTATCGATTCCGCATCTCGGCAGCCTGATCCTCACGCATAGCTGGGATGGCGAAATCCGCGGACTGAAGGAATTTCCGAAGGAAGACCGCCCGAACTCGACGCTCGTCTTCTGGAGCTTTCGCGTGATGGCGGGTCTCGGCGTGCTGATGATCGTGATGTCGATCGCCGCGTGGTGGCTGCATCGCAAGCGCAGGCTGTTCGATGCGCGCTGGTTCCATCGCTTTGCACTGGCGATGGGCCCGACCGGATTCATCACGCTGCTCGCGGGCTGGGTCACGACCGAAGCCGGGCGACAGCCGTGGGTCGTTTACGGCGTGATGCGCACGGCCGATGCCGTATCGCCCGTCACTGCGCAGCAAGTCGGCGTGTCGCTGCTCGCGTTCGTGATCGTCTACACGATCGTGTTCGGCACCGGCATCTACTACTTGCTGAAACTTCTGCGTCACGGTCCCGCGTTGCCGGGCTCGCCCGCGCAACCGTCCGACGGCAGCGCGCGAGCTCCGCTCAGCCTGCCGCAACAGTCCATCGAGGGAGCATAAGAATATGGACCTCACACTCGCCTGGGCCGCGATCATCGCGTTGGGCCTGTTCCTCTACGTCGTGCTCGACGGCTTCGACCTCGGCATCGGCATACTCTTTCCGTTCTTTCCCGACCTGCATGATCGCGACGTGATGATGAACACCGTCGCGCCCGTCTGGGACGGCAACGAGACGTGGCTCGTGCTCGGCGGCGCGGGACTTTTCGCCGCCTTCCCGATGGTCTACTCGACCGTGCTTTCCGCGCTCTATCTGCCGCTCGTGCTGATGCTCGTGTGTTTGATCTTCCGCGGCGTGTCGTTCGAGATCCGCGCGAAGGCGCAACGCACGAAGCCGATGTGGGACCTCGCGTTCATCGGCGGATCGGCGGGCGCGACGTTCTTTCAGGGCGTGGCGCTCGGCGCATTCCTCGGCGGCATTCCCGTCGCCGATGGCCGGTTCGCCGGCGATCCTTTCGGCTGGTTCTCGCCCTTCTCGATCTTCACGGGCGGCGCGCTCGTCGTCACCTATGCGCTGCTCGGCGCATGCTGGCTGATCGCGAAGACCGAAGGCGATCTGCAGCGGCGGATGTATCGAGTGGTATGGCCGCTGACCGTTTTGCAGCTCGCGACGATCGCGGTGGTCAGCATCTGGACGCCGCTGCAGGATGCGGGCATCGCGTCGCGCTGGTTCGATTCGCCGCTGTTCTATCGCCTGCTGCCGGTGCCGATGCTCGTCGCGGCATGCGCGTGGGCGATGCGCCGCTCGATTCAGTCGCGTCACGAGAAGCGTCCGTTCGCGATGGCGCTCGGCTTCGTGCTGCTCGGCTACGCGGGACTCGTCGCGAGCATTTCACCGCACGAGATTTTCCCGGGCGTGTCGCTCTGGGACGCGGCCGCGCCCCGTTCGAGCCAGCTCTTCACGATCGTCGGCGCGGCGGTGATTCTGCCTGTGATCGTCGCTTATACGACGTTTGGCTATTGGGTCTTCAGAGGAAAGGTGCGTCATGGCGAACATAACTACCACTGAGCGCGCGCGGAAGATTTTCTGGTTCGTCGCGTTGTGGATGGCGGGCGTCGGCGGCACGATGCTGCTCGCGCTGCCGTTCAAGTTGCTGATCAGGGCGGGGGCGGCGATTCATTGATGCGCGACGCCCGCGCGCTCAGAACCACGCCGCCGCGATCAGCCCGCTCACGACTCCGAACACCACTACCGCGACCGCAACGAAGGCCAGCACGCGCGGCGCGAACGAGCGCGCGAGCATCGCGAGCGACGGCACGCTGACGGGCGGCAGCGTCATCAGGAGCGCACCGGCCGGGCCCGTCGCCATGCCGAGCGACAGCATCGCCTGAATGATGGGCACCTCGCCCGCGGTCGGAATCACGAAGAGCGTGCCCGCGACGGCAAACACGACGATCCACAGCATGCCGTTGCCGATATCCGGCCCGATATGCGGAAAGAGCCACGCGCGCGCCGCGCCGAGCAGCAGCACGAGCACGATGTACTCCGGCACGAGCCGCAAGGTCATGCGGCCGAGGATCTTGATCCAGCGTGAAAACGCAGTGCCGGGCTCATCGTCTTCGATCAGCTTCGCGAGCGTCTGACGCGACGCCGCCGCCTGCGCCGGCGTGACCATGCGATTCACCGCGTAGCCCAGGCCGAATACCATCAGAACGCCGAGCACGAGGCGCAGGCCGGTCCATTGCCAGCCGAGCACAAAGCCCATGAAAACCAGCGCGGCCGGATTGAGCACCGTGTTGCCGAGCCAGAACGCCACAGCCGAACCCGGCGCCGCTTCACGCGCACGCAAGCCGGCGACGACCGGCGCCGCGCAGCACGTGCACATCATGCCCGGCAAGGACATCAGGCCGCCATTCACGACGCTGCCGAAGTTGTGCTCGCCGAGCGCGCGCGCGACCCAGCGCGGCGGAATCAGCGCCTGCACGGCGGAGCCGAGCAGAAGGCCGAGCACCATCGCCTGCCAGATCGCCTTACCGTAGGCCATCGCGTAGTCGAGCGCGGCGTGCCACGAAGGCTCCGGCGCGCTGGCGGCCGTGCCCATCAGAATGGACTTGCCGATCGAATGCTGGCTCGCCGCGACGAACGCGCGGTTGTAGTACGGAAACCATTTCACGTAGAAGAGGCCAACGACGGCGATCAGCAGAAACACCATCCAGCCGAGGGCGACGCGCGGTTGTCGGAGCGTGGTCATAACTTTATTGTTCGTGGGGTGAAATTCGGTCAGCCGAGAGCGGGCATCGTCTCGGCAAGCTGTGCGAGCAGGGCTTTCGCCTGATCGATGCTGTCGGCGTCGTTCGGGCGGAACAGCACGTGCGCCGCGTGCGGCAGTTCGGTATAGAGCGCCTGATTGCTGCGCCGGTACGCAGGATCGTAATGATGGTCGATCAGTTCGGCGAAGAGCGCGGCGCGCGCGTTCTCATCGATCAGCCGATGCCAGTGCGCCACGCGCTCGCGGCTATGCAGCGCGACGAGCTTCGCCAACTGCGCCTTGAAGAACGCGGGATCGTCGAAGAGATGCCCGTAGTCCTGCAACAGAAATGCGATGCGGTCGTCGCGGTGCGCTTCCACCTGCACGCACGACGCGATATGCAGATTGGCGAGCACGGCGTCGGGCATCGTGATCGCGCCGATGCGCCGCCCTTCCGCCTCGACGAACACCGGTTTCGCCGGATCGAAAGCGGAAAGCGCGTGCACGAGCGCCGAATCGAACGCTTTCTGCGATGGCTGCGGACACCCCGGCAGCGCGCCGAGCAGCGATCCGCGATGCGCCGCGAGCGCTTCCAGATCGAGCGTCTGCGCGCCCGCCGCGTCGAGCGCTTTAAGGAGCCGCGTCTTACCGCTGCCCGTATGCCCGATCAGCGCGATAAAACGAAAACGTCCCGGCAGCGCGACGAGCCGCTCGATCACGTCGCGCCGGTAGCTTTTGTAGCCGCCGTCGAGTTGCCGCGCCTGCCAGCCGATCATGTTGAACCACGTCGTCATCGAGCCCGAGCGCTTTCCGCCGCGCCAGCAATAGATGAGCGGCCGCCAGTTGCGCGGCTTGCCGGCGAAGATCGTGTCGAGATGCATCGCGATGTTGCGCGCGACCATCGCGGCGCCGACACGCGTCGCCTCGAACGGCGACACCTGCTTGTACATCGTCCCGACGATCACGCGCTCCTCGTTGCTGAGCACGGGCGCGTTGATCGCGCCGGGAATGCGATCCTCGGCGAATTCGAGCGGCGTGCGGACGTCGACGATTTCGTCGAAATCGCTCAGACGATCGATGGGAACGAGCAGGTTTTTCACGGGTTGCGGGCGCGGACTGGCTGAATCAAGCGAAAAATTATCGCATGCGGACGGATTTCAGCCTCGCGGCGCATTTTGGAGCGCGGCGCGGCGCGCGCGAAGCGGCTAAAGTGCATCAATCGATCCATCCGGGGGAAGCGATGAGCTATCACGAGACGATCGGCGCGCGCCGCTATCGCTTCGACGATCTGAAGACGCTGCTTGCGCGTGCGAGCCCGCGACGCTCCGGCGACGAGCTCGCGGGCATCGCGGCCGCGACGGAGGAGGAGCGCGTCGCCGCAAAAATGGCGCTCGCGCAGGTGCCGCTCGCCGCGTTTCTCGACGAGCCGCTCGTCCCCTACGAGGACGACGAAGTCACGCGCCTCATCATCGATACGCATTCGCGCGCGGCCTTCGCGCCGATCGCGCATCTGACGGTCGGCGAGTTCCGCGAGTGGCTGCTCGCCGACAGCACCGATACCGCCGCGCTCGAAAGCATCACGATGGGCGTCACGCCCGAAATGGCCGCGGCCGTTTCCAAGCTGATGCGCAACCAGGATCTGATTCTTGCCGCGCGCAAGCGTCCGGTCGTCACGCGATTTCGCACGACGATCGGCTTGCCCGGGCATCTGTCGGTGCGGCTGCAGCCGAATCATCCGACCGACGATCCGAAGGGCATTGCCGCATCCATGCTCGACGGCCTCTTTTACGGCTGCGGCGATGCCGTGATCGGCGTGAATCCCGCCTCCGATTCGCCCGCCGCCATCGGCAAGCTGCTCGCGATGATGGACGACTTCCGCCAGCGCTACGATGTGCCGATGCAGTCGTGCATTCTCACGCACGTCACCAACACGCTCGCGGCGATCGAACAAGGCGCGCCTGTCGATCTGGTGTTCCAGTCGGTCGCGGGCACCGAGCGGGCGAACGCGAGCTTCGGCGTGTCGCTCGCGCTGCTGGAGGAAGCGCACGACGCGGCGTTGTCGCTTGAGCGCGGCACCGTCGGCGACAACGTCATGTACTTCGAGACGGGACAAGGCAGCGCGCTGTCGGCGAACGCGCATCATGGCGTCGATCAGCAGACCTGCGAAGCGCGCGCCTACGCGGTCGCGCGGCGCTTCAGGCCGCTTTTGACGAACACGGTGGTCGGCTTCATCGGTCCGGAATATCTTTACGATGGCCGGCAGATCATCCGCGCGGGACTCGAAGATCACTTTTGCGGCAAGCTGCTCGGCGTGCCGATGGGCTGCGACGTCTGCTACACCAATCACGCCGAAGCCGATCAGGACGACATGGACACGCTTCTCACGCTGCTCGGCGTGGCGAACGTCAACTTCATCATGGGCGTGCCGGGCGCGGACGATGTCATGCTCAATTATCAGAGCACGTCGTTTCATGACGCGCTCTATATCCGTCGCGTGCTGAATCTGAAGCGTGCGCCGGAATTCGAAGCGTGGCTCGCGAAGATGCGCGTCACCGATGGTCAGGGCTCGCTGCTTTCGGCGTCCACGCAACCCTTGCTCGAATGGATCGACTCATGACGAACGCCGATGTCTGGGAGACGCTGCGGCGCTTCACCAACGCGCGCATCGCGCTCGGCCGCGCGGGCAGCAGCCTGCCGACCGCGCCCCTGCTCGCGTTCGAACTCGCGCATGCCCAGGCGCGCGACGCGGTGCATCAGCCGCTCGATACCGCCGCGCTCGGAGAGACACTGCGCGCCGCCGGTTTCGACACGCTCGATGTGCAGAGCGCCGCGCCGGATCGGGATCGTTATCTGCGTCGGCCAGACCTCGGTCGGATGCTCGACGATGCGAGCGTTGCGCGCCTGACCGCGCGAGCCGCCGCGACCGGCGATGCGCCTGAACTCGTTTTTGTCGCCGCCGATGGCTTGTCGGCTTTTGCCGCGCAACGTCATGCCGGACCGTTGCTTGCGCATCTGCGCGGGACGCTCGACGGCTGGAAGGTGGCGCCCGTTGTGATCGCGACGCAGGCGCGGGTCGCGCTGGGCGATCGCATCGGTGAGCTTTTACGGGCGACGATCGTCGTGGTGATGATCGGCGAGCGGCCGGGGCTCAGTTCGCCCGATAGCCTCGGGCTCTATGTGACCTACGCGCCGCGTCTTGGCCGCCACGATGCGGAGCGCAATTGCATCTCGAACGTGCGGCCGGAAGGGCTCGATTACGCGAACGCGGCGTTCAAGCTGATGTGGTTGCTGAATGAAGCGCGCAGGGTGAAGGTTACTGGCGTTGGTCTTAAGGATCTTAGTGGGGCGTTGCCTGCGGCGGGTTATGGAGTGCTTGGAGGATAGGTTTTTTTGTGCCGGATCCCGTATTCGCGGTGGTCTATTAGCACTGCCCCTGTGCGGGGCGGCAGTCACTTTCTTTGCTGCTGCAAAGAAAGTAACCAAAGAAACAGCTCGTTTAGGCCCGCGGTCACACGCACGTTGGCCATGCTTGCCAGCCCGCGGTGGCACTCGCCTAAGTGTCGCCCTCGAAGGACTTACCGGGCTTGGCTCGCGCACGGTCTGCCGCCCGAGACAATTCAGCGCGCTGGTTCAGCACCAAATAGCTTCGGCACAGCGCTTCGCGCTGCCGTTGGGTATGCAAGGGAAACCGAAGAAGGGCGCGCGCGCGCCCGATTGACCGGTCGGCCGCGAAGCGGGCCGGAGCTATTTGGTGCTGAACCAGTTTGTTATGTGGTGCGATGTGTCAGACCGTGCGCGGTCCAAGCACCGCGAGACCTTCGAGGGCACTCGCTACTGCCGGGCCATTCAGCCAATCGTCTGTGCCGCGGCCGGTGTGAAGTGCTTAGGCTGGGGAGAGCTGTTTCTTTGGTTACTTTCTTTGCAGCAGCAAAGAAAGTGACTGCCGCCCCGCACAGGGGCAACGCTAATAGACCAACACGAAACCGGGATCCGGCGACGAGCGCGCTAAAGCCGCAATCAAACCCGCAACTTGCGATACAACGTCGTACGCGATATGCCGAGCGCCCGCGCCGTCGCCGACACATTACCGCCATGCGCCTTAAGCGCCGCAGCCACAGCGCTAGCTTCGATATCCACAAGCCGCGCCCCGCCAGCCGGCAGCGAAACATCATCGATCTGAACCCGCTCCCCGAACTCATCGAGAAAATCATGCGGCAGATGCTCGACGCCGATCCGCGTATCGTGATCGTCGAGCATGGCCGATGCAGTGCGCAGCACATTGCTCAACTGCCGAAAGTTGCCCGGCCACGGATGACGCGCGAATAGCGCGAGCACATCGTCATCGATGCCCACGATGCGTCCCGCAAACCGCTCCTGACGCAGCATCTTGTCGACGACCTCACGCAGGTCCGTCCGCACGGCGAGCGGCGGCAGCGTCACCGAAAGGCCATTGATGCGGTAATACAGATCCTCGCGAAACGTCCCTTGCGCGACGCACTCCCGCAGCTTGCGATTGCTCGCGCAAACGAGCGTGAAATCGACCGGCACCGCGCGCGCCGCGCCAAGCGGCTCGACGACGCGCTCCTGCAACACGCGCAGCAGACGGCTTTGCATCGCGAGCGGCATATCGCCGATCTCATCGAGGAAGAGTGTGCCGCCATTCGCCTGCATGATCTTGCCGGTCGCGCCGCGCTTCGACGCGCCCGTGAACGCGCCCTGCGCGTAGCCAAAGAGTTCCGATTCGATCAGCGTCTCCGGCAACGACGCGCAGTTCACCGCGACGAACGGCCCCGCGCGACGCGGCGAATCGCTGTGAATCGCGCGCGCGAGCATTTCCTTGCCCGCGCCCGTTTCCCCGCCGATCAGAATGGCGATGTTCTTGCCGATGACCTTGCGCAAGCGCGCGACGATGTCGTTCATCTGCGCATCGCCGGTGCAGAGATCGGCGAGGCCCGACGCGGCTTGCTCGCGCAGGGCGATCGCGGTCGCCGGGTGCGCCACATTCGACGCCGGACGCGCATGAAATTCGACGCTCGCGAACACCACGACGCCGCTGTGAAGTTCGAGCCGGCACGGCGCTTCACCCGCGCACGCGATGAGCGCTTCGACGCGCTCGCCGAACAGCGCTTCGAGCGTCTGCGAACGCAGACGCCCCAGTTCGAGCCCGAGCTGGAATTGCGCGCTGCGGTTCGCGCACAAGAGACGGCCGTCGAGATCGAAGACGGCGAGGCCTTCCATCAACGTGCCAATGAACTCCGGCCGGCTATGAAAACGGATGCGCAGCCCGTCGCCGAACGCGCTCGCGATCAGGCGGTTCTCGATCATCTGCCCGGACATCTTCACGAGCGCCATCGTGTGCTGGTGATAGCCGCGTCGGTCGCCGGTGACATCGAGCACGCCGGAGAGATTGCCGTTCGGATCGAGGATCGGCACGCTCGAACACGAGAGGAAATGATTGGCGCGCAAGTAGTGCTGGTCGCCATGCACGGTGACGGCGGTGCGCTCGGCGATCGTCGTGCCGATCGCGTTGGTCCCCTGATGCGCCTCGCTCCACAGCGCGCCCGCCCGCAGCGCGACTTTTTCGGCGCGGGCGAGGAAATCGTCGTCGCCGAGCGAATGGAGGATGAGACCGCT
Source organism: Caballeronia sp. LZ029 (assembly GCF_031451275.1). Classification (NCBI taxonomy): domain Bacteria; kingdom Pseudomonadati; phylum Pseudomonadota; class Betaproteobacteria; order Burkholderiales; family Burkholderiaceae; genus Caballeronia; species Caballeronia sp. LZ029. Next base: position 970,933 of record NZ_JARUXO010000004.1, read on the forward strand.
CGCGTCGGTCAGCGCGATCATGCTGTGCGTGTTGGCGATCTGCGCGTACAGCGTTTCCATCACCGGCAGCGCGTGCGCGAAGAGCGCGCGGCTTTCACCGAGCTTGACGGCGAGTTCCGCGCCCGACAGCACGGCGTAATCCGGGCGCATCGTCTCGAACAGGCCGAACGTGGCCGATCGCTCGTGCGAATGACGGATGACGTCGTGTTGCGCCGGCTGCAAGGCCGCGCCGATGGCATGCTGCATCGCCCCCTCCTTTTCGGTTCACTGTCGCCAGCGTGTCTCTCGCGGCAATGTAACACCGTCGCGGCGCGCGGGTCGATCCGAGGAAGCACGCGGATGGCCCGCGGCGCTTCCCGGCACTACAGCACGAGCGAGCCTGCCGTAATCGCGATGACGAGAAACACGACAAACAGGATCAGGAAGATGAAGAAGCAGATCTTGGCGATGCCCGCCGCGCCGGATGACACGCGGGTAAAGCCGAAAAGGCCGGCAACGACGGAAATGATCGCGAACAGAATGGCAAGCTTGAGCATGGCGGGTCCGGTTTTTGTTGAGCTGACTTGTGCATGCAAGCCGCGTGCCGCGCCGATCGAAGGTGACGGTTCGATCAGACCGTTAGTTGCGAACTAAGCGTAAGAAAAACGGGCAGTGAACTGCCCGCTTCGAAAGCGTCTTTTAGCGCCCCCGATTGTCGGCGGCTGCCGCCACAGTCGCGCGTGCAGCAGCAGGTACGGCCGCTGGTGAAGGTTGACGCGCGCCGAGCCAGGTCGAAACCCGCCGATGCGCATGCGGCACCGCGAGCAGCGCGCCGATCGCGATGGCATCGGCGGCAAGTCCGGCCGGTACGTTGACAAGCCCGTCGGTCAGCGTGAAAAGAATCGAATCGACGACGAGCGAAATCACCGTGCCCGCGACAAACGACACCATGCCGTCACGCCCCAGCGCGCCGACCCACGGCAGCCGCTGCGCCACGGCCTTGACGACACCGTAGCGCGCCAGATTTGCGGCGATCCACGCGATAGCGAGGAAATTGATCACGCGCGGTCCGGCCAGGTCGCGCTTGAAGGCGCTATCCAGAACAGGCGGCAGCACGAGCAGCTTGTAGTACGCCATGCCCGCGATCAATGCGACCGCGCCCGCGCTCACGATCCAGCCGAAGCGGTTAGCGCTGACTCGCTGGTAAACCGGCTGGCAGCGCGCCAGCACGCCGAGCACGAACATCAACTGCCACGCGGCGGGATTGAAGTCCCAGAGGTTGTCATCGACGGAAGGCATGAATTCGCCGATCTGCGATGCACAAGCCCACAGCGCAAGGCTCAGGCCCAGCAGCAGCCACGGCTTGCTGCGCGCGAGCGGCAGCATGAGCGGCACGGCGAGCGCGAAGAGCGCGTACATCGGCAGGACGGCGGCAAGATACGGCTGGCGTTCGAACGTGAGAATCTGCGTGATCGACGAAAGCGGCTGCGACGTCATACTGTCGAGGTCATGCAGCGCGAGATTCGGTGCGTGACCAAAAAAGGGCCGCAGCAGGAAGGATGCGGCGAGCATCAGCGCGGCGGTGACGAGGAACGCGCGATAAAGCTCGAACGCGCGTTTGAGAAAGCGCACTCGCGCCGCGCTTTCGGAGCGGCGTGCCGCGAGCGACACATACGCCGTCGCCGTGGCGAAGCCGCCGAGGAACACGAAGACTTCGGCGGCGTCGTTCAGCGCAAACGAATGAAGCGTGAAGCGCGACACCATGCTCCCGCCGATATGATCGACGACGATGATGAGCAGCACCAGTCCCCGGAAGAAGTCCAGCTCGACGAGACGTTGTGATTTTCCCTGCATGCGGATTCGGTTCGGTGTCCTGCGGCGACAGGAGGTTGGACGGCGGCCACGGACGCGCGGCACGAAAGCATAGGAGTTTACCCGTAATGCGGCAGCGCATCATCAGATCAAGCGCAAATAAACGTTTAATTTCCGGTATTTGTGACCGATATGCCGACGCCGTCTACGCGATGCGCAGCATGTGCCCATCCGTGGATTCGATTCGCATGAAGTTTTCAAGTTCCTTTCATTATCCACGGCGATCAGGCTAATATCTCGCCCTCTCCTGTCGAATCATTCCCGGACCATGGACTATCTCGTCGCCCTCATCACCGATCCCGCCGCCTGGGCCGCGCTCGCAACACTCGTCGTCATGGAAGTCGTGCTCGGCATCGACAACCTGATCTTCATTTCCATCCTGACCAACAAGCTGCCCCCGGCGCACCGGGAGCGCACGCAGCGCATCGGCATCGCGCTCGCGCTCATCATGCGGCTCGGCCTGCTCGGCACGGTCGCGCTGATCGTGCGCCTCACGACGCCCATCTTCGAAGCATTCGGCCACGGCTTTTCATGGCGCGATCTGATCCTCATCGCGGGCGGCGTATTTCTCGTGTGGAAGGCGACAACCGAGATCCGCCACCATGTCACGCACGACGCCGACGGCTCTGCCGGTGCCGAATCAGGCAAGTCGCTGACGCCGCTATCGGCGATCGGACAGATCCTGCTGCTCGATCTCGTGTTTTCCATCGACAGCATCGTGACGGCGGTCGGCATGACCGAGCACATTCCGATCATGTTCGTCGCGGTGATCGCCGCCGTGACCGTGATGCTGTTTGCTGCAGGCCCGCTGTCGCGATTCATCGAGCGCAATCCGACGATCGTGATGCTCGCGCTCGGCTTCCTGCTCGTGATCGGGATGACGCTGATCGCCGAAGGATTCGGGACGCATGTGCCGAAGGGCTACATTTACGCGGCGATGGCGTTCTCGGCGCTGGTCGAGGGGCTGAACATGCTCACGCGGCGCGCGAAGGGGCGAAAGGCAAGCGCGGCAAGCGTTTCCGGCAAGCACTGACCGGCAATGAAGACCGTTTGACGCGTGTCCTTTTATGCGTCAAACAGTCGGTCATGCGGCATGACCTCGATCCCTGAACAACCCGTGATTCGGGTACGCCTCGCTCAAGGCTCCGCGATCGTGAACCAGAAGTCGAACTTGTCGAAATTGCCCAGCATGTCCTTGAACTTCGCCTTGTCTCCGTCGATGGTCACGTCGCCGCTTTCCGCGAGGTTGCCCAGCTTGAGTTTGCCGAGCGCTATGTCATCGAGTGTCGAGCGATTCAGGGTGACGGTGCCATCCACTTTATCCAGTTGCTTGTCCTTGCTGTAATTCATTACGCCGTTCTTTACCGTCAGGACATATTGCGCGTTGATGTCCGGGAATTTCAGGTTGTACACATAAGACTTGTCACCGACTCTCGGTCCGTTCAGATGAATGGCGAGAAAGTCGAGGAACATATCGGTGGTCATGCCACGAATAATGTCGGGAGAACTGGTATTGGGCGTCGCCATTTTCTTGACGCCGCCGCGCAGTTCCTGCGCGCCAGACAGATAGAAGTTGCGCGCCGGACCCGATTCGGCCTGATAACCCAATTGCTCCAGCGCGTCCGCTTCGATATTGCGCGCCGCCTGATTCTTCGGCTGCGCGAACACCACTTTATTCGCCACTGTCGCCGCCCACCGATAGTCGCCCTTGGCATATGCCGCCTTTGCCGTCGCGATCATTTTGTCGGCGCCGACCATCTCGACATATCGCTTCGCCTCTTCGACAGGCGGTAACGGATTGAAGTCGGCCGGATTGCCGTCCCAGAATCCCAGATAAAGCTGATACGTAGCGCGGACGTTATGTTTCAGATCGCCATAGTAGCCGCGGTTATAAAACTCTTTCGCCAGACTATCCGGCAACACGAACTGTTCGGCGATCTCGTTCATCGTCAGGCCCTGATTGGCCATGCGCAGCGTTTGATCGTTGATGTATTTGTACAGGTCGCGTTGCTTTTCCAGATGTTCGACAACGCGGCCGTTACCCCATTGCGGCCAATGATGACTGCCGAATGAAACCACCGCGTCGCCGCCCCATAAGTCGATTGTCTGATCCAGCGTACTCGACCATTTCTGAGCGCTGCGCACCTTTGCGCCGCGCAAGGTCAGGATATTGTGGAGCGTGTGATTCGCGTCCTCGGCGAGACAGATCGCCTTGAACTGCGGGAAGTAGAACAACATCTCGGCGGGCGCTTCGGTGCCGGGCGCCATCTGAAAGACGACATCGATGCCATCGACCGTCAGTTTTTCACCTGTCTTGTCGATAATCTTGGTCGGCTCGAACAGGGTAATCGTGCCGGCCGCCGTGGTCAGCCCAAGGCCGCCGCCGACGTTGCCTTCCGGGTCCTTCGGCAACAGATTGCCGTACATGTACGACGCGCGCCGGCTCATCACGTTGCCGGCGAACACGTTTTCGCTTACCGCTTCCTCCATGAAGCCATCCGGCGCAATCACAGGCACTTTGCCGGCGCGCGCATCCTTCTCATCCACTATCGCCCGAATGCCCGCGAAGTGATCGACGTGAGAGTGCGTGAAAATCACCGCGCTGACCGGCAGATTCTCGACCTTGCTATTGATCAGGTCGAGGGCGGCTTTCGCGGTTTCCGTGGACGTGAGCGGATCGATCACGACCCAGCCAGTCTTGCCGCGAATGAATGTCATGTTGGCAAGGTCGATATTGCGCACCTGATAGATGCCATCGACCACCTTGAACAGCCCGCGAATCGCGAGCAGTTGCGATTGCCTCCAGAGGCTCGGATTCACCGACGCGGGAGCAGGTCCGCTTTGCTTCAGAAAATCATACTGCGAGAGATCGATAACCGTGTTGCCGGCGCTCCCCTTGACGACCGGATTCGGAAGATCGGCGATGAACCCGTGGCGAGCATCATCGAAATCCTGCGTATTCGAAAATGGCAAATAATCGGCTATTGCCTGATTGGCCTTTCGAGTCGCATCGGTGGCAGGATTCGGCGCCGCATTACCGACGCTAATGCAGGCCAGAGTCAGAACCGCGCAAGCAATTTTCTTACGAGATGGTACAGACATGCGTTTATCTCCGGTCGCGAAGCTCAGCGGAAACGTATCCGACGCCTCAATGGAAAAAACTGACTGATTCGCCTTCACTGCCGCAGCAATCGAATCGGACTCAGCCCATGCCAACCATGACAAGCGATATCACAAAAGTGCCCGCCAGTATTCAGTCTCGCGCTCGCGTGCGCGGGCATATGGACGACCTTCATCGCGGCAGCTTTGACGGCGATGGACCGGGCGCGCTAAAGAAACGCGTCAGAAAGGCAATTCCCGCTGCGGATTGTCGGGCGCGGCGGCATTCGCGGCGGGCAGCGGTTGCGCGCGCAGCCAGCGCGCGATCGCATCGACGACATGTTGCCGCTCAGCGTCGTCGAGCGCCTTGCCTGCCGCGATGCCGTGCCATTTAGCCAGGCACGAACGGCAGCACGTCGCCGTCGCGTGTTGCGCGATGAACACCGGATGCCCGCGAAACGGCGTCTGCTTGCCGTCGTTCAAGGGCGATGGCGGCGCGAGCCGCTTGCCGATCAGTTCATGCGCCTGCGCGATCACCGTATCGACGCCCTTCTCGCGCAGATATTTCCCCTCGCGCACGCCGAGCGCGAAGCGCCGCCGGAATGCCGATTTCGCGAGCGCATCGAACACGGTGTCGAGGTCGCGCATCGTGCGATCAGTCCTTCGCGTAGAGCGTCGAATCCGCGAAGCCATCGGCGGTCAGCACGCGGCCGACGATGATCATCGCCGTGCGCTCCATGCCCGCCGCGCGCACTTTCGACGCAATCTCCGCGAGCGTTCCCTCGATGCGCGTCTCGTCCGGCCAGCTCGCGCGAAACACGACCGCCACCGGGCAATCCGCGCCGTAGTGCGGCACCAGATCCGCGACGATACGCTCGATATGCCGCACGCCGAGATGAATCGCGAGCGTCGCGCGATGACGCGCCAGATCGGCGAGGCTTTCGCCTTCCGGCATCGATGTTTTCGTCGCGTAGCGCGTGAGGATCACCGTCTGCGAGATGCCCGGCAGCGTCAGTTCCCGCTTCAGCGCCGCCGCCGATGCCGCCGCCGCCGTCACGCCCGGCACGACTTCGTAGGGAATCGCGAGCGCGTCGAGCCTGCGGATCTGCTCGCCGATCGCGCCGTAGAGCGACGGATCGCCCGAATGCACGCGCGCCACATCCTGCCCGTTCGCGTGCGCGTCCTGTAAAAGCGCGACGATGGCGTCGAGATCGAGCTCCGCCGTGTCGATGCACTTCGTCGCGCGATGCCCGTCGAGCACGGCCTTCGGCACGAGCGAGCCTGCGTAGAGAATCACGGGACACGCGCGAATGAGCCGCTGTCCCTTGACGGTGATGAGTTCGGGATCGCCCGGTCCGGCGCCGATGAAATAGATCGTCATGTTTCGGATAGGTGGATTCGGTCGAGCCAGTTCAGCAGCGCATCGCGCGCGCTCGCGGCATCGTCGAACGTGGTGTGCGCGTTTGGCAGCGACGGCCGCGTGAGCATCACGACCGGCAGGCCGCGTTCGCGCGCCACCGCGAGCTTCGCTTCGGTCGCGCGCCCGCCGCTATTCTTGCTGACGATAACGTCGATGCCCGCCGCATCGAACAACGCGCGCTCGCCTTCGGGATCGAACGGCCCGCGGGCATCGATGATCCTCGCGCGTTCGTTGCCCGCATGCGCTTCGAGACAGCGCACCGTCCAGAATTGCGACGCGGGTATTTCATGCAGATGCGCAAGCGCCTCGCGCCCGAGCGTAAAAAGCGGCCGATGAAACGGCGCGATCCGATCGACGATTTCGCGCCAGTCCGCCGCATCGCGCCAGTCGTCGCCCGGCTGCGGCTGCCACGCGGGACGGCGCACCGCCCAGAGCGGCACGTCCGCGAGCGCACAGGCGTCGTGAGCGTGCCGGCTCATTTGCGCGGCATACGGATGCGTCGCATCGACGACGAGCGCGATGTTCTCCGCGCGCAGATAGCGAACGAGCCCGTCGATGCCGCCGAAGCCGCCGACGCGCACCGTGCACGCCAGATCGCCCGGCACACGCCCGAGGCCCGCGAGACTGTAGACATGCGCGGGCGGCAGCGCGCGCGCGATCGCGAGCGCGTCGCCGGTGCCGCCGAGCAGCAGCACGCGCTTCGTGTTTCCCGGCGCTTCTTCACGCATGACGCATCACGGTTTGCTGGCGTGCAACAGCGTGATCGGGAGCGCCTGACGCCAGGTATCGAAGCTGCCGAGCGGCTCCGCCTGCGCAACACCGATGCGCGTCAGCTCGCCGCCGTGCCGCGCGCGCCATTCGACGAGCGCGGCTTCGCTTTGCAGCGTCACCGCATTGGCGACGAGCCGCCCGCCCTGACGCAGACGCGCCCAGCATGCATCGAGCACGCCCGGCACGGTCAATCCTCCGCCGATGAAGACGGCGTCGGGCGCGCTCAGGCCGTCGAGCGCGGCGGGCGCTTCGCCCTTCACGAGTTGCAGCGCGGGCACGCCGAGCGCGTCGCGGTTGTGCTCGATGAGGCGCTGCCGGCTTTCGTTCGCTTCGATCGCGATCGCGCGGCACGCGCCGTGCGCGCGCATCCATTCGATACCGATCGAGCCGCAGCCCGCGCCGACGTCCCAGAGCAATTCGCCCGGCTGCGGCGCGAGGCGCGCGAGCGTCACGGCGCGCACGTCGCGCTTGGTGAGCTGGCCGTCGTGACGATATGCGTCGTCGGGCAAACCGGGCGTGAGCGGCGGCCCGGCGTGCCCGGCATGCGTGCGGCATTCGATCGCGACGAGATTGAGCGCGGCGACGAGCGGCTCGCGCCAGTCGTCGGCACGCTCGTCGATACGACGCTCCCTGTCACCGCCGAGATGCTCGAACACGGTCATGCGGCTTGCGCCGAAACCATGCGCGGTCAGGAGCGCGGCGACGGCGGCGGGCGTCGCGCCGTCCGCGCTCAAGACGAGCAGGCGCACGCCGCGATGCAGGCTCGCGAGCAGCGACGCGACGGGGCGCCCGACGAGCGACACGCACACGGCGTCCTGCAACGCCCAGCGCAAACGCGCCGCCGCGAGCGACAGCGACGAAGGCGCGGGAATGACGCGCATCTCGCCGTTGGCGACTTCACGCGCGAGCGTCGCGCCGACGCCGAAGCACATCGGATCCCCGCTCGCGAGCACGCATATGCGCGTCTTGCCGTCGCCGCGCCCGGCGAGCACGGCATCGAGCGAAAAGGGTTTCGGCCACGGCACGCGGCTCGCGGCGATGCGCGCCGGCAGGAACGCGAGATGGCGCTCGCCGCCGTGAATCGACTGGGCGTCGAGCAGCGCGCGGCGCGCGACGCGGGACAGCCCGTGCCAGCCGTCTTCACCGATCCCCACTACGGTCAGCCAGTTCGACATGCGCCGCCTCCTTCACGTGATTCGTAATGCGCTTCAGGATGCTGCCCCGAAGCGCCTGGATGGTCGATAAAAGCGGGCATAATACAGGTCCGTCGGTGCCCGGGGTCGAAGAGACCCAGGGCCTAAGAGGGAACACAGAAAACTGTGGCTGCCCCCGCAATTGTACGCAGCGAGTCCGCGCTCCACTGCCACTGGTTTTTACCGGGAAGGCCGGCGCGAATGAAGACCTGCCAGCCAAGAGACCTGCCGACTCATCGCATTCGCGCGACGCCGACCGGGCGGGGTGTACCGGTTCGCTCATTACGCGCGAAGCCCAACGGGTCACGCTTTTGACTTCATTGAACCGCTCATCGCTCAACGCCGCGCCGCGCGCATCCGCGTGCCCGGGTTTGATGCGCATCGTGCCCGCGCGCGATGGCGGGCTCGCGCGCCTGCGGCTTGCGGGCGGCGTGTTGAGCGCGCACGCGGCGCGGGCCGTCGCGCGGGCGGCGCGTGACTGCGGCTCGGGCGTGATCGAGGTGACCAATCGTGCGAATCTCCAGTTGCGCGGCATCCGCGACGATGCCCACGCCGCGTTGATCGACATCGCGCTCGACGCGGGCCTCGGTCCGTCGAGCTCAGGCGGCGACGACATCCGCAACGTGATGCTCAGTCCGCTCGCAAGCGACGCCACGCGTGCGCTCGCCGCACAAATCATCGACGCGATGCAGGCCGACGCGTCGCTGCATGCGCTGTCGCCCAAATTCGCGCTCCAACTCGACGCCGGCGAGCGCCTCGCGATGCTCGATCATCCGCACGACCTGTGGCTCTCTGCAATCGACGATGGCGCGCGTTTCGCATTCGGCTTCGCGGGAACGATGCGACAGTGTCCGCTCGGCGCGATTCATCGCAGCGAACTAGTGACATTCGTGTCGGGCGTGCTGCGCAGGTTTCTCGCGCTGGCCACGCCTGACGAACATCGTATGCGCGATCTGCTCGCGCGTGTCGGCATCGCGCGCTTTCTCGAAACATTCGATTTCGACGCAGCCATTAAGCACTGGCGACGCGCACCCGCCGATGCATCCTTGCGCCTCGGCGCTCACGCCGAACCGTATCGCGCGACGTGGTACGCGGGCGCGCAAACGCCCCTCGGTCGTCTCGACGCGGCCACGCTCGAAGCCCTCGCCGATATCGCCGACACGCAAGCCGAAGGCCTTCTCGCGATGACACCGTGGCAAAGCGTGCTGATACCGGGCATCGCCGCGCATCACGCGCATGACGTGCTGCAACGTCTTCACGCGCTGGGCCTCGCGACCGACCCGCGCGATCCGCTCGCGCGCCTCATCGCGTGCGCGGGTTCCGATGGCTGCGCGAAAAGCCATGCCGATACCAAAGCCGACGCGCATCGCCTCGCTTCGCTGCTGCCCTCGCATGATGAAAGCGCGGTGCACTTAAGCGGCTGCGAGCGTTCGTGCGCGGCGGCGCATCCGGTCCCCGTGACGCTCTATGCAGTCGCGCCGGGACGATATGACCTGCATCGCGGCGCACGCATCGTCGCGAGCAATCTGACCATCGAAGAGGCGGCCGAACGGCTCGCCCGGAGCCATGCCGATGCTTGACTACATCCGCGACGGCGCGGAGATTTATCGTCAGTCCTTTGCGACGATCCGCGCCGAAGCCGACCTCGCCGCCCTTCCCGCCGATCTGGAAAAGCTCGCGGTGCGCCTGATCCATGCATGCGGCATGGTCGATATCGTGAGCGATCTGCGCTTTTCTTCCGGCGCTGGCATCGCCGGCCGGCAAGCGCTCGCGGCAGGCGCGCCGATTCTGTGCGATGCGCGCATGGTCGCGGAAGGCATCACGCGCGCGCGGCTGCCCGCCGATAACCGTGTCGTCTGCACATTGAACGATCCATCGATTCCCGAACGCGCCCGCGCGATGAACAACACGCGCTCGGCGGCCGCGCTCGAACTGTGGCGGCCGCATCTCGAAGGCGCGATCGTCGCGATCGGCAATGCGCCGACCGCGCTCTTTCATCTGCTCGACATGCTCGATGCGGGCGCACCGAAGCCCGCGCTCATCCTCGGCTTTCCGGTCGGATTCATCGGTGCGGCGGAATCCAAGGCGATGCTCGCCGCCGATAGCCGCGGCGTGCCCTTCGTCGCCCTGCTCGGCCGGCGCGGCGGCAGCGCGATGGCGGCGGCGGCAGTGAACGCACTTGCTTCGGAGGCCGAATGATGCGCGGGCGGCTTTATGGACTGGGCGTCGGTCCGGGCGATCCGGAGCTCATCACGCTGAAGGCGCTACGCTTGCTCAAGGCCGCGCCGGTGGTCGCTTATTTCGTCGCGAAGGGCAAGAAGGGCAATGCGTTCGGCATCATCGAATCGCATCTCGACGATACCCAGACGCGGCTGCCGCTCGTCTATCCGGTAACGACCGAGGCGCTCGAACCGCCGCTCTGCTACGAGACGATCATCAGCGCGTTCTACGACGAAGCCGCGCTCACGATCTCCGGGCATCTCGAAGCCGGGCGCGACGTCGCGGTGATCTGCGAAGGCGATCCGTTCTTTTACGGCTCGTACATGTATCTGCACGACCGTCTCGCTGCGCGCTTCGATGCGCATGTCGTGCCGGGCGTGTGCTCGATGCTCGGCGGCGTCGCGGTGCTGGGCGTGCCGCTCGTGTATCGCAATCAGAGCCTGTCGGTGCTGTCGGGCGTATTGCCCGAAGACGATCTGAAGCGCCGTCTCGAAGCGGCGGATGCGGCCGTCATCATGAAGCTCGGCCGCAACTTCGAGAAAGTGCGGCGCGTGCTCGGCGAACTCGGGCTCGATGAACGCGCGCTCTATGTCGAGCGCGCGACGATGGCGAATCAGCGCATCGTGCCGCTCGATGAAGTCGATCCGATGGCCTCGCCGTATTTCTCGCTGCTCGTCGTGCCGGGGAAAAAATGGCGCGCGTGAGTGCTTCCATGCCGATGGCGATCGTCATCCTCGGTGCGGGCGCGCTCGATACGGCGCGGCGCATTCAGGCGAACTTCGAACAATCGCGCATTCATGGCCTCGCCAGCCGCGTGAATGCGGACATCGCGTATGACGATTTCGGCGCGCACGTGCGCGCGTTGTATGCGTCGGGCACGCCGATCGTCGCGCTGTGCTCGGCGGGCATCGTGATTCGCGCGCTCGCGTCATCGCTTGCCGACAAGATCGCCGAACCGCCCGTGCTCGCCATCGCGCAGGATGGCAGCGCGGTCGTGCCGCTGCTCGGCGGGATGAGCGGCGTGAACGTGCTGGCGCGCGAGATCGGCGATGCGCTCGCCATCGCGCCCGCGATCACGACGAGCGGCGAGTTGCGCTTCGGTCAATGTCTGCTCGCGCCGCCCGAAGGTTATGCGCTCGCGGATATCGAGCGGGGCAAGCGCTTCGTGTCGGATTTGCTCGCGGGCGAAAGCACGCGCATCGAGGGCCACGCGCCCTGGCTCGACGATGCCGACCTGCCCCGCGCCGACGATGCACGTCTTGCCGTGCGCATCACGCCACTCGCCACGCACGACGAAGACAGTCTCGTGATTCATCCGCGCTGCGTGCTCGCGTGGATCGCGGAAGTATCGTCCGATGACGATGATGTCGCCGAACGCATACGTGCCGCGATGAGCGCGCAGGCGTTATCGCCGCTTGCGCTCGCGGCGTTGGCAGCGCCTGTGCGTTACATGACATGGCGTTCGCTCGAAGACGCCGCGCGTGCGCTGAACGTACCGCTGCGCTTTTGCGATGCCGCGCCGTTCGACGCCGATACGCAAGGCATCGCATTGCACGTGAGCGATACGCCCATCGATGCGCAATCGATCGGCCGTGCGCGCGGCGCGCTGACCGTGATCGGGCTCGGCCCCGGCAGCGCGGAACTGATGACGCCGGCCGCGCGCGCCGCGCTCATCGCTGCGCAAGACGTGCTCGGCTACGAAACCTATGTGCGCATGGCCGGACCGTTTCGCGACGATCAGCGCGTGCACATGACCGACAACCGCGAGGAACTGCAGCGCGCGCGGCACGCTTTCGAACTCGCGAGCGAGGGACGGCGCGTGGTCGTCGTATCCTCGGGCGATCCGGGCGTGTTCGCGATGGCCGCCGCCGTGCTCGAAGCGCTCGACGAAGGGCGCGCGGCGCATCCCGAATGGAGCGCGGTGAATCTCGCGATCGTGCCGGGCGTATCGGCATCGCTCGCGACGGCCGCGCGTGCCGGCGCGCCGCTCGGCCACGATTTTTGCGTGCTGTCGCTATCGGATAACCTGAAGCCGTGGGACGTGATCGAGAAACGCATCGCACACGCGGGTGAAGCCGATCTCGTGATGGCGTTCTATAACCCGCTGTCGAAAGCGCGGCCTTGGCAATTCGACCGGGCGATCGACATCGTGAAGCGCTATCGCGATCCGCACACGCCCGTCGTGTTGGGAAGAGACATCGGGCGACCGGCTGAAGCGTTGCGCATCGTCACGCTGGGCGAACTGAAAAGCGAACACGTCGATATGCGGACGATGGTGATCGTAGGTTCATCGACGACGCGTGTGGTGGGAGACTGGGTTTATACGCCGCGATGGTATGAGTGATCGCCGCCTTCGCTCAGCGCATCGGCGGTGATGTATCGCGCGCCCCAATCGAGGGCGAGCGCCTTGCCGCGTCCCGCACGAATCGAACCCTCTTCGAAATCCACGACGACGATTTCGTCGGCCGACGCGGGCGCTTGCGGCTTCTCGTTCGTGCGCCCGTCGGTCAGCACCCACAACCAGCGCCGCTGCGACGGCCTGTGCCTGGCCGCGCGTTCGAGCACCGTGGCGGCGCTCGATAACCCGAGCGCGAGCGGCGTGCCGCCACCGCCGCCGATCGGCGCGATCCAGCGCTCGTTGAACCAATGCGCCGCGCCCGGTTGCCGGCGCACTTCAGCGCGTCCGCCACCGAAACACACGAGCGCGATCGTCGCGCGTTCGCGATAGGCCCGGTCGAACAACGCAACGAGCATCCCCTTCGCGCGCGCGAGCCGCTCGCCCGCGAGCATCGAACCGGAGCAATCGAGCAGAAAGCAATGCAGCACCGCGCCCTCGCCCTGCGTGCGCCGATAGCGAAGATGCCGGGCGTCGAGACGCATCGAGCGCTTCGCACGCAGCGTCGACATCCAGTCGATCGACGCGCTCTCTTCACCCTCGCGCACAACGTAGCGGCCTTTCGTGCGCGACTCGTTCCATCGAAGGCGATGCCCCACGTCGAAGGCATCCGCGTCGCGCCTTCGATGGTTCAGGCTTTTTTTGCGGCGAGCGGCCTCACTTGCTTGACCTTCGCGATGCCCGTCGGCTCCGGCGGCATCGCGCCCCAGTCCGATTCACCCGAGCCTGCATCGCGCGGCGTGGATTCACGCGAGGCGGGTTCACGCGAAGGCGATTGACTCTCTCGCCGTCGATGCTTCAGCACCGCATCGGCGACGCGCTCGACATGCGTGACCGCCACGTTCGCTGCACCTTCCAGTGCAGCGAGCGCCCGCGCCGCGCGCAGCATCACGATATCGGCGCGCAAGCCGTCCACATGCGCGTCGATGCAAAGCTCGCTCACGCGCGCATGAACCGTATCGTCGAAATCGAATGACGAGAGCGCCGCGCGCGCCGCATGAATGCGCTGGCCCAGCGACGTCTGTTCGCTTTCGTGGCGCGCCCGAAATGCTTCGGGATCCGTATCGAATGCGAGCCGGGACTTCACGATGCGTTGGCGCACGTCTGCATCGAAGCAATTGCTCATCTCCACGGCGAGACCGAAACGATCGAGCAATTGCGGACGCAGCTCGCCTTCTTCCGGATTCATCGTGCCGATCAGCACGAAGCGCGCGTCATGCCGATGCGAAATGCCATCGCGCTCGATGATGTTCACGCCGCTCGCCGCGACATCGAGCAACTGATCGACGAGCGGATTCGGCAGAAGATTCACTTCATCGACATACAGCACGCCGAGATGCGCCTTCGCGAGCAGCCCCGGCGAAAACTTCACGCCGCCATCGCGCAATGCGCTTTGAATATCGAGCGTGCCGATCAGTTGTTCCTCGCTCGCGCCGAGCGGCAAAGTCACGAGCTTTCCCTCGGGCAACAGCTCCGCGAGTGCGCGCGCCGCCGTGGATTTCGCCGTGCCGCGCGGCCCGCTGACGAGCACGCCGCCGATCGATGGATCGACTGCCGCGAGCAAAAGCGCTTGCTGCAAGGGCGCTTGCGCAACGAGCGCGGTAAAGGGGAAAGTGTTCTGATTCAATGTTGTCGGCCCTCGATGCACTGTTCGACATCGAGCAGATGCCGTTCGACCTGCTCGCGATAGCCCGCGGGTTCCTGCCACAGGCCACGCTGCATCGCTTCGAGCAGGCGCTCGCAGATAGATTGCAGCGCGTGCGGATTGTGTTGCGTGATGAACTCGCGCGTGTCGGCGTCGTTCACATAGGCATCGGTGACGAGCGCGTATTGATGATCCGACACGACGCGCGCGGTGGCGTCGTAGCCGAAAAGATAATCGACGGTGGCGGCGAGTTCGGACGCGCCCTTGTAGCCATGCCGCTTCACGCCATCGATCCACTTCGGATTGACGACGCGCGAACGCACCACACGCGCGATCTCTTCGTTCAACGTGCGCACGCGCGGCGCGGCGGGATTGCTGTGATCGGCGTTATACGCGTGCGGCTGCACGCCCGACAGATAGCGCACGGCCGCGACCATGCCGCCTTGAAACTGGTGATAGTCGTTCGAATCGAGCAGATCGTGTTCGCGATTGTCCTGATTCTGCAGCACGACATCGAGCGTCGAAAGCCGCGTGCCGAAGCTCGCGCGCGCTTCGACGCCATCGCCCGTCTGCGAGTAGGCGTAACCGCCCGTGCTTTGATAGGCAGCGGAGAGATCGGCGTCGGACTGCCATTGTCTTGCGTCGATCAGCTCCTGCAAGCCCGCGCCGTATGCGCCCGGCTTCGTGCTGAACACGCGCCAGCCCGCGCGCCGCCGCGCTTCCTTCGCTTCGATGCCGCGCGCGATCAGTTCGTCGCGTTCGCGCAGGATGCGTGTGCGGATCGGGTTGATATCGTCGGGTTCGTCGTCGAGTTCGGCGACGGCCTGCACGGCCGCATCGAAGAGATGGATGAGGTTCGCGAACGCATCGCGGAAAAAGCCCGATACGCGCAGCGTCACGTCGATACGCGGCCGGTTGAAGATCGATATCGGCAGAATCTCGAAGTCGGTCACACGATGGCTGCCCGCCGCCCACTTCGGCCGCACGCCGATGAGCGCGAACGCCTGCGCGATATCGTCGCCGCCGGTGCGCATCGTCGCCGTGCCCCACACGGACAGGCCGATGGCGCGCGGAAAATCGCCGTGGTCCTGCACATGACGTTCGACCAGTGCGTTCGCCGACTTGAGTCCGAGCGACCAGGCCGCCTGCGTCGGCAATGCGCGTGTATCGACGGAATAGAAGTTGCGGCCCGTGGGCAGCACGTCGGGCCTGCCGCGCGACGGCGAACCGCTCGGACCCGGCGGCACGAAACGACCTTCGAGGCCGCGCTTCAATTGCAAAAGCTCTTGCGGGCCGCATGCATCCAGACGCGCGAGCACATCGCCGCGCAGACGTTCGAGCACGAGCGATGCATGCGGACCGGGCGCGGCGGCATCGTCGTCCGACAAAAGTTGCATCGCTAACGCTTCGAGGCGCTCGCGCGTATCGCCTTGATGACGCCACGGCGCATCGCTGACTTCCAGTAGCGCACGCGGACACGGCCCGTTCCACGGCGCAGCCCAGTCGGCATCGAGCGGATCGAAATCGGCGGGCAGTTGCAGATCGCGCGCGATCGCCGTGATGAGGCCCGCGTTCGCGCCCTGCCCGTCGCCGATCGGAAAGCGGCCGAGCGCGAGCAGCGTATCGCGGCGCTGCACGCCTTGCGGCGAGACGCCGAACACATGCAGGCCATCGCGAATCTGCGCTTCCTTCAGCTCGCAGAGATACGCGTCGGCGCGCGTGAGCAAGGCATCTTCGCCTACGGCATCGCGCGGCGCATCGAGACCGAGTTCTTCGTGCAGCCTGTTCTCGACGATGTTCGCGAGGATCGACCGGCGCAACAGCTTCGCGCGCCGCGCATCGACCATCAGCGCTTCGTAGTATTCGTCGACCTGACGCTCCAGATCCTGCAACGGCCCGTAGTTCTCGGCGCGCGTGAGCGGCGGCATCAGATGATCGATGATGACGGCCTGCGCGCGACGCTTCGCCTGACTGCCTTCGCCCGGATCGTTGACGATGAACGGATAGAGATGCGGCATCGGTCCGAGAATCGCATCGGGCCAGCACGACGACGACAACGCGACGCTCTTGCCCGGCAGCCATTCGAGGTTGCCATGCTTGCCGACATGCACGATCGCATCCATCTGAAAGCGCAGACGCAACCAGACATAGAACGCGAGATACGAATGCGGCGGAACGAGTTCGGCATCGTGATAGCTCGCGTAATCGTGGCGTTCGCGCGAGCGCGAAGGCTGAATGCCGATGAAGACTTCGCCGCAACGATAGCCCGCGATCATGAAGCGGCCGCGTCTTATGGTGGGATCGTCTTCGGGCGTGCCCCAGGTCTTTTCCAGCGCGGCCCGCGCATCGGCGGGCAACGTGCGATACGCGTCGAGATAGTCATCGAGCGCGAGACTCTGCAGCGCGGGACGCAAGTCGCGCACGATGGGATCGTTGGTCACGCCTTCGGTCAGCGCGGCGATGAGCGCATCGCCGTTCGCGGGAATGTCGCCCACGCGATAGCCTTCGCGCGCGAGCATCGACAGAATGCCGATGGCCGATGCGGGCGTGTCGAGTCCCACGCCGTTGCCGATGCGCCCCTCGTTCGCCGGATAGTTAGCGAGCACGAGCGCGATGCGCTTCTGCGCATTCGGCGTATGACGCAGCCTGCACCAGCGGCGGCTCAGTTCCGCGACGAAGCGCACGCGCTCCGCATCGGCCTGATAGCGCACCACGTCCACTTGCGTGTGCTTGCAGTAATACGCGAGACCCTTGAAACTGATCGCGCGCGTGATGATGCGGCCATCGACTTCGGGCAGCGCCACGTGCATCGCGACATCGCGCGAATTCAAGCCGTGATTGTCCTTTTGCCAGTCGTCGCGATTGCCGCCGCTCAGGATGACTTGCAGCACGGGCGCATCGCCCGCCACTTCGAATACTTCGTCTTCACCGATCACGCTCGCCGCGAAAGCCGTCGTGTTCAATACGAGCGATGCGCGATGCTCCGCGCATAAACGGTCCACGACTTCGCGGCTCATGCTCTCTTTCAACGACGAGATCGCGATCGGCAGCGGATTAATGCCTTCCTTTTCGAGCGCTTCGATGAGCGCATCGAATACAGCGGTATTGCCCGACTGCAAATGCGCGCGATAAAAAAGAATAGCGG
Source organism: Caballeronia sp. LZ029 (assembly GCF_031451275.1). Taxonomy (NCBI): domain Bacteria; kingdom Pseudomonadati; phylum Pseudomonadota; class Betaproteobacteria; order Burkholderiales; family Burkholderiaceae; genus Caballeronia; species Caballeronia sp. LZ029. The sequence continues at coordinate 988,672 of NZ_JARUXO010000004.1, forward strand.
CGACGGGCGCGCCTTCGGTCCAGCGCGCCTGCCAGTCTTCGATCGTCGCGATATCGCGCTCGGGATGATAGATCGCGACGGCAGGCAGCGGGCTCGGCGGCTGCGGCTCGCGTCCGAAGCCGAACGCGTGATGCGCGATCGTGCGCAGGAATTCTTCCGCATTGCGCGCGCCGCCTTCACGCAGATAGCGCGACAGCTCGCGGCAAAACCGGGCATCCGCCGTGCTTTTGCCGATGAGATTCGGGTCCTCGGTGAGATCGCCCGAAAACATCGCGAGCATCTGTTGCTCTTGGTTCGCGAGCGCGACGAGCCGTTCGATGCCGTAAGGCCAGTACGATTCGCCGCCAAGGTGATCGACGATCACGACCTTCGCGTGACGCAACACATCGTCGATATAGAAATCGACCGACGCGGGCTGGCGCAGGAACGATTGATTCGCGAGCCGCACTTCGGGAAAGCCCGCTTCCAGACGCGGAAACACGCTCGCGAGCAACGCGAGCGTCGTGTCGGCGGAACTGAGCACCACGATCGGCGCGCGTGTCTGATCGATGCGCATGACGCCTTGCGCATCGTCGACGAAGCCTCCCGGTGTCGTGCGGAGCAGATGCATGGCTGCTTATGCCTGCACGGCAGCGCTCGCGAGCGCCGCGTCGAATGCGCGTTGCAGCGTGTCGCGATCGAGGTCTTCGCCGATCAGCACGAAACGGCTTTGCGTCGTCGCTTCACCGGCTTGCCAGCGGCGATCGAAATAGCTGTCGAAACGACGCCCGACGCCCTGCACGACGAGCCGCATCGCAGCGCCCGGCAGCGCGGCGAAACCCTTCACGCGATAGATCGTGTGATGCTCGACGAGCGCATGCAATGCCGCGATGGCCTGCTCGCGCGATTCGACCTTGCCCTGAACGACGAACGAATCGAACTTGTCGTGATGGTGATCGGCGTGGCCTTCATCGTCGGGCGAGCCGTGATGATCGTGGCGCAGATGAATCGTCTCTTCCGATGCCGCTTCGAGACCGAGCAGCGTATGCACATCGAGCCGGCCCATTTGCGCAGGCACGATCTTCACTTCGCGCGGAATCTCGGGACGCACGAGCGCCTCGACTTTTTGCAGCGCTGCATCGTCCATGAGATCGGTCTTGTTCACGATGACGAGATCCGCCGACGCGAGCTGATCCTCGAACAACTCGTGCAGCGGCGATTCGTGATCGAGATTCGGATCGGCCTTGCGCTGCGCATCGACGGCGACGGGATTGGCCGCGAACTGGCCGCTCGCGGCGGCGGGACCATCGACCACGGTGACGACCGCATCGACCGTGAACGCGTTCTTGATCGACGGCCAGTTGAACGCCTGCACGAGCGGCTTAGGCAATGCGAGACCCGATGTTTCGATCAGCACGTGATCGATGCTGTCGCGCCGCTCGACGAGCTGCTCCATCACCGGATAGAACTCTTCCTGCACGGTGCAGCACAGGCAGCCGTTCGCGAGTTCGTACAGATTGCGGTCTTTGGACCCGGCTTCGTCGTCGCAGCCGATGCCGCAGCCCTTCAGGATTTCCCCGTCGATGCCGAGCTCGCCGAACTCGTTGACGATCACCGCGATGCGCTTTCCTTGCGCGTTGGACAGGATATGCCGCATCAGTGTGGTCTTGCCGCTGCCGAGAAAGCCGGTCACGACCGTGACGGGGATCTTGCGGGTTTGCATCGTAGCTCCGTGGCTTCAGGTGCGAGCGCTTCGTGTCGCGCGATGCGTGACAACGCCGCGGGATGAAATGGGAAACGCACGCTTGATGGATCATGGGCCGCGCCGCATCCCCGCGACAGCGATCCCTGTGAAAGTCTGGCCGGTATCCGGGCTGACGATTGCGCCGCTTCGCCTTCCCGCGCGTAAATACGCGCAGTGGCCTCGAAGCCGGCTTCCCGTTCATGCGATGAAACATCGCGTGCACGGGGAATCGCTTACCGTTGCGGGGGCAGCGCAGGTTGACGTCCACTCGATCGGTCGAAGGAACGCGCCCTGCTTCCCGTTTAACTGCGCGCGAGAGAATCCGCGCGCGAGCACCAAAACTGCGTGAAAGTCTAGGCGCGGCGGGCGCGAGCGTCAAGAAATGACGCGGCGCGCGCGGTGTCATAATGCTGGCCCGCGCGGCGCGCTTTCTTTGAATCGCACATGGAATCCGTCATTGCTCGCATGAATGCGTCTGCCGCTATGCGGCTTGCGGTCGGTATCGGCTGCAGGCGAGGCACGAGCGTCGACGCGATCGAACACGCGGTGCGTGTTGCGCTGGGCACGCATCGATTCGATGAGATCGCGATCGTCGCGAGCATCGATGCGAAAAGGGATGAAGCGGGCTTGCTCGCGTTCTGCGAGCGTCACGGCCTGCCGCTGCGCTTCTATAGCGCCGATGAAATCGCGCATGCGCCACGCACCGCGATTTCACATCATGCAGCGAAGCATCTGCACGTCGATGGCGTATGCGAGCCATGCGCGCTGCTTGCGGGCCACGCGCGCACGCTCATCGTGCCAAAGACGATCGATTGCGGCGTAACCGTCGCGATCGCAGCGGCGCATGAAACCGGTGCGAACGGAACATGAATACCGGCTTCGTCGCCATCCGCGGGCCTTTGGTTTCGGCGAGCGGCTTCGCGACAACGGGCCTGAACTTGTCGCGGCAGAGCCAGACGAGAACGATGAGCGCCACGAGTTCCAGATAGAGATAGAGCGCGTCCATTTTTCTGCTCCTGAAGTCGGTGAGTGCGTGAGTGCATGATGCCCACCGTCTGTTAGCGCAGAATTAAGCCGCGAACGCAGCCGCCACCTGATGTACGATACGGCCGTCTTTCGTCATGCAAAGACCCGCCGCAATCCCGTTCACACTGGAGTCGATGTGAAAACCGATACCGAATCGCATCTGCGCATGACCCAACGTCGCAAGGAAGGTCACGAGAAAAAGCAGGCCGCCGCCGATCACGAGAAGGGCCTTCTGATCGTGAATACCGGCAACGGCAAGGGCAAGACCACGGCGGCGTTCGGTATGGCCGTGCGCGTGCTCGGTCATGGCATGAAGCTCGGCGTCGTGCAGTTCATCAAGGGCGCGCTGCATACGTCCGAGCGCGATTTCCTCGGCGCGATCGCTCATTGCGATTTCGTCACGATGGGCGACGGCTACACCTGGAACACGCAGAACCGCGAAGCCGACATGGCCACCGCGCGCAAAGGCTGGAACGAGGCGCGGCGCATGATCGAAAGCGGCGAGTATCAAATGGTCGTGCTCGATGAACTGAACGCCGTGCTCAAGTACGAATATCTGCCGCTCGATGAAGTGCTCGACGTGCTGAAGGCGCGTCCCGCGACGCTGCATGTGGTCGTGACGGGACGTCACGCGCCCGATGCGCTGATCGAACTCGCCGATCTCGTCACCGAGATGCGGCTCGTCAAGCACCCCTATCGCGAGCAGGGCGTGAAGGCGCAACGCGGCGTCGAGTTCTGAACGCGATGCCCGACTGCCCCGCTCTGTTCATCGGCGCAAGCGCGTCGCATCAAGGCAAGACCACGGTGACGGCCGCGCTCGCGCGTCATCACACGCGCCGTGGCCTGAACGTGCGCGTGTTCAAGACCGGCCCGGATTTTCTCGATCCGATGATCCTCGAACGCGCATGCGGCACGCGCGTCTATTCGCTGCATCTGTCGATGGTCGGGCTCGATGCGTGCCGCGCATTGCTTGCACAAGCCGCGCGCGAGGCCGATCTCATACTCATCGAAGGCGTGATGGGTCTTTTCGACGGCACGCCCAGCAGCGCCGATCTCGCCGTCGCGTTCAACGTGCCCGTGCTCGCGGTGATCGGCGCGCACGGCATGGCGCAGACCTTCGGCGCGATCGCGTTCGGGCTCGCGCGCTATCGCGCGGACGTGCCGTTTCATGGCGTGCTCGCGAATCGCGTGGCGTCGGCGCGTCATGCGCAAATGCTGTCGGAGACCATTCCCGACGGGCTGCGCTATTGCGGCCATCTGTCGAATGCGGACGATATCGCGCTGCCCGAGCGTCATCTCGGCCTCACGCAGCCGGAAGAAATCGCGGGCCTCGACGCTCGGCTCGATCGCGCCGCCGATGCCATCGCGCAAACCGCGCTCGCGGAATTGCCGCCGTCCGTTCATTTCGACGATGCGAGCCTTCCTGCGCCTCCGCGTCTGCTCGACGGAATGCATATCGCGATTGCGCGCGATGCCGCGTTCTCGTTCGTCTATCCTGCGAACGTCGATCTGCTCGTCGCGATGGGCGCGCGCATCAGCACGTTTTCGCCGCTGGCCGACGAACCCGCACCGCACGACGCCGATGCGCTCTACCTTCCCGGCGGCTATCCCGAGCTGCATGCGGCGACGCTCGCCATGAATGCGCGCACGCGCGCGTCGATCGGCGGGCATGTCGCGAAAGAGAAACCGGTGGTCGCGGAATGCGGCGGCATGCTCTATCTGCTCGACACGCTGACGGACATCGAAGGCACGCGGCACGCAATGCTCGGCATTCTCCCCGGCGATGCCGCGATGCAACGCAAGCTGTCGCGCCTCGCGATGCAGCGCATCGACACGATGCACGGCGCGATGACGGGCCACACCTTCCATTACTCGACGCTGCACACGCCGATGCAGGCCGTCCTCGAAGCGAAGCACGCGACCACAGGCACATCGGGCGAAGCGCTTTATCGGCACGGTCCGGTGACGGCCACCTACATGCACGCTTACTGGCCGTCGAATCCGGCCGCTGCCGCCGCGCTCTTTCGCGGCGAATCACTATGACGACCACGCAAGACATCCGCACGCCGCTCGATCTCGCCTTCACGATCGAGCGCGCCAAGACGCAGGAACCGATCGGCTCGCCATGCACCGACGTATGCAAGCTCGATCCCGAAACGGGCTTATGCCTCGGCTGCTTCAGAAGCCGCGAAGAGATCAAGACCTTCAGATCGATGGACGATGCCGCGAAGCTCGATCTGTTCGACGCATTGCTCGCGCGGCGTGCGGCAAGCGCGAAGTGAGCCGCGTGATCGGGCCGGATAAGCCGGTCAAGCCGCGGCCATTCTCCTGATAGCCGGCCGCTCCAGTTCACGCGCGGCGAGTGCGCCGAACACGAGACCGAGCGTCGTCCAGATCAGCGCCTGAATGCCGATCGCGGCCAGCCGGAAGTTCCACAAGAGCGAAGCCGAGAAATCGGCAGGCACTTCATCGATGCGCGGCAGCGCGACCTGCGCCACCACGATCACGACGATATACGCGGCCGCTGCGATGAGCGTCGCGTTCCAGCCGTCATGTTGCGCCGCCATGCGCCGCCGCAGCCACACGGCGAACACCGCCGCCGCGATGGAAATGGCCACCATGCCGAAGAAGAGCGCCGTGCGCGGCCCGATGGTTTCGGCATTGCCGACCGCCGGCGGATTCGGCGGATACTTGAGGAACGGCACGATGGCGACGCTCACGAAGCCGAACAACGCCAGCAGCGCCGACGTGCCGCGCGCGCGCAATGCGCCGAGCCGCCCGTAGGCGAACGCGAACACGAGCGAGAAAAGACCGCCCAGCGCGGTGCCGAACACCGCCACGCCCGTCAGGAGGCCGAGGCCCGCTTGGGTATCGCGTGAGACGAGTTCCTCGTCGCCGTGATCGTGCGAATGCGCGGCGCCAGTCGCGGCGTCGGCCTGCTCGTGTTCGTGCTCATGCGCGGCTTGCGCATGCTCGTGCTGTTCCTCGAACGCGATGGCGCGCGCCACCGACGGCTCGCCGAACGCACGCGCGAAGCCGAAGCCGATCAGGCCCGCGACCAGCCCCGCGATCATGCCGCGTATCAGCAAAGTGCGAATCATGACGCGTCCTCAGTGGCACGGAAAGCCGAGCAGATGCCGGCCGTCGTGAACGAATTCGTGGACGTACATGCCCGAGAAAATCGACGTTGCGCCCTGCTCCGCGCCGACGAAATAAATGGCGATCAGCAAAAGAAGGCCGATGAAGACGGCCCACGGCAGCACTTCGCGCACCGGGATGGGCACGGGTGCGTCGAGCGACGGGGAAACCGGAGCGGAAAAGACCGGCGTGTTGGAAGCGTTCATGATGGTTCTCCAGGGAAAAGCGCGTCCCGATTGACGAAGAGCTTGCAGCGGGGTCTGACTCGCGGCGCAACGCTTTCACGCTGACGAACGCATACAGTGGCGCGACCGTGCCGGGTTTGCACCGGCTTCCTCGCACTGCAAGCTTGCCATTCTATGATGATCGGCGGCAAAGTAAAACGATTCCGAATAGCCCGGCGATCCCTTGGAACTCATTCTGTTGTGTCACGCGGCCACGCGTGCGATGAAAACCGGCCACTTTCCCAACGGCGACGAGCTCGCCGAGCACGACGGGCACTCGCGGCTCGCGCCGCTCCTCGCGGGGCCGCAAGACCATACGCGCGTGATTTCAGGCCCCGCGCCCGTGGCACGGCAGACGGCAGCATGGTTCGCGGATGCATTCGACATCGTTCCGGCGTTCGACGACCTCGACTATGGCCGCTGGCGCGGGCAGTCGATACGCGAAACCGGCGAACGCGAGCCGGAGCATGTCGCCGCATGGCTCGCCGATCCGCAGGCGCGCGGGCATGGCGGCGAGAGCATCGCGATGCTCGCCGTGCGCGTCGCGCAGGGGCTGGAGTTCATCGATGGCCTGAATGCGTGCGAGCGCTGCATCGTCGTCACGCACGCGATCGTCGTGAAAGTGGCGCTCGCGCATACGCTCGGCATGCCGCTCGAATCCGTGTACGGGATGAACTTCGCGCCGCTCTCGACCACGGTGCTCAAACGCGCGTCGGCGGCCGAAGCATGGACGGCCGAATTGCCACATCAGCCGGCCTGAACTTCATTGCTTACGAATCGCTCAAACGAGCAGCGCATCGCATGCGCGGTCCGCTTTCGAACCGATTCAGGAGACTCAGATGGCGCACTACGTGGATGGATTCGTCGTACCCGTGCCGATCGACAAGATCGACGCCTACCGCACCATGGCCGAAGCCGCCGGCAAGATCTGGATGGAGCATGGCGCGCTGCAATTCGTGGAGACCATCGCCGACGACGTCAAGCCCGGCAAGCTCACGTCGTTTCCGCAGAGCGTGCAACAGAAGGAAGGCGAGACCGTCGTGTTCTCGTATATCGTCTACGAGTCGCGCGAGCAGCGCGACAGCGTCAATGCGAAAGTGATGGAAGACCCGCGCCTCAAGTCGATGATGGAGTCAGGCGAGCCGCCATTCGACCCTCAGCGCATGTTCTTCGGCGGCTTCACGACGCTCGTCGAACTGGAGCGCGGCTAATCGTTTTAATTTTTGATTCTACGGTTAAGGAAACGCATCGACATGTATATCGCCATGAACCGCTTCAAGATCGTGCCCGGCGCCGAGACGGATTTCGAACGCCTCTGGACCAGTCGCGACACGCATCTCAAGGACGTGCCGGGTTTCGTCGAGTTTCATCTGCTCAAGGGCCCGGTGAAGGACGATCACGTCCTGTATTCGAGCCATACGATCTGGGCGAATCAGGCGGCTTTCGAGGACTGGACGCGCTCGGACGCGTTTCGCGCGGCGCATCGGAATGCCGGCGGCGAAACACGCCAGCTTTATCTCGGACATCCGGAGTTCGAAGGCTTCGAAGTGATTCAGACCGTCAAATGACAGGCCGACGCGCGCGCTCGAACGATCGCGCGTTTTTCGGCGAACACGCGCGTTTTACAAGCGTGTGAAAAAAGCGCGCTTCGGATTCGTCGTTTTATCGGACCTTTTTCAGGCCTTTGCGCCGCGCGCCATGCGCTGCAATGTCGATGAATCGATCGCCGCGGCGCAAATACGGACCGCTTCTTTCAGCGTGCGCGGCCGGCCCTCGCCGAATTGCGATTCGAGCATCGCGACGGCGCGCACCCGCTCGTCGCTGCCGAGTTTTTCGCCTGTTGCAAGCTCCAGCACGGAGATGAAGTAAGCCGCGGGGGGCGAGGCGCTTGCGTGCGGAAGCGCCTTTCGGTTTGCGCCCGCACCTTCGCCACCGTCGTCGTGCGCCGGAATCCACGGGTGCCACTTGCTGTCGTATCGACTTTTCATGGGTCAGTTCGCTGGCTCGATTGCTTTGGCGCATGGCCTGCGCCGTTTATCTCGTGACGCCGTTGCGCCTCTATCATTAAGCAAACCGTCAGCAAGTACCGTTCCAACCGAACTTTCAGGGCGCGCCGTTTTCCTCCGACAAAACCGCGCGTGCGACGCGACATGTCGCGAGATCCCACGCCGCGCAGCCGACCGATTTGAACATTACGGGACGCTCGGCCTTCTTCGGCGCGGCGAGCGCTTCGGCGAGCGCATGCACCGCGTTCCAGTCGACGCCCGCGAGAATGAAGTCTCCCGCTTCGTGACGCGCGCCCGCGAGGTCATCGACATAAAGCTCGCTCGCGTGGACGGTCGCGGCGGCGATCTCGGCGGCATCGGCGGTGAAGGCGCCCACGCCGATCACGAGCCGCCCCTCACGCGCGGGCATCGTGTAGACGGGCGTCTTGCTCGTGGTCGCGGCGATGACGATATCGATCGAATCGGGGATAGCGGCGTCGTCGAGCGCGGCGAGATTGCCCGAAGCCGACGCGTGCGCGGCGCAAAACTCGCGCGCGCGTCCGGGACGCGAGCCCTGCACGCGAATGCGCGCATCCGGATAAACGGCGGCGAGCGCCTCGACGTGATACGCCGCCTGCTTGCCCGTGCCGATCACGAGCACTTCGCGCGGCGCGGCGGCGTGAAGCGCGCGGATCGCGAGCATCGACACCGATGCCGTGCGCCGCCCCGTCACGGTGGGACCGTCGAGCATGAATTGCGGCACGCCTGTCGCGGCGTCGTATGCGGTGACCTGACCGTGAATCGTCGGCAGGCCGCGCGCGCCATTGCCGGCGCACACGTTCACGAGCTTGTGCATTGCGATATCGGCGGCGCTCGCGGGCATCGACAGCATGACGCCGCCCTCGATCGGCACGACCATGCGCTCCGGACTCACGATGCGGCCGGCCGCGTAATCGAGCATCGTCGCGGCGAGCGTGTCCACGAGCCGGTCATAAGGCACGAGGCGCGCGGTTTGGGCTTCGTCGAAACTCTGGATCGTTGCGGTCATCGTGTTCGCTCGCTGTGGATGTTGAGGTGCGGTTGACTGTGCCATCGGCATGCCATCGAAATGCCGGAACATTCTAACGGCGCGCGGCGCCTTGTCACAAAGCGGCCAACCGGATTTGAGCCTGCGCGCGCCGCTTTCTACAATGCCTGAATCGGCCGTTGTCATATGACTGCCATCGAATACCGTCATAATCGCGCGGCCCACGCCGACCGGTCATCATGACGACGGCAGCCCAAGAACGCCCACGGAGCCCTTCATGAATCAGACGGAAAAACAGCGCCGCTTCCACGCCGACATCATCGACAGCTATGACGAAGAGTTCGAGATGGAGGTCGACGATCGCTTCCTGGACGGCGAATCGACCTTCTCGGAAGAAGAGCGGGTCTTGCGCAAGACCTATTTCCGCGAGCTGTTCCGTCTGCAGGGCGAACTCGTGAAGCTGCAGGACTGGGTCGTGAACAAGGGGCATCGACTCGTCGTGCTGTTCGAGGGACGCGACGCGGCGGGCAAAGGCGGCGCGATCAAGCGCATTACGCAGCGGTTGAATCCGCGCGTGTGCCGCGTGGCGGCGCTCCCCGCGCCGAACAATCGCGAACGCACGCAGTGGTATTTCCAGCGATATGTCTCGCACTTGCCCGCGGCGGGCGAAATCGTGCTGTTCGATCGAAGCTGGTACAACCGCGCGGGCGTCGAGCGCGTGATGAACTTCTGCACCGACGAAGAGTATGAGGAATTTTTCCGCTCGGTTCCCGAGTTCGAGAAGATGCTGGTGCGCAGTGGCATCCAGATCGTCAAGTACTGGTTCTCGATCACCGACGACGAACAGGAAGTGCGCTTCGAGGCGCGTATCGAAGATCCGCTCAAGCAATGGAAGCTGAGCCCGATGGATCTGGAAAGCCGCCGCCGCTGGGAGGCGTACACGGCGGCCAAGGAAGTCATGCTCCAGCGCACGCACATTCCCGAAGCGCCGTGGTGGGTCGTGCAGGCCGTCGACAAGAAGCGTGCGCGCCTGAACTGCATTCATCACCTGTTGAGCCAGGTGCCGTATCACGAGATCGAGCACCAGCCTATCGAACTGCCCGATCGCGTGTTCAACCCCGATTATCTGCGCCAGCCGGTGCCGGATGAAATGTACGTTCCCGAAATCTATTGAGGTTCGATGACGCGGCGTGCGTCAGCAGCAGTTGTTGCACGGGACATGCTTCACGGCGACATTGCTGCGCTGACGCGCCACGGTGTGGCGCAGCGCGAATTGATATGCGTGCTGCGAACCCTTGAGCATCATCACGAACATCACTTGCGCGAGATTGAAGTCGAGCGTGACCATCAGGCGCGTCAACAGCAGCAGTGGCAGCACCACCGCCGGCTGATACAGTTGTTTTGCGATCAAGTCTTTCATCTTCGGCTCCCTATCCCATGAATAGAATTTTAAGGATTGGAGCCCTGCGGATAAACGCTCGGAAGGTGAAGACATATGTTCCGTGAGACGAACAATCGGGCTTGTCTCGTCGAGCTTTCTTTTCAGCGGGCGCACTAACGAAAAGGCCCTGCGCAGTGCAGGGCCATGTTCACGTCACTTCTGAGCGAGACTCGGCTCAGGCACCGGCGTAGGCTTCGCATCGCCCCAGCCGCCGCCCAATGCGCGGATCAGATTCACCGTCGATACCGCCTGCGTGCCTCGCAACTGCACCGACGCGCGCTGCGTCTGCAACACGGTGCGCTCCGCGTCGATCACGTCGAGGTAATTCACCGCGCCTTCGGTGTACTGCGTGCGCGAAAGCTGCGCGGCGCGCACCGACGCTTTCACGGCATCGTCCTGGGTCGCCGTCTGGTCTTCGAGGATGCGCAGATCCGACAGGTTGTCCTCGACCTCGCGGAACGCAACCAACACCTGCTGACGATAGCTCGCGACGTCCTCTTCATACACCGCACGCGCATTCGCGAGATTGCCCTTGCGACGGCCGCCATCGAAGATCGGGATATTCAGCGCCGTGCCCGCGAACGGCCCGAGCAGGAATGTGCGGCTCGACCACTTGAAGAGATCGCCGAGCGTCGCGGATTCGAAGCCGCCCGAGCCCGTCAGCGTCAGCGACGGGAAGAACGCCGCCTTCGCCACGCCGATGCGCGAATTCGCCGCCGCCATCGCGCGTTCCGCCGACGCGACATCGGGACGACGTTCGAGCAGCGCCGATGGCAGCCCCGGCGGCACGCGCACCGTCACCGGCTTGAGCGGGTTCGCGGCCACCGAGAACTCGGCGGGCGCCTTGCCGAGCAGCACGGCGAGACTATGTTCCGATGCCGCGCGCAGACGTTGCACCGTCATCGCATCCGAGCGCGCCGTCGCGAGTTCCGACTTCGCGCGCGCAACATCGAGCTCGCTGATATCGCCTTCGGTGTAGCGGCGTTGCACGAGCTTCAGCGCTTCCTCGCGCAACTGCACGGTGCGCGTGAAGACATCCGACTCGGCATCGAGTTCGCGCAGATTGAAGTAGTTCTGCGCGACGTCCGCCTGCAACGCGAGCTGCACCGAGCGGAACAATGCTTCGCTCTGCTCCGTGTCGGCGTTCGCGGCCCGCACCGAGTCCGCCACGCGGCCGAACAGATCCACTTCATACGATGCGCTCGCCTGCGCGCGCCACAGCGTCTGCGCGGGCACGTTGCCATCGGGGGGCAGGAATTGCGACGCCGGCGAGAACTTCTCGCGCGTCGGGCCGAAGCCCGCATCGAGCGTCGGGAAGAGACCTGCGCGCGCCGTCTGGTTGATCGCGCGCGCTTCCTTCACGCGCGCCGCCGCTGCCTTCAGGTTCTGGTTCGCGTCCTGCGCCTGCTTTTCCAGATCGTTGAGCGCGGCGTCGTCGAAGATCGTCCACCATTCGCCGCGCATCATCTCTTCCGACGGCTGTGCCGTCTTCCACGTGCCCGCTTCCGATGCGTCGAGCGTCTTTTGCGGCGTTTCCTTGTATGCGGACGGCGCGTTGACGTCTGGCTTCTCGTAAGTGGGCGCGAGCGAGCAGCCCGCCACCAGCAACAGCGTGGCCATCAGACTCGATAAAACATGTAGCTTATTCATCATCGACCTCATTGCGCCTCGTAGGAGGCACCGATACCGCGCATCTGCGGATGCGAGCCGTGCTTGTCCGTCACGTGCTCGGTGCGAGAGAGCTTGCGCAGGATCACGTAGAACACCGGCGTCAGCATCAGACCGAAGAGCGTCACACCCAGCATGCCGAAGAACACCGCGATGCCCATTGCGTGACGCATCTCCGAGCCCGCGCCCGTCGACAGCACGAGCGGCACCACACCCATGATGAACGCGATGGACGTCATCAAAATCGGGCGCAGACGCAGCCGGCTCGCTTCGATCGCGGCCTGCACGATGGAGCGTCCCTGCATCTCCAGCTCGCGTGCGAACTCGACGATCAGGATCGCGTTCTTCGCCGACAAGCCCACCAGCACCATCAAACCGATCTGCGTGAAGATGTTGTTGTCGCCATCGGTGAGCCATACGCCGAGCAGCGCGGACAGAATGCTCATCGGCACGATCATGATCACCGCGAGCGGCAGCGTCAGGCTTTCGTACAGCGCGGCGAGCACGAGGAACACGAGCAGCACGCTGATCGGGAACACCCACAGCGCCGCGTTGCCCGCGAGGATCTGCTGATACGTGAGATCGGTCCATTCGAACTTGATCCCGCGCGGCAGCACTTCCGCCGCGATGCGTTCCGCCGCCGCCTGCGCCTGCCCCGACGAATAACCCGGAGCCGGCCCGCCGTTGATATCCGCCGCGGTGTAGCCGTTGTAGCGCACGACCATCTCGGGGCCATACGTCGGCGTGACCTTCACGAGCGACGACAAAGGCACCATGTCGCCGTTCGCGTTGCGCGTCTTCAGCAAGCCGATGTCTTCCGGATTCGCACGGAACGGCGCATCCGCCTGCACGCGCACCTGATACACGCGTCCAAAGCGATTGAAGTCGTTCACGTAGAGCGAGCCGAGATAGACCTGCATCGTGTCGAACACGTCGGTCACGGAGACGCCGAGTTGCTTCGCCTTCACGCGATCCAGATCGACATTCAACTGCGGCACGTTGATCTGATAGCTGGAGAACGTCGGTCCGAGTTCGGGCGTCTGCGATGCGCGCTTGATGAACGCCTGGGTTGCATCGGCGAGTGCCGCATAGCCGAGCGCGCCGCGATCCTCGAGCTGCATCTTGAAGCCGCCGAGCGTGCCGAGACCCAGCACCGGCGGCGGCGGGAACACGGCGATGAACGAACCCTTGATGCCCGCGTATTTCTGATTCAGCGCGCCCGCGATGGCATTCGCGGACAACGCCTTGTCATGCACGCGCTCCTTGAAGGGCTTCAACGTGACGAACACGATGCCCGCGCTCGACGAGTTGGTGAAGCCGTTCACCGACAAGCCCGGAAACTCCACGGCGCTTTCCACGCCCGGCTGCTTGAGCGCGATATCCGACATCTGACGGATCACGCCTTCGGTGCGGTCGAGCGATGCACCGTTCGGCAGTTGCGCGAAGCTGATCAGATACTCCTTGTCCTGCGCGGGCACGAAACCGCCCGGCACGACCTTGCCCATCAGCACGGCGCCGGCGAGGAGCACGGCATACACGGCCATCATCACTGCCTTGCGATTGATGACGCTCTTCACGCCCTTGCCGTACGCATCCGAGCCGCGATGGAAGACCTTGTTGAAGCCGCGGAAGAAGCCGCCGAACACGCGGTCCATGCCTCGCGTGAGCCAGTCCTTCGGCTCGTCGTGGCCCTTCAGCAGCATGGCGGCGAGTGCGGGCGACAGCGTCAGCGAGTTGAATGCGGAGATCACCGTCGAGATGGCGATGGTCATCGCGAACTGCTTGTAGAACTGGCCAGTGAGACCCGACATGAACGCGAGCGGCACGAACACGGCGACCAGCGTCAGCGCGATCGCGATGATCGGCCCGCTCACCTCTCGCATCGCCTGATATGTCGCGTCTCTCGCCGATAACCCCGACTCGATGTTGCGCTCCACGTTCTCGACGACCACGATCGCATCGTCGACGACGATACCGATCGCGAGCACCATCCCGAACAATGACAACGCGTTGATCGAGAAGCCGAACGCGAGCAGCAGCGAGAACGTACCGACGATCGATACCGGCACCGCGAGCAACGGAATGATCGACGCGCGCCATGTTTGCAGGAACACGATCACCACGAGCACCACCAGCGCGATCGCTTCCGCGAGCGTGTGGATCACCGCTTCGATACTCGAACGCACGAACTGCGTCGGGTCATAGACGATCTGATATTCGAGGCCCGCCGGCATGTCGGCCTTCAGCTCCTTCATCGTCTTGCGGACTTCGTCGGAGATCTGCAGCGAGTTCGCGCCCGGCTGCTGATTGATCGCGATCGCCACCGCCGACTTGTTGTCGAGCAACGAGCGCAAGCCATATTCCGATGCCGCGAGTTCGACGCGCGCCACATCGGAGAGATGCGTCACCGCGCCATCCGGCGACGTCTTCAGCACGATGTCGCGGAACTCCGACTCGTTCTGCAGGCGGCCGCGCGCATTCACGTTCAGTTGCAGCGGCACGTTCGGCAGCGTCGGCGAACCGCCGATCACGCCGGCCGCGACCTGCACGTTCTGCTCGCGGATCGCGTTGACGACATCGGTCGCCGTCATGCCACGCTGCGCGACCTTTTGCGGATCGAGCCATACGCGCATCGAGTAATCGCCCGATCCCCACAACTGCACTTCACCCACGCCCGCGATACGTTCGAGCCGGTCCTTCACGTTGATCAGCGCGTAGTTGCGCAGATACGTCATGTCGTAGCGGCCGTTGGGCGAGTTCAGGTGAACCACCATCGTCAATGTCGGCGATGACTTGATCGTCGTTACGCCCAGACGCTGCACGTCCTTCGGCAGACGCGGCAATGCCTGGTTCACGCGGTTCTGCACGAGCTGCGTGTTCTTGTCGGGATCGGTGCCGAGCTTGAACGTGACCGTGGTCGTGAGGTTGCCGTCGCTATTGGCTTGCGACTGCATGTAGAGCATGTCCTCGACGCCGTTGATCTGCTCTTCCAGCGGCGAGGCCACAGTCTCCGCGATCACCTTCGGGTTCGCGCCGGGATACTGCGCATGCACGACGACCGAAGGCGGCACGACTTCCGGATACTCGGAGATCGGCAGCTTGAACATCGCGATGATGCCCGCGAGCAGCACGACCACCGATAGCACGCCCGCGAAGATCGGACGATCGATGAAAAATTTGGATATGTTCATGACGGATTCTGTCTGTTGCGGATGACGCGCATCACTGCGTGGATGCCGTCTTCACGGCGGGCGCGGGTGCAGCGTCGCTATCGTTCATCGCGACGTTGTTGGCCTTGATCACGTCGTTGGGACGCACGCGTTGCAAGCCATTGACGACGATGCGCTCGCCCGGCTGCAGGCCCTTCGAAATGACACGCAGACCTTCATGCGTCTGACCGATCGTCACTTCGCGGTACTGCACGCGGTTGTCCTTGTCGACGACCATCACGTACTTTTTGTCCTGATCGGTGCCGATGGCTTCGTCTTCCACGAGCACGGCCGGGTGCGGCGTGCCCCCGCCCACTTTCACGCGCGCATAGAGTCCCGGCACGAGCGTGCCGTCCGGGTTGTTGAAGCGCGCACGCACGCGGATCGTGCCGGAGGTCGTATCGAGCCGGTTATCGACGGAATCGACGACACCTTCGCGCGAATAGCCGTCCTCGTTCGCGAGACCGAGCGACACCGGCACCGCGTTGCCCGCATCGCGGCCGAGATAACGCAAGTACGTCTGTTCATCGACATCGAACGATGCGTAGATCGGCGACACGGACACGAGCGTCGTCAGCAACGGCGCATTCGCACCCGTCGACACGATGTTGCCCACCGTGAGTTCCGCGCGCGACACGCGGCCCGCGACCGGCGCGACGATATGCGTGTAGGCGAGATTGATCTTCGCGGTTTCGAGCGCAGCCTGCGCGGCCTTCAGGTTGGCGACGGCCTCGCGCGCGGCGTTCTGCTTCTCGTCGTAGTCGCGCTTGGCGATCGCGTTATCGGCGAGCAGCCGTTCAGCCCGCGCCGCATCGGTCGACGTATAGCCGTTGCGCGCCTGCGCCGCCGCGAGTTGCGCCTGTGCGCGATCCACTTCGGCTTCATACGGACGCGGGTCGATCGTGAAGAGCGCATCGCCCTTCTTCACGAGCTGGCCATCCTTGAAATGCACCGCGACGATCGTGCCCGGCACGAGCGGGCGAATGTCGACGTGATCGACCGCCTCGAGACGGCCCGAATAGCTCTGCCAGTCGGTGATGGTCTTCGACACCACGGCCGCTACATCCACTTCCGTTGCGGTCGGACTGTGGGCGGCGGCTTTGGCTTCGTTCATCGCTGAATCGCCGTGACCGCGCCAGGCGGTGTATCCGCCCGCGCCAACGATGATCAGCGTCGCGCCTAGCGCGGCGTAGATGCGTTTGCGAGTGAAAGACATGGTGAGAGGCTCCGGTTGATTTGAGATTGTTGTTGTGTGGTGCGTGCGTGGCGTGCCGTTTCTTGCGCTCACGTTCAGCGCTTACTTCGCGCGCGCCAGCCGTTTTCTGAAGAACACGACGACGTCGGCGAGCGCATCGGGATGCGCCGCGAGCGCCTGATGCGAGGTCTTGCCATGACGCGTGACTTCGGTCGGCACGCCCGCGGCGATCAGTTCGCCCGCGTATTTCTCGGCTTCGATATGCAGCAAGTCATGCTCGGCGCTCGCGATGATGGCGGGAGGCAGGCCACCGAGACGGCGCGATTCGAGCGGCGCGGCATACGGATGCAGGCGTTGCGAAGGATTCGGCAGATACGCGCGATACCATTGCGCGCATTCGCACGCTTCGAAATCGGGGCACAGCACTTTGCGTTCGTCGGCGAGGCGCGTCATGCTCGGATCGAGCAGCGGTGCGAGCAGCGCTTGCGCGGACATGCGAATATCGCCACGATCACGTGCGATGGCCGCGACGCAGGTCGCGAGATTGCCGCCCGCGTCGTGACCGGCGACGCCGATACGCTGCGGGTCGGCGCGCTGCGCGCGGGCATTCGCGACGGCCCATTGCGCCGCGCGATAGCCGTCTTCGGGCGCGGCGGGAAACGGAAACTTCGGCGCGAGCGAATAGCCGACCGATACGACCCACGCGGGCGTATCGCGTGCGATCGTTGCGGCGGCGGTATCCGCGTCATCGAGTCCGCCGCGAATAAAACCGCCGCCGTGGAAGTAAAGAACGATGGGCAGCACCGTGCCATCCGACGCGGGACGATAGCTGCGCAGCGTGATTGGCTGCGCGTGTCCCATGATGTGCACATCTTCGATGCACAAACGGGGGCTCGACTCCAGATCCAACAGTGATGCCATGGTTATTCTCGGTGCATGGCCCGTGCTGCAAGGCCTTCACGCATGAGTTGCGATGCTGCGAATTCTGGAGTCCGCGCCTTTTTTAATAAATGCCTATAATCCGGCAACACAATTCGGTCGCACCGAACAATCGTGGTTATCCCTTGCGATTGTTTATCCGGCTATTTTTTTAGCGCTCGCTTAAATAGTTGCGACGCTAAGCAAAGAAGGTGAGAGAACATGGATCGGCTACAAGCAATGCAGGTCTTCACCCGCGTCGTCGACACCAACAGCTTTTCGCGCGCAGCGGACACGCTCAATCTGCCGCGCGCCTCCGTCACGACCATCATCCAGAATCTGGAAGCGCATCTGAACGTGCGCCTGCTCCAGCGCACGACGCGCAGGCTCAATCTCACGCCCGATGGCGCCGCGTATTACGAGCGCTGCGTGCGCATCCTCGCGGACATCGAGGAAGCGGAAGGCTCGTTCTCGAACAACGGCAAGGGTCCGCACGGCAAGCTGCGCGTGGACATGCCGGGCGCGATCGGGCGGCTCATCGTGATGCCGCAGCTATGCGATTTCCATACGCGCTACCCGGAAATCGAGCTGATGATGGGCTTCGGCGACAAGCCGGTGGATCTGATTCAGGAAGGCGTCGACTGCGTGATTCGCGTGGGCACGCTGCAGGATTCGAGTCTCGTCGCGCGCCGCATCGGCGTGTTTCAGGGCGTGACGGTGGCGGCTCCGCAATATCTCGAACGCAACGGCACGCCGGAAACGATCGAGGATTTGCAGAATCACACGGCGGTGAATTATTTTTCGAGCCGCACCGGACGCGTCATGGATATGGACTTCGTCATCGACGATGAAACCATCGAAGTGAAGATGCGCGGCATGATCGCGGTGAACGACGCCGAAGCGTATCTGAGTTGCGGGCTGAAGGGCGTCGGCATCATTCAGGTGCCGCGCTTCATGGCGTTGCCGCATCTGCGCGCGGGCGAACTCGTCGAAGTGCTGCCGCAATGGAATCCGCTGCCGATGCCCATTTCCGCGGTGTATCCGCATAACCGGCATCTGTCGCCGAAGGTGCGCGTGTTCGTCGACTGGGCAGCCGAGTTGTTCGAACGCTGCCCGCTTCTGCAAGGCCAGAAGGATGCGGAAGAGCGCTGCCTGCCGACGAGCACGGCATCGCCCACGATCGTGCGGCATGGCACGCCGGAAGTCGCGGGCACCGAAGATGTCATTGCGTAGCGGCGTTGAACAAGAACAACGATGAACGAAAACATCACCGTGCGCCGCATCGGCGCGAATGAAGCATCGGGGTATGTGGAAGCGCTGGCGGACGTGCTGATCGATTGCGTCGAGGGCGGCGCGTCGATCAGTTTCATGCTGCCGATCTCGCGTGCGACAGCTATCGACTTCTGGACACGCGTCATGCACGGCGTCGCGCGTGACGAACGTATCCTGCTCGTTGCGGAGAACGCCGAAGGGCATGTGCTGGGCACGGTGCAGATCGTCACCGATCAGCCGGAGAATCAGCCGCATCGCGCGGATATTGCGAAGATGCTCGTCGCGCGTCGGGCACGGCGACGCGGCATTGCACAGCATCTGTTGATCGCCGCCGACGAAGCGGCGCGCGCCGCGGGCAAGTCGGTTCTCGTGCTCGACACCGTTACCGGCGGCGATGCCGAGCGCCTCTACGAGCGCGCGGGATGGCAGCGTGTGGGCGTCGTACCAAACTATGCGTTGATGCCCGACGGCACGTTGTGCGGCACGACTTTCTTCCATAAGCAACTCGCTTAGCGGCCCGCAAACGCCCGCCCCACAAGCCTTCACGCGATTATTCGCCGAAATCGACAAATCTATTCGCTGATCCGGCATTTATCCGCCTCTGCCACGCGACTACATTCATCCCTAACGCAGCGTGCTTATCCGCCAATTGCAATCCGCATTTGCCCGCACGCCGCATCGGAATGAAAGGAGTCGCAAGCATGAAGCAGCTCATCACGGGGTTCTCTCTCGCAGCCATTTCCGCTGTTGTCACGACAACCGCGTTCGCGGAAGGCGGCCAGGGCATCGGCCGCGCAGGCACGTATCAGGTTCAGACGCAAACGCAAGCGACTTCGAGCGATACGCCGAAGACGCGCGCACAAGTTCGCGCCGAACTCGTAGCCGCTTATTCGAACGGTTCTCTGCCGGCATTGAACCGCAACTCGTATCCGGAACGCAGCATGTGGGGCGATGCCGTCGCCGCGCAAAGCGAGCAACGCGCACGCGATGCCGCGCAGGCCGAAGCGCGCAACCGTGAGATCGTCGAGTATGCCAACGGCTCGGCAACGCAAGGCAACGTAACGGCGCGCTGATCACGCCGTCAGAAGAAGATTCAAGAGGTCATCATGTTTGAAAACACATCACTCGATCAGTTCTCGCTTCTCGACGAACTTCCCGCACTGACGCCGGTATGGCATCCGTTCACGCAACACACCGCGCATACCTCGGCGGTTGTGCAAGAGACGAAGCAAGAGAGCACTGAACGCTCGCACTGAGCGTGACATGAAAGGCGCGGACAAAGGTCCGCGCCTTTTTTCTTCAACTCAACCGCACGCCCCGATTTCGCCGCATGCCGTGCAGAAGTCGCAGCCATCCTTGCGGATCACTGCATTGGCACCACACGTCGCGCATTTCCGGCCGTGCATCAGGGGAAGGCTATGCGAATCGATCTCGCTTCGCGCGATACCCTCGGATACCTCTTCGCGTTCATCGGCTACAGCTACCGGATGCGGCGCGCTATCGGCACGCTTGCGCGCAAGCACGCGCGACGGTACCTGGTTTCCTTCTGCATCGAGAAAACCGCGGCGATAAAGAATCTGCTGGATCGCATACGCTAGCGCCGCGACTTCCGAATCGTGCCAGCGCGGACTGCGATGTCCGTCGAGCCGTTCGACATCGCCGAGACGCACTTGCCCGCGATCCCACGACACCTTGCGCATGTCCTGCAGCGTGCGCGCCGCGAAACCGCCGCGCGCGGCGAGCGAGAGCGAACGCATCGTCGCCGTGATCCATTGCTGCGATTCGTCGCGCTGCCCCGTGGGAATGAAGAACTCGATGGGCCGCTCGATCGTCACATCCTCGCCGCCGATACGCCCCGTCACTTCGATGAACGACACCGCGAGATAAAGCGACTTCTTTCCCGCCTGCGTCAGATACTCGACCTTCTCGATGATGCCGGGCAACTCCCCTCGCGGCCGATGATCGATCGCAATGCGCAACGGATCGAGATCGAGTTCGGGGTCCGGTGAATCGCTCGGCGTTTCGGCGGGCGTAACGGAAAGCACCGCGCCCAGGGTCTCGTTGGGCCGGTACGTCGCGAGCCCCTTCAATCCGCGCCGCCATGCTTCGAAATAAAGATCCTGAAACTTGTCGAACGGATAATCGGCGGGCACGTTCACGGTCTTCGAAATCGACGTATCGACGAACGGTTGCACCGCGGCCATCATCTCCATGTGATCGTGCGCGGACATCTCCAGTGCGCTGACGAAGTAGTCGGGCAGCGCGTTCACGTCGCCGCCCATCTCGCGATAGAGCCGGTATGCATGATCTTCGACGGGGAAGGTCTGACGCGTGCCGTCCGCCATGCGCTTCGTGCGTTGATAGGTCCACGAGAACGCCGGCTCGATGCCATTCGATGCGTTGTCCGCGAACGCGAGGCTCACCGTGCCTGTCGGCGCGATCGACAGCAGATGACTGTTGCGGATGCCGTGCTCGCGTATCGCGCTCTTGATGTCATCAGGTAGGCGCGAGGCGAACGTGCCCTCCTCCAGATAACGCTTCGCATCGAAGAGCGGAAACTTGCCGCGCTCTTTCGCGAGTTCGACCGAAGCGCGATACGCCTCGTCACGCATCGTGCGCGCGACGCGTATGGCGATGTCGCGCCCTTCCTGCGCGTCGTAGCGCAGGCCGAGCATCACGAGCGTATCGCCGAGGCCGGTGAAGCCCACGCCGATGCGGCGTTTCGCGGCCGCCTCGCGCGCCTGCTCCTCCAGCGGCCAGAGCGTGACGTCGAGCACGTCGTCGAGAAAGCGCACTTGCGTGCGCGTCGTGCGCGCGAGTGCGTCCCAGTCGAAGGACGGCGCGCCGCCGCGCATCTGCGCGAACGGATCGTGCACGAAGCGCGTGAGATTGAGCGGGCCGAGATTGCAGCAGCCGTATGCGGGCAGCGGTTGTTCACCGCACGGATTGGTCGCGCGGATCGATTCGACCGCGCGCAGATTGTTATCGTCGTTCATGCGCGACATGAACACGACGCCCGGCTCGGCGACATCGTAGGTCGAGCGCATGATCGTGTTCCATACTTCGCGCGCGCGCACTTCGCGATAGACCCAGAGACCGTCCTCGCGCTGATGCATGTCCTCGGCCGCGCGTTGCGCCGGCGAAGGCTCGGCCTTGTGGACGAGTTGCCAGGTGGCGTCATCGGCGACGGCCTGCATGAATTCGTCGGTCACCGCGACCGACACATTGAAATTGTTCCAGCGCCCTTTCGTATGTTTTGCCGCGATGAATTCGAGCAGATCGGGATGCGAGCAATCGAGAATGCCCATTTGCGCGCCGCGCCGCGAGCCCGCGCTCTCGACCGTGCGGCACGATGCATCGAACACGTCCATGTAGCTGCATGGACCCGATGCCGCCGATCCCGTCGAATGCACGCGCGCGCCGCGCGGACGGATCGCGGAAAAGTTATAGCCGACGCCGCCGCCGCGACGCATCGTCTCGGCCGCCTGCAGCAACGCGACGTAGATGCCCGGCAAGCCGTTGGCATCGACGCTCTGTATCGCATCGCCCACGGGCTGCACGAAGCAATTGATGAGCGTCGCGTCGATGCCCGCGCCGGCCGCGCTCATGATGCGCCCCGCGCCGAGCGCGCCGCGCTTGAAGTTATCGACGAACTCCGCTTCGATCTTCGCGCGCGCCTCTTTCGGCTCGGCAAGTGCGACACCGCGCGCCACGCGGCGATAAATATCCTCGACGCGCGTCTCGTCGCCCTTGGCATATTTTTCGAGCATCACGTCGATGGAGAACTGCTGCGGTGCGAGAGCGGTGCTGGGATTGTCTTCGGCCATGTCGGAGATCCTTTGATTGCTGCGCCTCGCGCGATGGGGTCGGAAAAGCGTTGCGCGCGCCGGCGTGAAGTGCCGCAAAGGCAATGCCCGACGATAGCGCGAATTCTCCGCGCTCGCCATCGACCCGTTAAACTCGCCTGATCGAAACCAAAGCAATCCGCCGACCATACGCATGAACTCGCGTCATCCGCCGCTCTTCGGCATTTCGGGCCGCTCGGGCCAGGGCAAGACCACCTTGATCGAAGCGCTGTTGCCGTGGCTGCGCGCTCGCGGCATCACGGTCAACGTCATCAAGCACAGTCATCATTCCATCGAACTGGAGCCGCCGGGCAAGGACAGTGCGCGTTTTCGCCGCGCGGGCGCTGGGGAAGTGTTGATCGCATCGCCGTACCGGTATGCGATCGTGCGTGAGTTGAACGGCGACGCGGAGCCGCCGCTTGCCGAGCTGGCTGCGCGCCTGTCGCACGCGGACCTCGTGATCGTCGAAGGATTCGCGCGTGAAGCGATGCCGCGGCTCGAAGTCGTGCGTCCATCGGCGGGCCGCGATCCGCTCTACAAGACCGATGTGGAGATCGTTGCAATTGCAACCGACGATGCCGCCGCAATCGAGTCGGGCTTGCCGATGCTCGACCTGAACGACATCGCGAGCATCGGCGCGTTCATCTGCGAACGCGTGGGCATCGTGCTGAAGGATCAGCTCGCGGCGAGACCGTGACGCGCCATCGCCAGCGCTTCCTTCAATACATCGTTATCGCCGATGTGATTCGCGAGCAGCAGCACGAGCTTTGCGTTGAGCATCTGGCTCGCTTCGTCGGAGAGTCCGTTGTGCGTATCGATGAGGCGCTCGTAGAACGCATCGTGATCCGCGATATTCAGTTCGAGATTGAGCTTCATACGATTCATCATCCGTTGCAGGTTGCACGTTTTACCGCGGCCGTAACCGATGCGGCATCGAAGGCGCGCCAGCGCGCGCACACGTGTTGATCGGGACGCAGCAGATAGAACGTGCCGGGCCGTGCATCGAAGCGATGCGCGACCATGCCTTCCATATCCTCGATCACGGTCACGCCCGGCACGCTGCAGGTCATGCCTCGCGGCACGACGATCAGCGCACGCACGGGCAACGGCGCGTTCGCTAACGCGGCGAGGCTTTTCGCGCAGACATCGGGGCCGTGACCCAGCCCGCAGAAATAGATGCCCGTGAACGTGCCGCCGTGGGTCTGAGGCAAGAGCCACGCATCGCGGTCATCGACGCGCACGGGCGCATCCACGCACGGCGCGCCGGGAATCATCGCGCTATCGAAGGTGTCGCCTTCCGCATCGGGCGTATTGAGCGGCGAGTCGCGCAGCACGGCCGGCACCGAAAGACGTCCGCTGTTCGCCATGCGCCGCGCGAAGGCGCAATCTTTCGCGAGATTGAGCGTCGCGTCGCGAAAGAGGCGTGATACGGCGCTCTTCGGCGTGATGAAGTCGGTGGCGCGTGTCGAGTTGAGGATGTTTTCGTCGGCGGCGTATTCGCGTTCCGATGCGTAGGTGTCGAGCAGCGTGTGCGGCGCGTCGCCGTTCACGACGAGTTTCAGCTTCCACGCGAGATTGTCCGCGTCCTGCACGCCGCTGTTCGCGCCGCGCGCCCCGAAAGGCGACACGCCATGCGCAGAATCGCCCGCGAAAATGATGCGCCCATGCCTGAAGCTATCCATGCGCAGACACGAGAACGTGTACACGCTCACCCATTCCAGTTCGAATTCGGCGTCTTCGCCGAGCAGCGCCTTCACGCGCGGAATCACACGCTCGGGCGCTTTCTCCGCGACGGGGTCCGCGTCCCAGCCAAGCTGAAAATCTATGCGCCATACGTTATCCGGCTGACGATGCAGCAGCACCGACTGATTCCGATGAAACGGCGGGTCGAACCAGAACCAGCGCTCGGTCGGGAACGGCGCCTTCATCTTCACGTCGGCGATGAGGAAGCGGTCCTTGAACGTGCGGCCGTGGCTGTCGAGACCGAGGCATTTGCGCATCGGGCTGCGGGCACCATCGGCGGCCACGACGTACTGTGCCTTGAGCGGATAGATGCCATCGGGCGTTTCGACCTGCAATTCGACGTGATCTTCATGCTGCGTCACGCCGGTCACATTGCTTTTCCAGCGCAATTGCAGTTGCTCCAGCTCCATCGCGCGTTCGGCGAGAAAGCCTTCGACGTAGTACTGCTGCAGGTTGATGAACGCGGGGCGTGAATGCCCTGTTTCCGGCAGGAGATTGAACGTGTAGACGAGATCGTCATGCAGAAAGACCTTGCCGACATTCCAGCTCACGCCCTTCTCGATCATCCTGTCGCCGCAGCCGAGGCGATCGAAGATTTCCAGCGTGCGCTTGGCGAAGCAGATGGCGCGGGAGCCGGTCGAGACCGTGTCGTCGTTGTCGAGCAGCACCGTGCGCACGCCTTGCTGCGCGAGTTCGATCGCCGTTGCAAGACCGACGGGGCCCGCGCCGATCACGGCGACAGGATATGGCGATGACACGGGCGCATCATGCTCGGGTGCGCGCTCGTATTCGAAACGCAGACTGGCGTAGTTCACGGACATTCGATCGTCTCCATCGTCGGGCCTTCTGTCGTCTTTGCAAGACGCGTTCAGCTCGGGTGCGAATTTCTTCGCTCTGGGTTAGTTGTTTATCATTGTACAAGTGGTTTTATATTGTTGAATTTAGGTTTACCCGTAGAGTGGTTTCGTTTGCGGGTTGAGGTGGGTTCGCCGGATCCCGGGTTCGTGTCGGTCTATTAGCTCTGCCCCTGTGCGGGGCGGCAGTCACTTTCTTTGCTGCTGCAAAGAAAGTAACCAAAGAAACAGCTCGTCGAGGCCCGCGGTCACACGCAGTTTGGCCACACTTGCCAGCCGCCAATGGCCCTCGGCTAAGTGTCGCCCTCGAAGGACTTACCGGGTTTGGCTCGCGCACGGTCTGCCGCCCGAAACGTTTCAGCGCGCTGGTTCAGCACGAAAGAGCATCGGCACAGCGCTACGCGCTGCCGTGGGGTATGCGAGGGAAACCGTCGAAGAAGCGTGCGCAAACCCGATTGACCGGTCGGCCGCGAAGCGGGCCGGAGCCATTTGGTGCTGAACCAGTCAGTGAAGCGGTGCGATGTGTCAGACCGTGCGCGAGCCAAGCCCGGGAGGGCCTTCGAGGGCGACACTTAGGCGAGTGTCACCGCGGGCTGGCAAGCATGGCCAAACTGCGTGTGACCGCGGGCCTGAACGAGCTGCTTTCTTTGGTTACTTTCTTTGCAGCAGCAAAGAAAGTGACCCCCGCCCCGGGGAGGGGCAGTGCCAATAGACCGACACGAACACGGGATCCGGCGAAAACCAAACCCACGACACCTACAGTCGCATTCAAAATTCGCCAAAAATCAAACGGCAACAAACCCAAGCATCTTCGACACGCGCAGCGCACAAGCGTGCAGCGCCTTCGCGATGCCCCCATCCCAGGCACCATCGAACGACCCACTCGGCCCGATCGCCGTAATCGCAAGCACGATATTGCGCGTGTGATCAAACACCGGCGCGCTGATCGCGCTAATCCCGGCGACCGGTTCGTCGACCGCCCTCGCGATGCCATGCTCGCGCACTTCGCCGAGCATCGCGTCGATCTGCGCACGCGTATAGTCGCGACGCCCCGCCCCGATCTGCAACGCGCCCGCGCGCTCGATCGCGACGAGCGCATCGACCGTCATCGGCGGAAGATAGGCGGCGAACGCGCGGCCCGTCGCGGTCTGCAACAGCGACATCACCGTGCCCGTGCGCATCGTCACGTGGATCGGCACGCTCGCCTGCTGAATATGCACGATGGTCGGCCCATAGCTGCCCGCGCTCGCGAGCGCGACCGTATGCTCGATGCCCGGCGTCATGTTCGCCACTTCCGCAATCGCGAGACGCACCGGATCGACGCGCTGCAGGCTGATCAACCCCATTTGCAACGCGAACGGCCCGAGCTCGTAGCGGCCCGTCGCGGCGTCCTGCTGAATCA
Source organism: Caballeronia sp. LZ029 (assembly GCF_031451275.1). NCBI lineage: Bacteria > Pseudomonadati > Pseudomonadota > Betaproteobacteria > Burkholderiales > Burkholderiaceae > Caballeronia > Caballeronia sp. LZ029. The sequence goes on from NZ_JARUXO010000004.1 coordinate 1,015,342, forward strand.
GGCCGAGATTGCCGTACGACACGAGATACGGATGCGCCTTCGCCGACGGCATGCCCGCCTTCCTGGCGAGATCGCCGAGCAGCATCGGCCCGCCATGATCAACCAGCGCACGCAAGAGCGCGCCCCCCACTTCGATCGATTGAATCCCCCGGCGCACTCCGCTCATGCCTGACCTTGTGTCGTTGTCGATGATGCGCGCGATGATAACCGCACTCGCATCGTCATGGTTTGGACCCGAGCCGGGCGATCAGTTCGCGATGTTGCGGATAACGTGCTTCCAGCGTGCCCGGCGCGGCGAGTTCGAACTCGCTGAACTCGAAGCCCGGCGCGACCGTGCAGCCGACGAGCGCCGCGCCCTCTTCATCGCGACACTCGGCCGCGAACCAGTCGCCCGCTTTGACGACCGCCTGAAACACCGTATCCGCATGTTCGAGCGCGTTGCCGAGACGATGCGTGACGAGCGCGCCGTTCGCATCGAGCACATGCACGTCGATCGGATCGCCTGCATAAAAATGCCAGACTTCGTCGGAGCGGATGCGATGCCATGCGGAATGCGCGCCGTCGCATAGCAGGAAGTAGATCGCGGTCGACGCCGAGCGCAATTCGCTTTCGTTCTCGCGCATGACGTTGCCGCTTGCGCGATACGTCTCGCGAAAGAATCCGCCTTCGGGATGCGGTTCGAGCTTCAGGCGCGCGATCAATTCCCGGCTGTCGATGCGTGTGCGTTGCATGTCGTTCCTTTGGCAGAGCGGTTGCGGTTCGCGTATTCTGCATCGGATTGCTCGTGCGGCCACTTCCCTTCATTCAATCGACGGACACCATGACTCTTTCCTCTTCCTTGCTGAATGCCTTCGTGCCGACGGGCACGCTGCGCGCATCGATCAATCTCGGCAATCCGATTCTCGCGCACCGGACCGACAGCGGCGAGCCGGGCGGCGTATCGGTGGATATCGCGCGCGAGCTCGCATCGCGGCTCGGCGTGCCCGTCGCGTTCACGTCGTTCGACCGCGCCGCGGAATCGGTCGAAACCGTCACGAACGGAGGCGCCGACATCGGCTTCTTCGCGATCGATCCGCTGCGCGGCGCGGGCATCGCGTTCACCGCGCCTTACGTGCTGATCGAAGGCTGCTATCTCGTGCGCGATGCGTCGCCGCTCACGCGCAACGAAGACGTCGATCGCGAAGGCAATCGCATCATGGTCGGCAAGGGCAGCGCATACGATCTCTTTCTCACGCGCGAGATCAAGCATGCGCAGATCGTGCGCACGGCGTTGTCGCAAACCGTGGTCGAAGAGTTTCTGCGCGATAACATCGAAGTAGCGGCGGGCGTGAAGCAGCAACTCGAAGCCGATGCGGCGCGCACGCCCGGCCTGCGTCTGCTCGACGGACGCTTCATGGTGATCCAGCAGGCGATGGGCTTGTCGAAGACGCGCGGTGACGAAGCCGCGCGCTATCTGAGCGAATTCGTCGAGGATGTCAAACGCTCGGGCTTCGTCGCCGAGGCGCTCGCGCGGCACGGCATCAAGGGCGCATCGGTTGCACCGGCCGCGCAGAGTTGAGCGACGCGATATGAGCGCGGACGTCACGCTCGCGGTCACGGACTGGATCGATGCGAGCTTCGAGCAGGACGTCGCGGGCGGCCTTGCCGCGTTCAATCGCGAGCGACTCGGGCCAAGCCAGCAGCGCGATCTCGCCGTGTCGCTGTACCGCGATGACGATTTCCTCGGCGGGCTCGCGGGCTACACCGCGTGGGACTGGCTCTTCGTGAAATGGCTGTGGATACGCGAGGACGCGCGCGGCGCCGGACTCGGCGCACGCGCGCTCGAAGCCGCCGAAAACGAGGCGAGAAAGCGCGGCTGCCGCGCCGCGTGGCTCGACACGGTCAATCCCGCGGCACGCGCGCTCTATGCGCGCCGCGGTTACGAAACCTTCGGCGAACTCGCCGATTTTCACGCCGGCCACACACGCTATTTCATGCAGAAGCGGTTTTGATCATCTGGCGTTTTGCATTACGCATGCATTGAACCATCTTGCATGATGCGTTTTGCATTACGCATTCAGTTTCAGCCGCTCCGCCACGCGCGCCGTGACCGCGCCACGCTGCGCCAGCGACGGCGCGCAACGTTCGCGCACATCGCTGACGACAGCCGCGGGCGCGTGCGCCGGATCGCCCGAGTCGAAAGGCGGCGCGGGCGCGTATTCCATCTGCAGTTGAATCGCCTGCGCCTCGTGTTCGCCGACGAGTTCCGCCGCGAGCGTCAGCGCGAAATCGATCCCCGCCGTAATGCCGCCGCCGGTAAACACGTTGCCGTCGCGCACCACGCGTCCGTGCACCGGTATGGCGCCCAGTTCCGCGAGCAGTTCGTGATACGCCCAGTGCGTCGTCGCGCGTTTGCCGCGCAACAGGCCCGCCGCGCCCAGCACGAGCGAACCGGTGCAAACCGACGTCACGTATCGCGCACTCGCCGCCTGCTTGCGAAGGAACGCGAGCGTTGCATCGTCCTCCATCAGGTCACCGACGCCCGAACCGCCCGGCACGCACAACACGTCGAGCGCGGGGCAATCGGCGTAAGTCGCGTCGGGCGTCAGGATCATGCCGGCGCTCGATTTCACCGGTTCGCGCGTCTTCGAGACGAGATGCACTTTCACGTCGGGCATGGACGCGAAAACGTCGTAGGGGCCGGTCATGTCGAGTTGCTGCACGCGGGGGAACAGCAACAGGCCGATGTGTAGCGTCATCGTCTTCTCCTTGGTCGATTGTATGCAGTAGACGAACCGATGCTACGCCGCTACGCTATGGCGAAGTTGACACATAACCCACGTTTTCCGCCAAATCTTCGGGAGACCGCCATGCCGACCGACGCCCCACGCACCATCGACGTGCTCGCCTTCCCTGACGTCCAGTTGCTCGATGTCGCCGGTCCCTTGCAGGTGTTCGCATCGGCGAACGATCTGGCCGTGGCGGCGGGCTTGCCAGCGCCGTATCGTCCGCGCGTCGTCTCGCGCAGCGGCACGGTCAACGCGTCGGCGGGACTGGGGCTCGTCGGCGACGTGTTGCCCGACGCAAACGAAGCGTGCGACACGCTGATCGTCGCGGGCGGATGGGGCGTGCACAGAGCGGTGCATGACCGCGAACTGGTCGACTGGGTGCGCGCGCGCTCGACGCACGCGCGGCGCACCGCGTCGGTCTGCACCGGCGCGTTTCTGCTCGCGGCGGCGGGCCTTTTGAACGAGCGCCGCGCGGTCACGCACTGGACGCGCTGCGCGGAGCTCGCCACGCGCTTTCCGGCGGTCCATGTCGAGCCCGATCCGATCTTCATCCGCGACGGCGACGTGTGGACGTCCGCCGGCGTCACGGCCGGCATCGATCTGTCGCTCGCGCTCGTCGAGGACGATCTCGGGCGCGCGCTCGCGCTCGACGTCGCGCGCCAGCTCGTCGTGTTCCTGAAGCGCCCCGGCGGCCAGGCGCAGTTCAGCGCGGCGCTGTCGCTGCAAAAATCGGGCGAACGCTTCGGCGAGTTGCACGCGTGGATCGCCGAAAACCTGGCGGCGGATTTGTCGGTCGGCGTGCTGGCCGCGCGCGTCGGCATGAGCGAGCGCAGCTTCGTGCGCCATTACCGCGCGCAGACCGGCACGACGCCCGCGCGCTCGATCGAACACATGCGCCTCGAAGCGGCGCGACGGCTGCTCGGCGATACGGCGCTGCCCGTGAAGCGTGTCGCCGCGCGCTGCGGCTTCGGCACCGAGGAAACCATGCGCCGTGGTTTTCTGCGTTCGCTCGGCGTGTCGCCGCAGGCGTATCGCGAGAGATTTACCGGACACGACCGCGCCGACGCCGCGCATCCGGCATGAATGCCCATATTGTTTCGTCGCGGCGGCTTTTTTTGTCCTGCGTACTCAAGCCTGTATGCTCGCTGCCGTTACCCCATTAAGAACGTTTGCTTGAGACGCGCGCCCCAGGCCGCGTGCGCACGCAGTCGCTGAACGAGAACCGCCCGCCGTGGCGACAATATGGCCTGGAGCGCCGATGAGTGTGTTTCCCGCGTACGACGCGCAGGTTGCCCGCGCAACCGCGGTCGAGCCTGCAGCCGTGACGGCGACCGACGACAAGGTCTTCGCCAGCGTCGCGCCATCGATCGACGCCTTGCTGCGCGAAGCCGCCGCGACGGGCTGTCCGCAGCAATGGGCGTGGTATCGCGCGGGCGAGCAATTGCATCTGGAGCGGCGCGGCGATGCGCCATTGCCCCACGCGCAAGCATGGCCGCACGACATCGCGGAAGAACGTCTCGCGGAGCTATGCGCGACGCAGGGCTGGCATTGCTGGCCGACCGGGCGCGGCGAAAGCGCACTCGGCTGGCTGCTCGCGCCCGTCACGCATCGCGACGACGCGCATCTTGCCGAACTCGCGCGCACGCTCGGCGAGCGCGTGCAGGCCGATGTTCTCGCGCGCGCACAACTCACGCAGCGAGTGCTCTATGAAATCGCGTATCTCGCGAGCTCGGTGCCCGAGCGTGCCGATTTTCTGCGGGGCGTGCACGAACGGCTCGGCACCCTCATCGACGCCGAGAACTTTTATCTCGCGCTCTACGATCGCAAGACGGGCCGGGTCACGTATCCGTATTACGTCGATGTGATCGATACCGATGTCGTCGCGGCAGAGAACTACGACATCCTGAATCCGGCGCATCTGTCGATGACCGGTCAGGTGCTCACGAGCGCGCAGCCGCTTTTCATCACCGCCGCCGATATCTGCGCGGCCGAGCGCGCGGGCCGTTTCTATTGCATCGGCGATCGCCCCGAGTTCTGGATGGGCGCGCCGCTCAAGAACGCCAGCGACGAAGTGTTCGGCATGCTCGCGATGCAGGTCTACGACGTGTCGCGCATCTACACCGCCGAGGACCGCGCGCTCTTTCTCGTCGTCGCGCGCCATGTGGCGATGGCTCTCGACCGTATCCTGCACCGCGCCGATCTCGAAGAGCAGGTCGCGCGGCGCACCTCCGAATTGTCGAAGCTCAACGCGGCGTTGCGTCATGGCATCGCGGAGCGCGAGCGTTCCGAGCACTTGCAGGCAGCGCTGTATCAGATCGCCGAGTTGTCGAGCCGTCCGGGCGACACGATGGAGTTCTTTCGCAGCCTGCACGGCATCGTCGGCGAGTTGCTCTATGCGCGCAACTTCTATATCGCGCTCTTCGAAACGAAGACGGGCGAAGTGTCGTTCCCGTATTACGTCGATGAGATCGTGCAGGAACGCCCCGCTCCGCGACGCAATCAGCGCGGCCTCACGGAGTATGTGATTCACGAGCGGCGCGCGCGACTCATCGATCATTCGGAAGCATTGCGTCTCATCGAAGAAGGCGCGTTCGAAATCGAGCACAGCGAAGTTCGCCTGCGCTCGTGGCTAGGCATTCCGCTATTCGATGGCGAAGTCGTGCGAGGCGTGCTCGCCGTGCAGAGCTATTCGCCGCTCGTGCGCTATTCGCTGCGCGATCAGGAATTGCTGACCTTCGTGTCGCGCCATATCGACACCGCGCTCTCGCGCCGTCGCGATGCCGAAGCGCTGCATGCCGCGAACCTCGAACTCGAAGCACGCGTGCAGGCCCGCACGCGCGAACTCGACGATGTCAACGCGCGCCTCGTCTACGAGAACTCGCACGATGCATTGACGGGCCTGCCCAATCGCAGCCATCTGATGCAGAGATTGCGTTGCGCATGGCGTGACTATCAGACGCGCGGCGAACAGCTTTCGGTGATGTTCATCGACCTCGACCGCTTCAAGGTCGTCAACGACAGTCTCGGCCATCACTTCGGCGACATGCTGCTCGTGCAGGCCGCCGCGCGTCTGCGCGATTGCCTGCGCGCGACGGATCTGCTCGCGCGTCTGGGCGGCGATGAATTCGCCGTGCTCTCGCCGAATGCGCACTTGCGCGATGCGGTATCGATCGCTAAGCGCATTCTCGCCGCGTTCGATCTGCCGTTTCATATCGAAGAACATGTCGTGTTTTCGTCGTGCAGCATCGGCATCGTGAGTGCGGACAGTCAGTTCCATACCGAGCCCGCGGATCTTTTGCGCGATGCCGATACCGCGATGTATCGCGTGAAGAACGCGGGCCGCGACAGCTTCGTCGTGTTCAATCAGGAACTGCGACGTCAGGTGTCGGACCAGGTGGAACGCGAAGGCGCGCTGCGCAATGCGATCAAGCGCGACGACGAACTGCTGCCCTACTTTCAGCCTATCGTCGATGTGAAGAGTGGCGAAGTCGTCGCGCTCGAAGCATTGATACGCTGGCGTCAGCCCGATGGACGCCTCGTCGGGCCGGGGGAGTTCCTTCCTTCGGTCGAGGGCTTGAGACTCATTGGCAGGCTCGATCTCTACATGCTCGAGCGCGTTGCGGCGATCCTCTCCAACGCGCACTTTGCGCACTGGCCGCCGGTGCATGTGAATTGCTCCAGCTATAGCATGACGCGCCCTGAATTCGCCGACGACGTGCTCGCGCTGTTGCGACGTTATCGCGTGTCGCCGTCGCGTGTATGTCTCGAGTTGACGGAAGGCGCGCTCGTCGCCGAACCCGCGCTCGCGCGCCGCACGATGCAGCGCCTCGCGGACAACGGCATGTCCGTGGTGCTCGATGATTTCGGCGCCGGCTTCTCGTCGCTCAGTTACGTGCACCAGTATCAGTTCACAGGCCTGAAGATCGACAAGTCATTCATTCTCGAACTGACCGAAAGTCCGCGCAGCCGGGCGATCGTGCGGGCCATCGTGCGGATGGCCGAATCGCTCGATCTGACGCTGGTTGCGGAAGGCGTCGAGGATGCGGCCACGCTCGCCGTGCTGCGCGATATGGGCGCAGCGCAAGCGCAGGGCTATTTCTTCGACAAGCCGCTGCCGCTCGACGCACTCACCCGCGCATCGCTCGCACCGCGTTCGACGACGGCAAGCGCGGCGCTATAAGCGCCTTATACGCCTCATCCAGACGCGACGGGTACGCCCGTTGCTGATTCGTAAGCGTTATCGTCGAATCGAAAGGAGGCGTAAATGGCACAGCATCCCGCGCATTCGCAGAATCATCGACATCCGGACGAGCCGCCGCCGGAAGAGATCGCACGCGCGCTCAAGGGCGCCGATTTTCCGATGGGCAAGGAAAAGCTCATGGCGCTGGCAAAAAGCAATGGCGCGGACGGCGAAGTCATCGCCGTGCTCGACAAGATCACCAATCGTAATTTCGACAGCGCGGACGCAGTAATGCGCGAGGCAATGCGTGCGGGCTGATCTCGCGCGTGTTTTCGCGCGGATACCGCAATGCGGCATTATTATCGGAGCAATGCACTCGGGATAGGGTAATCCCTTGTCTTGAAACTATCGATGGCGGACGCTATAGATAAATTAAATGAACGCCGGTGCAATTTCTAATCGTGCATCATGTGTTATCGCGCTAGGATTAAAGAGCGTCGATTTGGGATGCGCGGCTTTGCACGGCGCCCGCAGCAGATGAACCGCGCAATGGCCTGGCATCCGTCTGGCCAATCAAGCACAAGGAGGCTCTATGAAGTGGGAAACCCCGAGTTTCACCGATATGCGCTTCGGCTTCGAAATCACGATGTACATAGCCACCCGCTAATCGGAAATGACAAAACGGCCATAAAAGTGGCCGTTTTGTTTTTCGGGTTATCGGAAGATCGCTATTTTCGTTGCAGCGGTTCCGTATGCTTATTCGCTGGACGGGGAAGATCCGCATCCTGTGCGTCGAAACCGCCTTTGCCCGCGACCTCCGGCTCATTGCCCGAGCCATAAGGCACTTCCGCCGTCTGATGCGGATGCTGATCCAGCCGCCGATTCTCCGGTTCGATTTCCGCCGAATTCGGATTAGGCGCCGAATGCGGTTGTTGGTGACGCTTCTCTTCGCTATCGCTCATCGTCAGTCTCCTTTCGAGCTAGTCGAAAGCTTTGCAGCAACGCGCGTTCCACTGCCTGCAAATAAAAAGGCCCGCATCTGATTGCGGGCCCTCATTACCATCACAGTGGCAAAAAACTCAGATCGCCTGCGTCGTGAGCGCCGAGCCGATTACCTCGTTCGCCACCGCATCCACGGCCTGCTTGACGATACCGACGATTTCGTCCACTTCGGCGCGCGTAGTGACGAGCGGCGGCGCAAAGCCGAGGATATCGCCGTGCGGCATCGCGCGTGCGATCACGCCGCGTTCGAGCGCCGCCGCCGATACCTTCGGGCCGACCTTCAGCGCCGCATCGAACGGCGTGCGCGCGTCCTTGTCGGCCATGAATTCGAGCGCCGCAAGCATGCCCGCGCCGCGCACTTCACCGACGAGCGGATGCGCATCGAAAGCCGTGTGCAACTGCTGCTGCAGATACGCGCCGACATCGGCAGCATTCTGCGTGAGGTTCTCGCGTTCGAGGATATCCAGATTGGCGATCGCCGCGGCCGCGCAAATCGGATGTCCCGAATAGGTCCAGCCGTGACCCATCGGACCGAATTCCTGCGAACCCTTTTCGATAACATCCCAAACCTTCTCGCCGACGATCACGCCCGACAGCGGCGCATACGCGCTCGTCAGGCCCTTCGCGACGGTGATGAGGTCCGGTTTGATGCCGAAGTGCTGCGCGCCCATCTTCGAGCCGAGACGGCCGAAGCCGCACACGACTTCATCGGAGATAAGAAGGATGTCGTGCTTCCTGAGCACGTCCTGGATCGCTTCCCAATAGCCTTGCGGCGGCGCGATGATGCCGCCCGTGCCCATCACCGGTTCGGCGATGAATGCGGCGATCGTATCGGCGCCTTCCTTCGCGATCAGCTTTTCCAGCTCTTCCACGCAATACGCGGTGAATTGCGCTTCGCTCATGCCGGCCGGCGCCTTGCGATACCAGTGCGGGCAAACCGTGTGCTTCACGCGTTCGATCGGCAGATCGAAGTTCTGATGAAAGCTCGGCAATCCCGTGAGGCTGCCTGTCACGATGCCCGAGCCGTGATAGCCGCGCTCGCGCGAAATGATCTTCTTCTTGTTCGGACGGCCGAGCACATTGTTGTAGTACCAGACGATCTTGATCTGCGTTTCGTTCGCATCCGATCCCGACATGCCGTAGTACACCTTCTTCATGCCTTCGGGCGACCAGTCGATGATGCGCGAGGACAATTCGATGATCGTATCCGTCGAGTGACCGACATACGTGTGGTAATACGCGAGCTTTTTCGCCTGCTCATAGATCGCTTCCGCGACTTCGGTGCGGCCATAGCCGATGTTCACGCAATAGAGGCCCGCGAATGCATCGATATAACTTTTGCCCTGATGATCCTGAATGCGGATGCCCTTCGCGCCCGTGACGATCTTGCCGGGCAGCGCGCCGCTGGCGTGATCGTGCGCGTGAGTCGACGGATGCATGAAATGCGCGCGGTCTTCGGCGAACAGTTGATCGAGCGATTGGTTTTGCTGGGACATAAGCTTCTCCTTGATTCGATGATGCGTGTCTTTGAGGATGTTTCTTTCAGGCCGCGCTCGTGAGCGGCAGGCCGAGATTGCCGAGGCAAAAGTATTTCGTTTCGACGAAGGGCTCGAAGCCTTCAGCGCCGCCTTCGCGGCCGAGACCCGATGCCTTCACGCCACCGAACGGAATCGGTGCGCCGGTGAACTTCACGCCATTGACCGACACCATCGCGAAGTCGAGCCGACGCACGAGCTGGAAGATCGTGTCGATGCGATTCGCGCAGACGTAGGCGGCGAGGCCGTACTCCGTGTCGTTCGCGCGCGTGACGGCTTCGTCGAGCGTATCGAACGGGGAAATCGCGGAGATCGGCGCGAAGTTCTCTTCGTCGTAGATGCGCATGCCTGGTTTGGCATCGGCGACGACGGTCGGTTCATAAAACCAGCCACCGAGCGCATGCGCATTGCCGCCCACGGTGATGCGCGCGCCCTGCGCTTTCGCATCCTCGACGCGCGCGACGGTCGCATCGAATGCGGCCTGATGCATGAGCGGACCGACATCGACATCCGCTTCGAATGCGGTCCCTACTTTCAGCTCTTTTACCGCATCCGTATAGCGTTCGACGAATCGTTCGTAAAGTGGACGCGCGACGAGAATGCGGTTTGCAGCGCAGCAATCCTGACCCGACGTTTGAAACTTAGCGCCCACTGCGACGCGCACGGCCTGTTCCAGGTCCGCATCTTCCGTCACGATGAAAGGCGCATTGCCGCCCAGTTCCAGCGCGAGCTTCTTGATGCCCGCTTGCGTGGCTGTCTTCGCCACGAGACCGCCGACGCGTGTCGAACCCGTGAAACTCACGGCGCGCACACGTGTATCGCTGACGAGCGTTTCCATCGCCATTTGCGGTTCGCCGATGACGACGTTGAACACGCCCGGCGGGAAGCCGGCTTCTTCGGCGAGTTGCGCGAGCGCGATCGCGGAGAACGGCGTTTCGTGCGCGGGTTTCACGACGACGGTACAGCCGGCTGCGATGGCGGCGGCGGCTTTGCGCGTGATCATCGCGACCGGGAAATTCCACGGTGTGATGAGTGCTGCGACACCGACCGGCTCCATCACCGTGCCGAGATGCGCGCCGTCGATATGCGTGGGAATGGTGCGGCCCGTCAGACGCTTGGCTTCGTTCGCGAACCATTCGATGAAACTCGCCGCGTATGCGATCTCGCCTTTGGATTCGGCGAGCGGCTTGCCCTGTTCGAGAGACAAAATGCCCGCTAGGTCGGACTGATGACGCATGATGAGTTCGTGCCAGCGCAAGAGCAGCGCGCTGCGCTTTTGTTGCGGCATCCAGCGCCAGGACTGGAATGCGCGATCGGCGGCGTCGATTGCGTTTTTGATTTGCGATTGCTCGAGCATCGGGACGTGGCCGATAACTTTTTGATCCGCGGGGTTGGTTACCGCGATCGATGCGGCGCTTTCGCTGTGAACCCAGCGGCCGTCGATATAACACAGCGATTTGAATAGAACGGGATGGCCCAGTAGCATGTTTTGTCTCCTTGCTCACAGCGTGCGTTGATTCGATGCATCTAGTTTATGGGGCATGCGGTCGGTGGTTTTTTTGTTATCGCTGTGGTGGGTTGGTGTTTTTTCTGTTTGGGTTTGTGGGTCTTGGGGGTTTTTCGGGTTTCGTGGAATCCTGATTTCGCGGTGGTCTATTGGCACTGCCCCTCCCCGGGGCGGGGGTCACTTTCTTTGCTGCTGCAAAGAAAGTAACCAAAGAAAGCAGCTTCTCATCGCCCGCGGTCACACGCACGTTGGCCATGCTTGCCAGCCGCGCGTGGCCCTCGCCTAAGTGTCGCCCTCGAAGGCCCACTCGGGCTTGGCTCGCGCACGGTCTGACGAGCTAGAAGTTTTAGGGCGCTGGTTCAGCACGAAAGAGCTTCGGCACAGCGCTTCGCGCTGCCGTGGGGTATGCAAGGGAAACCATCGAAGAAGCGTGCGCCGACCGGATTGACCGGTCGGCCGCGTAGCGGGCCGGAGCTATTTGGTGCTGAACCAGTTTGTTCTGTGGTGCGATGAGTCAGACCGTGCGCGAGCCAAGCCCCTGTCTGCTTGTGAGGGCACTCTCTACTGCCGGGCCATTCAGCCAATCGTCTGTGCCGCGGCCGGTGTGAAGTGCTTAGGCTGGGGATAGCTGTTTCTTTGGTTACTTTCTTTGCAGCAGCAAAGAAAGTGACTGCCGCCCCGCACAGGGGCAGTGCTAATAGACCAACACGAAATCAGGATTCCACGAAAACGAAAGCGAAAGCAAAAGCAAAAGCAAAAAGCGAGAGCAAAAAAGATCACACCAAATCATCAACCCCATCCGGCGGACCCCCCGCCACATCCTTAACGACTTTAGTAACGATATAAGTGAAATACCTCTCGATCCCCAACTCCTCGACGAGCAAAGAATCGATGAACCGCTGATAGTGATCGATATCCCGCGCCACGACGTGCAGCACATAATCCACGCCACCCCCGGTGGCAAAACATTGCACGATCTCGGAAGCAGAAGAAACGCGCTCCTCGAAACGCCGCATATCCTGCGCGGTATGACGCGAAAGCGTCACCTCCACGACGATACGGCTGCCCTTGAAAGCAGCCGTCCAGTCGATATCCGCGCGATAACCCTTGATGAGTCCGCTGTCTTCGAGTTTCTTCACGCGCTCCCATGCCGGCGAGATCGACAGATTGACCTCATCCGCCAGGCGCGATTTCGTAATGCGGCCATCCCGCGCAAGAATGCGCAGAATGGCCAGATCGTAGCGGTCGAGCTTGATCAAATTACACGCTCACAGCAATGTTGCGTTCGACGATATCCGCGACCACAGCCACGGTATCGCCCGTTTGTACAAGGCCCGGAAAATGCCGCGCCGCCAGCAACCCGTCACGCTTCGCGCGATATTCGACCGGCGCCGCGCCCGTGCGCGTGATGTCATGCACGCGCGCGAGCACGTCGTTCGCCTTCACCATGTCGCCGAGATCGCGGCACATTTCGAGCAGGCCCGTATGCTCGCTCGTCGTGTAGCAAGAACCGTCCGGCATGTCGAGCAGCGTCGTCGTACGCGCCTCGCCGCGCGTCACCCCTTTTTCGATGATGCCAGCATACGCGAGAAAGCCATGCACGCCACGCTCCGCGACCGCAACGCTCTTCGCGCTCGACGAGCCGCCGCCGCCCAGTTCCGTCGATACGAACACCTTGCCCGCTTCCTCCGCCGCGCTGTCATAAAGACCGATGCTATCGAGCTCCAGCATGCGCATCGAGTACGGCGCGCCGAACGCGCGCATCGCTGCTTCGCAGCGCGATTGCTGCGTCGCGTCGTTCAGCACGTGAATCGCCGCGAACGGCAGGAAGTCGAGCGTGCGGCCGCCCGCGTGGATATCGAGCACGTAATCGGCAAGCGGCAACAGATGACGCTGAAAGTAATCCGCGATCTTCTCCGTCACCGTGCCGTCCGGCTTGCCGGGAAAGCTGCGATTCAGGTTGCCCGCATCGATCGGCGAAGTGCGTGAGCCCGCGCGAAACGCGGGATAGTTCATGAACGGCACGATGATCACGCGGCCGTTCACATCACTCGCCTTCAACGTCGATGCGAGCTTCGCGAGCGCGATCGGCCCTTCGTACTCGTCGCCGTGATTGCCGCCCGTGAGCAGCGCCGTCGGTCCGTCGCCGCGCTTGATCACGGTGACCGGAATCATCACGGCGCCCCACGCGGAATCGTTGCGCGAGTACGGCAGCTTCAGGAAGCCGTGCTGTTCGCCATTGGCGTCGAAGTCGACGGTCGGGCTGATCGGTGACGCGCGCATCGTGCTACTCCTTCACGAACAATTTGCGAGGCGTGTTGCAGAAGGTCTCGACGCCGGTATCCGTAATCAGGATGCTCTCCGTGATTTCGAGGCCCCAGTCGTCGAGCCACAGGCCCGGCATGAAGTGGAACGTCATGCCGGGTTCGAGGACAGTCTTGTCCCCGGGACGCAAACTCATCGTGCGTTCGCCCCAGTCGGGCGGATAGCTCGCGCCGATCGGATAGCCGCAGCGGCTGTCCTTCTCGATGCCGAACTTGCGCAGCACCGCGAAGAACGCATTGGCGATGTCCTCGGTCTTGTTGCCCGGCTTCGCCATCGCGAGACCCGCTTCGATGCCTTCGACAACCGCCTTCTCGCCTTCGATGAAATGCTGCGGCGGCTTGCCGAGATACACCGTGCGCGAGAGCGGGCAGTGATAACGCCTGAAGCAGCCGGCGATTTCGAAGAACGTGCCCGCGTTCGCTGTGAATGCCGAGTCGTCCCATGTGAGATGCGGCGCGGCGGCATCGGAACCGGTCGGCAACAGCGGCACGATCGCAGGATAGTCGCCGCCATAACCATCGGCGCCCGTAATGCCCGCTTCGTAAATCTGCGCGACGAGGTCGCTCTTCTTCATGCCCGGCTCGACCTTGTCGAGAATGCGCGCATGCATCTTCTCGACGATGCGCGCCGCGACACGCATATATTCGATCTCACGCGGCGACTTCACCGCGCGCTGCCAGTTCACGAGCGCGGTGGCATCCACGAACTTCGCGTCCGGCAGATGCTGCGTCAACGACGCATACGCCTTCGCGCTGAAGTAGTAGTTGTCCATCTCGACGCCGATGCGCTTCTTGTCCCAGCCGCGCGCTGCGATCACTTCGCTCGACAGGTAATCCATCGGATGGCGCACCGACGACTGCACATAGTGATCCGGATAGCCGACGATGTTGTCGTGCGACATGAACACCGTGCGCTTCGCACCGTTCGCATCCTGGCCCCGGCCATACCAGACCGGCTCGCCTTCCATCGCGAGCAGCACGCATTGATGCACGTAGAACGACCAGCCATCGTAGCCCGTGAGCCACGCCATGTTGGTCGGGTCGGTCACGATCATCAGATCGATGCCCGCCTTCTCCATCGCACGCCGCGTCTTCGCGATGCGCGCGTCGTACTCGCTGCGCTCGAACGGCAGGCGTACCACGGGCGCCCCTCGTTCATCCGCTTTCTTCTGTTGCATGATTTCGGACATCGTCCCCTCTATCAAGCGGTCACATCGTTGTGGAAAATGGTTCCTGCATGACTCGCGCGCGCACGCTGAATGGCGAGCGTTGCGATCGCGGTGTCCTGTGCGCCGGTGCCGGTGAGATCGCACACGGTGATTTCGTCATCGTGTGCGCGGCCCTGCGCCTTTTGCGCGATGACTTCGCCGAGCTCGGCAAATGAAGCATCGGCTGCGATCACGCCGCTTTCGATCGCATGATGCAGTTCGCCCAGCACACGCACTTGCTGCAAGCGGTCGCATACGTAGCGCGCTTTCGCAAACACGTCCGGCGCGATTTCGTTCTTGTGCTCGGCATCCGATCCCATCGCCGTGATATGCAGGCCGGGATGCAGATCGCGCGCGTGAATCAAAGGCTCGCGGCTCGGCGTTGTCGTGATGGCGATGTCCGCGTGCTTGAGCGCCTCATTGACGCTGCCTGCGACATCGCACGGCAAGCCTTCGCAATCACGCGCGAATCGATGCGCGCTCTCGGCATCGCGCGCCCATACGGTGACGTGCTCGATATCGCGCACGAGCCGCAATGCCTTCAATTGCAGACGCGCCTGCTCGCCCGCGCCGATGATCGCCACGCGCTTCGCATCCTTGCGCGCGAGCCAGCGTGATGCGACAGCACCCGCCGCAGCGGTGCGCACCGCGGTGAGATAACCGTTGTCGAGCAACACGGCCTCGGTGAGGCCCGTGCGCGCCGACAACACCAGCATCAGGCCGTTCAGGCTCGGCAAACCGAGCGACGGATTGTTGAAGAAGCCCGGGCTCACCTTGATCGCGAAGCTCGGAAAGCGCGGCAAATAAGCGGTTTTCACATCGACTTCGCCCGCGTGCTCGGGAATGTCGAGACGGAGGATCGGCGGCATCGCAACGGCTTCGGTCGCAAGCGATCTGAACGCGGCTTCGACTTGTTCGATCGCGTCGAGGTCGAGCGGCACGAGCTTGCGCAATTGCGCCTGCCCGAGCAGCACGGTGGAGGTATCGATGTTGGACATGGGTTCAGGCCGCTCCGATCAGGCGACGATGTGTTTCGATATCGATGTTGCTGCCGCTCACGACGATGACGATGGGTCCGTCCTGCACGGCAATCGCGCCATCGAGCAGCGCCGCGATGCCCACCGCCGCCGCGCCTTCGACGACGAGCCGCTCTTCGCGATACGCATGCACGATGCCGCGCGCGATCGACACTTCATCGAGCAGCACGATGTCGTCGATGAGATCGCGCGTCATGGAGAACGTATGCCGGTTATCGAGGCCGATGCCGCCGCCGAGCGAATCCGCGAGCGTCTCCAGTTCATCGACGAAGACCGGCTTGCCCGCCGCGAGACTCGCGTGCATCGCGGCGCCGCGTTGCATCGAGACGCCGATCAGCTTCACGTCGGCGCGAATGTTCTTTGCCGCGAACGCGATGCCGCTGAAGAGCCCGCCGCCCGACAAGGGCACGACGATGCTCTCCGTATCCGGCAGCGCTTCGAGAATTTCGAGGCCGATGGTGGCCTGTCCCGCGATCACGCGTTCATCGTCGAAAGGCGGCACGAATGCATAGCCTTCCTCGCGCACGAGACGTTGCGCTTCCTTCTGCGCATCGTCCTGACTCTTGCCCTCGATGACGACGCGCGCGCCGAGCGCGGCCACCGCATCGACCTTGTTCTTCGGCACGAGCGACGACATGCACACCGCTGCTTCTATGCCGAGCGCGCGAGCCGCGTGCGCGACCGCGCGGCCATGATTGCCCGTCGATGCCGTGACGACACGCGTGCAGCCTTCTTCCGCGATCTGCGCGAGCGCATTGGTCGCGCCGCGCAACTTGAAGCTGCCCGTGGGTTGCAGCGTTTCGAGCTTGAGATGAACCGGCACGCCCGCGAGGCGCGAGAGCGACAACGAATGAACCAGCGGCGTGACGAGCGCGCGGCCTTCGATGCGCTGGCGGGCGCGGTAGACATCGGCGAGCGTGAGTGCGGACATAAGTGGCTGGGCTGCGAATTCGTGTATCGATGCAACCCAGTCTAATGTCCTAAAAAATCGTTTTCGATTGTCCTAGTTCATTTAGTTGAAGTCGTGTACGTGCGGGAACTGGCCGAAGACTTCGCGCATGGTTTCGACGGCCGTGCGGAACGTGCTCTCGCCGACTTCCGCGCCCACGCACAGCCGCACTGCATTGGGCCGGTCCGCGCCGCGCACGAGGAACGGATCGGGCGATGTCACCGCGATATTGCGATTGCGCAACTCGCGCGTGATGCGCTCCGCCTCCCATTCATCGGGCACGCGCAACCAGACCGAGAGCGCGTTCGGATGACTGCCGAGCACATATTCGCCGAGCACTTCGCGCACGACGCTCTGACGCGCCGCGAGCCGCTCGCGCTGAATCTGCACGAGACGTTGCGCCGTGCCGTCCATGATCCAGCGCGCGCTGACTTCCGCGATCGGCGACGTCGCCATCCAGCAACTGACGCGCAACACGCTTTCCGCGCGCAATGCGAGCCGCCGCGGCACCGTCATGAAGCCGGTACGCAGACCGCTCAGCACCGACTTGGTCATGCTCGTGCAATAGAACGCGAGTTCGGGAATCAGGCTCGCGATAGGCGTCTGCGTCTTGGCGGGCAACGCGCCGTAGACATCGTCCTCGATCACATACACGCCGTAGCGCTCCGCGATGCGCGCAATCGCGCGGCGGCGCGAATCGGTCATCATCGCGACGGTGGGATTGTTCAGCGTCGGCGTGCAGACGAGCGCGCTCACACGTTCGCTATCGCAGACCTCCTCGAAGTGCTCGGGGCGAATGCCGTGCTCGTCGATCTCCAGACCCTTGAGCGTAAACCCCAGCACGTTCGCCGAGCCGATCACGCCGTGATCCGTGAGGCTTTCGCACAGCACCGTATCGCCCGGCCCGACGATGCTCGCCAGCGCGAGAAAGATGCTGTGCGCGACGCCATTGGTGACGAGCAGCGTCTCCACCTTCGCGGGCATGTTGAGCGACGCGAGCCATTCGACGCCTGCCTGACGATGGCTGTCGAAGCCCGCAATCGGCCTGAATGCGCGAATCCACGGCTGATCCTCGATGGTGGACAGCGTCGCGCAGACCTTGCGCCACATCGCGTCGTGCTCGGCCGTATGCACGATGCGCGCGATGGAAAAATCGACCACCGAGCGCTCGGCCGTGTCGAGCATGTAGTTCGACATCGTTTCTGTCACGCGCGCGCTGACGAAGCTGCCGCGCCCGACTTCGCAACGAATCAGCCCTTGCCGTTCGAGTTCCTTGTAGGCGTTGGTGACGGTCTGCACGCTGATCGCGAGATCGGCCGCGACTTCGCGCTGCGGCGGCAAACGTTCGCCCGATGCGAGCGCGCCGCTTTCTATGTCGGCGGCCATCGCCTTGACGAGCCGCTTGTATTTGGACTGCACGCCCTGCACCGTGCGCACGGCGTCGCGCCATCGTTCATTCACTTGCTGCTCCTCACATGCCTCGTTCCATGCGCAATAGTGGCGCAAAAGCGCGTATGAAAATAATTGTCCTAGAGCAATCGGAACAAATATATGGCTTTGTATTCTGCGTCGGTGGCTGCGCTGCGAGTCGCTTCAAAGCCCTGCGGAATAAGGGTTTTCTCTGTGTCTCGCGCGTTCGCGCCATTGGATTGCCTACTCGACCACGCTTGAAGAACCATCACAACGGGAACGATATGAACACGAAGCGACTGTCTGGCATGCTGGCAGCGGCGTGCGTCGCGGCAGCGAGCCTTGCCGCCTACACCACGAGCGCGAGCGCGGAAACCACGTTGCAGCGCATCCAGCGCACCGGCGAGGTGCGTATCGGCTATGCCAACGAAACGCCCTTCGCCTACACGACGCCCGATGGCACCGTGACCGGCGAATCGCCCGAAATCGCGAAGAAAGTGTTCGCCAAGCTCGGCGTGAAGAAGGTCGATGCAGTGCTGACCGAATGGGGCGCATTGATTCCGGGCCTGAAGGCCGGGCGCTTCGACGTGATCGCGGCGGGCATGTACATCACGCCGGAACGCTGCAAGCAGGTGGCGTTCGCCGATCCGCAATATCAGATTCCCGACACGCTGCTGACGATGAAGGGCAACCCGAAGAATCTGCACAGCTATGCCGATGTCGCGAAGCAACCGGACACGAAACTTGCTGTGATGGCAGGAACGGCCGAACTGGGCTATGCGCGCCAGGCCGGTATCAAGGACGACCAGATCCTGCAAGTTCCGGACACCACCGCGCAATTGCAGGCCGTGCGCGCACGCCGCGCCGATGCAGCGGTCGGCACCGCACTGACGATGAAAGGTCTCGCCGACAAGGGCGGCCCGCAGGTCGAAGCGATCAGCCAGTTCAACGACGATCCGAAGCACACCGGTTATGGCGCGCTCGCGTTTCGTCCCGAAGACACCGACCTGCGCGACGCCGTCAACAAGGAACTGCATCAGTGGCTCGGCACCGACGATCACCTGAAAACGGTCAAACCCTTCGGCTTCGACAAGACCAACGTAACGACCAAGAAGGCGCCGGAGTTGTGCGCCGGTTGAACATCGTTGCATAGCGACGCGCAGCGTTCATCAATTTGCGAGGAACCGTCATGAGTGACCTCAATGAGCTTCTGCCCCTGATGATGAAGGGCACGCTCGTCACGATCCAGATCGCCGTCATCAGCATCCTGCTCGCGATCGTCATGGCGGGTGTCGCGACGGCGTTGCGCGCCGCGCCTTACCGCGCCGTGCGCTGGGCCGGCAACGTGTATGTCGAGGTGTTTCGCGGCACGTCGCTGCTGGTGCAACTTTTCTGGCTCTTTTTCGTGCTGCCGCTGCCGCCTTTCAACGTGCAACTGACGCCGTTCACGGTTGCGATCGTCGGTCTGGGATTGCACTACGGCGCGTATGGCTCGGAGATCCTGCGCGGCGCGCTGCGCTCCGTGCCCGGCGGCCAGTATGAAGCGGCGCTCGCGCTGAACATGCCCGCCGCCGCGCGATTGCGCCGCATCGTGCTGCCGCAGGCGATGATCAACGCGCTGCCGCCCGCGACCAACCTGATGATCGAGCTTCTGAAGGGCACGTCGCTCGTCTCGCTGATCACGCTCTCGGACCTCACGTTCCGCGCGCGCCAGCTCGACGAGGCGACCTTCAAGACGGCGGAAGTCTTCGGCCTCACGCTGCTCATCTACTTCGTGCTCGCGCAGGTGATCGTCGCCGTCATGCGCGTGTTCGAGCGGCGCGTGAGCAGTCATGTCGCCATTCGCCGCACTGTTCCGAGGGCTGCATCATGACATCGCTGGGTCAACTCTTCGATGTGAAATACGCGCTGCATATCCTGCCCGAACTGGCGCGCGCGGCGATCTACACGATCGGCATCACGCTCGTCGGTTTCGCGATTGCGCTCGTGCTCGGCCTCGTGCTCGCGATCATGCGGCGCAGCGAGTTCGCGCCGCTCGCGAAGACGACCGCGTTCTTCATCGAGTTCATTCGCAGCACGCCGCTCCTGATTCAGGTGTACGTGCTCTTCTATGTCGCGCCGCTCTATGGCTTCACGATGTCCGCGCTGATGGCGGGCACGCTCGGCATCGCGGTGCACTACGCGTGCTATGTCTCCGAGGTGTATCGCGCGGGACTCAACGGCGTCGCACGCGGCCAGTGGGAAGCATCGTGCGCGCTGTCGCTCTCGCCGTGGCGCACTTATACCGGCGTGGTCCTGCCGCAGGCGATTCGACCGGTGATTCCTGCGCTCGGCAACTATCTCGTCGCGATGTTCAAGGACACGCCGGTGCTCTCCGCGATCACCGTCGTCGAACTGATGCAGCAGGCGAAGAACATCGGTTCCGAGACGTTCCGCTATCTCGAACCGATCACCATGACCGGGATCTTCTTTCTTCTCATCAGCGTGACGTTCGCTTCGGGCGTGCGTCATCTTGAACGGCGCGTGAGGCTGCCATGATGGTTCAGCCTCGCGTATCGACCACTCAGACCCCGCTGGACGGCGCACGGTAATGCAACTCCAGGAGCAGCAGATGAAACGAGACCTCGACCCGGCGCTGGGCGCAGCGGCCGACGCCAGCGCGAACACGCCGATGGTGCGCTTTCGCAATGTCACCAAGCGCTATGGCGCGCTCACCGTGCTCGACGGCCTCGATCTCGATGTCGCCCGCAACGAGAAGGTGGCGATCATCGGGCCGAGCGGCTCAGGCAAGTCCACGCTCTTGCGCGTGCTGATGACGCTCGATCCGCTCACCGACGGCGTCATCGACGTGGACGGCGAACCGCTCACGCATGAGATCCGCGGCGGCAAGCTCGTGCCCGCGTCGCCGCGACACGTTCGCCAGGTGCGCAGCAAGATCGGCATGGTGTTTCAGAGCTTCAATCTGTTTCCGCACATGAGCGCGCTCGCGAACGTGATCGAAGCGCCGATGAGCGTGGCCGGGTTGTCGAAGAAGGAAGCGACCGAACGCGGGCGCGAGCTGCTTTCGATGGTTGGCCTTTCCGAAAAGTGCAATCACTATCCGTCGCAGTTGTCGGGCGGACAGCAGCAGCGTGTCGCGATTGCGCGCGCGCTAGCGATGCGCCCGAAAATCATGCTGTTCGATGAAGTGACGTCCGCGCTCGATCCGGAATTGTGCGGCGAGGTGCTCACCGTGATTCGACGGCTCGGCGAAGAGCACAACCTCACGATGCTGATGGTCACGCACCAGATGGGTTTCGCGAAAGACTTCGCGGATCGCGTGTGCTTCTTCTCGCAAGGCAAGATCATCGAGCAGGCGCCGCCGCAGCAGTTCTTCTCCGCGCCGCAGCATGAGCGCACGCGGCAGTTTCTGCGCGCGGTGACCGAAGCGCTTTAAACAGGCGTTTCTTCGCGGTCCGATAATTGCTTCGCGCTCTTCGCATGGCCTGATGCTTCAGCCAACGGAGAGTGCGATGTCCCCCACCCTGCATAAAGTCGCGCGTTTCGCGGATCTTTCCGCCGAGCGCGGCACACGAGTGTGCGTCAAAGGCGGCGACGACGCGAAGGAAATCCCGATCCTGCTCGTGCGCGATGGCGACGACGTGCGCGCCTATACCGCCGAATGCCCCCACGCGGGCGGCCCGCTCGATGAAGGCGCGATCTGCAACGGGCGTATCGTTTGTCCCTGGCACAAAGGCACGTTCGAGGTGCGCGACGGCAGTCTCGTCGAGCCGCCGCCGCTGAAGGCATTGACGCGCTACGAAGCGACCATCAGAGACTGCGATGTGTACGTGTCCGCGCAGCCCATCGACAGCGGCGAAGCATTGAAGAAGCAGGCGAACCCGAGCCGGACCATGCTCATCGTCGGCGCGGGCGCAGCGGGCGCGGCCGCATGTTCGGCGTTGCGCGAAGCGGGCTTCGACGGACGCATCGTGCTCGCGGGCGACGATGCGCGCGAGCCCTACGATCGCACGTCGCTCAGCAAGTTCACGCTTGCAGGCGACATGCCGCCCGATGATGTCCCTGCCCTGCTCGACGGCGATTTCTTCGCGAAGCACGACATCGAGCGCATCGAATCGCAGGTCGTTCATCTCGATCCGAAGGAGAAGCGCGCCGAACTCGCGAACGGACAGAAGATCGATTATGAAGCCGCGCTCGTGTGCACCGGCGGCGTTCCGAAGCCGCTCGATATCCCCGGCGCGAAACTCGAACACGTGCATCTGCTGCGCACGCGCGAAGATGCGCGCGCGATTCTCGCATCGCTCGAAGGATGCAAGCACGTGGTGATCGTCGGCGCGAGTTTCATCGGGCTCGAAGTGGCTTCGTGTTTGCGTAAGCGCGAGATCGACGTAACCGTGGTCGCGCCGGGCAAGGTGCCGTTCGCGAAACAGTTCGGCGAGCGTATCGGCGAAATGTTCAGGACGCTGCACGAGAAGAACGGCGTGACGTTTCATATGAATGCGCGCATTAATGAATTCGCAGGCGAGACCGCGGTCAGCGAAGTGATCCTCGATTCGGGCGAGAAGATCGCGGCCGATGTCGTGATCGCGGGCACGGGCGTCGAACCGGCGACATCGTTTCTGTCGGGCCTCGCGCTCGCGGATGACCGCGCCGTCAACGTCGATGCAACGATGCTCGCCGCGCCCGCTTTATACGCCGCGGGCGATATCGCGCGCTTTCCTCTGCCGCGCTCGGATCACAGCGTGCGCATAGAACACTGGCGCGTTGCGCAGCAGCATGCGCGCGTCGCCGCCTATAACATGGCTGGCAGTCCACGCGAGTATGTCGGCGTGCCCTACTTCTGGACGTATCACTACGAAAAGACTTTCGACTATCTCGGGCATGTCGAAAAGCCGGACACCATCGAAATCGATGGCGATCTCGACGCGCAGCATTTCATCGCGTATCTGCTGAAGGATGGACGCGTGGGCGCGATCATCGCATGCGAACACGACGTCGCCGTGTGCCGTCTCGCCGAAGCGATGCGCGAGCCGCTCACGCTGGAGGACGCGCGGCGCATCGCATCGTTGAGGTGAGGCTATGGCAACGACTAAATCGAAGAAGAAAACGAGCGGTGGCAAGCGGCCGAGCACGCGGCAAAGACATTCACTCGCGAGCGCGCGCAAGAAGCCGGAGCGCGCCTCGCATCGCTGGTCGCATCATGTGATGGAAACGAGCGATGCAATGGATATCCAGCGCGATATCTTCAAGATGGGCAATGCGCAGGAAATCGCCGACTCGCTCAAACGCTCATCGACACGCAGCACGCGACGCAAAGGCTCGCCGTTTCAATCGGCGATGTCGATGCTCAATTTCTATATCAATCGCGCGGGACGCAATCTGCCGAAGTCGCGCAAGAGCACGCTCGAACGCGCGAAAAAACGCTTGCGCGAAGCATTCGGACGCAAGCCGTGAGTATGTGAATACAAGGCAAGCGCGCGGCCTCGTCGAAACGAAGCCGCGCGCGTTGCTTCCTGCCACTTCCAACAACCATCAGGGTTGACGCTGGCCGCCCTTATGCTGCGGCAACGGCTGGTTCTGTTGCCGCTGACCGGACTGATGGTCTTGTTGCGGCTGCCCCGGTGACCGTTCCTGCTGGCCGTGTTGCCGCTGTGACGGATTCGACTGATTCGGCGTCGACGGCTGGTTGCCCATCTGCTTTTGATTTCCGCTCATGAAACCCTCCTGGCTATGTCATCGCGCCTTGAAACGCGTGATGACGTTGCAGTGGTGAAAGCCACGGCTAGCGCCGCACTTTGGATGCAGCATCATGCGTACCAGAAGGCACATCCGCTTGTGCGCGCGTGTCGCGACGCCATGAACGCCGCGCGCTTGCAAAAACTGCCCAGATCGATGAAACCCTTGCAAGGAACGTCGCTTGCTCTCCAGTTGCAGGAAACAACCCAAGGAGACGTCGATGGCCCAGGAACCCCCTCTCAATCCCGGCGATGAAGCCGAGCCCGGCGCGCCAGGCACGGGCGAAGACATCTGTCCGGACTGCAATGGCTCGGGCAAGCTCGATGGCGCCGACTGCAAGACTTGCGGCGGCACCGGCAAGGTCACGCAAGGCATCGGCGGCGGCTGACCCGTCAGGAGCGCAAGTTTGAAAACGCAAACGAAGCAACTCACGCGAGCAATGGCGTTTGCCTTGATGCTCGCGAGCGGCGCGGCCATCGCCGATGACTACGCGCAGGGCTTCGGCCCGAATCCCACGCTGCCCGCGCCGCGCAAATCGCTGATGCCCACGGTCAACATCGCACCCGCCAGACCGTGGGCGCAAGGACAAAAGCCCATCGCGCCCGCCGGTTTCGACGTGACCGCTTTCGGCACGGGGCTTATCCATCCGCGCTGGATCGCGACGCTGCCCAATGGCGACGTGCTCGTCGCCGAAAGCAACGCGCCCGCGCAGCACGATGAAAACGCAGGCCTCAAGGGCTTCGTGATGAAGAAGGTCCAGAAACGCGCGGGCGCCGCGGTGGAAAGCCCGGACCGCATCATGCTGCTGCGCGATGCCGATGGCGATGGCGTCGCCGAGACGCGCACCGTGTTCATCGACAAGCTGCACTCTCCGTTCGGCATGGCGCTCGTCGGCGACGATCTCTACGTCGCGGATACCGATGCAATCCTGCGTTTTAAGTACGAAAACGGTGCGACGCAGATCGCGACGCCCGGCGAGAAGTTCATCGATCTGCCCGCCGGCGATATCAATCATCACTGGACCAAGAACATCATCGCGAGCCGCGACGGCAAGAAGCTCTATGTGACGGTCGGTTCCAACAGCAATGCCGCTGAGAACGGCATCGACGCCGAGAATGGCCGCGCGGCGATCATGGAAGTCGATATCGAATCGAAACAATCGCGTCTGTTCGCAACGGGCTTGCGCAATCCGAACGGTATGTCGTGGCAACCGCAAAGCGGCGCGCTCTGGACCGTGGTGAACGAGCGCGACGAACTCGGCGACGAACTCGTGCCGGACTATCTGACCTCGGTAAAAGACGGCGCGTTCTATGGATGGCCGTACAGCTATTACGGCCAGCATGTCGATGATCGCGTGAAACCGCAGCGCGCGGATCTCGTGCAATCGGCGATCGTGCCTGACTATGCGCTCGGCGCGCACACCGCATCGCTCGGACTCGCGTTTTACGACGGCAAGGCGTTCCCGGAGCATTACCGCAATGGTGCGTTCATCGGTCAGCACGGCTCGTGGAATCGCAAGCCGAGAAGCGGCTATAAGGTCATCTTCGTGCCGTTCGAGGACGGCAAGCCTTCGGGTCCGCCCGAAGATATCCTGACGGGCTTTCTATCGTCCGATGGTCACGCGCTCGGGCGACCCGTCGGCGTCGCGGTGGATGGCAAAGGCGCGTTGCTCGTCGCCGATGATGTCGGCAACACGGTGTGGCGGGTCGCGCCCGCCGCGAAGTAGATGGCCGCGAAGAAGCCGAATCGCGCCGCAAAGAGCCTCTTCGCGCTCGCGGAGCGGCAGATCGTCGGCCTGTACGATGCCGGCGTGATGTCGCCCGCCGTATTGCATCACGTGGTCGCGGCGTATGCGGATAGCGGCATCGACTGGAACGAGGACGGCGCGCTGAAGACCGTGGATGGACATACGGTGCATGAGGCAGTCGTGCTCGTCATGATGCCGGGACGCGCGCTCAGGAGCGCACGGAAAGACTTCATGTCGGTGGTCGCGCATCTCGCGGGTGCCGAATCGCCCGCGGACGACGAAGCAACGCAAGCCGAGGACGATGAAGACCTGCTGAGTCAACTCGGCGGCACTACGAACACGAAGACGGCCAGGAAGAGCACGCAGGCAGCGCAACCGAAGCGCGCGGCGTTCAATCCCCTGGTCGGCGCGCGTGCCGTGCAGGGACGCGACAAGCAGTAACTGCGATCAACGCGGTCCGCCCGGCGCGATCAGATCGAGCAGATCGTCCATGTTGAAGGGCTTCGCGAGGATCGGCACGCCGAGATGCTTCGCGCGCTCCAGTTCGTCGGCATAACCCGTCATCAGCACGAGCTTCTGCGAAGGACGACGCTTGACGATCTCCTCGGCCAGATCGATGCCGTTCATGCGGCCGGGCATTTGCACATCCGACAGCACCAGATCGAATCCGTGGCCTTCGTCCAATAGCGCGAACGCGGCATCGGCGCTTTCCTCGTGATGCACCGTGCAGCCGAACATTTCGAGCACCGCTGTCACGCCCGCCGCGACATCCGTGTTGTCCTCCACCAGCAGCACCGACGTGCCGCGCAACCGCTCATCCTGCTCGTCCGTCGCGGGCGCGAGCGGCAGCGTCGCGATATCGGGCGGCATACCGGCTTTCGATGCCTCGGGCACCGGACCATCATGACGCGGCAGATAGAGCCGGACCGTGGTGCCCGCGCCCGCCACGCTCGCGATGCGCGCAGCGCCGCCCGCCTGCTCGCACGCGGCGAGCACTTGCGCGAGGCCGAGACCGGTGCCCGCGCCGCGCTGCTTCGTCGTGAAAAGCGGCTCGAATGCGCGCCGCTGAATCGGCTCGGTCATGCCTTCGCCGTTGTCGGTGATCGAAACGAGCACGTAATCGCCATCGGGAATATTCGTTTCCGCGCCGCGCATGGGCGCATTCTGGCAACGGATCAGCATGCGCCCGCCATCCGGCATCGCATCGTTCGCATTCACTGCGATATTCACGAGCGCGAGTTCCAGCTCGACCGGATCGGCCATCACCTTCCACAGATCGGGCGACAGTTCCAGCGACACCGTGACGGACGGATGCATCGATGTCTTCACGAGATCGAGCACGCTTCGCAGCCAGTTAGCCGGATCGATCAATTCCTGTTTGAGCGGCTGCTTGCGCGCGACGCTCATGAGCCGCCGCGCGAGCGACCTGGCCCCGGCGGTGGCGCGCTCCACCGCGAGCACTTCGCTCTCGACGTCGTTGAAGCGCTTGCGCCGCGCGAGTTCCATGTTCGATCCGACCACCATCAGCAGATTGTTGAAGTCGTGCGCGACGTTGGCGACGAGATTGCCGAGCGCGCCCGTGCGCCGCAATTGCCGGCTCGACGCTTCGATGGAAAGGCGCGTCGCGACTTCGGCCTGCCAGCGCTCCCATGCGGCCTGTTCGGCATCGAGCCGGCGAATCGAGAACGCGATCAGCAGCCACACCGCGATGCACGGCATCAGCGCGATCGCCGCGACGAGCGCGAGGTTGTCGCGCCAGCGCTTCTCGACGGCGGAGGTCGCATAACCCGTCGATACGTAGAGCGGCGCATCGCCCACGCGCCTGAAGGCGAGCAGCCGCTCGACGTGATCGATGCCCGAACGCATGCGCGTGCTGCCGTACAGTTCGTTGTTGCGAAACTCGCTGGTAAAGGGCGTGTTCGTCGCAGCTTCCGTGCTGTCCGCGCTCTCCGGAAAGCGCGCGAGGATATTGCCGTCGCGGCGATACAGTCCGATGACGAGCGCATGATCGCCCGCCGCGAGTTCGCGATAGAAATCGGTGAAATAATCGCGCTTCAACGCGATCGACACGACGCCGAGAAACTGTCCGTTGCGGCCGATGCGGCCTTTGGTCGTCGTGAACACATCGGAACGCGCCACCTTGCCGAGCAACGGCAACGAGAAGTACGTGACGGGCGCGACCGCGCGCGCGGACTGAAAATCGTCGCGCTCCGCAATCGACACGGCAGGCGCCGGATACCAGCGGCTATTTGCGAGCAGCGCGCCTTTTACGCCAAAAACGGAAATTGCGGCGATCTGCGCGAGCGTGCCGCTCATGTCGTCGAGCGTGCGATGCAGTCCCACCTCGCGACGCTTGATGGAGGCATCGTCGCTGTCGCCGAGGAGATCGACGATGCGCGTCTCCAGTTGCTGGTTAAGGTCGATCACCTTCAGCGCGTGCTCGTCCGCGATGCGCGTCAAGCGCCCGGTCAGTTCCTGTGCTTCCGTAAAGCGGCGCTGATGATCGTGGTAACCGTAAATGCAAAGGCTCGCGAGCGGAATCACGACCGACGCGCAGAGCGCAAGGAGCAGCATCTTTCGCATCGACGCGAAATTGCGAGCGGGCAGCGGCAAATCGAATGTCGCGGTCTCGGTGGAGTCCAACGTTGCGTCTCCGAGAAATCGACCGGTACCCAATACATCGTACCCGGCGTGCGCCGGAAAGCGACATCAACTATGAAATTTGCCGTTCAGCAAAGTGCCTGCATGCGCCAGTCGTCATCGGGTGTGATCGGCAACGCGCGCTTGTGACGTGTCGCGTCATGAAAGCGGTAAATGGTCGCGTAGACCATATCGGAAACCGGCTTGCCTTCGAGGAAATCGTCGATGTCCTCGTAGCTTATGCCGTAGCTGTCTTCGTCGGGCTTCATCGGCGTAAGCGTTTCGAGGTCGGCGGTCGGCACCTTCGCGTATATCTCGATGCCCGCGCCGAGCGCTGCTGCGAGCGCGCGCACGCGGCGCTTGTTCAGGCCGTAGAGCGGCAGCACGTCCGCGCCGCCATCGCCGAACTTGGTGAAGAAGCCCATCAGCGATTCGGCCGCGTGGTCCGTGCCGATCACGACGCCCGGGTGCGCGGCGGCCACCGCGTATTGCGCGATCATCCGCTGGCGCGCCTTGATGTTGCCGAGCACGAAATCCTCGTGCCGCTCGTCGCGATACAGCAGGTCCGATGACGCGAGCGATTCGCGCATCGCATCGGCGGCGGGCTTTATGTTGACGGTGAGCGTTTCGTCGGGCCGGATGAATGCGAGCGCGCGTTGCGCATCGGCTTCGTCGCGCTGCTCGCCGTAGGGAAGACGCATCGCGATGAAGCGCGCATCGACATGACGCGCCCGCAGGCGCTCGACGGCGAGTTGCGCGAGACGGCCCGCCGTCGACGAATCCACGCCGCCGCTGATGCCGAGTACATAGGTGCTGAGTTTCTGCGCTTCGAGATAGTCGGCCAGAAACGCGATGCGGCGTTCGCGTTCGGCGTCGAGATCGAAGACCGGCGCGACCTTCAGTTCCTCGATGATGCCGCGCTGGCGTGAGGCGTGATCGTTCGACATCGTGTGCTCGCGTGGGCTGATGAACTCGTAACGCTACAGCAAAGCGCGAGTCTCTGGCGTCAGCCCGCCATTTCCCGATCCGGCGTGGCCGAAATGCGATGGATCGCGAGATCGGCGCCGTTGAATTCTTCCTCGCGATCGAGCCGCAAACCGACCGTCATCTTGATCGCGCCATACACCGCCGCGCCGCCCGCGAGCGCGAGGGCCACCGCGCCGACCGTGCCGATGACCTGCGACCACATCGACACGCCGCCGATGCCGCCGAACGCCTTCTGCCCGAAGATGCCCGCAGCGATGCCGCCCCACGCGCCGCACATGCCGTGCAGCGGCCACACGCCGAGCACGTCGTCGATGCGCCAGCGGTTCTGCACGCACGTGAACATCTGCACGAAGAGCACGCCCGCGACCGCGCCGACGATCAGCGCGCCGAGCGGATGCATGAGGTCCGAGCCCGCGCACACCGCGACGAGACCCGCGAGCGGTCCGTTATAGGTGAAGCCCGGATCGTTGCGGCCGGCGACCCACGCGGCGAGCGTGCCGCCGACCATCGCCATCAGCGAGTTCACCGCGACGAGGCCGCTGATCTTGTCGACCGTCTGCGCGCTCATCACGTTGAAGCCGAACCAGCCGACCGCCAGCACCCACGCGCCCAACGCGAGAAACGGAATGCTCGACGGCGGATGCGCGGCGATGCGTCCATCCTTGTGATAGCGCCCGTGACGCGGCCCGAGCAGCAGCACCGCCGGCAGCGCGACCCAGCCGCCGAACGCATGGACGACGACGGAGCCCGCGAAATCGTGGAACGGCGCGCCGAATGCCTGCGTCAGCCAGCCCTGAATGCCGAAGCGCTCGTTCCACGCCACGCCTTCGAGCAACGGATAGATGAAGCCGACGATCACGCAGGTCGCGAACAGTTGCGGATTGAACTTCGAGCGCTCGGCGATGCCGCCCGACACGATCGCCGGAATCGCCGCCGCGAAGGTCAGCAGAAAGAAGAAGCGCACGAGCGCATAGCCGTTGTGTTCGGCGAGGATATCGGCGCTGTGCATGAACTGCACGCCATACGCGATGTTGTAGCCGATGAAGAAGTACGCGAGCGTCGATACCGCGAAATCCACGAGAATCTTCACGAGCGCGTTCACTTGATTCTCGCGGCGCACCGTGCCGAGTTCGAGAAAGGCGAAGCCCGCATGCATCGCGAGCACCATCGCGGCGCCCAGCAGCAGGAAAAGAGTGTTGGTTCCGGATTGAAGTGCCTGCATGTGTCGAGCGGTCGGGTCTGGAGGAGGCGCTGATTTTGCAAGTTCCGGGCCAAGTTGGCGCAGAAAGCATCGAAACGGTGCGCAGGCGTGAAGCGGCGCGGTAACGCATGGTGCAACGTGCGCCGCGAAGGTTCGTATCGTTTCGCTCGATGTTGGTGCAATGCCCCGTCATGTCGCATTGGATGCACCGGACACGGGCCAAAAATTTCACTTTGCAAGTATTCGACTTGGCGCACCGATGCGCCGCGCGGCGAGTATCCTGAAAGCTGCATCGCGCAACAGGAGGCGTCGATGTCCGTCGAATATCTGGGCGAGCACGTGCGCATGGAACCGCACGCGCTCGATCCGCGCGTCGTCACGGTCGTGCTCGATCGCGCGCAACGGCGCAACGCGGTGGATCGAAAAATCGCGGATGCGCTGCGCGAAGCGTTCGAACGCTTCGACGCCGACGACGCGTTGTCGGTCGCCGTGCTGTGGGGCGCGGGCGGCACGTTCTGCGCGGGCGCGGATCTCTCCGCACTCGAGGACGACGCGCGCCGCAACGAGATCCATCCCGACGGCAGCGGCCCCGGCCCGATGGGACCGACGCGCCTCGCGCTGAACAAGCCCGTGATCGCGGCGATCGCGGGACATGCGGTCGCGGGCGGGCTCGAACTCGCGGCGTGGTGCGATATGCGCGTCGTCGAGGAACACGCGGTGCTCGGCGTGTTCTGCAGGCGCGTGGGCGTGCCGCTCATCGACGGCGGCACGATACGGCTGCCGCGGCTCATCGGCATGTCGCGCGCGCTGGATCTGATTCTCACCGGGCGCGCGGTCGATGCGCACGAGGCGCTCGCCATCGGCCTCGCGAATCGCATCGCGCCGCAAGGCGAAGCGCGCAGCGTCGCGGAAGCGCTCGCGTGCGAACTGGCCGCGCTGCCGCAAGCCGCGTTGCGCGCCGACCTGCGCTCGGTGCATGAGAACGCGTTCGACGCCGACATCGCCCGGGCATTGCAGCGTGAAGGCGCGAACGGATATCGCTCGATATTCGATGAAGGTCTCGACGGCGCGACGCGTTTTCTTTCGCGCGCGTCGAGCCCGAAAGGACAGGCGACATGAACTCAGTGTTCGAGAATCGCAGAGCGGCGGGCCGCGAGCTCGCGCAGCATCTCAGCGCTTACGCGGGCCGCCACGATGTGACCGTGCTCGCGTTGCCGCGCGGCGGCGTGCCCGTCGCATATGAAGTGGCGCGCGCGCTCGGCGCGCGGCTCGACGTGCTTGTCGTGCGCAAGCTCGGCGTGCCCGTTCAGCCCGAACTCGCGATGGGCGCGATCGCATCCGGCGATGCGTTCTATCTCGACGAGCGCATCGTGCAGTACGCGGGCGTCGCGAAGGACGATCTCGAACGCGTGATCGCGAAGGAACGCGCCGAACTCGCACGCCGCGAGACGCTGTATCGCGGCTCGCAGCCGCCGCTCGATGTCGAGGGCCGCATTGCGATCGTCGTGGATGACGGCATGGCGACCGGCGCGACGATGAAGGCTGCCGCAATGTCCTTACGTCACGCGCATCCGTCGAAGATCGTCGCGGCGCTGCCGGTCGCGCCGCTCGATTCCGAAGCGCGCGTGGAAGAAGTCGTCGACGAATTCGTCTGCGTGATGCGCCCGCGCCATTACTTCGGCGTCGGGCAGTTCTATATCGACTTCGATCAGACGAGCGACGACGAAGTGCGCGAACTGCTCGACGCGGCGCGCAAGGCCGCCTAGCGCATCCACGGCGCGTCGTGCGCTTCCTGCGCCTTGCCGTATTTCTCGCGCGCGCCCTGCAACACCGTTTTATCGATGACGCCTTCGTCCACGAGCGATTTCAACGCGGCAATCACGATCGACACGCGATCCACTTCGAAGAACGCGCGCAACGATTGACGCGTATCGCTGCGGCCGAAGCCATCGGTGCCGAGCGTGACGTAGCGGCACGGCACATATGCGCGAATGAGTTCGGGCACGGCGCGCACGTAATCGGTCGCGGCGATCACGGGACCGCGCGACCCTTCGAGCGCACGCGTGACGAACGGCACGTTCGCATCGTCGTCGTGCAGGCGCGCGAGACGCTCGCATGACGCGCCATCGCGATGCAATTCCGTGAAGCTCGTCACGCTCCACACGGCGGCGCCGATATTCCAGTCGTCCATGAGCATCGTGCGCGCGGCGATGGCTTCGTTGAGAATCGCGCCGGAACCGAGCAACTGCACCTGTGCGTCGGGCGCATCGCCGCCGATGCGATAGATGCCGCGCAGAATGCCTTCGCGCGTGTGCGCATCGAGCGAGCCCTCGGGCGCGGACGGCTGCGCGTAATTCTCGTTGGTCACCGTGACGTAGTAGAACACGTCGTTCTGGCGCTCCATCATGTCCTTCATGCCTTCATCGACGATCGCGGCGACTTCGTACGCGAACGCGGGATCGTAGGCGCGGCAGTTCGGAATCGTCGATGCGGCGAGATGGCTCGTGCCGTCCTGGTGCTGCAAGCCTTCGCCGCCGAGCGTCGTGCGCCCCGCCGTCGCGCCGATGAGAAAGCCGCGCGAGCGCTGGTCCGCCGCCGCGAAAATCAGATCGCCGATGCGCTGAAAGCCGAACATCGAGTAGTAGATGTAGAACGGCAGCATCGGCAGATCGTGCACGCTGTACGACGTCGCCGCCGCGATCCACGACGACACCGCGCCCGCCTCCGAGATGCCCTCTTCGAGAATCTGCCCGCGCGTGTCCTCGCGGTAATAGAGCATCGAGCCCATGTCCTCCGGCTCGTACAACTGGCCGAGCGGCGAATAGATGCCCACTTGCCTGAAGAGATTCGCCATGCCGAACGTGCGCGCCTCGTCCGCGACCACGGGCACGACGCGCGGGCCGAGCGTCTTGTCCTTCAGCAGGCTGCCGAGCATCCGCACGAAGGCCATCGTCGTCGACATCTCCTTGCCGGAGGCATCGAGCGCGAATTGCCCCCACGAATCGAGCGCGGGCGGCGCGATGCCTTGCGACGCCTTCGCGCGACGACGCGGCAGATAACCGCCCAAAGCCTCGCGGCGCTCATGCAGATAACGCATCTCGGGCGCGTTATCCGCGGGCTTATAGAACTTGACCTGCTCGACGTCTTCATCGGAGAGCGGCAAGCGGAAGCGATCGCGGAACTGCTTGAGATCGTCGAGATCGAGCTTCTTCTGCTGATGCGTCGTCATGCGGCCCTGTCCCACCGTGCCCATGCCGAAGCCTTTCATCGTCTTGGCGAGAATCACGGTCGGCTGGCCCTTGTGCGACAGCGCTTTCGCGTATGCAGCGTGCAGCTTGCGCACATCGTGACCACCACGGCGCAAGCGGTCGATATCTTCATCCGACATATGCGCAACGAGCGACGCGAGTTCCGGATTCTGGCCGAAGAAGCGCTCGCGGTTATAGCGGCCGTCGTTGGCCGAGAAGGTCTGGAATTGTCCATCGACGGTATGCGCGAAGGCGCGCAGCAACGCATTCGTGCGATCGCGGGCGAACAGCGCATCCCAGTCCGATCCCCACAGCACCTTGATCACGTTCCAGCCCGCGCCGGTGAACTGCGCTTCGAGTTCATCGACGATGCGTCCGTTGCTGCGCACGGGACCATCGAGCCGCTGCAGATTGCAATTGATGACGAACACGAGATTATCGAGCTGTTCGCGCGCCGCGAGCGACAACGCGCCGATCGATTCGGGCTCGTCCATTTCGCCGTCGCCGAAGAAGCCCCACACCTTGCGCCCTTCCGTGCGCTGCAGATTGCGGTTCTGCAAATAGCGCATGAAGCGCGCTTGATAAATCGAGTTGATCGGACCGATGCCCATCGAGCCCGTCGGAAATTGCCAGAAGTCGGGCATCAGCCACGGATGCGGATACGAGCACAAACCCGGTCCGGCGATCTCACGCCGATAGTGCTTCAGATGCTCTTCGCCGAGGAAGCCTTCGAGATAAGCGCGCGCATACACGCCCGGCGACGAATGCGGCTGGAAGTAGACGAGGTCGCCGCCATTGTTTGCATCGGCGGCTTTGAAGAAGTGATTGAAGCCAACTTCGAACAGATCCGCCGCCGACGCATAGCTCGCGATATGGCCGCCGAGTTCGCCGTATGCGCGATTCGCACGCACGACCATCGCGAGCGCATTCCAGCGCAGCACCGCGGCGAGCCTTTCCTCGATGTCGAGATTGCCGGGATAAGGCGGCTGCTGCGATACGGGGATCGTGTTCGCGTAAGGCGTCGCGCGCGCCCGCGCCGATTCGACGCCCACCGACAATGCATGCTCCGCGAGCCTGTCGAAGATATATTGCGCGCGGTCCCGTCCGACATGCGCGACGACGGCATCGAGCGCCTCCAGCCATTCGGCGGTTTCGCCGGGATCGGTGTCCTCGCGTCCCTTGGCGATGGAAAGAAGCTGGTTGGTTCCGCTCGATAAGTCGGTCATGGCGCGACTCCGCTGTGGCTGAAGGATGATCCAAGCATATCCATTGATGCGCAGAATGTGCGTCTCATTTGGCTGGCGCCGCGCTTTGCGGTAGTGTGTTTATTCTTCGAAAACGCCAGAAACCGGAATGTTTCGACTATGACGGCAAATACCAAGCAGCGCCTCGACCGCACCGACATCGGCATATTGAATCAGCTTCAGCAAAACGCGCGCATCACCAATTCGGAGCTTGCGCGCGCGGTGAACCTCTCGCCGACGCCCTGCTTCAATCGCGTGCGCGCGCTGGAAAAAGCGGGGCTTTTCAAGCAGCACGTCACGTTGCTCAACCCGGAAGCGCTGGGCCTTTCCATCAACGTCTTCATTCAGGTCAGTCTGGAAAAGCAGATCAAGGACGCGCTCGCGCGCTTCGAGCAGGCGATCAGCGAGCGTCCCGAAGTGATGGAGTGTTATCTGATGACGGGCGATGCGGATTACCTGTTGCGCGTCGTGCTGCCCGATGTCGCCGCGCTGGAGCGTTTCATCCTGGAGCGGCTCACGAAAATGCCGGGCGTCTCCAACATTCGTTCGAGCTTCGCGCTCAAACAGGTGCGCTACAAGACCGCGCTGCCGTTGCCCGCATCCGGACTAACCCTGCCCGATCAGAACGCCGACGAAGCAGAATGGACGTGATCTTCGCGCGAGCCGCGGGCAATGCTTCCGATCAAACTTAACTGCTCCTGTAATTCTTGCGATGACGCGGGGCGTCGCCTATAACTCGTGAGGCCCATACGGCATGTTTTCCCGGCTTGACGTGTTCCTCTGACAAAGCTTCACGCACGCGAGAATGACATGAACCTCGATACCGTACGTGTATTCATCATGACGCGCGGCGTCGACTTCGCGATCATGGTCGCCGGCGCGATCGCGCTCTGGATCATCGGCCGCTGGCTCATCAACCTCGTCACGGGCACGATGCGCAAGCTGCTCGCGCGCAACGGCCGTGTCGATCCGACGCTCGCGCACTACCTCGGCTCGATCGTCGGCGTCATTCTCAATCTGCTGCTCGTACTCGCGATTCTGCAGATCTTTGGCGTTCAGACCACGTCTTTCGCGGCGCTGCTCGCGGGTCTCGGTCTCGCCATCGGCACCGCGTGGGGCGGGCTGCTCGCGCACTTCGCCGCGGGCATATTCATGCAGGTGCTGCGGCCGTTCAAAGTGGGCGATTTCGTGACCGCGGGCGGCGTGACCGGCACCGTCACCGAACTCGGCCTCTTCGGCACGACGATCACGACGCCGGATAACGTCGCCGCGATCATCGGCAACAACAAGATCTTTTCCGACATCATCTGGAATTTCAGCTTGCTGCCGCATCGGCGCGTCGAACTGACGGCGAAGATCGCCAATGGCGTCGATCCGCTCGATGCCATCGCGCGGCTGAAGGAAGCCGTCGCGAAGATCCCGAATGTCGCGACCACGCCGCCGCCGGACGTGGAAGTGCTGTCCTTCACGCCCGAAGGTCCGCTGTTGTGCGTGCGGCCCTATACCAATACCAACGACTACTGGCAGGTCTATTTCGATACCAATCGCGCGATCATCGAAACATTCAGGGAGGCCGGCTATCCGACGCCGGAAACGCCGCTCGTGCGCCGCGTCCTGAACTGATTTTCATGCGCCATTGCTGAACTAGAATGGGTGGAACCGGCGCCGCTCGCGCCGGATCACCGCGCGCGCGCGGAGGATGCCATGCCGACTTATCAGTACCGTTGTCAGGATTGCGGCGAGAACTTCGAGCACGCGGAGCATATGGCCGAACATGCGACGGTGCAGCTCAAATGTCCGAAGTGCGGTAGCGAGAAAGTCGCGCACGCGCCCGCGCCGTTCGTCGCGAAAACCACCAAGAAAAGCTGATCTCTACGCCGCGCGGAACCGCACCTCGTGCGACGGCAGGCCGCCCAGACGCTGCGCGACGTGATCGATGAACGCGCGCAGGCGCGGCGCTTCGTGACGGCTCGGCGGCCACAGAATCTGGAACACGCCGTCGGTGCGCAGATGCGCGCCTAGCACCGCGCGCAACAGACCGCCTTCCAGCGCGCTCTTCGCGACGAAATCCGGCACGCACGCGAGGCCCAGGCCCGAGATGCAGGCGGCAAGCACCGCTTCCATGTCGTTGAACGTGAGCGTCGCGTGCGGATCGATGGCGAAGGTGTGATCGTCGCGAGCGAAGCGCCACGGCTCGGGCCGGCCGCTCGCCGGAGAGCGGAAGCGGATGCACGCATGGCCTTCGAGATCGGCGGGCGTCATCGGCTCGCCGTGTCCCGCGAAATAGGCGGGCGAGCCGACCACCACCGGGCCATATTGCGCGAGCGGCCGCGCGAGCAATTGCGAATCGGCGAGACGCCCCGTGCGGATCACGGCGTCATACCCTTCCTGCGTGATCTCGACCACGCGGTCGCTGAAATCGATATCCAGTTCGATATCCGGAAAACGCCGCCTGAATTCCGGCACGAGCGGCATCAGGAGCCGGCTGCCGAGCGACGGCGCGGCGATCCGCAACCGTCCGCGCGGCGAAGAGGTCGAATGGAACAGCTCGCTCTCCGCTTCTTCGAGATCGGCGAGCATGCGCTTGCAGCGCGCGAAGAAGCGCGCGCCTTCGTGCGTGAGACCGATCCTGCGCGTCGTGCGATTGAGCAGTTGCACGCCGAGCTTCGCTTCGAGCCGCATCACGCTCTTGCCCACCGCCGACGCCGACAGCCCGAGCGCGCGCCCCGCCGCCACGAAACTGCCCGACTCCGCCGCGCGCACGAACGCGACCATGCCGGAGAGACTTTCTGTCGAAGGAGACGCCCCGGGGGAATTCCCGGCAAGAGACCCGTGCGGAGCCTGCGATGGAACGGTCGTCATATTGTTCATGATCTGGCGGGAAATGAGGCGCGACGGAATGCGCCTGTCTCCTGCATGAACGTTCCCGACGCCGATTTATTCCCGCAATTTCGTATCGCGCTCTTACCAGACGAAGGGCACGAGCCGATAGCGCACGCGTCGCGCATATTGGGCATAGCCTTCGAGATGCGCGACGAGTTCGCGCTCTTCCATCACCGTGCGCCAGACGATCCCCGCGAGCAGCAGCGCGGAGAACGCGAGGCCCCACCATGAGCCGAGCACGAGCGCGCTCGCCGGAATCATGACGCAGGCGGCCGCATAGAGCGGATGACGCACGATTGCGTACGGCCCGCTCGATATGACGCGATGCCCGCGCTCCTTTTGAATCTTCACGACGGGCGCGAGAAACGTGTTCGCAAGGAACACGCGCGCAACGAGCCAGAACGACATGGCGACGAGCGCCGCGCCGACCGATGCGAGCCAGAGCGGCATGACGGACCATCGAAAGCGCACGGCGTCGAGGCCCATCAGCACGAGCCAGGCGCACCACAGCGCGCCCATCGCGACGAGAAAGACCTTGTCCCATAGCGGCTGATCGGGCTGCATCGGCGAGCGCATGCGTTCGGCGAGCAATGCCGGATCGCGCCGCGCGATGAGCACGGTGACCACGCCGCCACCGGCGAACATCAGGAACATCCACGCCCAGCCCGCGCCCCATTCGAGCGTGCCCGCCGCGCCGAACAGCAGCGCGATGAACACGGCCGCTTCGACGATGACTGCAATCGCAACTCTCGATGCGAGCGGCATGGCGTGATGGCGCGCTGGCGTTTCCGTGCGCTTCAGCCGTTCAGTTCCTCGTGCAGCGCGACATATTCCTGCGCGAGCTTGTGACGAGGTTCGAGATAGATCATCGGGCGCGCGTGCTGATGACTCTCGCGAATTTTCACGGAGAGCGAGAGATGCGAATTGAGCACGGGCAAATCCTCTTTGCGCAGTTCGTCGACGAGTTGCTGCGGCAGGCTCGCGCGCGGCTGAAACTGATTGATGACGATGCCTTCGACGCTCAGGTCCGGATTGTGATCGTGGCGGATTTCCTGCACGTTATCGAGCACGGAATAGAGCGCGCGACGCGAGAAGTCGTCGCAATCGAACGGGATCAGACAGCGCTCGACGGCGATCAGCGCCGAGCGCGTGAAGAAGTTCAGCGCGGGCGGGGTATCGATATAGACGGCGTCGTATTGCTTCAGACCCTTCAGCGCGTCGCGCAGCTTGTAGATCTTGTAGCGCGATTCGAGCTTGCTCTGCAGCGCTTCGAGAGTCGGATGCGACGGCACGATGTCGAGATTTTCGAAGGGCGTCGAATGAACGAAAGATTCGAACGCCGGTTCGCGAAAGCTATAACTCAGTGCGGATTCGAAGAAGCTCGCGAGATTCGGCTGCGCATCGCGGGATTCGGCGCCGAGCAGGTACTGGCTCGCGTTGCCTTGCGGATCGAGGTCGATCACCAGGGTGCGCAGGCCGCGCGAGGCGCTGATCGCGGCGAGATTGCAGACGATGGTGGACTTGCCTACGCCACCCTTTTGATTGAAGACCACACGGCGCATCGGGTTATTCATCCTCGGTTTATGAACGCTCGGTTTTTTTCAAGGCGTTCTGGGCGGGTCGCGATTCGGTTCCCGAGGTGTGATCTTAGCGTATTGGTTTTTGTTTTTTTCGCTGGGTCCCGATTTCGCGGTGGTCTATTAGCGTTGCCCCTATGCGGGGCCGGCCCAATTGATCCCACAACAGCACCAACCTGCAAGGAGCGCAAGCGCTAGGTGGAAGAGGACCGACCGTGAGAAGTCTCGCGCGAGCCGGGTCGTGGGAATCCTGAAGCACCGATTAAAGCGCTTGCCCTGGCCTCTACAAGCCCGGACGTGCAGCTAATAGCCGGTCCCACAGGGATGGCGGTAACGAGATGTCTGAACCGTCGCCGTCCTCCCCACCACGAGAGAAATTCACGGACGCGCGTATATAGTGCGAAGGTGTGTTCCGCCTACAGTTTTCCGCTCTTAGCATCGAACAATCGGCCGACGTACGTCGCAGATTCACTGCGAAATGACTGTTCTTCCAGGAAGCAACGCTCGGCTTTGTAAATGCCATCTGGAGATGTTGAGTTTTCGCATTCCGTGCCGGGCGGAGTATGCTTAAACAGTCCGAAAAGCGCGACGATGACTGCATTTCCGACTAGCGCAACGGCACGTAGGCTTATGAACTTCATAGATATACCCCAATTGGCGGAATGACCGGAACAAACTGCCGGTCGATGAAAACCACAAAATCGCCGCGGCGTTGGCGCTTGATTTGCCATTTTCCGAAATCGGAAGTATGTATCGGGAAGTAGACTTCATCTTTGATGACCGGATCGCCAATGGCGATGAATGAGTCAACATCCCGGAATTTTGGGGACGTCGCAGCGATACCAGAGCGATGCGGCTTGCAGTCGCCCGAGCGCTCGACTCAGACGGACGCGATTCAACGGCTCATTCCGCCGCAGCACCCAACTGAAAAGCGCGCAAGAGCTAGGTGGAAGAGGACCGGCCATGAGAGGGCTCGCGCGCGGCGGGTTTCAATAGTTTGACAAGTCTATTTAGCGTGGTGACACATATTGATCCGCGAGCCCGGTTCAATTGGCTTCGCGACCTTCACATGCTCAGGATCGTCTGCGTCGAACGGAATGAGGCGGGCACTTGCATTCCGCTCTCATTTGCGTGTCTTGACTTGCGTCCGTGAGCGATTTGCCTGTGCTATCGCGGACTCAGGCGTGCCGCTAGAAGCCTGTCCCACTTGGAGGGCGGTAGCGAAATATATGGAGCGTCACTGCTGTCATCACCGATCGAGAACGACACGTATAAGGCAGTATAGCTATACCAAGCAATTTGAGGATCGGGCGTCCTGAATATATGCTGTGCGAGTTTTTTTCCGCTTTTCGCGTCGAAAACGCGCCCAACATATTCTGAATTCCCACCCGGGACCCACTTAAGCAAACATCGTTCGGCTACGTAAAGACCGTCAGGCGGTGCCGATTTTTGACACTCCGTACCGCGTGGCGTGAGATCAGTGAGGCAGATGAACAGTGTACCGATAACTGGGACAAGTAGCGCGAACCGCATAAGCGAAAGCTTCATAGGGTAATCGTGATGGGTGGAACGACTGGGACATAGCGGCGATCGGAATAGATGACAAAATCGCCGCCTTGTCGGTGCCTAATGGCCCACTGCCGAAAGTCGCTGTTGTGTACAGGATAGTAGACGTTCCCTTTAATGACTGGATTGCCGATGGTGACGGGAGACTCAACGTAAGGAACATAAGGAAGAGTCGCTGCAACGGCGTCGAGTGGGACGACGATCACCCCGTCGCTGCTCCAATGCCCCAAATATTGCGAGGGGTCGCCCTGCCTGTCGGTGAATGTAAAGTTATCCTTCACATAAACCCAGATACCCTTTACTTCTGCTTTCGTCCTCCTCGACTCGACATCCCAGTCGAAGCGGGCGTGCGCGAGGGCAACACTGAAGTTAAAAGAGCCAAGCGCGCCAGTGAGGTCATCAGGCGCGCCGCTGCGCTCCAAATTGGACAGAAAAAGGCCGATTTTCTGCCCAAACGTGCCGTCGACCGACGTAAACTGAAAGCTAAAGTGACGGTGAAGCATTGCTGTATCGTTTCCGCAGATCTCTGCGGTGTCCAAGAGAGTCACGCTGTTCTTGTAGGGTATGAGCTTCCTATAAAGCTCATCTCTCGCTTTCGGCGAACGAATAGCTTTATCAATTAGATAATCGAATTTGTCCTTGGCGCGAGCGAATTTGAGCACCCAATCCATTCTGATGGTTGTGGTGTCGTACATGTCCGGTGGATATGGCTTGCCGTCCTGATTGATTTCCGCTGTTTCATCGGCGTCCGTTGGTGAATAGTTTAGCTTCGCGGCAAACCACCGCTCCATCAACGTGGCCGAGACTGGCAGGTGCATCTTGCGCATTGCAGCCGGAATCTCCTGTATATCGAACGACGGCACTAATGGGTCTGTCCTTACAGATTTCGCTAGCTTGGGCGGGTCGGGAGCATTCAGCCAAGCTTTGAAACGCGAGAACGCGTGAGCAACCTTATATAGGTCGTCCACCATTTTCATTAACGGGTCAGGCTTCTGAAGCGCGGGAGCTGGCGTGGCCGTTACCGCAGGCGGAGTTGGAGGCGCAGGCGGTGCCTTGTCCATTGAAAGCCCGGCCACACGCACGATGCGAGCACCGTCTTGCTCGCTCCAGCGCCATAGGAACTTGTTGATTCGGTAATACGAAAAATCCATGAATCTCTATTTTTGAACTTAGATAAATGATGGTTGGATGAACACCAATGGACCTTGTCCGAACATTCGCAACCGAAAGACTTGGCGTCCAGTGTATTTCGAGCGCAGCGGGCATTTCGAGCGAAGCAGCCCTGGGATCCGTGCGCCATTAGACTAGTCGAATCGCGTGTGGTCGGCTCGAGGTGCGACACGCTACGAGGGATTTTTTTCAGGATAAATCGGGGAAAACCTTTAGACCAAAACCACTGCCGAACAGCAATCAACGGATTGCTCTCCGAATAATCTTGCGAGGGTGTAACGCATTATTACGACCCGGGTGTGTGGTGCGCCGCCGCATACGGTACTCAACGTTATGCACGAGCGCTTAAAGAACTCTTCTTCCTTCGCGATCCGTTCGGTGGCCCAGAATGCGAACGAATACGGGTCTGCGCCATCGCGAAAGGGTTCGAATGCGAATTAGGCTTGCCCCGAGATTCGGAGGCTCTGCATTCATTTCCTAATCTTCAAGGAAAAAACCCGCACATAGACTCCAGCAATCAAGAAACGTGACTACCGCCTTGCACCGGCAGTTCTATAAACCGACGCGAAACCGAGATTGCAGCGAAAAAAACAAAACCATCAAGGAAAAGCCGGAATCGTAGGATCGGCCCCCTCGACATCGGCCTCCGGATGATGACTCTTCACCAGCGCCTCAATTTCCTCGACCCGATCCTTCGGCACATCGACCATCATCAGCAACTCGCCTTCTTCAATGGCGTGCTCGAAGCGCCGCAAGCGCGTATTCGGAATACCCACTCCGATCATCGTCGCGGCCCAGGCGCCGAAGCCCATGCTCGCGAGCGTCATGCAGACGACCGCGCCTCCGGCTATCGTCAACCCCGCGGGTGGAAACGCCATCGCCACAAGCCCCGCGAGCACGCCCGTCACGCCGCCGGCAGCCGTTCCCCGCGCCAGTGCGGGCAAGAGATCGCTGCGTTGAACGAGCGTCGCCTGCGGCAAATCCTCCAGCGGTTCATGAGGCCGCGCGAGCACATGCATATGCCGCCATTCGATTCGCTTCAGCAGCAGCTCGTCGATGATCCCCTTTGCGCTCGCCACGTTCGGGAGCAGAAAATAGATGCGCCTCATGTCGCACCTCCATATCGGATCGTTATAAATCCAATATAGACCACACGCACGGGAACGCTGCGCGGCACGCCTGAAGGCTTACGTTTTTCAAACGGTCGAGCGAATGCGCGCGCCGCTCTCATCGAAGAAATAGATGCGCTCGCGATTCGCGCGCACCCCGGCGCCCCCGCCGATCTCGCCCGCAAACGTATTCGGCACCTTCACGACCACCTGCTGTTCACCGACGTTCATCGTGACGAGCGAATGATCGCCGATCAGCTCGACCGAATAGATGCGCCCCTGCAATTCGCCATCGCCTTGCGCTACGAGCGAGCATTCCTCGGGACGCACGCCGAGCACCGCCCGGCCCTCGTGACGAGCCGGCGTGTCGAGAGAAATGCCGGGCGCATCGAAACGTCCTTGCGTGAGCGTGCCGCGCAGAAAATTCATCGGCGGCGAACCGATGAAGCCCGCGACGAACAGATTCGCCGGGTCCGAATAGATGCGCGCGGGCGTATCGAGTTGCTGCAGCGCGCCCTTGTCGAGGACGGCGACGCGATGCGCGAGCGTCATCGCTTCGATCTGATCGTGCGTCACATAGATGGTCGTGATGCCGAGTTCGTGCTGCATGTGCTTCAACTCGGCGCGCATGTGGCCGCGCAGCTTGGCATCGAGATTGGAGAGCGGCTCGTCCATCAGAAACGCCGCAGGCCGGCGCACGATCGCGCGCGCGAGCGCCACACGCTGACGCTGTCCACCGGACAACTGTCGCGGAAAGCGCGACAGCAACGGCTCCAGTTGCACGCTCGCGGCCACTTCACGCACGGCGGCATCGATCTCGGCCTTCGGGCGCTTTCGCACGATGAGCGGATACGCGATGTTCTCGAACACGGTCTTGTGCGGATAGAGCGCATACGACTGAAACACCATCGCCACATCGCGATCGCGCGGCAACTGATGCGTGACATCGGTATCGCCGACGAACACCGCGCCTTCCGTCGCCGATTCGAGTCCCGCGACGATGCGCAGCGCCGTCGTCTTGCCGCAGCCCGATTCGCCGAGCAACACGAGGAACTCGCCCGCCTGCACGTCGAGCGACAGATCGCTCAGCACGCGCGTATCGCCGAACGTCTTGCCGACGTTTCTCAACGACACGCTCTTCGACTGGCGCGCCGCCGCGATCTTCGTCAGGCGGGCGTCATCGACTTTCACCGCCTCGCTATCCATGACCGTCATCCTTTCACGGCTCCCACGAGAATGCCCCGCACGATGAAGCGCTGCAGCGTGAGCGTCAGCAGCATCACGGGCAGGATCATGATGAGTATCAGCACCGACATGTTCCACCATTGCGGTCCGCGCGTCGCGTTCTGCGCGGCGACGAGCAAGGGCATCGTCTGCGCATTCGCGGTCGTCAGAAAGAGCGCGAAGAGGTACTCGTTCCACGAGAGAATCAGCACGAGCAGACCCGTTGCGACGAGACCCGGCGCGACGAGCGGCAGCACGATGCCGAAGAGTATCGAGAAGCGCGTCGCGCCGTCGATCTGCGCGCTCTCTTCGAT
This sequence comes from Caballeronia sp. LZ029, assembly GCF_031451275.1. Taxonomy (NCBI): domain Bacteria; kingdom Pseudomonadati; phylum Pseudomonadota; class Betaproteobacteria; order Burkholderiales; family Burkholderiaceae; genus Caballeronia; species Caballeronia sp. LZ029. The sequence continues at coordinate 1,059,908 of NZ_JARUXO010000004.1, forward strand.
CTCGCGCGGGACACCATCGAAGAAATCGAACATCAGCCACACGACGATCGGCAGGTTCGCCGTCGCATACGTGATGATGAGCGCGAGATGCGTGTCGAGCAGGCCGACGTCCCTGAAGGTGAGATAGATCGGGATCACCGTGACGACGGGCGGCAATATGCGCTGCGATACGACCCAGAAGAGAATGTCGTCGTTGCTCAGATGCCTGCGCGCGCGCCGCACGATCGGGCGCAACAGCAGGAAGAACAGCGCGAGCGCGACAGCGAGCGCGATGCGCAGATCGACATGTCCCCACGCGACCGCCGCGATCAGCAGCGCGATCAGCACGATGCCGGAACCCACCGCCGCAACCGGCGGTCGATACTCGATGCGCGCGAGTGCATATGCGGCCATCGAGCCGAGAAAGACCGAAGCCGCCGTACCGCATGTCGCGACGATCAGCGAGTTCATATAAGGCCGATACGTGTCCGGCCCGAGATCGACGAAGATGTAATGCCACGCGTCGAGATGCGGCTCGAAGTCGACGAAGGGAATGTAGAGCGGTCCCGTCGATACATCCACCGGCAGCTTGAACGACGTGATCGCCATCCAGTAAAGCGGAAACAGCACGACGAGCGACCAGAACCCGAGCAACAGATACGCGATCGCCTTGCCGCCGATCGGCAGTTCATCCAGACGCGCGGGCACGAACCAGCGTTTCAACGCGTTCATCACTGATCTCCCCGCGCGCGCCGCACGACGAACTGGAAGAACGATACACACGCGATCGTCGAGACGAAGAACAGCATGTACGCCACCGCCGACGCGCCGCCGAGATTCAGCGCGCGCCATTCGATGAACGCGTGCAGCGTCATCGATTCGGTCGCGATGCCGGGGCCGCCGTTCGTCAGCACGTTCGGCAGGTCGACGATCTTGAACGCCTCGATCAGCCGGATCAGCACCGCGCTCGCGGCGACCGGCGCGATGGACGGCCACGTGACATCGCGGAACACACGCCACGCCGATGCGCCGTCGAGTTGCGCCGCTTCGATCTGCTCGCGCGAGGTGCCTTCGAGCGCGGCGAGCATCACGAGGAACATGAAGGGCACCCATTGCCATGTATCGCCGATCACGACGACGAGCCGCGCAAGCCACGGGTTCGCCGCCCACGCGATCTGGCCGAGGCCGAGCCACGACCATACCGGCGCGAGCGGTCCGATGGACGTATCGGCCATCATGCGGAACATGTACGCGATGCCGACGGGCGTCACCATCAGCGGCAGAAAGAAGAGAAGCCGGAAGAAGCGCCCGCCCTTGAGGGGCAGCGTGCACAGATAGGCCAGGCCCAGGCCGACGAGAAATTGCAGCGCGACGCCGAGCACGACATAGAAGATCGTCACCATCAGGCTGCCGAGCGCGCCGCCGCCGCCGAGCGTGTTCGCCGCGAGCCACACGAGCGCGAGAAACGCGGCCGCGCTGATCGATCGGCCGAGCGTGCCCATGATCGAGCGCCCGTCGCTCCTTAGATAGCGATAGAACCAGTAGATCACCGCGAGCACGGCGACCACGATAGTCGCAATGCTGAAGACTCCCGGCGCGCGGAACACGCCGGTGAAATGATATTGCTGGCTGCCGGAAAAGAGCCGCACGTAGTTGCGCAGGCCCGTGAAGGTCAGTTGATAGCCGCCCTCGCCCAGTTCGAAGCGCGTGAGCGAAAGATAGGCCGACGCCACGAGCGGAAAGATCGAGAACGCGAGAATCAGCAGCACCGTAGGCAACACGAATACGAAGGGCGCCTGCCGGTCGAGCCAGTTGGCGACGCGCGCGCGCGAGCCTCGCTCGTTCGCGACCACGGACGATGCGTGGGACGGCGTATTCATCGAATCTCCATTGCGACGCGGGCGCGTCGGGAATGAACGCGCCCGCCCTCCTCCTCACTTCGCGCCGATCGACGCCTTGTATGCGCGCAACTGGGTGTCCTTGCCGAGATCGTCGGTGATTTCGGCCCAGCCGCTATCGATGGCTTTCATCGTGGCGTCCGCATCGATTTCACCCGCGACGAAGCGCGCGACCGCCGTATCGAGCACGACCTGTTCATAGCGCTGATTCTGCGGAATGCGCAGGTCGATGATCATGTTCGGGCTTTGCAGGCTCTGCTGGATCGCGCCGAGATACGACTTGGCGGCCGCGTCGCTCATGCCCGCCTTCTTCCACGCCGACATGTCCGTGAATTGCGAACGCCGATACGGATTGAAGCCCGATGCGCCGATCGTCACATCCACGTTCGATTGCGCCGGCTGGCTCATGAACGAGAGAAACGCATAAGCGGCGTCCTTCACCTTCGGCTTCGCCTTCGCATTGATACCGCCCGACCAACCGCCGAAGGCCGCGAACGGTGCGTGATTCACGCCGTCGATCGCATAAGGACACCGGGTCTTGTCGCACGGCACGAGCTTGCCCGTGTCGCGATCGACCACCTTGCGCGAGCCGGGCAGAATCACCGCGCCCACTTTGTCGATCACCTTCGACTGCTTCGGATCGATCGCCAGCACGCCGACATCGCCCCAGTCGAGCGTCAACGCGCAATGGCCGGAGATGAACGCGCTGCGCGTGTCGCCGACATCGAGATTGATTTCGTTGGGCGGTCCGTAAGTCGTCGATTCCTTGTAGACGCGCAACGCTTCCTTGAAGCCGTCGTTGTTCACGAGCGCCTTGAAGTTGCGCGGATCGAAGAACGCGCCTTGCGCCGTGCCCTTCGATTGCAGATAACCGCCCGCGATCGAGATGATCGCCCAGTACGCCTGCGCGTTACGCTTCTTCGAAATGCACGAACCCGCGACCGGCTTGCCGTCGCCGCCGAACGCCTTGCCGTTCGCGGCCTTTGCGATATCGAGGTAATCGTCCCAGGTTTTCGGCGGCTGCTTGCCAAGTTGCTGAAGGATATCCGTGCGGTAGTAGACCATCTGGAAGTCGCCATCGAGCGCGACGAGATAGGTCTTGCCGTTGTACTTCTGCGAGAAGTCGACGAAGAACGGCATCACGTCGTCTTCCTTCAACGCCGTGTCTTTGGCGACACGCTGCGTCAGGTCTTCAAGGAAGGCGCCCTTCGTGTAATCGACCATCCATTGCGGCGCGAATACCGCCGCATCGACGGAATTCGTGCCTGACGCCCAGTCCGTCAACAGCTTCTGATAAAGGTCAGAGAACGGCACCGTCAGCACATTCACTTTCGCGCCCGTGAGTTTCTCGAACTCGGGCGCGCGGCGTTGCAGCGGCTCGGCGATTTGCGGACCGACGAAAGTCATCACGTTGACGGTCACGCCCTTGAAGTCCTCGGCCGCGATCGCCGGCGACGCGGCGAGACATGCGGCCGCGAGCGCGGTCACGGCGCCCATTTGCTTGAACAGGTTCATTGTGTGTCTCCTCCATTGCGGTTGACCACATGTATGGCTCGTCTTTCTTGTCTCCTACTCCCTGAACAGATCCGGTCTTTCAGCGGAGAAGCGCCGCAGTTCCGCGACGACTTCATCCAGGTGATCGTGCATCGCGCGCGCGGCGGCATCGCCATCGCGCGCGCGGATCGCATCGGCGATACGTGTGTGCTCGGCGAGCGTATGCGCGTGACGCTCGGGACTCGCCATCAGACGGCGCGCGCGATCGAGCGCATTGCGCGATGCAGCGACGATCTCCTTCACGCGCGGCAAGTTGATTGCGTCGAGAAGCAATTCATGGAACGCGAGATCGAGCAGATGAAACTCGCGGCGCAGACCTTGCTGCACTGCTTCCGTTTCGCGGTCGAGGTTCGCATCGAGTGCATCGAGCGTGGCTGCGTCGCACGCAACGGCAAGCGTGCGCACGGTCTTCACTTCGAGCGCGCTGCGGATGAACAGATGCTGACGTATGTCGTGCATGACGATGGGCATGACGCGTGTGCCGCGCTGCGGCAAGACTTCGACGAGCCCCACGGTCGCAAGCTTGGCGAGTGCAGACGAAACCGGAAAGCGCGATACGCCCATGCGCTCGCACACCGCGAGCTTATCGATCATCATGCCGGGCTCCATCGCCAGATTGACGATGGCCGCGCGCAGCGCCTCCTCGACGGCGTCGGTGAGGCTGCCGCGCTCCGAACCGTGCAAGCGGGGCAACGCGCGGTAAGGGTCGGCGGCAAGACTGTTTTCATTCGTCGATGAGCTCACGCCGCCCTTGATTTCGCACTAACATGCTAGCAGGCTAGGAGGTGCAACACGGGTTGTCAATGTCGATTGCGCCCGTGCGTTGCAGCATATTCGGGCCTTTATGAAGGCCTCCGTTCGAACCCTGAGCATCGCCGTCACGACACCATCTGAGGAGATGAACATGACCAGCATCACGAAGCTCTCCGTGCGCGATATCCGCTTTCCCACTTCGCGTTCGCTCGACGGCTCGGACGCGATGAACGCCGCGCCCGACTATTCCGCCGCCTACGTGATACTCGAAACCGATGCGCCCGGACTCGCGGGTCATGGCCTCACATTCACGATCGGACGCGGCACCGAAGTCGTCGTCGCGGCGGTCGAGGCGCTGGCACCGCTCGTCGTCGGCAGGCGCATCGAGGATATCGCCGCGGACATGGGCGGCTTCTGGCGCGCGTTCACATCCGATAGTCAATTGCGCTGGATCGGCCCGGAGAAAGGCGTGATTCATCTCGCGACGGCTGCCGTCGTGAATGCCGTGTGGGATCTCTGGGCGAAGAGCGAGAAGAAGCCCGTGTGGAAACTGCTCGTCGATATGAGTCCGGAGCAGCTCGTGCGCTGTCTCGACTTCCGCTATGTGACCGATGCGATCACGCCATCGGAAGCACTCGCCTTATTGAAGCGCATTCATGGAACACGCGGAGAACGCGAAAAGGAAATGCTCGCTCAGGGCTTTCCCGCGTACACGACATCCGCCGGCTGGCTAGGTTATGACGACGACAAGATTCGCCGGCTCGCGCGTGAAGGCGTAGCGGCAGGCTGGACGCATTTCAAGCAGAAGGTCGGCGGCGATCTCGACGAAGATATGCGGCGCGCGCGCATTCTGCGCGAGGAAATCGGCCCCGACCGCAAGCTGATGATGGACGCGAACCAGGTCTGGGAAGTCGATGAAGCGATCGCGAACATGCGCCGTCTCGCGGAGTTCGATCCGTGGTGGATCGAAGAGCCCACGAACCCCGACGACGTGCTCGGTCACGCCGCGATCCGCAGGCGTCTTGCACCGATGATCGGCGTCGCGACCGGCGAGCATTGCCAGAATCGCGTGATCTTCAAGCAGTTGCTGCAAGCCGAAGCGATCGATTTCTGTCAGATCGATAGCTGCCGTCTCGGCGGTCTCAACGAAGTGCTCGTCGTGCTGCTGATGGCCGCGAAGTTCGGCGTGCCGGTGTGTCCTCATGCGGGCGGCGTCGGCTTGTGCGAGTATGTGCAGCATATTTCGCTGTTCGATTACATCTGCGTGTCGGGCTCGCTCGATCGTCGCGTGCTCGAATACGTCGATCATCTGCACGAGCATTTTCTCGATCCCGTCGTCATCGAAAACGGGCGCTATATGCCGCCGAAAGCGCCCGGCTACAGCATCGAGATGCACGCGGCATCGCTCGATCGATACGAGTTCGGCAAAGGAGAAGCATGGCGCGAATGAACGCTCCTTCGTGGCAGGACGTCGTCACGCAAACGCAACGCGCGCTCGCGTGCGGCGCGCTGCGTTCCTTCGACACGGTGCAAAGCGTGATCGAAGATGGCGGCGTGCCGTTTCTCGTGCGGCAAGCGGCGAACCTCGCGCGCAAGGAGGAAGCATCGAAGCTCGCGGCGAAGGCCACGGCAGACGCCGCAAGCGCATGGCGCGATCCGTTTTCTCCGTGCGAGGAAGCGCTGCGTGTGGGCGATATCGGCGAGCGGCACTTTCTGTTGCTCAACAAGTTCAACGTGCTCGCGCATCATCTGCTGATCGTGACGACGGACTTCGAGCCGCAGGAATCGCTGATCTGCGAGGATGACTTCGCCGCGCTCTTCGCATGCCTCGAACGCTTCGATGGCCTCGGCTTCTATAACGGCGGCACGATCGCCGGATCGAGCCAGCCGCACAAGCATCTGCAGATCGTGCCGCTGCCGCTCGATGGTCACGCCTTGCCCATCGAACCGTTCATCGACGCAGCGCACACGAGCGGCATTTTTCGCGCGCCGCAACTCGCGTTCGCGCACACGGCCGCACGGCTCGACGACGACGACCCCGCGAACGCCCAAGCAATCTATCTGCAACTGCTTAACGCGATCGGCGTGCAGCCGCTCGACGTCGCGGGCGTTGCGCATCAGAGCGCGCCTTACAACCTGCTCGTCACGCGCCGCTGGATGCTCGCGGTGCCGCGCGGGGTCTCGCATGTCGAAGGCGTCGCGGTGAATGCGCTCGGCTTCGCCGGCTCGCTCTTCGTGCGCGACGCTGCACAGCGCAACGTCGTCGAAACGCTCGGGCCGATGAAACTGCTCGCGAACGCAACCCTCTCTTGAAATCGGCGGCAGCGGCCCGCATGTCGGCTTCCAGACATCGGGAGTTCTAGGAACATGGGAAGCCGGCCTCAATTCATCGACGATCTTGCGCGCGGCGCGCAGGACGCCGCGCCCTCCGCCCCGCTCGGCCATATCGACGATTCAGCCCTGCTCGACGCCTATTCGCGCACGGTCATCGGTGCGCTCGAGCGCGTGCAGCAAGCCGTAGTGTTCATCGCAGTCGAGCGCCAGGTCGCCGATCCGCGCGGCGCGCGCCGCAATGTCGGCGGCACGGGCTCGGGATTCATCTTCACGCCGGACGGCTATCTGCTGACCAATAGCCATGTCGTGCATGGCGCGACGCATATCGTGGTCACGCTCGCGGACGGCGCGCGCTTCGATGCCGATCTCGTCGGCGACGATCCCGCGAGCGATCTCGCGGTGCTGCGCATCGGTTCGGCGGAGCCGCTGCCGCATGTCGAGCTCGGCGATTCGGGCAGCCTGCGCGTGGGGCAGATCGCGATCGCGGTGGGCAATCCGCTCGGGCTCGCGCAGACCGTCACGACGGGCGTCGTGTCCGCGCTCGGCCGCTCGCTGCGTTCGACCTCGGGCCGCATGATCTACGACGTCATCCAGACCGATGCCGCGCTCAATCCCGGCAACTCGGGCGGGCCGCTCATCAATTCGGCGGGGCAAGTGATCGGCGTGAACACCGCGATCATTTCCGGCGCGCAGGCCATCTCCTTCGCCACCGCGATCGACACGGCCAAGTGGGTCATCATGCAGATCTTCGCGTATGGGCGCGTGCGGCGTGCGTATATCGGCGTGGCGGGCACGACTACGCCGATCTCGCGGCGCGTGCAGCGCTTCTTCGAACTCGCATTCGCGAGCGGCGTGCATGTGATGGAGATCGTAAAAGGCAGTCCGGCCGCGCTCGGCGGTTTGCGCACGGGCGATCGTATCGTCGCGGTGGATGGCATCGCCGTCGATAGCGTCGATGGCTTGCAGCGCACGCTGGATGCATCGCGTATCGACAAGCCCGTGAAGATCGCGGTGCTGCGCGGGACGCAGAAGCTCGATATCGACGTGACGCCCGTCGAGCAAACGGGTTGACGCTGCGGCGGCGCATGTCGATCGTCCGATCGTCACACGCGCCGCCACGCACGTCGCTTCGCTTCATTTTCTGCTGCCGGTCTCCCGCGCCGGTTCTCCCGCGTGCCCCGTATCCCGTTCGTGCGCATCGGCGAAAACTTCCGCCAGGCGCTCGCGCAACGCGGCCGCATCGCGCCGCAACGGCTCGTTCGTCGATGCGACGATCAACGCATCGATGCGCCGCTGCCAGTACTCCGGCCGCATGACCGCATACCGTTTCGGTTCGCCGCGCTCCGTGGCCGCGACACGCTCCAGTTCCGCGATCATCCGCCCGATATGCGCGAGCTCCTCGTGCGCTTGTTGATCGGCGCTCACAGGCTCCTCCTCCCTCGTCCCGCGTCTCGATTCCCGCGCGGGTTCACCCATGCTAAACGGCATGGTCGAACGGTTTATTCCAGCGGTGAAAGCAAAAGAGACCTAAGCACATACCCGGGTCCGCGCTTTGCGCTATGTGTCGTGTCTTGACGGCTATGTGCGCTAACAGCCGGTCGCGCGTGCGCGGCTCCGGCTTAATGTGAAAGCAGCAGGCAGCGTTCGCGCGCACGGGCCGCCCCGTCGAACGATCCTGCCCTGTCGGGGAAGGTCCTAAAAAGGATTGCCATGACCACGCACAAGAAAAACCAGACGGCTCCGCGCCGCGAAGCGTTCCGTTGCACCGGCGCGCAACTCGATGCCTTATTGCGATTCGCCGAGGAACGCAAGCTCGACGATCAACCGCTGCATATCGTCGTCGCTGAATTCTGGCGCTATCAGGCGCACGCGAAAGCGGCCTGATCGTTCGCATTCATCGCGGGTTCGACGCATCGCCCATGCGGGCCGAGAGGCTTATTGTCCCGACAGCACCCGCTGCTTGAGCACCCAGATCGCGGTGGGCACCGCGTAATAGCCGCTGACGTTGCCGGTGACGAGTTTGCCCGTCACCTGGATGCGCGCGTTTTCCGTGGGCGTTGCATCGATGATCTGCACCGCCGACACGTTCGACTGCTGCCGCGCGCTCTGGCCCGTGCCCGCACTCAGCACGCAGATCGGGCCCGACAGCGCAAGCACCCACGCGGGCTTCGCGGATGCATCTCCTTCGTGCGCGGCCTGGCGCGTCGCCGTGCCTTCGAGCGTGACGACATCGCCGTCGTTATAGCAAGGCGCCGCCGCTGCGGAGCCTGCGATCAGTACGAGTACCCAAGCACAGGCTTTCGCAATCATTCGAACCTCGCGAAGAGCGCGTTGCGTGACGCGCGGATCCGGGAAAGAAGCTCAGCTACTTTAGGTGATAGCCGTTGGGGTCGCAACCTGCGGGAAACGGCTCATTGACACTCACCCTTTCAAAACCATCATGCGGGAACGCCCGTTGCTGAAGATCATCTGACGAATCGAACAGCGCGGAAGCGAATCGAAGACCGCGCAGGATGACATCAGTTGCTTGGTTCGTGGAAACGATACGGGCCGACAGAGGGGGCGACGATGAATCAGGTCATAGTTGGGGTGTTCGGATGCTATCGCGACGGACATGACGCGCTTCGCGCATTGCAGCTCGCAGGCCTGCGACGCGACGATGCGCATCTTTACCGGGCAGGACGCGGCGAAATCGACATCGATGCGCTGCTGCCGCCCACTCACGACGAAGACGATGCCGAGTACGTCGCGCACGGCGAGCATCAGGGCGTGATCGGCGCGCGCAACCGCTACGTGCCGCAAGAGCCGCTACAGCAACCGCAGACGCCGCCAGCCAGCGACGACGCCGCGCCGCAGCGCACCTTGCTCGTCATCCGCATCTCCGACGACATCAAGCCGGGCGCCATCGGCGACGTGCTGCACGAGCATGGCGCGATCGCCGTGAAGGACGCGAGCGGGCACTGGCGCTTCTCGCCGTTCAGGAATCCGGCAGGCGTCTGAGCGCGCGCATCTCAATGCATGCCGGGATGCGGCTTGCGTGTGGCGAGCCGCGTTTCGAGTTCGGCACGCTCGTCCTCTTCGGCTGCGTCGTCGGACGACGTTTCGTTTGCGAGATCGCGTACTTCCTGAGCTGCCGCGGCAGCACGCAAGCTTCGGCAATGCGCCGAACGGCGGAATGTCGCGAGCATGCGTACGACTTCGCGAGTTCTCGTTCTCATTGTTGCCTCCTTCGAAGCAGTTGAGAAACTACTTTAAGTGTAGGCGGCGGAGTCACGATGGCAAGCGCTTTGTGCGCAACAATCGACGGGTTACCTACTGATAGCTCATCGTGAAAATAGCGGTCGCGTGGAAGTCGCCGGGCGAAACGGCCGCGGCGCCGAGGCGGTAATACTGGGCGAAGAACGTGAAGGACGTGTTGCCCGTCGTCCCCGCTGTCAGCGGCAGTGCGTTATCCAGAGCAAGCGGCGCTTGAGCAGAATCCAGCAACTGCACGCCGACGCCTTGCGCCGAGCCTGTACTGGCCAGTACGCTCGGCACGCCGGTGTTGCCCGACGTGGAACTGAAGGTCACAGCCACTTTCACCCCCGGCTGACAGATCAGATCCAGTTTGAAGGATGTTTTTCCGGCCACCGCACCCGCCGCACCGAGCGTTGAGGTTCCGATAGTCGGAAGCGTGACGGTCTGATTGGCCGTCGCGCTCGACACGCTGCACGTCACGGTCCGAACGGGCGTGCCGTTCGGAATCGTCATGGACTTCACGCCGTTGTTCAGCGCAATACCCGTGTTCAGCACGCCGGCGTCATAGCGCACGCCGGAAAACGAACCTCCGCTGATCGGGCCCGTCTTGACGAGTTCGAACGACCCCGCGACGTTGAAATCGCCCGTCGCCCCGACCGTCCCTAGGGACGAGTCCGTCGAACAAGCCCCCGTGCCGATCAACGGTTTGCCCGATCCATCGCGCATTCTCGTTCCGACGCCGGCGACGTTCGTCGGATAAACGCCCGTCATGCCGGAGACCTCGGCGCCGCTGAGGGGACAAGTAACGACCGGCCGGTTGAAAGTCGAGTTCGACGTGCATCTGCCGACGAGCTGATACGTCCTGACCGTTCCCGGTATGACTTCGCCGATCGCCAGGCTCTCCGACACCACGACCGATCCGTAGTTGAACAATGGCATCCCCCCGTTGACCGGGCAGTCGGCCCGCGCATGCCCTGCGAACGAGAAGAACAAGGTAAAGACGGCGATCAGGCGCAGGACGCGCGCAATCCATCCGATCGGTTTCGATGCGCTCATGCTTTAGGTTTCCTTCGTGCTCGCGTGCCGGTCTGCTCGACACCGCGCGCAAAAAAATGCGTCCTCGGACTATGGTTCGTTCACGAAATCGCGAGGCTCCCGAGCCGCATGCGAGACTATTGGTAAGACATCGTGAATGTCGCCAGTGCCTTGACACTGCCGGCGGATACATCGCCGGTGCGTACGTATCGCGCGGTCAGCGGCACCTGCAGCGTCCCGTTGGGCGATGTCCCGATCGACCATTGATTCGTGTTCCCCGGTGTGGCCGAGTCCGGGCCGAACGAAACGGGCGTGCCGGCGCTGTTGAGGATCTGGATGCCGACGCCCGCCGCAGTCGATCCGGGCGCGAGCTGCAGCGCCGTGCCGCGGTTCGCGGGATTGACGCTGTCGGTAAGTGTAATGAGCACCGTCGATCCGGTCCGGCAGGAAAACGACAAGGCGAACGCCTTGGGCGCGGTCGTCGCGCCGATCGAGCCGAGATTGTGACTGTCGGCAGTAGGCAGATCGACGGAAACGCTGGTCTGGCTGACCGAGCAGGTGGCGTGTGTAAGAACACCCGAGGCCGAGCCATCGTAGGCGGGACGCTGAGGCCACGGACCTGCCGTTTCGTTCGTGCTCAAACTGAATCCGATCACGGGTGCGGATGTCAGCGTCGTTGCGCCGGGCGCGACCGGCCCCGTGACGATCAGCGATGCAGTGATAAAGACGCTGTACGGGACATATGGACCGCCGACAGGTCCGCTGAACGTGCAGTTGAACGAGAACGTGCCGTTCTGCAGCGTCTGATTGACGATATTGCATTGTCCTCCCGGCGAGTTGAGCGTGTACCGGACGCCCAGCCCCGCGATACCCGTCTGATACACGTCGGAAAATCCGGCTGCGAGTGGAGTCGTCGTGCTGAGCGTGCCCGTCAAAAGCGCCGTCGTGGTGTTCGTCCCGCCGGCCACGAAACGACATTGGACGATGAAGTTGAAAGGCGCGAGCGTGCTGACCGTCAATCCCGTCGCCGCACCCACCGGAACCACGATGGTGCCCGCGGCAAGCGTGTTGTTGAAATTCGGGTTGTTGCAGGTGGAATTGGCATGCGCGGGTATCGCAACGAACAACGTCAGGAGTGCCGCGATCACGAAGACAAACCAGCGCGCCGCGCCGCTCATGCCGAAAGTCCGGTCTCGTTCGAATCTCATCCTGGTCTCACTCGGCAATGGCTGAAGGCGTCGTCGCCGCAACCCTCGTATGCGAAGCGATGCAATGCGACTCCACCGACGCATACCCCGTCATCGCCTTATCGCTCCTCTCAGGCAACGCATACGCGATGCTGCATTGCTCGTTCGCGCGGTCGCCCCATTTGACGACGAGCGTGCCCTTATCCTCGATGCCGCGCGCGAAAATCCGGCTGTCCTGCGCGACGACGCCCACCACATGCCCCGCGCCATCGGAGACTTCCGCGCCGAACGGCAGCGCATCGCCGGCGAGGCGCGGCGCGCGGATCAGCGCGGCGCGGCCCGTCACCGTCTTGTACCTGAGCATGACGATCGACCCGGAACGCGGCGCGACCTGTTCGGACGTCGACTGAAGCTCGGTATCGAGAGAACTGCCCCGCGGATCGACGTCCACGTTGTTCATGCTGTAGGGCGTGAGATAAGGCACGACCGCGTAACCGTGCGAATCGATCTTCACGCCGGTCGCGCCCGATACGCCTGCGCCCTCGGCGCCCTTCGCCTCGACGATGCCGAAGGTATCGCCGACCGTCTGCGAGAACGTCACGCCGCCCGGATGCGCGACGATCGATCCGCTCACGCCCGCCGACACCTGCGACGAGCCCGCCCCGCCGCTTGCCGACGCGCTGACCTGCGCATGCGACGCGCGCCACGCGCCGCTCACGCCCACATTCGAACTCATGCTCGCGCCCGGCAACTGCGCCATCGATCCATACGCGTTGTACGAGTACTGATTGCGTTCCCCCGCCGTTCCGCCGACGTTCGCCTGAATGTTCGTCGCGCCGCCGTTCATGTTCAGATTCGTCGTGAGTTGCGGCGCATGTTGCGAGCGACCGAGCGGAATGGTCGTGCTCACCATGAACTGATTCGACATCGTGCCGTCCGAATTCTGCGTGCGGCCCGCAGTCACACTATAGGTGCCGTATTTGAAGCTGTTCGAATAACCGGCCTGATAGAAAATGTCGTTTCCCGGACGGTTCCAGTAGCTTTGCGACGAGGCCGTCGCGAACACCGAACCGTGCTTGCCGAGCCGCTGATCGATGGTCAGTTGCACGCGGCCGCGATTGCGATCGGCCGGATTGCCGCCGTCCCGCGCGGCGTCGCGCAAGCGGGCGGCATCGGCGAAGGAAAGATAGCTGCTGTCGGAATAACGGTATGCGCCGAGCGAAAGATTGGTGCCGGTCGGATCGACGAATTTGGCATAGCCGATATGCAGGCTCTTGCCCTGCATCGCCTGTTTGCCCGGAATTTGCGTGCGCGCGGCCGTGATATCGCTCGCGAATGCGCCGTACTTCGTATTGAGCGCCGCGCCGACATTCACGGCGGCATAGCCCTCCGATGCGATCGCGCCGCCGTAGAGCGTGACCAGATTCGTCAGGCCCCGCTGTAGCGTGAATTGCGCGAAAGCGGGTTTCGTGAAGAGCGAGTCGTCGCGCAGTTGTCCCGCCGTGACCGCGAAGCGCGTCGTGCCCGGACGCAGCGATTGCGCAACCGATGCATAAGGCACCGTGAAGCGCCTCGCGCGTCCGTCGGCTTCCGTGACGGTGACATCGAGATTGCCGCCCGAACCCGTTGCATAGAGATCGCGGATTTCGAACGGGCCGGGCGTCACGCTCGTTTCGTAGATGATCAGCCCGTTCTGACGCACCGTCACGAGCGCGTTCGAATCCGCCGTGCCACGCACGACAGGCGCGAAGCCGCGCAACGATTCGGGCAGCATGCGATCGTCCGTGGCGATCTGCACGCCGCGAAACGCCACGCTATCGAACACGTCGCCGGTCGTTTGCGCGTCGCCGAGCACGGCTTGCGCGCGCATGCGGGTTATGTCGTGCTGCACGAAGGTGGCGATGTTGTCGAACTGCGTCGCCTGCCCGGTCGATGCAGTCAGCGAAGACTGATGACGAAAATACCATCCGCCGACGTTCACGCCTGCGTTGAGCCCCAGATAATTCTGCGTCGATTGCTCGCCGCCCGCTCGCGTCCGATAGGTGTTCGCGTTGTAACTCAGGAAGCCCGCATTCACGCCGCGATCCCACAGCTCCGGCGATACATATCCGCGCGCCGACGCGCGCATGTAACGCTGGGGAATGGAAAGCACGAGTTTCTGCTCGCTGAACTCGAAGTCGATCGAGGTTTCCGGCACGAGCGCGCGCAAATCGATGCACGCGTCCGCCGACGCCTCACCGCTGTACTGCCTGCGCTCCGTCGCGAGTCCGGCGAAGTCGAAGCCCGCGCTTTCGAGCATCGTGCGCGTCAGACACGGTGTCGCGTTCTCGCCTTCGCGCGCCGTCACGAAACGCGTTTCGTCACGCTTGACGCGATTGCCGTTCACGATGATGTCGACCGAGTAGATGCCCGGCGACACCATGTTGTCGCGAGAAAATCGCCTTGCGTCGAAATCGCTCCCTGAATCCACGCGCAGAAACGTGGTGTCGAACTCGACCGCGCCGGATGCTTCGCTGGCGCGCGCCTGCATCGCGCTCGCGAAGGCCATCAGGACCAGCGCGGCGACACCGCTCAGTTTGGGCGAAGAAAGCGACTGATTTCGACGGCACTTCATATCTCGGCAATCTCGGTTTGTCGAACATCGACGGAGGGATGTCCAGCAAACCGATGCTATTTTTTATCGAGATAGAAGTACCTAGGACGAGTTCTAATTCTGAGATGGGTGAACAGTCTGTTTCAAAGACCGTCATGAACGCATCGAGGATGCGCGGGGAACAGCGCGCGAGAAGAAGCGCGCTGTGCGTGATGACGTAATGGTGCGCTTCTGCGCCGCTACTGTCCGATGAGGGTGGCGTCACCTTCGATGGGACCGCCGTAATCGCTGATCGCGATGAAATGAATCTTTCCGCTCGTGACGCCGCTCATGTCCGGCACCGGGATGATTTGCGTGGAACGTGGCGCGACCATGCCGCCCGTTTCGTTCTTGTACGTGCGTCCATTGGACGAAACAGAAATTTCGCTGAACGAAACGTGATACGCGCTCGTATTCGATACGGAGAGCGCCAGGCCCGCGCCTTCGGGCGCCGGCACGACGCGCCATTCGAGCGATTTCGGCGCCTCGTCCGGGCTGCCTGGAAGTCGCGGCGGACGCACGAAGACCTTGATTCGCGTTCGATAGGCCAGTTGCAGCGTGTTCGTGCTGGCCTTGGCGTCAGTCTTGGGCGGAACGTCGAGCACGTTCAGCCAAAACACCGACTCGCGATCTTGCGGCAGTGCGTCGCCGCCGTACATCAGGCGCAAGGTCTGCGATTTGTTCGGGTCCATGCGGAAAATCGGCGGCGTGATGACGAAGGGCGTCTTGATGTCGCCGGGCTTCGCGTCCGCGTTGCCATCGTCCATCCATACCTGCACGAGCGCCGGCGTGCGGCTATCGTTGTTCAGCTTCACGCTGACTTCCCGCTGATCGAGCGGATAAATCACGCGCGTGCCGCCTATCGTGACGCTGGCATGCGCGGCGACCGCGAACAATACCGAGAACATTATCGATATCGCAATCAACCATTTCATTATTTTCATGACAGCCGTCCAATTTCTCCGCGCGCCTGCGCAAAAGCCGGACCGTCCCTCATCGGAACGTCCGGCGCGCTCATTACTGATATTGCGTCGTGTATTGCACCGTCGTGTTGACGCTGCCCGCGGTCGCCTTGCCCGTTGCGTAATACTGGGCGAAATAGTTCAACGTAGCGGCGCCGCCCGAGATCGTCGCGCCGTTCGTGGCTAAGTCGTTGTTCTGGTTGGTGAGGATATTGATAGGCTGCATTTTTGCGTTTAGCAAGCGCACCTGAACGTTGCCCGCGGGCGATGCCGACGCCTGGTTCACGAGATTGCCGCTGGTCTGATCGACCGTCGGACCGTTTTCGAAACGTGCTACCGCTTTCGTCGCCGTGCCGCCGCAACCGCTCAACGCGAGCGTGATATCGCCGAGGTTCGACGTGCCTGCCGTCGCGCCGGCAGCCGACAACGCGCCGGAGTCCACGGTCGGCAGCGTCGCCGTGACGTTGGCCGGCGTGCCGTTCGCGACACCGTTGATCGAGCACGTCGTGTCGCTGACCGCGCCGTTGATGGTGATGGTGCCGTCGCCGGCGTGCGCGTTCATCGACATCAGAGCGACGACGCTCATGGAGACGAAGGCGGCTGCGAGGGTGATGCGTTTTTGCATGTAATGCTCCAGAAAACTCGTAATGGATGACTTCGGACCGATTCGACGCGCATGGCTCGGCTTTGAATGCCACGACACATCGGAGAACGCTTTGCGCTTTCATCCAGCGTGATGTCTGGTGGCTGGCTGTGGCTGCGATCTGTGAAGGAGATAGTAAAAAAGGGCGCCTAGGAAATCTCTAATCCAATTCTCAATTTGAGATGGCGTTCTTTAGGAGGAAAAAAGCCGAAGTGGACGAATCGAAGCGCGCTTTTCATGCATTGGTCCGACGATTGACGGCCCTTTTCCACGCCGAATCCCAATTTGTCCGAACCGTCTAGTACATTTCCCGCATCGTGACCTGTGCACAACAAGGCGGAAAAGAACTTTACTGTCGCCTTGCCAGCACCCTGCGATGCCGGGAGAATCGGAGCAACGGTCTGAGAGCCGTTCCTTCATATATGCCGTCAGCAAAAACGCCGGGCAACGGTTCGCTGCGCGTGGCGGCGAATCACGAGAACTCGATGGCAACGCTAGAGGGCAAGACGCGATACCGCATTGATACCGATAACACCGGCGCCGGTATCGCCATCATGATCCTGACGACCGCGACCTTCGCGGCAAGCGATTCCACCGTCAAGCTGATCGGCACCGCAGTCCCTCTACTTGCGCTTCTCTGGGTACGCTATCTTTTTCAGATGGTCGTGATGGGCGTCTGGCAGGTGCGGCGCCGTGCATTCGGTCTGTTCCGCTCGGGCAGCGTCAAGCTGCAGGTCGTGCGGGCGGTGCTGCTGCTTACCAATTCCGCATGCACGTTCGCGGGCTTGCGGCATCTGCCGCTGCCGGTTTCGACTTCTCTCGCGATGCTCGCGCCGCTCATTTCCACGCTGCTCGCCGCGCTCGTCCTGAAGGACGAAGTGCCGCGCAGCAAATGGGCGATGGTCGTGCTCGGCTTCATCGGCATGCTGCTCGTCGTGCGGCCGGGCGGCAGCCAGTTCAGCTGGACCGTGATCTTTCCGATCGGCGCGGCGGCGACCTTCGCGTGCTTTCAGGTGGTGTCGAGCCATCTCTCGCGCGTCGACGATGCGATCACGACCAACTTCCTCACGGCGCTCGTCGCCACGATCCTGCTGTGCGTGCTCGTCTGGATGGATCAGGCCGAAACCTTGCCCGCGCTCGCGCAGGTGCGGATCGGAAGCTGGCTGCTCGTCGTCTTCATGGCGACGATGGCGACCCTCGGGCACGGACTCATGCTTCAGGCGCTCAAGCGCGCCCCGCTCTCCGTGCTGACGCCGTTTGCCTACGGACAGCTCGCGTTCGCGGCGCTCTTCAGCTGGCTGCTGTTCGGACAGGTGCCGGACTTCTGGATGGCGATCGGCATGTGCGTGATCGCCGCGAGCGGCATCGGCACCGTACTCCTGCACGGACGCAAGACAGCACCGGCTGTATCGACGGAAGTCTGACCCTCAGGGAAACGCGAAAGCCGAAGCGGACGCAATCAGTTGGCGGAATGCGCCTGCTGCGCCTGACCCGTGCAGAGCCAGTGCGGATCGATGTCGAGCGCCCGCGCGATTCGGCTGAATGCCGCGAACGGCGGAACCGTGATGCCCCGACGCCAGAATTGCACGTCGTGCTCGCTCACATCGAGCCAGCCGGCGGCTTTGGCGGAACTGACGTTGGCCTTCTGCAAGGCGCGGTCGAGTCGTGCGGCCATGGCGCGCCGCAAGGTGTTGTCTTCGTGACTACGTTCAAGGTGGCCAAGGGTTTGGGAATGTCGCCCCATTTTCTTCAATTCTCTCGATTTATATCTTTATGCCGTTCAGCGCCGGCTCATTCGCGCGAAGGTGAATCCTACGGATTCACGATGACGAGGCAGTGACAGATATACCGGTAAAGACCGTGTCCGCCGAATGCCCGTATGCGCGTGTTGCAGTGCGAGATTCTTCCAATTGACGCACCAATGCGTCAAGTGGGGAAACAACGCATTCGGTAAGTTTGGGCTTAGGTGTTTACGCGAGTGCGGCCTCCCCGGCGTGCCGGATACAACTCAATTGCCGCCTAACTTCGCCGTCCGACTGGTCGGATTTTTCCGCGTACTGGAATACTGCCGAAAAGCAAATGGTCGTTCGGATTATGTGATGTATGATCAAACCAGTTGCTTTTAATGAGCCTGCTCATTTACTTATCGCCAGCGGCGATTTTTGAATAATGGGCGACATGGTTTAAAGTCAAGCCGGGAAAACGTAATTGACACTCCACATCGTTCCCTTAGAATAGACCAATCGCTGCACTGCACAAATTCATCGCGTATTCAATTGGCAACTTCCATATGGAGTCGAGCATGAGCAGTTTTACGCCGGAAAATGTAATCGCGTCACAGAAGGCGGGCGTCGACACGACTTTTGGTCTCGCCACACAAGTCGTCGGGGGTTTCGAAAAACTGGTCGATCTGAACGTGCGCACGGTCAGGACGGCGCTCGACGAACATCAGGCGCTGCTCGCCAAGACGTTCTCCGTGCGCGATCCGCAGGAATTCTTCGCGCTCCAGAACCAGCATCTGCAAAACAGCGCGCAGCGCGTGCAGGCGTACTGGACGAGCGTCAACGAGATCACAACGGGTGTGCGCGGCGGGTATATCGAAGCGGCGCAGGATCAGATCGAGAAGTCGCAGCGTAACGCCCAGGCAATCTTCGAAAGCCTCGTGAGCAACGCGCCCGTCGGCAGCGAAGCCGTCGTGACGGCGTGGAAAACCGCGATCGATGCCGCGACCCAATCGGCGAATTCGGCATACGAAGCCGCCAAAAAGGCTGCGAAGCAAGTGGTCGAAGCGGCGCAGAACGACGCCACCGTCGCGAATCAGACGGCCGTACGCGCCGTATCGTCGAAAACGGCGAGCGCGAAGAAGTAAATCGCGGGATATCGGCAAGCAAGGCGGACGCGTTCCGCCTTTTTCTTTTTGAGCGTCAGCCGCCGAGGCTCTTCAGCACCAGCTCATGCGAGCGTCCGATCCACACGGCTGAATCGCGATGATCGACGAGCGCGTCGCCCGTATTCGGATGCATGAAGACATCGAGCGCGCCGTGATTGAGCGTGAGCCAGGCGAGCATCGGCGCGAGCAGGTCGCCGCCGAATCCCAATTGAAACGACCACATCGGATGCGGTCCGACCGGCCGTTCGTGAAAGCGTCCAAGGCGCAATGCGCCGCTTTGCAACTCCGCTGCGAATCGTTGCTCGATCACGAGCCGAAGCTGCCATGCGGCGTCGCGGCTCACGGCATCGAAATAGATGTGCGCATGCCAGTCGGCGATCGTGCGGGTGTCCGTGGCGTTCATCGTTTCATCCGTGCGCGGCAATATTGAGACACGCTTCATTCTACCGAACCGCTTTCAGCAACGTTCGAGCGTCCAGAGCACGGCGTCGTCAACGAATGCGCGATGATGTGTCGCCCGCATGCCGATGCCCGCGCCGAGCTGCGACAACACGAACGCGTCGGCGAAGCGCGTCAGTCCGCCGATCGCGTGCGAGGGCGACATCGCTTCCTTCGATAATCGCTCGATCCACAGCCAGCCCGCATCGCCGGAAAGGGACTCGACGCGCGCGCTCGCGAGACGGGCGCGCCGCAGCATCACGCGGCTTTGGGGCAACGCTTCGTCGATGACCCAGGTTCGCGTCGATGCCCGCGCCGCCACGCCGACCGAAATCCACGGCAATCCAGATGCTCCCGCCGCAATGAGAAACGTGCGCCGCGTCGTGCTCATCGCCCTTCTCCTTCCGATGCATCCGGACGCTTCGCCGGCCAGATACCCTGCTTGCCCGGCGACAGAATCCCGTTCGGATCGAGCGCCGTCTTGATCGTGCCGGACAGCCGCATCAGCGCGTGATCGTTGAAGTCGTATTGCGCGGCGGCCAGATCCATATACGACAGATGCGTCCGATATTGCCCATAACCCGCCGCGCCCGCATCGCTGATCAGCGCTTCGATCAGCGCACCGGCGTCGCGCGATTGTTTCGGATCGTCGCGATCGAAAATCGCCGCGAAGATGTGATGCATCGCGCGCTGGCCCGCCGTGAAACCGCCGTAATAGTCGAAGCCGAATTGCGCCGCGCGCTCGCGCACCATGCGCGCCTGCTTCACGGCATCGCGTCCGACGGGCGGGCAAATCGGCGAGAAATCGATATGCGCGCCCGAGCCGCCGCGCCAGTTCAGCAAATTGAACGCTTCGAGCCCCGGAATGCCGACTTGCGCACGATCGCCGCCGCCTTCGGGCTCGATGGATGCATCGCGATACGGCATCTCGAAGAGCGTCGCGCCCGCGATCGGCTTGAAACGCGCATGCACGATATCGCGCCGCGCGTTGACGAGCGACGGCGGCCCATACAGACAGAAGCGCAGGTTCCAGCGCCCGATGCCGATCTTGCGCGCCATCGCGTCGATGGCGTCGTCGGGCATTGCGCCTTTGCCGTCGTACCAGGTCTTTCGCGTCGATACGCCCGCCGCCCAGCGCACCGCGCTTTCGATGACCGCGTTGCTTTGAATCGTGCCATCCATTCTGAGCGGACGCAGCGTATCGACGACGCGTTCGAGATCGTCCTCGCGTCCGAACGCGTAGCGGCAAATCATGTAGCCCTCGGGCGCGGGCATGAGCCAGATGCCGAGCTTCGTGACCACGCCGAAGTTCGACTGCATGAACATGTCGTCGTAAGACGGGCCGAAGCCGCTTTTGAAGACCTGCCAGTCACGGCTCGACGCCATCGCGCCCATTCCGGTGCGCACGACATCGCCGTTTGCAAGCACGACCTCCATGCCGCACTGATGGGCCGCGTGGTCGCCGTAAGGCGTCGTGCCATAGCCGCGTTCGAGCGTGTTGCCGATCACGCTGCCCCAGCCCGCCGCGGGCGGATCGAGCCAGAACTTCCGTGGCGTGCCGAGCGCGCGATGCAGGTCGTAGTACGTCACGCCCGGCTCGACCAGCGCGAAGCCGAGCGTCTCGTCGATCTCGATGATGCGGTTCATCCGCCGCAAGTCGAGCACGACACAGCCGCTCACGCGTGGCGCTGCGCCGCCGTAAGCGAAGTTGCGTCCCGTCGATACGGTCCAGAGCGGCACGCGATATCGATTCGCCACCGCCAGCGCCGCGCGCACGCCTTCGACATCTCTCGGCAGGACGACGGCGGACGGCGCGTGCGCGAGCGCGTCGCCGGGCGCGAATGGATCGAGATACGAAGCGGTATCGTCCGACAGCACCGCATCGCTGCCGAGCGCCGCCGCGAAGGCCGCGAGCGCCGCCCGAAACTGCGCCGCCGACAGTCCCGGCGGCAGCCTTTGCGCGGTCAATATCCGCCGCTGCTGCCGCTGCCGGATGTCGTGCCCGACGATGTCGAACTGCCGTCGGTCTGACATCCCGCGAGCAGACCGGCGAGCAAGGCGAGCATGACTGTTGCGATTCTGGCGAGCTTCATGAAAGCACCTCCGAAAGGTTTGAAAAGCCGGGCGCGGCGATTAAGCCGCTTGCTCATTAAACGCACGGCGACGCGTGGATATTCCTTCGCGAACCCGTATGAGACAATTTCGCGCCCCCTCTCCCAAGCACGCGATGAAGCGCTACCAAGCCCTTGCCGACACGATGGCCGCCGAGATTCGCGCGGGCCGCTTGCCTGTCGGCACGCGCCTGCCATCGGTGCGGCATCTGACGACGCAATACGGCGTCGGGCAATCGACAGTCTTTCGCGCGTATTACCTGCTCGAAGAATGGGGCTTGATTCGCGCGCGCGAACGTTCCGGCTACTTCGTCGCGCCCGGCGCGAAAGTGGCGACGCAGACAGCCTCGCCCACGCCGATCGCGGAGCCTGCGGCCATCGACGTGAGCAGTCTCGTGTTCTCCGTGCTCGATGCGGTCAAGCGTCCGGATGTCGTGCCGCTCGGCTCCGCGTTTCCATCGCCAAAACTGTTTCCGCTGGCGCGTCTCGCGAAGTCGCTCGCGCACGCGGCGCGCATGCTCGATCCGTGGAGCACGGTCGTCGACATGCCGCCGGGCAACGAGCAATTGCGGCGGCAAATCGCGCTGCGTTATATCGGCATGGGCATCGCGCAGCCGGTCGAGGAACTCATTGTCACGAACGGCGCGATGGAAGCGCTCACGCTGAGCCTCATGGCCGTCACGAAGCCGGGCGATGTCGTCGCGATCGAATCGCCGTGCTTCTACGCGGCGTTGCAGGCGGTCGAGCATCTCGGCCTGCGGGCGGTCGAGATTCCCGTCGATCCGCACGCAGGACTCGATCTCGACGTGCTCGCCGAAGCGCTCGTCAAGCATCCGGTGCGTGCGTGCTGGTTCATGACCAACTTTCAGAATCCGACGGGCGTGACGCTTTCCGTCGAGAAGAAGCGCGCGCTCGTCGATTTGCTCGCGCAGCATGACGTGCCGCTCATCGAGGACGATGTCTACGGCGAACTGCATTTCGCGCCGGATCGTCCGCCGCCCGCGAAAGCCTTCGACACCAAAGGGCTCGTGATGCATTGCGCATCGCTGTCGAAGACGCTCGCGCCGGGTTACCGGCTCGGCTGGGTCGCGGCGGGCCGTTTCGCGGACGCGATCCGGCGGCTCAAGCTGATGACGAGCATCTCGACGAGCATCCCCATTCAGGCGGGCATCGCCGATTATCTCCAGCACGGCGGCTTCGACAAGCACTTGCGCAAGCTGCGCGGCGCGCTTCTCACGCAACGCGGCGCGATGGAACAGGCCATTGCGCGCTGGCTGCCGACGGACGTCGGGTTCGTGCAGCCGGACGGCGGCTATTTCCTGTGGCTGCAATTGCCCGAACATGTCGATGCGATGCAGTTGCACAGGCGCGGACTCGAACACGGCATCAACGTGACGCCCGGGCCGATCTTCTCCGCGCGTCACGCGTTCGGGAATTACGTGCGCATCAACTTCGGTCATCCGTGGTCACCGCAGGTCGAAAGCGCGATGAAAACGCTCGGCGAACTGCTGCGCGCGGCATCCTAGAAGGCGCTTCGACGCCGATGCCTGCGTGCTAGACTGCTGTACATGCATACAGCATCCGAGCCCGCCTACACCGTCGCCGTGCGCGCGCTGTGCGAGTTCACCGCGAAACAGGGCGATCTCGATCTGCGCTTCACGCCGACGCCGAGCGCGCAGGAGGGCGTCGCGGGCCACGTCACGGTGACGAGCCGGCGGCCGGCCGGATATCAGAAGGAAATCTCGCTGTCGGAAACTTATGGGCCGCTGTGCGTGCGCGGCCGCGCCGATGGCTACGATCCCGCGCTCAATCGTCTCGAAGAGATCAAGACGCATCGCGGCAAGCTCGAATCGATGCCGCAGAATCATCGTCATCTGCATTGGGCGCAGGCGCGCGTGTATGCGCATCTGATGTGCCGCAAGCTCGCGCTCGAAGCCATCGAGGTCGCGCTCGTGTATTTCGATATCGTCGATCAGACCGAGAGCGTGCTCGTCGAGACGCAGACGGCCAAGGCGCTCGCCGCGCATTTCGAAACGCAGTGCGAGCGCTTCATCGCGTGGGCGCGGCAAGAGATGCAGCACGCCGCCGCACGCGATGAGACGCTGAAAGCGCTCGCCTTCCCTCACGCGGATTTCCGGCCCGGCCAGCGCGCGCTCGCGGAAGCGGTCTATCGCTCGGCGGTGTCCGGCCGATGTCTCGCGGCGCAGGCGCCGACCGGCATCGGCAAAACGGTCGGCACGCTCTTTCCGCTGCTCAAGGCGTGGCCGGGCCAGCGGCTCGACAAGATCTTCTTTCTCACGGCGAAAAGCGCGGGACGGCAACTCGCGCTCGATGCGCTGACGACGCTCGCCGCCGAACCGTTGCGCGTCGTCGAACTCGTGGCGCGCGACAAGGCTTGTGAATATCCCGATCGCGCGTGTCACGGCGAATCGTGTCCGCTCGCGCGGGGCTTCTACGATCGCCTCGCCGGGGCGCGCGCCGACGCGCTCGAATGCGCGCAACTCGACCGCGCGTCGATCGCCGAGGTCGCGCGGCGGCATGAAGTCTGTCCGTATTATCTGAGCCAGGAACTGTCGCGCTGGAGCGACGTGATCGTCGGCGACTACAACTATTACTTCGATACGAGCGCCATGCTCTTCGCGCTCGCGGAGGCGAATCGATGGCGCGTGTCGGTGCTCGTCGACGAAGCGCATAACCTCGTCGAACGGGCGCGCGGCATGTATTCCGCGACGCTCGATCAGGCCGCCTTCAACGCGATGCGACGCGGCGCGCCGCCCGTGCTGAAACAGGCGCTCGGGCGCGTCGCGCGAAGCCTGCGCGAACTCACGCGCGAACAGGACGCGGCGAACATCGACTATGCGGCGCATACGGAAACGCCCGCGCGCCTGCTGACGGCGCTCGCGCAAGCCGTCTCGCTGATGACCGAAACGCTCGGCGAACAACCCGAGGTCTTCACGCCCGAAACCTTGCGCTTCTACTTCGATGCCGTGCATTTCACGCGCATCGCGGAACGCTTCGGTCCGCATTCGATCTTCGACATCACGCTCGGCCGAATGAGTTCGAACGCCGGGAAACGCAATGCCGTGCTCTGCCTGCGCAACGTGATTCCCGCCCCGCATCTCGCGCCGCGTTTCGCGCGCGCCCACAGCGTCGCGCTTTTTTCCGCGACGCTCACGCCCGCGCATTTCTACGCCGATACGCTCGGCCTGCCGGAGTCGAGCGTGCGCGTCGATGTCGAATCGCCCTTTTCCGCCGAACAGCTCGACGTGCGGGCCATCGCGGATCTTTCGACGCGCTATCGCGATCGCGAGCGCTCGGTCGACCGCATCGCCGATCTCATCGCCGCGCAGTTTGAAAGCGCCGAGGGCAATTACCTGAGCTTCTTCAGCAGCTTCGAATATCTGGCGCAAGTCGCGGCGGCGCTCGCGACGCGTCATCCGTCGATTCCGTGCTGGCAACAGTCCCGCGCAATGAGCGAGGCGGCGCAGCGCGAGTTTCTCGCGCGTTTCGTCGCCGACGGGCGCGGCGTCGGCTTCGCGGTGCTGGGCGGCGCGTTCGGCGAGGCGATCGATCTGCCCGGCTCGCGGCTCATCGGCGCGTTCGTTGCAACGCTCGGTCTGCCGCAACTCAATCCCGTCAACCAGGAAATGAAAGCGCGCATGCACGAGGCGTTCGGCGAGGGTTACGCGTACACGTATCTTTTTCCCGGCGTGCAGAAAGTCGTGCAGGCGGCCGGGCGCGTGATCCGCGGGCCGCTCGATCGCGGCGTGCTCTATCTGATCGACGACCGCTTCGCGCGCGCGGAGGTGCGGCGTCTCTTGCCCGCGTGGTGGCAGGTGAAAGTGATGCGGCAACGCGACCTGGCCGAATCGGGAAGACCGACTATTTAGACGCGCGCGACGCCGCCGTTAACTGGTCAATCGCGGGCATTCATCTTGCTGCTCTCGGGCGCCTCAGGGACACGAAGATGCCCCTACAGGGCCGAGAGAGCCCACTATAGGAGAACCCACATGTCTGCCGCTCATACCCCGCGACCCATTGATGCGCTCGACATGCTCGAAGCCGATCACCGCGCCATCGAACAGCTTTTCGATGCGTTCGAACGCGCGGAACGCAACGATTTCGAGCGCAAGAACGCGCTCGTTCAGCGCGCGTGCGAGTTGCTGACGATCCACGCGATCGTCGAGGAAGAAATGCTGTATCCCGTCGCCCAGAATGCGCTGGCCGAAGACCAGCGCATCGACGTGGACGAAGCCTACGTCGAGCATTTTCTCGTGAAGACGCTCATCGAACGATTCGCGAACCTGAAGGCCGGCGACGATGGTTTCGACGCGACCTTCAAGGTGCTCAAGGAGAACACGACGCATCACATCGAGGAAGAGGAAACAACGCTGTTTCCGGAAGTGCGCAAGACGCAGATGGATCTCGTCGCGATCGGCGCGAAAATGGCCGCGCGCAAGGCCGCGCTGAAGGAGCGCATCGCAGAGAGCGCGCTGATGGCGCACTGATGCGCGGCGCGAATTGCACAGCAAGACCCGGAGTGCGTGCGACGCGCGCGCGGCGCACACTGCAGGCAACTTACGCACATCCGGAGAAATGACATGAAGGTGCTCGAACGCGCGACGTCAGAAGATATCGGCGAACGGATCGACGCGCTCGACTGGGCCGATCTCGAAGCGCAACTCGACAGCTACGGCTGCGCCACGGCGCCCGCGCTCTTGTCGCGCGACGAATGCGAGACGCTGGCCGCGCTGTACGATCGCGACGGCATCTTTCGCAGCCGCGTCGTGATGGAGCGCCACGGCTTCGGGCGCGGCGAGTACAAATACTTCGCGTATCCGCTGCCCGAAACGCTCGAAGGCGCGCGGCGTGCCGTCTATCCGCATCTCGCGCCGATCGCCAATCGCTGGAATGAGGTGATGCGCATCGAGACGCGTTATCCGCGCGAGCACGCGGCGTTCATCGAGCGCTGCCATCGCGCGGGGCAGACACGGCCGACGCCGCTCCTGCTACGTTACGTGCCCGGCGATTTCAACTGCCTGCATCAGGATCTCTACGGCGAGCATGTCTTTCCGATCCAGATGGCGATCCTGCTTTCCGCGCCCGGCCGCGATTTCACCGGCGGCGAGTTCGTGATGACGGAGCAGCGTCCGAGAATGCAGTCACGTGTGGAAGCGGTGCCCCTGTCGCAGGGCGATGCGGTGTTCTTCGCCGTGCATCATCGGCCGGTGCAGGGCACGCGCGGGCCGTATCGGGTGAACATGAAGCACGGCGTAAGCCGCCTCAGGTCGGGGCGGCGGCATATGCTCGGCGTGATCTTTCACGACGCTCAGTGAGCGCGCGGCTTATTCGTTTTCGTCGAAGTAATGCCCGAAGCGCGCCTGCTTCGTCTTGATGTAGCGCTCGTTTTCCTCGCGCATCGGGATGGCGAGCGCGACGCGTTCGCACACGGGAATATCGTGCTTGAGCAGCGTGTCGAACTTCGACGGATTGTTGCTCATGAGGCGCACCGACTTCACGTTCATCGAGCGCAGGATCGCGGCGGCGGAGTCGTATTCGCGGGCGTCGTCGGGCAGGCCGAGATGCAGGTTCGCATCGACGGTATCGAGCCCCTGCTCCTGCAGCGCGTAAGCGCGAATCTTGTTCGCGAGACCGATGCCGCGCCCTTCATGCCCGCGCAGATACAGCAGAATCCCGCGATCCTCCGCTGCGATATAGCGCAGCGCCAGATCGAGCTGCTCGCCGCAATCGCAGCGATACGAGCCGAACACGTCGCCGGTCACACATTCGGAATGCAGCCGCGTCAGCACCGATTCTCCGTTGCTCACGTCGCCCATCACGAAGGCGATGTGCTCGACATCCGTGTGCTTCACGCGATAGACGTACGAATCGAAGGTGCCGTAGCGGGTCGGAATGGTAGCCGTCGCCACGAGTTCGACATCCGCGCACTCGTCGCACTCGCCGAAGCGGTGTTGTGGGTCCTGCACGTCCTGCGGGGGAGAAGCGGTTTTCATAGATCAATCTGCGAGTCCACGGCGCCGGACGCCGGCCGATGGATCATGCACCATCGCGCCAGCCCGGTTAGTCATGGTAAAGCCCATCGGGAAAGTTTGCAGATTGTCGCACGGCGCGCGCCGCTGCCCGCGTTTTTCCGTACGGGCGTTCCGCTCATCGGCGGCCTTCTCTCACGCCGGATTCTCGAAAGTGCCGGGACTACTGTCCGTCGCGCGCCACTCGGGCTTGCGCAGCGGATCGGCCTTCTGCAGCCCCGCGCGCACGCCGGCGGCGTCGAAATCGGCGGTATAGACGGGCGTCGCGGGCTGCTGACGCCACGAATCGTCGATGGCGCCGGCATCGACGGGATCGAAGCCGATTTCATCGACGAGCTTCATCACGACGGCTTTCGCCTTCGCGTCGTCGCCCGCGACCGGCAGCGCGATGCGTCCCGGCGTGCCTGCCGGCTTGCCGCGATTGCGCAGGTGGTCTGCATAGATATTGTTGAACGCCTTCACGACCGGCCGTCCGATCTGCTGCTCGACCCAGCGGCTTTCCGTCGCGCCCTTCTCGATGCCGTCGATACGCCCGTCGCGCTGCTGCGGATAGTAGTTGCCCGTGTCGATCACGACGACGCCCGCCGGCACGCCCGCGAACAGGTCCTTGGGCAGATTCGGCACTTTCGCCTCGGGAATCGTCACCACGACGACATCCGCGCCCTTCACCGCGTCTCGCGCCTCGACGGCCGTCGCGCCGGTTTCGCGCTCGACATCCGCGAGCGAAGCGGGCCCGCGCGAATTGGCGATGCGCACCTCGTGGCCGTTCTCGCCGAACCGCAGCGCCAGCACGGACCCGATGTTCCCGGCGCCGATAATTCCGATCTTCATACTGCCTCCTTGAAATAAACGCGAAAGCAACGATGTGCTTTTAAAGGAACCTCCGGGAGGCACGCGCAATCACAATGCCTCATGCGGGAAAACGCCAAATATCGGCCCGATAGCCCTGCGCTATCCCGACAATAAAATCAATCCACTTCTCGGATGTGATAGCTTTCCTGTATAGTTCACTTACTTCTTCAACACCACTCCAAAAGGAACCTGGTAAATGCCTATCATCAACAGCCAAGTCAAGCCGTTCAAAGCAACCGCCTACCACAATGGCGATTTCGTGACCGTCACCGATGAAAGCCTGAAGGGCAAGTGGTCGGTGTTCGTGTTCTACCCGGCCGACTTCACGTTCGTGTGCCCGACGGAACTGGGCGACCTGGCTGACCGCTACGAAGAATTCAAGAAGCTCGGCGTGGAAATCTACTCGGTTTCGACCGACACGCATTTCACGCACAAGGCATGGCACGACACGTCGGACACGATCCAGAAGATCCAGTATCCGATGGTTGCCGATCCGACGCTCGCAATCTCGCGCGCTTTCGACGTGCTGATCGAAGAAGAAGGCCTCGCGCTGCGCGGCACGTTCGTGATCAACCCGGAAGGCGAGATCAAGCTGTGCGAAGTGCACGACAACGGCATCGGCCGTGACGCCGGCGAACTGCTCCGCAAGGTTCAGGCTGCCCAGTACATCGCGAAGAACCCGGGTCAAGTGTGCCCCGCCAAGTGGACGCCGGGCGCTGAAACGCTGACCCCGTCGCTCGACCTGATCGGCAAGATCTAAGCCTCGTTTTCCACGAGCGCTGTATCGAGCTTGCCGCGGTTCAGCGGCAGGCTCACCTCAAAAAACGCCTTCGTCCGGCGCTGCGATCATCGCAGCGGCGCGGCGAGGCGCGTCTGCGACACCCCAGTCAAGGAACGGACATCGCCATGCTCGACGCCAATATCAAGAACCAGTTAAAAACGTATTTGGAAAATGTCACCCGGCCGATCGAACTCGTCGCCTTCCTCGACGACGGCGACAAATCGCGCGAGCTGAAAAGCCTGCTCGACGAGATCGCCTCGCTGTCTCACCAGATCAGCGTCGTCGAGAAAGAGGACGCCAGCGTGCGTCGTCCGTCCTTCACCATCGGCGAGGCGGGCAAACCTGCGGGCATCCGCTTCGCCGGCATCCCGATGGGCCATGAATTCTCCTCGCTCGTGCTGGCGCTTTTGCAGGCGGGCGGCCATCCGATCAAGCTCGACGACGCCACCATCGAGCAGATTCGCAATCTCGACGGCGATTTCGCGTTCGAGACGTATTTCTCGCTGTCGTGCCAGAACTGCCCGGAAGTCGTGCAAGCGTTGAACGTGATGGCGATCATCAACCCGCGCATCCAACACGTCGCGATCGACGGCGCGCTGTTCCAGCAGGAAGTGGAAGAGCGCCAGGTCATGTCCGTGCCGATGATGTTCATCAACGGCGAAAGCTTCGGCTCGGGCCGCATGGGCGTGAAGGAAATTCTGGCGAAGCTGGACGCGGGCGCATCGGCGCGGGCGGCGAAGGAACTCGAAAACAAGCCGGTGTTCGATACGCTGATCGTCGGCGGCGGGCCTGCCGGCGCGGCGGCGGCGATCTATTCGGCGCGCAAGGGCATCGCGACGGGCGTCGTCGCGGAGCGTTTCGGCGGTCAGGTGCTCGATACGATGGCGATCGAGAACTTCGTCTCCGTGATAGAAACCGAAGGACCGAAGTTCGCGACCGCGCTCGAACAGCACGTGAAAAGCTATGAAGTCGACGTGATGGACGTGCAGCGCGCCGAAAAGCTCGTGCCGGGCCGCATCAACGAGATCCATCTGGCGAGCGGCGCGGTGCTGAAGGCGAAGACGGTGATTCTGTCGACCGGCGCGCGCTGGCGCGAAATCGACGTGCCGGGCGAGCGTGAATATCGTGGCCGCGGCGTGGCGTACTGCCCGCATTGCGACGGCCCGCTCTTCAAGGGCAAGCGCGTCGCGGTGGTGGGCGGCGGCAATTCGGGCGTCGAAGCGGCGATCGATCTCGCGAACCTGGTCTCGGCGGTCACACTGATCGAGTTCGGCAACGAGCTGCGCGCCGATGCGGTGCTGCAGAAAAAGCTGCGCAGCCTGAAGAACGTAACCATCGTCACGCAAGGGCAGACGACCGAAATCACCGGCGACGGCAAGAAAGTGAACGGCATCGTGTACACGGACCGTGCAACCGGCGCGAGCCATCATGTCGAGCTGGAAGGCGTGTTCGTGCAGATCGGACTCGTGCCGAACACCGAATGGCTGAAGGGCACGGTGGAGTTGTCGAAGCACGGCGAGATCGTCGTCGATGCAAAGGGCGCGACCTCGCTGCCGGGCGTGTTCGCCGCTGGCGATGTGACCACGGTGCCGTACAAGCAGATCGTGATCGCGGCGGGCGACGGCGCGAAGGCATCGCTCTCGGCGTTCGATCATCTGATCCGCGCGTCGGTGGAAGACGAAGCAGTGGTCGAAGAAGAAGCGGCAGCCTGAGCGTAGCGCGGGCGTCGTAGTGACCGGAAGGCGAACGGGGCAACCCGTTCGCCTTTTTTTGTTCTATTTGGCTTCCGCCGGCTTTGGCTTGAGCACGAGCGGAAACGTCACCTCGAACACGCTGCCGTGCCCTTTCGACGACTGGAACCGCAACTCCCCGTCCAGCGTGCGCGACAATTCCTTCACGATGGCAAGCCCGAGCCCCGCGCCGGGGATATCGTCGGCGGCGGCGCGCTCGAACTCCTCGAACACGCGCTCCTGATCCGCCACGCCGATGCCCACGCCCGTGTCGGCGACGCGCAGTTTCCAGCATTCATCCGGCGCCGCCGCGATCGCCAGCACGATCTCGCCCGACGACGTGTACTTGATCGCGTTCGTCAGCAGATTCAGCGCGACCTGCTTCACCTTCAGCCGGTTCGACGTCACCGTGCCGAGCACCGGATCGAACTGGCCGATGAGCTTGAGTCCCTTCGCCTCGGTCGTGACGCGGCACGCCTGCATCAGTTCGTCGAAGAGGCCGACGAGATCGAACGGCTCGATCGTGAGCAAGGAATCGTCGCCGAGCACCTTCGAATATTCGACCATTTCATCGACGAGCGTCGCCATGTCGGCGACCTGCCGGTTCGCGAGGCCGAGCGCCGCGTCGCGCTTCGCGGGCGAGCGCGTGGCGAGCTGTAGCGCCGTCGAGAATACGTTCAGGAAGTTGCGCAGATCGTGCGCGACGCGACGCGCGATCTGCATGCGCGTTTCATATAGATCGCCGATGAGTTTTTGCCGCAGCGTCAGCTCGTAGTTCGCGCGCTCCAGCATGCCGGTGTATTCGTCGATCTTGCGGTCGCGCTCGCCGATCGCCTCGCGTATCGACGCGAGCGTGACGAAGCTCACCACTTCGTCGGTCATGAGGCGCGCGTGCTCCTCGTCCGCGCGGGAAAAATTCTCGTGCGTGCTGGCATAGTCGCCGATCGCGAGCAGCAGCACCTGACGAAACAGATCGAGCTCGCGCACGAGTTCATCGACACGATAACCCTGCTGCCAGCGCCATTGGCCGTGCTGGCGCGCGTTGTGCTCGATCGCGCCTTCCTGGTCGCGCAGGTTGCGCGATTCCAGCACGATGCAGATTTCCTCGAAGATGCTCGGCAGATGATCCGCGAGCTGACGATAGGTGAGCTGATCGGAATGTTCGACTTCCTGATCGCCGAACACGAGCTTCATCCATCGCTCGGTGAGCGCGGGCTGTTGCTCGCGCAGCGCGGCCACGAGACCCTTCAAGCCGCCGACTGACGTGTCGCTCATCTGCGAGTTCCTGATAGCTTGAGGCGCCGAAAAATGGCGCGCGTGGTGATCGTGATATGCAGCCGAAAGCATTCCCGAGGTCGCCGGAGCCGCCCGCGAATGCTTCGCCAGTATAGGCGCGATGCCCGCGCCGATGGTGCATATCCGAGTTTTCCCTTGGACTTTGCGACGCACCGGATTCAGTATTCCATTCAGATGCCGCCGGGCGGTTTCGCGAGCATGGCGTAGAGCGCCTGCGCCGCCGGCGACAACGACGCCGAGCGGCGCGTCACGAGCACGAGCGAGCGCGTGACCGTCGGCTCGACGAGTTCGATCGCCCGCACGGTCGGGTACGCGTCCTTCTGAATCGCGAGCGCCGGCACCACCGCCGCGCCGACGCGCTGCGCCACGAGCCCGAGCGCCGTGGAGCTGCGCTGAACCTCGTAGAACGAATGCAGTTCGATGCCGCTGCCTTCCAGCGCGGCGTCGATCAACGCACGGTTACCGCTCACGTCGCCCGCGAGAATGAGCGGATAGTCCGCCAGCGCCCGCCACGCGATCCGCTTGCGCCGCGCGAGCGGATGATCGCGATGGCACACGACCACGTAGCTATCCTCGACGAGCGGCTCGGTGTGCAGCTCCGGATGATGCTCCCCCGCGATCTTGATGCCGAACTCCACTTCACGATGCAGCACCGCCTGCGCGACCGCCGACGACGCGTGATCCAGAATCCGGACGCGATTGTGCGGATAGCGCGCCGAATACGCCTGCAACACGCGCGGCAGATACTGCACGCCGACGGTCGGCACGCACGCGATCGACACGTCGCCACGTTGCGCCATGCCCGTCTCCCGAATCTCCATCAGCGCGGCCGACAGTTCCGCGAGCAGACGCCGCGCTTGCGGCAGGAACGTGCGCCCCGTTTCGGTGAGATTCATCGAGCGCGTGGTGCGCTCGATGAGCGGCACGCCGAGAAAATCCTCCAGCTTCTGCAGACGCTGGGTGATCGCCGTCTGCGTGATGTTGAGGCGCTCGGCCGCGCCCCTGAAGCTTCCCTGATCGGCGATGGCGACGAACGCCTGTACGCCCAGCGTGTCGATTTTCATAAGAAAAACCAAATAATGCGCAGCATAAATTCATTTTACGCTGGGCGCAGGCGCGTTCAGAATCGCTGCTGTCCCCCTGACATACACATCGAATGGAGCCCGACATGACGACATCATCGGCCGACTGGCAAGCCCGCCAGTACACACTCTTTGAAGCGGAGCGCACGCGCCCGGTGCGGGATCTGCTGAACGCGACGCAGGCACAGACCGCGCGCACGGCGGTCGATCTCGGCTGCGGCCCCGGCAACTCGACCGAAACGCTGATCGGCTACGCGCCCGACGCGCGCATCATCGGCGTGGACAATTCGCGCGACATGATCGATTCGGCGAAAAAGCGCCTGCCGGACGTCGACTTCCAACTCGGCGATATCTCCGCGTGGCCGGGCGAAGGCCCGTTCGATCTGATCCTCGCGAACGCGTCGCTGCAGTGGGTGCCCGATCACGAGACGCTGTTTCCATCGCTCGTCGGCAAGCTTTCGAAGGGCGGCCGGCTGGCCGTGCAGATGCCAGACAATCTCGACGAGCCCGCACACCGGCTGATGCGCGAAACCGCCGCCGACGGTCCGTGGCGCGACAAGCTCAAAGGCGTGGAACGCACCGAGCGCTATCGGGCCGACGCGTATTACTCGCTGCTCAAACCGCATTGCGCGCGTGTCGACGTGTGGCGCACCACGTACCATCATCCGCTCGAAGGCGGCGTCGACGCGGTCATCGAATGGTTCAAGGGCAGCGGGCTGCGGCCGTTCCTCACGAAGCTCGACGAGAAGGAAACGACCGCTTTCCTCGAACGCTATCGCGCCGGGCTGCAAGCGGCCTACACGGTGCTCGGCGACGGCACGGTGCTGCTGCCCTTCCCGCGCATTTTCATCGTCGCGACGCGCTGAATCTCAATGCGGCCGGCTCTGTTCGCGCAGCATCTGCACGAACTGGCGCGCGGCCGGCGACAGCTCCCCGCCCTTGCGCGTGACGATGCCGTACGTCTGCGACTTCGATTTCATGCGCACCGGCAGGATGCGCAGCATGCCGTGACGCTCGAACACCTTCGCGACGCTCGCCGGCAGAATCGACACGAGTTCCGGGCTCTCCTGCAGCAGCGTCACCGTCATGAGCGGCGAGGCGGTGGAAATCGGATTGGCCGGCATCGGCAGGCCGGCGAGATCGAGTTCGCGTTCGAGCAGCGCGCTCATCGGCATGTAGCTCGGATAGGTGACCCAGCGATAGCGCGCGAGGTCCGCGAAACCGACCTTCTGTTCCCCCGTGCGCTCGTGAGCGTGCCCGACTACGATGCAAAGCGGCTCGTCCGCGAGCGGCTGATAGTGATATTTCGACGGCTGATCCGACACGCTCGACCTGCCGATCACGAGATCGACGCGGCCGTCGTCGAGCATCGGCAGCATGCGCGCGCTCGTATCCTCGACGATCTCGATGGCCAGATCCGGATGCCTCGCATGCATCTCGTTGACGATCGGCGCGACGACGCCCGGCACCGCGCCCATGATCGTGCCGACCGTCAGGCGTCCTCCCGTGCCCGCGCGAATCTGCGCGACTTCCTGGCACAGCGCGTTCAGATCGGCGGCCAGCACGCGCGCATAGCGCACCACGCAGCGGCCGAACGGATTCGGAATCAGCCCGCTCTTCGCGCGCTCGAACAGCGGCGCCTCCAGCATCGATTCGAGTTCGGCGAGCGCCTTGCTCGCGGCGGATTGCGTCATCGCCATCGCGCTCGACGCCTTGTGCAGCGATTTGTGGTCGTCCAGCGCGATCAGCAACTGCAACTGCTTCATGCGCAGCCGCGACATCAATACTTCCAGCGTATTCTTCATCCGTCGGCCTGCGGGAAAGCGTGGGGTG
Organism: Caballeronia sp. LZ029; assembly: GCF_031451275.1. Classification (NCBI taxonomy): domain Bacteria; kingdom Pseudomonadati; phylum Pseudomonadota; class Betaproteobacteria; order Burkholderiales; family Burkholderiaceae; genus Caballeronia; species Caballeronia sp. LZ029. Next base: position 1,095,185 of record NZ_JARUXO010000004.1, read on the forward strand.
ATTCCAAAAAGCGATCAAGCGATGGAAAGGTTTCACTATACAGGTGCACGCGCGAGGCCGTATAGTCGGGCATGAGACAGTCATCGTACAACTGACTGCCACGAATCACTCCAAGCAAGGACGAGACAACATGCAACTCACTGGCAACCTGCTGATCGGTCAGGAATCGGTCTTCGGCTCGAACGGCTCGATCAAGGCCGTCAACGCATCGACGGGCGCGGCCATCGAACCGGCTTTCGGCGGCGCGACGCTGGCCGATCTCGACCGCGCGTGCGCCCTCGCGTGGACCGCGTTCGACGTCTATCGCGAAACCGCGCCCGAAGCGCGCGCGAAGTTTCTCGACACGATCGCGCAAAATATCCTCGATATCGGCGACGATCTGATCGAGCGCTGCATGATCGAAAGCGGCCTGCCGCGCGCGCGCCTCGAAGGCGAGCGCGGCCGCACGGTCGGCCAGTTGCGCATGTTCGCCGACGTCGTCCGCAACGGCGACTTCCTCGGCGTGCGCATCGATCCGGCGCAACCCGAGCGCAAGCCGCTGCCGCGCGTCGATCTGCGTCTGCGCCATATCGGCGTCGGCCCGGTCGCCGTGTTCGGCGCGAGCAACTTCCCGCTCGCGTTCTCGGTCGCCGGCGGCGACACGGCGTCGGCGCTCGCAGCCGGCTGCCCGGTCATCGTGAAGGCGCACTCGGCGCATCCGGGCACGGCGGAGCTGGTCGGCCGCGCGGTGCAGAAAGCGGTCAAGGACTGCGGCATGCCCGAGGGAACGTTCTCGCTGCTGTTCGACAGCGGCCGCGACGTCGGCCAGGGTCTGGTCAAGGACAATCGCATCAAGGCAGCCGGTTTCACCGGCTCGCGCGGCGGCGGCACGGCGCTGATGAAACTCGCGGCGGCACGCACCGAGCCGATCCCCGTCTACGCGGAAATGAGCAGCATCAACCCGGTTCTGCTGTTCCCGGCGGCGCTCGCGAACCGCGGCGAAGCCATCGCCAAGGCCTTCGTGGGCTCGCTCGTGCTCGGCGCGGGCCAGTTCTGCACGAACCCGGGTCTGGTGCTCGCCGTCGACGGCCCCGATCTCGACAAGTTCATCGCAGCGGCATCGGCGGCGCTGTCGGAAACCGCCGCGCAGACGATGCTCACGCCGGGCATCTGCAAGACGTATCAGGGCGCCGTCGAGCGCGCCGGCGAGCATGCCGGCGTAACGACCGCCGCACGCGGCGTCGAGGCGAAGGGCGAGAATCAGGGCCGCTCGGCCTTGTTCGTCACCACCGCCGACGCGTTCCGCAAGAGCCACGAACTGCAGGAAGAAATCTTCGGCGCGTCGTCGCTCGTCGTGCGTTGCCCGGATCTCGCGACCATGCTGGATCTGGTCGAATCGCTGGAAGGCCAGTTGACCTCGGCGCTGCACATCGACGAAGCGGATTACGCCGATGCCAAACGCGTCCTGCCCGCGCTCGAACGCCGCACGGGCCGCCTGCTGGTGAACGGCTTCGGCACGGGCGTGGAAGTCGGCCATGCGATGGTCCACGGCGGCCCGTTCCCGTCGACGGCGGATGGCCGCTCGACCTCGGTCGGCAGCCTCGCGATCAACCGCTTCCTGCGTCCGGTGAGCTATCAGGATCTGCCTGACGCGCTCCTGCCCGACGCATTGAAGACGGACAATCCGCTCGGCCTGAACCGCCGCATCGACGGCAAGCTGCAACTGGCCGAATAAGGCTTTTGCTCACGGTCGGACTGACGAGGGCCGCGGCGCGAATTTCGCGTCGCGGCCCTCGCCGTTTGCGGACGACGCCGGCTTATCGGACGATGCTTCGGATGCCTGATCAATCTTCGCTCGACATCCGGCGATCCGGCCAATCCGTGTTTACGCGTCCGCCGTGGGCGCGAAACAACGCTTTACCGGGCGTGCGAATCGCTTTGGCATCAGTGGGTTATCCGGCGATCGCGCGCCCTTGTCGTTTAACGGCTAAGGATTGGCGGTTCAAAACCGCCGGCGCGATCCCAAAATGTCAGAAATTATCGTGAGCGAGAGAAGCGAGGCGCGCGGCGCATGCCGATTCGAAGTCGTACGCGCATCGATCCGACGCTTTCACATCGACATCAGGGCCAATGTGCGGAACGCTCCGGTCCGTACGCCATCAGCCACACGACGCGCGGCGCAATGGTGTAGTCGCTTAAGTTTCGCGGCCCGGAAATAGGTGCGAAAGGCAATTGACGTCCGATAGTGGTTGAACCATAGTCGGAATGTCGTTTCCCGCCGGCGCGCATGGCGCGCGGGGAGAGAATACGAAGGATTGCTGTTGCGGGACTGCGTTCCTGCGTACAGGCGCGACGACCCGGCGCGCATTGGCGGCCACGCGATTTTGGCAACCTCACGCACATGTCCTTCGAGGGGCTCCAGCATGACCACGCGTCTGACGTTTCCCGCATCCATGTTCTCCGTCGTCTGCCAGCGGTGCGGCAGCACGGTGCGCAAAAACGCCGACAGCTGCCCCAATTGCGGCGCCGATCGCAACGCCGCGTTCGGCCAGCAGCGCGAAGCCGCATCGGGCAAGCCGCGCACGAACGTTTTCGAAGAAGCGGGCGCGCCGCTCGCATCGGCGGCGGCTTCGGCATCGACCTCATCCGCCGCGCTCGGCACGGACGGCGCCGAGCGCGTCGAGCCGGGCATGCGCTCGCGCTGGACCGAGCGCGCGAGCGAGCGCATCGCGCAGAAGGCGGCGGAATATCGCGCGCGCCGCGCCGAAGAATCCGCGCGTAACGCCTATGCCGAATCCGGCAACGATCCCGACGCGCTGCCCGGCTCGGAGCGCTGGAACACGAAGAAGACGGTCATCGCGGGCGCTTGCGGGCTCGTGCTGCTGCTCGGCGCGATGTTCTACTACCAGCTCGGCGATTCCGATGGCGGTGGCGGCACGCCTTCCGCCGATCACAGCGTCTCGGGCGCGATCGATTCCAAAGTCGGTTCGCTCATGCGCGGCGCGACGACGGACGCTCCGGCCGTCGCCGAACGTCGCGTCCCGGTGGACACGCGCGTGCCCGGCGGCGATACGCTGCAAGGCGTGCGCACCGCGCTGGATCAGCACGACCTCGCCACCGCCCGCGCGCGGCTCAGAGTCCTGCCGGCGCAGCAGCAGGCGCGCGCGGACTACGAAAGCCTGAAAGACGAACTGCTCAAGCGCGAATCGCAACGCGACGCCGCGCTGCAACTCGCACGCGCCTGCGAGCGGACTTCCGCGTGGGCCTGCGTGCAGCAGAATGCGGGCGAGGCGCTCGCGCTCGACGGCAGCAACATGGAATCCCAGGCCATGCTCGAACGCGTGGTCTCGCATGCGGGCTGGCTCGCGCCGACGGCAGCAGCGGCGCTCGCCAAGAAGGTTCCGGGCACGTCGCCTCCGACGGCCGCGGCCAATACGCCCGACACGACGAACACCGCAGCCGCGGCGCAGCCGAAACCGGCTGCCGCGATGCCCGCACCGCTTCCCGCGCAGGCAAACGTTGCAGCGGTCGCGCCGGCCACGAAGCCGAACACCATCGCGCAGAAACCCGCCGCCGACCGGCGTGTTGCACAACGCAGTGCCGCCGCGCGCCACGCCGAGGACGACGCCGCGTACGAAGCGCGCGAGGAGAAGATCGCGCGTGCTCAGGCGGCGACCGCCGCGATCACCGCGACGACCGTCGCACCGCCCGCCGCGCCTGCCGCGCCCGCCGTCGCCACGACGATGACGAAGCCCGCGCCCGCCGCACCAGCGACCACGCAGGCCGCAGCCCCCGCGCCTTCGCAGCCGGCGGCGAAAGCGGCTCCCGCGCCCGTCACGCAGGCGGCGCGCACGCCCTACTATCTCGGCGACGAAGACGCGCAGCCTTCCGCCGCCGCCAACAACACGCGCCCCGCCAATCCGCGCGCGCCCTACTATCTCGGCGACGAGCCGCCGCAGCAGGCCGCTCGCCCGGCGAATCCGCGCGGCGCGTATTACCTCGGCGAAGATCCCCCGCAACCGTCGGCGCCAGCCACGCGGGCCGCTGTGCCGCGTCCGCCGCAACCCGGCAACCAGAGCAGCGCGCTGCCGCCATCCACGGCGACGATGCAGGCCGCCGTGCCGCGCCCGCCCGCGGCGCAACCGGTCGCGCAGACTGCCGCCGCGCAGCGCGTCGCGCCGGTCGTGAGTCAGCCCGTCGCGCAGACGAACGCGCCGGCGCGCGGCACGCAGGCGAGCGCCGGCGCGTCGCCCCAGTTCGCCAATATGCCGGCGGGTTCACACCTGGACTCCGACAAGTCCGAGGAACTCGAACGCGCCATCAAGCAATACGGCTGGAGCGGCGGCGATCCGGCTTCGAAGCCGTCGCGCTGAGCAGAAAAGCAAAAGCAGAAGAACACACCGAGACAACAACGACGCACGGCAAACACGCGCCACGCGCCTTCGCGTTGAGCCGCATGTGAGTGACCGGGCATGAGCGAATTGCGCGCTTTGCGGACTCTTTTCCGCGTCGCGCGAGTTTCAAAAGTACCCGTCCAACTCCGATTAAAGGGTCAATCATGTTCACCACAAAAAGCATGCGCAACGCCGCACGGGGTGCGCTGGCGCTCCTTGCCATCGCCGGGCTGATCGGCGCGGGATCGAGCTTCGCCGCCGATCCGATCCCCTACAAGATCACGACGGGGCAGGAACGGGGCACGTATATCCAGATCGGCCAGGACTTGTCGAAGTACGTCGCCGAACCGGCGGGCATCGAGCTGGAAGTGCTGCCGTCGAAGGGATCGGCGGAAAACGTGCAACGCATGCGCTACGAGCCCGGCGTGAAGTTCGCGCTGGTGCAGTCGGACGTGTATCAGGCATACATGGACATGGCGACCTCGGGCAACGCGGACGCGGGCAAGATCATCAAGCCGTTGCGGCTCATCATGCCGCTCTACGACGAGGAAATTTACTTCGTCACGCGCGCCGACTCGCCGATGAAGTTCATCCACGAGATCAAGAGCAAGAACATCAGCGTGGGGCCGATCGGCAGCGGCACGGCGCAGTCGGCGGAGACGCTGTATCGGCTGATGTTCGGCGAGCCGATCGCCGAAGCGAACGAGCAGCATCTGAACAACGAGGATTCGCTCGCGCGGCTGATCGTCGGCAAGATCGATGTGGCGGTGATCGTCGCGGGCCAGCCGGCGAAGCTCTTCCAGGACATGAATCCTGAGTTGCTAAAGCAGATCAAGCTGCTGCGCCTCGATTCCAGCGCGCAGGAAACCGCGCGTGCGAAGCAGACTTACTTCCCGGCGACGATCCGCACGTCGAGCTATCCGAACTGGATTCAGGAAGACACGCCGACGCTCACCGTGAAGGCGTTCCTCGTGACCTACGACTACGGTTTGCGCGGCACGGTCGGCGCGCTGTCGAAATTCGCGGATTCGCTGTGCACGAACTTCGACACGCTGCAGGCCAACGGCCATCCGAAGTGGAAACAGGTGCACCTCGAACTGCCGCCGCTCACGCGTGGCTGGAAGTACTATCCGCCGATGGAGAAGCACCTGCGCGCGTGCATCGCGCAACGCACGGCGGCGGCCGAGCAGTCGCAGACTCCGGCGCGCAAGGTCGCGGCGCGCGACGCGGATGCGGCCGCGCAGAAGCCCAAGAAAGCAAGCTGCACGGCACAGGAAAAACTCTTGCTGCTGTGCGATCAGTGATGCCGCGAAGCTAGCGGGCGAGCGTCGGCATGAGCGCGGCGAGCCGCTTCATGCCGCGTTCGATCGCCGCTGCGCTCGTTCCGCCATAGCCGAACAGCACGCCTTGCTGCGCCGGCTCGCCCGCATAGAACGCGCGGATTCCATACAGGCCGACCGATACGGCGCGCGCCGCCGCGACCACATCGTGCTCGTGCAATGACCCAACGAGCCGCGCGACGAGATGGATGCCCGCCGTCGATGGCAGCGGCTCGAACCACGGCGCGAGCTCGCCTCTCAATCGCCCGATCAGCATCGCGCGGCGTTCGGCATAAGCCTTGTGCATGCGGCGCAGATGCTTCGCGTATTCGCCGTCGAGCATGAACGCGCCGAGCGCCGTCTGCGTCAGCATGCAACTGTGCCAGTCGCAGGTCTGCTTCGCGTTCCAGATCGGCTCCGACAAGGTCGCGGGCGGCACGACGTAACCGAGCCGCAGATCGGGAAAAAGCGTCTTCGAAAACGTGCCGACATACGCGACGAGCCCCGCGCGATCCAGACTCTTCAGCGATTCAACCGACCGGCCCTCGAAGCGAAACTCGCCGTCGTAATCGTCCTCGACGATGACCGCGCCGCGCTTCGCGGCCCATTCGAGCAATTCGATGCGCCTTTCGAGGCTCATCGGCATGCCGAGCGGAAACTGGTGCGACGGCGTCACGTAGACGAGGCGGGTATTGCGCGGCAGCTTTTGCACGACGATGCCATCGCCATCGACCGGCACATGCGCGATGCGTGCGCCGAGCGCCGCGAACAATGCGCGGGCGGGCGGATAACCCGGTTCCTCGATCGCGACGACATCGCCCGGCTGGATCGTGACGCGCGCGAGCAGATCGAGCGCCTGCTGCGCACCCTGCGTCACGATCACGTCCTGCCAGTTGCACACGACCGCGCGGCTGAACCCGAGATAACGCGCGATGCCGAGCCGCAACTCCTGCTCGCCGCCCGGGTCGCGATAGCCCGCGACGCCGCCGGTCGCGCGCGCTTGCGTGCGCAATGCCTGATTGAGACAGCGCCGCCACGCATCGTAGGGAAAAAGCGTCTTGTCGGTCACGCCGCCCTTGAAGTCGCAGTCGAGCGTTTCGTGGGCGGGCGGCATGGGCATCGCCATGCGCTCGGGCATCTTGCGCCAGATGCCGGTCGCCCGGGCGCGGGCCGAAACGGGTTCGGCCCGCGCGGACGGCAGCCGCGTGAGGCCTTCGGCGACGAACGTGCCGTCGCCCGCGCGCGTGTGCAGATAGCCTTCGGCGATGAGCCGCTCGAAGACATCGAGCGTGGTCTTGCGCGAAACCCCGAGCTGCGCGGCGAGATCGCGCGTGGACGGCAGGCGCGCGTTCGCGGCGAGCCGGCCTTCGACGATGCCCGCGCGCAACTGGCCGTAGATCTGGCCAGTGAGATCGCGACGGCCGTGCAGGGTGATGTGGATGTCCAAGGGCGGTAGCGACCGGCGCGACTACAGTTGATAGGGCATCCGCACGCCCGGATCGTCGGGCGGGAAGTCCTTCGAGTTCCGTGAAACCAGAAGCGCATTCACCGATTGCGCCGACGCCCACACGATGGCGTCCGGCAGCTTGATGCGCGACTTCTTGCGAATCCCGATGGCGAGGTTGGCGACGGCAGTATCGAGCGGCACGAGATCGAAGGTCGCGAGCCACGCTCGAAGCGACGATTCGTTGTCCGGCGTGGCGCCCACGAGGACTTCCATCAGTGTGACGATGCTGATCGAACGCTCTTCATAACGCTCGATCTCGATCCTTGCGGCAGCGATACCCAGCAGGTAATCGATCAGAATGTTCGTGTCGAAAAGCGCTCTTACCATTCCTCGCGCAACTCCCGCTGATACTGCAATCCGTCGATCTTTCGCTCTTCCCACAGGCCGAACACGTCGACGGCGGGACGGCGCTTCTTGCTGGCGACATAAGCGCTGATCGCGTCCCGAATGATGGCGGCGCGCGGGCGTTGCTGCGCTTCGCCGAGCGCCGCAAGCTCGTCTATCTGCTCGTCAGGCAGGTCGATCAAAATCCGTCCCATTTGGTCCTCGCTATACGATATACATATCGCATATCATTCTAGTTCATTTTTCAGCTTTCCGTGTCCCCGAAGACCGATTGACACAAATTCACGCCCTCCTCCGTCAGCCACGCGCTGCCCGTCCCTTCCTCGCTCATCTGCATCTCGACCAGCCCACCGTCCGTGAGTCCGGTCAATTGCCGCCTCAACGCGCTCATCGGCAAACCGGCCTGTTTGGCGAGCCTGGCGAGCGACCACGCGCGCCCCGGCGTTTCCGTCCGCGCGCGCCACAACTGCGCCAGCACGGCGACGAGCGCCGGATCGATGTCATCGCTCATGCGCGTTCTCCCATGTTCATGTCCCCGCCCGCGCGCGCGCCCATCTCCCCGACGAGTTCGCCGAGCCGCTGCAACGCAGCCTCGCTCTGCGCGGTCCACGGATAACTGTAGTTGAGCCGGATGAAGTGGCTGAAGGCATTGCGCGTCGAGAACATATACCCTGGCCCGACCGTGATGCCGCAATCGAGCGCCGCGCGATACAGCCGCATCGAATCGACGCGCTCCGGCAATTCGACCCACAGCACATAGCCGCCCTGCGGCGCAGAAGTCCGCGTGCCGGGCGGAAAGAAGCGCTCGACCATCGCGCTCATGATGCGCGATTGCTGCCGATACAGCCTGCGCACGCGCCGCAGATGCCGGTCGTAGCCGTCCTGCCGCAAATAATCCGCGATCGCGACCTGCGGCACGGAGGGCGTCGTCAGCGTGTTGAGGAACTTGAGCTTCTCGACCTGCGCCCGATACCGCCCCGGCATCGCCCAGCCGATCCGATACGACGCCGTCAGGCTCTTCGAAAACGACGAGCAATGCAGCACGAGTCCTTTCGTGTCGAAATTCTTGAGCGTCGACGGGCGTGCATCGCCGTAATAAAGCTCGTGATAGACATCGTTCTCGATGACCGGAATCTCGTGCTCCGACAGCAGATCGACCAGTTGGCGCTTACGCTCGTCGGGCATCTGGAAACCGAGCGGATTCTGGAAGTTGGGCATCACCATGCACGCGGCGACCTTCCCGCGCGCGATGATCTGCGACAGTGCCTCGATGTCGATGCCCTCGGCCGGATGCGTCGGCACTTCGATCGCGCGCATGCCGAGGCGCTCGATCGCGTGCAGCATCGCGTAGTAAGTCGGCGATTCGACCGCCACGGTGTCGCCCGGCTTCGCGACGGCCTGCAGGCTCAGGTTGATGGCCTCCGTCGCGCCGACGGTGATGACGATCTCGTCCGGATCGACCGGCACGCCGCTTTCCGCATACCGCCGCGCGATCTGACGGATCAGTTCCGGATTGCCCGGCGGCAGGTCGTCGATGAGATTCCAGCTCGCATGCCGTCGCGCGATCGCGTTCGCGTACTGGTTGATGCGTCGCCACGGAAACGGCCCGGGATCGGGATACGGCGAGCCGAACGGCACGGCGTCGTGCGCGCCGATGCTGCGCAGGGTCGAGAGCACGAGCCGGCTGACATCGACTTCCGATGCCGTCGCGATTACGCGCCTCGGCCGACTCTGCGCCGCGCCCGCCTGCGGCTTCGCTCGCACGAAATAGCCGGACTGCGGACGCGTCTCCAGAATGCCGCGACTTTCCAGGATCGCGTAGGCGTGCAGCACGGTCTTGATGCTCACGCCGTGCTGCTGGCTCGCCTGCCGCACCGACGCGATCTTCTCGCCCGGCGCGAACACGCCCCGACGCACGGATTCCTCGATTTCATCGGCGAGCTTTTCGTAGAGCTTCAACGCGCGCTCCCTTTCGTTTCGACGTGATCGCAGTCTATGTCAAAACGTCGCAACTGTACTCCTCCGATTTCATATTTTCTGTGCGCCGCGCTCGATTCGGGACACAGTAATCTTGGTCCCATCGCATGCTTTATCGAAGACGAACGCCATGAAGAAGCCGGAACCACGCATCGAACCGTACACGCACCCCGCCGCGGGCTGGGGCGCGCTGAAGCAGGTCGCCATCAATCTCGTCAAGGAGAAGGTGGCGGGCGGGAATTACCGGACGCTCTTCAAGCAGAATCAGCCCGACGGCTTCGACTGCCCCGGCTGTGCGTGGCCGGACCGCGAGCACGGCTCGACCTTCGAATTCTGCGAGAACGGCGTCAAGGCCGTCGCCGCCGAAGCGACCAGCAAGCGCGTGACGCCCGCGTTCTTCGAAGAACACACGGTCTCCACGCTGATGGCGCAAACCGACTACGAGCTGGAGCAGCACGGCCGGCTCACGGACCCGCTCGTCTACGATGCGAAGCGCGATCGTTACGTGCCGATCGAATGGGACGATGCGTTCGAACTGATCGCCGCGCATCTGAAAAAACTCGACGATCCGGACCGCGCCGCCTTCTACACGTCGGGCCGCGCGAGCAATGAAGCCGCGTTTCTGTATCAACTGTTCGTGCGCATGTACGGCACCAACAATTTCCCCGATTGCTCGAACATGTGCCACGAAGCGACGAGCCGCGGCTTGCCGCATACCGTGGGCATCGGCAAGGGCACGGTCACGCTCGACGACTTCGAGCACGCGGACACGCTGCTGCTCTTCGGCCAGAATCCGGCGACGAATCATCCGCGCATGCTCGGCGAGTTGCGCGACTGCGCGAAACGCGGCGCGACGATTGTCTCGATCAACCCGCTGAAGGAGCGCGGCCTCGAACGCTTCGCGAGCCCGCAGCACACGCTCGACATGCTTTCGCCGAAGGGCGTGAAGATCAGCTCGGTGTTCATCCGCCCGAAAGTCGGCGGCGACTTCGCGCTCATCAAGGGCGTTGCGAAACGCGTGATCGAGCTGGACGACGAAGCGCGTGCGAACGGCGGCGAGCGCGTGCTCGATGTCGATTTCATCGCGCAGCACACGGTCGGCTTCGACGCGTTCGCCGACGACCTGCGCGCTGAAAGCTGGGACGCGATCATCGCAGAATCCGGCGTGGAGATGGACGACGTGCTCAAGCTCGCCGATATCTACGCGAAAGGCCGCGCCGTCATCGCGACGTGGGGCATGGGCCTCACGCAGCACAAGAACTCCGTGCCGACGATTCAACTGCTCTCGAACCTGATGATGATGCGCGGCAACATCGGCCGTCGCGGCGCGGGGCTTTGCCCGGTGCGCGGCCATTCGAACGTGCAGGGCGACCGCACCGTGGGCATCGAAGAAAAGCCGACGCAGGAGTTTCTCGACCGGCTCGGCGCCGCATACGATTTCGAGCCGCCGCGCGAGCACGGCTACGATGTCGTCGAAACCATTCACGCGATGCTCGAAGGCAAGGTGAAGGTGTTCATCGGACTGGGTGGAAATTTCTCCATCGCGACGCCCGACACGCCGCGCACGTGGGAAGCGATGCGCTCGTGCGATCTCACCGTGCACATCACGACGAAGCTGAACCGCAGCCATCTTGTGCACGGCCGCGACGCGCTCATTCTGCCTACGCTCGGCCGCACCGAAATCGATCTTCAGAACGGCGTGCCGCAAGGCGTGAGCGTCGAGGATTCGATGAGCATGGTGCACATCTCGTACGGCATGAACAAGCCGGCTTCGCAGAATCTGCTGTCCGAAGTGGCGATCGTCGCGCGCATGGCGCATGCGACGCTCGGTTCATCGAAGGTCGACTGGCGGGCGCATGCCGGCGACTATGCATTGATCCGCGACGGCATCGAGAAAGTGCTCGACGGCTTCGAACGCTACAACGAACGTCTGAAGCAGCCCGGCGGTTTTCATCTGGGCGTGGCCTCGCGGGATCGCGTTTGGAAGACGCCGAGCGGCAAGGCGCAGTTCATCGTGCACGAGATCGCGTTCGATACGCCGATCCACCGTGCGCGCGCGCTGTACGGCGAACGCCTGATGACGCTCATGACGACGCGCTCGCACGATCAGTACAACACGACGATCTACGGCCTCGACGACCGGTATCGCGGCGTGTACGGGCAACGGCAAGTGCTGTTCGCCAACCGCGACGATATCGATATGCTCGGCTTCGAGCCGGGCGAGCTCGTGGATATCACGAGCGTGTGGGACGACGGCGTGGAGCGCCGCGTGGACGGTTTCAAGCTCGTTGAATACGACATTCCGCGCGGCTGCCTCGGTGCGTATTATCCGGAGACCAACCCGCTCGTGCCGTTGTCGTCGGTTGCGGATGGCGCCGGTACGCCGACGTCGAAGTCCATTCCCGTGTTGTTGACATCGTCCAGTCAGGCCATTGCTGCCTGAAGCTGCTCGCCGCCGACATGTTGCAAAGCGCGTAGAGGCGGGCCTTCTCACGCTGACGAATACGACGTTCGAGTGCCGCTGCGCCGCTGAACCGGCGATCGATGAATCCGCCCAGCATGGCGAGAATCGCGACCCACGCGATCAATCCGGCGGCGAAGCTGTCGAACTTGTCGCTGAACCAGGCGCCGCCCAGCATGGCGGCGGCGAACACCAGCATGACCAGGGCGAGCGGCGGACTATCCTCGTTTTCGACACGGGTGTTGCCGCAGGCTCCCATGCCTAACTGGTAGCCGCTCAAGGAATACGCGCCAATGGAGTGATTCATTCCGTCCTCCGAACTGTCATCGATCTGTGATTGCACAAATCTACGCAGTCGAGGAAAGGGCCAACACCAGACTATTCCGAATAACGGTTTCGGCGTTCAACGATTGACTTTCCCGAGAACACCGAAACCGGGCGGTGCGCTACTTCGCTCCGGCGAACTCCTGAATGTCGGCATCGGCTTCGCCTGCGAGCGGCACGACGCCGGACGGTCCCGTCGCGTGCGGCTGCAACAGCAGCGCGACCAGTCCGCTCCAGCCCGTCTGATGCGATGCGCCCACGCCGCGCCCGTTGTCGCCATGAAAATATTCGTGGAAAAGAACGAGATCGCGTGAGCGCGGATCGGCCTGAAGCAGCGGATACGCGGCCATCACCGGACGTTCGCCGTTCTTGTCGAGCAGAAACAGTGTCGTCACGCGGCGCGCGAGTTCATCGGCGATCTGCGCGAGCGAGAACTTCTGCCCCGAGCCCGTCGGATACTCGACGCGGAAATCGTCGCCGTAATAGCGATGGAACTCGTGGATCGATTCGATCAGCAGATAGTTCACCGGCATCCACACCGGTCCGCGCCAGTTCGAATTGCCGCCGAACACGCGCGAGTCCGATTCCGCCGGCAGATACCGGATGCTGAAGCTCTCGCTGTTGTGATAGAAGACGAACGGGTTGTCGAGATGCACGCGCGACAGCGCGCGCACGCCGTGATCGGAGAGAAATTCGGTTTCGTCGAGCATGCGCCGGAGCAGCGCCTTCATGCGATGCCCGCGCAGCAGCGACAGGAGCACGCTGTTGCCCTGCCCCGCGACGTTCCAGCGCGACACGAGCCGCGCGAGGTCGGTGCGATGCTCCAGGAACCAGTGCAGGCGCTCGCGCAACTCCGGCAGCGAGCGATACACCTTCGGCTCCAGCACGTGCACGGCGAAGAGCGGGATCAGTCCGACGATCGAGCGGATGCGCATCGGTACGTTCGAGCCGTCGGGCAGGCGCAGCTTGTCGTAGAAGAACTCGTCCTCGCTGTCCCAGAGACCGGTGTCGCAATTGTCCTCGCAGCTCACCGCCTCCGCGATATACAGGAAGTGCTCGAAAAACTTCACGGCGATATCGACGAACACCTTGTTCGCGTACGCGAGTTCCAGCGCGATGCGCATCAGGTCGAGCGCATACGCGGCCATCCACGCGGTGCCGTCGGCCTGATCGATATGGCCGCCCGTCGGCAGCGGCGACGAGCGATCGAAGATGCCCACGTTATCCAGCCCGAGAAAGCCGCCCTGGAAGACGTTCTTGCCGTCGGCGTCCTTGCGGTTGACCCACCACGAGAAGTTCAGCAGCAGCTTGTGGAACACGAGCTCCAGGAAATCGCGGTCGCCCTTTCCGGTAATCGCGCGGTCGATCTCGTAGACGCGCCACGTCGCCCAGGCATGCACGGGCGGGTTCGCATCGCTGAAAGCCCATTCGTAGGCGGGCAACTGGCCGTTCGGATGCTGATAGCGGTCCTTCACGAGCAGGAGCAACTGGCGTTTCGCGAATTCCGGATCGATCAGCGCGAACGCGGCGGCATGAAACGCGAGATCCCACGACGCGTACCACGGGTATTCCCACTTGTCCGGCATCGACACGATGTCCGCGTTGCACAGATGCCGCCAGTCGATGTTGCGCCCGGAGCGACGCTGCTTCGGCGGGTTCGGCTGAAGCGGATCGCCATCGAGCCAGCGCTGCACGTCGAACTGATAGTACTGCTTCGACCACAACATGCCCGCGAGCGCCTGACGCTGCACGAGGCGCTGATCGGCATCGGCGATATCGTGTTGCAGCGCGCCGTAGAACTCGTCCGCTTCCGCGATGCGGCGCTCGAAGAGCCCGTCGACGTCGAGCGGCACGGCGTCCGGCGCGGACTCGGGCCGCCAGCGCATATACACCACGGCCTTGCCGTGCGGCTCCAGTTTCAGATGCGCATGCGCCGCGGCACGCGTGCCCTCGTCGCGGCGGATCGCGTTTTCATCGCCTTGCAGGATGTAGTCGTTGAAGCCGTCCTTGAACGGTCCCGCGCCTTCCATGTGAAAGAGACGCCTGACGTTGGTCTCGTTCTCGCAGAAGATCCATTCGATGCCGCCGGCATCCGGCGACCATGCGGTGACGACCATCGGCTCATGGTTGCCCTGTTGCGCGAGCACGTAGGTGCCCTCGCCCTGCACCGTCTCCACTTTCAGCGACGGCTTCACCGGCGCCGGTTTCCACGACCACGTATTGCGCGCCCAGATCTGCGGCAGCACGTCGAGCGTGGCCCACACGCCGCCGCGATTCTCGACCGTCACGCGCATCACGATGTCGTCGGCGGTGTGCTTGGCGTATTCCACCTGCACGTCGAAGAAACGCTCGTCGTCGAACACGCCGGTATCGAGCACTTCGTACTCGGGCATGTCGGCGCCGCGCCGCGCGTTTTCATCGACGAGATCGGCGTACGGAAACGCCGCATGCGGATACTTGTAGAGCATGCGCATGTAGGAATGCGTCGGCGTGCCGTCGATGTAAAAGTACAGTTCCTTCACGTCCTCGCCGTGATTGCCCTCCTGGTTCGTCAGACCGAAGAGCCGCTCCTTGATGATCGGATCGCAGCCGTTCCAGAGCGCGAGCGAGACGCACCAGTTGAGCTTGTCGTCGCCGAAGCCGGCGAGTCCGTCCTCGCCCCAGCGATACGTGCGGCTGCGCGCATGATCGTGCGGAAAGTACTCCCACGCGGTGCCGAATTCGCTGTAGTCCTCGCGCACCGTGCCCCACTGGCGCTCGCTCAGATACGGCCCCCAGCGCTGCCAACGCGAGCAATCCTTCGAATGGAGCCTGGAGCCCTCGACGGTTTCGAGCTGATTGACGGGGCGCGATTTCGGCATGGGGCTCTCCTCGTTGGCGGCGTGCAAAGCTGCGGGCAAGACACGTAATTTAGCGCGTTTCGATGGCGGCACGCGCGCCGTGCGCCTACGGTGCGCCGAGCAGTTTTTCGATGCGCAGGAGTTCCGCGAGCGACCACGCCTGGAACGGCGTGCCGCCGGGCGCGTGAGGCGCGTCGCCATCGGCGACTTCGCTGATGTGATCGAGACCGTAATGGTCCAGATGCGCGTAAAGCGGCGCAAGAAAGCGCTCGCGCGCGCCCGCCGCGCCGTGCACGCGCACCCACGCTTCCACGAACGGACCGATCAGCCAGGGCCACACGGTGCCCTGGTGATACGCGCCGTCGCGCTCCAGGACACCGCCCGCGTAGAGCGCCTTGTAGGCCGGATCGGACGGCGCGAGCGTGCGCAGGCCGAGCGGCGTGAGAAGCTCCGTCTCGACTTGCGCGACGACCGCGTGGGCGATATCGCCATCGACGAGCGGAAACGGCAGCCCGCCGACCGCGAAGATCTGATTCGGGCGAATCGAGCGATCGACCTTGCCGGGTTCGTGATCGACGTCGACGACATCGAAGAGCGTGTGCGAATCGGGATCGACGAAACGCGCGGCGAACGACAGCAGCGCCTGATCGCGCAGCCCCTGCCAGTGTGGATTCCACGCGCTGGCGATCGAGAGCGCGTTGATCCACAGCGCCTGCACCTCGACCGGCTTGCCGATGCGCGGCGTCACGACCCAGTTGCCCGCCTTCGCGTCCATCCACGTGAGTTGCACGCCGGGCGTGCCCGCGCGCAGCAGGCCGTCGGTATCGGCGGCGATGTTGAAGCGCGTGCCGGACGAATAGCCTTCAAGGATCGCATCGGCGGCGCTCTGCAGGCGGCTCGTCGTGGCGGCGTGGGCGAAGCCGGTCGCCAGAAAGTCGTGCACGGCGACGACGAACCACAGCGATGCATCGACCGAGTTGTACTCCGGCAGACCGCCGCTGTCCGGGAAGCGGTTCGGCACCATGCCTTCGGAGATCGTATCGGCCCATTCGAGCAGGATCGATTCCGCTTCCTGATGCCGGCCGGATGCGAGCAGAAGGCCGCGCATCGAGATGAAGGTGTCGCGGCCCCAGTCGGTGAACCATGGAAAGCCCGCGATGATCGTGCGCCCGACGTTGCGATTCACGACGTACGCATCGGCTGAGCGCGCGAGCCGCGAGCCGAGGGCCGCCCGGCGCGCCGTCTCCCGCGATGCCAGGCGCGACGCGTGCGCGAGCGCGCTGTCTTCGAACGGCTTGTCGTGGCCCACGTGCGCGTGCAGGATCATCACGGCTTCGCTGCGCGTGAAATCGAAGGAGAAGGTGAACACGCCGGGCGTGGCGAGGTCTTCGGTGAAATCGAGTCCGCGTTCTCGCTCGCGCGCATAGCAGAAGTTGCGATACCAGTCGGGCGCGTGCTCGTAAGCGCCGTTCGACGTCGCGCAGATCGCGGGCAGATCGCCATACGGTTGCCATTGCACGCGCTCTCCTTCGAGCGTGGCATCGAATGAAAAAGCCGGATTCTCGTGATGCAGCGCGTGATAATCGCGGCCGGAAAGAAGCGGACGCACTTCGAGTTTCGCCGCTATCGATGCCCCTTCGAGACGCCAGCGCAGCACGGTTTCGCGGCTCTCCTTCGCGACGAACACTTCCGCGACGATGACCGTGTTAGCGTCGATCGCGTAGCGCCATGTCGGCCAGGGTTCGGTGTCGAAGGACGACAGGCTCGCGGATGTGTCGGGATAGAGCACGTCGGGCGCGTAGCGTTGCATCGTCAGCGGGAAGCGTTTGCCGTCCAGTTCGAGCCATGCTTCGATGCCGTTGACGAGCACGACGCGGCCTGCGGGCGGCTGCGTCGCGGCGAGCAGCAGCGCGTGATAGCGCCGCGTGCGCATCGTGCCGACGGTGCCGGATGCAAAGCCGCCGTTGGCATCGGCTTCGAGCCATTCGTCTTCGAGATTGCTTGCGTCGGGGCGGTCGATCCGGGTCATGACGTCGATGCCTTTTGACGATAGTCCCTGAGCGCCTTGCGCGCCTTCCCCTGGATCGCGCGCTGCATCTGCGGCGTCCAGCCGAATAGCCAGCCGCTCACGCCTAGCGCCTGACGGCTCCAGCGCCAGAGATCGAAGACATCGGTTTGTTCGACGATGAAGCCATCGCGGATCGCGAAGTGCGAGTCGATTTCATTGACGACGCTGTGGCCCGTCGCCGAATACGTGTAGCGCGCTATGGCTTTCGCGCTCGCCGTCTGACCTGTCGATGCGATGTTGTCGTAGGTGAGCGTGAAGTCGGCGGCGCGGCCGAGGAGCATGCGCCACATGTCGCCGGCCTCCTTGCCGCGCAGCACGCCGAAGGCGGGGTCCTGGAACTGGATGTCGGGGGCGTAGCAGGCGGACATCGCTTCGGCATCGCGGTTCTGGAACGCTTTGTAGAAGCGTTCGATCAGGTCGGTGTTGGCGTTGGGCATTGGTTTTTTTTCGCTTTCGCTCGGCGGTTTGGGTTTGCTTGTTTGTCCTCTTTGCGCTTGGGTCGTGGAATCCTGTTTTCGTGTCGGTCTGTTGGCACTGCCCCTCCCCGGGGCGGGGGTCACTTTCTTTGCTGCTGCAAAGAAAGTAACCAAAGAAAGCAGCTCGTTTAAGCCCGCGGTCACACGCACGTTAGCCATGCTTGCCAGCCGCCCGTGGCACTCGCCTAAGTGTCGCCCTCACAGGACTTACCGGGCTTGGATCGCGCACGATCTGGTGAGCTAGTTCCCTGAATCCGTGGGTTCAGCAATCATACATCCGGCACAGCGCTACGCGCTGCCGTTGGGTATGCGAGGGAAACCAACGGAAGACATGTGCAGTGCATTGATGCCGATGTCAGCACGAAAGCACGCACGGGCCCGATTGACCCATCGGCCGCGTAGCGGGCCGGAGCTATTTGGTGCTGAACCAGTTTCTTGTGTGGTGCGATGTGTCGGACCGTGCGCGGTCCAAGCCGTTATCTGCTTGCGGGGGCACTCGCTACTGCCGGGCCATTCAGCCAATCGTCTGTGCCGCGGCCGGTGTGAAGTGCTTAGGCTGGGGATAGCTGTTTCTTTGGTTACTTTCTTTGCAGCAGCAAAGAAAGTGACTGCCGCCCCGCACAGGGGCTGTGCTAATAAACCACTAAGAATACGGGATCCGGCGACACAAAAGACACCCCCCCCTCACCCCACCCAAACCATCACGGCGTGAATCAAAATCCCCACCGCTCCCCCCACCAACGTCCCATTCACGCGAATAAACTGCAAATCCCGCCCGATATTGAGCTCGACATCCCTCACAAGAGTCGCGTCATCCCACTGCTTGACGGTCGCGGCAATATGCTTCGCGATCCCATCCCGCAACTCCGGCGCCAGCGCCTTCAACGCATCGCGCATATGTTCGTTGATCGAATCGCGCAACGCCGGATCGCTGCCGAGCGCTTCGGCGAAACCGCCCGCCATCGCCACGACCTTCGCATGCAGCGCCGAATCCGGCCGCTTGATATCCGCATCGAGCCACGCGATGAACTCGTCCCACAGCCCGTTCACATAACCGCGCAGTTCAGGCCGCTCGAGCCATTCGCGCTTGTGCTCGTCGATGCGCGCCTTGAACGAAGGATCCGTCTTCAGCCGCCCGACGAATCGCTCCACGGCCGCATCGAAAGCCTTGCGGCGCTCGTGCTCCGGATCGGTGCTCACGTCGTGCAGCCATTGATTCGCGCCGCGCACCAGACCCGCCGCGAACTTGTTGCCGAGGTCCTCGGCGTTCAGTCCGACAAAACCCAGCATGCCGATGAGCTTCGGATACTCCTCGCCCGCCACCGCGACGATGCGCGTCGCCAGCATCTCCTGCACCTCGGGCTTGTCGAGCCACGCGGCCATCTGCTTCAGACCCTCGTCGAGCAACAGTTGATGCCGACGGTCGGACGTCAGCGTCGATAGCACGTTGCCCGCCGCGCCCGCGAGATCGAATGAATCCGCGCGACGGCGCAGCGTTTCGTAGAGCATCGTCTTGACGCGTTCGTCGTCGACGAAAGACAGCAACTGGCCGACCGCCGTCACCGCCTTTCTGCCGAGCAGCTCCGAGTTCTTCGGCTCCGCGAGCCACGTCGACAGACGGCTCGCCGGATCGAACGCGTTCACCCGTGCAACGAGCGCATCAGTGCCGAGAAAACGGTCGCGCACGAACACGGCCAGGTTGTCCGCGACGCGCGCCTTGTTCGCCGGCAGAATCGCCGTGTGCGGAATCGGCACGCCGAGCGGATGGCGAAACAGCGCGACGACCGCGAACCAGTCCGCGAGCGCGCCGACCATCGCGGCTTCCGCGAACGACGACACCCATGCCCATACGCCCGCATCGTGCTGGCTTTTCGCGAGCGCGAACAGACAACCCGCCGCGACGAGCAACGCGGCGGCGAACCATTTCATTCTTTTGAGCGCGACGGCTTTGTCCTGCGTTTCCATCTATGTCGATTTCATGGTTTTGGTGAGGCCGAAAGCTTACCAGCAGTGCGCTGCAAATCCCGCAGGACATCGACGGCCCGCTCGCCATCATCGACGGGAACGAAGATGTGATCGTGGTACGCCGCCGCGATCACATTGCAACTGATGTTCGCCTCGCCGAGCGCACGCGCGAACGCTGCCGTCAGACCGACCGCGTTCAGATCCGAATGCACGGTCAGCGTGATCCACGCCGCGCGAAACAGCGGCGCGATGCCCGCCGCCTGCGCCGCGCGCTCCTCCATCACGACCGTCAATCCTTCGCGCTCGCGAAACGTCGCGACGATGCCCGCGCCGCTCGCCACCGCATCGTGCGGCAACGACGCAAACACGTAGATGCCCGGCTGGAGCTCGGGCTGCATCGACGCGATCAGCGTATCGAGATCACGCAGCATTTTCGGCCTCGCGTGTGCGTCCCAGAACCGGCCGCAGCGCCGCGCCCGTGTGGCTGCGCGGATGCGTCGCGAGCGTGTCCGGGTCCGCCGCCGCGACGATCGTGCCGCCGTTCACGCCGCCCTCCGGCCCGAGATCGAGCACCCAGTCGGCTTCGGCGATCACATCGAGATCGTGTTCGATGACGATCACGCTATGCCCGCCATCCACCAGCCGATGCAGCACGCGGATCAGCTTCGCGACGTCCGCCATGTGAAGCCCGACGGTCGGTTCATCCAGCACGTAAAGCGTATGCGGCGGCTTCTGGCCGCGCCGCGTGATGTCGTCGCGCACTTTCGACAACTCGGTGACGAGCTTGATGCGTTGCGCCTCGCCGCCAGACAGCGTCGGCGAAGGCTGGCCGAGCGTCAGATAACCGAGGCCGACATCGCGCAGCAATTGCAACGGATGCGCGATGCTCTGCATCGACGCGAAGAACTCGACGGCCTCGTCGATCTCCATCGTCAGCACTTCGCCGATGTTCTTGCCGCGCCAGGTCACCGCGAGCGTCTCCGGATTGAAGCGCTGGCCGTGGCACACGTCGCACGGCACCTTCACGTCGGGCAGGAAGCTCATCGCGATGGTGCGCACGCCCTGGCCTTCGCACGCCGGGCAACGCCCTTCGCCCGTGTTGAACGAGAAGCGCGATGGCGTATAGCCGCGCGCGCGGGCTTCGAGCGTATCGGCAAACAGCTTGCGGATGGTGTCCCACATGCCGATGTACGTCGCCGGACACGAGCGCGGCGTCTTGCCGATCGGCGTCTGATCGACTTCGAGCACGCGGTCGATCGCTTCGAAGCCGGTCACGCCACGGCAGCCCTGCCACGCATGCGCGACATCGAACTTCGGACGCGGCGCCTCGCGCGCGAGCACGCTGGCGCGCGATCGCGTGGCGGGTGCATCGGACTGCGCCGCCTTGCGCGCACGCCGCACCGCGGGCGACGACAGCACCGAGCGGCCGACCGCATCGAGCAGGTTGGTCATCAGCACGTCACGTGCGAGCGTCGACTTGCCCGAGCCCGACACGCCCGTGATCGCGACGAGACGATTCAGCGGCATGCTCGCCGTCACGTTGCGCAGGTTGTGCAGCGTCGCGCCTTCGACCGTGAGCCATTGTTCGGGCGTCGCCGGACGTTTCGCGGTCCCGGCACGCACTTCGCGGCGCGGCTGCAACGGATGCACGATCGGGTTCGCGAGAAACTGGCCCGTCAGCGACGCCTTGTGCGCCGCGAGATCCGTCACGGTGCCTTGCGCGACCACCGTGCCGCCGCGCTTGCCCGCGCCCGGCCCGATATCGATGATGTGATCCGCGCGGCGAATCGTGTCCTCGTCATGCTCGACGACGACGAGCGTATTGCCCTTGTCGTTCAGCTTCTTTAGCGCTGAAAGCAGGATGAGGTTGTCGCGCGGATGCAGACCGATGGTCGGTTCATCGAGCACATAGCACACGCCTTGCAGATTGCTGCCGAGTTGCGCGGCGAGACGAATGCGTTGCGCTTCGCCGCCAGAAAGAGTCGGCGCGGCGCGATCGAGGCTCAGATAGCCGAGCCCGACTTCTTCGAGAAACTGGAGACGGCCTTCGATTTCGCTGACCACGTCGCGCGCGATATCCGCATCGCGGCCTTTCAGCTTGAGCGCAGCGATCCACTCGCGCGTATCGCTCACCGTCCAGCGTCCGACTTCCGTGATCGGATAATCGCCGAAGGTCACGGCGCGCGCGACCTCGTTCAGACGCGTGCCTTCGCAATCCGGGCACGGCTGATCGACGATATCGTCCGGCTCCTGATCCACCGAACCGATGCTCTGCTCGCGCCCGCGATCGTCCTGCGCGAACAAGGTGTCATCGAATGCGGCGCGCTGTTCGCGCGTGAGCTTCACGCCCGTGCCGACGCATGTATTGCACCAGCCGTGCTTGCTGTTGTACGAGAACATGCGCGGATCGAGCTCGGGATAGCTCGTGCCGCACACAGGGCACGCGCGCTTCGTCGAGAACACGCGGGTTTCTTCCTTGCCGCGACGCGCGCCGTCCTGCCACGAGCCATGCAGATCGTCGAGCGGCGCGCACAGATGCATCACGCCCTTGCCGATCTCCAGCGTTTCGTCGAGCAGGCGGCGCAGGTCGGTTTCGTTGTCCGCCGACACGACGAGATCCGCCACCGGCAATTCGATCGTATGTTCGCGGAATCGATCGAGCTTCGGCCACGGACTCACCGGCAGAAATTCGCCATCCACGCGCAGATGCGTGTTCCCGCGCGCCTTCGCCCATTTCGCGAGATCGGTGTACACGCCTTTGCGATTCACGACGAGCGGCGCGAGCAGCCCGACATGCTGCCCCTTGAAATCGCGCATGATCTGCGCGGCGATCGATTCCGAGCTTTGCGACTGCACCGGCGTGCCGTCGTGGATGCAATGCTGGATGCCGAGCTTCACGTACAGGAGACGCAGGAAGTGCCAGACTTCCGATGTCGTCGCAACCGTGGACTTGCGCCCGCCGCGCGACAGACGCTGCTCGATCGCGACGGTCGGCGGAATGCCGTAGACGGCATCGACTTCGGGACGGCCCGCGGGCTGCACGATGGAACGCGCATACGCATTCAGCGATTCGAGGTAACGCCGCTGGCCTTCGTGAAAAAGGATATCGAACGCGAGCGTCGATTTGCCCGAACCGGACACGCCCGTCACGACGTTGAACTTGTTGTGCGGGATATCGACATCGAGCGACTTCAGATTGTGCTCGCGCGCGTTGACGATGCGCACGACATCTTCGCCCTGCAATGCGCGCCGCGCGCTCGCGACTTCCGCCGCGAGTTGCAGCGGCACGCCCGCGCGCTTTTCCGCCGCGCCGGGCGCCATCGCTTCTTCGTATTCGATCAATGCGCGGCCCGTATGCGACTGCTCGCAAGCGGCCACGTCATCGGGCGTGCCGACGCACACGACCTGTCCGCCGCCATCGCCGCCTTCGGGACCGAGATCGATGATCCAGTCGGCCGCGCGAATCACATCGAGGTTATGTTCGATGACGATCAGCGAATGCCCGCGTTCGAGCAGTCGGCGCAGCGCCTGCATCAGCTTGGCGATGTCGTCGAAATGCAGACCGGTGGTCGGCTCGTCGAACATGAAAAGGCGGCTTTCGCTCGTTTTGGCTTGCGATGTTTCAGCGAGGAAACCCGCGAGCTTCAGACGCTGCGCCTCGCCGCCGGAAAGCGTCGGCACCGGCTGGCCGAGCTTCACGTATTCGAGACCCACATCGACGATCGGCTGCAGCACGCGCAGCACTTCCTTGTCGTTTGCGAAGAGCGCGACGGCTTCGCTGACCGTCAGTTCGAGCACATCGGCGACGCTCAATTGACGATCGCCGCGCTCGATCTTCACTTCGAGAACTTCAGCGCGATAACGCCGTCCGTCGCAATCCGGGCAGCGCAGATAAACGTCGCTCAGGAACTGCATTTCCACGTGCTCGAAGCCCGAGCCGCCGCATGTCGGGCAGCGTCCGTCGCCCGAGTTGAAGCTGAACATGCTCGCGCTATAACCGCGCTGCAACGCGAGCGGCGCCTTAGCGTAGAGCTTGCGGATTTCATCGAACGCGCCGACATAGCTCGCCGGATTCGAGCGCGCCGTGCGCCCGATCGGCGACTGGTCGACGAACACGACATCGCTCAGATGCTCCGCGCCCTTCAATGCGCGAAACGCGCCGGGCGTTTCCGTCGCCTTGCCGAAGTGACGCATCAGCGCGGGCGCGAGCACGTCCTGAATCAATGTCGATTTGCCCGAGCCGGAAACGCCCGTCACGCAGACGAGACGTTGCAGCGGAATATCGACCGTCACGTCCTGCAGGTTGTGATCGCTCGCGCCTTCGAGCGTGAGACGCGGCGTGTTCGCATCCACGACGCGCCGGTTCCAGTTCGACGCGTGCGCGACATGCTTGCGGCCGCCGAGATACGCGCCGGTCAGGGTGTCGGTGCCTTGAATGTCGTCGGGCGCGCCGTCGTAGACGATCTGCCCGCCGCGCTCGCCCGGTCCCGGTCCCATGTCGATGAGACGATCCGCCGCGAGCATCACCGAAGGATCGTGCTCCACGACGACGAGCGTATTGCCCGCGTCGCGCAGCCGGTGCATCGCCTCGACGATGCGGTTCAGATCGCGCGGATGCAGGCCGATGCTCGGCTCATCGAGCACGAAGAGCGTGTTCACGAGCGACGTGCCGAGCGCCGTCGTCAGGTTGATGCGCTGGACCTCGCCGCCCGACAGCGTGCGGCTCTGGCGATCGAGCGTCAGATAACCGAGGCCGACATCGCAGAGATATTTCAGGCGCGTGCGCACTTCCGCGTGCAGCAGCTTGAGCGCTTCGTCGAGCAAGGTCGAAGGCAGCGTCAGCGAATCGAAGAAGCGGCGGATGCGCTCGATCGGCATCAGCATCAGATCGTGGACCGTGAGGCCCGGCAGCGCTTCGAGTTGAGCGCGCGTCCAGTCGACGCCTTCCGGCATGAAGCGATTCGACGGCGGCAACACCGCGTCGGCCTGCTCCTTCGTGCCGAGACGCCACAGCAGCGACTCGGTTTTCAGGCGCGCGCCTGCGCAGACCGGACACGTCGTATAGCTGCGATACTTCGACAGCAGCACGCGGATATGCATCTTGTACGCCTTCGACTCCAGATAGTCGAAGAAGCGCTGCACGCCGTACCACTGGTTCTGCCACTTGCCGGTCCAGTCGGGCGAGCCCTTGATGACCCAGTCGCGCTCTTCTTGCGTGAGATCCTTCCAGGGCACGCCGAGCCGGATGCCCGCCTTCGCGCCGTACTTCACGAGATCGTCCTGGTTCTCTTTCCATGCGGGCGTCTGCAACGTCTTGACCGCGCCTTCGCGCAGCGTCTTTTTGTCGTCCGGGATCACGAGCCCGCAATCGACGCCGATCACGCGGCCGAAACCGCGGCACGTTTCGCACGCGCCGTAGGCCGAATTGAACGAGAACAGCGCCGGCTGCGGGTCCGCGTAGCGCAGATCGCTTTCCGGGCTGTGCAGACCGGTGGAGAAGCGCCAGATTTCCGGCTCCGCGTCCTCCTTCAGCACGTAGACATCGACGCGGCCGGTGCCGCGCAGCAACGCGCTTTCGATCGCCTCCAGCGCACGCGAGCGTTCCGTGTTCTGCAGGCGAAAGCGATCCGCGACGACATCGAGCATCTGCCGCGCGCCGGATTCCGTCTGGATGCGGCGCTTGGCCTGCACGCGCGTATAGCCGCTCGCGGATAGCCATTGCTCGACTTCCTCGTCGCTCGCGGTATCGGGCAGTTCGACGGGAAACGTGATCGCGAGACGCGGATCGTCGGCGCGCGTGCGTTCGAGCAACTCGGCGTAGATCGTTTCGGGCGTGTCGTGACGCACGCGCTGCGACGTTTTCTTGTCGAAGAGTTCGGCGGCGCGCGCGTAGAAGAGCTTCAGGTGATCGTTCAGCTCCGTCATCGTGCCGACGGTCGAACGCGAACTGCGCACCGGATTCGTCTGGTCGATGGCGATGGCGGGCGGCACGCCGTCCACGCGATCGACCTGCGGGCGGTCCATCCGGTCGAGAAACTGGCGCGCATACGCGCTGAAGGTCTCGACGTAGCGGCGCTGACCTTCCGCGTAGAGCGTATCGAACACGAGGCTCGACTTGCCCGAACCGGATGGCCCGGTCACGACCGTCATCTGGCCGGTGTGCAGGTCGAGATCGAGATTCTTGAGGTTGTGCTGACGTGCGCCGCGAATGCGGATTGCGTTGTTCGATGCCAATTTTTCAACCGGTTCAATAGGTTAGGCGGCTCTCTGAAAGCCTTGGGCGAGGTTGCACGAGTGTTCGGAAGTGCATGGCCGCCATAGCGAACAGTACTGTACACGCATACAGTGTTTGTCGCCAAACGTGTCAGGAGTGTCCGCTTCCTGCGCAAGACGCTCGCCTGATCGACGGCTCACTTCAGATGCGCGATGACGGCATCCGCGACCGCGTCCGGCGCCTCGCGCAGCGGAAAATGCCCCGCGCCATCGATGACCACGCGCCGGTATCCCGCCGGAAAATACTTGTCCTGCCCTTCTGAGCTCGCCGGTTCGTCGCACGAATCCGCGCCGCCCTGGATCATCAGCGCGGGCACGTCGATGCGTTCGATCGTCGTGAGCCGTGCGTACAGTTCCGCGAGCGCCGGATCGGACGGCTGGTCGCTACGCCAGCGACGCCGGTATGCGTTCAGCGTGATCGGCACCCAGTCGGGATTCTCGAAGGCGCGTGCGGTCGCGGTGAATTCGGTTTCGTCGAACCAGCCGGGCGGCGACCACGTTTCCCACTGGATGCGCGCGAAGCCTTTGGGATCGGCGGCGACGGCATCCGGGCCGCCATCGAGCGACATGAACCATTGATACCAGAAGCGCCGCGCCTGCGAGAAATCCGGCAATTCGAAGACGCCGCGCGGCTGATAGGCGAGCGCGAGCGCGGCCATGCGGCGCACACGATCCGGAAACAGCGCGGCGATCGTGTACGCGGCGCGCGCGCCCCAGTCATGACCGACGACATCGAATTGCGCGATGCCGAGCGCATCGGCGAGATCGACGGCATCGTTCGCGAGCGCGACGCCCGAGCCGTCGCGCACGGCGTCATCGCGCAAGAAGCGCGTGCCGCCCGCGCCGCGCAACTCCGGGACGATGGTGCGATAGCCGGCTTCGTTGAGCCGCAGGGCGACCGCGTTCCATGCGCGCGCCGCATCGGGCCAGCCGTGGATCAGGAGAACGACGGGACCATCGGCGGGACCGGAATCGGCGTAGGCGATATCGAGCGTCGGCGTGCGGGCGTGGCGTCCGAAGTCCAGCATGGCGAGACTCCTGGTTGGCGAAAAAGCCATTCTAAAGCGCGTCGCGTACGTGAGTCGCGCGCCGGATTCGAGGGCGCGACGACAACGGACCTTCGGCCCTGAAAGGCGTGTCCCCAGTCTCAAAATTAATTCGCGATACGAAGTGTTATCATCGGCTTTTTGCCGGAGTTCGAGCGTGTTCGAAGGAATGTTGTCCATCTCTCCCACTGCGCGATGCAAGTGCTGCGACGGTTCGAGCGCGCTGTGCGGAGTGGTCGACTTGTCGCGCGGCGGTGCCGACCACGCTGCGGGAAAGAAAGTCGATCCGTACTCGGGCGTGCCCATTTACTACTATCGATGCGAGCGGTGCGGCTTCACCTTCACCCCCGCTTTCGACGACTGGACATCGGCGCAATTCAGCGAACATATCTACAACGCCGACTACGTAAGGCAAGATCCGGATTACGTCTTCGCCCGCCCGGACGACAATGCCCGGAGAATCGCCGAGCAATTCTCCGCCTTGGCGAATGTGAAAATTCTGGACTACGGCTCAGGGTCGGGCGTGCTCGAACAGCAACTGAACGTGCGCGGTTTCCGTGACGTGCGCTCTTACGATCCCTTCCACAGCAGTTCGGATCCGAGTGTTCTGCAGGAACAATACCGTGTCGTTTTCGCGTTCGAAGTTTTCGAGCACAGCGTCGATCCTCGTCAATTGATGCAGACACTTGCCGCCTTGCTCGACGACGATGGCTCCATGCTCATCAGCACCCTCTTCGTACCGGACAATATCGCATCCGAAGGCATCGACAAATGGTGGTACTGCATGCCTCGCAACGGCCATGTCTCGTTCTTTACGCCGACATCGTTGTCGCTGCTGGCGTCGCAGGTCGGATTGAAAGCCGCCTCATTCAACAGCGGCTTTCATCTTCTGTTTCGATCGGAAACGCCCGACTGGGCGCAACCGTATCAACTCATGTCTTCGCCGGACTGAAAGCGTCTCACGCCCCGATCAGCACCCCGCTTCTCACCGCCTTCTCCCCCGTCACCCGTCCCATCGGTGCGCCCGCGTGCACGAAGCGGATCGCGCGTCGCATGTAAAACACGCCGTCGTTGTTCGTGGTAACCGTAGTCACCGCGTCGCTGATCGGATCGACGATATCGAACACCGGATCGCCCGCTTTCAAACGCGTGCCCACCTTCGCCCGATACACGACGATCCCGCTCACCGGCGCGCTCAACTGCTGGCTGCCCGCGAGCGGCGTCGCGGCTTGCGCGAGCGGCGGCGCATCCTTCCCTTCGCCGTCGATCACGCCTCGCGCGATCAGATATTCGACGATGGCATCGGCATCATGCGCGGCCGTGTCGTAATCGACGTCACGCTGCCCGCGATGCTCGATCGTCGCCGCGATATTCGGCGCGCCGAGCGGCGTCTTCTTGCCGAGCCGTTCGCGAACTTCGTTCCACAAGAGCGCATGAACCTCGTCGAACGACTGCCCGCCGGAATCCGTCGCGAGCAGCACGCCGTTTGCGCCGAGATGGCGCGCGAGGGGCTCGATCACGGGCCAGCTCGCCGGGCTCGTGTAGATGTGCATCGTCGCTTCGAGCGAGCAATGCAAGTCGAGCACGATATCGGCTCGCGAAGCCAGCGTGAGCAGCGCGAGCCGCAACGATTCGAACTCGTTCTTTGCGTTCATCTCGCCGAGCATTTCGACGAGCGCGCCGCGCAGAAGGCGCGCATTGTGCGCGGCATCGGCGGACGAGAAGCGCGCGCCCACGCGCTCGATCAGCGCGGCAGCGGGCGGCATCGGAAAGTTGCGGTTGAAGTTGTGGCCGCTGTTCGCCTCGAAGCGCCCGAGAAACTGCCCGAGCACATGCTGCGACAGCCCGATCGGATTCGCCACCGGCACGAGCACGATCTCGCCGCGCACGCGGCCTTCGGCGTCGAGCGCGGCGAGCCGCTTCTTGAGCGTCCATGCGGTGAGCATCGCGGGCGTTTCGTCGGCATGCAGCGAAGCCTGAATGTAGACCGTCTCGCCGTCGCGCCCGGCGTCGCCGAAATGAAAGCTGACGAGTTCGCGCGACGTGCCGAGCGTCGTCGAGACGAGTGAATGGCGTTTCGTTTGCATCGAAGAATCCTTAGTCGCCGTACACGTCGAAGTCGAAATACTTGCGCGCGATCTTCTGATACGTGCCGTCGGCGCGCATGTCGTTCACGGCCTTGTCGATCTTCGCCTTGAGCGCGGTGTCGTCCTGGCGCAGGCCCATGCCGACGCCGTGATCGCCCATCGAAAGCGGCTCGCCGACGAACGCGAAGCCCGCGCCGTGCGGCGTCTTCAGGAAGCCGTGCTCCGCTTCCACCGAGCCGAGCAGCGCGGCATCGATACGCCCCGCGGTCAGGTCGTTGAGCACGCCTTCCATGCTCTGATACGACACCACCTCGACGCCGCCCGGCTGCCAGTTCTTCAGCGCGTAGGTTTCGAACTGGCTGCCGCTCTGCACGCCGACGCGCTTGCCGCGCAAGCCCTGCGCGCTCGCGGTGAGCGGCGTGCCCTGCTTCGCGATCAGGCGCGAGCGGAACTGAAAGAGCTTGGTGGAAAACGCGATCTGCTTCATGCGCTTGTCGGTGATCGCCATCGACGACATGATTCCGTCGATCTTGCGTGCCTGCAGCGCGGGAATCATCCCCGAGAATTCGAGTTCGACCCACTGGCAGCGCATCGCGATGCGACGGCAGATTTCATCGCCAAGATCGACGTCGAAGCCCGCGACGTGGCCATCGGGCGTCTTCACGTCCATCGGCGGATAGCCGGGATCGATGCCGAGGCGCAGAGCGTCGGCGTCTTTCGCGTGAACCGGCGTGGCCGCGACGAGCGCCGCGGCCAGGAAAAGTGTGCTGAGTCTGAACATGAACGCGGTGTCTCCGTATGGTTGCCACCGATGGTACGGCCGCAAAACGCTCGCAAAAAGAGACGTTTTGCTTATCATGATCACTTTTCGAGATCACCCGACGGAGACGCCGAGCGTGGATTTGACTCTGACGCAGTTGCGCATGTTCGTGGCCGTCGCCGAGGCGGGCAGCGTGCGCGCGGCCGCTCGGCGACTCGATGTCGCGCAAAGCGGCATCACGCAGCAGTTGCAGAAGCTCGAAACACTGGCGGGCGGGCCGCTTTTCGAGCGCGATGTGCGCGGCGCGCGCCTGACGCCCGTCGGCGAGCGCCTGCGCCTGCGCGCCGATCTGATTCTCGGCGAGTGCAGAAAGACCGAAGACGAGATGCGCCAGTTGCGCGGCGAGCTGACAGGGCGCGTCGCGCTCGGGCTTGCCGCCGAGGCGACGATGCGCCTCTTCCCCGCATTGCTCGAAAGCTATCGCGAGCGCTGTCCGCTCATCGACGTGCATCTGACGAGCGCGACCTCACGCATGTTGACGTCGTGGGTCCGCGGCGGCAGCCTCGATTTCGCGCTCGCGCTGATCGCGCCCGACGCCGACATCCACGACATGGACACCGCGCCGCTCTTCGATACCGAAGTCGCGGTGATCGCGCGGCGCGGTCATCCGCTCGGGGGTTCGCACGTGCTCCGCGATCTTCGCGACGCCGAATGGGTCAGCACGCGGCAACGCGGCGGCGGTGCGCTCGGCAACAAGCTGTCGGCGCTGTTCGAGCAGGCGAAGCTCGGCGCGCCACGTATCGCCGCAACGACGGAAGCCGTGTTCGACACGCTGCACTGCATCGCATCGAGCGATTACATCGGGCTCGAACCCGCGAGCCTCGCCGGGCATCCGTTCTTCCGCGAGCACGTCGAGATCGTGCCGATCGCCGAGCGCGCCGCCAGGACGCCGGTGTGTCTGCTGCGGCGCGCGGGCGTGCCGCTCACGCCCGCGGCGCAGGAACTCGCGACGATGGCCGTCTCGTTCGCGCGGATGCTCCCGGCTCAGCGCGACGCGTGACGCGTGCGGGAGCCCTTCGCTGCGTTGGCGCGGCGCGTCGCCCAGCCCTTCTTCGCGGCGGCTGACCGATCCGCCGCCGAGCGCCGGCTCGACGCCGCATGAGACTGACGCGAGAGCGCCTTGTGCGAAGCGGCCTTGGTGCTTTCGCGCTTGAGCGCGCGTGTCGACGCAGCCGAGCGCTTCGCCTTCGATTCGGTGCTCGGGCTCTTCTTCGTGCGATGCGAAGCCTTCGTGTCCTGAGCGGCCTTCTTGCGCGTGGCCTCGGACGTCGTGCCCTTCTTCGGCGCCTTCATCTTCACGCCCGAGCGGCGCGCTTCGGACAGCCCGATCGCGATGGCCTGCTTCGCCGACTTCGCACCGTGCTTGCCCTCGCGAATGTGATCGATCTGTTCCTTCACGAACGCACCCGCCTGCGTGCTCGGGGACTTGTCTGCGCGCTTCGCTTTCGATGCGCGCTCGAGGGTTTTCTGTTCGGGCATGTCGGACCTCCGTATGAAGTGGACTTGCCCTTGGCACGCGAGCAACGTGTGTGCCTGCATCCTCCTCAGCAAACGTTTGGCGCAACGGTGACTCCGTTCACGCGAACGTTTGCCTTGCTATCCGGCATGCGCGGCCAACGCTGACCTGATCCGAAAGACGGCGCTTTCGGCGCACCCTTCGAACTCGCGATTATTTCGCGAATAGGTTAAAGCCCGTCAAGACGTTGCCGTTAACGGGCTTATCCATACCACCCAGGTCGATTCGATTTGAAGCCTGTTTTGCCTTGTGTTCTCGCGTTTGGCCCGGGCGGCCGTGGATATGATCCAAATCGGTAAGCACTTCCCGCTGGCACTGCAAACCCAACTCTCACTCATCAAGGAAGCAACATGCAAAAACTCCTGAAAGCCTTCGTGCGCGACGAACGTGGCGTCAGCGCCATGGAATACGCGATTCTCGCGGGCATCGTCGTGGTCGCGCTGGTGGCCGTCGGCTCCGCTTTCAGCACCAACATGACGGACATCTTTTCGAACCTGACCACCAAGGTTAAGAACGCCGCGGGCAGCTAAGCAGTCGCGCCCCAGGTCCGGGCCTTCACAGGCCCGGACCTCGATCTGCCCCAACCCGATTCGAGCCCATCGTGACCGTACTGTCTCTCGTCATTCGTCTTGTCGTGCTGGGCGCCTTGCTCTGGCTCGCGATCACCGACGTGCGCACCCGACGTCTGCCGACGAGCATCGTCCTCACGATCGGTGCACTCTTTTTCGTCGATGCGCTCATCGCCGGCATGCCGCTCGACGATGTCATCTCGCATCTGCTGCTTGCGGTCGTCGTGTTTCTGGCCTGCGCCGTCCTGTTCGCCGCGCGCATGCTCGGCGGTGGCGACGCCAAGCTCGCTTCCGTCATCTTTCTGTGGGTGGGATTCGGCCTTTCGCTCGCCACGCTGACGCTCGTCTCGGTGATCGGGACCGTGGTGTCGCTCGTGAGTCTCGCCACCCGCAACATGAATCCTTCTCAGCGCTTCGTGCCGCTGCGCGCGCTCGCGATGTTCTCCGCGGCGCGCGGCGTTCCTTACGGCGTGGCGCTCGCCTTCGGCGGCGGTTTCGTCATCGTGCTGCCTGCCCTGCTGCACCTCATCTCGACGCAATAGGACGACGTCTCCATGTCCAACATCATCAAATTTGCCGTGCTGCTGGTCGGCGCACTTCTGATTGCGCTGATCGTGCGCGTCGTCCTTGCGAGCGGTTCTCACACCGCGAAGCCCGCCGTGACGAGCGAGAAGGTGCTGGTCAGCGCCGCCAGCCTGCCGCAAGGCTTGTTGCTGCGCGACGAGGATCTCGCCTGGAAGGATATCCCCAAGGCGGATATGCCCGCCAACGCCATCGTCGCGGGCGTCGCGAGCGCGCCCGACCTGAAGGGCGCGCTGCTGCGCCATCCGGTCGCGGCCGGCACCGTTCTCGTATCCGACGATGTCTTTCTGCCGAGCGCGCCGGGCTTTCTCGCCGCGACGCTCAAGCCCGACATGCGCGCGGTCTCGGTCGCCGTCGACGATGTGTCCGGCAACGCCGGCCTGATTCAGCCGGGCGACTATGTCGACCTGCTGCTCACCCAGCAAATGGACCGGCGTACCGAATCGCCGGATCTCGCGGTATCGAGCGAAACGGTGGTCGAGCATGTGCGCGTGCTCGCCGTCGGCTCGGAAATCAAGCGGCCGAAAAACGATGGCGACAACGAAGTCGCCGTGGCCCGCGCCCGCACCGTGACGCTCGAAGTCACGCCGCGCATGAGCGAGGTCGTCGCGGTCGCGGCGCGGCTCGGCAGCCTGTCGCTTGCGCTGCGCAGCTTCGCGACGGTCAGCCGCGATCCGGCGGCGCCCGCGGGCGCGTCGGCGCCCGAACGCAAGCCCATCTGGGCTGGCGACATCTCCCGCGCCGTGCGCGATCTGCCGCGCACGCGCCCCGCTCAGTCGGGCGCGCCGAGCGCCGCGCCGGCCATGCCGCGCACCGTGACCATCTACCGCGGCTCCGAGAAGTCGGATACGTCGAGCGTTGCCCAGGCGGGCGGTTCGGGCCAGGGCGTCCCGCCGCTGCCCTCCGTGCCCGCGGAGCGTTGACACCGTGCCCCCGTTCGAAAGCGTGCCATCGCCAGGATTCACATTCATGAAAACGCAGTTCAGTTCGAGTCGCATGACGGGTCGTGCGGATAGAGCGCCAGTCGCCCCGGTTCTGGCATGCGCGGCGCTGCTCGTGTGCGCCGCCGCGCATGGCGCGCAGCCAGCGAAGATGCCGCACAATGCCGGCGCGCCCTCGCCTGTGCGCACCGCGAACGTGGCTCGTCCCGGCATGACGGACGAGATGGCGCCGGCCAGTGCGCAAGGCGCGCTCGTGCTCGACGCGGGCAAGGGCACGATGTTGCAACTGAATGAAAACGTGGTGTCGGTGTTCGTCGCCGATCCCGCCATTGCCGACGTGCATGTGCCGTCGCCCAAGGCGGTTTTCGTGCTCGGCAAGAAAACCGGCACGACGACGCTCTACGTGCTCGGCGCCAACAACCGGCCGCTCGTGCAGCGCACGATCGTCGTCTCCCGCGACATGATCACCTTGCGCGCGATGCTCGCCGCGCGCTTTCCGACCACGAACGTGAAGGTCGCAACGGGACAGGGCTCGCTGATGCTGAGCGGGCAGGTATCGAACTCGGCGGATGCCGACGCCATCGTCCAGGCGGTGACGCCCTTTCTCGCCGACAAGGAAGTGCTCGTGAACCGCATGACGATCGACCGCCCGCTGCAGGTGCAGTTGCGCGTGCGCATCACCGAGGTGGATCGCAACATCACGCAGCAGCTCGGCATCAACTGGCAGGCGATGGGCAACGCGGTCGGCAACTTCTATGGCGGCATCTTCAGCGGCCGTCCGATCTACAACCTGAGCCAGCCGCTCACCGGCGCCAACGGGGCCGTGACCTATCCGGTCAATCTGCCGACCAACAACGCCTACTCGATCCTCGGCGCCTTCAAGACGAACAACGTGGACATCCGCGCGCTCGTCGACGCGCTGAATCAGGAAGGCCTGCTGACGGTGCTCGCCGAGCCGAATCTCGTCGCGCTGTCGGGCCAGACGGCGAGCTTTCTCGCGGGCGGCGAGTTCCCGATTCCCGTCTCGCAGACCAACGGCGCGATCACGGTCGAGTTCAAGCAGTTCGGCGTCAAGCTCGATTTCACGCCGACCGTGCTCACGGACCGGCGCATCAGCCTGAAGGTGCGCCCGGAAGTCAGCCAGATCGACACGACCGCGAGCGTGACCACCGGCGGCGTCACCGTGCCGGGACTCTCCGTTCGCCGCGCGGACACGACCGTCGAGCTCGCGAGCGGCCAGAGCTTCGCGATCGGCGGGCTGCTGCAGAGCAATACCAGCGACGTCGTTTCGCAGGTGCCGGGCCTGGGCTCGATTCCCGTGCTCGGCAAGCTGTTCTCGTCGACGAACTATCAGAACAACAAGACGGAACTCGTGATCATGGTCACGCCGTATCTCGTCGAACCGACCGATCCGTCGAAACTGCGCACGCCGCTCGATTCGCTGATCTCGCCGTCGAGCGATGTCGAATACAGCTTCCGGCGCCAGAACGGCGGAGCGCCGGCGCAGGCCGGACAACCGCGTCTCGTCGGCGCGGCCGGCTATGTCTATTGAGCCCGTCATGAAACACACACGACTGCTTTCGCTTCTTCTCGCCGGCACGTTCGCCGTCGCCGCCGCCGGCTGCTTCAAGCCGCCGCGCAACATGCCGAACGAAACGGTGATCGGCTACGACGGCGCTTCGGCCGTGCCGCCCGATTGCGACAGCCTCGCCCGGCCATCGCTGCTGACGGACGCCGGCATCCGCCGCCCGAGCATGCAATGGGGCTGCGCGACCTACACGAATCTGGCGGCCCAGCTCGCGCGCCCGGAAGACGCCGTGCATCCGCAGACGCTCGGGCCGGCGAACGCGGCGGTGGCGGCGAGCGCGGTGCGGCGCTACGAGACCGGCCGCGTGATTCCGCTCGACAAATCGACCTCGCGCGACAGCAAGTGATCCGACGCACTACAGCCAGAAGCACACAAGGCCAGCCATGAGCACAGAGTTCTCCTTCTCGAAGACCAAGTCCGGCACGCGCAACGCGGATTTCATCGCCTTCGTCTCCGATCGCAAGACCGAGCAGATCGTGAAGAGCTTCGTGCTCGAACAGGCGATGCCGCACGCGCATATCGTCGTGGGCAACGTCGACGACGCGATCGCGTATCTCGCCCGCGTCGACCGCTCGCCGCTCTTCCTGCTGGTCGATCTGCAGGACTCGGTGATGCCGCTGTCCGACCTCGGCCGCCTCGCCGAAGTGTGCGAGCCGTCGGTGCAGGTGGTGGCGCTCGGCGAGCGTAACGACGTCGGCCTGTTCCGCAGCCTGCTCAAGATCGGCGTGCGCGATTACCTCGTCAAGCCGATCACGGTCGAACTGCTCAAGCGCACGGTCAATGTCTCCGAGGGCAAGGTGAGCCCGGTGATGCTCGCGCGCGCCGGCAAGACGATTGCGTTCACGGGCTCGCGCGGCGGCGTCGGGGTGACCACGCTCGCGCTCAACGTCGCCCGCCATCTGTCGGAAGACACGCACCGGCGCGTCGCCTATGTCGATCTGAACCTGCACGGCGGCGCGGCCAATTCCATGCTCGGTCTGCAGAGCAACAACGGGCTCATCGACGTGCTGCAGAACGTGCATCGCCTCGATCCGCAATACGTGGAGCGCACGCTCGTCGCCAAGGGCACCCGGCTCTATATGCTGTCGGCGGAACACGACTACGGCGCCGCGCGTCCGTTCGGCCCGGGCGCATTGCCGCGCGTGCTCGAACTGCTGTGCGACAGCTTCCACTACGTGATCCTGGACATCGGCACGGTGACGGACCCGCTCGCGCAGGAAGCCTTCGATCACGCCGCGCGCGTCTATGTGGTCGCGGACCGCTCGGTGCATTCGACGCGCGAGACGATCCGCCTTCTGCGTCATATCGAGGACCGCGACAACAATCCGCCGACCTCGCTGCTGCTGAACAACCCGAACGCCGTGACGGGCGGCAAGGTGCAGGCGAACGACTTCATGACGGCGATCGGCCGCAACGTGCTGTACGAAATTCCGTTCGAGGCGAAGTCGCTCGCGACGGCCGAGAACCTCGGCGAAGCACCCCGGGAAAAAGGCGCGAACGGCTTCAATCAGATGATCACGCGCATCGGCGGTGACCTCACCGGTCAGCAGATGAACGCCGAGCGCTCGTTCTTCCAGAAGCTCCGGCTCAGGAGAGGCTGATGTTCGGACAGAAGCAGGTTCCCCGCCCCGAGCCCGATCCGGACGCGCCGCCCGGCGCCGAAGCCGCGCAGGTCGCAGAGGCGCCGCCTCCGGTCGCGCCGCTCGCGCGCGCGCACGCGTCGGAAGGCGGTGAAGTGCTGGTGCGCTCGGACCTCTTCCGGGTGATCCGCAACGGCGTGTTCGCGGCGATGAACGCGTCGGCCGCCGTCGGCAAGACACGCGAACAGATGAAGCCGGGCGTCGAGCAACTCGTGCTCGACGTGGCGGAGCGCGAGCGGCTGAACATCACGCTCGCGGAGCAGGGGCAGATCGTCGGCGAGTTGCTGAACGACATGTTCGGGCTCGGTCCGATCGAACCGCTGCTCGCCGACGACACCATCACCGACGTGCTCGTCAACGGTCCCGACCAGGTATGGGTCGAGCGCCACGGCCGGCTCGAGCTCACCAACTGCAAGTTCCGCGACAACACGCACGTGACCAACGTCGCGCAGCGTATCGCGGCGGGCGTCGGGCGGCGTGTCGACGAAAGCAGTCCGATGGTCGATGCGCGTCTCGCCGACGGCAGCCGCGTGAACGTCGTGCTGCCGCCGCTCGCGATTCACGGCGCATCGATCTCGATTCGTAAATTCTCGAAGCGCAACATCACGCTGCATCGCATGTCGCAGCAGGGCAACCTGTCGGGCGCGATGGCCACCGTCCTCAAGCTCGCGAGCACGTGCCGGCTGAACGTGATCGTCTCGGGCGGCACGGGCTCGGGCAAGACGACGCTGCTCAATGCGCTGTCGCACTTCATCGGGCACGGCGAGCGCACCGTGACGATCGAGGATGCGGCCGAACTGCAGCTCGTGCAGCCGCACGTCGTCAGTCTGGAGACGCGCCCCGAGAACGCCGAAGGGCTCGGCGCCGTCACGCAGCGCGATCTCGTGCGCAACGCGCTGCGGATGCGCCCGGACCGCATCATTCTCGGCGAAACGCGCGGCTCCGAAGCCTTCGACGTGCTTCAGGCGATGAACACGGGCCACGATGGCTCGATGACCACCATCCACGCGAACACGCCGCGCGACGGCATCACGCGTCTGGAGTCGATGGTGATGATGGCGAACGGCAACCTGCCGCTCCTGTCGATACGCCGGCAGATCGCGAGCGCGGTGCACATGATCGTGCAGATCGAGCGCATGCGCGACGGCATGCGGCGCGTCACGCGCATCACCGAACTGGTGGGCATGGAAGGCGAAGTCATCATCACGCAGGACCTGTTCACGTTCCGCTACGACGCGAGCGCGTACAGCGAGGAAGTGAAAGGCGTGTTCGAGACGGGCGCCGTGCGGCCGGCCTTCGCCGCGCGCGCCGCGTATTACGGTCTCGAAGACGCGCTGCTGGAGGCGATGCGGCCATGAGTAACGTCGACCTCATCACGTTCGGCACCTTCGCAGTCGCCCTGCTGCTCGGCGTCATGCTGCTCGTGGTGCAGGACATGCGCCGCCAGCGCCCCGACGCGCGCATCCAGGCGCGCGTGCAGGCCGCCTTCCCCGCGGCCGGTTCGAGTGGGCGCGAGACGCGCCACGAAGACTCCGACCTCTTCACCTTCAGCCGCAACGACAACATCTTCAGCCGCTGGTTCGCGCCGAAGATCGCCCGCCTCAAGACGGTGGCCGGCGCGAGCGGAATGCGCGCGGTGATCATCGCGGCGGTGCTCGCCGAGGTCCTCGCGCTCGCGATGTCGAAGCTGCTGCCGCTGCCCGCGTTCGCGACGCCGGCGCTCCTCGTCGGCCTGCCGGTGCTCGGCGCCATGCAGGCGTACCGGTTCCTCGTCGAACGTTTCAAGCGCCGCTTTCTGGATGGCTTTCCCGATCTCATCGACCTGATCGTGCGCGCCGTGCGCGCGGGTGTTCCGGTGACGCACGTGATGGGCGTCGCGTCAGCCGAATGCGCCGAGCCGCTCAAGAGCGAATTCCAGTTGATGGGCGACGGGCTCA
Organism: Caballeronia sp. LZ029; assembly: GCF_031451275.1. Taxonomy (NCBI): domain Bacteria; kingdom Pseudomonadati; phylum Pseudomonadota; class Betaproteobacteria; order Burkholderiales; family Burkholderiaceae; genus Caballeronia; species Caballeronia sp. LZ029. The sequence continues at coordinate 1,133,839 of NZ_JARUXO010000004.1, forward strand.
AGGTGGGTCTCGATCTGGAAGAGGTGCTCGCCACGGCGGTCACGCGCATCGGCATCGCGGATTTCTCCTTCTTCTGCGTGTGCCTGCTGCTGCAGCGCGAGACCGGCGGGCAGCTCGGCGAGACGCTGGAAAATCTCGCGGGCATCGTGCGCAGACGCCGCGAGATCCGTCAGAAAACCAAGGCGCTCACGGGCGAGGCGCGCATCACGACCAAGATTCTCGCGTCGGTGCCCTTCTTCATTCTGGGCAGCATGTTCATGCTCAACCGCGCGTATCTGATGGTGCTGTTCAACACGTCGGGCGGCCAGAAAGTGCTGACCTGCGCCGCGATTTCGCTCTCGATGGGACTGTTCATCGTTCACAAGATGTCGAAACTGGATACCGCGCGATGAGTCAGGACAACATCGAAACACTCATCAACCTGCTGATGCTGCTCGCGCTCGTCGTCGCGATCTTCATCTGGTGGGCGACCAAGCATGGCGGGGTCCGCGGACGCATCGCCGAGCGCACCCGCCAGGCTGCCGTCGTGCAGCGCAATGAAACCGCGCTCGCCGAAGAAGACGACGACGAAGGCTCCATGGCGCGCTTCACGCACCGTCTCGCGCGCCTGGGCGACCGGTTGCCGCTCTTCGATGCCAAATACCGCGCGAAGCTGCGCACACAGATGGTCCGCAGCGGTTATCGCAGCCAATCGGCGGTGTCCGTGCTGCTCGCGATCAAGTTCGTCGTCGGCCTCATCTGCGCCGCGTTCGCCGTGATGCTCGGCTCGCACATTCCCATGGTCGGCGGCTATCCGGCGGTGCGCGGCGCCATGATGCTGCTGGTCTTCGTGGTCGGCATGATCCTGCCGGAATACGTGCTCGCCTTCTTCGCGGCACGGCGGCGCAAGGCCATGGCGTCGTGCCTGCCCGATGCGCTCGATCTGCTCGTCATCTGCACGAACGCGGGCAACAGCCTCGGCGTGTCGATCCGGCGCGTGGCCGACGAACTGAAGACCATCTGCCCGCCGCTTTCCGGCGAGTTCTCGCTGACCGCCGACGAACTGAAGCTGTCCGGCGACAGCACGCGCGCGCTACAGGCGCTCGCCGATCGCATCGACCTGCCGTCGATCCGCGCGCTGATCGCCACGCTCACGCAATCGATGCGCTACGGCACGCCGATCACGCAGGCGCTGCGCACGCTGTCGCACACCGAACGGCTTGCACACATCGTGTCGCTCGAAGAAAAGGCGGCCAAGCTCGCACCCAAGATGGCCGTGCCGATGATGCTCTTCATTCTTCCCGCGGTGATGCTGATCGCCGCAGGCCCGGCCGTCATTCAACTCATCAGCGTCTTTGCAAAAAAATGAAGACCACACAGATCCCGCTTCCCGGCATGCGCCGTCTCGGCCTCGCGGCCTGTTGTGCGACGCTCGTGGTCGCACTCGGCGCATGCACGACGACCACCCGCCAGAGCGTCGACAGCCGCCCCGTCATGCGCAATTCCGCGCCCAGCACGATGAGCGAGCTGCGCATCGCCGACACGGCGCTCGATTCGGGCAATGTCGAACTCGCCACCTCGCTCTACGAAAAAGCCGTGCAGGCCGACCCGCAATCGGTCGCGGGCCTGACGGGACTCGGCAACACGCTCTACGCCGTCGGCGACTTCACGCGCGCGGGGGTCTACTACGCGCGCGCCAGCAAGACCGACGCGAGCGCGACCGCACCGCTCATCGGACTCGCGCGCGTCGCCATGCGCCAGCGCCGCTTCGACGACGCCATCGCGACCTACCGGCGTCTGCTCGCGCTGACGCCCGACGAGCCGCTCGCCTCGGCCGGGCTTGGCGCCGCACTCGACATGAACGGCGATCACAAGGGCGCGCAGGCCGTCCTGCGCGAAGCGCTCAGGAAGAATGTCGGCGATCCGCTGCTCTCCGTGAATCTCGGGCTGTCGCTCACGCTCTCCGGCGATCCGCGCGAAGGCGCGAACGTGCTGCTCGACGTGACGCGCTTTCCCGCCGCGCCGCCGCAGGCGCGCCAGGATCTCGCCCTCGCCTACGGGCTGCTCGGCAACCGCGAGGCGGCCGCCGAAATCCTGTCGCGCGATCTGCCGAAGGCATCGGTCGAAGACAATCTCCGTTACTACGACATTCAGCGCGAACTGATGTCGAGGCGCACGACACCGGCATCGGCCGTTTCTTCGGCGCAGCCCGCGTCGCCGGCCGCGATTCCGACCGCCCTGGTGCAGACGACGCGCCTCAAATGAAAGCCTCCGCGCGCCGCCTACGACTGCCAGTCGTCGCCACGCGAATCCTGCGCGACGAGCGCGGCATCGCGTCGATCGAATTCGCGTTCGTCGCGGTCTTCGCGATCATCCTCTTCCTCGGCACGGTCGAGCTTGCGCTGGAGATGATCGCCGATGCATCGGTGCAGGCCGCCGCGCAGGCGGCGTCGCGCGTGGGCCTGACGACGACCGCGCCGAGCACGGGCAACCGGGTGCAGGAGGCGCAGGCGATCGTGCAATCGATCCTCAGCGGATGGAAGAACGTGAGCGGGACCATCACGGTCACCGAACTGAACTATGGCAATTACGGGTACGGCAATGTCGCCAGCTCGACCTACACGCCGACGCAGGACATGGGCGGATACGGCGACGTGGTCGCTTACAACATACAGCTCAAGATGCCCGGCATCACCGGTATCCCGAAGCTGTTCGGCGTCAGCGAGCTGACCTTCGAGCGCAACTTCATCGTGCAGAACGAGAAATGATGACGAACAGCCAAACGGTGCGATCCATCCGCCGAAAGCTCGGCCGCATGCTGCGCTCGGATCGCGGCAGCGTGTCGATCGAGTTCGTCCTCATCGTGCCGATGATGCTGATCGTGCTGCTTGGCTTCACCGAGGTCTACCTGTACATGCGCGCGGTCAGCGCGGTCGATCGCACGGCATTCACGCTCGCCAACACCATCGGTCAGATGACCTCGATCATCGCCGACAACAACGACACCACCGATGCGAACAGCTATGCGTCGCTCTGGCGGGACGCCGCGCTGCTCGCCGCACCGTATCAGTTGCAGGCGAACGGCATGGTGTACGTGACCTTCCTGTGCGATCCGGATTCCAGCAGCAAATGCAAGGACATGGATAACTCCATGACGGCGGTCACCCCGAAGATTCGCTGGACAGCGTCTCCGACTTCATGGACCAACAGCAAGAGTTCGGGGATGGCGTCGAGGATTTCGAGCACGAGTCCGCTGCCCGCTTCGTGGCCTTTTCGCACGGGGGATTCGGCGATCATCGTGGAAGTATTTCTGTCGTACAACCCGTTCACCATGACCTCCAATTTGATCTCGGGGCTGCCGGGTCAGCAGACCGTGTACCGCCGCGTGTATGTGCGGCCGCGTGCGCCGAGAGCGTTCTACTGACGCTCGCGGGATCACCGACGCCCACATGCAGATCAAACGGAAAGGGTTCAGGCTCATGACGATTACGTCGACGCTCCGCGCATACCGCCGGTTGCCGAAACGCGCAGAGGGCAGCGTCGCGATGATGTTCGCGATGTGCGCGAGCATCATGATCGGTTCCATGTGCGTGTCGCTGGATTCGATCGACTATGTGATGACGCAGGGCCGGATGCAGATGGCGCTCGATGCCGCCACTTTGTCGGCGGGCGTCGATCTCCAGCGCTACGGCAACACGCCGACCGGCACCAGCCTCTCGAACTGGCAGAAGGATGCGCGCGCGTACTACGACGCGAACAGTCCTTCCGGCGTACTGGGCTTCACCATGCCTGACGCGAGCTTCAGCGCGAGCGTATCGGGCGCGCCCGCCACCGGGCAGACCATTCACCTGTCGGCGTCGGGATCGCTGCCCCTGCTCGCGCCGAAGGTTTTCAGCAACACGTCGGGTAGCGGCTCCGGCACGGGTTCCGGCGGCGGCGGGCTATCGCCGGATACGTCGACCGTATCGGCAAACAACACCGCCCTGCGGCTGCCGCAGAGCACGCTCGAACTCGTGATGGTCCTCGACAATACGGGTTCGATGAAAGACCCCGCGAACGGCGTGTCCGGTCCGACCAAGATGAGCGGCCTGCAGGCCGCGGCCAACTCGCTGATCGGCGATCTGCTGCCGAGCGGAAGCACCTCCGCCAGCAAGAACTTCATCGGGCTGGTGCCGTTCGCGAGCACCGTCAACACGACGGGCGCGCTGCCATCCGGCGGAAGCTGGCTCAGCGCGACGCTGCCGACCTACAACACCAGCAATGTGACGACGGGCGCGTGGAGCGGCTGCGTGATCGAGCCGCGCACCAACAACAATCTCTCGCCCGAAGCCTACTCGCCGGGCGACCCGCGCAAGTTCCAGCGCTACTACTACAACGTGCCGCCGAGCAAGCTGAAGGTGGTCACGTATAGCTCGTCGAGCCGGTATAACTCGTGCAATACGTCGGGCAGTTCGTCGTCGACTGTGTCGAACGTGCCGTTCACGATCGGCTCGTCGGGCTCGGCGAACAAGTGCAACAGCCCGAGCGGCGGCACGGGCACCGGCATCGGCACCCAGTTCGACGAGACCAACACGACGGGGCAGAACCTGACGCAGAATTCGGGCTGTCTCGCCACTTCGATGACCTTCCTCTCGCAGAACGCCACCACGCTCACCACGGCCGTCAACAAGATGACGCCATCGGGCTCGACGATCATTCCGGTCGGTCTCCTGTGGGGCTGGCGCATGCTGGAGCCGACGTGGTCGCAGAACCTCGCGGGCACGAAGAACGGCTGGACTTCGACCGACCCGAGCCTGCCCAAGCCCACCGACGGCACCGTGCAGAACCTGCAACGCGTGATGATCGTGCTCACCGATGGCCTGAATCAGATCGGCGCGGCGGGCTCCATTCCCAACACGCTGTATTTCAACGGCCTGTCGGGCGTGGGGACCAACAGCCTGTCGGCGCCGACGGTGATCCGGGCCAATGGCAGCCAGATGACGGACGGGCTCACGGATTCGTCGGAGCTGCATGGCGGCAGTCCCATCGATACTTCGAGCGGCAACAATGCGGGCTATCCGGACGATGCCAACACCTACCAGTTGGCCATCTGCTCGGCGATCAAGGCGGCGGGCATTACGATCTATTCGATCACGTTCGGCGCGTCCGCATCGAGTTCCACCGCGCAGACCACCATGCAGAACTGCGCGAGTCCGGGGAACTATTATCACGCGCCCGATAACACCACGCTCGATAATATCTTTCAGCAGATCGCTGGGAATTTGGGGGTGTTGCGGCTTACTAAGTGACGCGCTGGCGCTTGGGGCTTTTTTGTTTCGCTGGATCCCGGTATCGTGTCGGTCTATTGGCACTGCCCCTGTGCGGGGCGGCAGTCACTTTCTTTGCTGCTGCAAAGAAAGTAACCAAAGAAACAGCTCGTTAAGGCCCGCGGTCACACGCACGTTGGCCATGCTTGCCAGCCCGCGATGGCACTCGCCTAAGTGTCGCCCTCGTAGGCCCAATCGGGCTTGGATCGCGCACGGTCTGTCGCGCCAGCTGTTTTAGGGCGCTGGTTCAGCACCAAATAGCTTCGGCACAGCGCTACGCGCTGCCGTTGGGTATGCGAGGGAAACCATCGAAGAAGAAGCACGCGCAGACCCGATTGACCCATCGGCCGCGAAGCGGGCCGGAGCTGTTTGGTGCTGAACCAGTTTGTTCTGTGGTGCGATGTATCAGACCGTGTGCGAGCCAAGCCCGGTTAGTCCTTCGAGGGCGACACTTAGGCGAGTGCCACCAGCGGCTGGCAAGCATGGCCAACGTGCGTGTGACCGCGGGCCTGAACGAGCTGTTTCTTTGGTTACTTTCTTTGCAGCAGCAAAGAAAGTGACTGCCGCCCCGCACAGGGGCAGTGCTAATAAACCACTAAGAAACCGGGATCCGGCAACAAAACAAGGCCACCCTCTACCCGCAGCTAAAATACCCCTTGTGAACAAGAAGCCCAAACCCATCGACTTCAGAGCCTCCTCCGAGATCGTCGCGCAACGCCTCATCGGCGCGATCGTGACCGTCGACGGTGTCGGCGGCCGTATCGTCGAAACGGAGGCCTATGACCGCGTGGACCCCGCCTCGCACAGCTTCTCCGGACCGACGCCGCGCAACGCGGTCATGTTCGGGCCGCCCGCCTACGCCTATGTCTACCGTTCCTACGGCATTCACTGGTGCCTCAACTTCGTATGCCGCGAGGCCGGCCACGGCGCCGGTGTGCTGATTCGCGCGATCGAGCCGCTCGTCGGCATCGACGTGATGCGCGAGCGTCGTGGACTGGAGCCGATCAGACTCCTATGCTCCGGACCGGGCCGCGCCGCGCAGGCGCTCGGCATCACGCACAGGAACAACGGCATGTCGCTGCTAGAAGCGCCGTTTCATATCGAGCCGCCCGAGGAAGACTTCCCTATCGTGCACGGCCCGCGCATCGGCATCACCAAGGCGATCGACGTGCCCTGGCGCTTCGGGCTTGCCGGTTCGAAGTTCGTCAGCAAGCCCTTCCCCAAAGCGTGATGCGTCACTCCGCCGGACGCAGCTTCTTCACTTCCTCATCCGATGGCTGCACGCTCGCGCCATCGACATAACGGAACGATGTCATCACGCCCTTGCCGTCCTTCTGGCCCGTCACGCCGACATACGCGCCCATCGTCGATTGATTGTCCTGCTTGCGGTAGGTGATCGGGCCGAAAGGCGTATCGACGGGCAAGCCCTTGAATGCGGCGGCGAGCTTGTCGGCATCGGGTGAACCGGCTTTCTTCAGGCCGTTGGCGATCGACATCATCGCCGTATAGCCGACCACCGAGCCCAGGCGCGGATAGTCGTGATACTTCGCCTCATAGGCGGCGACGAATTTCTTGTTCGCCGGCGTATCGATCGAATACCACGGATAGCCCGTGACGATCCAGCCGACCGGCGCTTCCTTGCCGAGCGGATCGAGATAATCCGGCTCGCCCGTCAGAAGCGACACGACCGCGCGATCCTTGAAGAGGCCGCGCGTGTTGCCTTCGCGCACGAACTTGCCCAGGTCCGCGCTGAACAGCACGTTGAAGATGGCGTCGGGCTTCGCATCGGCGAGCGCCTGCGTCACCGCGCCCGCATCGACGTTACCGAGCGGCGTCGCCTGCTCCGCGACGAATTCGACATCCGGTTGCGCCGCCTTCAGCAAGCGCTTGAACGTGGCCACCGCCGACTGGCCGTACTCGTAGTTCGGATAGACGAGCGCCCAGCGCTTCTTTTTGAGCTTCGCGGCCTCGGGCACGAGCATCGCGACCTGCATGTACGTCGATGGGCGCAGACGATACGTGTACTTGTTGCCGTCCTGCCAGACGATCTTGTCGGTGAGCGGCTCGGCAGCCAGGAAGAAGATGCGCCTTTGCTTCGCATAGTCCGCAAGCGCCAGGCCCGTATTCGACAGATAGCCGCCGAACAACAGCTTCACCTGCTCGCGTGCGACGAGTTCCTGCGCGACGCGAACGGTATCGCCGGGATTGCCGTTGTCGTCGCGCGAGACGACTTCGAGCTTGTTGCCATCGATGCCGCCCGCCGCGTTGATCTCGTCGAGCGCTAGATTCCAGCCGTTCTTGTACGGCAGAAGAAATGCAGGCTGTGCCTTATAGCTATTGATCTCGCCGATCTTGATGGTATCGGCGTGCGCGGCGAATGCGAGACTCGCCGCAATGGCGGCGATGGTAAAGCGCAGTGACGTCATCGGGTTCTGTCCTCTCTGTTTGGATTCGATTCGTTCATACGCCAAGGAATTCGCGGCGCGCGGCATTGTCGCGTGCGAATGCGTTCATCGCGCCTTCATGGCGTATCTGGCCTTTCTCCAGCACATATACGCGGTCGCTGACGAGTTCCGCGAAGTGCAGGTTCTGTTCCGACAAAAGAATCGCGAGTCCTTCGCGCTTCAGTTCGAGAATCATATCGGCCATCTGTTCGACGATCACGGGCGCGACACCTTCCGATGGCTCATCGAGCAGCACGAGGCGCGGATTGCCCATCAATGTGCGCGATACGGTGAGCATCTGCTGCTCGCCGCCGCTCATGCGGCTTGCGCGGCGCTCGCGCATTTCGCCGAGATTCGGGAACACGCGAAAGAGCTTGTCGGGCGTCCATAGCGGCGCGTTCTCGCGCGGCGGCTGTCGGCCCGTGTCGAGATTCTCCATCACGGTGAGATCGCCGAATACGCGGCGATCTTCCGGCACGTAACCCAAACCCCTGCGCGCGATGCGATACGGCGCCATGCCCGCGATGTTCTCGCCCATGAACGACACTGTGCCCGATGTGCGCGGCAAGAGTCCCATCACCGCTTTCATCGTCGTGGATTTACCCGCGCCGTTGCGGCCCATCAACGCGACCACTTCACCGCGGCCGACTTCGAAGCTAACGTCGAACAGGATCTGCGCGCGGCCATAGAACGCATTCAGCGCTTCGACTTTAAGAAGCGTCATGTCGATGCTCCCGCGCGCGGGGCGAACGATGCGCCCGTGCCGAGATAGACCTCGCGCACGCGTGCATCGTTGCGAATGGCTTCGGCGTCGCCCTGTGCGATAAGGCGGCCCCGCGCAAGCACGATGAGCTTGTCCGCGTGCGAGAACACCACGTCCATGCTGTGCTCCGTGAACAGCACGCCGATGTCGCGCTCTTTCGCGAGACGCGCGGTAAGCGCCATCAGTTCATTGCGTTCCTGCGGCGCCATGCCCGCGGTCGGTTCGTCCATCAATAAAAGCTTTGGATGATTCGCCAGCGCGATAGCCAGTTCGACGCGCTTCACGTCGCCGTATGCGAGCACTGCGCAACTACGCCGCGCATGCGCCCTCATGCCGACGAGATCGAGCAAGGCCATCGCTTCATCTTCCCTGAAAGACGCGGCGCGCCCGAAAGGACTGTAGATGCGTCGTTCGCGCGAGAGCAACGCCATCTGCACGTTTTCGAGCACGGTCATCGAGTTGAAGGTCGCGGCAATCTGGAACGTGCGGCCCACGCCGCGACGCCAGATATCGCGTGGACGCATGCCCGCGATGTCGTGGCCGTCGAAGCGGATCGCGCCCGCGCCCGGTTTGAGCTGGCCGTTGATCATGTTGAAGCACGTCGATTTGCCCGCGCCGTTCGGGCCGATCAGCGCGAGCAACTGCCCTCGTTCGAGATCGAACGACACGTCGTCGACGGCCTGCACGCCATCGAATGACTTCGACAGATGTGCAATCGAGAGCAGCGTCATTGCGCCTCCCGGAAGAAGCGATCGCGCACGAAGCCCGCGATGCCTTGCGGAAAAGCGATGACGAGCACGAGGATCGCGGCGCCGAGCAGCGCCTGCCAGTAGTCGGTCTGACGCGCGACCGTATCCTGCAACCACGTGAACACGCTCGCGCCGACGATAGGACCGGCGAGCGTCTGAATGCCGCCGAGCAGGACCATCACGAGGCCATCGACGGAACGGCCCACGCTGATCGCTTCAGGCGATATGTTGCCCTTCGAGAACGCATACAGCGAGCCCGCGAGTCCGCATACGAGCGCGGCGACGACGAACGCGGCCCATTGCACGCGTGCGACATCGATGCCGATCGCTTCGGCGCGCAAGGGCGAATCGCGACCCGCGCGCATCGCGAGGCCGAGCGGCGAGAAGATCATGCGACGCAGCAGCCAGACGCCGATCACCGCGAACACGAGCGTGAGGTAGTAGAACGCGACAGGCGATGCAAGCCACGGCGACGGCCAGATGCCCAGTATGCCGTTGCTGCCGCCCGTCACGGCATCCCATTGAAAGACGACGGACCAGACGATCTGCGCGAACGCGAGCGTGAGCATCGCCAGATAGACGCCCGACAGCCGCACGCAGAACCAGCCGAACACGATTGCGCCGATGCCCGCGATGAGCGGACCGAGCACGAGCGCGGCCTCCATCGGCAACGCGAATACCTTGAGGAACAACGCCGCGCCGTATGCGCCGAGCCCGAAGTAAGCCGCGTGGCCGAAGGAATGCATGCCGCCCAGTCCCATGATGAAGTGCAGGCTTGCCGCGAACAGCACCGCGATCATGATCTCGACGAACAGCACCGGCATGTACGGGAAGGCATCGGCGGCGAGCGGCGCGAGCGCAAGCGCGATTCCCGCGACCGCCGCGGCGATCTTCATGTTGCGCGTGGCGGGACGCAAGGGCCGGTCGGCGGGCGCGGCGGAACGGGCAATCGTCTGTGCGCGGCCGAAGAGTCCCCACGGACGCAGCACGAGCACGACGGCCATCACGACGAACTCCGCGACGAGCGTGAACTTCGACAAGGAAAAGTCGATGCCCGCGATCGACACATGCCCGATGCCGATGCACATCGCCTTGATCTCCGCGATCAATAGCGCCGCGACGAACGCGCCGGGAATCGAACCCATGCCGCCGACCACGACGACGACGAACGCATTGCCGATGGTGTCGATATCCAGCGACAGATTCGCCGACATGCGCGGCACCTGAAGTGCGCCGCCGAGTCCCGCGAGCAATGCGCCCACGAAGAACACGCCGGTGAAGAGCCACGCCTGATTGACGCCGAGCGCGCCGAGCATCTCGCGATCCGCGCTCGCGGCGCGCACGAGCGTGCCCCAGCGCGTGCGCGTGAGCGCATACCAGAGCGCGAGCAGCACGAGCGGCCCGATGACGATCAGCGCGAGATCGTAAGCGGGCAACGCATGGCCGAGCATCTGCACGGCGCCTTCCAGATGCGGCGCGCGCGGGCCGAACAGATCCTCCGGTCCCCACACATAGAGCGCGGCATCGCGAATGATCAGGACCAGCGCGAACGTGGCCAGCAGATGAAACAGCTCGGGCGCGCGATAGATGCGCCTCAGCACGCTCACTTCGATCGCCGCGCCGATTGCGCCGACGACGAGCGCCGCGCCGATCATCGATGCCCAGAAGCCCGCGACGCTATCGCCGAAGCGGCTCGTGAGGCTGTACGCGACATACACGCCGAGCATATAGAGCGAGCCGTGCGCGAAGTTGACGATGCGCGTGACGCCGAAGATCAGCGACAGACCCGACGCGACAAGAAAGAGCGCGCAGGCGTCGGCGAGGCCGTTGACGAGTTGGACGAGCAGGTTGGCGAGCATCGGGCTCAATGAACGTATCGGCTGAAAGAGCCGACATTATCGATGAATTGAGCAACACGCTCCCTGCCCGACGAAATGAATATGGCACGCGGTCACTGGAAAAAACGTATTGACGGCGTTTATGTCTCGTATATGCTCATTGAAGGGCAATTGTCGGCATCGGCAATCGCTCTGCCAATCCACTCGCCAAACGAGTCTTATCGTGAGAGTCCAAAGCCCTCTGGCACGTCGGAGCCGCGGCTCCTGCGCCGATCGCTGCGGCAAGCTTCCCGATCGCCGCTTCCATTCGGTTCTGACCGTCCTCTCCCGCCGCTGCGTGCGGCGTCGCAACGCCATTTCCGCGCGCGCGTTCATCGCCGTGCATTGCGTCGGCGCGGCTTCATTGCTGCCGTAGCGCCTCTTCCGCTTTCCCTTTCCTGACTGACTGGTCCGCGCGCGTGCGTCCGCACGCGTGAATGCGCGCGCCTTCCTTGCTTGCGCCTTTGCGATGCATCGCGACGGCCGTGGAAGCATGCGCGCCTTCAAAACACGAGAACGAAAATGGAACGCATCGACGAATTCCTTCGCAAACATCACATCACCGAAGTTGAAGCAATCATTCCCGACATGGCGGGCACCGCGCGCGGCAAGATCATTCCGCGCAGCAAGTTCGAGTCGGGCGAATCGATGCGCCTGCCGCAAGCCGTGATGATTCAGACGGTCACGGGCGACTATCCCGTCGATGGCAGCTTCACCGGCGTCACCGATCCCGACATGGTCTGCGTCCCCGATCCCGCGACGATCCGCCTGATTCCGTGGGCCACCGATCCCACGGCGCAGGTCATCCACGATTGCGTGCATTTCGACGGCACGCCCGTCGCGATTTCGCCGCGACGCGTGTTGCGGCAAGTGCTGCAGAAGTTCGCCGCGAAAGGCTGGCGTCCTGTCGTCGGGCCGGAGCTGGAGTTCTTTCTCGTCGATATGAATCGCGATCCCGATCTGCCCTTGCAGCCACCCGTCGGCAGAACCGGGCGCGCGGAAACGGGACGTCAGGCGTATTCGATCGATGCAGTGAACGAGTTCGATCCGCTCTTCGAAGACATCTACGAGTATTGCGAGGTGCAGGAACTCGAAGTGGACACGCTGATTCACGAAGTCGGCGCTGCGCAGATGGAAATCAACTTCATGCACGGCGACGCGCTCAATCTCGCGGACCGCGTGTTTCTCTTCAAGCGCACGGTGCGCGAGGCGGCGCTGCGCCACAAGATGTACGCGACTTTCATGGCGAAGCCGATGGAGAACGAGCCGGGCTCGGCGATGCACGTTCATCAGAGCGTCATCGATGAAGAGACCGGCCGCAATCTCTTCACGAATCGCGACGGCGAACCTACGGGCCTCTTCCATAGCTACATTGCTGGCCTGCAGAAATATACGCCCGCGTTGATGCCGATCTTCGCGCCGTACATCAATTCTTATCGCCGGCTATCACGCTTCATGGCCGCGCCGATCAACGTGCAATGGGGCTATGACAACCGCACCGTGGGCTTTCGCGTGCCGCATGCGTCGCCGCAGGCTCGGCGCATCGAGAATCGCATACCGGGCGTGGACTGCAATCCCTATCTCGCGATCGCGGCGACACTGGCCGCGGGTTATCTCGGCATGACGCAGCATTTGGAACCGACCGAGCCGCTCGCGAGCGATGGCTATCGTCAGCCCTATCAGTTGCCGCGCAATCTCGATGAAGGTCTCACGCTGATGGGTGCGTGCGAGCCGCTTGCCGACATGTTCGGCGAGAAGTTCGTGCGCGCCTATCTCGCGCTGAAGGAAACCGAATACGAGGCGTTCTTCCGCGTGATCAGCTCATGGGAACGCAAACATCTTCTGCTGCACGTTTAAAAGGAGACGACGACATGAACGATCGAATCGATTCGACGGCGCATTACCGCGCGCTCGATGCCGCGCATCATCTGCACCCTTTCTCCGATATGGGCGCGCTCAATCGCGCGGGCAGCCGCGTGATCGTGAAGGCCGAGGGCGTTTATCTCCAGGACTCGGAAGGCAATCGCATCATCGATGGCATGGCGGGATTGTGGTGTGTGAACGTCGGTTATGGACGCCGAGAACTCGCCGATGCCGCGTTGAAGCAGATGCACGAGCTGCCCTTTTACAACACCTTCTTCAAGACGACGCATCCGCCGGTGATCGAGTTGTCCGCGCTGCTCGCGGAGATCGCGCCCGCAAAGTTCAATCGCTTTCTCTATTGCAACAGCGGCTCGGAAGCCAACGATACGGCGCTGCGTGCGGTGCATCGTTATTGGGCCGTGCAAGGCCAACCGGCGAAGCGCTATGTCATCGCCCGAACGAATGCGTATCACGGCTCGACCATTGCGGGCGCAACGCTCGGCGGCATGAGCTACATGCATGAGCAGATGCCATCGAAGATGGAGCATGTCGTGCATATCGATCAGCCTTACTGGTTCGGCGAAGGCGGCGCGATGGATGCAGAAGCATTCGGGCTCGCACGTGCGCATCAGCTCGAAGAAAAGATCGTCGAGCTGGGCGCTGAAAACGTCGCGGCGTTCATCGGCGAGCCGTTCCAGGGCGCGGGCGGCGTCATCTTTCCGCCATCGAGCTATTGGCCGGAAATCGAACGCATCTGCCGCAAGCATGATGTGCTGCTCATCGCCGATGAAGTGATCGGCGGATTCGGGCGCACGGGCGAATGGTTCGCGCACGAGCACTTCGGTTTCGAGCCCGATGTCATCGCGATGGCCAAGGGCCTGACAAGCGGCTATGTGCCGATGGGCGCGGTCGCGCTGTCGGATCGCATCGCGGATGCGATCGTGAATAGCGGCGAGTTCAATCACGGATTCACGTACTCGGGGCATCCGGTAGCGGCCGCGGTTGCGGTGGCCAATCTGAAGCTGCTGAGGGATGAAGGCATCGTCGCGCGCGTGAAGCAGGACGCAGGGCCCTATTTCCAGAAGCGTTTGCGCGATGCGCTGGGCGATCAGCCGATCGTCGGCGAGATTGCGGGCGCGGGGCTCGTCGCGGGCATTCAGCTTGCCGAAGATCGCGCGACGAGGAAGCGCTTCCCGAACGGCGACGATATCGGCACGATATGCCGCGACTTTTGTTTCTCGGGCAATCTCGTGATGCGCGCGAGTCACGATCGCATGTTGTTATCGCCGCCGCTCGTCGTCACGCATGACGAGATAGACGAGATCGTCGACAAGGCCAAAGCGGCCATCGACGCGACCGCGCATCAGATCAGGAACGCCGCTTAGCGAAGTATTCCGCCGCCATGTGCCTGAAGGCCGTGACGGCGGGATTGTCCTGATCGGAACGCCATGCCATGCTCATTTCGGCCTGCACGGTATTGCCGGCGATATCCCGGAACTCGACATTGTCGTAATGAAATCGCCGCGATGACGCCGGCAGGATCGAAACGCCGAGTCCCGCGCGAACGAGCGAGAGAATGGTCGGCGTCTGATCGATGTATTGCGTGAAGTGCGGCTTCACTTCATCGGCGACGAGCATGCTGACGATGCGATCGTGGAAGTATTTGCCGTGCGTCGGCGAGTGCATGATGAACGCCTGCTCGTGCAACTGCGCAAGTTCGATTCGATCGAAGCGGCACAGCGCGTGTCCTGCCGGGAGCGCGACGATCATCGGTTCGCGATCGACGAGAAGGAACTCCACTTTCTGCCGCGACGGCAGCGGCCGCATGAAGCCGAGATCGATAGCATTTGCCTCGAAAGCTTCGATCTGCGCGACGGAAATCATTTCGAGCAGAACGACATCGATATCCGGCAAATCGCGCTTCGCCGCGACGAGCAATTCGGGTATCAGCTCATAACCCGCGGCGCCCGTGAAGCCGATGCGCACGCGCCCGGTCTTGCCCTTGTTCGCGCGCCGCACCGTGCTTTCGGCCTGCTCGGCCAGATTGAGCAGGCGCGCCGCATCCGCGAGAAACACGCGCCCTTCGGTGGTCAGCCTGACCGTGCGGCCGACGCGCTCGAACAGCTTCACGCCCAGATTCTCTTCGAGCAGATGAATCTGTCTGGAAAGCGGCGGCTGCGTCATGTTGAGCAAAGCGGCCGCGCGCCTGAAGTTCAGCTCCGTCGCGGCCGCAACGAAGCAACGCACTTGTCCGAGATCGAGCATTCGTAATCGACGTTGAAGTGATAGCCGATCATTATATGTTCGCCCCGGACGGATTCATGCGCGTGTATCAGGTCGTGAGGCTGCCTTCCGGACGCTGACCCGCGAGACCCTGCGCGAGACTCGCAAGCACCATCTCGCCCATCGCCGTACGCGATTCCACTGTCGCGCTCGCGCGATGCGCCTGCAGCACGACGCGATCCATATCGAACAATTCGGCCGGCACGTTCGGTTCATCGACGAACACGTCGAGGCCCGCGCCCGCGATCGCGCCACGCGACAGCGCTTCGACGAGATCGCTTTCCACCACGAGCTTGCCCCGCGCGATGTTGATGAGATAACCGTCCTTGCCCAATGCATCGAGCACGGCGGCATTCACGATGCCTTTGGCCTTATCGGCCGCGGCGGCGAGCACGAGAATGTCGCTTTCGCGCGCGAGCGACAGCAGATCCGGTACGAAGCGATAAGCGACATCGTCCATCTGTCGCATATCGGTATAAGCAATCGGGCAGTTGAATGCGGCTGCGCGCTGCGCGATCGCGCGGCCCACCTTGCCGAGACCCACGATCCCCACGCGCTTGCCGCTGAAACGGCGCGATAGCGGAATCGCGCTCGGGCTCGGGTTCTTTACCCATTTGCCCGTCTTCACGAAATCGTTGCCGGGGCAAATCTCGCGCAACGCGGTGAGGATCAAACCGATCGCGAGATCGGCGACATCCTCGGTCAACGCGCCGAATGTGCCCGTCACCGGCAAGCCGCGCGAGCGTGCGAATTCGAGATCGACGGCATCGGTGCCGACGCCGTTCACCGCGATAACCTGCAACGCGGGCAAGCGCTCGATGAGATCGTTCGAGATGCCCGTATGGCCGCCGGTGATCACGCCGCGAATCGATGCGCCGTGCTCACGGATATACGCGTCCTTATCCTCTTGCTCGAAGAGGCGATGCATCGTGTAGAGCGCATCCAGCTTGTCGTTGATGGCGGGTACGAGGATCGGGTTCAGTTGCAGAATGCTCGGCTTCAATTCGCGTGCTCCGTGGTGTTCGTTTCCGATGTGGAGCGGATGATGTCTGCTTTTGCCGGAGACGTCCAATCCCAAAAGGCTATCAATTGATCCACGAATCGATCGATTCAATCCGGGAATCAAGTAATAGCAATAAAAGATTGGACGCTATTGCGCACCCTCTCCACAATTCGAAGCATCAGAAGGCATATCGACAATAAAGCCTTGAAAATGAAATCGGAGACAACAGCGTGAGCCTGCGCCCTACCCGCATTGCATCGATTCGCCTCCTTCAAGTCGCAGCGCAAGCAGGAAGGGAGGCATCGCGATGAATAACGCCGACGGCATCATTGCTCCTTCGAAGGCCGAACCTGTCGCGGAGAAGCGCACGAAGCACCGCTGGGTCGTGATGGGACTGATCTTCTGCATCTGGGCGATCGCGTGTGCGGATCGCGCCAACTTCGGCATCGCGTTGCCGTATCTGAAGAAGGAATATCACATCACCAACACGCAGGCCGGTCTGATCGTGAGCCTATTCTCGTTCGCATACGGCTTCGTGCAGATTCCCGTCGGACTGCTGTATAAGCGGCTCAGCGACAGGACCACCGGCTTGCTGTTCTCGGTCTTCATGATCCTCACTTCCGTGTTCACGGGATTGATGGGCACCACGTCGTCGGTCATTCTGCTGATGACGTATCGCGTGGGGCTCGGGTTATCGGAAGGGCCGCTCGGCATCGGCTGCACGAACGTCATCAATCGCTGGTTTCCCGCGAAGGAAAAAGGCACGGCCACGGGTTTGTGGATCGCGGCATCGAAACTCGGACCGCTGATCGTGCCTTCGGTATGCATCATCGTGATTCAGTTGTGGGGATGGCGCGAGATCTTCTATGTGTTCGCGGTACCGGGCATTCTGCTCGCCGTGGTGTGGATGTTCTTCGTCACCAACTCGCCGGGCGAGAACCGCTTTTGCTCGCCCGCCGAACGCCGCTATATCGCCGATGAGACGACTATCGGCGGCAACGACGGCAAGTCGCTGTCGCGCGCGCAGATGACGCCGATGCCCCGGCTCGACGCGATCAATCGCACGAAGCGCGTGCCGCAGCTCGAAACGATTCGCCAGGTGTTCGGCTCGTGGAATATCTTCGGCATCGCGCTCGGTTATGGCTGCATGATTGGCATCAGCAATATCTTCATCTCGTGGATTCCCACTTATCTCGTCACGGTGAAGGGCTTTGCTTCGGTGAAGATGGGCTTTCTCGCGTCGGCGCCGTTCATCGGCGCGGTGACGGGTAACATGCTCGGCGGCATCATCTCGGACCGCCTGCTCGGCGGCCGCCGCAAGCCGATGATGATGCTCGGCGCACTCGGCACGATGATCATGACCTTCCTGCTCATCGATGCGCCCGACAGCGTCGCGTACCTCGGCGCAGCGCTGATGCTGGCGGGCCTCATGCTCGGCATCGGCTTCGCGGGTTACTCCGCATATCCGATGGGCCTCGCGACCAAAGCCACGTATCCGACGGCGTTCGGCATCGTCAACTCGCTGGGGCAGATCGGCGGTGCATGCGCGCCGCTGGCGGTCGGCATGTTGCTCGACAGCTATAGCTGGACCGCGGTGTTCCTGTACATGGTCGGAACGGCGGCGCTGTGCCTGTTGCTGCTCTTCAGCGTGGTCGAACCGATAGCCGATGAAACCCGCCCGGCGAAATCGAAGTAAGCCTGTGTAACGCGCCGCCCGATGCGGCGCGTTTCCTTTTCAGCGAACGCAAAATTCATCGTTTCACGAAAGCCTCTCCTCATTCGCGCCCGACCCCGGCATAGTGACGGCATCATCGATCCGGGAGGTCAGCGTGACCAGATTAAACGAAGCCGTACAGTCGGCACAACATATCGAGGCCGTGCTGAAGGCATGGGCCGAAGCCGCGGCAACGAAAGACGCGCGCAACATGAGGCGTTTCTACGCGGATGACGTCGTCGTGTTCGATATCTTTCCGCCTCTCGCGCACCAAGGCGCCGATGGCCATTGCGCCGTCTGGCAAGGCTGGTTCGACAAGCTCGACGGACCGATTTCATTCGAGATTCAGAACGCCGTCATGCAGGTGAACGGCGATCTCGGCACGGTGTTCTGCGTCACCCGGATCAATACCGGGCAAGCGCATGATCTCGTCAGAACTACGCTCGTCATGTCGAAGATCGACGAAGACTGGCTGATCTGCCACGTACATACTTCGGTGCCGCTTCCCGTGGAGCTGGTGCCTTCGGTAACGCACTGAAGCCACGCTGCATGCGACCGACCCTTCAAAGCCCGCTCTCGACCATATCGAGCAGACGTCCGGCAAGCGGCTCGATCTGCGTGTGCGTCAACGCCTGCAACGGGCCTTCGATCACGAGCAGCGCGAAGCCATGCACGGCGCTCCACGCGAGATATTCCGCTTCGGGCCTGCGCCTTGCTTCGAGCGCACCCGCGTCCACCATCTCGTCCAGCGCGCGGCTCAGCAGTTGAAACGGATCGAGTCCGCTCGGTCCTGCGCCATACGGCTCTTCATGTTCGGCCCATTCGGCCTGCGGCGCAGTGAAGGCCGTGCGGAACAGCCCCGTTTCCGTCTGCGCAAAGCGCAAATAGCCCGCTCCAATCGCCCGCAATCCCGCACGCGCCGCATCCGCACGGCGACGCTTTCTGGGGCGCGCCGCCAGTTCCTCTTCCATAGCCTGCGCGACGAACGACAGCGCCGCCGAACGCACCGCCGATAGCAATTCCTGACGGCTCTCGAAATGACGATAGGCCGCATTCGGAACGACGCCCGCGCGACGTGTCGCCTCGCGTAACACGATTGCATCGGGCCCGCCCTCGCGCGCCAGTTCGATGCCCGCATCGATCAGCGCGCGTCGCAAATCCCCATGCCGGTAGGTGCTGCGCGGCTTGCCATTTGTCATTTTGATTCGTCGGGCTTTCCATATGTGGACACTGTCCATTATCTCTGCTACTTTTTGTGGACGGTGTACACAACGCAAAAAATAATTCCGTGTCGATACTTGCCGTTGCTTTGTCACGACGCGGCGGCATCGTGTGCAATGCGGACCGTCATACGAAGGAGGCAGCCATGACAAACCAGAACGATCGTACGCATGCGAATGAAGATGTCGCGCGTATTCGCGAACTGATCGAAGCGTGGCGGCAGGCCGTGCTCGCTAAAGACGTCGATGCACTCGTCAGCCATTACGCGCCGAATGTCGTCGTGTTCGATGTCGTGCCGCCCGCGTCGATTCGTGGCGTCGAGCACTATCGCGAGAACTGGCGTCGCTGGTTCGACAGCATGAAGGGTCCGCTCGCGTTCGAGATGCGGGAAGTGGAAGTCGCCGCGAGCGGCGATCTGGCATATGCGCACACCGTCAACCGCGTCGCCGTGGGCGAGCAGGAAGACATCGTGCGCGCCACCGTGTGCTTCAGGAAGATCGACGGCGACTGGCGTGTCGTGCATGAACACGCATCGGTGCCGCTCGTGATGGATATGGACCCTGACGAGAAGTCATAAACCCAAGGAGCAGACATGCAAGTGCAACCCTATTTGTTTTTCGAAGGCCGCTGCGAAGAAGCGATCACGTTCTATCGCGAGAATCTGGGCGCGCAAGTCGTCATGATGATGCGCTACAGCGAAAACCCGGAAGCCGGCAAGGCCGAAACGGCCAGCGGCTGCGGCATTCCGCCGGGATCGGAAAACAAGATCATGCACTCGGCCTTCACCGTCGGCGATTCCATGCTGATGGGTTCCGACGGCATGTGCAGCGGCAAGCCGGAGTTCAAGGGCGTATCGCTCTCGCTCACGGTGGACGACGAACAGCAGGCCGAAAAATACTTCAACGCGCTCTCCAACGGCGGGCAGGTGCAGATGCCGCTGACGCAAACGTTCTTCGCCAAGCGCTTCGGCATGGTGGCCGACAAGTTCGGCATTTCGTGGATGGTGCTCGGCGGCGTCGAAGGCAAGCCGGCGTGACCGTCCAGTACGTCCGTTAGCCGCCTGGAACGCGTCTTGCGCGCCTTTCATCGCATCAATTCGAAAGGAGCCGCGACATGAGCAATTACGCCGGACGTTCTCAGGAAGACCGCATCGCGCAGCGCAAGGGCAAGCAGCAAACCTCGCAGGAACAGCCGGGCGGGCCTATGGCCGAGCCCGGCACGCAACCCGACAAGGATCACAGCAGCGGCCAGTTGTCAGAGGAAGGCAAGCAGGCGTGGCGCACGGGTTCGGGCATCGATGGCGGCGGAAAGACCTGACACGCATATCGATCTTCGGAAACGTGGAACAATGGCGGGGTGCCATATGCACTAATTGCATCTTGACTGACAGGAGCTTTCGATGAGCGCCCCGCGCAAAAACCATCTTTCAGGCTCGGACATGCCCGCTGACACAGCCGATCGTCCGACCCGCGAGGAAGCCGAAGCCGCCGTGCGTGTTCTGTTGCGCTGGGCCGGCGACGACCCGAAGCGCGAAGGTCTGCTCGATACACCGGGCCGTGTCGTGCGTGCATATGAAGAGTTCTTTGCGGGCTATACGCAAAATCCGCATGAAATTCTCGCGCGCACGTTTTCCGAAGTGCAAGGCTATGACGAGATGATCGTCCTCAAGGACATTCGTTTCGAAAGCTATTGCGAACATCATATGGTGCCGATCATCGGCCGCGCGCATGTCGCCTATCTTCCGAACAAGCGCGTCGTCGGCATTTCGAAGCTCGCTCGTCTCGTCGACGCCTTCGCCAAGCGTCTGCAGATTCAGGAGAAGATGACCGCGCAGATCGCGGATACGCTGAACGAGGTGCTGCAACCGCTCGGCGTCGGCGTCATTCTCGAAGCCGCGCATCAATGCATGTCGACGCGCGGCGTGCACAAGGCGGGCGTCTCGATGGTCACATCGCGGATGCTCGGCTCGTTCCGCGACGATCCATCGACGCGCCGCGAATTTCTTTCCATCGTCAGCGATCAGAACGCGTTCAGCGTGTCGAACACGTAACGGCTATCGCCAACGCGCACGCAAAAAGAAAGGGCCTCGCGGCCCTTTCGTCGTTTCATGCGCCGAATCCGTTGCCCGGCGCATCGGGGCCGCTGCCCTCGCGTATCTTGCCCTGCGACACGTTGCTGCCCGGCGGCACGCTATGCGTGAGCCACACATTGCCGCCGATGACCGAACCTTTGCCGATGGTCACGCGGCCCAGAATGGTCGCGCCCGCGTAAATCACGACATCGTCCTCGACGACCGGATGCCGCGCGTTGCCTTTGACGAGCGAGCCATCGCTCATCGAAGGAAAGCTCTTCGCGCCGAGCGTCACCGCCTGATAGACGCGCACATGCTGGCCGATCACCGCGGTCTCGCCGATCACCACGCCCGTGCCGTGATCGATGAAGAAACTCGGCCCGATGGTCGCGCCCGGATGAATGTCGATGCCCGTCAAGGAATGCGCGATCTCGTTGATGAAGCGCGCGAGCAGCGGCACGCCGAGCTTGTGCAACGCGTGCGCGAGACGATGATGCGTCATCGCCCAGATGCCGGGATAGCACAGCAGAATCTCGGTGATGTGCTGCGCGGCCGGATCGCCCGTGAAGGCGGCCTGAATATCGCTGACCAGCAGCGCGCGAATCTGCGGCAACTGCGAGCCGAATTCACGCGCGATCGCGAAGGCATGCGCGGAAAGCTCGGCATCGCTCGTATCGCGATGTTCGGGCAGGAAGCGCAGCGCGCGGCGAATCTGCTCATGCAGCAGACGCAAGTTGCTTTCGAGCGTCTGGCCGACGTAGTAATCGACGCTTTCGTCGGTCAGATCGGGCGCGCCGTAATGCGTGGGAAAGAGCGCCGAGCGCAAGCCATTGACGATCTTGACGATCGCGTCGCGTGAAGGCAGCTCACGTATGCCGAGCGGATGCCGTGTGCGATGCAGTTCTTCGCGCGACTGGCGCAAGTCCGCGACGATCTGCGCGAGGCCCCACTCGTGAGGCGTGTCGCGTGCGGTGTCGCGGGATGTTTCGATGGGCGGTACGGTGCCGGGCGTGGGCGTGTTCTGCATGTCGGCCATGAAGCAAGAGAAGCGGCCGCCGCGCTCGTGCACGACGGATGAAACGTCAAGGGTAACCGGTTTTGGAGAAGCCTGCCGCCCGGCGGCTCGCGCGCCGGTGTTCCCGCTGTTTCATCCGGACATCGCTCACACTGTCACGTTGCTTGCGTCGATCCAGCGCACGGCCCAGTCGCGCGCGTGCGCGATGGCATCGCCCTCGCTGCGAAATCGCAAGTCCGATGGGAAGAAGCGGTTCGCGACGAGTTCGCCATCGCTCGATCGCGAGATCACCACATACGGCTGATAGCTGCCATCTCCGGCCCGGGCGGGCGCGCAGTTTAGAAGGTAGCCTCGATGTGAGAAGGCTGCATCGTGTTGCATGAGTCACCTGTGTGAAAGTGCCCTGCTCGTTCGAATCGCATTGCTCTTCTTCGACGGCAACGAGACGCGCCCTCCTGATTGCTCGCATCTCTTTCTGTTGCGCTTTGCCGCCGACAGGTTCCAAATAATACTTGCAGGAAATCGGCTTGGGGTCGAAAAAAAAGCCTGAAATTTTGGGTATCCGATAAGGCGCCCTCCGGCAAGGCTCGCGGTTCCGTCGCCAAATAGCCGGAACGAGTCTTGCGTGCGGGCTTGGTCAATTCAGGTCCAACGGAGCAATGCGATGAGCAACGATGAATCGAACCAGACGCAGCAGACGCAGGACAAGCAGAAGGATCAGATCGCCGATAGCCCGATCAAAACGCCCGCCGCGGAAACGGCTCACGTGAAGATGAGCGACGCGATGAAGGCCGCATCGGGCGGCGAAGCGCATGCGGGCGCAGGGGCGGCCGTGAAAGCGGAGACGACGAAGGAAGGCATGCATGTCGGTCCGCAAGGGCTTTATGAAAAGCCGCCGCGCGGTGTCGATGTCGCCAACGACGACGGACCCGACGACACCGTCGATGCCGACGCAAAGAGCATCCACGCAAGGCGCGAAGCCGAGATGCTCGCACGCGAGCCGGACTCGGTCATCAACTCGAATGCGACGCCGGTGAATTTCGTGCCCGAACCGGGCGACGGCCTCGGCGGCTTCGACAGCCGTCCTGGACGCAATGGCGTCCTGCTTGCGCTCGAACGTGGATATCGCCTGATCGATCGCGGCATGGTCGCGCCGACGGTGCCCGAGGTCGAAGACAAGTTCCGCTTCGAAGGCCGCGATCCGCATGGCCATACCTTGCGCGGGCGCAAGCACTATGCGCTCAATCACATGCGGCCTTCGCGGCTCTTCGAACTCGAACGTGGCTGAAGACTTCGTTCGTTCATAAGCAAAGAGCCGCATGGAATATGCGGCTCTTTATGCTTTCAGTTGCGTTCAGCGTTCCTGCTTTTTGTTTTTCTCTTCATCATCGGATTCGATGCGCGTCACGCCGCCCGTCGCGGGCGGATCGCTTGCGGGAAAAGTGTCTTCGACGGCCTTGTCCAGATCGTCTTCGTCACGTTCCGAATGAGGACGTTGTTCCTTTACGTTGTTCATCGCGCTCTCCTGTGGTCGTTGGCTTGTCAATATGATGGGAAGCAATACGTGTTCCCCGGAGCAGGCACGGCGTATGCGCAGTGTGACGGCCAATGAAGCGCCGCATCGCAGCAAATGCGATCCCGGCCAACAAGACGACCGCCCGGAATCGACAAAGGGGAAAGACCAGATGACGACGATCCACGCCTACGACGCCTGTCCGCCGGAAGCCGACGAAACGGCGCAGCTTCAGACGACGACCCGCCATACCCGCCATACCGTCACGCCCGAGCAGCGCTTCACGTCCGCGATCGCGTGTCTCGGCGCGGCCTATGCGCTCTCCTGGGCGGAGTTCGCGCTGACGCTCGCGATCGGCCTTCCCGGCGATGCGTCGGCCCATCCGCTCGCGGCATCGGTCGCTTCGCGCGTGCTGGTCGGCCTGCTGTACGTGTGCGTCGCGTCGCGGCTGCAATGGGCGCGCTGGCTCGCCGTGGCGCTAGGTTTCGCTTCGGTCGCGCTCGTCGCGCCCACGCTCGCGCTGCAATGGCACGTGTTTCCGGCGGCTGCGTTCGTCAGCGGCGCGGGACTCGTCTGCAAGTTCGCGGCATCGCTCTATCTGCTTTCGCCGATGCCCGCGCGACTCGCCACTCGATAAGCATTCGAAACCACGGCTTTGCAATCCTAGAAGCAGACGCGCCTTTTTCGCGCGTCCGCTCGCTCGCACAATGCAAAGTTCATCAACCGTTGCGAGCCCAATCATGAAAATCGCTGTCATCGGTGCAACCGGCACGGTCGGCCGGGCGGTCGCCGCCGAACTCAAAGCCCGTCACGAAGTCTTCGAAATCGGTGCGACGCGCGGTGCGCATCGCGTCGATCTGCTCGATGTCGCCAGCATCAAGCGGCTCTTCGATGAAATCGGCCGTGTCGATGCGATCGTCGCGGCAGCCGGTCACGTGCATTTCGGCCCGCTGGTGAAGATGACGCCCGAGCAGTTTCGCCTCGGTCTCAACGACAAGCTGATGGGCCAGGTCAATCTCGTGCTCACCGCGCGCGATTATCTGAACGATGGCGGCTCGTTCACGCTGACGAGCGGCATCGTCGGCGCGGCGCCGATCCGCGAAGGCGCGAGTGCGGCGGCCGTGAATGGCGCGATCGAAGGCTTCGTGCGCGGCGCGGCGATCGAGCTGCCGCGCGGCCTGCGCATCAACGTCGTGAGCCCGACGATGCTCGAAGAAGCCCGCGAAAGCTTCGGTCCGTATTTCCGCGGCTTCGAGGCGGCGAGCGGCGCGCGCGTGGCGCTGGCGTACAGCCGCAGCGTCGAGGGCGCGGAGACCGGACGCATCTACAACGTGCACTGACACTGACAGGCGCGAAGTGTGCATGGAGCACGGCGCATCGATCGCTTATGCTCGGCGCTTCATGACGACCACGGAGCGATGCGATGCAGTGGACCCGGGACGAGTATCGGCTCAGCACGGACATCGATGAATTCGATTTCGATGTCGTGCACCGCTATCTGAGCGAAGTGGCGTATTGGTCGCCGGGCATTGCGCGCGAGAAGGTCGAGCGCGCCGCGCGCCATTCGCTCGCGTTCGGTCTCTTTCGCGGCAGCGCGCAGATCGGCTATGCGCGCATGATCACCGACACCGCGACCTTCGCCTATCTCGCCGATGTCTTCGTGCTGCCCGAACATCAGGGCGCGGGCCTCGGCAAATGGATGATGCAATGCGTGATGGCGCATCCCGACCTGCAAGGGTTGCGCCGCATGATGCTCGTCACATCCGATGCGCACGGACTCTACGCGCGGCACGGTTTCGCCGCGAGCAGGCATCCCGAGCGCATCATGGAAAAGATCGCGAAGGCCTAGCCGCCCTTCACGCCCTGCGTGTTGACGTAGAGCGAATAAAGCCCGTGGCTCGCAGCCATGAACAGGCGATTCCGATGCCGCCCGCCGAAGCACACGTTCGCGCAGCGCTCCGGCAAATCGATATGACCGATCGCCTCGCCTTGCGCGGTGAACACGCGCACGCCGTCGAGTTCGGGGTCGCCCATGCCCCAGCCGCACCACAGGTTGCCGTGAACGTCGACGCGAAAGCCATCGGGCGTGCCCGCTCCCGCGTCGATCAGAGCACGCGGCTCGCCGAGTCTGCGGCCGCCGTCGAGCACGTCGAACGCGTAGATCTTGCGCGGTATCGCACGCGATTCGACCACGTACAGCACCGATTCATCCGGCGAGAACGCGAGGCCGTTCGGGCCGATGAAAGCGTCGATCATCATCGTGATTTCGCCGCTCTGGCCATCGACGCGATACACGCACGGCTTGAGTTGCGCTTCGTTCTTCTCGCCTTCGTAGAAGCCGTCGATGCCGAAGGTCGGATCGGTGAACCAGATCGAGCCGTCCGACTTCACGACGACATCGTTCGGCGAATTGAATGGCTTGCCGTCATAGCTGTCCGCGATCACGGTGATGGAGCCGTCGTATTCGGTGCGCGTCACGCGCCGCGCCAGATGCTCGCAGGTGACGAGCCGCCCTTCGCGGTCGCGCGTGTTGCCGTTCGCGTTGTTCGACGGCTTGCGAAACACGCCGACCTGACCGCTCTCCTCGTCCCATCGCAGGATGCGGTTGTTCGGGATATCGCTCCAGAGCAGATAGCGGCCGTCGCCGAACCAGACCGGCCCTTCGGACCAGCGCGCGCCTTGGTAGAGACATTCCACCGACGCCGATGCGATGCGCAATGCGTTGAAACGCGGGTCCAGCACACGCACGGCGGGGTCGGGGTAACGGCGCTCGGTGTTCGTCATGCTTTTCTGTCTCCAGGGTTATTGGTCAAGATATCTCTGTAACGAATAAAACGCTTTTATTCGCCACAGAGATAACCCGCAGCCTCAATTCGGCCCAAGTTGCCCATCCCGCAATCGCCAGAGCAACAGCGGATTGTCGTCCGCGAGCGCCTGCGGCAAGAGCGCCGCCGGCAGATCCTGATAACACACCGGCCGCAGGAAACGTTCGATCGCCATCGCGCCGACCGACGTCGAGCGGCTGTCGGAGGTCGCCGGATAAGGCCCGCCGTGCACCATCGCGTAAGCAACCTCGACGCCCGTCGGAAAGCCGTTCGCGAGAATCCGCCCGGCCTTGCGTTCGAGCACCGGCAAGAGCCGCCGCGCGAGTTCGACGTCGTCCTTCTCCATCAGGAGCGTCGCGGTCAACTGGCCTTCCAGACTGCGCGCGACGAGAATCATCTCGTCCTCGTCGCCGCACACGACGATCACCGAAGCCGGCCCGAAAATCTCTTCCGCCAGTTGCGGCTTCGCGAGAAATTCCTCCGCGCTCACGCGATACAGCGCCGGCAGCGCGCCGCTCGACGCCTCGCTCTTCTCGCCCGTCGCGATGCGCTTCGCGGCCGCATCGCGATGCTTGACGCCGTCCTGATACGCCGCCGCGATGCCCGCCGTCAGCATCGTCTGCGTGCCCTTCTTTTCGAGCGCCGCCGCGGCGTTGTCGATGAAGTCATCGAGATCCGAATCCGCGAGGCCGATCACGAGGCCCGGATTCGTGCAGAACTGGCCGACGCCCAGCGTGACCGAATCGATATACGCCGCCGCCAGCGTGTCGCCGCGCGCCGCCAGCGCGCCCGGCAGCGCGAACACCGGATTGATGCTGCTCATCTCGGCGAAAACCGGAATCGGCACGGGCCGCTTCGCCGCGATATCGACGAGCGCCAGCCCGCCGCGCCGCGAGCCGGTGAAGCCGACCGCCTGGATCGCCGGATGCGCGACGAGCGCCTCGCCGATCGCATTGCCCGCGCCGACGACGAGCGAAAACGTGCCCTCGGGCAAGCCGCTGTCCGCGACCGCCTTCTGCACCGCGCGTCCGACGAGCTCGGAGGTGCCCAGATGCGCCGGATGCGATTTCACGACGACGGGACAGCCCGCCGCGAAGGCCGACGCGGCATCGCCGCCCGCCACCGAAAACGCCAGCGGAAAGTTGCTCGCGCCGAACACCGCGACCGGCCCGACCGGAATCTTTTGCAAACGCAGATCGGAACGCGGCAGCGGCTTTCTGTCCGGCTGCGCGGAATCGAGCGTGGCCGCGAGCCATCGGCCCTCGCGCACGAGCGACGCGAACAGGCGCAATTGCCCGACCGTGCGGGCGCGCTCGCCTTCGAGCCGCGCCTTCGGCAGCGCGGATTCGGCCATCGCGCGCTCGATCAGCGTGTCGCCGAGCGCGATGATGTTGTCCGCGATCGCTTCGAGAAACTGCGCGCGCGTTTCGAGCGGCGCGTGGCGATAGTCGTCGAAAGCGGCTTCGGCAAGCTCGCACGCGCGCGCGACTTCCGCCGCGCCGCCGCCGCCGAACGCGGGCTCGAGATCGGCATTGCGCGCGGGGTCGAACGCGCGGAGCGTGGCGTCGGTGCCCCGCACGGCCGATGCGCCGATCAGCATCTCTCCGGTGATCTTCATGTCAGCTCCTCATCTCTGTTGGCGGTGGGCGGCAGACGCGTCGCGCGGCCGCCCGCTAAAGCGAGTGACCCGCGGCCCGCGCAAGCGTTCCGCGCGAGGCATTGAAAACCGGTCCGTCCGGCGACGCAGAAACTATAGGCGCGACCAACCACATATCAAAGATTGCGCTTCAGGACTTCGGCACCGGCGTTGCGTGCTTTTTGAACGTGATGTGCGCGATGCGCCGCACCAGAAGCGCGGCCACGAGCGCCGCGACGGCCGTCAGCATCACGCCGATGTGAATCGACTGCACGAGCGCGTCGCGGGCGGCGTCGAGGAGCGCGGGCGCATCGAGGCCGGCGGCGCTCAGTCCGGCGAGGATGCGCTCGCGCAACGCTTCGTCGACGAGAATGCGCGGGTCGGCGAGGCGCGGCAGCCATTGCTCCGACGCCGACGCGCCCAGCACGCTGACCGTGCGCTCCACGACGCTCGCGTAGTGATGCGCGACGATCGTCCCGACGATGCTCGTGCCCATCATCCCGCCGACCATGCGCGTCGATTGCAGCAGCGCCGTCGTGATGCCGAAGCGCTCGCGGCCCGCGATCTCCTGCCCGAAGATGTTCATGTTGTTCAGGATGAATCCGAGGCCGATGCCGGTCGCGGCCATCGGCAGCTCGATCCACAGATGCGGCGTCGATTCGCGCGCAAACGCCAGCGCGACCGACGCGAACAGCAGCAGCGTGAAACCGATCGACAGAATATTCACCGGCTTGCGCATATGAATGACGATGCGCGTATTGATGAAGCTGCCGAGCGCGATGCACGCGGCGATCGGCGTCGCGAGCAGACCCGCGACCTGCGGCGAAAGGCCGAAGCCGCCTTGCAGCAGGAGCGGCGCGAAGAAGATCAGCGAGAACATCACGAAGCCCGCCAGGAATGACAGCGTGAACAGCGTGTTGAGTTGCGCGTCGCGGAAGATGTCGAGCGGGATGATCGGGTGCGTCGCGCGCCGCTCGCAGATCAGGAGCGCCACGGCGCACACCGCCACGCCGGCGCCGAGCGCGATATTGGCCGTCGTGAGGCCATCCTTCGGCAACGCCTCGATCAGCGCCTGGAAGCCGCCGAGCACCAGCGCGACGAGCGCCGCGCCCGTCCAGTCGATCTTCACGTCGCCGGCGCGCGGCCGGTGCAGATTCGGCAGATGCGCCCAGATGAAGTACAGCGCCGCCGCGCCGACCGGCAGATTCACGAGAAAGGTCGAGCGCCAGCCCCAGTGCTGGCTCATCCAGCCGCCGAGCGACGGACCCGCCGCCGTGCCGATGCCATAGGCCGCCGCGAGCACCACCTGCCAGCGCACGCGGGTGCGCGGATCGGGGAACAGATCGGGAATCGACGCGAACGCGGTGCCGACCATCATCCCGCCGCCGATGCCTTGCAGCCCGCGCGCGAGCACGAGGAACAGCATGCTGGGCGCGAGCCCGCACAGCACCGACGCAATCGTGAACGTGATCACCGCCGCGAGCACGAAGCGCTTGCGCCCGAAGTAATCGCCGAGCCGCCCGAACACCGGCACCGTGACGACCGACGCGAGCAGATAGGCGCTAGCAATCCACGCGTAGAACTCGAAGCCGTGCAGTTCCGCGACGATCGACGGCAGCGCCGTGCTGACCACCGTCTGATCGAGTGCGACGAGCATGTTGACGAGGCCGATGCCAAGCATCGCGTAGAGCGCGGTTCTGAACGGTAATGCGGATGGCGTTTGAGTCACGGTCGGGCGGGCGGCTTGCGAAGTGCTGAAAAGAGATCGCGCCCGCGGATTTTTAAGCAGGCGCTGATGTCGAAGAATCACGAATTGTACGGCCTGCCTTGCGCGATATCGACTTATCGCAAAAAAGCGGCGCGGCGGTTCGAAGCCCGCGCTCTATGATGCAAAGGCATGAAAGTCAGCGCGTGCCGTGCGCCAACCGATCGTTCCATGGGGAAAACCGTCATGTTCAAACGCATTTTCGTCGCCATCGACGGCAGCCGGACTTCCGAGCGCGCCTTCACGGCCGCGCTCGATCTCGCCGTCACGCATCAGGCGGTCGTGCAGCCGTATTACGTCGTCGAAGCCGGACCGATGTATTTCGACGTGCCCGGCTACGATCCGTCCTCGCTGCATACGAGTCTGATGGAGCAAGGCGCGTCGCTCGCGCGCGACGCCGCCGATCAGATGAAGGCGCGCGGCGTGACCGGCGAAGTCGTGACGGTCGAGGCGACCGCAAGCGACGATGTCGCGACGCTCATCATCCACGCGGCAAACGCCTTCAACGCCGATCTGCTCATCATGGGCACGCATGGCCGCAAAGGCTTTCAGCGCCTGATTCTCGGCAGCGTCGCGGAGCGATGTCTTCGTCAGGCCACATTGCCGGTCTTGCTGATTCCGTCGGCGGCGAGCGAGCTACCCGAAAAAGCAACCGCATAAGGTAAAAAAGTTTGATCGATATCCCGGCCGCGTCAATTTTTCACGTAGCCGGGTTGGAGGCCTATGGGACAATCGTTTTGTCATTCATCAACAAAACGAAGCCCAAATGACCGCCTTGTCCGACACTTCCCGCGCGCGGCGCAATTCGGCGCAATGCTCGACCTGTGCGATGCGGCATCTCTGCATGCCCGAAGGCCTGGGCGCCAACGACATCGCCAAGCTGGAGAACATCATCTCCGTGACGCGCAAGGTCAGGCGCGGCGACGCGCTCTTTCGCGCCGGCGACCGCTTCGATTCCCTGTTCGCCGTGCGTTCCGGGTCGATCAAGACAGTCATCACGCACGACGGCGGCCGCGAACAGGTCACGGGACTGCTGCTCGCGGGCGATGCGCTCGGCTTCGAAGGCATCGAGGAAGGCGAGCATACGTGCGCCGCGATCGCGCTGGAGGACAGTTCGGTCTGCGTCGTGCCCTATTCGCTCTTCGAGCGCATGTGCCGCGAAACCGACGCGCTGCAACGGCGCCTGCATCGCATGATGAGCCACGCGGTGAACCGCGAGGCGAATCACGTCGTGCGGCTCGGCATGTTGCGGGCGGACGAGCGTGTCGCGCGGCTCTTGCTCGACCTGTCGTCGCGGTTGTCGAAACGCGGATATGCGTCGTCGGAATTCACGCTGCGCATGACGCGCGACGACATGGGCAGCTATCTCGGCATGACGCTCGAAACGGTCAGCCGCACGCTGTCGCGCTTCGACAAGGCGGGCTTCATCGAGACGCAGGGCAAGTTCATCCGCATCCGCGACTTCGACGCCCTGCGCGCCGTCTGACAGAACATCGCCCGGCATTATTGCGCGGGCGGAAATAATCGCCATTCATATTTCGGTTGGCACGCGGTTCGCTACGGTTTAGTCTCTTTTGTTCGGCCAGATGCGGGCGCTCCGGCGCCTTTTTCGGTCGAATGCGAAGCCAACTGGCCAGCCACGGAGATTGGGCGACATGAACCGCGAACCTTCCCTGCGTCATCCGCTGCTCGAGCGCCTCGCCGAGGCGCGCCGCGTGACCGACGAACTCTTCGACGTCGTCAGGCCGGAGCATCTCTACGACAGGCCGATCGCCGAGCGCCATCGCATCGTTTTCTATATCGGGCATCTCGAAGCCTTCGACCGCAATCTGCTCGATCAGCGGCTCTTCGATCTGCCGAGCCCGAATCCCGCCTACGACCAGCTTTTCGCGTTCGGCATCGATCCGGTGGACGGCGGATTGCCGACCGATCAGCCGTCCGACTGGCCGACGCTCGACCAAGTGCGCGAGTACCGCGACACGGTCCGCGGCGAGATCGACGCGCATTTCGACCCGATCAAGATCGCAGCCGAGCCGATTTCCGCCGGCGAATCGCCCACGCAGTTGCTCGAAGTCGCGATCGAACATCGGCTGATGCATGCCGAAACGCTCGCGTACATGCTGCATCAATTGCCGGTCGATAGAAAAATTGCACCATCCAACGCACGCTCGGAGCGGACCTCCGATCTCGAACTGACGCACGAAACCGTGAGCGTGCCGGCCGGCAGCGTGACGCTCGGCCTGACGCGCGAAAGCGGCCGGTTCGGCTGGGACAATGAGTTCGGCGAAGAACGCATCGACGTGCCCGCGTTCGAGATCGACCGCCATATGGTGACCAACGGCGACTATCTGCGTTTCATCGATGCGGGCGGCTACTGGAATCGCGATTACTGGGATGCCGCCGACTGGGCGTGGAAGGAAGAGCAGCGCATTGCGCATCCGGCCTTCTGGATTCCCGCCGATACCGACGACGCGCAGGACGCATGGAAGCTGCGCACGATGTTCGATGAAATCGCGTTGCCGCCCGACTGGCCGGTGTACGTGAGCCACGCCGAAGCGAAGGCGTATGCGCGCTGGTCCGGCAAATCATTGCCGACAGAAGCGCAGTGGCAGCGCGCGGCGCTCGGCACGCCTCCCGTCGTCAAGGGCAATTTCGATTTCCGCCGATGGGACCCGTCGCCGGTGCAGGCGCATCCGGAGAATCGAAGCGAGTTCGGCGTCGAAGGGCAATTCGGCAACGGATGGGAATGGACCTCGACCGAGTTCGGGCCGCTGCAAGGCTTCGAGCCGTTTCCGTTCTATCTCGGCTACTCGGCGAATTTCTTCGACGGCAAGCACTTCGTGATCAAAGGCGGCTCGCCGCGCACCGCCGCGTGCATGTTGCGGCCGAGTTTCCGCAACTGGTTTCAGGCGCATTATCAGTACGTTTATGCCGGCTTCCGCTGCGTGAAGAACTGAGCGGCCGATCGCCCCAAAAACAAACGCCGCGCGTTCTCGCGAACGCGCGGCGTTTTTTATCGCGTTGACGAAAACGGTCAGAAGTCCGTCGTCATCGAGAGCAGCACCGTGCGCGGCGCGCCCTGCGTCAGATAACCGCCGATCGTCGATGCCCAGTACGACTTGTTCGCCACGTTCAGCACGCTCGCGCGGAACGTCGTCGGCTTGCCGAACAGCACGGTCGCGTAGCGCGCGCCGAGATCGAAGCGGTCCCATGCGGGAATCGACAGCGTGTTCGTCACGTTCAGATACTGCGAGCCCGTATGGATCCAGCGCGCGGTCAGCGTGAGGCCGTTCAGCACCGGCACGTCGTATTCGGCGTTGACGTTGAACATCATCGTCGGCACGCCGATCGGCTTGTTGCCATCGGTCGAGCCCGTGCCTGTGTCGTACTGCGTCGCGTGAATATAGGTCGCGCCCGCGATCAGGCGCACGCCGTGCACCGGCTCGCCGTAGATCGACGCTTCCAGGCCACGATGCCGCTGCGTGCCGTCCGCGACGAAAATGTTCGAGCTGTTCACGAAGGTCAGCGGCTTCTCGATCTGGAACGCCGCGAACGACGCGCCGTACTGGCCGTTGTCGTACTTCGCGCCGACTTCCCATTGCTTCGACTTCGCCGGCGGAAGCTGCTGGCCGAAGTTCGCCGCCGTGTTGGGCGCCGAATCGCCGATGGTCAGCGCCTCGCTGTGATTCGCGAAGAGCGCGACGTCCTGCATCGGCTTGACGACGAGACCGAAGACCGGCGTCGTGATCGAATCGTTGTACGCCTGCGTCTGCACGCCGGCGTAGCTGTAGCCGTTCGTCAGCAGTTCCTGATGACGCGCGCCGATCGTGAACAGCACGCGATCGTTCAGGAAGCCGAGCGTGTCCGAGATCGACACGCTGCGCATCAGGTTGAGCGTCACCGTCTGCGGATCGGACAAGTTGCCGCCCGTCAGGACCGTCGCCGGGAAAGGCACTTGCGGCGTGTCGTAGATGCTCGTCGGGAACGAGCTGCTGAACGTGAACGCCGACTTCGAATCGACGCGCACGATCGACGCGCCCGCCGTCACGAAATGCGACACCGGCCCGGTGTTGAAGTGGCCGCGCACGCCCGCTTCGGCGGAGGTGCCGTCTTCCTTGTGCGGCACGCCGAGGCGCGTCGCGGTGGTCGTGCCGTTCGCCTGAATGCTCGGCGACGAATATTCGCCGTGCTCGTCGGTGTGGCGCGCGCCGCCGGTGATGTAGGCCGTCCAGCCCGGCAGAAAATCGTACTCGGCGCGCAGGATGCCGACGGTGTCCTCGATCGAACTGAAGCTCCAGGTCTGCGCGTAGTTATAGGTCGCCGACGGCGGTTCCGGAATGAAGCTCGCGAAGTCGTTGACGGTCGGGCGGCCGCCGTTGATGCGCTGACGCTGATAGAGGAAATCGCCGTAGAGACGCAGCTTGTCGCCGCGCCAGTCGAGCGAGACGGCCGTCGTGTTGTCGCGGCGGTGTTCGCCATCGACGCTCGTTTCGCCGTCGTGATTCGCCTGATTCACGCGGATGCCGAACTGCCCTTCGCTACCGAAACGCCGGCCGATATCGATATGCGCGCCGATCTCGCCCGATGCCGTGCCTTCCAGCGTCACGCGCGTGAGCGGCTTGTCGTCCGCGCGTTTCAGTTGCAGGTTCAGGCCGCCGCCCACCGCCGAGCCGTTCGGCGACGCGCCGTTCAGAAACGCATTCGCGCCCTTGAACAGATCGACGCGCTCGATCGCATCGGTTGCGACGAGCTGGCGCGGCGTGATGCCATAAAGTCCGTTCAGCGAAACGTCGTCGCCCTGCAACTGGAAGCCGCGGATGATGTAGGTCTCCGCGAAGTTGCCGAAAGCGTACGCAGTCCGAACGGATGGATCGTTCGCGAGCACGTCGGCGATGGTGCGCGCCTGCTGGTCTTCGATCAGCTTCGACGTGTAGGTCGTCATGCTGAACGGCACGTCGAGCATCTTCTGCTGGCCGAGCACGCCGAAATCGGCGCCGCGCGCGACCTGGCCGCCCGCGAAGGTCGGCGCGAGATCGCCCGGCAATGGCTCTTTCGACGCCTGCACCTTGACGGCCGGCAGCGCGCTGTCCTGCGGCGCGGCAGCGGCGTTGTCGTTGCCGGTATCGGCCGATTGCGCGTGAGCCGACAGGGAAAAGACCATCGCGACGGCCGCGACGATGGCAGCGCGATGCGTCAGAGTCTTCGCAGGCGCGGGCCGCGAGATTTGAATACGAGAAACGGACATGGATTCGGAAACGACGAGTTGGTCGGTCTTCCGTCCCGGGGCGCGATGGGAATCCGGGCGGCATTGTTCTGAGTCGAAGACCGGTCGCGAGAGAACGCGTGACGGGCGAGACGATTTATGTGCGGATTATAGTGTAAATAAGAGTCGTTATCATTCAATAAGCGTCGGATTTGCGTGAACGCAACATACGGCCCATTGCAATGATTTTTGTCGAGTTTTATTCCAGCGAACGACCTGGATGCCGATGGTATCGTCAGGACGATAACGAGCTTCCGCGCGCCGCACGCGCACTCGCGACGGCCGCGGAATGACGACGCGCGGAACGCTTCCTGAACCAGATGATGAGGCCCGTCGCGCTGAGCATCGCGACCGCGACGCCCACCGCGCTCACGAGAACGCGCCCGCCAAGCCCGGCGATCCGCCCGGAGTGCAACGGAAACTGAGCCTGCATGAAGATGTCGCCGGCTGAGCCGCGGCCAGGAATCGACGAGCCCGCGAGCGCGCCCGTCTGGGCGTTGTAGTAGAGCCAGGCGTTGCCGAGACCCACATCGCCGTGATCGCGGCCGGGCGCGAAGAAGCCGACGCCGTAGGCCTTGAACATCGGCGCGTAGTAGAGCGCGCCCATCGGCTCGGTCAGGTTTTCGCGCTTCGCGTCGCGCGCGGCCATCGCCAGAATCTGTTCGCGCGCGGCTGGCGCCTTGCCCGGCGGCCCGGCGCGCACGAGGTCCGCGTTATCGAGGAACGATGGCGAGAGCTTCGAGAATATCGAAACGACCGGGCGCATCACGGGCTCGGCGAGATTCATCGAAATCGATGTGAGCGCCATCACGAGCAGCAAGCCCCAGATCCACACGCCGCCGGAGCGATGCAGATCGAACGTGAGCGCGTAGCCGCCGCGCTTCACGCGAAACGCGAAGGACTTGCGCCATGCCTTCACGCTTGGGAACGACAGGATCAGCGCGATGCCGCTGTCGAAGAACCACAGGATCCCGACGATGCCGATCAGCCATGTGCCGATATCGAAGCCGCCGACGATCGGCAGATGCAGCGTGTAGTGCAACTTGTAGAGGAACGGCATCAGGTCGATGCGCGCGAGCGACACCGCGCCCCACATGCGCTGCGCCTGCACCCGGCCGGTCGCGGGATCGACCGCGATCTGGTTGTACGCCACGTCGTAGAGCGCGTTGGTCGCCGGGTTCGTGCGCGGCATCACCATCATCTGCGCGGTGTGTCCCGGCTCGAAGCCGAGCGGCATGTACGTCACTTCGACGCGCGGATCGGCGGCCTCGACGCGTCGCGCGAGTTCGAGCGGCGGCAGCGCGGGACCATCGGTGCGGGCGTGGAAGAAAGCCGGATTGAGGAGCGCATCGATTTCGTGATCCCACGCGATGATCGCGCCGGTGAGACCCGAGACGAACAGAAAGAGCGCGGTCGCGACGCCGAGCCAGCGATGCAGGCGAACCAGAATCGGTCTCATGCCCGCGAGTACCCGGAGCGGCGGTCGTGCGCGACGGCAATCATCTTTTAGATGCGATGTAAATAGGAATTGTTCGCAATTATATCGATGCTCGATTGGGTGCACAAGGTTCTCGTAAGCTGCTTACCGAAGCTTCACGGCGCAGAACCAACGATCCAAGGCGTTATCAGCCGATTCCGATTGATCGACCCCGTCAACTTTCAAAGAATGACGGCCCCTTATCTCGGAATCATTCCTCTGATGTCGCTTAAATCCGTTTTTCTGGCATTGATGATTACCCTGTCGCCAGGGCTTTGCCTCGCACAATCCCTCGAGGCGACGTCCGAGGCGCTTTCGGTAGGCGCCGTATCCATAGTTGCGGCGCCGGTAGCCAGCGTTGCGGCCAGTACGGGGCAGGACCGTCATTCCGTCGGTCTTGCGCTCGTGGGCATGGGCAGCCTCTTGGTCGTCACCGCTATCGTCGAAGCGGGCAAAGACGCGGTGGACGTGCTTCTGGATGCGTCGACGACGACCGGCAAAGCTTCGCTGAGAATGTCGCGGGCGGCGCTGGAAAAAGCCGGACTGTCGGTCGGACAGACGGTGAACGTCGTCGCTCAGTCCACCGGCACCGCGCTGGTTGCATCCGGCAAGGTACTGGCGTTTATTCCGAACGCCGCCGGCGAAGCCTTGCTCCACCACTCGCGCGTGCCGGGCGAAAGTCCCGCGCCGCAAGCGCAAGCCGCGCAATGAGGCGGCGTCAGGCTTGGGTCGGCTGGATGCTGGCGGCGCTCACCCTGTTTGCCGCGCCGTACGTTCAAGCTGGACAGCGTTGCGAAGAATCGACGCTCACACCAGCAACGCTGCAAAACGCGATGTCCGCCGCGCAGCGCGTCACGGCCGAACTGGACCGACGCGGCATCCAGGTCGCCGTGCTCGGCCGCATCGGCCAGGATCTGAGCAAGTACGGGCTGAAGTACAGCCATGCAGCGTTCGTTTATCGCGAAGGCCCGGCGACGCCATGGCGCATCGTGCATCTGCTGAACACGTGTGGCACCAGCAAGTCGGACCTCTGGTACGAGGGTGTCGGAAACTTCTTTCTGGACGACCTGTTCGCCTACGACGCGCTCGTCATGGTGCCTCCGCCCGCCACGGCGCAGGCGCTGCTGGCCCGCCTGCCGCGCGGGAAGGCGCTGCGATCGGTGCACGACGCGGACTACAGCCTCGTCGCCTACCCATTTTCGACCCGCTATCAGAACTCGAATGCATGGGTTCTCGAAACGCTGGCGGCGGCAAGCGCTCGCGATGCGACGCTCAATAACCGTGAACAGGCACAGGCGTGGCTCAAGATGGCCGGCTACCAGCCCTCGGAGATGGAACTCGGCACGTTCACGCGGCTTGGCGGCAGGATGTTCAAAGTCAACGTCGCGTTCGACGATCATCCGAACGAGCTGCGATACGCCGGGCACATTCGTACGGTCACCGTCGATTCCATCAGGCGGTTCCTGGCGGCGCGCGGTGAAGGCTGGGAAATTTTCGAGATTCCCGCCAAGCCGTAGCCGCGCTCTGCGACCGGCGTCGGGCACTAAACCGCCACCGCCCGCCGACATCCCCTGAAACAACTCGCACACCCCCCGCCCCTTACGCCACAAGGCTTTGCGGGCGGTCCATGACATTCCATGAAATAGTTTGTGCGTGGTTTTTAACAGGGCCGATCGCCACAATGGGTTCATTCGCAACCACCCACCAAGGCGAACCATCATGGAACTGGAACTGCTCGGGAAAATCTCGCTGTACGCGATGGGCATCGTTCTCACCGCGTCGCTGATCGAAGCCATCGTCCTGCACTTCAAGCACAAAGGCACCGACCGTGCCTTCGACTGGCACGAGACCTGGATCTCGCTCGTCGATCTCATCGGCCGCAAGCTGCTCGCGTTCGTGCCGATCTCGCTCGCGACGCCGGTCTTCAACTTCGCGTGGGAGCATCGCATCCACACGGTCACGACGAACACCGCGCTCACGCTCTTCCTGCTCTTCATCGGACAGGAGTTCTGCTACTACTGGTATCACCGCGCGTCGCACACGATCCGCTTCTTCTGGGCGAATCACGCGGTCCATCACTCGCCGAACCAGTTGACGCTGTCGTCCGCGTTCCGTCTCGGCTGGCTGACAAAGATCGCAGGATCGGCCATCTTCTTCACGCCGCTCGTGTGGTTCGGCGTGAAGCCGGATGTGGTGCTCGCAGTCGTGTCGATCAACCTGCTCTACCAGTTCTGGCTGCACGCAACGTGGATTCCCAAGCTCGGCTGGCTCGAATATGTGTTCAACACGCCGTCGGCGCATCGTGTGCACCATGCATCGAACGCAACGTATCTGGATGCGAACTTCGGCGGCGTGCTGGTCATCTTCGATCGCCTGTTCGGCACCTACGTGGAAGAGCGCGCCGATGAGCCCTGTGTCTACGGCCTGACGACGCCGGTGACCTCGCATAACCCGATCGTCGTCGAAATGCAGCACTGGGTCAGTCTCGCCAAGGACATGTTCTACGCGAAGAGCGTGTCGGATGCGGTGGGCTTCCTGCTGCGTCCTCCGGGCTGGCTGCCGGACGGCGAAGGCCAGACGACCGAAGCGCTGCAAAAGCGCGCCAAGTCGATCGAACAACAACAACCGGCCCACGTCGGCCACTAAAAAGCGCAGCGAAAGACGCACCTTCGAATCCCGATGTCTGGCTCACGCCGGCATCGGGATTTTTTTATTTCTTGCGACGGATGGTCGCCGCCGCGATGCCCGCCGCCGCAAGCGCACACGCGGCGGACAGCGCGGCGACGGCGCGCAGGGCATCGGCAATCGAATCGGCTTGTGCGCGGGCGAGCGGCGTCGATGGCGCGATGGCGGTGGCATCGGCATCGAGCACGCGCATGCTCTGATGCGGCAAGTGCAATCGATCGAGCCGCGCCGACAACGCCGCGTCGTGCGACCACACGAACACGATGCCCAGCACCGCGATCGCCAGCAGGCTCGCCACGCGCGCGACCGCGTTGTTGATGCCGGACGCGATGCCCGCGCGATCGCTTCCCACCGACGCCATCACGGTCGTCGTCAGCGGCGCGACGGTGATCGTCATGCCGAGACCGAGCACGACGAGCGCGGGCAGAAAGCCCGCCCAATAGCTGCCCGCGACGAACGGCAGCGCGAGCATCGCAAAGCCGAGACCGGCGACGCACGGCCCGACGATCAGCAACGCGCGCGCGCCGAAGCGGCTCGTCAGACCGCCCGTGAAACGCGACAGCAAGCCGATGATGAGCGGCATCGGCAACACCGCCGCGCCCGCTTCGGTCGCGCTGAAACCATACGCGCGTATCAACGTGAACGGCAGAAAGAACAGCACGCCGCCAAGGCCGAAGTACAGCAGCAACGTGACGAGATTCGCGCCGCTGAAATCGCGTGAGCGGAAGATATCGAGCGGGACCATCGGATCGCGGGATTTCGCTTCGATCGCGACGAATGCGGCGAGCAGCGCCACGCCCGCGACGATCATGCCGAGCACGAGCGGATCGGCGAAACCGCGCGACGGCGCTTCGGTGAGGCCGTAGGTCAGCGCCGCGAGTCCGGACGCCGCGCTCGCGGCGCCCGCCCAGTCGAGCGTCTGCGGCGCGTCGGCGTTGTGGCTGTCGGGCACGGACGCGACCGCCAGCGCGATCGTCGCGGCGGCGAGCGGCAGATTGAGGAAGAAGATCGCGCGCCAGGAAAACGCATCGACGAGCCAGCCGCCCGCCGCCGGCCCGACCGACGATGTGATCGCGCCGACACCCGCCCACGTGCCGATCGCGCGTCCGCGTTCCTCGCCCTCGAACACCGCGCCGATGATCGCGAGGCTGCCCGGCACGAGCAGCGCCGCGCCGACGCCCTGCCACGCGCGCGCCGCGATCAGCCAGCTCGTGTCCGGCGCGAAGCCGCACGCCGCCGACGCCACTGTGAACAGCGCGATCCCCGCGATGAACACCTTGCGCCGTCCGAGCTTGTCGCCCATCGAACCGCCGACCAGCACGAGCGCGCCGAGAAACAGCAGATACGCGTCGACGACCCATTGCATCGCCGCGATGCTCGCGCCGAGTTCGCTCTGGATCGACGGCAGCGCGACATTGACCACCGAGCCGTCGATGAACGCCATGCTCGATCCGAGGATCGTCGCCGCCAGGGCGAGGCGCTTGCGCCGGCACGGCTCGGCGAGCGCGACGGGCTGCGCGCGGATGACGAGTTCGTCGCAGGGACTCGCCTGCGCGGCGACGGCGTGCGCGCGTTGCTGGCTATCGAAATGTCGGCTGGCCAATGTCGCTTACCTCTGTCATCGACGAAATGCCTAAGTAGAGGCCAATCACGTCCGCATGTCCACGCCGACGACGTGGTTGGCAAGCTCAAATGATAATGGTTATCATTAAGCAACCCGAGTACGCAGGCATCCGTCGACGCAAAGGGCGAAGGAACAGGAGCCCTCGCCATGCATCAGCAGATTGCGGACTTTGCCGCGGACAAGCCGGTTTCGGACACGCCGAGCCTGCCGTTATGGGAAGCCGCGATGCGGCAAGCCGTGAAAGCCGAGCGTGACGGACAACCCGCGCTGGCGCTCGGCGGCTACGAACGGGCGCTCGCGATCGCGCAATGCCTGATCGACGCGCCGCCCGCCGGACGCGCCGACGATTGTCTCGCCGCGCTCGTCGTCTCGCATCTCAATCTCGCCGATCTTCGCGTCGCTCTAGGCGATCCGGACGCGGCCGCCCCGGTTCTCTGCCGCGCACATGAAGCGTTGATCGCGCTGTCTATCGACGCCGCTCGGCCCGCGTCCCTTAGGCAAACCGCGCTGCGTCACAGCCGCGAAACGTATGTCGCGCTGATCCGCCACATCTCGCGGCACGGGCCGCATCCGCTCGTTACGCGCGCAATCGCCGATGCCGACGCCGCGCTTCATGGCGCGAGCGCCGCACGGCACTGATCCCGTCCACCGATCCGAAAGGAGAATCACGATGCCTTACACCCTGCCTCCCCTGTCCTATGCTTTCGACGCGCTGGAACCGCACATCGATGCGCGCACGATGGAAGTTCATCACACGAAACATCATCAGACGTACGTGAACAACCTGAATGCGGCGCTGGAGAAATCGGATCATCGGGATGTGGCCGTCGAGACGCTCATCGCGCAGATCGACGCGCTGCCCGAAGCGCTGCGCCTGCCCGTGCGCAACAACGGCGGCGGCCACGCGAACCACAGCCTCTTCTGGACGATCATGTCGCCCGACGGCGGCGGCAAGCCGGAAGGCGAACTGGCCGATGCGATCGACAAGGACCTCGGCGGCTTCGACGCCTTCAAGGAAGCCTTCACCAAAGCCGCGCTCACGCGCTTCGGCAGCGGCTGGGCGTGGCTCAACGTCGACAGGCAGGGCAAGCTCGCGATCGAAAGCACCGGCAATCAGGACAGTCCGCTGATGAAAGGCATCGCGTCGGGCAATACGCCGATTCTCGGCCTCGATGTCTGGGAACACGCGTACTACCTGAAGTACGAGAACCGCAGGCCGGAGTACATCGCGGCGTTCTACAACGTGATCGACTGGGCGGAAGTGTCGCGCCGCTATGCCGAGGCGCGCGGCGAATAGGCGATAGGTTCATCGGTGGCGGCTGAAGTCACGCGCACTTCGGTCGAGCGAGTTAAGCTAGGCACTTCCGCTCGCATCGAGATGACGCCATGAAGTCAGCAGACGGAGTTGCGCAAAGCCGATGGCTCGCCGACGCGCGCGAGGAAATCGCCGCGGCGCTTCGAACTTCCGACGAAACGTGGCTCCACGACATGAGCATGCGCTGGGGATGCCGCCTCGCGATGCTCGTCGCCGATTTCGGCGTGCGCGTCATGCTGCACGAAGAAGGCATTGTTATGAGGCTGGAGCCGCCGTCGGATAGCAACGGCGCGCTCATCGATTCCGACGAAGGCAAACCGGATGCCCTCGCCCGCGCGGCCTGGATCAAGCTTTCGAAATTCGAAGAGCACGCGACCGCCGTTCTCGAAGCGAGCGCACTCATTCAGGGCGACGCGCAATGCAATGCCTGCAACGAGACCATTCTGGCATGGCGTCAGATGCTCATCGCCGCGACCGAATGGCCGAGAGAGGAAGCCGACCCGTACATCAGTCATGCATGCCGGCCCATATTGAAGCGATTCATGAACCTTGCATCGTGCGCGACGGGCGGAAATCAGTTCGAGCTCGCACGCGAAGGCGACTACGAAGAGGCGTGGCGCGAATTCGAAAACTTCTGCACCGACGAGCGCGCTGTGCCGGTGACCGGATGGGGGCGCAAATACCGGCATCGGCACGATGTTCAGGCCGAACACGCACCGCCGACGATGCCGCTCTCATACGCGATCGACGCAGCCGTTCGGCCCACTCCGGATCGTCTGCTCACGCGCCCTCAGGCAACGACTCGCGCAGCCTGAAGAAGCTCGACGATACCGCGCAGCCGGGCGCGACGCTCAGAAGCGATGCCGCAAGCCGACCGTCGCTTCGACCTGGTTGCTCGTGGATGACGGCGCCGTGAGGCCGTTGATCCATGCGACACCCAGTGGCGAATTGCTGCCCGCGCTCACGCCTTGCCACACGCCTTGCACATAGACATCGGTGCGGCGCGAGAAGCTGTAGCCGGCCATCGCACTGACCTGGTTCCAGTGCGGATTGCCCGCGCCCGCGAGGCCGCCCGCGCGCGAATACGTGTACGCCGCGGAGAGTTCGACCGCCGGCGTCAACGCGTAACGCAGATTCCCTTCGAAGTTCTGAACGTGCGTGCTCAAACCGGTCTGGAACAACTGCGTCAGGTTGGTTTGCGTATAGACGATGCCCGCCACCGCTGGCCCGAACGCATAGTTCACGCCCGCGCCCCAGGTCTGCTGACGGCTCGACAGCGCGCCAAGCGGGACCGGCTGAGTCGTGAGCACGCCGAGCAGCGATGAACCCGTCGTATCGGTGACGGCGCCGTTCGCGTTGAGTTGTCCCGGCGTCGCGGCGTCGCTGTTGAGCTGCAGGAATCCGGCGCCGAAGTTGAGCGGTCCCCACAGATACGAAATGCCGAGGCTGTAAGCGCGATTGTTCGAAAAGCCGGCAGCCTGATTGGAGAAACCATATAACGCGCCGAGCTTGAAACCCGCGAAATCCGGGCTCTGATACTTCACGGCGTTATTGATCTGGAATGAATCGTTGAGGTTATCGATATCGAATGGATGCGCGAAGTGCGTGCCGCCGTATTCCGTGCCCGTCAATGAAAGCGGCGCGACGAAATCCACCATGTCATCGGTCTGACGGCCGAACGTGAGCACGCCGTAATCGCGGCTCGACAAACCGACATACGCCTGGCGATTGAAGATCCGGTTACTCGACGTGTACTGGCCGTCGTTCAGATTGAAGCCGCTTTCCAGATTGAAGATGGCTTTCAATCCGGCGCCCAGATCTTCCGCGCCGCGCAGGCCCCATCGGCTGTACTGGACCGGGCCGCTTTTCAGTTCCCAGTTGCTGTGCCCGCTGCCGGTCGTGTTGATCTGGCTGTTCGAATAGGTGATGCCGGCGTCGATGAGACCGTAGAGCGTGACGCTGCTTTGCGCCTGGGCCGTGCCGGCAAGCGTGAGCATCGTCGTCGCGCCGGTTATAAGCAACTTGTTCATTTGCCTAGGCTCCATCGATGTCGGGAAAATACACCCTCCGCTTCACCAACTTTAAGCGACCGAATCGGCAACCTGCAACCTCAATTTTTTGCTCTTGATCGTAAAGCCACGCCGACGCTCAGAAATCGTGGCGCACCGAAAAAGTCATGGCCTTTTCGTGCTC
This sequence comes from Caballeronia sp. LZ029, assembly GCF_031451275.1. Taxonomy (NCBI): domain Bacteria; kingdom Pseudomonadati; phylum Pseudomonadota; class Betaproteobacteria; order Burkholderiales; family Burkholderiaceae; genus Caballeronia; species Caballeronia sp. LZ029. The sequence goes on from NZ_JARUXO010000004.1 coordinate 1,178,423, forward strand.
GTGATTCACGCCAAGTTGCGGATTGGCGGAGAAATGCCAGTCGTCGTCAGGCGTGATGTCGTCGCGCGGACGCACCGGAACGGGGACCGAAGTCGGCGATGGCGGCAGCGGCGAAACGCGGGCGAGTTGACTCAGATCAGGATGCACGTTTCTGTCGTATTTCGACAACGTAACGGCGTCGAGCGCGTCGAGCGTGCCTTTGAAGAGATATCGCGGATGACGAGGCCCGGCGGCCGCATGGGCGTCCGCGGTCGAAATGATGGCCGGATAGGGAAAGAAGAGAACGCTCGCCGCCACTCGCTGAATGGGATTCAAACGAGTTTGCTCACTGGCTGACGCAAAGTTGCCGACTAGAAAAGCCACGATGCCGGCGACCCAATATCTACGGATATGGCGTGTCATCGAATGCCCGCGAAACGCTACGGTGATATGAAAGCCCCGCGTTCTTAAATCATTTTAATTCATTTGACGGCGCATTGTCTGTCAATGACGCCATCGGAGAAATAATGTCTCGCGGATGACACGGAAGCGAAGCTTTTGCGAATCGCGCCCGATCATGCCGGGAATCGAAATAACTTCGTCCGATTTGCACGACTCGTTTCACAAGTGCTCGCGCAGCAACTATCTTGAAGAGCGTCCCGCGATCCGCGCACGCGTTTTCCAAAATCACATCATTCGCGCGCATGAGCGATTGACGATGAACCTTCACTGAAAGGAGCCTTTGTAATGAGCAAGCACTCCCGGAATGGCACGTCGCAATCTTCCGCGCTCGAAGGCGAAGAACTTCGCCTCGTCGATGCATGGTGGCGCGCGTGTAACTATCTCTCGGCGGGCATGATCTTTCTCACGGAGAATCCGCTGCTGCGCGAGCCGCTGAAATCCGAGCACGTGAAGCACCGCCTGCTCGGGCACTGGGGCGCGAGTCCGGCGCTGTCGTTCGTGTGGGCGCATATGAATCGCGTCATCAGGCGCGAAGACATCGACGTGATCTTCATGGCCGGACCCGGTCACGGCGCGCCGGGCGTGCTCGGCCCCGCCTATCTCGAAGGCACGTACGCCGAGGTCTATCCGGACAAGAGCGAAGACGCCGAGGGCATGCAGAAGTTCTTCAAGCAGTTTTCCTTTCCCGGACACATCGGCTCGCATGTGACGCCCGAAACGCCGGGATCGATTCACGAAGGCGGCGAACTGGGCTATAGCCTGTCTCATGCGTATGGCGCCGTGCTCGACAACCCCGATTTGATCGTCGCGTGCGTCGTCGGCGACGGCGAAGCCGAAACCGGCCCGCTCGCGACGGCGTGGCATTCGAACAAGTTCATCAATCCAGCACGCGATGGCGCCGTGCTGCCGATCCTGAACCTGAACGGCTACAAGATCGCCAATCCGACGATCCTCGCGCGCATCAGTCATCAGGAACTGGAGGCGCTGTTCGTCGGCTACGGGTATCGGCCGTATTTCGTGGAAGGATCGGACCATGAGGAGATGCACAAGAAGATGGCGGAAACGCTCGATGCCGCCATCGCCGATATCCACGCGATAAGAGAGAAAGCGCGCAAGGATAAGCACGTCGAGCGGCCGCGCTGGCCAATGATCGTCCTGCGCACGCCGAAGGGCTGGACCGGTCCCAAGGAGATCAACGGCCACAAGGTCGAAGGCTCGTGGCGCGCGCATCAGGTGCCGTTCTCGGACGTGCATAGCAACCCCGCGAATCTCGCCGTGCTCGAACGCTGGATGCAGAGCTACAAGCCCGAAGAACTCTTCGACGAAACCGGCCGGCTGCGCGAAGAAATCAGGGCGATCGCCCCCAAGGGCACGCGGCGCATGAGCGCGAATCCGCATGCGAACGGCGGCGTGTTGCGCAAGGAACTGAAGCTGCCCGATTTCCGCGACTATGCCGTCGATGTCGGACAGGCCGGGAAGATTCTCTATGAGAACACGCGCCCGCTCGGCGCTTTCCTGCGCGACGTCATGCGTTGCAACATGAACACGTTCCGCGTATTCGGCCCCGACGAAACGGCATCGAACCGCCTTCAGGCCATCTATGAAGTCAGCAAGAAAGTCTGGATGGCCGATCTTCTTCCCGAAGACGAGGACGGCGGCGAGCTGTCGCGCGACGGCCGCGTGATGGAAATGCTTTCGGAGCACACGCTGCTCGGCTGGCTCGAAGGTTATCTGCTGTCAGGGCGGCACGGCTTCTTCCACACTTACGAAGCCTTCGCGCATGTCATCGATTCGATGTTCAACCAGCATGCGAAATGGCTCGATATCTGCAAGAACCATGTGCCGTGGCGCGCATCGGTTTCCTCGGAAACCATCTTGCTGTCATCCACCGTATGGCGGCAGGACCACAACGGCTTTTCGCATCAGGACCCCGGCTTCATCGATCTCGTCACGAACAAGAGCCCTTCCGTCACGCGCGTGTATCTCCCGCCCGATGCCAACACGCTGCTCGTGGTGGCCGATCAATGCCTGCGCTCGACCGATTGCATCAACATCATTGTCGCGGACAAGCAGAAGCATCTGCAGTTCGCGACCATCGACGAAGCGATCGTGCATTGCGCCAAAGGCATCGGCGTGTGGCGGCGCGCGAGCACCGATGAAGGCGAAGAGCCCGACGTCGTCCTCGCTTCCTGCGGCGATGTCGCGACGCAGGAAGCACTGGCCGCGGCCGCGATTCTGCGCGAGCGTCTGCCCGAACTGAAGCTGCGCTTCGTGAACGTGGTCGATCTCTTCAAGATGCAGCCCGACACCGAGCATCCGCACGGATCGAGCCCACGTGAATTCGATAGCCTCTTCACGCTCGACAAGCCCGTGATCTTCAACTTTCACGGTTATCCGTGGCTGATTCACAAGCTCGCGTATCGCTTCCACAATCACGAGAATCTGCACGTGCGCGGCTATAAGGAAAAAGGCAACATCAACACGCCGCTCGAACTCGCGATTCTCAATCAGGTCGATCGCTTCAATCTCGTGATCGACGTGCTCGACCGCGTGCCCCGATTGCAGGCAAGGACCGCGCATTTAAGGGAAGACATGAAGAACGCGATCATCCGTCACCTCGAATACGCGCATACGCACGGCACCGACAAACCGGAAATCGCGGAATGGGTATGGCCGTTCTGATCAGGGCGATTCCTTGAGCACACGGAGTTCCGGCTGCGCGGCGCCGTCCGCCGCATGCCGGGCCTCCGTCTGCGCGCGCTCGTCGGGGCGTGCGCGTGCGTCGCGATCCAGCGGCGACGCATGAAGCTGCATCTGCGGCAACATCATCTCGATGCCGGCTTCGTCCATCTTGAGCTTGAGCCTCGCGTTGAACGCGCGCGCCACGCTCCATTGCTGCAACGGGCGGGTCTTGATCTGCCCTTTCACCACGATGCAGTTCGCTTCGAAGCGATCGAGGCCGAACACTTCGACCGGCGCGAGTATCTCGTTGCGAAAGCGAAAGTCACTGCTCAGATCGGCGCTGACTTCCACGATCATGCGCGTGATGTCGTCCAGTTTCGCGGAGAACGGCACGCGGACTTCGAACACCGCATTGGCGAAATCGCGCGACAGGTTCTTCACGATCTTGATCTGCGAGAACGGAATGGTGTGAACCGCGCCTTGTCCATCGCGCAGACGAACGGTGCGGATCGTGAGATCCATCACGGTGCCGGCATGTCCGTCGATATCGATCCAGTCGCCGACCGAGATCGTCTCCTCGACGATGATGAAGAGTCCCGTGATCAGATCCGTGACGAGCGACTTCGCGCCGAAACCGACCGCGAGACCGATCACGCCCGCGCCGGCGAGCAGCGGCGTCAGATTGATGCCGAGACTCGCCGCCGCGACGATGGCCGCGAGGCTCGCGACCGTCACGAAGATCGCGTTGCGCACGAGCGGCAGCATCGTGCGCGCGCGCACGCCGGGACTGAGCGCCTTGTTGCGCGAGCTGTTCGGGCCGAGCGCTTCGAGAATGATGGTGTCGATGACGATCCAGATGAACCACGCGCCGAACACCGTCGCGACGACCGCGATCAGCGCGTGCCTGAAGCCGGGCGTCATCGCGCTGTGCTTGATGAGCCGCGCGATCGGTCCGCTCCAGAGTTCCAGCTCGAAACGCAGATAGGCGAGCCAGATCAGCAGCACGACGAGCGTGCAGCCGAAGTGCAGGAGCCGCGTCAGATGCGGCGCGCGGCGGCGCGCCCGCGTGTCGCGGCGGCGTGTCAGATGCAGCAGCAGCGCGGAAGCGAACAGCGTGAGCACGAGCAGCGCCGCGCTCAGCAGCGAGGGCCGCAGCACGTCGCCTTCCGCGCCGCGCCCGTCGATGATCGCGACGACCGACGCCACCGCGATCAGCAGTATCGGGATATGCCATAGCGACGCGAGGATATCGAGCGCTTCCGTCGCGAACTGATGATCGCGCCTGCGCGAATACGGACGATTGCGAATCAGATGCGTGATGGGCCGCCGGTAAGCGAGCGCGAAATAGCCTGAGAGCAACGCCGCGGCGAGACTGGCGAAGATCGACACGATGCCCGCGAGATTCGGACCGAGCTGGCGCGTGACATCGGCGTTGGCGGCGGCATCGCCGAGCGCGCCGCATGCACCGATCGCGAAGAGCGGCCAGGGCGTGCGCGCAAGCAGTTGCTGCACGGCGACCCGGCGATGCGCGGTGCTGAACACCGAGAACACGATCAGGCAGATTGCCGAGAAGATCGAACCCGCGACGATCGCATAAGCGATGACGAGCCCGAGCGTGCGGCCGAGCATATCGGGCATCGTGCGCACGAAGACCAGCACCGCGATGAATGCGACAAGCCAGGGCCCGGTCTGCCGCACGGCGAAGGCGAGCAGTTGGACCGACGACGGATTCGGCGCGAGCGTGACCGCCTTGCCATAGCGCGCGAAAACATGCCGCTGAACGCGTATCAGCACGAACGCGCACAGCCCCCAGACCGCAAGCGTCGCGCCCATGCCGGCGACGATGCGCCCGGACGACTCGCCTCGTTCGCCCGTGACGACGGCCTGCAACTCGCTGGCGGCAGCGGCTGAGCGCGCGCTCCAGACACGCACCGGCGTGAGGCTATCGCCGAGATTCGTTTCGACCGATGCTATCCCCGATGCGATCGCGCCGAGCAGATCGGCATTGGCGGGCTTGGGCGTGGGCGTAGCCGGAACGGCTTTCTGCGTCGCGTCGCGCAGCACCTTCAGTTGCGCGACGAACGCGCTGCGTTGCGCATCGTTGTCGAGCGTGCCGATGAGACTGTTCAGCGACCGCACCATTTCCGCCTGACTCGCGGGCGAAGGCGCGGAAGCGGCCGGCGCTTCGGAGGCCGGAGGCGCGATGAACTTTTGCATCGCGGCGGGCAGAGGCGCGGCCATCACGGACGACACCCATGCCGCACATCCGATGAAGATGCCGAGCGCGATCATCCACGCGCGAGCGTCAGTCAGGACGTGCCCCACTTCGATGCGCCGCCTGAATGCGCCCATGGAGATTCCCTCCGGCGTGACATCCCCGTTTCGCGAGATTGCAAACGAACTCGAAACACCACGAGCGCGGCCTCGCCGGCTCTCGCGCAAAGAGTAGCTTATCGGCCAGATGCGTGCCACCGGCAATGCGGATCGCCGGCGATCAAACGCCGCTTAGTCGGCGGCGCTCAGCACGACACGCCTGAAGAACTGCGCGAGCACGTCCTCGGCGAATTGCGCGGGCACAGATTGCGGGTCGGACGAATAGAAGAACTGCACGCCGTCGCATAGCGCGATGAGGCCGAGCGCCATCTGTTCCGGCGGCATCGTGAGCGGCGTGCCGACGCGCTCGGAGAATGCCCTGATGTAGTCGGTCGTGGTCTGCCGCAGCTCGCGCATCAACGCATTGAAGCTCGCGCGGAATTTCGCGTCGCGGCTCGCGTGCAGCTTCGCTTCGACCCACAGCAGAAAGCACGCGTTGTTCTGGTAGCACTCGCTGTAATACTGCAGCACGCGCGCTTCCATGTCGGCGCGCGAAGCCTGGCCATCTTCGAACAGCGTGGAGAGGCGCTGCATGATGGTGTCGTGATCGCGCTTGAGCACTTCGAGCAGCAACTCGGCCTTGCTCGAAAAATTCGAATAGAACGCGCCGCGCGTGTAGCCCGCGTCGGCGGCCACATCCTCGACGCTCGATGCGCCGAATCCCTTCTGGGTGAAAACCGCCTGGGCAGCGTCGAGCAGGCGCTGACGCGTCTGATCACGACTCTGCTCGCGGGTGAGACGTACAGGTTTCATGCGCAAAGTGTAGCATCGCGCGGCTTACAAATCCGGCTTTGCATTCAGATACAAGTGTGTATTAGAATTCATTTCGTATTCGCGTCCGGGTCGTCGAAACCCTTGCCGGACGGGGTTGTCAGGTCGACGCATCGATCTGCCCCGCTTTCGCTCGTTTCTCGAAATTGCCCGCCGGGTCACCTTTTTCCTTGCTTCGCCCATGAGCCGCGCGCAGTCGTTGCGAGGTGCGCGGCACCATGCCCTTGCGGGCGCCGAGGTTCTCGTGAAGCTCTTCCACTCAGCCATGTCGGTCGTGGCGCGCGCGGCATTCGTTCCGATCGTCTGTGTAACGCTCGTCGCCTGCAAGCGGCATGAAGCGCCCGCACCCGCGCCGCGTCCGGTCGTCGCCGTCGCGGCGCAAGCGGACGGACACGCGAGCGCATCCAGCCTGCCCGGACAGATTCAGTCGCGTTATTCGACGCCGCTTTCCTTTCGCATCAACGGCAAGATTCTCGAGCGGCGCGTGCGCCTCGGCGACAGCGTGAAGGCCGGGCAAGTCGTCGCCCGGCTCGATCCCGCCGATGCCGAGAAGAACAGCGCGAGCGCCCGCGCGCAGCTCGACGCCGCCGAGCATCAGCTCGTCTATGCGAAGCAGCAGCTCGACCGCGATCGCGCGCAGGCCGCGGAAAATCTCATCGCGCCCGCGCAACTCGAACAGACGCAGAACGCCTACGCGTCCGCGCTCGCGCAGCGCAATCAGGCGCAGCAGCAGGCGGGACTTTCCGCCGATCAGTTGCGCTACGCGACACTCACCGCCGATCACGCGGGCGTCATCACCGCCGAGCAGGCCGACACCGGCCAGAATGTGACCTCGGGCCAGGCCGTCTATACGCTCGCCTGGAGCGGCGATATCGACGCGATCTGCGACGTGCCCGAAGCCGCGCTCGGCGCGTTCGCCGTGGGCAAGGAAGCGAATGTGAAGCTCGCGGCATTGCCGGGGCGGACCTTCAAGGCGCGCGTGCGCGAGCTCTCGCCCGCCGCCGATACCCAGAGCCGCACCTGGCGCGCGAAGCTCACGCTCGAAGCGCCGACGCCCGACGTGCGCCTCGGCATGACGGCGGACATCGCGTTCGCCGCACCGAATGGCGCGAAAGGCGCGTTCACGATTCCATCGACGGCGCTGTTCCACGACAACGGCCATCCCGCCGTGTGGATCGTCAAGCAGCCGGGCGATGCGCTCGAACTGAGGCGCGTCGAAGTCGCGCGCTACGGCGAGCGCACGGTGACGCTCGCGAGCGGCATCGAAGCGGGCGAGCGCATCGTATGGCAAGGCGTGCATACGGTGTCCGCGGGCGAGAAAGTGCGCGTCGTTGCGCCGCTGCATCCCGAGGACTTCGCGTCATGAGCGACATTCGCGAAGACGACAACGCGCATCGCCACGAAGAAGGCCGCTTCAATCTCTCGGCATGGGCGCTGCGGCATCGCGCGCTCGTCGTATTTCTCATCGCGATGTCGACGATCTTCGGCATCCTCGCCTATACGCGGCTCGCGCAATCGGAAGATCCGCCCTTCACCTTCCGCGTGATGGTCATTCGCACGTTCTGGCCGGGCGCCACCGCGCGTCAGGTGCAGGAGGAAGTGACGGACCGCATCGCGCGCAAGTTGCAGGAAACGCCGTACACGGATTTCATGCGCAGCTATTCGCGCCCCGGCGAGTCGCTCATCTTCTTTCAGATGAAGGACTCCGCGCCCGCGAAGGACGTGCCGGAGGAGTGGTATCAGATCCGCAAGAAAGTGGGCGATATCGCCGCGACCTTGCCGCCCGGTGCGCAAGGCCCGTTCTTCAACGATGAATTCGGCGATGTCTACACCAACATCTACGCGCTCGAAGGCGACGGCTTCTCGCCCGCGCAACTGCACGATTACGCCGATGCCTTGCGCACGGTTCTGCTGCGCGTGCCGGGCGTCGCGAAGGTCGATTACTTCGGCGACCAGGAAGAGCGCATCTATGTCGAGAGTCCCAACACGACGCTCACGCGCCTGAACATCTCGCCGCAGCAGATCGCGCAGGCCATCGACGGACAGAACGCCGTCTCGACCGCGGGCGTTCTGACGACGCCCAACGATCGCGTGTTCGTGCGCCCGAGCGGGCAGTTCACGAGCGTGGACGCGCTCGCCGATACGCTCGTCACCGTGAACGGCCGCTCGTTCCGCCTCGGTGACATCGCGACGATCAAGCGCGGCTACATCGATCCGCCCGCCACGCAGATGCGCTCGGCGGGCACGCCCGTGCTCGGCATCGGCGTCACGATGCAGCCGGGCGAAGACGTCGTGCGTCTCGGCAAGTCGCTCGACGAATCGATGATCAAGCTGCGCGCGCAACTGCCCGCGGGACTGAAGCTCACCGAAGTGTCCAGCATGCCGCACGCGGTCTCGCATTCGGTGGACGACTTTCTCGAAGCAGTCGCCGAAGCGGTCGTCATCGTGCTGATCGTGAGTCTCGTGTCGCTCGGCGTGCGCACCGGCATGGTGGTCGTGATCTCGATTCCCATCGTGCTCGCCGTCACCGCGCTCTTCATGTATCTGTTCGATATCGGCCTGCACAAGGTATCGCTCGGCACGCTGATCCTTGCGCTGGGATTGCTCGTCGATGACGCGATCATCGCCGTCGAAATGATGGCCGTGAAGCTCGAACAGGGCTGGAGCCGCGCGCGCGCCGCCGCGTTCGCCTACACGAGCACCGCGTTCCCGATGCTGACCGGCACGCTCGTCACCGTCGCGGGTTTTCTGCCGATCGCGCTCGCGAAATCGAGCACCGGCGAATACACGCGCTCGATCTTCGAAGTGTCGGCGATCGCGCTGATCGCATCGTGGCTCGCGGCAGTCGTGCTGATCCCGTTGCTCGGCTACAAGCTCCTGCCCGAGCGGAAAAAAGAAGCGCATCTGCCCGACGATCACGAACACGATATCTACGACACGAAGTTCTACGGACGCCTGCGCCGCTGGGTCGGCTGGTGCGTGAAGCGCCGCTTCGTCGTGCTCGCGATCACGGTCGTGCTCTTCGTCATCGCGATGGCCGGCTTCACGCTCGTGCCGCAACAGTTCTTCCCGAGCTCGGATCGCCCCGAACTGCTGATCGACGTGAGATTGCAGGAAGGCGCATCGTTCGAAGCGACCTTGCGCGAAGCGAAGCGGCTGGAAGAAGCGCTGAAGGGCCGTGACGAAATCGATCATGTCGTGAGCTTCGTCGGCACCGGCGCGCCGCGCTTCTATCTGCCGCTTGATCAGCAATTGCCGACGCCGAACTTCGCGCAGTTCGTCGTCACCGCGAAGTCGGTCGAAGCGCGCGAAGCGCTGGCGCGCTGGCTCGATCCGATGTTGCGCGAGCGCTTCCCTGCCATACGCACGCGTCTGTCGCGTCTGGAGAACGGGCCGCCTGTCGGCTATCCGGTGCAGTTTCGCGTGAGCGGCGACGATATCGGCACGGTGCGTCACGTCGCCGAGCAGGTTTCCGCCGACATGCGCGCCGACTCGCGCACGACCAACGTGCAGTTCGACTGGGACGAACCTTCCGAGCGTTCGGTGCGCTTCGAGATCGATCAGCAGAAGGCGCGCGATGCGGGCGTCTCGTCGCAGGATATCGCGAGCTTTCTCGCGATGACGCTGACCGGCACCACGGTCACGCAGTATCGCGAGCGCGACAAGCTCATCAGCGTCGATTTGCGTGCGCCGCGTGCCGAGCGCGTCGATCCGGCGCGACTCGCGACGCTCGCGATGCCGACGCCGCACGGACCGGTGCCGCTCTCCGCGCTGGGACGCGTCGTCGATACGCTCGAATACGGCGTGATCTGGGAACGCGACCGCCAGCCGACCATCACCGTGCAGTCGGACGTGAAGGGCGACGCGCAGGGCATCGACGTGACCCAGGCCATCGACAAGAAGCTCGACGAGATTCGCCGTGCATTGCCGGTCGGCTATCGCATCGAAGTGGGCGGACCGGTCGAGGAAAGCGGCAAGGGTCAGGCGTCGATCAATGCGCAGATTCCGGTGATGGTGATCGTCGTGCTGACGCTTCTGATGATCCAGTTGCAGAGCTTCTCGCGCGTGATGATGGTCGTGCTCACCGCACCGCTCGGGTTGATCGGCGTGGTCGTGACGCTGCTCGCGTTCGGCAAGCCGTTCGGTTTCGTCGCGATGCTCGGCGTAATCGCGATGTTCGGCATCATCATGCGCAACTCGGTGATTCTCGTCGATCAGATCGAGCAGGACATCGCATCGGGGCACAAACGCTTCGATGCGATCATCGGCGCGACGGTGCGGCGTTTCCGGCCCATCACGCTGACGGCCGCAGCCGCCGTGCTCGCGCTGATTCCGCTTCTGCGCAGCAACTTCTTCGGCCCGATGGCGACCGCGCTGATGGGCGGCATCACGAGCGCGACCGTGCTCACCCTTTTCTATCTGCCCGCGCTCTATGCCGCGTGGTTTCGCGTGAAGCTCGACGAACGCGAAGGAGCATCGTCATGAATCGCCGGCTTTTGATGACTGCGGCGTGCGTCGCGCTCGGTGCATGCGCGCTCGGTCCCGACGGCAAGCCGCCCGCGATGCCGCAGCCCGCGCACTACGGCGCGCAGCCGCAGGCGGAAGCGAGCGTCACGGCCGAAGGCGCGTCGCAGCGCTTCGTCGCGGACGCGGCGCCCGTGCCCGAATGGTGGAAGCTGTATCGCTCGGATCCGTTGAATGCGCTCGTCGATGAAGGCTTGCGCGCGAGCCCGAATCTCGCGGCGGCGGACAAGAGTCTCGTCGCCGCACGCGAACAGTTGCGCGCGCAGGTCGGTTCGTCGCTGTTCCCGCAGATCGACGCAGGCGGGCAAGCGACGCGGCAACGCGGCTTGGGCATTCCCCAGGGCGGCCCGCCGACCGTGCTCTATAACCTTTTCGTCGGCCAGATTCAGGCGCAATACACGTTCGATCTCTTCGGCGCGGCGCGTTTCGCGAATGCGGCGCTCGCCGCGCAGGTCGATCAACAGGCCTTTCAACTCGATGCCGCACGGCGCGCGCTCGCGGCCAACATCGTGACGGGCGCGATCGGCGCGGCGGCATTGCATGCGCAGATCGACGTGACCGAACGCCTCGTCGCGCTCGCCAACGACGACGCGCACGACGCACAGCGCCGCTATGCGCTCGGCTCCCTGTCGCGCGCCGACATGCTCAGCGCGCAGCAGAACGCCGCGTCGCTCGCGGCGCAATTGCCGGGCTTGCGCGCGCAATGGCTCGCGACGCGTCACGCGCTCGCCGTGCTGCTCGGACGCACGCCCGATCAGGCGCCCGACGATCTCGATCTGGCGAGCCTCGCCGTGCCCTCCGATGTGCCGGTCGTCATGCCATCGGCGTTGTTGCAGACGCGCCCCGACATTCAGGCCGCCGATGCCGCATTGAAGGCGGCCGCCGCGCAGGTCGGCGTCGCGACGGCGCAGTTGTTTCCGAGCCTGTCGATATCCGCGTCGATGGGCAAAGGCGGCTTCGACTGGCCGACCGCGCTGTCGGGCGCGGGCGCGTTGTGGAGCGTGGGCGCATCGCTGTCGCAGCCGATCTTTCATGGCGGCGCGCTGCTCGCGCAACGCCGCGCGGCCATCGCCATGTATGACGCCGCGGTCGCGCAGTACAAGCAGACCGTGCTCTCGGCGTTTCAGAACGTCGCGAATACGCTGGCTTCGCTCGAAACCGACGGCGAAGCGCTCGCCTTCGCCGACAGCGCGAGCAACGCCGCACGCGATGCATCGGCGGATGCGGCGGCGCGCGTGCGGCTCGGCGCAATCCCGCCGCACGCCGCGCGCGGCAGCGAACAGCAGTACCTCAACGCGCGCCTCTCGACGATCCGCTCGAGCAGTGCGCGCCTGAGCGACACCGCCGCGCTGTTTCAGGCGATGGGCTCGCCCATCGCGTCGGGTTCGAGCGTCGCGCGAGCGGATAGCGAGACGCACAGGTAGCGCCACGCCCATTCGCAACCCAGGGTTATTTCGATATTTGTTGAAATGTCGAAATTCATCGGTTATGGTTGCGGTCATGGACTCGAACCTCGTCGTACGCGCGCTCGGCGCGCTCGCTCATGAATCGCGCCTTGCGATCTTCAGAACCCTGGTGGTCGCAGGACCCGATGGCATCGCCGCCGGCGAAATCGCGCAGCAAGTCGGCCTTGCGCCGTCGAGCCTGTCGTTTCATCTCAAGGACCTCTCGCACGCCGGGCTCGTGAGTTCGCGGCAAGACGGCCGCTTCGTGTTCTACTCGGCCGACTTCGACGCCATGACCGGGCTCATCGGCTTTCTGACGGAAAACTGCTGCGCGGGCGCGCCTTGCGCGGCGAGCGGCCGGTCTGACTGCAAATGAGCACGACGAACGCCGCCCGCGACAAGGCCACGCCGGCCATCGGTTTCTTCGAGCGATATCTGACGGTCTGGGTGATGCTGTGCATCGTGACCGGCATCGGTCTGGGTCAGGTCTTTGCCCCGCTCTTTCACACGATCGGCCGCATGGAGATCGCGCACGTCAACCTGCCCGTGGGCGCGCTGATCTGGGTGATGATCATTCCGATGCTCATCCGGATAGATTTCTCCGCGCTCGCGCAGGTCGGTCGTCACTGGCGCGGCATCGGCGTGACCTTGTTCGTGAACTGGCTCGTCAAGCCGTTTTCGATGGCCCTGCTCGGCTGGATTTTCGTGCGTCACGCATTCGCCGGCTGGCTGCCTGCCGATCAGCTCGACAGCTATATCGCGGGCCTGATTCTGCTCGCGGCCGCGCCCTGCACGGCGATGGTCTTCGTGTGGTCGCAACTGTGCAAGGGCGATCCGTACTTCACGCTCTCGCAAGTCGCGCTCAACGACGCGATCATGATCGTCGCGTTCGCTCCGCTGGTGGCGTTGCTGCTCGGGCTATCGTCGATCACGGTGCCATGGGCAACGCTGCTCGTGTCGGTCGGGCTATACATCATCGTTCCAGTCATGCTCGCCCAATGGCTGCGCAGGCGACTGATGGCGCGCGGTGAGGCCTTCTTCAAACACACGCTCGCCCGTCTGGGTCCGTGGTCGATCGCCGCGCTGCTCGCGACGCTCGTGCTGCTGTTCGGCTTTCAGGGCGAAGCGATCGTTCGAGAGCCGCTCGTCATTGCGATGCTCGCGGTGCCGATCCTGATCCAGGTGTTCTTCAATTCGGGCCTTGCGTACTTGCTGAATCGCCGTCTGCGCGTCGCGCACTGCATAGCCGGTCCGTCGAGCCTGATCGGCGCGAGCAATTTCTTCGAGCTCGCCGTCGCCACCGCGATCAGCCTGTTCGGCTTTCATTCGGGCGCGGCGCTCGCGACGGTCGTCGGCGTGCTCATCGAAGTGCCGGTCATGCTGCTGGTGGTCGGCGTCGTCAATCGCTCGCAACGCTGGTATCAATCCGCCTGACCGTTCACCACACACATGCTTCCGAATCTCCCCAACTTGAGCGCCGGGCACGTCGACATTCCCGACAGCGACAAACTCCAGCCGCGCTCGATCCGCACGCATGCCCCGCGAATCCTGTTGTTATACGGCTCGTTGCGCCCGACTTCGTATAGCCGCTTTCTGACGCTGGAAGCCGAGCGGCTGCTGCAATTGTTCGGCGCCGAAACACGCGTGTTCGATTCTCACGGCCTGCCCGTGGTCGACAGCGTGGCCGCCGACCATCCCAAGGTGGCCGAACTGCGCGCGCTCTCGGAGTGGTCGGAGGGACAGGTCTGGTGCAGCCCCGAGCGTCACGGCACGCTCACGTCCGTGTTCAAGAACCAGATCGACTGGCTGCCGCTCGAATCCGCCGGTGTTCGTCCGACGCAGGGCCGCACGCTCGCCGTCATGCAGGTGTGCGGCGGATCGCAGTCCTTCAACGCCGTGAATGCGCTTCGCCTGCTCGGCCGCTGGATGCGCATGGTGACGATCCCCAACCAGTCGTCCGTCGCCAAAGCCTGGCAGGAGTTCGACGAGAACGGCCGGATGAAACCGTCGCCCTATTACGATCGGGTCGTCGATGTGATGGAGGAACTCGTCAAATTCACGCTGCTCGTGCGCGATCGGTCCGACTACCTCACGAGCCGCTACAGCGAGCGCAAGGAAGCGCAGCCGGAACAGGCGAGTGCGCTGGCCGCGGCCGCCATGAATCACGAAGCCATCGCCGATGAAGACACCGACGAGAGCGAGGCGCAGTGATCGAATGACCGGTCGCGGTCATCGCGACGTTCATGCGCTCAATCGGGAAGACGCTGAAGCGTTTGCTCGGGCGCAGTTGACGGCTCCGCGATACGAGCCTGCGCGAGCACGCGATAGGTGAGCGTCGCGCCCGTCATCGCAAGCGCGGTTGGAATCAGGAAGTCGTGATTGAAGCGCGTGAACTCGATCATCAGCACGAGCGCGGTCAACGGCATCTGCATCGACGCGCCCAGGAACGCCGCCGCGCCGACGACCGCGAATGCGCCGGGCGGCGTGCCCGGCCAGAAGCCGCTCCATACGCCGCCGAGCACGACGCCGAGCAATGCGCCGTTCGCGAGGCCCGGCGTGAGCAAACCGCCCTGCGCGCCGGCGCGCAACGAGGTCACGACGATCGTCACTCTCAGCACCAGCAGCACGCCGGCGAGCGCGAAGTTCACGGAATCGTCGAACGAAAGACCCGCGGGGCCTTTGCCGTTGCCCGCGAGCTGCGGGAAATAGATGACGAGCACGCCGATCATCGCGAAGTTCAGGATCGACAAGAGGGGCAGCATGCGCCCGCGCGGCGCCTTCTTGCGCGCGGCGCTCGTGAGCTTCACGAAGAGCCGCGCGGCCGCGCCGAAGACAGGCCCCATCACGATGGCCCATACGATGAGTTGCGCGTTGAGCGTGAAGGCGGGCAGACGATACTGCTGCGCGTCGCCGAGTCCGATCCACGCGACGATCGCGCCGATCGCCGAGGTGGCGAAGGCCGCCGCGATGATCGTCGCGTCGAATGTGCACAGCAGCACTTCGAGCACGAAGACCGCGCCGCCGAGCGGCACGTTATAGACCGCGGCAAGCCCCGCGCCCGCGCCGCACGCCACCATGATGCGCGATTGCGCCGGCGTGAGGCCCGCATAGTGCGCAAGCCATCCCGCCCACAACGAACCGATCTCGCGCGGCGCGACTTCGCGTCCGAGCGGCGAACCCATCGCCACGGTGACGATCTGCAGGAGCGTATGCGCGAGCGTGGTGGCGGGCGGCATGCGCGGATCGTCGGCGTCGATGGCCTGACGGATGCTGACGAGCGGTTTGCCGAAGCGATACACGCACCACCAGCCGGCGCCCGCGATCACGCCGCACAACGCCAGCACGATGAAGCGGCGTTCCGGCGGCGCGGCCGAAATGCCGATGAGAAAGCTCTCGCCGCCGGTCAGTTCGTCGAGGCTGTAGCCGAACGCGACGTGCTGGATCGCGTGCAGCAGGAGCGCCAGCGACATGCCGCCGAGCCCCGCGCCCAAACCGACGAGCGCGGTGACGACGATGAGCTTCACGGCGGGTGTCGATGACGGCATCGCGCTCACCTTGACGGTAAAGGCATAGCGTAGCGCGGGGCAAACGCGCGCATCTTCGCGGGATGGATCGAATTATAGATACGCACGGATGTGTTTCGCATCCCGCCGCTATGGTCAGACCGAAGCCCGCATCAGTTCTTGTCCGCCACGACCTGATCGAACGTGCCGCCATCGGCGAAATGCGTCTGCTGCGCCTTTTGCCAGCTTCCGAACATCTGCTCGACCGTGAAGGTCTTGAGCGGCCTGAACTCGCCCGCATGCTTCGCGAGCACGTCCGCGTTGCGCGGCCGCAGATGATGCTGCGCGATGATCTCCTGCGCCGCGGGCGTGTAAAGGAAGTCGAGATACGCCTGGGCTTCCTTGCGCGTGCCGCGCTTGTCCACCACCTTGTCGACGATCGATACCGGCGGCTCCGCGAGCAGACTCACCGACGGGTACACCGCTTCGAAATCCTTCGCGCCCGGCCCCGCGCTCATCAGGCCGACTTCGTTCTCGAACGTGACGAGCACATCGCCGATGCCGCGCTGCGTAAATGTCGTCGTCGCGCCGCGACCGCCCGTATCGAGCACGGGCACGTTTTTGAAGATGGCTTTCTCGAAGTCCTGCACCTGCGCGTCGGATGCGCCCTGCTGCTTCTTGTAGCCCCACGCCGCGAGATACGCGTAGCGCCCGTTGCCCGATGTCTTCGGATTCGCGATCACCGCCTGCACGCCGGGCCGCGCGAGATCGTTCCAGTCCCTGATGTTCTTCGGATTGCCCTTGTGGACGAGAAAGACCATCGTCGTCGTGTAGGGCGCGCTGGCATCGGGCAGACGGGTGCGCCAGTTGGCGGGCACGAGCTGGCCGCGCTCGGCGAGCAGGTCGATGTCGTTGGGCTGATTCATCGTCACGACATCGGCCTGCAGCCCCTGCGTCACCGACAACGCCTGCGCGCTCGATGCGCCATGCGACTGCCGCACCGATACCGTCTCGCCGGTCTTCTTCTTGTAGTCCGCGACGAAGGCCGCGTCGATGTCCTTGTAGAGCTCGCGCGTCACGTCGTAGGACACGTTGAGCAGCGTCGTGTCCGCCTGCGCGACGCTTGCCGCGATGCCGAGCGCAACGGTGATGACCAGCTTGTTATAGACCGCCATTTTTTCTCCAGAGACAGGGTTCGAACCACGCCAACGAACAAAGGCCGCCCGAAGGCGGCCATGCATCCTACACACATCCTTGCGCCGCGATATCAGCCGTACGCGCGCGCTTCCTCTTCTTCGTATTCGGGCGATGCACGCCGCGCGAGCGTTTCGACGAAATGCTTCGCGAGCGGCCACGGCCCGAATCCCGCCGATGTATTGATATGCCCCGCATCGCCGAGATTCACGAACGCGCTGTTCCAGCGCTGCGCGAGCGTGCGCGCATCGTCGAGCGGCATCCACGGATCGGTCTCGCTGCCGACGACGAGCGACAGCGTGTCGAGTCGGCGTGCGGTGAACGCGCCCGCGAAACGGAACTTCGCCGGACTCGCGGGCGCGACGAACAGCACGCCCTTCACGTTTGCGGCATGCGCCTGAAACGCGCCCGCGTGCGACAGCGCATGGGCTGTCGCGAGACATCCGAAGCTATGCGCCGCGATAACGACAGGACCGTCGATGCTCGCGAGCACGTCGCGAACGGCGTCGCTCCAGATGGCGAGATTCGGCGTGTTCCAGTCGCGCTGCTCGACGCGCCGCGCGCCGGGCGTCTCGCGCTCGAGCCAGCTCTGCCAGTGCGCATCCTCGCTGCCATGCAATCCGGGCACGGTCACGAGCGTGACCGGCAAGCTCGACGTTCCTGCGTCCCGCGCGCTGCGCTCATTCATCTTCGGTCCTCGCTCGACTCGAACTAGTCAGGCTCCATTCTCGGGCAGCGCGCGGATGCGGCTAACCAATATTTCGTCATTTGTTTATGGCGATGCAGCCGGAACCCGCCGCTATAATCGCAACTCGCAGCAGCCGCCTTCTGCCCTTCCATCGCTCATGTCCACCCGTCGCCCGTCCATCTCGCCCGAATCGCACGTTCCGCTCTACACGCAGATCAAGGACGTGCTGCGCACCGGCATTCTCGATGGCCGCTATCCGCCGATGAGCCGCATGCCCTCGGAAAGCGAGCTGATGGCGATGTTCGACGTGAGCCGCATCACGATCCGTCAGGCGCTCGGCGATCTGCAAAAGGAAGGGCTGATCTTCAAGGTGCACGGCAAAGGCTCGTTCGTGTCGCAGCCGAAGACGTTCCAGAACGTGACATCGTTGCAGGGTTTCGCGGAAGCGATGTCGGAGAGCGGACACGAGATCATCAACCGCGTCGTGCAATTGCGCTTCGTGCCCGCGCCTGCGGAAGTCGCGGCGCAACTCGGTCTCGCCGAAGGCAGCGGGGTCGCGGAGATTCATCGTGTGCGCCTGCTCAATCGCTCGCCCGTTTCGTACGAAGTCACGTTTCTGCCCGAAGCCCTCGGCAAACGCCTGAAACGCGCGGAACTCGCGACGCGCGATATCTTCCTGATGCTGGAGAACGACTGCGCCGTGCCGCTCGGTCACGCCGATCTCGCCATCGATGCAATAGCCGCCGCGCCGGACATCGCGGATGCGCTCGACGTGAAGAAAGGCGCACCGCTCCTGCGTATCGAGCGCCTCACGCACGATGCCGACGGCAAGCCCATCGACTTCGAATACCTCTACTTCCGCGGCGATACGTTTCAATACCGGCTGCGCATCGATCGCGAACGGTCGGCCGCAAGCGCGCCGCGCGTTATTCGAAACAGGCAGAAGCAAAGCAAAAACAATTGATTCCCTCGCGCTTCGCGGGCTTCTAGAATCTGGTCCTAACTTGTCATAACAAGTAACGATTCCAGATCATGCAAACCCACGAACTCGAATACGACATCGTCGTCGTTGGCGGCGGCACGGCCGGCCCGATGGCCGCCATCAAGGCGAAGCAGCGCGACCCGAGCCTGCGCGTGCTGCTCATCGACAAGGCGCACGTGAAGCGCAGCGGCGCGATCTCGATGGGCATGGACGGTCTGAACAACGCCATCATTCCCGGCCACGCGACGCCCGAGCAGTACACGAAGGAAATCACCGTGGCGAACGACGGCATCGTCAATCAGGCCACGATCTACGCCTATGCGCGCCACAGCTTCACGACGATCGAGGAACTCGACCGCTGGGGCGTGAAGTTCGAAAAGGATCACACCGGCGACTATGCCGTGCGCAAGGTGCATCACATGGGCGCGTACGTGCTGCCGATGCCCGAAGGCCACGATGTCAAGAAGGTGCTCTACCGCCAGTTGAAACGGGCGCGTGTGGAGATCACGAATCGTATCGTCGCGACGCGCTTGCTCAACGGCCCGAACGGCGAAATCGCGGGCGTGATGGGCTTCGATTGCCGCAGCGCCGATTTCTACGTGATTCGTGCGAAAGCCGTGATTCTCTGTTGCGGCGCGGCCGGACGACTGGGCTTGCCCGCATCGGGCTACCTGATGGGCACCTACGAGAACCCGACCAATGCCGGCGACGGTTACGCAATGGCGTATCACGCGGGCGCGGAACTCGCGAACCTCGAATGCTTCCAGATCAATCCGCTCATCAAGGATTACAACGGCCCGGCGTGCGCGTATGTGACCGGTCCGCTCGGCGGCTATACGGCGAACGGCAAAGGCGAGCGCTTCATCGAATGCGATTACTGGAGCGGGCAGATGATGTGGGAGTTCTATCAGGAACTCCAGAGCGGCAACGGCCCGGTGTTCCTGAAGCTCGACCATCTCGCGGAAGAAACGATTCAGACGATCGAGACGATCCTGCACACCAACGAGCGGCCGAGCCGCGGACGCTTTCACGCGCGACGCGGCAACGACTATCGCACGCGCATGATCGAGATGCATATCTCGGAGATCGGCCTTTGCAGCGGGCACAGCGCATCGGGCGTATGGGTCGACGAGCACGCGCGCACCTCCGTGCAAGGACTTTACGCCGCGGGCGACATGGCGGCCGTGCCGCACAACTACATGCTCGGCGCGTTCACCTACGGATGGTTCGCGGGCGAAGACGCGGCTGCGCATGTCGCGGGCCGCGCATTGCCGGCGCTCGATGCATCGCAGATCGGGCGCGAACGCGATCGCATATTCGCGCCGCTGTCGCGCACGCATGGCCTGCCGCCATCGCAGGTCGAATACAAGCTGCGCCGGTTCGTCAACGACTATCTGCAGCCGCCGAAGGTCACGCGCCGCATGGAAATTGGCCTGCAGCGTTTTGCCGAAATCCGCGAGGACGTGGAGCAACTCGCCGCCGCCGATCCGCATGAACTGATGCGCGCCGCCGAAGTCGCCGCGATTCTCGATTGCGCCGAAATGGCCGCGCGCGCGTCGCTCTTTCGCACGGAGAGCCGCTGGGGTCTTTATCACCATCGCGTCGATTATCCCGAGCGCAACGATGCCGAATGGTTCTACCATGCGCATCTGAAGAAGGATGCAACGGGGCGCATGACCTCGTTCAAGAAACCCGTGGAACCGTATGTGGTTCCCGTCGACGAGTCCGAGCGCGGCGCGTATTCGCGTCTGCGTGTGGCTCGCACGTCGCAGCCGGTCGCTGCATAGGAGAGAAAGAAATGGCCCTCGTGCCCCGCGAAGCGCGTATGCGCTCGAGCCTTCCCGTGATGATCGACGAAGACAAGTGCATCGCCGACAAGGGCTGCACGGTCTGCATCGACGTCTGTCCGATGGACCTGCTCGCGATCGATCCCGAAACCGGCAAGGCATTCATGAAGTTCGACGAATGCTGGTATTGCATGCCCTGCGAGCGCGATTGTCCGACCAATGCCGTGCATGTCGACATTCCGTATCTTCTTCGATGACGAGAGTTGCCTCATGACGGTTACCGACACCCTCTTTGATCGCCTCGCGCATGACGACGCCGCCGTGCGCCGTCTCGCCGTGATCGAAGCCGCCGATCTCGAAGACGAAACGTGGCTGCCCTCGCTTGCCCATGCCTTGCGTCACGATGCGAATGCCGATGTACGTCGCACGGCCGCGCAACGTCTCGGCGCATGGGATACGAACGAAGCCGTCGATGCGCTGTGCGCCGCACTCACCGATAGCGACGCGGGCACGCGCGAAGCGGCAGCCGAAAGCCTCACTGCGCTGAAAGATCCCGCTGTGGGCGAACGGCTGCTGCCGCATCTCGCCGACGCCGATGCCGATGCGTTCAAGCGCGCGGCGCTGCTGCGCGCGCTGCGCGAATTGCGTTTGCCGGAAGCGGCCGCGCCTGCATTGACGGCGTTATCGGATGCGTCGCCGCTCGTGAGGCGTGAGGCTGTCGGCGTCCTCGGATGGCTGCGTCATACGCATGCGCTGGAGCGATTGACGCAACTCGCGCAAAACGATACATCCGCCGATGTGCGGCACGCCGCCGTCGGCGCGCTCGGATTCGCCACGGACGATAGCGTGCTCGTCACGTTGACGCATGCGCTGTCGGATGAAGCATGGCGCGTGCGGGAAGAAGCGGCGGCGACGCTCGGCAAACTACGTCTCACCGCCGCCCGCGATGCACTCGAACGCGCGCTCGCCGACGAATACTGGCAGGTCACGTTACAAGCCGCGCGCACGCTCGGACGTTTGCGCGATGCCGCGAGCATGCACGCGGTATCGGCGTTGCTGACTTTCCCGATCAGCAACGTGCGCAAGGAAGCCGCGCTCGCGCTCGGCGAACTCGGCCATACCGATGCGCTGGCCGTGCTCGAAGCCGCGCTCGCTGATGGCGATCCGGAAGTGCGCAAGGCCGTGCGTATCGCGATTGCGCAGATCGGCGAGCGGATCGCCTCACATCGCGTCAGTGACTGATCATCCACGGACGCCCGGCCGGCGACTTCATCGATGGCCGCGCGGCATCGGCCGATGACGCTTTCGGCTTGCAGCAGGCACAGCCCGGGCCGTGTCGATAGCCGAGGCTCTTCGAACTCGTCGGCGCGTTCGCGCTGCGTTCGTTGGTCGCGTAGGCGTCGCGCTGACTTTGCGGCATCAATGAAAGCATCGCCGTGCTCGTGATGGCGCGGATGGTCTGCACGCCGCATTCCGGACAAAGATGCGGCAGATCACGATCCGCGATGCTGCGCATCACGTCGAAGCTGCCGCACGATTCACATTCGTATTGATAGATCGGCATCGATCTCGCACTCCGTGCAGGAAAGGCGCGAGGCAGGCATCGCAGCGCGCCTTTCGACTCTCATGAACTCAGGCCTTGTCCTGCGACAGCGGAATATCCACGCCGCCCTTCACCGCCTTGACCGGGCCATCGGCGTTTGGACGAATGTCGAAGTCGAAGATCTGCGTCGGCAGCCATAACGTGGCGCATGCGTTCGGGATATCCACGACGCCGCTGATATGCCCTTGCACCGGCGCGGTTCCCAGAATCGAATACGCCTGCGCGCGCGTGTAGCCGAACTTCGTCAGATACTCGATTGCATTGAGACATGCCTGGCGATACGCGATATGCACGTCGAGATAATGCTGCTTGCCCGCTTCGTCCACCGAGATGCCTTCGAAGATCAGGTAGTCGTCGTAACGCGGCGTGATCGGGCTCGGCTTGAAGATCGGGTTCTTGATGCCGTACTTCGCCATGCCGTCCTTGATTACGCTCACGCGCATATGGACCCAGCCCGCCATTTCGATCGCGCCGCAGAAGGTGATCTCGCCATCGCCCTGGCTGAAGTGAAGATCGCCGACGGAAAGTCCCGCGCCTTCCACATACACCGGAAAGAATATCTTCGATCCACGCGACAAATCCTTGATGTCGCAATTGCCGCCGTGCTCGCGCGGCGGCACCGTGCGCGCGCCTTCGGCCGCGGCCTTTTCGCGTGCATCGCCCGTCATCTTGCCCATGTGCGCGGTCGCGGCGAACGGCGGATTCGCGAGCGGCGGCACGCGATCGGGCTGCGTCTTGATGAAATCGACTTCGCGCTGATTCCATGTCGCGAGCAGCTTCGGATCGGGCAGGCAGCCGATCAGTCCCGGATGAATCAGGCCGGCGAACGAGACTTGCGGCACATGGCGCGACGTCGTATAGAGCCCGTGAAAATCCCAGATGGATTTCTGCGCGAGCGGAAAGTGATCGGTCAGAAAGCCGCCGCCGTTCTTCTTCGAGAAGAAGCCGTTGAAGCCCCACTGACTCTCCGCCTTCGCGCCGATATCGAGCAGGTCCACGACGAGCAGGTCGCCGGGCGCGGCGCCATGCACGCCGACCGGTCCCGATAGAAAGTGGACGATCGACAGATCGATGTCGCGCACATCGTCGGCCGAATCGTTGTTCTTGATGAAGCCGCCGGTCCAGTCGTAGGTTTCGAGAATGAACTCGTCGCCGGGCTTGACCCATGCGGTCATCGGAATGTCGGGGTGCCAGCGGTTGTGCACCTGCTCGTTGTCGAATGCGGATTGATTCAGGTCGACCTTGATGAGCGTTTCAGCCATGACGTATGTCTCCTTGTCGGATCAGGCCGGCTCGCATGCCGGCATAGGGACAGCACTTCGGTTGAAGCATGACTAACTCAGCGTGCCATTGAGCAAGAGATATCCGGGCAGCCAGCCCGTGAGAATGCCGGCGATCACCGTGACCGTGCCCGTCAGCTTGACGATGGGCCGTTGCAACGCGAGCAGCACGAAGAACAGCAGCCACAGAAACGCCCAGCCGAACCAGCACAGCGCGAACCACACGGACCACGCGGAACTCGCGTGCGTGATCGAATCGATGCCGACCGGAATGATCGTGATCGCGACGAACAGGCTGAACCAGCCGAGCCCGCGGCCATCGGCGCCGTTATAGCGATTGATCGCCACCCAGAAGTACGTGAACGTGAAGAGCAAGGTGAGCGCGGCCGCCTTGATCGATGTCGCATCCGCGCCCGCGCCGAATGCGAGCTTCAGCGACGCGAGCAAGGTGATGCCGCCCGCGAAGACATTGATGACCCATATCTCGCGATCGCCGATCTTTCCGAGCAGCCAGAGCCCATTGAGAAACAGCACGGCGCCGACATACAGCAAACACAAACCCAGCATGGTGTTCTCCTCATCGCGCACGCAAGGCGGCGCAAGGTGTCTGCGTTCGAAAATGGGTTCACGATGCACGCCTGCCAGCGTCGATGCGCGGACATCGCGGCTTGGGACAGGACTCATGATAGGGACGCGCCACCAGGCGCGAATCCCCCAGCGCGAGGAATTTGATTCGCCCATCCGGGGCATGCGGCCTCACCCAAATGGGTGAGGTTTCAGATCAGAGGGATAAGCAGATGCGGCCATGCAGATGGACGAGTTCCATCTGGCTGTGCGTGTCGGTCTTCTGGAAGATTTGCTTGAGATGACTGCGCGCGGTGTTCTCGGATACGTGCAGTTCACGCGCCGCGCTCGCGATGGAATGACCGGTGACGATCAGCGAACTCATGCGCGCCTGCGCCGGGCTGAGACCGAACTGCCGCACGAACGCGCAATCGGCGTGATCGTCTTCCGAAGGCACATTGAGCGCCGTGACGATCGCGAGACGCCGCATCTCGCCCAACTCCGCGCTGAACACGGAGCCCGCCGCGCGGATCGAAATGACGCTCGGCTGCGACTGGCCCGGCGCCGAAAGCGAGAGCACCTGCGCAGCGCGCTCGTCCGCATCGGCCGATGCATGCGTGGCGCGTGCGATCGCTTCCTGCAACACGCGATCGTCGATGTGCGTCGCCGCGGCGATGCGCCCTTCCTCGATACGCAGTCCCGCCACGGACTCGCACGCGTTCTGCGCGCCATCGCCGCCGAACACCATGCGCCCGTTCGAATCGACGAGCATCGCCGCGCGCGCATGTGTGTTCACGATGCTTCGCAACGCGCGATTCATGTCGTCCGTTTCGCGCAGACGCCAGCGCAAGTCGAGCGCGAGCGTGATGTGCGGCAAGAGCGCCGCGAACGCGCTTCGTTCACGCGGGCCGAAGCGAGGCTCATCGGGACCGCGATGCAGGTCGAGGTAATGGACGAGCGTGTTGCGTCGCGCAATCACGCCGCATAGCCTGTGATAAAGCCCGTGCGGCAATAAAAGCCCGCGATAGAAGTCGGTTTTGACGAGCTCGCGATTGCTGAGCAGTTCATCGCCCGCCATCACGCGGCCTTCCCGATAGGCATCGCTCGACAGAAACCACGGATTGCGCGAAGCGTAATCGGATAGCGCCGCACTGAGTTGCGGATCGCGCGGCGCGGAATACAGCGCGAAGCCTTGACGCGTCGCAAAGCTATGACGCGAGAGCGCGGCCCAGCGTGCGCGGAAACGCTCGCGGATTTGCGCGAGCACGGCGCACCAGGCGTCGTCGGAATCGCCCGCTGCGTGTACGCGATAAACAAGGTCGTCGCCGGCGACAGGTGCCACGGCGCTCGCAAACAGCGGCGTCATGTCTGCTCCGAAACGGAAAATGAAGGCGTCGGGAAAGAGCTGCAACAACACACGAAGGTCTGCCCGCCAGTGTTGGCAGACGCACCATCGGGGTCAATCGGCACAAACCCGGCTGCGCAATAGCGGAAGCTTTCGCGGCAATATTGCGGCATTGCAGCTTTGAGCGAATAATCGACTCGTTCAATCGAATGGCTTGCTGATCCGGTGGCCAACCCTCATGCGAATCAAACGCGACTATCAGTCCTGGGTGGCCAACGAAACACTCGAAGATTACGCGTTGCGTTACGCAGCAAGCTCTTATCGGCGCTGGTCGCCATCGACGCTCGCCAATACCGCGATCGGCGGCATCTCGTTTCTCGCGCTCGAAGCTATCGGCGCGAGCATCACATTGAGCTTCGGTTTTCATAACGCATTTCCCGCGATACTCGTCGTGTGCGCGCTGATCTTTCTCGTCAGCGTGCCGATCGCGTATTACTCCAGCGAAGCCAATGTCGATATCGATCTGCTCACGCGCGGCGCGGGCTTCGGTTATGTCGGGTCCACGATCACCTCGCTGATCTATGCGTCGTTCACGTTCATCTTCTTCGCGCTCGAAGCCGCGATACTCGCGCAGGCGCTGGAACTGGCGGCCGGCATCAATATCGTGATCGGCTATCTGCTGTCGTCGTTGCTGATCATTCCCCTCGTGTTCTTCGGCGTCACGCTCATCAACAAGCTGCAGATGTGGACGCAGCCGCTCTGGGCGATTCTGCTCGTCGCGCCGTTCGCCTTCATTCTGTGGAAGGACCCGGACGTGCTGCATCGATGGGCCGCGTTTGCGGGCATCGGCGCGAATGCGCAGGCGCGCGGCGGCGGCATCGACGTATTGCTGTTCGGCACGGCCGCCGGCGTGCTGTTCTCGCTGATGGGGCAGATCGGCGAGCAGGTGGACTACTTGCGCTTTCTGCCCGATCGCACGGCGCGCAACCGCTTCGCATGGTGGACCGCGATGCTCACGGCCGGCCCGGGATGGATCGTGGTCGGCGGCCTCAAGCTTCTCGCCGGCAGCCTGCTTGCCGTGCTCGCACTGGAAGATGGCGTGCCCGCCGTCGATGCCGTCGTGCCGGTGCATATGTATGTCACCGCGTACCGGCATGTATTCGAGAGCCCTGCGTTGGCGCTCGCGGTGGCGACGTTCTTCGTCGTGATCTCGCAGGTGAAGATCAACGTGACCAATGCGTACGCCGGTTCGCTCGCGTGGTCGAACGTGTTCGCGCGCCTCACGCACTATCATCCGGGACGCGTCGTATGGCTCGTGTTCAACGTGATGATCGCGTTGCTGCTTACCTTGCTCGGCATCTTCAAGACGCTCGAAACCGTGTTGAGCGTGTATTCGAATCTCGTGATCGCGTGGCTCGGCGCGCTCGTCGCGGACCTCGTCGTGCTCAAGCCGCTCGGGATCAGTCCGCGCCGCATCGAGTTCAAGCGGGCGCATCTCTATCAGGTGAATCCGGTCGGCTGCGGCGCGATGCTGATTGCGTCGGTCGTATCGACCTGTGCGTTCGCGGGCCTGTTCGGCGATTACGCGCGTGCGTATTCCGCGTTCATCGCGCTATTCCTCGCTTTCGTCAGCGCGATTGCAATTGCCTACGCGACAGGCGGCCGCTATTACATCGCGCGCGTCGACGAGCAACACGCCGATATGCCGCGCACGCAACTCGTGCGCTGCTGCATCTGCGAGCGCGATTACGAAGCCGCCGACATGGCGTGGTGTCCGTTCAATCAAGGCTCGATCTGCTCGTTGTGCTGCGGTCTCGACAACCACTGCCGCGATCGATGCAAGATGCCTGCCGCAGCGACCGCCGAGGAACTCGCGGAGCCGCCCGGACCCAGCACGCTCGCGCCGCATTTCGGGCGGCGCATTGGGCGCTTCTTCGGCTTGTTCGTGATTGCATCGACCGCGACGGGCGCGGTGTATCTGCTGTCGTATCGCCTGATCGAAATCGCCGATGCAGCGGCGCGCGGCCAGATCGCCGATGTGCTGCTTCACACCTATGCGGCCACGCTGCCCCTGCTCGCGTTCGGCGCGTGGTGGATCGTGTTGTCTCAGGAGAGCCGCGAACTCGCACAAGGCGACTTGCTTCAGTCGCTGCACAACCTCGAAGCGACGCGCAAGGAACTCGTCGAATCGGAACGCATGGCCGCGCTCGGCGGTCTCGTCGCGGGCGTCGCGCATGAGATCAACACGCCGGTCGGCATCGTCGTGAGCGCGGCATCGTATCTGCGGGATCGGACCGAGGGCATCAGCGACAGTCTCAGGCGTCAGGATCTCACCGAGGAAGCACTGGGCAGCTATCTGCGCGACGCGGGCCAGTCGACGCGCCTCATGTTATCCAACGCCGATCGCGCCGCGCGCCTCGTGCAAAGCTTCAAGCAGGTGGCCGTCGATCAGGTCAGCGAGGCGCGACGTCATTTCGATCTCGGCGAGTACATTCGCGAAACGGTGCTGAGCGTCGAGCCCAAACTGCGCGGCACGCGCGTATCGTTGCGCGTGGACTGTCCGCCCGGCATTCTGATGGATTCGTTCCCCGGCCCGCTCGCGCAAGTGCTCACCAACCTGATCCTCAATTCCCTCGTGCATGCGTTCGCGCCGGGCGAGGTCGGGCATATCGTCATCTCGGCGCGGCGTTCGGGCGACACGCATGTCGTGCTCGAACATGAAGACGACGGCTCCGGCATTCCCGACGAACTGCACGAGCGCATCTTCGAGCCGTTCTTTACGACGCGGCGCGGTTCGGGCGGCAGCGGCCTCGGGC
The DNA here is from genome assembly GCF_031451275.1 of Caballeronia sp. LZ029. Taxonomy (NCBI): domain Bacteria; kingdom Pseudomonadati; phylum Pseudomonadota; class Betaproteobacteria; order Burkholderiales; family Burkholderiaceae; genus Caballeronia; species Caballeronia sp. LZ029. Next base: position 1,206,421 of record NZ_JARUXO010000004.1, read on the forward strand.
TGCATCTCGCGTATGCGCTCGTCACGCGCGCGCTCGACGGCACGCTCGCGGTGCGCAACGGCGTGCGCAAGGGCACCGTGTTCGCCGTCACGCTGCCGCTCACCGCGCGCTCGCATGACGGTGCGATCCAAACCATACCGGGCCAGGGAGAAAGACAATGACCGCGCCTTCATGGTTGCGCAGCGAACCCGCGCATGCCGATGCATCGCGCAAGCTCGCGGGACCGCAGGCTCCGCCCTGGCACGTGCTGCTCGTCGACGACGCACCCGAGATTCACGAAGTCACGCGCCTCGTGCTCGCCGATGCCGCGTTTTCGGGCAGGCCCATCGAGTTGTCGAGCGCGCTGTCCGCCGCCGAGGCGCGTGCGTATCTCGCCGCGCATCCGGGCACGGCGCTGATCCTGCTCGACGTCGTGATGGAAGCCGACGATGCCGGCCTCGAACTCGTGCGCCATATCCGCGACACGCTCGAAGACCGCGACGTGCAGATCATCCTGCGCACCGGTCAGCCCGGCATGGCGCCGGAACGCGACGTGATCACCCGCTACGAGATCAACGGCTACTTTCTGAAGACCGAACTGACCGCGCAGAAACTGACATCGATCGTGGTCACCGGTCTTCGCACGTACGAGACGATCAAGGCGTTGCGCAGCGCTCAAACGCTCGCGACGGCGTCCACGATCGACGACAGCGGCGGACCGATCGATCGCGAACATGAGCGCGGAATCCGCGACGATCTCGAAGCCGCGCTTCGATCGGATGCGTGGTCGATGCACGCGCTGCCGCAGATCGATCTCGCATCGAACGCTGTGAGCGGTGTCGAGATGCAGGCCGCATGGCCTTCACGCGAAGGCGCGCTGTCGGCCGGGCGGATTGCCATGCTGACCGACGATGCCGCGTTGCTTCAATCGCTCGACGAAGCCATGCTTCGCCGCGCATGCGTGCTCGCACACGGTTGCCGCGATAGCGGCGAAGAGCCCGCGCCGCGCATCTCGATACCGCTTCTGTCGAAGCATCTCACCGACGATCAACTAATCACGATGGTGAAGACGTGTCTCGCGGAAGCCGGCCTTCAAGGCGAAGCGCTCGATCTGCAATTCAGCGGTCCATCGCTCGGCGCGCGCCGTCTCGCTGCACGCGCGTTGCAGGCGCTCGGCGTGTCGATCACGCTGGTGGACTTCGGCCTCGAACGCATGTCGCTTTTCGATCTTCAGGCGCTACGGCCGAATCGCATCAAGATTCATTCGAAGTTCGTCAGGGACGTCACGCATCGACATGAGCGCGCGGTGGTCGCACGCGCGATCATCGCGCTCGCGCATACGCTCGGCGTCAGCGCCATCGCGGATGGCTTGTCGAACAGCGAGGACCTCCAGTTCTTCAGATGGGAAGGCTGCGATCTCGGGCAAGGCGACGCGCTCGCGGCGGCACGGCCCGTTTAGCGCTACCGCCGATGAATCTTATGCGGACAACTTCCTCATCTCGGCGATGAGGTCGGACTTGCCTTCGAAGCCGATGCCCGGGAGGTCCGGCATCGTGATGTGACCGTTCTCGACCTTGACTCCATCGGGGAAGCCGCCGTATGGCTGGAACAGGTCGGGATACGATTCGTTGCCGCCAAGGCCGAGTCCAGCGGCGATGTTCAACGACATCTGATGGCCGCCGTGCGGAATGCAGCGGCTCGCGGACCAGCCATGCTGACGCAGCATGTCGAGCGTGCGCAGATATTCGACGAGCCCGTAACTCAGCGCGCAATCGAACTGAAGCCAGTCGCGGTCGGGACGCATGCCGCCGTAACGAATGAGGTTGCGCGCGTCCTGCATGGAAAACAGGTCTTCGCCTGTCGCCATCGGTTTGTCGTAGTAGTTGCGCAGCGTCGCCTGCAGTTCGAAGTCGAGCGGATCGCCCGGTTCCTCGTACCAGAAGAGATCGTATTGCGAGAGCGCCTTCGCGTACCGGATCGCCGTGTCGAGGTCGAAGCGGCCATTCGCATCGACCGCGAGTTTCTGCCCATCCTGCAAAACGCTCAGAATGGAATCGATGCGGCGCAGGTCTTCGTCGAGCGACGCGCCGCCGATCTTCTTCTTGACGACCGTATAACCACGATCGATGTAGCTGCGCATTTCGTCCTTCAGCTTCTCGTGGTCCTGGCCGGGATAGTAGTAACCGCCCGCCGCGTACACGAAGATTTTGCGATTCGGATTGCCATCGCCGTAACGGTCGGCGAGCAACTGGAACAGCGGCTTGCCTTCGATCTTGGCGACTGCATCCCACACAGCCATATCGATCGTGCCGATGGCAACCGAACGCTCGCCATGACCGCCGGGCTTTTCGTTCGTGAACATCGTCGCCCAGATTTTGTGCGGGTCGAGATTGTCGCCGATGTCGTCCACCAGCGTGGAGGGATCGGCTTCGAGAATGCGGGGAATGAAGCGCTCGCGCATCAGCTTGCCCTGACCATAGCGGCCATTGGAATTGAAGCCATAGCCGATCACCGGTTTGCCATCTCGGATGACATCCGTCACGACGGCAACGAGGCTCAGCGTCATCTTGCTGAAGTCGATATAAGCGTTGCGGATCGGGGAACTGATGGGAACGGTCTTTTCGCGGATTTCAACGATTCTCACGGCACTGTCTCCTGTGTTCATTGCGATGTGGACCTAGCTTATCCGCAAAATGCGCTGCTACACTGCACTTAATTTCATTTCATTCTTCACCCAAAGTGAATTCTGACCCGACTTCCGATTTCGAGTTTTTCGTTCTTCTCGCGAAGTTGAAAAGCCTGTCCGGAGCGGCGCGCGCGCTCGACCTGTCACCGCCCGCGGCGACGAAGCGGCTCGGCGTCATCGAGGGGCGGCTGGGGGCGCGGCTCGTCAACAGAACGACTCGCAGCGTCAGCCTCACACCCGAAGGCGAGACGTACCTGCGATACGCCTCGCAGATCGTCGGGCAGGTCCGCGAAATGGAAGAGGCGATTTCAGGCGCGAAAAGCGACCCGCAAGGGCTTTTGCGTATCAACGCGACGCTCGGGTTCGGCAGGACGACGATTGCCCCGCTCGTATCGGAGTTCGCCAGGCGCTTTCCGAGCGTCGAGGTTCAGTTCGAAGTGACGGACCGCCCCGTCGATCTGGTCGAAGGCGCGTTCGACATGGCCATCAGGTTCGGCGAATTGCCCGATAGCCGCCTGAGCGCGCGACGCATCATGAGCAACCGTCGCTTCCTTTGCGCGTCGCCGAAATACCTCGAAAAACACGGGACGCCGGAGCGCGTCGAAGATCTGGCCCGGCATCGGTGCATCATTCATCGGCAGAACGATGACGCATACGGCGTATGGCGCTACATCGTCAACGATCACATCGAGGCCATCAAGGTCAAAGGGGCGCTGTCGAGCAACGATGGCGACATCGCTCTTCGCTGGGCGCTGGACGGCCACGGGATTCTGATTCGTTCCGAATGGGACCTCGCGAAGTACGTGCAGAGCGGACGGCTCCATCTCGTCCTGCCGAACACGGTTCTTCCTTCCGCCGACCTGTTCGTCTATTACCCCCGGCAGAAGAATCAGACGGCCCGGGCTCGCGCGTTCATCGATTTCCTGATCAATCGGTTCCAGGCGCCCTTTACGCCGGTCGACGCAGGCGCCGAACTCCGCGAGAAGAAAAAGCGCATTCCGAAGAGGTGAGCAACGGAAACCCTGTGCGGCCCCGCATCAGGGTAAACATCCATCACAAAAGCATTTTCAAATAGTTGGTGTACGGAGTATATTTCTCATCACACACAGACGTGCTGAGCAATGGAGGAAGACATCATGCAATTTCATCTGAACGGTTTCCGTGTCGGCGATCCCACGATCGAACCGGCGGCCGAGGGCGCACCGCGCGTCGAGATGCCCGAGACGGTCGACGTGCTCATCGTCGGAAGCGGTCCTGCGGGACTCGTGCTGGCGGCGCAACTGTCGCAATTTCCGTCGATCAGAACGCGCATCGTCGAACGTCGCGGCGGTCCGTTGCTGATGGGACAGGCGGATGGCGTCGCATGCCGCACCGTCGAGATGTTCAATGCATTCGGACTCAGCGATCGCCTTTTGCGCGAGGCCTATTGGGTCAACGAGACAGTCTTCTGGCGGCCCGACGCGCATGATCGCGATGCAATCAAGCGTACCGGTCGTGTTCAGGATACCGAAACAGGCATGTCCGAATTTCCGCACGTGATCGTCAATCAGGCGCGTGTGCAGGACTATCTCCTCGATGTGATGCGTCGTTCGCCCGAGCGAATCGAGCCGGATTACGATCTCGAAGCCATCGACATTCAACGCGACGATGCGCACGAATTTCCGGTGCGCGTCACGTTGCGCCGCACCGATGCAGCGCGGCTCGGCGAGCAAGTGACTGTGCGCGCGCGTTATGTCGTCGGTTGCGATGGCGCCCGCAGCGCCGTGCGCACGGCCATCGGACAAACGCTGCGCGGCGATGCGGCGAACCATGCATGGGGCGTGATGGATGCGCTCGCCGTCACCGACTTCCCGGACATCCGGCTGAAGGCGGCGATCCAGTCCGCAAGCAAGGGCAATCTGCTCATCATTCCGCGCGAGGGCGGCTATCTGGTTCGCTTCTATGTCGATCTCGGCGAGGTCACGCCGGAGAATCGTGACGGCATCAAGCAGATTTCCGTCGATCGCATCATCGAAACGGCGCAGCACATTCTGCATCCGTATTCGCTTGATGTGAAAGAAGTCGCGTGGTTCTCGGTGTACGAAGTGGGCCAGCGTCTGACCGACCGCTTCGACGATGCGCTCATGGCCGATGGAACCTCTCGCGATCCGCGCGTGTTCATCGCCGGCGACGCCTGCCACACGCATAGCGCGAAGGCCGGCCAGGGCATGAACGTGTCGATGCAGGACGGCTTCAATCTCGGCTGGAAACTCGGCGCGGTCTTGCAGGGGCGCAGCGACGCGGACCTGTTGCGCACGTATTCGGATGAGCGTCAGCCCATCGCGAAAGCGTTGATCGATTTCGACAAGGAATGGTCCGCGATGATGGCCGCGCCGCCGAAGGATCCGAATCGGCCGGAAGCGGGCGGCGTCGATCCTGCTGAGCTTCAGGCGTATTTCGTGCGTGCGGGCCGATATACGGCCGGCCTCGCGACGCATTACCGGCCCGGCGTACTGACGGGCGATACAACGCATCAGGCGCTCGCCGAAGGCTTCGTGATCGGGACGCGCTTTCACTCATCGCCGGTCGTTCGTGTCGCGGATGCAAAGCCCGCTCATCTCGGACACGCGGCCCGCGCCGATGGTCGCTGGCGTCTGTACGCGTTCGCGGATGCGAAAGGCGTCGCGCTCGACGCGCTATGCCAACATCTCGCCACCTCGCCCGATTCCGTCTTGCGGCGCGTCACGCCAGAGGATGCCGACATCGACAGCGTGCTCGATTTGCGCGCGGTGCTGCAGCAGCCTCATCGCGATGTGCGTGTCGAAGACCTGCCCGCGCTTCTGCTTCCGCGCAAGGGACGCCACGGTCTCATCGACTACGAGAAGGCATTTACGAACGACGCAGCGACTGATATCTTCGGCGAGCGCGCCGTCGATCGCGAACGGGGCGCACTCGTGGTGGTCCGTCCGGATCAATACGTCGCCCACGTTCTTCCGCTCGATGCCTACGAGGAACTGGCCGCGTTCTTCCGGCCGATCTTCCGCACGCACTAACCCACTCCGACACTGCGAAATTGCCGATCAATAAAAACGAGCCCGAAGTGCGCCCGACATTCACGGGCAGCCTCGTGCGCCGCGCCCAGCAGCGCCACGTTGCGGTGTGGCTCAGCGAAGTCTCCGCCGAAATCACGAGCGTCCAGTACGCGGCGCTCGAAATCCTGCACAGGACGCCCGGCGTCAACCAGCGGCAACTCGGCGATGAACTCGACGTGGACCGTTCGACCATCGCCGATCTGGTCGCGCGGATGGTCCGCAACGGCCTCGTCGAGCGTTCCGACGATCCCGTCGACAAGCGCAGTTATGTGCTCTTTCTCACCGCGGCCGGCAAGAAGCAACTGGCCGCGTTGCGCCCGCGTGTCGAAGAGGTCGAGCGCATTCTCACGACGAGGTTGACCGCGCGGGAAAGCGCGGAGTTGCGGCGGCTGCTCTCGGCCTTACTGCCGCCGCGCGAATAAGGCGGCCGCTTACTGCGGTCCGCGAGTCCGATTCGGTCTGCCGCCGGCGCCCGGACGCGTTGAATTGTCACGCGGGCCGGATTTGTCGTGAAAATTCGGCCGGCCGGCCGGACCGTGATCCTCGCAGATCGTCGAGATCGCGTGTTTGAAAAGCACCTGCGATCCACTGGTCGAGTTGAGGTAGACCATGTAGGTATCGAACGACTGAATATGGCCGGTCAGCTTGATTCCGTTGACCAGAAAGATCGCGACACGTTTGCGCTCTTTCCTGAGTGCGTTCAGAAAATCGCCTTGAATACCGGGAAGACTATTGGACATTGATGATCCATGTTGAACCGTACAAGGACCGTTGGCCGACGTATTTCTCCGTCAGCGGAGCCTGCGTCCCTGTCCAGTATGTATTTGCTCGATGAGCCATTATCGCCTTTCCGGCGCGGCCGTCACCGAAAAAGAAAAATCCCGTGGTGCAACGATGTGTTCAACCACGCGAACCACCGACCGCGTGGAAATTTTATTCTCACAATCAGCCATTTTATACGCACTTTTCCCTTAAGCCGCGGCGCTTCGGCGTCGGTCGCTCAGTTTGCGGCAATCAGTTCATCCGCTCTGGATAAAAACATTTTCAGCACCGGCGATGCATTCGAACGGCTGTAGCCGAGCGCAAGATCGACGGTAGGCGCTTCGCCTTCCAGCGGCCGGCTCACGACCGACCACGGCAGCAGATTGTTCGCGTATTCGGGCATCAGCGAAACCCCGCGCGTCGACGCGACGAGCGACATCGCCATCGCGAGATTGTCGACGCCATGCGCAGGCTTCGGATCGATGCCGTTTTCCCGCAGATATTCCGCGACCACATCGTGCAGGACACGCGCCTTGTTCGACGCCATGACGAAGGTCTCGCCCCGCAAATCCGACGGCCCGATGGCGCTTTTCGCCGTCAGCCTGTGATCGCTCGGCATCAGCACGACGAGCTTCTCGCGATGGACCACGTGATATTCGAGGTCCAGCCCCGGCTCCCTGCGCACGAACGCGAGGTCGAGTTTGCCGCGCGCCACGGCGTCGGCGAGATCGGGCGAGTAGCCGCTCGATACCGTCACGTCGATGTTCGGCAACTCGTCGCGCAATACGCGCATCGCGCGAGGCAGCCACGTCATCTCCTGCCCCGTCAGAAAGCCGAGTGCGAACACCTGTTTGGCGGGACTCGCTGCGCGGCGCGCCGCCTCGACGGCCGCGTCGACCTGGGCCAGCGCGAGCCGTGCATGGTCGAGAAATGCCTTGCCGGATGCCGTCAGCTCGACGCCGCGCGCACTGCGGCTGAATAGTTCCGCCCGCACTTCGTCCTCCAGATCGCGAATCTGCCGGCTGAGCGATGGCTGCGACGTGAACAGCCGCTGCTCGGCGGCGACCGTGAGGCTGCCCGTTTCCGCGACGGCAACGAAATAACGCAGATGGCGCAGCTCCATCGTCCCTCCTGTTCTGTCCGGTTCGCGGGTCATGCTTTTGAGGCATACCCGCCAGCCTACAAAGTCTTTTTTCTTTGCGCAAGCGAGGGCTAGATTGCTCATCAGCAGTCGCATTCAGCACTGTCGGTTTCAGCAAGGCGGTTCTTCAGCCATACGCCGAAGTTATCGCCCGCTATCCCTCATGCAAAGCAAGGAGTCTCGTCATGAACGATTTCACCGGAAAAGCCGCGCTCGTCACGGGCGCATCCCGCGGCATCGGCCGCGCCATCGCGCTCGCGCTGGGCCGCGCCGGTGCACGCGTGCTCGTGCATTACAGCAGCAACGAGGCGGCCGCCGATTCGACCGTCGCTGAAATCATCGCGAGCGGCGGACACGCGCAGAAAGTCGCCGCCGATTTGCGCAGCGCCGACGGTCCGCATACGCTCGCCAGCCAGGTGCGCGCTGTGGTCGGCGGACGGCTCGACGTGCTGGTCGCGAACGCGGGCATCGCGAAAGCCGCGAGCATCGAAGATACGACGGTCGAAGACTTCGACGCGCTCTTCGCCGTCAATGTGCGCGCGCCGTTCTTTCTCGTGCAGCAGCTTCTGCCGATGCTCACCGACGGCAGCAGCGTCGTGCTGCTTTCGTCGCTGGCGGCGCGCGCGTCGGTCGGCGAGCTGGCCGCGTACGCAGCGACGAAGGGCGCGGTCGATACCCTCGTGCGGCACTTCGCGTCCGCGCTCGGCGAGCGTGGCGTGCGCGTGAACGCCGTCGCGCCGGGCGTCGTCGCGACCGACATGTCGAGCTTCGCAAGCACCGACGAAGGCCGCGACTACACGCTGGGCCTTCAGGCGCTGAAGCGCATCGCGCAGCCTGAGGACATCGCCGGCGCGGTGACCTTCCTCGCTTCCGACAAGGCGCGCTGGATCACGGGCGACACGCTGCGCGTCGATGGCGGATCGAAACTCTAATTACTTTCGTTATCCGAACTAATTCAGGAGCATCAGCATGTCCAGCACAACTATCACGAACACGGCGCGAGCCGTGAAGATTCCCGGACCCGATCATCCGATCACGATCGAGCGCAATCCTTCGCGCGTCGTGGTTACCATCGCGGGGCGCATCGTCGCCGATACGCGCGATGCGCTGACACTGCGCGAAGCGCATTATCCGCCTGTGTTCTACATCCCGAGAAAGGATGTCGACATGGCCCAGCTCGAACGCACGGACCACGCGACTTACTGCCCATACAAGGGCGATGCCGCGTACTTCTCGATCGCCTCGGGCGGTGAGCGCTCGGTCGATGCGGTCTGGACCTACGAAGCGCCCTATTCCGCGGTCGAGCCGATCCGCGAGCACCTCGCGTTCTACACCGATCGCGTCGATTCGATCGAAGAACATGCATAAGGAACCGGCATGAACGACCAGAAAGTGGTACTCGTCACAGGCGCGCTGAGCGGCATCGGCCGCGCGAGCGCGCTCGCCTTCGCGCGCTCGAACGCCAACGTCGTGATTTCAGGCCGGCGCGTGGACGAAGGTCACGCGCTCGCCGACACGCTGCGCTCGCTCGGCGCGCAAGCGGAGTTCATCGAGGCCGATGTGCGCGTCGAAGAGGACGTGCAGGCGCTCGTCGAATATGCGGTCGCGCGCTTCGGAAGGCTGGATATCGCGGTGAACGCGGCGGGCATCGAAGGCGAATCGATGCCCATCGTCGAGCAGACGGCCGCGCGCTACGCAGCCGTGTTCGAGACGAACGTGCTCGGCACCTTGCTCGCGATGAAGCATGAGCTGCGCGTGATGTCGGCGCAACGCGGCGGCAGCATCGTCAACGTGTCCTCGACGATGGGCGCGCGCGGCGCGGCGGGCGCATCGCTTTATGTCGCGAGCAAGCACGCAGTCGAAGGGCTGACGAAGTCCGGGGCGCTGGAAGCCGCCGCTTTCGGCGTGCGCGTTAATGCCGTCGCGCCCGGACCGGTGCAAACGCCGATGCTCGACCGGCTCACGCAGACGCCGGAGCGCAAGGCCGCGTTTCTCGACACGGTGCCGCTCAGGCGCGCGGGCACCCCGGAGGAAATCGCCGATGCGATCGTGTATGTGGCGTCGGCCAGTTTCATGACGGGGGAAGTGCTGCGCGTGAACGGCGGCCGAACGGCGGCATGACGCGTCTTCGCAAGAAGACCAACTGGCGGAAGGCAGCCGGAGTCGAACCGACCAGAGAGTGTCTGACACCCCCTACCGGGTTTGAAGCCCGGCCGCACCACCGGATACGGATGCCTTCCCTGACCCACGGCGAGAATCCGTCCGGGCGTCCGATTATAACGGCGCGTCGTCACCCGCCGCTATCGTCGGGATGCGGGTGCGCACGCGGCTGTCTGCGCCGCATCAATCGATAAATGCAATACAGCAACGCCGCCGCCACGAGCACATCCACCACCGTCGCGCCATGCGATTCGAGCGCGAGCACGGCGAGATGCAATTGATGCTCGAAGAGCGCGCCGCCCAGGAGCCAGAACGACGCCCACGCGACGATTCCCGCCGTATCCCAGAAGAAGAACGCGAGCACCGCGATCTGCGTCGTGCCCATCAGCGGCGGCGTGACGAGCCCGAGTCCCGGCACGAACTTCGATACCGCGACGATCGGCGCGCCGTGCCGCTCGAACAACTCGCCCGTCGTGCGCATGCCGCTATCGACCGCATACGATCGTCTCGACAGCGCCGCGACGAGCCGCCGCCCGTAGATGCGCCCCGCCGAGAACCACACGCTGTCGCCGAGCAATGCGCCGCACAGCGCGGCGAAGAGCACGTGCGCGAAGGACAATCGTCCGCTAGCCACGGCCGAGCCCGCGAACACGAGCAACGGCGCGGACGGCAGCGGCACGCCAAGACGCGTCAAGAGGACATTCGCGAACACGGCCGCGCTGCCCCATTGCACGATCGCCGACGGCGGAATCTGGATCAATCGGCACCTCTCGATGACCCGCGACGCATCAATCGAAACCTCATTCGGACCTCGACTCGACGAGCATCACCGGCACGCTTCCACATCCCGCACTACTCGCAATTTCGATGCCGCGCCAGGGCGATGCCTCGCCCTGATCGAAGGCCATCGGATCGACGCGCCGGTCCGGTCTCAGCACGTTGAACGGCCACGACGGACGCCGCAGGCGCTCGTGCACGACCGAACCGAGCCAGATCGGCGCAGGCGGCGCGCCCGCGCCCTGCCGCACTTCGTAATGCGTCGGCCAGAAGCGCAGCACGTCGCGCTCGTCGGCGCCTCGGGACGAGCGCGCGAACACGAGCTTCGACGGCTCGCCGTTATTCAGGCGCGGCAACGCGGGCAATTCGATCGCGGGCGCATTCGGCAACACCACCGACATCACGCTCTTCAAGCTTACATGCGATACCTCCGTCCAGCCGCGCGACATCAACTGCGCGCGAATCTGCTCGGGCGTCGCCGCCCATTGCACGGTGATCGGCTCGCGACGATCGCCCTCCATGTTCGCCCGATAGCACGAAAACGTGCGCCACACCGTATCGGTCCACTGAATCGGCGTGATGACGACGGTCGAAGGCGCGGCGCTATGCGCCTCCGTGTCGTCGCTCAGTTGCAGCGCGACGCTCGCGCAGATCACGGCCAGCACGGCGATCGGCATCAGGGGCCGCGGTTTCGGTTTGCCGGGGTTGCGCCATACGGCCGTGAGCGCGATCAGAAAGACCCACGCGGCCGCGAGCGCCGCGCTGCCGAGCGCATCGGAGATGGTGAAGCGGCCGAAATACAACCCCGCGAGGCCGACCGCCGTGACGATGGCCGATGTCGCCGTCGCGATGAATACGCCCGTCAGCAAACCCACGCGCCGCAGCAGCAAAAACGCGAGAAAGCCGTAGATCACGACCGTCGCCGCCACATGGCTGCTCGGAAAGCTGTGCTCGGTCGGCGCGAAGGAAACCGGCACCGGCTCGTGCGCGGTGAAGCGGATCGCCGCGACGAGCAACTGCGAAAACGCCACCGCGACGACCCAGTATGCGACCGTGCGCCAGCGCCGCTCGAAGCTCATCCACACGATGACCATCGCGCCGAGCGCGAGCAGCGTTTGCGTGCTGCCGAGGGTCGCCGCGCCGTCGAGGATCGAATCGGCCCAGGTCGAGCGGAACGATTGCAGCAGCCGATAGATCGACACATCGACCTGCACGATCGATGTGCCGCGCGCGACATTCGCGAGCACCGAGAAAAAGAGGATCGCGGAGGCGAGCAGCAGCACCGAGATCGTCACGATGAGGCCGGTCGCCGGATTGCCCGGATCGAGCGCGCGCGACACGAGCCGCGCCGGCAGGCCATCGCCCGTCTGCGCCCACGCGAGCAGCGCTTCGCGCGACGCGATGGTCCAGCGCATCGCGTGCGACACGATCAGCCGCGTGAGATTGAACACGATCCAGCAGAGCGCGGTGACGATGATCAGGATCACGACGAGCCGGATCGACACCGCGCCCGCCAGTTCGATCGACGCGCCGAACACGACGCCCGGCAGGATATGCGTCGGCGCCCAGATGAGCGCGCTCAGGATGTTGACGACGAGGAACCGCGCGGGCGTCATGCCCGCGACGCCCGCGACGACGGGCACGACGGCGCGCATCGGCGCAACGAAGCGCGCGAGCACGACGCTCTTCGCGCCGTGCGCATCGAAATATTTCTTGCCGGCGACGAGCGCGCCCGGATGCGCGCGAAACGGCCACATCTGCGCGATTCTGTCCGCATAGTGCTGTCCGAACCAGAAGCTCGCGGCGTCGCCGGCGATGGCGCCCGCAATCGCGCAGACGAATACCCAGCCGAGATTCAGCGCGCCCGCGCCGACGAGCGCACCGGCGATGAACATCGCGGTGCTGCCCGGCACGAAGGTGCCGATGAACGCGACCGATTCGAGAAACGACGCGAGCAGCACCACCGCGAGCGCCCACTCCGGGTGGCCCGACAAGAGGTGCAACAGCTTGAAGTAGGAATGCTCCATCGTGATCGACAGGCGAATGCGCTAATGCGCAATCGTCAGACGGACCCGTGCCAGCGGCTATCGCCGCGCAACAGGTGAAGGTCGCGGTGGAATCGAGTGTACCCAACCCGGTCGAAGAACTCCAAAATCTGTATCGCGCGTTTGCGCCCGAGCGCACTCGCATCGCGGAAATCGGCCGCGCCGATCGCGCCGCCCTGCGTTTGCGCCTGCTGCGCGACGAGGTCCGCCAATGCGCCGATCGACGCGCGGCAGTAGAACAGATCGCGCACGACCTGATAAACGTCGCCGCGGCGCGCGAGCTTTTTGAGGAGCCTGCGCATCTCGTCCTCGCCGATGCCGTGCGCGCGGGCGAGATCGCGCACCCACGGCGGCTCGAAACGCCCTTCTTCGAGCGATGCGAGCACCGCGCGCGCCAGCGTTTCTTCCCGTTCGTCGAGCGTCACCGCATGCGATGGCAGATGCAGCCACGGCCCGCTTCTCGCGATCGATCCGCTCGCCGCCGCATCGTCGACGAGTGCGCGCCACAGCGCATCGGGCGCGAGCGGCGCGGCCATGCGGCGCAGGCGCGCGGCGTCTGGGCCCTGCTCATCGGGAAAGCGTTCGTGGAATGCGGCGAGCGCATCGTTGAGGCGCGTTGTCATGGCGTCCCAATGACGCGATGCAATGTAAAGCGTGTCGTCGTGCGTCGATACCGCGCGCAGGCCTTCCGGCGATATCGATCGTCCGCGCAGATGCTCGATCAGCGAGCGCGGCAGGCCATACGGCGCTTCCTCGAAGAGCGCATCGACGCGGCCCGTGTCCAGCATCGCGACGAGCGCATCGAGCCATGCGCGGCGCTGCGGCGTGCGGCGCTTGCGAGCGGGCGCGAACGGATCGAGCACACGTCCGCCGCCGACCGTCCGGTTCGCCTGCGCATTGCGCACGATGAAGCGGTCGCCGGGCAGCGCGCAAACCGGTTGATCGAAGACGAGTTGCACGCGCGCCGTGTGCCCCGATGCCAGCGTGTCGGCTTCGAGCAGCGCGACATGCGCGACGCGATGCGTCGTACCGAGATGCACATGCAAGGGCGCCCAATGCGTGAGCGTGAGTTGCGCGTCCGCGAGCAAGGTGAGTTCGACATCGAGCCGTTCGGATGCACGCGCGAGCCGCGCATCGACGATCCAGTCGCCACGCGCGAGCGCATCCTTGTCGATGCCCGCGAGATTGAGCGCGCAGCGCTCGCCCGCTCCACCCGTCTGCGCCGCGCGGTTCTGCGCGTGAATGCTGCGCACGCGCACGGGCGCACCGGACGGTTCGCGCGGCGCGAGCGCCAGCATGTCGCCGACGTTCACGCGGCCCGCGAAGACCGTGCCGGTCGCGATCGTGCCTTGTCCCGTCAACGTGAACACGCGATCGACCGCGAGCCGGAAAAAGCCGTCGTCGCGGCGCGTTTGCCAGTGCGCGGCGGCATCGCGAAGATGCGCGTCCAGTGCGGCGACGCCTGCATCGTCGGCTCTGGTTGCGTCGGTGTCGAACAACGGTGCGCCGCGCAACGGGCCGTCCGCGAGCAGCGCTTCGATTTGCGCATGCACCTCGCGCACGCGCGATGCCTCCACGCGATCGCACTTGGTCACCGCGACCGTGCCGCGCGTCACGCCGAGCAGTTCGAGTATCGCGAGATGCTCGCGTGTCTGCGGCATCACGCCATCGTCGGCGGCGATCACGAGCAACGCGAAGTCGATGCCGCACGCGCCCGCCGCCATCGTGTGCACGAGCTTCTCGTGTCCGGGCACGTCGATGAAGCCGAGCACGCCGCCGTCGTCCAAAGGCACGTACGCATAACCCAGTTCGATCGAGATGCCGCGCGCCTTCTCTTCCTTCAGCCGATCGGTGTCCACCCCCGACAACGCGCGCACGAGCGTGGTCTTGCCGTGGTCGATATGCCCCGCCGTGCCGACGATCATTCGCGTGCTTCCAGTTGCGCGACGAACGCGGCTTCATCGGCCTCTTCGAGACAGCGCAGATCGAGCCGCAAGGCGTTGTCCGCGATGCGCCCGAGCACCGGTCGCGGCAAGTCGCGCAGCCGCTTTTCGATGCGGTTGAGCGCGCCGCCCGGACGCTTGCCGCTCGCGAGGCGCACCGCGAGTCCGTAGCTCGGCAACACATCGACGGGCAACGCGCCGCTGCCGATCTGGCTGAACATCGGTTCGGCGCCGACCGTGAATTCGCCGCCGACAAAAGCCTGCAACGCAGGCTCGATGCGCTCGGCCGCGAGCCTCATGGCGTCGGCGGGGCGCGTGAGCAGACGCAAGGTCGTGAGACGTTCGGCCAGCGTTTCAGGCGCGCGATACAGGCGCAACACCGCTTCGAGCGCCGCGAGCGTCAGCTTGCCGACGCGCAATGCGCGCTTCAGCGGATGCTTCTTGATCTTCGCGATGAGTTCGCGCCGCCCGACGATCAGCCCCGCCTGCGGCCCGCCGAGCAGCTTGTCGCCGCTGAAGGTGACGAGATCCGCGCCCGCCGCGACGGTCTCGCGCACCGTCGCTTCGCGCGGCAAGCCCCATTGCGCGAGATCGACGAGCGTGCCGCTGCCGAGATCCATCGCGACGGGCAGCCCGCGCGCTTTCGCGAGCGGCGCGAGTTCCGCGAGCGTCACTTCCTTCGTGAAGCCGCTCACCGCGTAGTTGCTGCAATGGACCTTCATCAGCAGCGCGGTTTTTGCGTTGATTGCTTCGTCGTAGTCTTTCAGATGCGTGCGATTCGTCGTGCCGACCTCGCGCAGCTTCGCGCCCGCGCGGCTCATGATGTCGGGGATGCGAAACGCGCCGCCGATTTCGACGAGCTCGCCGCGCGACACGATCACTTCCTTGCGCGATGCGAGCGCGGACAGCGTGAGCAGCACGGCCGCCGCGTTGTTGTTCACGACCGTCGCGGCTTCGGCGCCGGTCAGCTCGCAGATCAGGCCGTTGATGAGATCGTCGCGATCGCCGCGCGCGCCCGTGTCGAGATCGAATTCGAGGTTCGCGGGCCGCGTGAGAATCTCGGCCACCGCCCGCACCGCTTCGTCGGGCAGGAGTGCGCGGCCCAGGTTGGTGTGCAGCACCGTGCCCGTCAGATTGAAGACGCTGCGCACGCTGCTGCGCGCGCGCTTCGCGAGCCGCGCATCGACCGTGCGCGCGAGTTGCGCATCGCTCAGGGCATCGACGGATGCGCGGCCTGCCTGCGCATCGGCGCGCCATGCGTCGAGTGTCTCGCGCAACGCGGCGAGCGTCTGCGTGCGCCCGTATGCGGCGATCACCGCCTCGAATTCCGCCGATGCGAGCACGCGCTCGACCGACGGCACACGGGCCATCAATGCGCGCAGTTCGCCGCCCTCGCCGCCTTTGACGTCGCTCATCGATCGTCTTCCGAAAGTTCGGGCCACAGCCACGGATGAGGCGACGCGCGCCGATAGCCGGCCTCGCCCATCAACAGGTCGAGCGTGAGGCTCGCGAGATCGTCGGCGTAGGGCTCGAAATCGTAGGCCTTCTCCTGATAGCCGATCTTGCGATACGTGCCGCATTCGTCGCACGACTCCGCCTTGAGCGGCGCGCTCTTCGCCCTCGCGGACTTCTCGCTTTCGGGTTCGTCGCCGGTGCCCATCACGTGATAGGCGATGCCCTTGGTCGAATCGCAGTTCGTGCACTTGGCGCGGACCACGTGAAGCTCCGTCGCGCAGAGGCCGCATTGCGCGTAGCGATAGCCGTCGTACACACCGCCGACGCGCACGATGCTCGCCACCGGCACCGAACCGCAGACGGGACATACGCCGGGCGTGTCGAGATACGGCACGTCGTTCGTGTCGATGCGGCTCGCGAGATCGGTCCACACGACTTGCAGCGCGGCCGCGATGAAGGGGGCCGCGGCCGGATCGATCTCGGCGAAGCGCAGCGCGAGGATCGCATCGGCGTGACCGTCGAGCGCAGCGGCGTCCAGCGCACGCAGGCGGCCGACGAGTTGCGTGAGCGCGGGTGTCAGCGCGCCGGCGGCCTCGATGCTGTCGAGCAGCATGAAGAGCACGTCGCGCCACGCGGGATCGCGCGCATCGCTAAGCGCGGGGACGATCGGCATCGAATGGCGCTGGTTCAGTTCGATCGATGCGCGCGAGGGCATCGGCGCACTGAAGCTCGTGAGCACGCGCTGCTGGGCATCGGCGAGCGCGGCCATCAGCCGCAAATAACCGGCGATGGGATTGCTCGCGTCGGCGAGGTGCTGAAGACGCGCGGCGCGCGCGGCGAATATCGTTGCGCGCTCGGGCATGCGCAAGCGCGGAATCGCCGATGGATCGAGCGATTCGATTCGCGCGGCTTCGACTATGCGTTGGACCACGGAAGGTTTCCTCGCGGAGTTCTGATTCTGGTTGCTCGACGCTCCATCCAAGGATATCAGCTTGTTCGAAGGAGGAGACTGACTGAATTGCCTGCTTCCGGTCAGCCATTGTATCTACAATGAAGATACATTTGCGTTGACCGTCGAGGCCGACGTATCTACAGTGGCGATACATCCCGGAGATTGAAATGGAACTCACGATTCAAAAATGGGGCAACAGCGCGGCGGTCCGGCTTCCTGCGACCTTGCTCGACCAGGTTCATCTCTCGTTGGGCGACAGGTTGACCGTGGAAGTTCGCCCCGAGGGCATCGTGCTTGCGCCGGCGCGTCCCAGATATTCGCTCGAGGATCTGGTTGCGCAGTGCGATCCGAAGGCGCCGCTTCCCGAAGACCTGGCCGCATGGAACGACACTAAACCGGTGGGGCGTGAAGCATGGTAAGACGCGTCAAGTTCGAACGCGGCGACATCGTGCGGGTGAATCTGAATCCGGCCCTCGGACATGAACAACAAGGCGACTTCCGGCCTGCGCTCGTGCTTTCGCCTGCCGTGTTCAACGCAATGGGCGTCGCCCTCGTCGCGCCCATTACGCAAGGCGGCAACTTCGCGCGTTTCGCCGGATTCGCGGTCCCTCTGTCGGGCTCTGGAACAGAAACGCAGGGTGTCGCGCTCGTCAACATGATCCGCACACTCGACCTCGAAGCCCGCGGCGCGCGGAAGATCGAACGCGCCCCGGCCGAAGTCATCAACGATGCACTCGCGCGTCTCCAAACCATTCTCGACTGAACCCCGGCCTCTACTTCCCGATCACATCCCTGAACCACCGCGGATGATGCTTCCTCGCCCATCCATACGTGACCGTGCCGCGCGTCATCGCGCCGATCGACCCTTTCACCCACAGCGCGGCGTAGATATGCACGATGATCGACACGATCAGCACGAACGCCGTCGCCGCATGCACGACCGACGCGATGCGAATCACCGTGATCGGAAAATAGAACGCGAAGTACGCGCGCCATATCACGATCCCGCTCAGCAGCAGCAGCACGAGGCTCGCGACCATCACGAAGAACAGCAGCTTCTGCCCCGCGTTGTATTTGCCGATTTCCGGCAGACGATCCTCGCGATTGGTGAGCACGTCGTTCATCTGCTTCATCCACTGGATGTCGTTCCGGTCCAGATAGTTGTGATGCCAGAAGCGCAGCGCGAGGATCAGGAACGAGATGAACATCACGCAGCCCACGAACGGATGCAGAATGCGCGTCCACTGCCCGCCGCCGAAAATCGCATAGAGCCATGACATCGACGGATGGAACATCGCGAGCCCGGAAAGCGCGAGCAGCACGAACGTGATCGCGGTGATCCAGTGATTCGTGCGTTCGTTCGGCGTATAGCGCACGATCAGACGATGGCCCTTCACGTCACGCAGTTCGCTATCGTGTTTCATCTTCGCGCTCCTGTCCGCCTTCCCGCCGACGCCGCATCTCTTCCGCTTCGCGGTGCGCTTCCAGTTCGTCTTCCTCGCTGACTTCGTTCGGCCCGATGCGCGTGTAATGGAAGAAGCCCGCGAGCGCCGCCAGCGCGATGCCCGCCATCGCGAGCGGCTTCGTCACGCCCTTCCAGATCGACACGAGCGGGCTGATGTGCGGGTCTTTAGCAAGCCCGTGATACAGCTCCGGCTGATCGGCGTGATGCAGCACGTACATCACATGCGTGCCGCCCACGCCCGCCGGATCGTATAGTCCCGCGTTCGCGAAGCCGCGCTCCTTCAAGTCTTCGATACGCTCCGCCGCCTGCGCCTGCATGTCCACCTTGGTGCCGAACATGATCGCGCCGGTCGGGCACGTCTTCACGCACGCGGGTTCCTGTCCGACCGCGACGCGATCCGAGCACAGCGTGCACTTGTACACGCGATGATCTTCCTTCGAGAGCCGCGGAATGTTGAACGGACAGCCGGTGATGCAATACCCGCAACCGATGCAGTTCTCCTCGTGAAAATCCACGATGCCGTTCGTGTACTGCACGATCGCGCCCGGCGACGGACACGCCTTCAGACAGCCCGGATCCTCGCAATGCATGCAGCCGTCCTTGCGGATCAGCCATTCGAGGTCGCCCTTCGGATTCTCGTATTCGGTGAAGCGCATCACCGTCCACGAATGCTCCGTGAGGTCGCGCGGGTTGTCGTAGACGCCGGTCGTGTGACCGATGTCGTCGCGCAGGTCGTTCCACTCCATGCAGGCCGTCTGACACGCCTTGCAGCCGATGCACTTCGACACGTCGATGAGTTTCGCCACCGTCCCCGTGACCGGCTCGCGCACCTGCGTCTGCGGCACGGTCGTCGCCGAGAGACGCTTGATATCGAGCGATTGCAGAGCCATCTCGTCCCCCTTATGCCTTCTCTACCTTCACGAGAAACGACTTGAACTCGGGTGTCTGCGAGTTTCCGTCGCCCACGGAAGGCGTGAGAGTGTTGACGAGATAGCCCGGCTGCGCGAGGCCCTTGAAGCCCCAGTGCAACGGCAGGCCGACGGTGTGCACCTTCTTGCCCTCCACCATCAACGGCTTGATGCGTTTGGTGACGAGCGCCACCGCGACGATATGCCCGCGATTGCTCGACACCTTCACGCGATCCCCCGCGACGACGCCCACTTCCTTCGCATGCTCCTCGCCGATCTCCACGAACTGCTGCGGCTGCACGATCGCGTTCAGGCGCGCGTGCTTGGTCCAGTAGTGGAAGTGCTCGGTGAGCCGGTAGGTGGTCGCGGTGTTCGGGAACTTGTCGGCGGTGCCGAACGCGGCGCGATCGTCCGGGAATACGCGCGCGGCCGGATTGCTCGTCACGGCCTTGTTGTCCGGGAAGAACGGGTTGTAGCCGAGCGGCGTTTCGAACGGTTCGTAATGCGCGGGGAACGGTCCTTCGTTCATGCCGTCGCGCGCGAAGAAACGCGCTACGCCTTCCGGGTTCATGATGAAGGGGCTCATGCCCTTGTCCGGTGGCTCGTCGGCCTTGAAGTCGGGGATGTCCGCGCCCGTCCATGCGCGTCCGTTCCACGCGACGAGCTTTCTCGACGGATCGAACGGCTTGCCGTTCACATCGCACGATGCGCGGTTGTACAGCACGCGGCGGTTCGCCGGCCATGCCCACGCCCAGCCGAGCGTCTGGCCGATGCCCGTCGGGTCCGAGTTGTCGCGCCGGCCCATCTGATTGCCCGCCTGGGTCCACGAGCCGCAGAAGATCCAGCAACCGCTCGCGGTCGAGCCGTCGTCGCGCAGTTGCGCGAAGCTCGCGAGCTGCTCGCCGCGTTTCGCGAGCACTTTCGTCTGATCGGCGGGATCGGTGACGTCGGCGAGCGCGCGGCCGTTGAACTCCATCGCCATCTCTT
Organism: Caballeronia sp. LZ029; assembly: GCF_031451275.1. Classification (NCBI taxonomy): domain Bacteria; kingdom Pseudomonadati; phylum Pseudomonadota; class Betaproteobacteria; order Burkholderiales; family Burkholderiaceae; genus Caballeronia; species Caballeronia sp. LZ029. The sequence goes on from NZ_JARUXO010000004.1 coordinate 1,226,752, forward strand.
CGGGCGTCGGGCTTTCCGGGTCCGCATACGGCCACGTCATCTTCAGGATCGGATCGGGATACTTTCCGCCCTTCTCCTGATACGCCTTGCGCATGCGCAGCCACAGGCCCGACATGATCTCCAGGTCGCTCTTCGCCTCGCCGGGGGGCGTCGTGCCCTGCCAGTGCCATTGCAGCACCCGCGACGAACTCACGAGCGAGCCGCGCTCTTCCGCGAAACAACTCGTCGGCAGACGGAAGACTTCAGTCTGGATTTTCGACGCATCGACATCGTTGAATTCGCCGTGGTTCTTCCAGAACTCCGACGTTTCCGTCGCGAGCGGGTCCATGATGACGAGCCACTTCAGCTTCGACAGACCCAGCCCGATCTTCGCCTTGTTCGGCGCCGCCGCGAGCGGATTGAAGCCCTGGCAGATATAGCCGTTCATCTTGCCCGCGGCCATCAGCTCGAACACCTGGAGCATGTCGTAGGACTTGTCGAGCTTGGGCAGGTAGTCGAATCCGAAGTTGTTTTCTGCCGTCGCGTTGTCGCCCCACCACGATTTCATGAAGCTCACGTGGAACGCGCGATAGTTCTTCCAGTAGCTCAACTGATTCGGCCGCAGCGGCTGCGCCGCGCGCTTCTTGATGAACGCCTCGTAGTCCTGTTCGCCTTCCATCGGCAAGGTCATGTAGCCGGGCAGCAGGTTCGACATCAGGCCGAGGTCCGTCAGGCCCTGAATGTTCGAATGCCCGCGCAGCGCGTTCATGCCGCCGCCCGCGATGCCGATGTTGCCGAGCAGAAGCTGCACCATCGCGCCCGTGCGGATCATCTGCGCGCCGACCGAGTGATGCGTCCAGCCGAGCGCATAGAGGATCGTGCCCGCGCGATTCGGCGCGGCGGTCGTCGCGAGCATCTCGCATACCTTGAGGAACTTGTCGGTCGGCGTGCCGCAGACTTTCGTCACCATCTCGGGCGTGTAGGCGGCGTAATGCTGCTTCAGCAGGTTGTAGACGCAGCGCGGATCCTGCAACGTCGGATCGGTCTTCACGTAGCCGTCGTCGCCGCGCTCGTAGTCCCAGCTCGATTTGTCGTACTTGCGTTTTTCAGCGTCGTAGCCGGAGAACAGGCCGTCCTTGAACGCGAAGTCCTCGCGCACGATGAACGACATGTCCGTGTAATTCTTCACGTACTCGTGCTGGATCTTGTCGTTCGTGAGCAGATAGTTGATGACGCCGCCCAGGAACGCGATGTCCGTGCCGGTGCGAATCGGCGCGTAGAAATCCGCGACCGATGCCGTGCGCGTGAAGCGCGGGTCCACGACGATGAGCCGCGCACGCCGATGCGCCTTCGCCTCGGTCACCCACTTGAAACCGCACGGGTGCGCTTCGGCTGCGTTGCCGCCCATCACGAGAATCAGGTCCGTGTTCTTGATGTCGACCCAATGGTTCGTCATCGCTCCACGGCCAAACGTCGGGGCAAGACCTGCCACCGTCGGGCCATGTCAGACACGCGCCTGATTGTCGAATGCGAGCATCCCCCAGCTACGCACGGTCTTGTGCGTCAGATAGCCGACCTCGTTGCTCCCCGCCGACGCCGCGAGAAAGCCCGAGGTCAGCCAGCGATTGACCTTCTTGCCGTCGGGCGTGGTCTCGACGAAATTCGCATCACGATCTTCCTTGAGCAGCACGGCGATGCGGTCGAGCGCCTCTTCCCACGAGATGCGTTTCCACTCGTTCGACCCCGGCGCGCGATGCTCGGGATACAGCAGCCGGCTCGGGCTATGAATGAAGTCGATGAGCGAGGCGCCTTTCGGGCAGAGCGTGCCCCGATTGACCGGATGATCCGGATCGCCTTCGATATGGATGATGCTGGCCTTCGCATTCTTGGCGTTGTCGCCGAGGCCGTACATCAGGATGCCGCACCCGACCGAGCAGTACGGACAGGTATTGCGCGTTTCCGTGGTACGCGACAGTTTGTACTGCCGGACTTCGGCAAGCGCGGGTGCCGGAGAGAAGCCCATTGCCACCAGGCTCGAACCGGCCAGCGTGCTCGCGGAGACCTTCAGGAACTGTCGCCGTGACATCTGGAGCATGATTGCCCTCGACGCGTCGTAAAGTGGGTTTCTAGAGTATATGGTGACCGATTACATCTCGCAGACGGGTTGACACGGTGTTTGCACCAATGCGCCCGTGCGCCGACACAAACCTCGCTCGTTTAGCAAATCGCAGGCCCGCTTGCGCATGTTCTGGAATGGAACGTGCTCGCTCGGATGAACATTGCCGGGCATCCGCGCTCCATCATCGAATCGAATCGAGAGGTCGTCATGAGTTCCGTGTCCACGCAGAAGATCGAAGCGGTCGTGAAAAAAGATGCTTCCTGGGTGCTCGGCGCGCTCAAGCAGTTCTCGGAAAACCGCTGCGCCGCGATGGCCGCGAGCATCGCCTTCTACTCGGCGTTCTCGCTTGCGCCCACACTGGTCATGGTGATCGCCGTCGCGGGCTGGGTGTTCGGGCCGGAAGCCGCGCGCGGGCAGCTCTTTCATCAGGTGAACGGACTCCTGGGCGATCAGGCCGCCTCCGGCGTGCAGAGCATCGTCGAGAATGCGCATCGCAGCGGCGGGACCGGCATCGCCGCGATCATTTCGTTCGTGCTGCTGGCGGTCGGCGCGTCGGCGACGTTTTCATCGCTCAATACGGCGCTCAATATCGTCTGGCCGATGACCGGCGAACAACGCTCCAGCGTCATGGCGATGGTGCGCGTGCGGCTCGTGTCGTTCGGGCTCGTGCTCGGCGTCGCGTTTCTGCTGATCGTTTCGCTCGTGCTCGATACCGCGATTCAGGCGGTCGGCATGTGGCTGTGGGCGAATTCGCCGTTCGTGATCGTCGGCGATGTCGTGCAACTCGCCGTCGGCCTCGCGATTCTCACGGTCGCGTTCGGCGCACTGCTCAAGTTCTTGCCCGATGCCCCGGTGGAATGGCGCGATGCGCTCGTCGGCGGGCTCGTCGCCGCGCTGCTGTTCTCCGCGGGCAAGAAGCTGTTCGCGCTGTATCTGACGCACGCGGGCACCGCGAGCGCGTTCGGCGCGGCGGGATCGCTCGCGGTGCTCCTGATGTGGCTGTACTTCTCCGCCGCCGTGCTCCTGCTCGGCGCGGAGTTCTCGGCGGCGCGCGCGCGTCTGCACGATCCGCGCGGCGCGTGGGGACAGCAGAACAACGGCCGCGTGCCGCCCGGAAGCCGCGCGAAGATCGGCTCGATGCTCGCCGCATCGACCCGCTCCGCGACGCCGCTTGCCGCCGGCGCATCGACGGCCGCGCCGGTCACGCCGGCGGGCGCTCGCGTGGATGCGCCGGTCCCGGCGAGCGCGCGACGCGCGATCGGCGCCCGCGCGCAGCACGCGCAGCAACTGACGGGACAGGCGCGCAAGAAGGTGTCCGCCGTGGCGCGTGCGCTGGAGTTGTCGCGCAAGCTGGCGCGGGCGGAATCGACTGCGACTCGCGTCACCGCGCTCGCGATGGTCGGCGCCGGCCGCAAGGCGTCGAATGCAAACGCGGCGGTGCGGCGGCATCCGTGGCGCGCGGTGCTTTTCGCGGCGAGCGCGGGAATGGCGGTTGCGCTTTTGTCGCGGCGCGATTCCGCACGCGAGGATGCATCGGACTTTCGAAACTGACTTTCGCGCGCTGCAACACGGCTGTCCATCCAATCCGAAAAATCAGCCGTCGAGAAAGCGGTTTGTTATTTGAATCGAGCGTAATCGAATATCGCTGCTAAAAATCGCTATTCGAATGTCCGATTGCGCGCGGAACTTTTCCAAGACACGCCTGTCTCCCAAAATTCGTTTTTAGACTGCCGGAGAACCTTTACAGGCGGGCGTCCGACCTGAGTGTGTGTTTTTCGAGACAGTCAATATTTTTTCGTTTCTTAAGTTACGAAACGTTGCGTTATTCTCTGCGCCGGCAACAACGATTTTAATCATTCGCGTGGAGAATTCGATGAAACGAATCGCACTGACGTCCCTCTCGCTGGCGCTCCTCGGCGCAGCAGGTGCGGCGCAAGCACAAAGCAGCGTCACGCTTTATGGCGTGATCGACACTGGCCTCGCTTACGTGAGCCACGCCAACGAAAACGGCGACCATCTGTTCGGCATGGTCAACGGCACGCTCTCCGGCCCGCGTTGGGGCTTGAAGGGTCAGGAAGACCTGGGTGGCGGCCTGAAGGCAATCTTCCAGTTGGAAAGCGGCTTCGATCCGGGCACGGGCCAGTCGAACCAGGGCGGTCGCCTGTTCGGCCGTCAAGCGTTCGTCGGTTTGAGCGGCAACCAGTGGGGTACGGTCACGTTGGGTCGTCAGTATGACCCGTCGGTGGACATGGTTCAGGGCCTCACGGGCGACAACTACTGGGGCGCAGCGTTCGCTACGCCGGGCGACGTCGACAACTACGACAACAGCCTGCGCGTGAACAACGCCGTCAAGTACGTTTCGCCGGTGTTCGGTGGCTTCCAGTTCGAAGGCATCTACGGCTTCAGCAACCTGGCGGGCACGACCGGCCAGGGCCAGACCTGGGGCGGTGCGGCAACGTACGGCAACGGTCCGTTCTCGATCGCGGCCAGCTACTTGTACGTGAACAACCCGTCGGCGAACCGCGCGACCGGCTGGAACAGCCCGTCGTCGGACTCGCTGTTCAACACGGTGATCAACGCCGGCTACGACACGGCCCACGCGATCGGTATCGCGCGCGGTGCAGGCCAGTACGTGTTCGGTCCGTTCACGGTCGGCGCTTCGTACAGCTTCGCGCAGTACAAGAACGACGGCAACTCGACGTTCCGGGAACAAGAGAAGTTCAACGTGGCCAACACGTACCTGAACTTCCAACTGACGCCGGCAACGCTGCTCGGTCTGGGCTACACGTACACGCACGCAAGCGGCGACACCTCGGCGAACTACCACCAGGTCAGCCTGGGCGCCGACTACTCGCTGTCGAAGCGCACCGACGTCTACGCTGTCGGCGCCTATCAGCACGCGAGCGGCACGCAGCGCAACGCGGACGGCACGACGCAAGAAGCGCAAGCCTCGATCAGCGACTTCGGTTTCGCCAGCGGCCGCAGCCACCAGGAACTGGTGCTCATCGGTCTGCGCCACAAGTTCTAAGAACAACCGACTGGCGCGGCACGCAAGTGCCGCGTCGGGAGGAACGCAGTACGCTCGAACAGCCATCGGTTTTCCGATGGCTGTTTTTTTTCGTGCTCGCGATTGTTAAGTCAGAGTTGCGGCGCGTTGCCGTTCTTTTCGACGTCTTCCGCGAGTGTCTGCGCGGGTGCGCCCGGGCACGGCAGGTCGCCGATGACGAGCCGCGGAACCGTGCTGCGCGTTTCGCGCGGGCGCAGCGGGACGTTGTCGAGCTCGGTCCAGGAAGGGTTCGGAATCTCGCCGAAAAGCTGCCTCAGACGCTCGCCCCACGTCTTGTTGATCATCTGGTAATAGGCGCTGTTGTTGTCGAGCGTGGCGAAACGCGTGACGCGCAGCGAGTCCTTTTCATAGACCAGCAGATCGAGCGGCAGACCGACAGAAAGATTCGAGCGCAGAGTCGAATCCATCGAAATGAGCGCGCATTTCGCGGCTTCGTCGAGCGGCGATGCCGGCGTGATGACGCGATCGATGATCGGCTTGCCGTACTTCGATTCGCCGATCTGAAAATACGGCGACACGCGCGTCGATTCGATGAAATTGCCGGCCGCGTAGATCATGAAGAGACGCGGCGGCTGGCCGCAAATTTGTCCGCCGAGGATGAAGCTGCAATTGAAGTCGACGCTGAACTCCGCGAGCGACAGCGCATCGCGCCGATGCACCTCCCGCACCGCATCGCCGACGATACGCGCCGCTTCCGCCATCGTCGGCGCGCTGTAGAGCGTGGGTGCGCCGGGATCGGTCGGTTCCGCGAGCAGATGCGTCACGGCCTGGGTCAGCGCGAGATTGCCCGCCGCGAGCAGAACGATCACGCGCTCGCCCGGTTGTTCGAAAACAACCATCTTGCGCGCGGCGCTCACGTGGTCCACGCCGGCGTTGGTGCGCGTGTCGGACAGGAACACGAGTCCCTCGTCCACGCACATGCCCACGCAATAAGTCATGTCAATCGATCCTGAAACAAGCAAACCCTCATTGTACTGAGCGCGAACGCGCGTCGCATCCCTCCCGTTACTGATCCCACAGCGTGTCGATGCCGACATGCACCGAGAGCGTCTCCTCCTTGCCGCCCACGCGCGAGCCGCGCACGGGCGCCGCCGCCTCGTAGTCCCGCGCCACCGCGAGCCGGCAGTGACGCTCGCCCGCGAACGCGCCCTGCGTCGCATCCAGCGACACCCAGCCGTGCTCCACCCAGACATCGGTCCATGCGTGCATCGTCACGGCTTCGTCCGTGCCAGCGTCGAAATAGCCGCTCACGCAGCGCGCGGGCACACCTCGCGCACGGCAGCACGCGAGCAGCAGATGCGCGAGATCGCGCGCATCGCCGAGGCCGCTCGCGAGCGCCTGCGCGGCCGTGCCCGCGGCATACGCCGGCTCGCTGCGATACTGCACGCTTTCACCGATGCGCTCCGCCAGCGAGACGAGCGACGCGGGCGTATCGAGCGACGGCACGCTGTGCGCGAGCGCGCGGATCGCGGCATCGGGCATCGTGAGCGGCGTCGCGCAGGTGAAATGCTCGAGCGGAATCGGCCCGGCTTCGTCGAAGAGACGGCCATCGGGCAGCGCTTCGGTCGCGACTTCGCCCGTCACGCTCACGTGAATCTCGCTGTGCGGCTTCGTCAGCACGAGCGTGTGCAGCGCGTTGCCATAGGCGTCGCGCGCAGCATCGAGCTTGCCCGGCGCTTCGACATGCCAGTGCCGCACGATCTGCGAAGCCCCGCTTGCCGGACTCACGCGAAACTGCCGGATCGAATACGTCACCGGCGTGGCGTAGTGGTAGCGGATGTCGTGGCGTATGGTCAGCAGCATGATTCACGCAATCTGCAACATGAGGAAAGTGTGCATCACGCGCAGGCCGAGTTCATCGACGCGCTTCAGGAACTGCGTGAGCCACGCGTGCACGCCCGTCTCCAGAATCAGCCGGATGTCGGAGTACAGCACGTCCGCGCGCAACTTGCCCGCGAAGCGCTCGCAATCCTTCGACGCATCCGTGCGCAGCTTCGCGAGCGTATCGCAGACGCCATCGAGCGAGGCAAGCAGCGAGCGCGGCATCTGCTCGTTGAGAATCAGCAGTTCGACGACGCGCGCCGGCGTCACGACATCGCGATACACCTTGCGATAGATCTCCAGCGCCGACACGGAACTGAGAATCGACGTCCAGTAATAGAAGTCTTCGAGCTGGCGCGCCGCCTCGCGCGAGTTGGGCGTCGCGTCGGCGAAGCGCACATCGAGAATGCGCGCCGTGTTGTCCGCGCGTTCGAGATAGGCGCCGAGTTGCATGAAGAAGAACGCGTCGTCGCGCAGCGCGGTGCCCTGCATCACGCCGCGGCACAGATTGGAGCGGTACTTGACCCATTCGAACAGCGCATCCGGGCCCGTTTCGAGCTCCCGGTTCGCGAGCCGCTGATTGAATTCGAGCCACGTGAAGTTGATCGTCTCCCAGCCTTCCGTCGTGAGCGTGCCGCGCACCGCGCGCGCGTTCTCGCGCGTCGCCTGCAAACACGAGAGGATGCTCGACGGATTGCGCGCATCGGCGACCATGAAATGCAGCATGTCGTCGCGCGAGGACGATCCCGGATGACGCTCGTCGAACATCTCCTCCAGCTCGGATATCTTCAGCACCGAGCGTTGCCCGCGCGCCTCCTGTTCGGGCGTTTGCGGCAGGAGCGCGCCTTCCATGTCGATGTCGAGCATGCGCGCGGTGTTCTCCGCGCGTTCCATGTAGCGCGCCATCCAGAACAGGTGATCGGCAGTGCGGCTCAGCATGAGGTCATGTGCGGTGAGTGAATCAATCGACCATCCAGGTATCTTTCGTCCCGCCGCCTTGCGACGAATTGACGACGAGCGAGCCTTCCCGCAGCGCGACGCGCGTGAGGCCGCCCGCGCACATCGACACTTCGCGGCCGGAGAGCACGAACGGCCGCAAATCGATATGACGCGGCGCGATGCCCGCGTCCACGAAGGTCGGGCAGGCGGAAAGCGCGAGCGTCGGCTGGGCGATATAGCCTTCGGGCCGCGCGAGCAGCAGCAAGCGGAACGCCTCGATCTCGTCCTTCGTCGATGCCGGCCCGACGAGCATGCCGTAGCCGCCCGCGCCGTGCACTTCCTTCACGACGAGCTCCGGCAGATGCGCGAGCGTGTACGCGAGATCGTCCGGCTTGCGGCACTGATATGTGGGCACATTGTTGAGGATCGGTTTCTCGCCGAGATAAAACTCGATCATGTCGGGCACGAACGGATAGATCGATTTGTCGTCGGCGATGCCGGTGCCCATCGCGTTCGCGAGCGTCACGCGGCCCGCGCGATACGACGTCAGCAAGCCCGGAATGCCGAGCGCCGAATCCGCGCGGAACGCGAGCGGATCGAGAAAGTCGTCGTCCACGCGGCGATAGATCACGTCGACGCGGCGCGGCCCGTGCGTCGTGCGCATGAAGACGTAGTTGTCGTCGACGAAGAGATCCTTGCCTTCGACGAGCTCCACGCCCATCTGCTGCGCAAGGAACGTGTGCTCGAAGTAAGCCGAGTTGTACATGCCGGGCGTCAGCACGACGACGGCCGGATCGTCGACACCTTCGGGCGCGATCGAACGCAGGGTCTCCAGCAGCAGATCGGGATAATGCGCGACCGGCGCGACGCGGTTCTGCACGAACAGTTCGGGGAAGAGCCGCATCATCATCTTGCGGTTTTCGAGCATGTACGAGACGCCCGATGGCACACGCAGATTGTCTTCGAGCACGTAGAACTCGCCCGCGCCGCCCGCGCGCACGACATCGACGCCCGCGATATGCGCGTACACGTCGAGCGGCACGTCCACGCCCTGTATCTCCGGCCGATACTGCGCATTCGTATAGACCTGCTCCGCGGGAATGCGCCCGGCGAGCACGATATCGCCGTTGTGATAGACATCGTGCAGAAAGAGATTGAGCGCCTGCACGCGCTGCCGCAGACCGGCTTCGAGCACGCGCCATTCGTCGCCGGGAATGATGCGCGGAATCATGTCGAAGGGAATCAGCCGCTCGGTGCCGGACAGGTCGCCGTTCACCGCGAAGGTGATGCCGACGCGCCGGAACAGCACGTCCGCCTCCGCCCGCTTGCGCGCGATCGTCTCGGGGCTCTGCATTGCGAGCCAGCGCGAAAACCGTGCGTAGTGACGGCGCACGGAGTCGTCCTGACGCATTTCATCGTAGATCTGCATCATTGCGTCCTTCGCGTTGTTTCAGCGGCTTTTTCGCAGTATCGAACGAAAGCACTTCGCGCGTGCGAATTTTTTAACGTGCCGCGATGGTGCATGCCCGTTTGCGCTAGACTCGGCGTTCATGCTCAACGTTTCACCCATGTCCGACGCGCTCGAAGACGAACCCGATTCCCTCGCCGATGCCCTGCTCGCGGGACTCGCGCGCCCGATCGTGTTCGTCGATCTGGAAACCACGGGCTCGAACGCAACCGAGGATCGCATCACCGAAATCGGCGTGGTGGAAGCGAGCACGGCGGGCATCGAGCGCTGGAGCGTGCTCGTCGATCCGGGCGTGCCGGTGCCGCCGTTCATCTCGCGCCTGACCGGCATCGAAGATTCGATGCTGCGCGGCCAGCCGAGCTTCGAATCGCTCGCGCCCGCGCTCGCCGAACGTCTTCATGGCAAGCTCTTCGTCGCGCACAACGCGCGCTTCGATTACGGCTTTCTCAAGAACGAGTTCCGGCGCGCGGGCATCGCGTTTCGCGCGGATACGCTGTGCACGGTGCGGCTCTCGCGCGCGCTCTTTCCATCGGTGGAGCGGCATGGTCTCGATGCGCTCATCGCGCGGCTGAATCTCGCGCCCGAAGGACGCCATCGCGCGCTCGCCGATGCCGATCTCTTATGGCAGTTCTGGCAAAAGATTCACGCGCTCTATTCGCAGGATCTCGTCGATGCCGCCATCAAAACGCTGGTGCGGCGCGCGAGCCTGCCCGCCGCGCTGCCCGAAGGCGCGCTCGATGCGTTGCCATCGACGCCCGGCGTCTATCTCTTTCACGGCGACGACGACGTACCGCTCTATGTCGGCAAGAGCATCAACGTGAAACAGCGCGTCGCGGCCCATTTTTCGGGCGATCACAGGCTTCAGAAGGACTTGTCGATCTCGCAGGCCATCCGTCGCATCGAATGCCGGGAGACGGTCGGGGAACTCGGCGCGCTGCTGCTCGAAGCGAAGCTCGTGAAGGCATTGAAGCCGACGCACAACCGTCTGCTGAAGGGCGCGTCGGGAACGTGCGCGTGGCAGTGGCTGCCGGGCGCGAGCGCGCCGGCGCTCGTGAAGGCGAACCGGCGCGATCTGTCGCGCGAGGATCATCTCTTCGGCGTGTTCGCATCGCGGGCGAAGGCGCTCGAGTTCATGCGCCATGTCGCCGACGAGCACACGCTCTGCCATGCGACGCTCGGACTCGAAAAAGCGCCGCTGTCGCGCGGGCGCGGCTGCTTCGGCTATCAGGTGAAACGCTGCCTAGGATCGTGCGCGGGAGCCGAAGCGCTCGCGGAACACGCGGCGCGCGCGCTCGCCGCGCTCGACCATGCGCGGCTCGTGAAATGGCCGCATGAAGGGCCGATCGCCATCGCCGAGCGCGACGAACAAACCGGCCGCGAGGCATGGCACGTGATCGATCGTTGGTGCTATATCGGCACATGCGCGACGCGCGCCGACATCGCGCAACTGCTCGCCGATGCACCCGATCTGCGCCCGTTCGATTCCGATGTGTACAGCCTGATCGCGAAACGTCTCGCGTCCGGGCAACTTGCGTGGATCGCCTGCGATGCACGTCCGGCGTTTCATCTCGTCGTACAGGATGCGCCTGTGCGCGCGGTCGCCGCGACCATCGCACAGCCGACGAAACGCGCGACGAAGCCGCGCGCCATCGCAATCGATCAGTTCGCGCTGATGTTCTAGGCGCGGCTCACGCGATGCCGCCGTTTGCGCGCAGCACCTGTCCGTTGACCCAGCCCGCATCCGGCCCGACGAGAAACGCGACGACCGACGCGATATCGTCCGGCTGACCGAGTCTTTCCAGCGGCGGCATCTTCGAGAACGTGGCGATCTGTTCGTCGGTCTTGCCGTCGAGAAAGAGCGACGTCGCCACCGGCCCCGGTGCAACCGCATTCACCGTGATGCCGCGTCCGCGCAACTCCTTCGCGAAGACATGCGTGAACGATTCGACCGCGGCCTTCGTCGCGTTGTAGATCGCGTAGCCGGGCATGTTGAGCGCGAGCGTCGTGCTCGAGAAATTGACGATGCGCCCGCCGCCGTTCATGCGCGCCGCCGCTTCGCGAAGCGTGTTGAAGGTGCCGCGCACGTTGATATCGAAGGTCTGGTCGTAGAGCGCGTCGCTCGTGTCGGCGAGCGGCACGGTCTTGAGCACGCCCGCGTTATTGATCAGCGCATCGATCTTGCCGAGCTCCGCTTCGACGGTCTCGAACATGCGGCGCACGTCGTCGGCTTTGGCGACATCCGCCTTCACCGCGATCGATGCGCTTCCCGCTTCGCGCAATTCGGCGACGAGCGCATCCGCTTCCTTCGCGCTCGACGCATAGTTCACCGCAACCGCGAAGCCGTCGCGCGCGAGACGCCGCGCGATCTGTGCGCCGATGCCGCGCGATGCACCCGTGACGACGGCCACGCGCTTCGTATTGATCTGACTCATGATGTGCTCCTCAAGGAAAGCTGTTCGATGGAGAGCATGATGAATCATTCCGTTTCCGCGATCATCGCGTGTGGCTTAGTATCATCGTTCCAGTTGCTTCAACAATCTCGAGCTCATGGATCGATTCCAGGAAATGCAGGTCTTCGTGCGCATCGCGGAGCGGCACAGCTTCACGCAGGCCGCCGACGATCTGCAGATACCGCGCGCCACCGTCACCAATCTGATGAAGCGCATGGAAGAGCGGCTCGGCGCGCGTCTGCTCGAACGCACGACGCGCACCGTGCGTCTCACGCATGACGGCGAGGAACACTATCGGCGTTGCGTGCGTCTGATCGCCGATCTGGAGGAAGCGGAAGGCTCGTTCAGACATACGGCGCCGAAGGGTCTGTTGCGCGTGAACCTGCAAGGCACGCTCGCGCGGCACTTCGTCATGCCGGGACTGCCCGCGTTTCTCGAACGGCATGCGCAGATCGAACTGCATATCGGCGAGGACGACAGGCTCGTCGATCTCGTGCGCGAAGGCGTGGATTGCGTGCTGCGCGCGGGCACGTTGCAGGATTCGTCGATGATCGGCCGGCGCGTTGCACTGCTCGAACAGGTGAGCGTGGCGAGTCCCGCGTATCTCGCGCGTGAAGGCGTGCCGGACGATCTCGAAGCGCTGGCGTCGCATCGCGCGGTGAACTTCGTATCGAGCGCGACGGGCCGCGTGCTGCCGCTGGAATTCACGGTCGATGAGCGTATCGAGACCATCGAATTGCGGGCGGCGGTTTCGGTGTCGGGCGTCGAACTCTATACGCAAGCGGCGATCGCGGGGCTCGGCATTGTGCAGGTGCCGCGCTATCACATCGACGATGCCCTCGCCGATGGCCGTCTGCAAGTCGTGCTTCCAGACCTTCCGCCTCCGCCCATGCCCGTCTCCGTGCTCTATCCGCAGAACCGTCAGCTCTCCGCGCGCGTACGGGTTTTCGCGGACTGGTTGAGCGAGGTCTTCGCGCCATTCAACGTGCGCGGCTGATCGAAACGCACAAGCAAAAGAGGCCAGCATCCCACTGAAGGGAAGCTGGCCTCTTTTTCATCGAGCTTCGATTTCGCCAACGAAACCAAAGCCGCAACGCAGGCTAAAGAAACTTAAGCCGCTGCGTCCTTCAGCTTCTTCAACGCGCGCGCCTTGATGCGAACGCTTGCCGGCTTGGCCGGGAACCAGCGCTCGGCGCCCGTGAACGGGTCCTTGCCGAAGCGCTTCTTCTTCGCCGGCACGGATTGCGCGGAGATCTTCAGCAGGCCCGACAGCGTGAATTCGCCAGCGCCCTTCTTGTGGATCGAACCGAGGATGGTGTCTTCCAGCGCGACCAGCACGGCCTTCACAGCCTTCAGATCGACAGCGGCGCGATCTGCGAGATGCGTCGCGAGCGATGCCTTCGTGAACGTATCCTTGATCGGCGTGGGAGCGCCCGTGGTCTTCTTCGCGGCTACTTTCTTCGCGGCAACCTTCGGTGCTGCAGCTTTCTTCGCCGGTGCGGCGGCGGTCTTCGCCGTGGCCTTCTTGGCCGGGGCCTTCTTTGCAGCGGTTTTAGCGGAAGTCGGCATGTTTCTCCTACCTGTTTTTTGGTCAGTGATATTCGAATACGTTCGCACCGATGCGTTCGTATCACGCCGGATTCTACATAGGCCAAGCGAGTTCGTGCGAGTCTTTTGCGCTTTTATATCGTTTTTATAGGGGTTTTTCGTGGTGTCGCGCTGACACGCGAGCCATGAAGGCATCATTCGCCATGTGCTTCGCTGCGTTTACATCGAACACGTCATGCGTTTTAACCCTGCGTGGACGATGCAAACGCGCGATGCGCGATGTGAGCGATGAGCGGATAGTGATCGGAAGCGATGCGCGACAGCCGTGTGCGATGCACGTCGACACGCATGAGACGCTCGCCGGGATGCACCCAGATGCGATCGAGCGCGAAGAGCGGATAGCGCGTCGGAAAGGTGCGCAACGCGCTCGCGCGATGAAAGTGCGTAACGAGCCGCCGCAACGTGCGGCCATAGACGAACCACTCGTTGAGATCGCCGAGCAGGATCACGGGCAGCGCGGGCGTATCGAAGTTTTGCAACACTTGCTCCACTTGTGCACGCCGCTCGCTCGATGCAAGACCGAGATGCGTCGCGACGACGCGCCATAGTTCGCCGCCGCAATCGATGTCGGCATCGAGTGCGCCGCGCGGCTCGCGGCTTCTGAACGACAGATCGAGCGTGCGCACCGCGCGCACCGGATAGCGCGTGAGCACCGCGTTGCCGTAACGGCGCTCGGGCGTATCGAGCGTCGGGCCCGCGACCGCGTGAAGGTTCGTCATGCGTTGCAGCACGTCGAGCACATCGGGCGAGCCGCTGCCGCCGAGCGGCACTTCCTGTAGCGCGAAGATGTCGGCATCGATCTCCGCGAGCACTGCGCCGATGCGCTCCGGCGAAAACTTCCCGTCGATGCCTATCGCGCCATGCAGGTTGTAGGTCGCGATACGCAGCTCGCCACGCATCGACGTCATGAGCTGACCTCGTCGGGCCGCTCGTTTCTCGTCGATGCGCGCGCCGCCGCATCGCGCGGCATCGTGCCGGTTTCGCGCAGCTCGCTCGCGCGCCGGGCTTCGTCGCTTGCGCGCGGCTTGTCGGCATCGCCTGGCGCGCCTTCGTGGGCTTCCTTCTGATCCGCGCGGCCGAGAAAGCGCTGCAGCAGCAGCGACACGCCGATCAACACCGCGCCGATGCCGATCAGCACCGCGAACGAGCCGATCGTCGGCCGATGCAGCGATGCGACGAGCTGATGCGCGAACGCGACCGTCAGAAAGATGCCCGGACCCATGCCGAGCATCGTGCCGATCATGAAGTCGCGCATGCGGATATGCGATGCGCCCGCGACCAGATTGACGATCGCAAACGGCGCGACCGGCAGGAGTCGCAACACGACCACCGCGACGATGCCGCGCTTCGCGACGCGCTCGGACAGCCGGTTCACGCGCGCGCCCGCGAGCTTGCGCACCGCATCGCGGCCGAGCCAGTTGCCGAGCGAATAGGAAATGGCGGCCGCGATCGTCGTACCGAGGAACGCGTATGCGCCGCCCCATGACGCGCCGAAGACGAGGCCCGTCGCCGCAATGAGCAGCGTGATCGGCACCGACATGACCGCAGCAGCGACATAACAGACGACGATCCACAACGGCGCGAGCGGCAGCGAGTCGATATGGCGCGTTGCGTTCGTGAGCGACTTCAGGTTCGCGTAATCGCCGAGCGGCGTCCAGTGCCACAGTGCCGCCACGCCTACGATCATCAGCGCGAACACGCCGAGCAGCGCGAAGCGTCCGATGAGCGGGCGCGTCTTCTCTGCGGGCACGAACTGATCGACGAGTTCGTCGGCGGCGATTGGCGTTTCGGGATCGATCAGCGCTTCGGGCGGAATCAGTTGATCGAGTTCCATCGACACTTGCGGGTCGAGCGGCACCAGCGTGCGATGTTCGTCTCGATCGCGCAGCAGCGCCTGAATCGCGGCGTTCATGCCGCCTCGCGCGTCGCGCTCGCGCACGACATCCGCGACCTCGCAACCGAGATGCTCCGCGAGCAGCGTGTCGCGCATCGTGGCGATCGCGCGGCGGATGCGCGCATCGGCGCCCGCGTCGATCGACACGTTGCACTCGCTGTCGAGCACCATCGAGCGATTGTTCAGGTTGGCCGAGCCAACGATCAGCAATTCATCGTCGACGATCATCAGCTTGCTGTGCACGTTGACGATCTCGTCGCCGAGATTCGGCACGCTCGGGCACAAGAGCCGGTAGCGGCCATGCGTATCGGCGCGCCTGAGCAGCGTGTGCAGGCGCGCGCGCAGCACGCCCATCGACACTTCCTGAAGCCAGCCGCTCTGATTGCGCGGCACGACGATGGCGAGATCGGGGCCGTCCTCGCGCGCGAGCGAATCGGCGAGCGCGGCGCCGACCGTGCCCGACGTGAAGTACTGGTTCTCGATATAGATGCTGCGCCGCGCCCGCGCGATGGCGTCGAGATACTGCGTGCGAATCTGCTGCACCGGTTCGCGGCCGAGATAGTCGGGCTCGGTGAGCGAGATGGCGATATCGACATCATCGAGATCGACGCGTCGCGAAGGCGGCCACGGGTCTTGCTGAAAGGCCGCGCGATGCGCGCGGATCGCGAGGCGCTTGTCGCAGGCGCGCGCCCATCGTTCGCGGGCGAGCAGGCCGATCTCGCGTGCGGCGTCGCCGTCGAACATGGTGTGGACGTCGTGGAACGGCTGATAGGCCGCGCCGTTCGCATCGCGGCGCAGCGGCTCGTCGGGCGCGTGCGCGGTCGTATCCCAGCGCGAGCGCGTGAGATCGAGACCGCCGACGAACGCGAGGCGATCGTCGATCACGACGATCTTCTGATGCTGCGAGCCGCCGAGCGGATGCCTGCCGTCCATCTGGAACGCGATGCGCCGGTTCGTGCGCCAGCCCATCTTGTAGACCGGCAGCCACTCGCGCTCGAATGCATAGAGCATCGCGAAATCCCACGCGAGAATGTAGATGCGCAGGCGTCGCTTGTCGCCCGTGATCGCGTGCAGAAAATCGCCGAGCGCTTCGGGATAGCCGTCGTCCGCGCCTTCGGGCGTGAGCTTCATGCGGCTGTCAATGTCCCAGCCGAGGATGAACACGGTGCGTTCGGCGCGCGTGAGCGCCTCGCGCAGCACGCGGAAATAATCCGCGCCGTCGATGAGCAAGCTGAAGCGCTCGGCATGACGCACGCTCGCGCAATTGCGTTCTGGCTGGAAAAACGGCTCGTCGTGGTTGGCTTGACTCATGTGCTCCCGACAGCACTCCGCGTCGAAATAACTTTCGTTTTGCAAGCCGCATGCCCGCCGCGCCGCGCGGTGATACGCTTCGTTGCATTTGCCGATTCCGGAGCGAGCTGCCCGATGAACGACAACGAAGTCAACAATCAGGACGACGAGCACGCGGGACTCGTCGCACTCGCGGCGGCATCGGTCGTCGTGGGCGCGGTGACGGGCGCGATCGGCGTGCTCTTTCGCTTCGCGCTCGAAAGCGCCGATGCGTGGCGCAACGCGTTCGTCGCGTGGGCGCACGCGGGACACGACTGGGCCATCGTGCTCGTCGTGCTTGCGGCGACGACGGCCGCCGCGCTCGCCGCGTGGCTCGTCGCGCGCTTCGCGCCGATGGCGAGCGGCAGCGGCATTCCGCATGTCGAAGCGGTGCTGCACGGCAGATTGCCGCCCGCGCCGCTCGTGCTCATTCCGATCAAGTTCGTGGGCGGCGTGCTCGCCATCGGCGCGGGGCTCGCGCTCGGCCGCGAAGGGCCGACGGTGCAGATGGGCGCATCGATCGCGCATGCCATCGGCACGTTCTTCAGGCGCAACGTCGTCGATTGCCGCGTGCTGCTCGCGGCCGGCGCGGGCGCGGGGCTCGCGACCGCGTTCAATGCGCCGATCGCGGGCGCCGTGTTCGTGCTCGAAGAACTCACGCGCCGCTTCGATGCGCGCACGGCGGTCGCGGCGCTCGGCGCATCGGCGAGCGCAATCGCAATGGCGCGTCTGCTGCATGGCGACTTCCCCGACTTCCATCTCCCCGCGCAACCGTTTCCTGGCTTCGAGATGACCGGCGCGCATCTGTTGCTCGGCGCGTTGCTGGGTCTGCTCGGCGCGGCGTATAGCCGCCTCATCGTCTGGACGCTCGACATCGCCGATTCTTTCGGGCCGTCCGGATCGGTGAAACACGCGACGATGCGCGCGGCGATGGTCGGCGCGGCGGTCGGCCTGCTCGCCTGGTTCGCGCCGGATCTCGCCGGCGGCGGCGATGCGCTGACCGAACGCGCGCTCCTCGGCAGCGGCACGCTCGCAGGCGTCGCCGCGATGTTCGCGTTGCGCTTCTTGCTCGGCCCGGTGTCGTACGCGGCGGGCGCGCCCGGCGGCATCTTCGCGCCGATGCTCGCGCTTGGTGCGCAGATGGGCCTCATGTTCGGCCGCGTGTGTCTCGACTGGTTCCCCGGCATGGCGCCCGCAACCGGTGACACGGGCACGTTCGCGGTCGTCGGCATGGCGGCGTTCTTCGTCGCGGTGGTGCGCGCACCTGTGACAGGCATCGTGCTGGTCACCGAGATGACGGCGAGCTTCACCCTGCTCCTGCCGATGCTCACCGCCTGCTTCACCGCGATGGTCGTGCCGATGCTCCTGCGCGTGCCGCCGATCTACGATTCGCTCGGCGACCGGGCGGCCGAAAGGCGCTAGCGCCCGCGTCCTGCATGCGCGAAGCCGTTGCGGTAGTCTCGTCGATGGACGTTCGTTGCGCCGCGCTTCATGCACGAAGCGCGACGCCCACCGGCTTCATCCACGAGGACACGCAATGGAATATCGACATCTCGGTGCTTCGGGCTTCAGGGTTCCCGTATTGAGCTTCGGCACCGGCACTTTCGGCGGCAAGGGCGAATTCTTTCAGGCATGGGGCGAGACCGACGTGAGCGAGGCGCGCAAGCTCGTCGACATCTGCCTCGATGCGGGCGTCACGATGTTCGACACCGCCGACATCTACTCGCGCGGTTCATCGGAATCGATACTCGGCGAAGCGCTCAAGGGCCGGCGCGACAAGGTCATCATTTCGACCAAGGCCACGTTCCGCTTCGACGAGGAAGACCCGAACGCCGTCGGATCGTCGCGCTTTCATCTCATCCAGGCCGTGAACGCGGCGCTGCAGCGCCTGCAGACGGATTACATCGACATCTTCCAGCTACACGGCTTCGATGCGAAAACGCCCGTCGAAGAGACGCTTTCCACGCTCGACGATCTCGTGCGCGCGGGCAAGATCCGCTATACGGGCGTGTCGAATTTCTCGGGCTGGCATCTGCAGAAATCGCTCGATGTGGCGGACCGCTACGGCTATCCGCGCTATGTCGCCAATCAGACGTACTACTCGCTCATCGGCCGCGATTACGAATGGGAGCTGATGCCGCTCGGGATCGATCAGGGCGTCGGCGCGGTGGTGTGGAGTCCGCTCGGCTGGGGACGTCTCACCGGCAAGATTCGTCGCGGCCAGCCGCTGCCCGAGACGAGCCGTCTGCACAAGACCGCCGACATGGGGCCGCCGGTGCCGGACGAGTATCTGTATCGCGTCATCGATGCGCTCGACGCCATCGCCGAGGAAACCGGCAAGACGGTGCCGCAGATCGCGCTCAACTGGCTGCTGCAACGTCCGACGGTGGCGACGGTGCTCATCGGCGCGCGCAACGAGGAGCAACTGCGGCAGAACCTGGGCGCGGTCGGGTGGAATCTGACTGCCGAGCAGGTGAAGAAGCTCGATGAGGCGAGCACGGTCAAGCCGGCGTATCCGTACTGGCATCAGCAAGGATTCCCGGAACGCAATCCGTTCCCGGTTTAACGCTGGCAACACGTGGCGGGCCGGCCCGCCAAGTGTTGCATCCGTACCGGGAGGCTTCTCCGAATCTGTATCGGTACTGTACCGGTTACGTCCCGTACACTTGGCGCCATCGATTCTGCAATTACCGGAGCGCGCCATGCCCACCGAACTCCTGAATGCCCTGCCTGCCGCCGCGCTGTTCGCGCTGGTGACGACGATCACGCCCGGCCCCAACAACACGATGCTGCTCGCCTCGGGCGTCAATTTCGGCCTGAAGCGCACGGTGCCGCACGTGCTCGGCATCAGCGCGGGCATGGCGATCCTCATGATCGCGGTCGGGCTCGGACTGGCGCAGGCGTTCGAGCGTCTGCCGTTCCTCTATACCGTGCTGGAAGCGGCGAGCGTCGCGTATCTGCTGTATCTGGCGTGGAAGATCGGCACGTCGTCGTCGGTGCAGATGCGCGATGGCCAGGCCCGCCCGATGCGCTTTCATGAAGCGATTGCGTTCCAGTGGATCAATCCCAAAGCGTGGATGATGGTGCTCACGGCCGCGACGACCATCCACTTGCACGCGAGCCTCTCGCTGAACGCGGCGCTGATGGCGCTGGTGCTGGTCGTGATCGGGCTGCCGTGCATCACGATGTGGGCCGCGTTCGGCATGTCGCTGCGGCGCTTTCTCGCGAATCCGCGCTGGCTGCGCATCTTCAACATCACGATGGCCGTGTTGCTCGTGCTGTCGCTGTATCCGATCGTCGCTCATTTCTTCGATTGATGCGTGAGGCGAAACGCGCGCTGCATCAAAAGCGCGCGCCCTCTTTGCCTCGAACGCCGGTCCGGTGCATACTGACCTTACGCGCCGGCACGCAAAATCTGCCGTCCCGCTTGCAAGTTTGGGACTGCGTTTCTTTCTCGCCAGCATCGTCTGTCCACTTGGCCGCTCGAACGATCCTTAAGCGATCCTTTAAGGCGGCGTTTTCAGCCCGGCGCGTACATGCCTTGCTAGTCCGTTGGTTCGCGCCGAATCGTCGGCGCGGCTTTGAAATCTGTTCAAGGAGTACGCCATGTCTGGAGCCAATCGCCCATCCGGTCCCGCCACGCGCAAATCCCTCGACCTGGCCGATCAGATCGAACGCGATGAACTGGAGAACAACCTGCCGGATGCGCTCAACAGCGTCGACGACGAAGATGATCTCGACGATGATTCCGACTCCGGTCGCACACAAGGTCGTTAGCCTCGACAGCCGGGCCCGTCGCGCCGATTGAGACGCGATCCGCAACGCCGCAATGTCTTCGGTCATTGCGGCGTTTTTGCATCGTGCATGCGCTGGGCACGCCCGTTGCTTTGAACGATGCGCGGCAAAATCCGATGAGCGAAAGCGGCGGCTTCGGCCCGCCTGCGAATCAACCGGTCAATCGATCTCCAAGGGAGGGCTTCATGCTCCGTTACGCTGTCATCTTCTTCATCATCGCGATTATCGCGGCCTTCTTCGGCTTCGGCGGCATCGCCACGGGCGCGGCGGAAATCGCCAAGATCCTGTTCTTCATTTTCATCGTGATCTTTCTGGCGACCTTGCTGCTCGGCGTGTTCAGGCGATGAAGCTGTCCACGTAGCAGGCTCGACAAACGAGAACGCGCGGCCCCAGTTCGCGGCCGCGCGTTTTTTTGCCCGTTAAAAAACGCGGCAAATCAGGTAATGATCACCCGATTCTTCCCATCCCGCTTCGCCCGATAGAGCGCGAGATCGGCCGCTTCGACGAGTTGCTTCAACGCGTCGTCGTACGTAGCCATCTGCGTCGCGCCGCCGACGCTGATCGTCACGCGCCCGCTCGCCGAACCGGTATGCGGCACATCGAGCGCCTCGACCGCGATGCGTATCTTCTCGCCGAGCAGCCGCAATCCCGGCGCCGACGACGACAGCAGCACCACCGCGAACTCTTCGCCGCCGAAACGCGCGGCGAGATCGGTCGGGCTATTGAGGCTCGTCTCGATCGTATGCGCGACGAGCTTCAGCACATCGTCGCCGGCGACGTGTCCATAGGTATCGTTGTACGACTTGAAGTTATCGACATCGATCATCAGGAAACCGATGGCCGCATGCTCGCGTGCCGCACGCCGCCATTCGGCATTCAGATAGTCATCAAGACGGCGGCGATTCGACAAACCCGTCAGTCCGTCCGAATTGGTCAGCCGCTGCAATTCCAGATTCGTTTCGAGCAGCTTCTGCTGCGACTGACGCAACGCGCGATACGCCTCGTCGCGCTGCAACAGGTTCTGATACGAACGCGAGTGATAGCGCACGCGCGCGACGAGCTCGATCGTATCGGGCAGCTTCACGAGGTAATCGTTCGCGCCCGCCGCGAACGCCGCGCTCTTGATGCGCGGCTCTTCCTTCGTCGAAAGCACGATGATCGGAATGTCGCGCGTCGCGGGATGCTCGCGGTACTGACGCACGAGCGTCAGGCCATCGACGCCGGGCATCACGAGATCTTGCAGAATCACGGTCGGCCGCGTCTCCTGCGCCGTGCGCAGCGCCTCTTCCGGATTCGCGCAGTAATGCAGATCGACGTTCGCCTCGTCCGCGAGCGCGCGGCGCAGCGCCTCCGCGATGATCGCCTGATCGTCCACGAGCAGGACCATCACCGGCAACTCGGCCGCGGGTGGCGCGTTCAACGCGGCTGCCAGCAGATCGGACACGGCGCGCTCGTCCGCCATCGCACGCGAGCCCGCGCGCTCGATGCTCGCCGCCGCCGCCGACGCGGCCCGTCTCGCGCGCTCGGCCAGCGGATCGGGATGAGGAAGTTTCATGAACGTGTCCTTTATTGAGTGCTTATCGGTTGGTTCGTTGCGTTTATTAATCGAATGCCGTGGCGATTGCGCCGGCGATGCGCGGCAGCGGCAGGATCGACACCGCCGCATTGAGCGCGGCCGCGGCCTTCGGCATGCCGTACACCGCGCTCGTCGCCTCGTCCTGCGCGATCGTGTGATAGCCCTTCGCGCGCATCGCCTTCAGGCCGATGGCGCCGTCGCGGCCCATGCCCGTCAGCAGCACGCCGATCGCACGTCCGGTCCAGCGCTCGGTCACGCTCTGGAAGAACACGTCGACGGAAGGCCGGTAAGGCAGTTGCTCGGGATGCGCGGTGTAGCCGAGACGCGTGGCATCGGCGAAATGGAGATGATCGTTGGTCGCGGCGAGCAGCACTTCGCCCGGCACGGGTTTGTCGCCTTCGCGCGCGACACGCACGGGCAGCGCGGATTGCGCATCGAGCCACTGCGCCATGCCTTCCGCGAACGCGCGATCCACATGCTGCACGATGACGGTCGCCGCCGCGAAGTCCTTCGGCAACGCGGCGAGCAGCGTCGCGAGCGCGGCCGGGCCGCCCGCCGATGCGCCGATGGCGACGAGCCGCGCATTGCTTCTCGGCAGGCTCATCGCGCTCGCGGACGACGCACTGTACGACGCGAGCCGCGCGCCGATCTGATCGATCTTCGCGATCAACGCCGCCGCGCCGCGACGCGCATCGGCGCCGGCGAGCGCGGGTGTATCGACGGCATCGAGCGCGCCCGCGCCCATCGCTTCATACACGCGCCACGCGTTCGCGCCGACATCCACGGTGACGACGAGAATCGCGCACGGCGAACGCGCCATGATGGTCCGCGACGCCTGCACGCCATCGACGTTCGGCATCACGAGGTCCATCAGCACGACATCGGGCGTGTGCGCCGCGCAATAGTCGATCGCCTGCTGACCGTCGTGCGCGACCCACGCGATCTCGAAGTCGGGCCGCGCCGCGAGCGCGCGCCGCAGCGCTTCCACAGCGAGCGAAACGTCGTTGACGATGCCGATTTTCATGATTTCGCCTCGCCGATGAGATCGCGCACAGCGTCGATGAGCGCCTGATCGTGGAAACTGCCTTTCGCGAGGTAATAGTCCGCGCCGGCATCGAGGCCGCGCTGACGGTCTTCCGCGCGATCCTTGTACGACACGATCATCACCGGCAGGCCGGAGAGTTGCGCATCGCGCTTGATGAGCGTGACGAGTTCGATGCCGTCGAGACGCGGCATGTCGATATCGGTGATGACGAGATCGAAGCGTTCGCCGCGCACCGCATTCCAGCCGTCCATGCCATCGACCGCGACGGACACGTCGTAGCCGCGCGACGCGAGCAGCTTGCGTTCGAGCTCGCGCACGGTGAGCGAATCGTCGACGACGAGCACGCGCTTCGCGCTCGTCACGGCGGCGCGCGCCGCGCCCGCGCCGACGCGCCCGAGCTCGCCGCTGCCGACGAGCTTTTCGACCGAGCGCAGCCAGTCGTCGAGATCGGCGATGAGCAGCGGGTCGCCGTTTTCCATCAGCGCGCCCGCCGCGATGTTGCGCACCTTGCCGAGCCGTTTGTCGAGCGGTTGCACGACGAGCATGCGCTCGCCGAGAAAGCGGTCGATGACGATGCCGTAGCTCGCCGCGCCCTGCCCGATAACGACGACGTTGAGCGCATCGCTCGCCGCTTCGAATGCGGCGGTCTGCAGAATCTGATGCGCGGTGACGAGGCCGACGCGCTTGCCGTCGAACGAGAAGTGCTGCTGGCCTTCGAGCGTGTCGATGGCGCTCGCGGGCAGCACCAGCGTGCGGGCGACATGCGCGAGCGGCAGGCCGTAAGGCTCGCCCGCGACCTCGACGATCAGGCTGCGGATCACCGAGAGCGTGAGCGGCAATTGCAACGTGAAGCGCGTGCCCGCGGCTGCTTCCTGCGTCACACGCACGCTGCCGCGCACTTGCCGCACGACGTCCTGCACCGCATCGAGACCGACGCCGCGCCCGGATACATCGGTGACGGCATCGCGCATCGAGAAGCCGGGCAGGAAGAGGAATTCGAGCAGTTCGGCTTCGGTGAGACGATGCGCGGTATCCTCGTTCGCCAGGTTCTTGCGCACGACGGCGCGGCGCAGCGCATCGAGATCGACGCCCGCGCCGTCATCCGACACGCTGATGAAAAGCGAACCCGCGCTATGGCGCGCTTCGAGCGTGATCGTGCCGGTTTCGGGCTTGCCGAGCGCGCGTCGCAACGAGGCTTCCTCGATCCCGTGATCGACCGCGTTGCGCAACAGATGGCCGAGCGGCGCGTCGAGCAGATCGAGAATGTCGCGATCCACCTGCGTCGTTTCGCCCGCGATGACGAGGCGCACGTCCTTGCCGAGCCCGCGCGCGACGTCGCGGACCATGCGCGCGAAGCCGCCGGTCGCATCGACGAAAGGACGCATCCGGCACGCGAGCGCTTCGTCGTAGATCTGCTGTGCGAGATGCGTCGAACGGCGATCGAAGTTTTCCAGTTCAGCGAGACGCTCGCTCAACTGACGATGCGCTTCGGCCGTGAGGCGCCGTACTTCGTCGAGCGCGGCGTGCGCGCGTGCATCGAGTTGCGTCGCGTTCGTTTCGGTGAGCGTTTCGTGCAGACGTTCGAGCGCGCGGCTCGCATCGTGCTGGATGCGCTTCACGCGCAGCATCGATTGCGAAAACGGCTTCAGCCAGCGCGATTCGACGAGCGATTCACCCGAATGGCTCAACAGGCGATCGAGCGTGTCGGCGCGCATGCGCAACATGCGGGCTTCGTTCGTGCGCGAAGGCGCGAGAACCGGTTCGGGCGTTTCGTCGAGCGTGAGTTCTTCCGAGAGATCCGGAACGACGTAATTCGAAAGCGGCGCTTCGGCCGCTTCAGCGCCTTCGAGACGTGCATTGAGCGCATCGACGAACGCATCCACGTCGCGTTCGAGCGCCGTTTGCGCATCGATGTCGCGCGCCTCGCCGATCTGCACGATCAGATCGACGCCGCGCAGCAACATGTCGATATGGCCTGCATCGAGCACGACGCGCCCGTCCTGCGCGGCGACGAAGCAATCTTCCATCACATGCGCGAGCGTCACGCCGACCGGCACGCCGACCACGCGCGCCGCGCCCTTCAGCGAATGCGCGGCGCGCATGCACGCTTCGAGCGTGACGGGATCGCGCGGTGCGCGTTCGAGCGCGATGAGGCCATCGGAAAGAATCTGCGCCTGACCGCGCGCTTCTTCCTGAAAGAGTTCGAGCAACGACGACCGGCCCGGATCGATGCTCGTCATGTGAGGCTCCGGTTCATGCTGTCGATGAGACGATCGGCGTCGAGCAGGCCGACGGTCGAGTCCTTGAAAACAGCCACCGCGTGCGCATGCGACGACAGGCGCTGCGCAAGCGTCGCGGGCACGGGCTGAAGCTCTGCGCTCGTGAAACGGTGCACGCCGTCGACGGCATCGACGGGAAACGCGATCGGACCTTCATGATCGCCGTTCGCGCGATGATCGCGGCCTTGCGCGCGCTGAATCACGAGCAGACGGCCGAGCTCGCGCGCATCGAGCGCCTGGTTGTGCGACGCATCTTTCACGACGCGCTCTTCGATATCGAAGAGCCGTGCAAGCGATGCGCACACGATCAACCGGCCACGCACGTTGACGAGGCCCAGCACCGCGCGATTGCGCCGATGCGGCAGCGAATGCACCGGACGCAATTGCGCGACTTGCGCGCACACGGTCGTCGGCAAGCCGAGCCATTCGCCGCCGATACGAAACACGAGGCACGAAAGCGTGTCCTTCTGGCCGACGCTGCGCGTCTCGTTCGACGAGGCCGCGCTCGTCTGTTCGATCGACGTGCGTGCTTCCACGCGATCGAGCACGCGCGATGCCGCTTCGTCGTGAACCGGGCAATTGCGGCAATGCACGTGGCGTTCGAGCTTCGGACACGATGCATCGCCGCGCACGCCGATGCGGTTCCAGCAATCGTCGATATCGATCGTGATGTTGATGTCGCGGGCGTTCATCGTGCGCTCCCGGTGACGCGCTCGGCGCGCGCGAGCAATCGACGTGCGCCGCTTTCATCGCCGTCGAGCGAAAGACATGCGGCCAGATGCGTGAGCGCCTCGCGATGCGAAGGTTCGAGATACAACGCGCGCCGATAGTGACCGCGCGACGCCTGATGCTCGCCACGCGCATCGGCGATCACGCCGAGCAGATAGTACGCATCCGCGTTCGACGGATGCACGCTCAGATACGCATGCGCAGCGCTCGCGGCGGCGTCGAGCTGTCCGGCATCGGCGAGTTCGCGCGCATGTCTGAGGCTGTTCGCGGGCTCGGGCTGAACGCGCGTTTCTTCACGCGGCCTGATAACCGGCGGCGGCGTTGCACGCACCATAGGCGGCGCGCTGGCCCATGCGGGCAGCACGAACGCGGTCTTCATCGGCGGCGGCGTCTTCACGGCGGGCACAATCGGCCATGTGCCATCGAAGACGCTCATACTCTGACGCTCGGCGCGATTGAACGCGAACGCGAGCGGAATGTTCGCGGAACTCATGCCCTCGCGCATCAGCAGACCCGTCTCCGCCGGACCCACGAACAACGTGCCGCCTTGCGCGAGCAGTCCATCGAGCACGCGAAAGACCGCGCATTGTGTGTCGCGGTCGAAATAGATCAGCACGTTGCGGCACAGAATGAAATCGAAGCGCTCGAACGCGAGTGCATCGAGTTGCAGCAGATTGGCTTGCGAGAAGCGCACGCTTTGCGTAATGGCGGGATCGAGCTGCCAGCCGCCATCGGCTGCGCGGAAATGACGCTCGCGAAATTCGAGCGCGCGCCCGCGAAACGCGTTGCGTCCGTAATGCGCGCGGCGCGCGACGGCGAGCGCGCGTTCGCTCACGTCGATCGCATCGATCGTGAAGCGCTCGGCGGGAATGCCCGCTTCGATCAGCGCCATCGCCACGGTATAGGCTTCCTCGCCGGTCGAGCACGGCGCGCTCAGCACGCGCACCGGCTTCGCGGGCCGCTCGTGCAGGCGCACGCGCGCAAGACGCGCGAGCGCGGCGAAGGCTTCGGGATCGCGAAAGAACCATGTTTCCGGCACGACGACCGCTTCGATCAACTCCTGCATGCGCGCGGCATCCTGCGTGACCGCGCGATAGTAGTCGTCCAGCGTGCCGCTCTGCTCGTCGCGCCACAGGTTGTAACGCTCACGCACCGCGCGCGACACGGAGTTCGCGCCGATCGATTCGGCGTCGAGCCCGATCGTGCGATGCAGCAGCTCGATGAAGCGGCCGATGCCGAAGGGCTCGCCGTGACCGGCATCGGGAAAAGGTGTCGGCAATGCGCTCATGCGCCGGTCTCCGCGAAGAGCAGCGCCTGCACGTCGTCGGGCAACAGATGCTCGATGCGCACCCATTGCAGCAGTCCGGCATCGTCGCGCGTGAGCGGGCCGAGATAGCGCGCGTGCGGCGTGTCGATGCCCGCATCGCCGAACGAAGCGGCGTCGAACGTGACGGTGCGCGTCGCCTGTTCGAGCAGCAGTCCGAGCCGATGGTGCGTCGTCACGCCATCCGCGCCGCGACGCGGATACGCGACGAGCGCGAGCCGCGTCGACAGCCTTTCCTGCGACGCACGCGAAAGCGCGAGCGCCGCGATATCGATGACGGGCACGCTCGCGCCTTCGTAATCGAGCACGCCCGCGATCCATTCGGGCGCGCCCGGCAACGCCTTCAGCGGCGCGAGGGGCAGCATGCGCTCGATCTGCGCGCTGTCGAGCAAATAGCGGTCGGAGTCGAGCGTGAACTGGACGAAGAGCATCGCGGCGCGCCTCAATGGAACGTCAAGCGGCCACCTTGAAGCGCGACACGCCCGTGCGCAGGCCGTTCGCGACATGCGTGAGGTCGTCGATCGCCTGCGTCGACTGGCGCAGCGATTCGGCCGTCTGCTGCGCGGCTTCGGACAGTTGCGACAGCGCCTGCGAAATCTGGTCCGCGCCGGTCGCCTGCGTCTGCATGCCTTCGTTGATCATCGAGAAACGCGGCGCCATCGTCTGCACCTGATGGATGATCTGCGAAAGCTGGCCGCCCACTTGCTGCACGTCGAGCATGCCTCGGCGCACTTCCTCGGAGAACTTGTCCATCCCCATCACGCCCGCGGCGACGGCGGACTGGATCTCTTTCACCATCTGCTCGATATCGAACGTGGCGACGGCCGTCTGATCCGCGAGACGGCGAATTTCGGTTGCGACGACCGCGAAGCCGCGCCCGTACTCGCCCGCCTTCTCCGCTTCGATCGCCGCGTTCAGCGAGAGCAGATTGGTTTGATCCGCCACCTTCGTGATGGTCGCGACGACCTGGTTGATGTTGCCCGCCTTCTCGTTGAGGATCGCGAGCTTGCCGTTCACCGAACCCGCCGCTTCCATCACGAGGCGCATGGTTTCCTCCATGCGCGTGAGTCCCGCCTGACCCGTGCCCGCGAGCGCCGCCGATTGCTCCGCCACGCCCGATACTTCGTTCATCGTGCGCACGAGATCGCGCGCCGTGGCGAAAATCTCGCGCGAGGTCGCGCCGATCTCCGTCGTCGTCGCGGCGGTTTCGCTCGCGGTGGCCTGCTGCTCGCGTGCGGTCGCGGCGATTTCGGACACCGATGTCGTCACCTGCACCGCCGACTTCTGCGCCTGTCCGACGAGCCCCGTGAGTTCGTCCGTCATGCGATTGAAGCCCGCTTCGAGCGTGCCGAATTCGTCGCGGCGCGCGAGCGCGAGCCGCTGCGTCAGGTCGCCGGTGCGCATCTTGTCGACCACATCGACCATGCGCAGCATCGGCACCGTCAGCGCCTTCATCAGCATGAAGCCGAGCACCGACGCCGCCGCGATCGCAATCAGCATGATGACGATGAGCGTCACTTCCGACTTCTGCACCGAGCCGCGAATGCTTTCCACCGACTTCGCGTTGAAGGTCTCGTTATGGTCCACGAGCGCGCGCGTCGCGGTCTGCCCCGCTTCCCATACCGGCGTGAGGCGCGTGTTGAAGGTCGCGGCGGCCGTGTCCTTCGAGCTTGCGAGCTCGCGCAGCGTCTGATCCTGAACCGGCAGGTAGAGGTCGCGCTGGCGCTTGAAATCGTTGAAGAGGCGGCGGTCTTCGTCCTCGAAGATGGTGGGCACGTAGGTGTCCATCAGCTTGTCGATCGTCGCGCGCGTTTCGGTGAGACGCTGCGTGTCGCGGCGCGCCTGCTCGGCGTCTTTGTCGATGAAGACGAGCCGTTGCGTGATCGTGTAGTTCTCGAACCACGCCGCGCGCAGGTCGTTGGAAAGCGAGAAGCCGAGCATCGAGTCGTCTTCGAGGCTCTTCGCTTCGCGATCGATACCGCCGAGCAGCGTGTACGACAATGCCGCCATGACGAGCATCAGGAAGAGGATGATGCCGAAGCTCGCCAGAATGCGATGCCGAATGGACAGTTGCTTCACGCGATGAGCCTCATCAAAGGATAAAGACGATTGCCGCGCCGCGCGCAACCGCGAGCCCGCCTCGATAACGAGGCGTCTCAATTGTAGGATGAATTTACGCGCGTAAAGGCGCGCTGTCAGGCCGTGTTAACGACCGATTGTGGCGGCGCTTGAATTCGGCGTGTCGAGATGAATTATTTCGCCGTGTTTCAGCACGGTGAACGCGTCTTCGGGCAGACCGGCGCGGCGCACCGCGTCGGCAAGACGGCGTGGCGGCTCGTCGAGCGGTTCGTCGGTCAGTTCGAACGAACCCCAGTGAATGCCGATCGCCTTCTTCGCGTGGACGTCCTGAAAGATGCGCACCGCTTCCTCGGGATCGACGTGCTGCGCGTGCATGAACCAGCGCGGATCGTAAGCGCCGATCGGAATCAGCGCGAGATCGAAACCGCCGAAACGCGCGCCGATATCGCGGAAGTCCGGCGAATAGCCCGTGTCGCCGGCGAAGTAGAACGAATACGGATGCGCCGCGCCCGCCGGCGTCTTCACGACCCAGCCGCCCCACAGCGTTTCCGCGCGATCGAACGGCGTGCGCGCCGACCAGTGCTGGCTCGGCACGAACCAGAGATCGAGTCCGGCGGCGTGCGTTTCGTCGCTCCAGTCGAGTTCTTCTACGTTCGTCACGCCGATGTCGTTCATCCACTGCCTGATGCCGAGCGGCACGAGAAAGCGCGGCGGGCCGCCCGCCTGCCGGTTGAGCGCCTCGATGCTCGGCTTGTCGAGATGATCGTAGTGATTGTGCGAGATCAGCACGATGTCGATGTGCGGCAGCTCATCGAGCGTGAGGCCGGGCGGCGTCTTGCGCTTCGGGCCCGCGAACGAGAACGGCGACGCGCGTTCCGAGAACACCGGGTCCGTGAGGATGTTCACGCCGTCGATCTGCACCAGCGCGGTCGCGTGACCGATCCACGTGAGGGTATCGGCGGTGCGGTTGGCCTTGAGCCACGCGATGTCGGGATGCGCCATCGGAAAGCGATAGCCGTTCGCGGGCGGCTTCGGCAAGCCTTGCGTAAAGCGCTCCCAACGCCACTTCAGAAACGATTCTCGCGGCAGATGACCGTAGTTGTTTTCATAGCCGGACGAGGTGCGCTTCGCGTGATGCAGCGGCTGCGGCGCTTGCGACTCCGGTGCGGACGCGGGTTCCTCGCTGCGCGCCGTGGTCGCTGACGAGCAACCGGCGAGCAGCGCGAACACAGCGGACCAAAAGTAGGACATTAGGCGCATGTTTTGATGGTTTGCGTGCCGCACACGGTTTTCGATTGTACGAAATGCATGGTGAATCGTCTTTGCACGCTTTTCTCTCCGCTCGCCGCACGATGCGCGCTGCACCGCCGCATAAGGCGCAACTGGAAAATGTGCCGTGCGGCGGCGTATGTCGGCCCGCTTCTTGCATTAGCCCACCCCGGCGCCGGGAAAAGGCGCCTTCGAACAATCAATCGCGGCGCGCGCTCTTTTTTTCGATGCGGTTATCGCATCCGGGCGCGTAGCACGCCAGTGCCAGAGACGGGGGTTTCATGGGCAGCAGTCAAAGAAAAAGCGCCGTACGCACGTTCAACCCGCAATTGCATACGATGCACGCGATGCTGGTATCGCGCGCGGCATCGCATGTGGCGAGCGCGTTGCAGCCTGAAGGCCGCAACGAGGCGCTCGCGGAAGGCATCGCCGAGGTGATCGCCCATTGCGGGCATGAGGGGCTCGGTCTCTTTCTCGCGGCCGTCTGGCATTGGCTCGATGAACGCGGCTATGACGAAGCCGCCGACGCCGTGCAGCATTACATCGAAAACGGCACGATGCCGACGGTCAAGGCGAAGCCGAAAGCGGTGCGTCGGCGCGATGCGCGCCTCTGAACCGATCGGCCTTCGTTACGTTACGCGTTACGTCCCGAACCACCCCGCATCGACGTAATAATCGCGTGCGGTGCAGCGTGCCGCATCGTCGGAGGCGAGAAACAGCACCATCCGCGCGATGTGCTCGGGATCGATCCGCTCGTGCAGACATTGTTGCGCGAGAAGCTTCGCCTCGCTTTCGGGCGACTGCCACATCTTCATCTGACGCGGCGTGCGCACCGCGCCCGGAATCACCGTATTCACGCGGATGCCGTGCTCGCCCAGGTCGCGCGCGAGCCCGCGCGTGAGTCCTTCGATCGCGGCCTTCGCGGTCATGTAGAGCGTGAGATCGGGCAACGCGAGATGCCACGAAATCGAGCCCATGTTCACGATCGCGCCGTGCTTCTGCGTGCGCATGCGCTTGGCCGCAGCCTGCGCGCAGAAGAACTGATGCCGCAGATTGACGGCCATGCGCTCGTCCCAGTATGCGGCGCTCACGTTGTCCCACTGATGACGGTCGTCGTTCGCGGCGTTGTTCACCAGCACGTCGATGGAACCGGCTTCGCTGGCGATATCGTCGAAAGTTTTTTCGATGGCGGCCGCATCGCGCAGATCGCAGCGCAGAAACTTCGGCGCATGCTTTTCGCTTGCGAGCGCCTGTTCGAGCTGGCGCGAATCGGCCTCGGCGACATCGATGAAGAACACGCGCGCGCCCTGCTTCGCGAACGCCTCGACGATCGCAGCGCCGATGCCGCTGCCGCCGCCCGTCACGACGACACGTTTGTCAGCAAGACTCGGGTAAATGGCGTAGGACATGGCGGCTCGCTCAATGTGAATGACGCGGATTGCCGCGCGTTTCGATCACCTTCAGATACAAGGTCGCGGGCTCGAGACAACCGCCCGTCGACAACTGGCCCACCGTCTGTCGATACAACTCCTGCCACGGCGTCTGTGCGACCGGCGCGGCGAATGCGGATTGCGCGCGGCGGCTTTCGAGTTCGGCTTCGTCGAGCAGCACGTTCACGCTGCGCGCGTTCAGATCGACGCGAATCTTGTCGTTTGTGCGCAGGAGCGCGAGACCGCCGCCCACCGCGGCTTCGGGCGACATGTTGAGAATCGACGGGCTCGCCGACGTGCCGCTCTGGCGTCCGTCTCCCATGCACGGCAGCGAATCGATCCCGCGTTTGATCAGCTCGGCGGGCGGCGCCATGTTCACGACTTCCGCGCTGCCCGGATAACCCACCGTGCCGCAGCCGCGAATCACGAGGATGCAATGCTCGTCGATGTCGAGCGACGGATCGTTGATGCGCGCGTGGTAATCCTCGGGGCCGTCGAAAACGATCGCGCGCGCTTCGAACGCGTTCTCCGCACCGGGCTCGCTCAAATACGTCTTTCTGAACGCATCGCCGACGACCGACATCTTCATGATCGCGCTGTCGAAGAAATTGCCCGACAGGACCATGAAGCCCGCGCCGTGCTTCAGCGGATCGTCCGTGGTGCGGATGACTTCGTTGTCGGCGGCGGGCGCAT
The DNA here is from genome assembly GCF_031451275.1 of Caballeronia sp. LZ029. Classification (NCBI taxonomy): domain Bacteria; kingdom Pseudomonadati; phylum Pseudomonadota; class Betaproteobacteria; order Burkholderiales; family Burkholderiaceae; genus Caballeronia; species Caballeronia sp. LZ029. Next base: position 1,259,645 of record NZ_JARUXO010000004.1, read on the forward strand.
CGTCCGCGATCTCGCCGATCGTGCGGCCCGAGACGGTCAGGCAATCGCGCCTGACGAGTCCCGCCTTGTCGAGTTGCCGCATGACCGCCGGCACCCCGCCCGAGCGATGAAAGCTCTCGCCGAGATATTCGCCCGCGGGCATGCAGTTCACGATGAGCGGCACCTGTTCGCCGTGGCGTTGCCAGTCATCGAGACTCAGCTCGATGCCCATATGCCGCGCGATCGCGATCAGATGCGGCGGGCAATTCGTCGATGCACCGAGCGCCGAAGCGACCACGATCGCGTTGATGAACGCATCGTGCGTCATGATCTTCGACGGCTTCAGATCCTCGCGCACCATATCGACGATGCGCTTGCCCGTCGCGTACGCCATCTGCCCGCGCTCGCGATACGCGGCGGGAATGCTCGCGCACGTCGGCAGGGACATGCCGAGCGCTTCGGCGAGGCTGTTCATCGAGAGCGCGGTGCCCATCGTATTGCAATGGCCGATGGACGGCGACGACGCGGTCGTCAGGCGCATGAAGCCTTCGTAATCGATCTCGCCCGCCGCGAGCAGATTGCGCGCATGCCAGATCACGGTGCCCGAGCCGACGCGCTTGCCTTCGTGCCAGCCGTCGAGCATCGGACCGCCCGAGAGCACGATGGCGGGCATATCGACGGTGGCCGCGGCCATCAGGCACGCGGGCGTGGTCTTGTCGCAACCGGTCGTGAGCACGACGCCGTCGAGCGGAAAACCGTGCAGGATTTCGACCAGACCGAGATAGGCGAGGTTGCGATCGAGTGCGGCCGTCGGACGGCGGCTCTGCTCCGCGAGCGGATGCACGGGGAACTCCATCGGAATGCCGCCGGCATCGCGAATGCCCGCCTTCGTTCGCGCGGCGAGTTCGATGTGATGGCGATTGCACGGCGCGAGATCGCTGCCCGTCTGCGCAATGCCGATGATCGGGCGACCCGACTGCAATTCCTCGCGCGTCAGGCCGTAGTTCATGAATCGCTCGACGTACAGCGCGGTCATGTCGGCGTGCGAGGGATCGTCGAACCATTCCTGGCTGCGCAGGCGTTTGGGACTCTGTTGGGGCATGAGGTGTCTCCCTGTTTATCGTGACGTTACCGGTAACATTTCGATCGATGTTAGCACGCATCGCCGCACTGCTTCGGCTCAGGCGCTTTCGCGCGGCACCACGGAATAGGCGACGCGCACGCGCTTGCCCGATGGTCCCGCGATGCCTTGCTCACGCGCCTCCAGCGCCGCGAGCAAGGTCGCGCCGGTGCGCAGGCCGATGCCGTATGCGTCGACGGAGACCGTCGTGATCGATGGCGAGCAGCACGCGGCCACTTCGAAATTACCGAAGCCGGCAACGGCGATATCGTCGGGCACGACGAGGCCGCGCCGGTGACATTCCATTATCGCGCCGAACGCGGACATGTCGCTCACGCACATCACGGCCTGCGTGTCGGGCCAGGCGTCGAGCAACGCGGCCATCGCGGGGCCGCCGTGGCTCATCGTGATGGGAGAATCGCCGAGACGAACGATGCGTTCGTCGTCGAAACCGAGCGCTTTCATCTGCGCGCGAAAGCCCTTCAGACGATCCAGGCCGCGACGGTCGAGTTCGCTCGCCCCGCCGAGAAAGCCGATGCGTTCGTAACCTTTGTCCGCCAGATACCGCACCATCTCTCGTGCCGCGCTGACGTTCGAGAAACCGACGGCGGCATCGATCGGATCGGAAGGCGAATCCCACATCTCCACGACGGGCACGCCGGAGCGGCGCAACAGCGTGCGCGTCGCTTCCGTATGACGCGAACCCGTCAGCGCGATGCAGCGCGGCTGATGACGCAGCATCGAACGCACGAGCCGTTCCTCGCGATCCAGATGGTAGTCGGTGTCGCCGATCAGCAATTGCAGGCCATGCGGTTCGAGCGAAGCGGAAAGACCGCGCACCGTGTCCGAAAAGTTGGAGCTTGCGAGCGACGGAACCAGCACGGCGACGAACTCCGAGCGTCCGGACGACAAGGCGCCCGCCGCGGCATCGGCGACGTAGCCGAGTTCGTCGATGGCTTTCTGCACGCGCTCACGCGTCGCCACCGCGACGCTGTGGCCGGCCAGCACGCGGGATACGGTCATCTTCGAAACGCCGGCGAGACGCGCGACATCGGACATGCGCGGCGGGCCGGCGGAAGGATCGAAGGAAGATGGCGGCATGCGTGATCTCGGAAGCGGAGCCTGCGGGGGTCAGTCCACCCGCACCCAGCCGTCCTCGCGCTGCTCCAGGATGATGTGCAGCTTCGTTTCGCCGGCTTCGCGGTCGGCGGCGGTCACGTCGGGAAAGGCGCGCTTGATGTCGCGATCGTCCATCCACGGAGCGACGTTTTCGAGCTTGTAGGTGTAGGTGACGTCGGAGCGGTGAGCGGTCGGATCGGGCTCGGTCCAGCCGACGACCTTGTCCAGCTTGACGTGCGCGTAGCAGAGCATCCAGGCGCGTGGATCGCTCGTCGCGTTGGGATCGCCAGCGGGCCGGTTGGTTTCGACCGCGTACTTCTGGCCTTCGCCGGTCAGGCTGTACGCAATGCCGTTCTGCTTCGCGTTGGTGTTGGCCGGTGTCGGCGCGGCACGGGCAATCAGCCCGCTCTTCTCGAGCGCGGCGAGCTGCTCGCGCAGCGCGGCAGCGGAATACTCGTTGAGATCGCGATTGCTATACGCCGATGGGAACGCGTATGGGCCGCGGCCGCTTCGGTTCAGGCATAGCAGGCCGCGGCTCGTTTTCATGTCGGCGGAAATCGCGTCGCCCAGGCTGGACTCGCTCGCGTCGTTCTTCTTGCCGCACGCCGCGACAAGCAACGCGGCGCTGACGGCGGCAATCAACAGGCTCGTTCTCATATGCGCTCCGGAAAGGGTCGGCATGATGGTTACAACCTTTCGACGCCATTCTACCGACTGAAACCCTTTATCGGAGGCGGGTGGGTGTCGGAACGAACGCTCTTTGCGGAATTCGGCCTACCAACGCAAAAACCCCACCTTTGTGGGGTGGGGTTTTTGTTTTTAGCATGAGGAGCCTGACGATTACCTACTTTCACACGGGTGATCCGCACTATCATCGGCGTGGAGTCGTTTCACGGTCCTGTTCGGGATGGGAAGGGGTGGTACCGACTCGCTATGGTCATCAGGCATGACTTGTTGTTGCGGGCCTGTGGGCCTGCAACCAATCTGGGAAGAAGTAGTATTGAATT
>NZ_JARUXO010000004.1:1267872-1279745 GCF_031451275.1 Caballeronia sp. LZ029
GTTCAATCTGAGCCAGGATCAAACTCTTCAGTTCAAACCTGTTACTGTTTTTCGGTTCCGTTAGAAACCGGTCGCTCACTCAACGTTCTGACGATGATTATCCTGTCCGAAAACAGAAAAACCTTCCTCTGATACTTCGTGTGAGACTCTTGATACTTTTGCCATTATTCCAGCCCCGAAAGACTGAAACCGCACTCGCTATCAAGCGCCCACACTTATCGGCTGTTAGTTTTTAAAGAGCACATCGCAAGAGCGCTACCACTTCAACTTCCGTCTTGCGTCGCTGCATCAGCAGCAGAGAACGAGATTATGACGGGCCGATGATCTCCTCGCAAGCCCCCCACGCAAATTATTTTCTGGAGCCGCAAGTGCACGTCAAAAACTTCAATACGGGGATTGCGAACGCGGAAAGCCTTTACCGATCTTTCCGCGCTCGATAATCGCCCGACGACTCAACTTCCGAAGAACGCCGTACAGAATCCCGCAGGCCCGACGCAATCCGATGCCGGCATCGAACCATGCTTCATTGACATGGGCGTGCGCATCGCGCCGGATCCGGAAGATGCGCCGCCGGCACTCGTGCCACCGTAGGCTTCGTTCGTCGCGTTCGCGTTCTTTTGCGCAGCGACCTTCGCTTCCGCGGCCTGAATATCCGCGGGATAGTCGGCTTGCTCACCCATGGCGGGCGAATAGCCGGCCTGTTCGAGCTGGACCAACTCGGCCTTCACTTGTGCGCGCGTCAGCGGAGCGTTCTGGCTCTGCGCGAAAACAAACGTGGGCGCGGCGACAACGGCGAGGGAAACGACGAATTTGGCGATGGCGTTCATGATGTTCACACTCCGACAGAAAAGGTTGACCGGATCGCACGCGATCCACGAACCTCATCGAACGCACAGGGCCCTTGCGCGGCTTCGACTCACTCGATCCAGGTTTCAAGCGTAGAGGCTTCGATTGGTTAACCCGGACATGCCGCGATCTATTCCCACGGCGACGCACGATTTGCGTCGAACGTAAGCCGGCTTCGAGGGAAGTGAAGGATGGGAGCGCGGCGGACGAACCGGATGAGGAGTCCGGCAAGGCGCCAGCCAGCGCCCGTCCACCGCGATCGAATTGTGCCGCAAGCCGCCGCGAAGATCATCGCTGCTCGCGTTGAAGATGCCTTGCCGATCTCGCAACAATGACGCCCGCGAAGCCGATGCTCAATGTGCGTCCGGCACGAGATGCACGCGCTTCTCGGTCGCGGCTTCGACGGCCGAGCGCGAATACAGCAACGGAAAATACTGACCGTCGAGCCACATCTGCGCGAGATCGCGGTAATGCGGGTTATCGGGGTCGCCCGACTCGCCGGGCAGATTCACCGCGCGCGAGTTGTCCCAGTTGCCGACATCGACGACCACGCGAAACGAAGGCCCGTTGGTCTCGCGGAAATCGCTCGCACGATAGGTCGACTGATTCGGCGTATAGGCGCTGCCTCCCTTTCCAATAGGCCCGACGTTGAGCTTCGCGCGCATATCCGCATCGACGACATCGGCCAGAGGATGCGCGTTCAGGTTCGTCTGGAGCTTGCCCCATTGCCACTGGCTTGCATCGTCGCCTTGCAGATGCCGCATTTCCCCATAGGCATCCCGCAGACTCGAAAGCAGAACCGCATCGCGTTTGGCTCGCGCGTTATCGCCGAAACGTGTTTCAGGATGTTCGAGCGTATCGAGCATCACGGCGGTATCGGGAGCACCGAACGACGCCGCCGCGTCCTTCGGCAGCACCGCTTCCTTGAACGTGCGTCCGAGATGGCGCGAGAGCCACACTTCTTCGAGCGCGGCTTGCGGTGAATCCGCGCCCATGTGCGCGTCCCAGCCTTTCAGCATCGCGAGTGCGGCGCGCGTGTATTCATCATCGCTCGAAAGCGGCGCGAGCAACGCGACGAGCCTGCGCGCCGGAATCGAAACGATATCGTTCTGCAAGCGCTCCGAGTCTTCGATCGACACCTTGGGCAGCGACTTCAACACCTCGTCGATACGCTGATGCCGCGACCCGTTGGTCCACTCGAAACCGAGCTTGCGCTCGGCATACGGATAGCCCGCCGGCAAGTTCATTTCATTCGACGTGGTGAAATAGGCTTGCGCGGGGTTATAGACAGAGGGCATCGCGTCGCGCGGCCAGAAGCCCGCCCATTCGTAGCGGCCATCGCCGGGCACGGGCATGAGGCCATCCCAGTTCGGGCGTATCGGCGCGAGTCCGCTCGGCACCCAGCCTATGTTGCCGTCCTTGTCCGCGTAGACCTGATTGACGGTCGGCGCGCCCCAGGTCGCAAGCGAAGCCTTGAATTGCGCGTAATTCTTCGCGCGCATGTAGCGCATCGAATCGAAGTACGGCGACATTCCCGGCGACAGCCACGCGGTGCGCACCGCGAACGCGCGATGCTTGCCTTCTTCCGTATAGATCACGGGCCCATGACGCGTGAACAGCAATTCGGCGTTGACAGGCGACCCGTTGCGCACCGCGATCTGCTCGCGCACGACGCGCATCGGCTCCCACTTGCCCTTGTATCGATACTGCCGTGGATTCGCCGGATTCAGCTCGTACACGTAGAGATCTTCCTGATCGATATTGAAGATCGTGAGACCGTAGGCGATCGAACCGTTATGCCCGATCGAAATGCCCGGAGCCGAAGGCTCGCCCGCACCGATGATATCGAGCGTCGGCGTGCTGATCTGCTGGATGTACCGAAGGCTCGGCGCCGCGTACGCGCGATGCGGATCGTTCGCCATGATCGCGCGGCCCGTCGCCGACTTCGATGGCGCGATCACCCAGTTGTTGCTGCCTTCGGTAACTTCCTCGGGATTGTCGGCGGCGGCGATCAATGTCGTCGATGCATCCGCGCTTTTCATCGACTCCTTCGTCACGCGCACGCCTTGCGTGGCGAGCGTGAAGACCTTGAGGACATCATCGGGGAGACATGGATCGAGGCCGGCAGGCATCTGGGCTTTCCACTGCGGCTGCAGGCCGAAGCGCAGGGCATCCGCGTCGAGCGAACTCTTGCACGTGACGCGCGCACGCGCGACTTCACTCGTCAGGTTCCGCGTGAGACCGTGACTGCGAATGCGCACGATGTCGTCGGCATTCCATTTCGCCGGCCAATAGCCGATCTTGCGAAATTCATAGGGCATGCGATCCGGATGCGCCGCGAGCCAGTCGATATACGCGTTGACGCCCGCCGCGAAGCGCGTCGCGGCAGGCTTCGCATCGGGACCATAGCGCTGCCATTCGGTCGCCATGTCGCCACGATAGAGAAAGAGCCGCGTGGCCTTGTCCTGCTCCACGTAGGCCGGGCCGAATACTTCCGAAAGCTCGCCGAGTCCGCGCCTGCGCCAGAGATCGATCTGGAACATGCGATCGCGTGCCGCGTTGAAGCCCTGCACGAAGAACGCATCGCTGTCGTTGGCCGCGAAGATGTGCGGTACGCCCCAGCGATCGATCAGAATGTCCGATGGCTGTGAGAGCCCCGCTACGGCAATCGTTTCGTCCGCAGGCGCATCGGCGAGCGCGACGTGCGCCGCAAGCGGCCCGAACAGCGATGCGCCGATCATCAGCGCAAGCAGGCCTTGTCCCTTTCTTCCCTTCATCGTGGCGTCTCCGTTGTTATCGATGTCAATTCACGCGGATATCGCAATGTTATGCGAATGCTGCAAACGCGCAAAGGTTACATCCGGATACGCCGATTCGAAAATGATGTCGAGCGAAAGCACCTTCATTCGTCGATATGGTATTGGCGCAAACGAAGAAGCGTGCGCCGTGACAAAGGAGATACCCGATGACCCTCCCCGATCCGATATCAGTAGCCAAGCGCGTCTATGACGCTTACGTCACGAAAGACCTTGATGCGATCGAAGCACTCGTCGCGGACGATTTCCACTTCACGAGTCCACGCGACAATCGCCTCGATCGAGCGACCTACTTTGCGCGATGCTGGCCGAACTCGCGCGCAATCGCCGATTTCACGTTCGTCCATCTCGTGCGCGATGGCGAGCACGTGTTCGTCACCTACGATCTGCGCATGAAGGACGACAGCGCGTTTCGCAACACGGAGGTTCTAACCATTCGTGATGGCAAGCTCGTCGAAGCCCAGGTCTTCTTTGGATGGATGATCCCGCACGAAGCATCGGAAGGCGGATCGCTATAAACGCGGCATGTCATTCGTTCTGCCGCGGCTCTTCCTGCAAGGCCGCGTCGCGGATGACTTCCGCGAATTTCTCCAATGCCTGTAGCGGACCACTCACGCTGTTGTATTCCTGGGTGCCGATCCGGCCTTCCAGCACCACCGAAAAGCCGCAGTCCTGCGCGATCTTTAGAAGAGTATCCATGTCGCTGTCGCCTTCGCCTCATTGCAGTAACGGCGAAGCACACGCAATGCCTGCTCACGCTTGCGTCCCACTCTCGTCATCCCGCCTGCGCGCGTTTGTCGGACAAGTTATGCGAGGCGGCGCACTAACAATGCGCGCTTGCACTCGTACGCTTTTCATCGAATGTTCATAAATGGACGGAGAAGTGTCGCGTGAATGCTTTTGACACGTCGATCCAGACCTGGCTCGTGCATATCGCGGCCTCGTCCGTCATTTTTACTCATGCTGTCCACGCGATTGCCGATTTTTACCTAACGAAAGGCGTCCTTCCACTGGCGATTCTCTGGGCGATCTGGTTCAAGGCCGGCGATTCCCAGCAATGGCGCCGCGAGATGGTCGTCGCCATTCTCGCGTCGGGCTTCATTGCGTTTATGCTCGGCAGGCTCGCTGCGCTCGCGCTGCCCTTTCGACTTCGGCCGGTCTACGATCCGAATATTCACCTGACCTTCCCGTTGACGAATGAGACGGGCAATTTTCTGCGCATGTGGAGTTCCTTTCCCAGCGATCATGCCGCCCTGTGGATGGCTATCGCAGCGGGCATCTTTCTCGTCTGGCGATGGATCGGCGCGCTCGCGATCCTGCACTGCATCATCCTCGTGTGCCTGCCGCGCGTCTATCTCGGGCTGCACTATCCGACCGATGTGATCGCGGGCGCGGCCATCGGCGCGGTCTCGGCATGGATCGTCACGCGCGCCCCGCTGCGCGCGCGCTTTGCGCCGTATTTCGTGCGCTTCATGGAACACCGGCCCGCCGTGGGCTACATGCTCGCGTTCTTGTTCTTCTTCGAGCTCGCGACCATGTTCGACGAGCCGCGCCTCATCGCCTCTTTCATCGTCAAAGCGCTCTAAACGCCACGTCAGGCGTCTCGCCGGCGCCGTCCTCTCCTATCCTTGTCTTGTACGCGGAAGCGCGCGTCCCACGCACGCACCGCTTGACAGTAACGACTCGTCTCGTCTATTGTTTGGTACACCAACCAAGACATTGAAAGATACCTGATCATGGAGCGCGCCATGAGCCGCCTGACCGGCATACCCTTCTATCTGCTTTTCGCCGCGGCACTCGCGGCGTGCTCTCATCAGGACCGCGACGTCTATCAAGGCTACGTCGAGGGAGAGTTCGTCTATCTCGGCTCGTCGCAATCGGGCAAGCTCGCCGCGCTGTCCGTCTCGCGCGGCCAAACGGTGAAAGCGGGCGCGGGCACGTTCGCGCTCGAATCCGTCGATGAAACCGCCGCGCTCGATCAGGCGCAACGCCAACTCACCGCCGCGCAGTCGCAGCTTCAAGACATCCTCACAGGCAAACGCGCACCGGAGGTCGCTTCGGTGCGCGCGCAGCTCGCGCAGGCACGCGCGAACGCCCGCAAGGCCGCGTTGCAACTGAGCCGCGACGAAGCGCAGTTCAGCGCCGGCGGCATCGCCAAAGGGCAACTCGACGATTCCCGCGCCAACGCCGATGCCGCCGCCGCGCAAGTGCGCGATCTCGCCGAACAGGTCGATATCGCGCGCCTGCCCGGCCGTCCTCAGCAGATCGAAGCGCAGCGCGCGCAGGTGGCCGCCGCGCAGGCGTTCGTCGTCCAGGCGCAATGGAAGGTCGATCAAAAGCGGGTCGCGGCGCCGGCGGACGGGCTCGTGTACGACACGCTCTATCGCGTCGGAGAATGGGTGCAGGCGGGCACGCCCGTCGTGCAGATGCTGCCGCCGCAGAATGTGAAGGTGCGCTTCTTCGTGCCGGAGAACGCGGTGGGCGGTCTCGCGGCGGGGCGCGCGGTATCGATTCATTGCGACGGATGCGCGGAAGACGTGCCCGCGAAGATCACCTACGTGTCGAATCAGGCGGAATACACGCCGCCCGTCATCTATAGCAACGAAAATCGCGCGAAGCTCGTGTTCATGGTCGAGGCGCATCCTCAGCCCGCCGATGCGGCGAAGCTTCATCCCGGCCAACCCGTCGCGGTGAGGTTGCAATGAACGCGCAGGACACGCCCTACGTCATCGACGTCCACAACCTCAACAAGCGTTTCGGCGACAAGCACGTCGTCAACGATGTGTCGTTGCAGGTCGCGCGCGGCGAAATCTTCGGCTTTCTCGGTCCGAACGGCAGCGGCAAGACGACCTCCATCCGCCTGATGTGCGGCCTGCTCACGCCCGATTCGGGCAGCGGCACGTGTCTCGGCTACGACATCGTAAGCGAGAGCGAGGAGATCAAGCGCAACGTCGGCTATATGACGCAGCGCTTTTCGTACTGGGAAGACCTGACCATCCGCGAGAATCTCGATTTCGTCGCGCGCATGTATCAGATGAAGAACCGTCGAGAAGCCGTGGATCGCGCGCTCGAAGCGCTGGGCTTGCAGAGCCGCGCGAAGCAACTGACGGGCTCGCTTTCGGGTGGATGGAAGCAACGGCTCGCACTCGCCGCATGCATGCTGCACGAGCCGAAGCTGTTGTTGCTCGATGAACCGACCGCGGGCGTCGATCCCACCGCGCGCCGCGACTTTTGGGAAGAGCTGCATCGTCTCGCCGCGAAAGGCATCTCCGTGCTCGTCAGCACGCACTACATGGACGAAGCCGAGCGCTGTCACAAGCTCGCGTATATCGCTTACGGCAAGCTGCTCGCGCAAGGCACCGCGAACGAAGTGATCGCGTCGCAGAATCTCGCTACGTGGAGCATCCACGGTCAGCATCTCAGTGCGCTCTCGGAACGCTTGCGCAAGACGCCCGGCATCGACCAGACGGTCGTGTTCGGCTCGGCGCTGCATGTGAGCGGCAGCGATCACGCCGCGCTCGAACAGGCCGTGCGTGACGCGACGAAAGACGGCGCAACCCATGCGGAGCGCATCGAAACCGGGCTGGAAGACGTCTTCATCTATCTGATGAGCCACTCGACCGACAACTTCAAGGTGGCGTCATGACAGCGCGCGGTGGCTTCGCACTGTTCGCGCGCTTCTCCATCACGCGGTGGTGGAGCATCGTGATCAAGGAGTTTCTGCAGCTACGGCGCGACCGCATCACGTTCGGCATGATCGTGGGGCTGCCGATCGTGCAGCTCGCGCTCTTCGGCTACGCGATCAACACGGACCCGAAGCATCTGCCGACAGCCGTGATCGTCGGCGATCAAAGCCCGTTTTCGCGCAGCTTCATCGCCGCGATGGAGCACTCCGACTACTTCGATATCGTCGAAACACTGCCCGACGATGAAGCCGGCCGCCGCGCGCTCGCGCAAGGCCGTGTGCTTTTCGTGCTCGACATTCCCGCCGACTTCTCGCGCAAGCTGTTGCGCGGCGAGCGGCCCGCGCTGCTCGTCGAAGCCGACGCCACCGATCCGAACGCGGTCAGCAAGGCGAGCAATTCACTGTCCGCGCTCGTGCAATCGGTGGCGAGCAAGGACCTCACCGGTCCGCTCGCGCGTTTGAATGGCGGGCCCGCCGCGTTCGACGTGCAGGTCCACAACCTCTATAACCCCGAGGGCATCACGCAATACAACGTCGTGCCGGGTTTGATGGGCGTGATCCTCACGATGACCCTCGTGATGATGACGGGCCTCGCGATGACGCGCGAACGCGAACGCGGCACGATGGAGAACCTGCTCGCGACACCCGTGCGCCCCGTCGAAGTGATGACGGGCAAGATCGTGCCCTACGTGTTCATCGGCCTCATTCAAGCGACGATCATTCTCGGAGCCACGCGCTTCGTGTTTCATGTGCCGTTCGTCGGCAATCCGCTCGCGATCTATCTCGCCGCGCTGCTGTTCATCGCCGCGAATCTGACGGTGGGCATCACGTTGTCGTCGCTCGCGCAGAATCAGCTTCAGGCGATGCAACTGACCATGTTCTACTTCCTGCCTAACATCCTTCTCTCCGGCTTCATGTTTCCGTTCGCGGGCATGCCCGCGTGGGCGCAGTTCATCGGCAATCTTCTGCCGCTCACTTACTTCAACCGCCTGATACGCGGCATTCTGCTCAAGGGCAGCGGCTGGGCGGACCTGTGGCCTTCGGTCTGGCCGATGGCGCTTTTCACCGTGATCGTGATGTGCATTGCGCTGCGCTTCTACCGGCGCACGCTGGATTAGGGAGACGTCGATGAAACCGCTTCTTTCCCTTTGCGCGCTCGTGTTGTGCGGCTGCACGGTCGGCCCCGACTTTCACGCGCCCGCGCCGCCCGACACGCAAACCTATGTCAAGACTTCCGTCGCGATGCAAGGCTTTCCCGCCATCGATCATGCTTTGCCGCGCTGGTGGACGCAATTCGGCTCCGATGCGCTGAACCGTCTCGTCGATCGCGCATTGAACGATAGCCCGACGCTCGAACAAGCTCGCGCGAAGCTTCTGCAAGCGCGTGAAGACTATCGCGCGCAAGCCGGCGCGACATACTTCCCCGCCGTCGATGCCTCGCTCTCAGGCACGCGTCAAAAGGTGGACCCCGCCGCGTTCGGCGTGCCCATTCCGAGCCCCGGGCCTTTCACGCTCTACGATGCATCGGTCAGCGTGACGTACACGCTCGATGTCTTCGGCGGCGAGCGGCGCGCGCTCGAAGCATTGCGTGCGCAAGTGGATTACCAGTCCTTCGAACTCGACGCGGCGCGTCTTTCGATCGCGGGCAATGTCGTCGCGAGCGCGATCCGGCGCGCTTCATTGCAGCAGCAGATCACGCTCACCGAGCGCCTCGTCGATGCACAGATGAGGCAGTTGTCGATCATGGAAGGCCGCCTGCAAGCGGGCGGCGTCGCATCGTTCGATGTGCGCAGCCAGCGCACGCTCGTCGAGCAAACGCGCGCGGGTCTGCCATCGCTCGTCACGCAGCGCGATCAGGCCGATCATCGGCTTGCGGTGCTGCTCGGCGTCGAACCGTCCGTCGCCGATTTCGATGCGATCACGCTCGATTCGCTGCGTCTGCCGGACAGCGTTCCGCTCACGCTGCCTTCGACGCTCGCACGCGAACGTCCCGATATCCGCGCATCCGAGGCGCTGCTGCATCAGGCGAGCGCGAATGTCGGCGTGGCGACGGCCGATCTCTATCCGAAGTTCTCGCTGTCGGCCGGCGTGGGAAGCCAGCGCACGAATATCCACGACATGCTCAACAGCCTGAACGTATGGAATGTCGGGCTGAATCTCACGCAGCCGCTGTTTCATGGCGGCGAACTGCGCGCGAAGAAGAGATCGGCGGAAGCGGCCTACGATGCAGCCATGCAAGGTTATCGGCAAACCGTGCTGGAAGCCCTCCAGCAAGTCGCCGATAGTCTGACCGCGCTACAGAACGACGCGAGTACGGTGCAGGCGCGCGAGATCGCGGCGAGCGAAGCACGAGCGAATCTCGATACCACTGGCGCGCGCTACACGGCAGGCGGTGTGAGCCGCTTCGATCTGCTCGACACGCAACGTCAGGCGCTGCAAACGCAGTTCGATTACACGGCCGCGCAAGCGAACCGCTTGTCAGACACGGCCGCGCTCTTCCAGTCGCTGGGCGGCGCCGGCGAGGACACGAAAGGCGCGATCAAGCCGGTTGCATCCGCGACTAACTAGCGAGCGTCCCGAGCCGATGCTTGAGCACCTTGCCGCTCGCGGACACCGGCAGCGCATCGAGAATGCGGATCGTCGAAGGCCGCTTGTACGGTGCGAGCCTTGCGCTCACCCATTGAGCGAGTTCGCGTTCGTCCGCCACGCAACCCGGCCTCAGTTCGACGAACGCGAGCACGTCCTCGTTGCCCACCGCGCTTCGCCCGATCACGGCGGAATGCAGCACGGCAGGGTGACTGTTGAACGCCTGCTCCACTTCGGCGGGATACACGTTGAAGCCAGAACGGATTATGAGTTCCTTGCTGCGTCCGACGATATACAGATTGCCGTTCTCGAAGCGCGCGAGATCGCCGGTTTTGAGCCATCCGTCGGCGGTCACCGTGGCCGCTGTTTGCGCCGCATCGCGGGAGTAGCCGAGCATCACGTTCGGGCCGCGAATCCATAATTCGCCGGTCTCGTCGGCGGCGTCTGCTTGCGCGAGCGGCACGATGCGCGCCTCGACGCCCGGTATCAACGGACCGACGGATGAATCGTGCGCGGGCGCATCGAGCAATGTGTTCGACACCGTCGGACTGCTCTCGGTCATGCCGTAGCCGTTGTGCAAGGGCACGCCGTAAAACGCTTCGGCCGCCGCCTTCAGCGTCATGTCGAGCGGCGAGCCGCCGCAATAGACGAATCGCAGCGACGGCGCATTCAGCCCGCCGCGCGGCGTGAAATGATCGATCAGCTTCGCGTGCATCGCGGGCACGCCCTGAAAGATCGTCATGCGTTCTTCGCTGAGTACGCGTCCCGCGCGCTCGGCATCGAAGCGTGCCGCGAGCCGCAAAGACGCGCCCGCATGGAGCGAGCCGAGGCACATGGACGCAAGCCCGAACACATGCGAGATCGGCAACACGGCATAGACGCGATCGCCCGAACTCACGCGGCGCAGCGTGCTCGATACCGCCGCGACGAAGAGCAGATTGCGATGCGACAACATCACGCCCTTCGGTGCGCCCGTCGTGCCCGTCGTGTAGATGAGCGCCGCGCATTGCCGGTCCGAAGGCAGGCCGTGCGGTTCCTGCGTGGAAGCGTTATCGACGGCGCTCAGCGCGAACGCGCCGATCGGCGTTGCGTCGAGCGATTCGATCGCGGCACCGTCGCGTTGTGCATGACGCGCGGCATCGTCGGATGCTTCGACGGTATAGAGCGCGATGCGCGGCGTCGCATGCGCGCGGATCGCTTCGAGCTCGACGGCGGACAGGCGCGCATTCGCGACGAGCGCCCATGCATCGAGACGACTCGCGGCAAAGAGCGACGCGACGAGCGCGACGCTGTTCTCGCCGATCAGCATCACGCGATCGCCGGCCCGCACGCCCGCCGCTGCGAGACGCGCGGCGAGCGCATCGACGGCATCGTCGAGTTGCGCATACGTCAGCGTGCGCGCGTCTTCATGCAACGCGATGTGATCGGGATGCGCCTGCGCGCCGCGCGAGACGATCGCGTCGATGCGCGCGGGCAGCGACGCGATGAGCTTGTTCGTATCCATATCGGGCGATACCGTTCGTGACCCTGAGGCCCGAATGATAGCGCTCATGCATCAACCCGCGAAACGCGGCTCCGGAATGCCACGCACGCCGAGGCCCGTCACCGCGAACAAGCCGCCCTTGTCGCGCTCCTTCTGCGGAATGCCCCACATCGGGCGGCCCATCGTCGATACATAGAGGATGTCGAGATTCGGTCCGCCGAACATCACGCTCGTCAGATTGCGCACGGGGAACGGCACGATGCGATCGAGCTTGCCGTCGGGCGCGAAGCGCAGAATGCGGCCGCCGAACACGAGCGCGGACCAGACGTAACCTTCCTCGTCTACCGTCGCGCCATCGAAGGTGCCGGCCATGTCGTGGGGGGGGGCGCGCCAACCCCGCGGAGGGTGCGCCGCCCGGGGGGGGGGGGGGGGGGAGGAGGGCAGAGAGGGGGCGAGA
>NZ_JARUXO010000004.1:1279755-1402167 GCF_031451275.1 Caballeronia sp. LZ029
CCCAACCCCCCCCCTCCACCCGCCGCCCCCCCGCGGGGGCGGCCCTGGGGGGGCGGGGCCCCAAACACCCGGTTGTGCGCCCCCGCGCCGGTTTCGATGTCGTAGTCGTACGCGTACATCTCCTTGCTGTATGTGTCGGTGAAGTAGAACGTCTTGTTGTCGGGGCTCCAGCATGGGCCGTTCGAACAACTGATGCCGCTGTCGAGGCGCGCGACCTTGCCATCCGTATCGAGCCGGTAGAGTCCGCCGCTGCGCGTCGAGCGCTGGCCGCGATCGGCATCGTAGCGATCGAAGTCGTAGGACATCGTGCCCGCGACGAAGCGGCCACGCCGATCCACCTTGCCGTCGTTGAAGCGCGTCTCGGGGTCGTCGCTTTCCGGGTCGGCGATGAACTGCACGGTCTGCGCGTCGAAGTCGTAGAAATGCAGGCCGTTGGCGAGCGCGACCACCGCGCCGCCTCGCTCGCGCAAGGCCATCGAGCCGATATGACGCGGCACGAAATAGCGCTTCACGTCGCTGCCGTCGGCACGGCAGCTATAGATCTCCGCCGCCGTGCTGTCGATCCAGTACAACCGCTCCTCTTTGACGTCCCAAAGCGGCCCTTCTCCGAGATGATTGTTCGCATCGACCAGCAAGCGTACTTCGGGCATCGTCGTCTCCTTGGGTTAGGCTTCACCGTCCTTGATATCGCGCCGATGCGCGAGCAACGCCATCAAACGGCGATCGCGCCAGCGGCTGCGTTCCTCGATACGCTCGCGCGGCAACACGGCGCGGCGCTCCGTATCGAGCTTATCGAGCGTGTCCGCGGGCCAGTCGAACGGCTTGCGTCCCGATGCGATCGCGCGATATGTGCCGCCGTAACGCGCCGCGTAATCGGCCACGCCGCCGGGCGCATTCAGGTCGATGGTTTCGAACGGACCCATGAACGACCAGCGCATCGCGAGCCCGTCGCGGATCACGGTGTCGAGATCGGCGGCGCTCGCATAGCCTTGCTCGTATAGACTCAACGCTTCGTCGAGCAGCGCGCCTTGCAGTCGATTGAGCAGAAACCCCGAAATCTCCCGGTTGACGGTCACGGGCTTTTGTCCCGCTCGTTCGTAGATGGCGCGGGCGCGTTCCACCGCGTCATGCGAAGTCCACGGCGCACCGCACAACTCGACGAGCGGCACGAGCGACGGCGGATTGACCGGATGCGCGACGAGGCAGCGCGCGCGGCCTTCGATACCTTCCGTGAAGGTCGATGCCGGCAAGCCCGAGGTCGAACTCGCAAGTAGCGCATCGGGCTTCGTCAGGCGGTCCAGTTCGATGAACAACGCGCGCTTCGCCTCCACCACTTCCGCGATGTTCTCCTGCACGAGATCCGCATCGGCGACGGCATCGGCGAGGCTTTCGCATGTGGTGATGCGCGCGACGATCGCATCGACGGGTTCATCGATCAGATCGAAGGACGCGAGATCGTCCAGGCTCTCGCGGATCGACGGAATCGCACCGCCGAGCATCTCCTTCGATGCATCGTGAATCTTCACGTCGAAGCCGCTCTTCGCGAACACGATCGCCCACGCGCGGCCGATGCGGCCCGAGCCGATCACCGCAATGTTCTTCGCTTGCATCTGTGTGTGATCCTCATTCGAGTTGGTTCAGCCTTTCTTGTCCCGCAACGTGATGACAGCGGCCAGCACGACGAGCCCGTTGATGATGTCCCGCACCGCGGGCGGCACGGTGGTGCCCGCGAGCAAGGTTCCGAGCGCCGTGAGCAGCAGCGCGCCGCCGAACACGCCGAGATAGTGCCCGCGACCGCCCGTGATGAGCGCGCCGCCGACCACGACCACGGCAATCGACGGCAACAGATACGGGTCGCCCATGCCGAGAAACGCCTGCGAGCTGAACCCCGCGAGCAGCAGGCCGACGATCGCCGAGCAAAGACCGGAGAGGCAATACACCGCGATCAACGTCGTGCCCACGCGCACGCCCGAGAGCTTCGCCGCGACAGGCGAATTGCCGACCGCATACACGCGACGCCCGAACGGCGTGCGATGCAGCAGCACCAGCGCGATGACGAGAAACACCGGCACGCTCCACGCCGCGAGCGACAGCGGCCCCACTCGTCCGTTGGTGAATTCGCTGATCGCCGAGGGCGACCATCCTTGCGGCGAACCGTTGCAATAGATCAGCGTGAGGCCCTGCAACAAGCCGTTCGCGGCAAGCGTGACGACGATGGGCGGCAAGCCCAGCATCACGACGCCCACGCCGTTGAACACGCCGACGAGCAGGCCGACGAGCAGCACCACCGGCACCGCCCACGCGGCCGCGCCGTTCATGCCGTGCGTGAGCCCTGTCAACAGCACGCCGGATAGCGTGATGAGCCAGGGCATCGAGAGATCGAGTCCGCCCGTCAGAATCACCGCGCCCTGCCCCAAGCCGAGAATCGCGAGAAACAAGGTCAGCGTGAGCAGGCTCGTATAGAAGTTCGCGCTGACGAGCACGCCGGGACCGTAGACGAAGCCCGTGATGATCACGACCGCGAAGAACAGCAGATACGCCGGAACGACATACTTGACCCATTCGCGATTGCGTTCGATCCAGTCCGCGATCGGGCGGCCCTTCAACTCCGTGTTCTCGACCGGACGGAAATCGTCGACCTCGAACGTGACGCGTCGCGCGTGAGTGTCGTCGCGCGCGCGTGTTCCTGTTCGTATCGCCTTGAACCACTGCGCGGCGTGACGCGCGCATTCGTTCGCCGCCGATTGCTTGCCGATCGACGAACCGAGCACCGCGAGCATCAGGATCACGGCTTCCGCGATCGTCGTGAAGAACGCCGACACGTTCAGCACGAGCAGAATGTTCACGGTGATCATCAGCGTCATCGCGGCGAACACGGTGCCGACGCAGCCGCCGCGCCCGCCGCCGAGCAGCGTGCCGCCGAGCACGACGGCGGTGAACATCGACAGCAGCAAGGGACGGCCGACGAGCGGATCGGCGGAACCCGTCTGCGCCGATACATACAGCCCCGCCGCCGCGTAGAACATGCCCGCGAGCGCATAGGTAGAGATGCGATAGCGCGTGACCGGCATGCCGTTCGCGAATGCGCCGTCCGGATCGCTGCCGAGCGCATAGAGGCCCACGCCGAAGCGCGTGCGCTTGATGAACGACCAGATCAGCAACGCGAGAATCAGCAGGGCCGCGGACATCGGCATCTTGTCGGGGATCAGATCGGCCGTGAGCACCGCGCCGAACTGGTCGCCGACGCTGCCGCCGGGCTTGTTCTGGATCAGCAGCGTGAGGCCCTGCACCATGAACATCGTCGCGAGCGTGACGACGATCGATTGCAGGCGAAACCATGCGATCAGCGCGCCGTTCACGAGGCCGATGCCGCCGCCTATCGCGAGAATCAGCGCGGCGCCCGCCCATTGTTCGACGGGCGATCCCTGCACGAAGCGCACCGCGAGCACGTTGGCGAGCGACACGACCGCCGACGCCGACAGATCGAAACCGCCCGACAACACGACGATCGTCTGACCGATCGCCGCGAGCGCGAGCGTGGTCGCGCTCGAAATCACCGAGCCGATGTCGTAGAGCCCGACGGGCGTCGCGGACAGCGCGACCCATCCGGCGAGCATCGCGAGCAACGCGCTGATCGCGATGATGAGCCCGCGATGATGATCGATGCGCGCGCCCCAACCCACGCGCGCGCCCGGCCGCACGACCTCGCTATCGGGCGACGCAACGGCTATCTTCATGAGCAACCTCTCAACTGGAAAGCATCTTGCGCATCACGTTCTCTTCGGTGAGCGCGTCGCCGGTCAGCTCGCCGACATTGCGGCCGCGATACATCACCGAGACGCGGTCGCATACGTTGACGAGTTCGGGCACATCGGTCGAATAGAACAGCACGGAGCCGCCCGCTGCCGCGAACGCGCGCATCAACACGAAGATCTGATGCTTGGTGCCGACGTCGATGCCGCGCGTCGGATCGAACATGAGCCACACGCGGCTTTGCGTGAGCAGCCACTTCGCCATCGCGATCTTCTGCTGATTGCCGCCCGAGAACGACAGGCACGGCTTGTAGAGCGCGCGCGGATTCACCTCCATCTGCGCGAGCGAGCGGCGTATCGCGGCCTGCTCGCGCTTCCGATCGATGAGGCCGAAGCGCGAATAGCGGCCGATCACCGGCAGCGACACGTTCTCGCCGCCGGGCAGACGCAGAAACAACCCTTCGGTCTTGCGATCCTCCGGCAGGAAGCTCGTCGATACGCCGGCCTTCAGCGAATCCGCCGTGCAGGTGAGCGTGACCGGCTTGCCGTCGATGCGTATTTCGCCATCGTCGATATAGGTCGCGCCGAAAAGCGCCTCGAACAATTCGCGCTGCCCCATGCCCTGCAGTGCCGCGATGCCGTGCACTTCGCCGGGCTTTACGGCGAGATCGAAATCGGTCACCACACCATCGACGCGAACATTGCGCGTCTCGATCGCCGGCGTCGCGTCGCTTATCGCGGATGCGACCTTCGGCGGATACTTCGCCTCCATCGAGCGGCCGATGACGAGACGGATCACTTCGTCATCGGAGATATCGGCGGCGTCGAATGCGCCCACGTCGCGGCCATTGCGATACACCGTGAGGCTGTCGCAGAACTCGCGCACTTCCTGCATGCGATGCGAGATGAACACGAAGGTCACGTCGCTCGCCTTCAGTTCGTCGATGCGCCTCGAAAGCCACGCGACATCGCGGCCCGACAGCGCCGAAGTCGGCTCGTCGAGCAGCAGCACTTTCGGGCGGCGCACGATCGCCTTCGCGATCTCGATCTTCTGCCGCACCGGCAAGGAAAGATCGCGGATATACGCGCCCGGACGCACATCCGGCAGTTCGAGCCTGTCGAGCCATTCCGCCGCCTGCCGCTGCGCATCGCGCTGTTTGATGCGCCCGAGAAAGCCTGTCGGCTCATACGACATCAACAGGTTTTGCGCGACCGTGAGATCGCGCACGAGCGTCATCTCCTGAAACGCCGTCTGCACGCCAGCGCGATGCGCGTCCTTCGGGCTCTTCATCGTTACATCGTTGCCCATCACGCGGATGCTGCCCGCATCGGGCTGCATCAACCCCGACAACAGCTTGACCGTAGTGGACTTGCCCGCGCCGTTCTCGCCGAGCAGCGCATGCACCGCGCCGCGTTTCACCGAGAACGACGCGCCATCGAGCGCGACGGTCGCGCCGAAGCGCTTCGTCACCTTCGACAGATCGATCGCCAATGATGCGTCGTTCATCGTCATGCCTCGATCCCGGTCTCAGTCCTGATTACCCGTCAGCGCCGCGTTGAAGCCCACTTCCTTCGTGTCTTCCGAGTAGATGTCCGCGAACCAGCCCGGCGGCACTTTATCCGGCGGGAACGCGGTGCAGCCCGCCTTCAGTTCGTCGATGCTGCCGGTCTTGCAAAGCTTCGACTCCGAGGTCAGCACGAGCGGCAGCTTCAGCGTCACGCGCGCCGGAAAGTCGCCGCCGTCGAGCTTCTTCACGGCCATCTTGAGCGCCATCGCGCCGGAGTACGGCGGCGCGCCGTAAGAGATCGAGCGATAGCCGATCGAGCGATAGCCGCCCTGTCCCTTCACCTCACCCGGCGGCAGCATCTGCACGCGATGCCCGTTCGACGATTCGCCCGCGCACGGCTTGATCTTGTCGTCGGCGATACCGGCTTCGAGCTGCATCGACGCCGCCGTGAAGCAGCCCACCTGCATCCACAGGCCATCGATCTTGTCCCAGCTATTCGTCGCGAGAATCTTCGAGAGCTCGGTCTTCGCGGTCGCCTGGCTCCACATGCCCGTGCCTTCCGCGACGATCTTGATGCCGGGGAACTTCGCGAACACGGCCTTCGCCGCTTCGGTGCGCGCGCGGTCCACGGACGTGCCCGGCACGCCCGTGATCATCACGACGTTGCCTTTGCCGTTGAGCGTCTTGGCGAGCCATTCGGCGGTAACGGTGCCGGCCTGATGCTGATCGATCGTCACGTTGTGCGCGCACGGCTCGGTCACTTCGCCGTCATACGCCGCGACGACGACGCCCTTCGAACACGCATTCTTGATCGCGCGATTGAGCGCCGTCGGCGAGATCGGATAGATGACGATGGCCTTCGCACCGGCCTGCACCATCGAGTTGATCTGCTGGATCTGCTTTTGCGCATCGGTGCCCGCGACCTGCACTTCGAGATCGACCTTGTCCTTGAGGGCGGGCGTATTGGCCATCGCCTTGACCATGTTCGCGGCTTCCGTCTGCCAGTCGTTGCCGACATAGCTCATCGACAAGAAGATCTTGTACTTGCCGGCCGCGTGCGCCTGGCCCGAGACGGCGAGCGCCGCCGCGAACGCGAGGCCGAGCGCGGCCCGTCCCGCATGACGAATCGACTGCGTCAATGCTTTCATGTCTTCCTCCGGTCTTCGTATGGTTATGAAGCGGGCGCTTCCATCAACGGACGTGCGGCAGACGAGCGCTCGCGGGCAAGGCAATGCCTGCACTGCCGGGCACGACGTTCGGGTCGTGTCCGGGTATGACGAAATCGGCGATCTGGCGAATGCGCAAAAGCGAGCCGATCTCCGCGAGCGTTTCATGCACGATGCCCACCGGCACGAGATCGACGATGTTCTCCATGCAGTTCGCGCAATCGCCCGCGATCAGCACGACGCCGTCTTCCGTATCGACCGCGACGGACTGATGTCCCGGCGTGTGTCCCGGCGTCGGCACGACGCGCACGCCGGGCACGATATCGGTCACGCCGTTCACGAACTGCCAGCGAAAATACGCGAGCGGCTCGCGGCCGATCAGGAACTCCTGGTAGTACGTGGCCTGCGTCGGCAGCGGATGGCCCGCGTATTCCCACTCCGCCGCCTGCACGATGAAGCGCGCATTCTTGAAGAGCGTATTGCCGCCGGAATGGTCGTAATGCAGATGCGTGTTGATGACGATATCGACGTCGTCCGCGCTCCAGCCGACATACTCCTTCAACGCGCGTTCGAGCTTCTCTTCCGGCGCCTGATCGCATGGGCACACGAAGTTCGAGACCCAGCCCGGATCGTGAATGCCGGTATCGACGACGATCTTCTTCTGCGCGCCGACGATCGCCGTCGACCACACGGGCACCTTAATCTGCTGGCCGAAGTAGCGGCCATACACCTGCGACGAGCGATCGACGGTGAGCCAGCCCGTCGGCATCGCGACTACTTTCAGCCTCGCGTTCACGATGCCCTCCGTCGTCAGAAGTTGGTGTCGCTCGCGCCTTTCAGCTTGAGCATCTCGCGCGCTTCGGCGGGTGTCGCGATATCGAGCGACAACCCTTCGATCACCTGGCGAATCTTCTTCACCTGGGCCGCGCTCGATTCGGCGAGCTTGCCCGGCTCGATCCATAGCGAGTCTTCGAGGCCGACACGCACGTTCGATCCCTGCGCCACGCCGATCGAACCGAGCGGAATCTGGTTGCGGCCCGCGCCGAGAATCGACCACACGTAGTCCTTGCCGAAGAGCCGATCCGCGGTGCGTCTCATATGCGCGAGGTCTTCGGGATGCGGCCCGATGCCGCCGAGCAGGCCGAACACGCTCTGCACGAAGAACGGCGGCTTCGCGAGCCCGCGATCGACGAAGTGCGCGAGGTTGTAGAGATGCGAGATGTCGTAGCACTCGTACTCGAAGCGCGTGCCGTTCGCGCTGCACGACGTCAGGATGTACTCGATATCCGCGAAGGTGTTCTTGAACACGAGATCGCGGCTGTTCTCCAGATGCTTGCGCTCCCACTCGTGCTTGAGGTCCTTGAAGCGCTCCAGCATCGGATAGAGGCCGAAGTTCATCGAGCCCATGTTCAGCGACGCCACTTCCGGTTTGAAGTGATGCGCGGGCTTCAGTCTCTCCGCGACGGTCATGTGCGGACTGCCGCCCGTCGTGATGTTGATGACGGCATCGGTATTCGCCTTGATGCGCGGCAGGAACTCCTGAAACACGGCGGGGTCTTGCGTCGGATGACCGTCGTTCGGATCGCGTGCGTGCAGATGCAGGATCGCGGCGCCTTCCTTCGCGGCCGCGAGCGCCGCATCGCCGATCTGTTGCGGCGTGACCGGAAGATGCGGCGACATCGAAGGCGTATGGATCGCGCCCGTCGGTGCGCACGTGATGATGACCTTGCGTTTCGTTGCCATGTGATCCTCGTTGTTTTAAAGGACTTCCACGTTGCCGCACACCGAGATCGCCTGCCCCGAGATGCCGCTGCCCGCGGGCGAGCACAGAAAGAGCGCGGTGGCCGCGATTTCCTCGGGCGTGGTCATGCGGCGCAGCGAAATCTTCGCGAGATACTGCTTCTCCATCTCTTCATACGGCAGGTTCAATTGCTTCGCGCGTGCGGCGATCACGCGCTCGATGCGCGGTCCTTTCACGATGCCCGGCTGTATCGCATTGACGCGGATGTTCGACGGCCCCAGTTCGATCGCAAGGCTCTTGGTCATGCCGACGACCGCCCACTTCGTCGCGGCATAAGGCGTGCGGAATGCGTAGCCGAGCCGTCCCGCGACAGACGACAGCGCGATGATCGTGCCGCCGCCATGTGCGTCGCGCAGCATCGGCACCGCGCGGCGCGCGAAGTAGAACTGCGCGTTCAGATTCACGTCGATGGTCTCTTCCCACTCGTCCACATCGAGTTCTTCGATGCCGCCCGTCGGCCCCGCGATGCCCGCGTTGTTCACGAGCACGTCGAGCCCGCCGAGTCCGCTCTGCACATCGGCGAACACGCGCTCGACGGCCTCCTTGTCCGATACATCCGCGAGCGTCGACGTGATCGCGTTGCACTCCGCGCTCGCTTCGGCTTTCGTCAGCGCATCGATCGCGTCGGGGCTCGCATCACAGACGTGCACGCGCGCGCCCGCATCGATGAACGCGCGCGCGATCACGAGGCCGATGCCCGATGCGCCGCCCGTGATGAGCACGCGCAGGCCCGCGTGCGGTTTCAGCATCTGAAGAACCGTCATGCATGTCTCCTTTTCTTGTTGTCGTTGCCGTGCAGATCAGGCGCTTGCTTCGTTCGACATGTCGCCGCCTTGCAGGCGTTCCTGCAAATCGGCGGCGGCATCGCCGATGTCTTCCTCGATGCCCGCGCGCGCGCCTTCGCCGTCGCCTTTCCAGAGCGCTTCGACGATATGGCGATGCGCGGCCATCGAACGGCGCATGTGAGGAATGTCGGGTGCGACGAGATTCAGGAACGGACCGATGCGCATCCAGAGGTTCTGGATCGTCGCAAGCGTGAGATCGCTCGCGCCGTGCGTGTATATGGCGATATGAAATTCGAAGTTGCTGCGCAGATACGCGGGCACGTCGCCGGCTTCGACATGCGCATCCATCGTGTCGAAGATCGCCTGCAAGGCTTCGAGATGCGCGCGCGTCATGCGCGACGCCGCGCGCTTCGCGACCGCCCCTTCCAGCGCGATGCGCACGTCGCGCAATTCGTCGAGCAGTTCGAGCGTCATCGGCGGGACCATCAGCGCGCGGCCGGGGCCGTCGATCAACGCGCCTTCGGCCTGCAAACGCGTGAGCGCGGCGCGCACCGGCATGGTGGACGAGCCGACCGCTTCCGCGACGCTGCGCAGGCTCAGCAACTGTCCGGGCGCGAAGCGGCCCGTCATGATCGCCTGCCTCAGTTGCGCATAGACGCGGCCGGCCATCGTTTCGCGTGCAACCAATTCGAGCGCGGGTAAATCCGTCGTCGAGCGTGTCGCCACCATCTTGCCTCCGTACTTTCGTTCGGCTGCCGCAAGGATTCGGTTCGTGTGACCTGTGATCACACCGGTATGGCTAAAGTTTCGGACGCGCGACCGCGTGAGTCAACCTAGAATTGCTAGGTGAAAACGCTGATGCCGGAATCGGCAGCGCGATGCGGCGGTGCAAGATACTTCGATATCCTGATTATGCGAACTTCGCGGACACCGCGCGCTGAATCTCCGCGAACGCGACCGGCTTCACGAGGTGGTGATCGAAGCCCGCTTCCTTCGAGCGCTGACGATCGTGCGCCTGGCCGTATCCCGTCACCGCGATCAGCAAGGCGTCGGCGGTTGCGGGGCGCATGCGCATCTCGGCCGCGAGGCTGTAGCCGTCCATCCCCGGCAAGCCGATGTCGAGCAGCACGATCTGCGGCACGAAGACATCGGAGAGCGCGAGCGCCTCGATCGCATCGTGGGCCGTGCGCACATCGAAACCGTCCGCTTCGAGCAGCAGCGCCATCGCGGTGGCGGCGTCCACGCTGTCGTCGACGAGCAGCACGCGCTTGCCGCTCGCCACGCTCACCGGCGCATCGCTTACGCCCTGCACGGCCACTTGCGCATCCAGCGCGAGCGGCAGCCACACGACGAACTCGCTGCCCGTCTGCGGTCCCGCCGAGAACGCCTCAATGCGCCCGCCCTGCAATTCGACGAGCGTCTCCGCCAACGGCAGGCCGATGCCGAGCCCGCCTTCCGACCGTTCGAGCGACGTCTCCGACTGCACGAAGAGATCGAAGATATGCGGCAGCATGTCGGGCGCGATGCCGATGCCCTTGTCGCGTACGACGATGCGCACCTCATCGCCGAACTGCTCGGTCTCGATCGCGATCTCGCCCTCTTCGGGACTGTACTTCGACGCATTCGACAGCAGATTGGCGAACACCTGCGAGAGCCGCACGTTATCGCCTAGGATATAGAGCGGCGCATCCGGCTGCTTCACGGTCAGCGTGTGGCGCTTGCGTTCGAGCGCGGGCTGCACGGTCTCGATGGCCGCCGCGATCGCCACCGCGAGATCGACCGCTTCCTGACGCAGCGTGATCTTGCCCTGCGTGATGCGCGCGACGTCGAGCAGATCGTCGACGAGACGGCTCAGATGCCGCACCTGCCTGTCGATGATCGCGCGCACGGTCGCGAAGTGCTGCACGGACGGCTCGCGATGCGGATCGAGCAAGTCCACCGCATTGCGGATTGGCGCGAGCGGATTGCGCAGTTCGTGCGCGAGCATCGCGAGAAATTCGTCCTTGCGGCGGTCCGCTTCGCGCAGCAGCAGTTCGGCGGCCTTGCGCTCGGAGATATCGTTGACGATGCCCGCGATGCGATACGGCCGCGCCGGATGCCCCGCCGCGCCGCGCACCTGAAACGCGCGCTCCGCCACCCAGCGCGGTCCGCCGCTCGCGCGCACGATGCGATATTCGACCTGGTACGGCGTGCCGTTCGCGAGCAGTTGCCGATACGCATCGGCGACATGATCGCGGTCCAGCGGAAGAATATCGCCCGACCAGTGATCCGGTCCCGGCACGGGCGCGGGCGCGCCGCCGCCCGTGTCGAAAAGATGCGTGTAGGCGGGGCTCACGTACAGCAGTTCGCCGGATGCGGGATCGAGCATCCAGAACACATCGTCGATATTTTCGGCAAGCTGACGAAAGCGCTCTTCGCTTTCACGCAGCGCGTTTTCCGCGAGCCGCGCGCGCAACAAGGCGCGCACGTGCGCGATCAGTTCGGCCGGTTCCACGGGTTCGGTCAGATAGCTGTCCGCGCCGCCTTCGAGACCGCGAATGCGATCGAGGCTATGCACCGCCGCCGCCGATGTCTGCAACACGAGCGTGCTCGCGGTATCCGCCGACGCCTTGATCTGCCGGCAGACTTCGAGCCCGTTGATGTCGGGCAGCTTCACGTCGAGCAGCACGAGATCGGGCGCGTCGGCGCGCACGCGTTCCAGCGCGGCGGTGCCCGTCGCCGCTTCGATCACGTGAAAGCCCGCGCGCGACAGGATGCGCGTTTTCGCATAGCGGGCGCCGTCGTTGTCATCGACGTTGAGGATCAGCACCTCGCTCCAGTCGCTTCTCATGATGGTCCCTTGCCCGTCACCGCGTCCAGCACGCCCGGCAGCGCTCGGCCGCCGACCGGCTTTTCGATGAACACGGTCGCGCCGAGCGCCTGCGCTTCATCGCGATCGTTGGCATCGCCGAGCACGAGGATCGGAATGCTGCGCGTCGCGGCCTGCGCGCGCAGCGCGGCGAGCCAGATCCACGCTTCCGATGGCGCGGGGCGCACGGCAAGCAGGAGCGCGGCGGGCTGCGTGCGCGCGAGCAGGCGGCCGGCTTCGTCGAGCGTCGCGGCGCTCATCGCACGATACGACGAATCGCGCAGCGCGGCCTCGCAGTCGAGGCGCTCGACCGGATTGCTCGCGACGATCAGCACGGCGGGCCGCGTATCGCTTGCCGCATGATGCGCGGCGTCGAAATCCGCGCCGTAGTGAGCGGGAATCGTCGCGCTGAAGGTCGAGCCGCGCCCGACTTCGCTCTCGAGCGAAACGTCGCCGCCGAGCAGCTTGCAGAGCTTGCGGCACAGCGGCAGGCCGAGCCCCGTGCCTTTCACGTATTGCTGAAGCCGGTTCTCGACCTGGCCGAACTCCTCGAACACCACTTGCTGATGCTCCGGCGCGATGCCGATGCCCGTATCGCTGACGGCAAACGTGATGAGGCGGCGCGCCTCGTCGTAACTCGCGGCGACGCGCACTTCGCCGCGCTCGGTGAACTTGAGCGCGTTCGACACGAAGTTGCGCACCACCTGCGCGACCTTGGCTTCGTCGGTGCGGATGGGCGGCAGGCCTTCGCACGATTCGAACACGAGCTCGACCGCGCCGCCGGGCGACAGCGGCCGCAACATCCCGCGCAGCGCCGAAAACAGGGTATCGACTTCGAACTCGGCCGGGCGCACTTCGATCTTGCCCGCCTCGATCTTCGCGAGATCGAGCAGGTCGTCGACCGTCTCCGACAGATCTTCCGCGGCCTTGCGGATGAAGCGCACCTGCTTTTCCTGCTCTTCCGTCAGTTCGCCGTCGATACGGTCGAGCAGGAGCTTCGACAGCGCGCGGATCGACGAGAGCGGCGTGCGGAACTCGTGGCTCATGTTCGAGAGGAAGCGCGACTTCGATTCGTCCGCGCGCCGCAGATGATCCGCGCGCGCATCGAGTTCCGCATAGAGCGCGACGACGCCGCGATTGGTGTCTTCGAGTTCGCGCGTGAGACGCGTCAATTCTTCCTGACGCTCGCGCAGATCGGCGAGCGCGGCGATCAGCTCGCGATTCTGGCGCTGCAATTCCGCCGCCGTGTCCGCGCCCGAATGACGCGAGAGCGCCTGGCCGACCGCCTGCATGTCGCACGCCACGCCGTCGGGCAAGGCCTTCGCGAGCGAGATCGACGTGACGCCGTCCGCTTCGTCGGCGATCGCGCATTGATCCATCAGACGCTGCGCCGCGAGCAGGCCGAGCGCGGCTTGCGAGTCGTCGCTGCGCATCGCGCGCAGACGCTCGCCCGCGCCGGCGCCCGCCAGAAAACGCACCACGAAGCGGCGCGGGCGCGTGGCGTGATCGATAAGGAATTCGGCGCGCGCCGGCTGCCCCGCGGTCAGCACCGTGCGCGCCGCTTCGAGCACGGAGGTCGAGATGCGCGTCTGGTCCTGCGGCGAGAAGCCGAGCGCCGCGCTCGCATCGCGCGCCTTCACGCGGGCCGCGACCATGTCGCGCTCGTCTTCGATATGCATCGCGTAGAGCGGCTGCGTCATCATGCGCCTCCGTTCACGCGGGCGACGAACACGGTGACATCGTCGCTGCCGCGCGAGAAATCGCGATACAGCACCGCCGCGACGAGCGCCGGATGCCGCATGGCGAGACCCGGATAGCGCGCGAGATCCCAGCGCGACGCGAGTCCGTCCGAGTGCAGCACGACGAGCGCGTCCGGCGGATACGGCACGTCGAACAACTGCGCGCGCCGCGCCGCATGGCCGACGATGCCGCTGTGCGACACGAGATGCCTGTGCGAGCTTTCCGTCCACACGCTCGCCGAGATATTGCCGATGCCCGCGAATGAAACCGGCATGCCCGCCATCGACGCGAGCGCCGGCATGCGCGCGATGCCGACCGCCGCGCCGCGCGTCGGACGCAGCGCGCCGTTGGCGACCTCCATGATGCGGTCGAGCGGCTGATCGCCGTTTGCGGCGAGCGCTTTCGCCGCTTCGATCGCCGCGACATTGGCGAGCGGACCGTGACCGAGACCATCGGCGACGAGCACGGTGAACTCGCCCTGATTCGCATGGCATGCCCACGCATCGCCGCTGACGGTTTCCGTTTGCAGCGGCAGATTCACGACGCCATAGGTCAGTTGCGCGGCAGGCGCATTCACCGCGCCCGGTGCATTCCAGAACACGACGCGCAGCACGGTGCCGCGTCCCGGCGCGCTCCAGATGTCGAGCTCGTCGGACAGGCGCTCGATTGCGCCCATGCCGGTGCCGGGGCTGCCGGCGGTCGTGTAGCCGTCCTCGAAACAGCGATGCAGATCGTGGATGCCCGGCCCGCTGTCGATGCACAGCACTTCGATGCCGTAGCGCTGGGGCGCGCCCGCGCCTGCATCGACGAGCGGCCGCATGAGCAGCTCGCCGCGCTCTGCGTGCTTCAGCAGATTCGTGCCGCATTCGGTGACGACGATCGCGAGCTCGCCCGCGGTGGTCTCGTCGAAGGCGAGGCCGCGCGCGAGTTCACCGATCGAGCGCCGCGCATAGGCGATCTGGCTCGCCTCGGCGATCTCGAAGCGCTGCTGCGCGGCCATCGATTCCTTCAGAACGGTTTCCATTTGGTGATCGAGACGTGCGTGCCCTCGCCTGGTGCCGAGCGGATGTCGAATTCGTCGCACAGGCGTTTCGCGCCGCCGAGACCGAGGCCCAGGCCGCTGCCCGACGTGAAGCCATCGGACAGCGCGCGCTGGATATCCGGAATGCCCGGGCCGTTGTCGACGAATTCGAGTGTGAGGCCGCGGCGGCCGTTGCGCTCGACTAAATAGCAATGCACGTCCCCGCCGCCGCCATAGATGAGCGTGTTGCGTGCCAGCTCGCTCGCCGCCGTCACGAATTTGGTCTGATCGATGAGAGACAGGCCTTGCGCGACCGCCTTTTCCCGCACGAACTGGCGCAGCCGCACGATCTGTTCGTCAGACCGGATCGGCAGCGTGTCGGGCGGCGAAGTGGAGATCGGCGCGGCTGTGGAGTTGTAGATCGTCATGGCGTCGTTCGCATGCGGCCGTCAGACCGTGCCATTCCTTGCAAGGAGCGCCATGCCCTTCTCCACGTCGAGCGCGGTGCGCACGCCCGACAGCGTGAGCCCGAGCTCGACCAGCGTGATCGCAACCGACGGCTGCATGCCGACGACGACCGTCTCCGCATCGAGCACGCGCGCCATCGCGGCCGTATTGCCGATCATGCGTCCGATAAACGAATCGACCACGTCGAGCGAGGAAATGTCGATCAGCACGCCGCGCGCGCCGTCCTTCACGATGCGGCTCGTCAGATCGTCCTGCAGCGTGAGCGCGAGCCGGTCGTGCATGTCCACCTGAATGGTGACGAGCAAGAGCTTGCCCATCCTGAGAATCGGAATGCGTTCCATCGCTTGGGACCCCGTTCAGTCGCGTTGCGTTCGATGCGTGCTTCGAATGGCGAGACGCGGCGTCATTCCGGTTGCAGCGAATCGAGGCCGTCGCCCGAGCGGACCGCGCGCCCGGCGTCCTGTGCGTACGCCCCCGTCACCGACTTGCCGGTGCGCTGCAGCGCGACGATGAAGGCCGCCGCGAGCGTCGCCTTGGTCGTGACGTTCGAAAGGTTCACGCCCAGATGCACGATGGTCTGCGCGATCTGCGGACGAATGCCGCTGATGATGCAGTCCGCGCCCATCAGCCGCGCCGCCGCGACGGTCTTGAGCAAGTGCTGCGCGACGAGCGTATCGACGGTCGGCACGCCGGTGATGTCGATGATCGCGATTGCCGCGCCCGTCTCGACGATCTTCTGCAGCAGATTCTCCATCACGACCTGCGTGCGCGCGGAATCGAGCGTGCCGATGAGCGGCAGCGCGAGAATGCCGTCCCACAACTGCACGACGGGCGTGGACAGTTCGAGCAGTTCCTGCTGCTGACGCACGATGACCTGCTCGCGGCTCGTCTGAAAGACTTCGGTCGTGAAGAGACCGAGTTCGTCGAAGAGCGTGCTGATGGTCCAGGTGAGATCGGCGAGCGTCGCGGCATCGTTGCCGAGCGAATCGCGCAGACGCGCGAAGAGCGGCTGCTTGAGCGAGAACACGAACATCGCGGTCTCGACCGGCGTGAAGCCCTGACGCGCGCGCTGAGCGGACATCTCCGTGAGAAACGCGCGCACTTCCTGCCACGCGGTCGTCCTGAAATCGACGCGCTCGGATGAAGCGAGCGCCGCCATCAGCAGCGAGACGAACTGCGTGAACTGATTGCGCAACTCGGCTTCCCCGACGAGTCCGCGCCGCGAAGCGATGGCGTGCTGTTGCGCGAACCACTCCGTGAGCAGTTGCTCCTGATTGCTGGTGAACAATTGGGCAAGCCGCGTTCCGCCGACCATTTCCATGCCGAGATCCTGTGCGATTGATGTTATTTGGGCGCCTAGCCCCGGGCGTTGGTTGTTGCGTCGCGGCGAACATGATCGCAATAAACGCGGCGCAAGGCGCTCGGAATGTAGCACGTCATCTCAAAATTCGACAGTCCGGAAAGCCTTGTAGCGCGAAGGATTCGACGGCACCGGGTTCAATCGGCAATTGCTTCCGGTCGTTCGCGGCCGGGTGGACGAAGGGCGGTCAAATATCCTGCGGCGGCGTGCGCGTCCATAGAGCGATACGAAGGTCCGACATGCGATGCCGTGTATAGCAGCGCGAATATTTTTTCCGCTATGGCCCGATGCAATACTCGGGCGACCGACTCAAACGTCCCTGACCTGCCGGAGCGCACATGGCCCAAACGATTCATCCCGTCGACGAAGTGCTGCCCATCGGTCAGATGCTCGCGGTCGGCATCCAGCACGTGCTCGTGATGTATGCGGGCGCAATCGCTGTGCCGCTCATCATCGGCGCGGCGTTGAAGCTGCCGAAGGATCAGATCGCGTTCCTCATCAGCTCGGACCTTTTCGCGTGCGGGCTCGTCACGCTGGTGCAGTGCATCGGCGTATGGAAGTTCGGCATCCGCTTGCCGGTGATCATGGGCGTGAGCTTCGCGCCGGTCGGGCCGATGGTCGCGATGGCGTCATCCGGCGCGGGGCTCACGACGATCTTCGGCGCGACGATCGCGGCGGGCGTGTTCGCGATTCTCATTGCGCCGTTCTTCGGCCGGCTGATGCGCTTCTTTCCGCCGATCGTCACGGGCACGATCATTCTGACAATCGGCATGACGCTCTTTCCGGTGGCGATCAACTGGGCGGGCGGCGGACGCGGCGCGGCGAATTTCGGCGAGCCGAAGAACCTGATGATCGCGGCTGTGGTGCTGCTCGCGATTCTGCTGATCAACAAGTATCTGAAGGGCTTCATCGCGAATATTTCGGTGTTGCTTGGCATGGCGATCGGCTTCGTGATTGCGCTGCCGCTCGGCTTCGTCGATTTCGCGGGTGTCGGTCAGGCCGCGTGGTTCGCACCGGTGCGGCCGTTCGCGTTCGGCATGCCGAC
Organism: Caballeronia sp. LZ029; assembly: GCF_031451275.1. Lineage (NCBI taxonomy): Bacteria > Pseudomonadati > Pseudomonadota > Betaproteobacteria > Burkholderiales > Burkholderiaceae > Caballeronia > Caballeronia sp. LZ029. The sequence continues at coordinate 1,297,250 of NZ_JARUXO010000004.1, forward strand.
TTTCGATCTCGCGGCGATTGCGTCGCTGTGTCTCGTGATGGTCGTCATCATGGTGGAATCGCTCGGCATGTTTCTCGCGCTCGGCGATCTTGCGATGCGGCCTGTTTCTCGCATCGATGCGACGCGCGGGCTGCGCACCGATGGTCTCGGCACGGTGATCGGCGGGATCTTCAATACGTTTCCGCATTCGTCGTTTTCGCAGAATATCGGGCTTGTCGGGATTACGGGTGTGAAGAGCCGCTGGGTCGTCGCGGTGTCGGGGGTGATTTTGATTTTGCTGGGGCTGTTGCCGAAGCTTTCCAATCTGATCGCTTCGATACCGGTTGTCGTGCTGGGCGGCGCGGGGATCGCGATGTTCGGGATGGTCGCGGCGACCGGCGTGAAGATCCTCAGCAAGGTCGATTTCGATAGCAAGAACAACTTGCTCATCATTGCGATCAGTCTCGGCGTGGGGGTGATTCCGCTCGTCGCGCCGACGTTTTTTGCGCACATGCCGGGGTGGGCGGGGCCGCTTACGCATAGCGGGATTACGCTTGCTGCCGTGTTTGCGATTCTGCTCAATGCGCTTTTTAATCGCGAGCGCGATTCGGGGGATATCGAGAGGGAAATCGCCGCGGAGATGCCGATGAGTTTACGGCAGGGGGATGGGGATGTTCGGGAGTGAGTTTGTTGGGTTTGGGGTTGGGTTCGGGGTTGGGTTTGGTTCGCCGGATCCCGTATTCGCGTCGGTCTATTAGCACTGCCCCTCCCCGGGGCGGGGGTCACTTTCTTTGCTGCTGCAAAGAAAGTAACCAAAGAAAGCAGCTTCTCACCGCCCGCGGTCACACGCAGTTTGGTCACGCTTGCCAGCCGCCCGTGGCACTCGCCTAAGTGTCGCCCTCACAGGCCCAATCGGGCTTGGCTCGCGCACGGTCTGACAAGCTAGAAGTTTTAGGGCGCTGGTTCAGCACCAAAGAGCTTCGGCACAGCGCTACGCGCTGCCGTTGGGTATGCGAGGGAAACCGAAGAGGAAGCGCGCGCGCACCCGATTGACCGGTCGGCCGCGTAGCGGGCCGGAGCTATTTGGTGCTGAACCAGTCTGTTATGTGGTGCGATGGGTCGGACCGTGCGCGGTCCAAGTCTTTGTCTGCTTGCGGGGGCACTCGCTAGTGCCGGGCCATTCAGCCAATCGTCTGTGCCGCGGCCGGTGTGAAGTGCTTAGGCTGGGGATAGCTGTTTCTTTGGTTACTTTCTTTGCAGCAGCAAAGAAAGTGACTGCCGCCCCGCACAGGGGCAGTGCTAATAGACCGACACGAATACGGGATCCGGCGAAACGAAACCAAAACCAAACCAAACCCCAACAGCAATCCAGCGAACAAACGAAAAAAACCAAACCCACTAACATATAGGAGCCTGCAAACCCGCTCCGTGAACCCATGCGCGAAGTCCTCTGGATCCTTCTGACAGCGATCGTGCTGATCTACGCTATCGCTCTGACGGGGCTCTATTGGCTGCAAGGCCGCCTCGTCTATCCGCTGGAACAGATCGAAGCCTTCAAAAACGCGGAACTGGAAGCACATACAGAAGCCATCAGCATAAAAACCGAAGACGACCTCACCCTGACCATCCGCTACAAAGCACCAAAGCACAAGACCGACGCAACGGTCATCCTCTTCCACGGCAATGGCGAAGACCTCACCCAACGCGGCCATATCGCGCTCGAAATGATCGAAGCCGGCTACGGCGTGCTGCTCGCCGAATATCGCGGCTACGGCGGCAACCCCGGCACGCCGCACGAAGCCGGCCTCTACGCCGATGCCCGCGCCGCCCACGCCTACGCATCCGCGCGATCATCGAACATCGTGCTGCATGGCTATTCGCTCGGCTCGGGCGTCGCCGTGCAACTCGCCAGCGAAGTGAAGATCAATGCGCTGATGCTCGAAGCCCCGTTCACGAGCATCGTCGATGTGGCCGCCAGGCGCTTCTGGCTCTTTCCCGTCCGTCTGCTCGCACGCGACCGCTACGAAAGCCTTTCGAAGATCGCATCGGTGCGCGCGCCGCTCCTCATCTATGGCGGCACGAAAGACGGCGTCATCCCGCCCGCGCACTTCCAGCGCCTTTTCGATGCCGCTCGCGGCGACAAGCGCCTCGCGCTCATCGAAGACGCCGATCACCTCAATGTCTGGACGATGGGCGGCCGCGAACACGTCATGCAATTCCTCGCCTCGCTGCAACCCGCACGCGACACGCTCCAGGCCTAAGCGCCCGCCGCTTTCTTTCGCGTGCGCCCGAGCTTGAGCGTGACCCACGTCGGCGCATGATCGCTCGCATGCGGCTCGCCGCGCACCCATTTATCGACGCCCGCGCTCTCCAGCTTCTTCGCGAGATCCTTGCTGAGCAAAAGATGATCGATGCGCAAGCCCGAGTTCGTCTGCCAGTGATTGCGAAAGTAATCCCAGAACGTATAGATGCGCTCATCGGGAAAGGTCTTGCGCAACGCATCCGTCCAGCCTTGCGCAAGAAGGTCCGCATAGGCCGCTCGGCTTTCGGGCTGCAGGAGCGCGTCCTTCAGCCACGACCGCGTGTTGTAGATATCCTCGTCGGTGGGCACGACGTTGTAATCGCCCGCGAGCACGACAGGATGGCCGCTATCGAACAACGCCTTAGCATGCGCATTGAAACGCTCGAACCACGCGAGCTTGTAATCGAACTTCGGGCCCGGCTGCGGATTGCCGTTCGGAAGATACAGACAACCGATCAGCAGACCGCCCACGGCCGCTTCGATATAACGGCTGTGCGTATCGTCTTCGAAACCGGGCAGACCGCGCCGGCTCAGCACCGGCTCGGCATCCTTCGCGAGAATCGCCACGCCGTTCCACGATTGCTGTCCGTGCCATAACGCGCCATAACCCGCGTTTGCGATCGCATCGGCGGGAAACTGCGCATCCGTCGCCTTCAGTTCCTGCAGACAGACGATATCGGGCGATTCGCGTTCGAGCCATTTCAACAAGGCGTCGAGACGCGGACGGATGCCGTTGATGTTGAAGGTCGCGATTTTCACTCGGCGTCTCTCCATCGGTGGACCGGAATCGATCGTACACGCGTCGCAGTTTGCGTGCCGCGGCGTGGGCGAGCGCATCGGCGGAAAATCTGCCAAAGTCACGCAGACTCCGCCACCCTCCTCGCATCCATGTCCGAAGGCTCCGTTCACTGGCAACGCAATCTCTACGTCTGCGTATTCGGCTCGTTCACCACCATCATGGCGATGACGCTGCTCCTGCCCTTCCTGCCGCTCTACGTGCAGCAACTCGGGGCGTCGTCGGTGGAGGCGGCGGTGCAATGGTCGGGCATCGCGTTCGGCGCGACCTTTCTCGCGGCGGGGCTCGTCGCGCCGCTATGGGGACGTCTCGCCGACCGCTACGGGCGCAAGCCGATCCTGATCCGCGCGAGCCTCGGCATGGCGATCACGATGTCTCTCCTCGGCGTCGTGCAGACGGTCTGGCAACTCGTGGCGATGCGCTTTCTCGCGGGGCTCGTCGGCGGCTATGCGAGCGGCGCCATCGTGATGATCGCGACGCAGACGCCCAAGCACCGCACCGCATGGGCGCTCGGCACGCACGCGGCGGGCATGATGGCGGGCAATCTGGTCGGGCCGCTCGTCGGCGGGCTGCTGCCGGGACTGATCGGCATACGCGCGACGTTCTTTCTCGCGGGCGGCCTCATCTTCTGCTCGTTCATCATGACGACGTTGCTCGTCAAGGAAGAGCGCCACGCGCCGGATCACGCGAAAACAAGGCCGCGCGGCGGCTGGCGCGACGTGCCGGTCCTCACGCCCGTCATCGCGATGCTCGTGAGCGCGATGCTGCTCATGTTCGCGAACATGTCGATCGAGCCGATCATCACGGTGTACGTGTCGCAGCTCGTGAAAGACCCGAAGCAGGTCACGCTCGTCGCAGGCGTCGTGATGTCCGCCGCAGCACTCGGCAGCGTGCTCGCGGCGCCGCGCGTCGGACGGCTTGCGGATCGCATCGGCGCGCCGAAGGTGATCGTCGCGTGTCTCGCTTTCTGCGGCGTGCTGCTGATTCCGCAGATGTTCGTCACCGACGGCACGCAGCTCGTCGTGCTGCGTTTCCTGATGGGCCTCGCATTGGGCGGCCTTTTGCCCGCGATCACGAGCGTCGTGCGTCACAACGTACCCGATCACGCCGCCGGATACATCCTCGGCTACGCGACGTCGGCGCAATACATCGGGCAGGTGACGGGACCGCTCGCGGGCGGCTTCATCGCCGCGCATTCGGGCATGCACTCCGTCTTCGCGATGACGAGCGTGCTGATGTTCGCGGGCGCGGCGTTCAATGCGTGGACGTTTCTGCGCGCGCGATGAGCGCCTATTTCTTCTCGCTGTCGAGATGCGCCATCTGCACGGCCTCGTAACGATCGCCGGCCGCCGCGCCCTTCGGCACTGCCGCTTCGATCGCGGCGAATTCGTCCTTCGTGAGCGTCACGTCGAGCGCGCCGAGCGTTTCCGTCAGACGATCGCGGCGGCGCGCGCCGATCACGGGCACGATGTCATCGCCCTGCGCCAGCACCCACGCAATCGCGATCTGCGCGACGCTCACGCCCTTCGCATCGGCGATCGTGCGCAACGCATCGACGAGCGCGAGATTGCGTTCGACATTGCCTTGCTGAAAGCGCGGACTGTTCGCGCGCCAGTCGCCCGATTGCGCGGCGTCCTTGTTCCAGTGTCCGCTGATGAGACCGCGCGACAGCACGCCATACGCCGTGACGGAGATGCCGAGTTCCCTGCACGCCGGAAGGATCGCGTCTTCGACGCCGCGCGAGATCAGCGAATATTCGATCTGCAAGTCGCAGACCGGATGCACGGCCGCCGCCTTGCGGATCGTTTCCGCGCCCACTTCCGACAGCCCGACGTGACGCACATAGCCCGCCTTGATCATGTCGGCGATGGCGCCAACGGTGTCTTCGACCGGCACGTTCGCATCGAGCCGCGCGGGACGGTAGATGTCGATATGCTCGACATTGAGCCGCTGCAACGTGTAGGCGAGTGAATTCTTCACGGCGACGGGACGTCCGTCGAACGCGATGAAATTGCCCGCCGGGTCGCGCATGCCGCCGAACTTGACGCTGAGAATCGCCGAATCACGGCGCGAAGGCGGCGCGCTCTTCAACGCCTCTCCGATCAGCATCTCGTTGTGGCCCATGCCGTAGAAATCGCCGGTATCGAGCAGCGTCACGCCCGCTTCGAGCGCCGCGTGAATCGTCGCGATGCTCTCCGCGCGATCCGATGGTCCGTACATGCCCGACATGCCCATGCATCCGAGCCCGATGGCCGACGATTGCGGTCCGGTCTTGCCGAGTCTGCGTTGTTCCATGTTCGTTCTCTCCTGAAGGACGTGCGCCGCGAATGCGGGCGATGGAGAGGATTATGGGAGCAAATCACGCGTGCGATAATCCGCCTCAATGCGAATGGGCTGTGCGCCCTGGCGAACAATGAGCGAATCATGAGCGAACCTGATCTCTCGGACCTTCACGCGTTTCTGGCCGTCGCTCGCTCGCGCGGCTTCCGGCAGGCGGCGCTGTTGCGCGGCGTGTCGGCGTCGTCGCTGAGCGAGGCGATCCGCAGGCTCGAAACGCGGCTGGGCGTGCGCCTTCTGAATCGCACGACGCGCAGCGTCACACCGACCGAAGCAGGCGAGCGGCTGATCGAACGGCTTGCGCCCGCCTTCGCGGAAATCGCGGGCGCGCTCGATGCCGTCAACGGCTTTCGCGACAGCCCGACCGGCACGCTGCGCCTGAACGTGCCGAGGATCGTCTCGCGCGAAATCCTGCCGCCCATCGTCGCGCGTTTTCTGACGGCGCATCCGAGCATCAAGCTGGAAATCAGCGCAATCGATATGTTCATCGACGTACTCGCCGCCGGTTTCGATGCGGGCATTCGCTACGACGAGCGTATCGAGCGCGACATGATCGCGGTGCCTATCGGGCCGCGCACGCAGCGCTTCGTCGCGGTTGCCGCGCCGTCCTATCTCGCCGCGCACGGCGAGCCGAAGCATCCGCGCGATCTGGTGAATCACGCGTGCATCGGGCATCGCTTCGACAGCGGCGTGCTTGCGGTATGGGAATTCGTGCGCGGCAAGGAAGTGATACGCATCGCGCCGGACGGTCCGCTCGTGACGTCGTCGATCGAGATCAGTAGAAGCGCGGCCATCGCCGGACTGGGTCTCGTCTATACGTTCGACGAGTTCGTGCGCGAAGCCATCGACAGCGGCGCGCTCGTGCCGGTGCTCAAGCCGTGGTGGCAGAGCTTCACCGGCCCGCGCCTTTACTATCCGAGCCGCGCGCACATGCCGGGGCCGCTGCGCGCGTTCATCGACTTCATTCGCGACGAAGATTGATCGAAGCTTATTGCTGCACGCCCCAGCGGCGCACCGTCACGCGCTCGACGGTATCGAACACGAGATGCTCGACCGCGAGCCCGATCACGATGACCGCGGCGAGCCCGGCGAACACGCGATCCGTATAGAGCTCGTTGCGATTCTGGAAGATGTACCAGCCGAGACCGCCCTTGCCCGAACTCGCGCCGAACACGAGTTCCGCCGCGATCAGCGTGCGCCACGCGAATGCCCAGCCGACACGCAGTCCCGCGAGAATCGACGGCATCGCGGCGGGCACGAGAATCAGCATCACATGACGCATGCCAGTGAGGCCATAGTTGCGGCCCGTCATGCGCAAGGTCGAAGGCACCGCCTGAAAACCGGCATAGGTGTTGAGCGCGAGCGGCCACAACACCGAATGCACGAGCACGAAGAGCAGGCTGCCCGTCCCTAGGCCGAACCACAGCAACGCGAGCGGCAATAGCGCGATGGACGGCAGCGGATTGAACATCGCGGTGAGCATCGAAAGGATGTCGCGGCCGATGCGCGTCGATACCGCAAGCGATGTCAGCAGAAACGCGAGCGCCGCGCCGAGCGCATAGCCGCGCAGCAATACCGACATCGAAATGCCGACCTTCTCGATCAGCTCGCCCGATGCGATGCCTTGCACGAACGCGACGAAGGTCGCGCTGAAAGTCGGCAGCAGGAGATCGTTATCGACGGCGCGCGCGGCGATTTCCCATAGCGCGATCAACACGAGCGCGATGATCGACTTGCGCAGCCACGTGCGATCCGCAAGGCGCTTGGAAAGCGGCAGCGGCGCTTCATGATCGATACCGGCGGGCGCGGCGGGCGTGACTTCGTATTCGGGCCGCACGGGCGGCGCGATCAGATGCGGCGTACTCAAAGCGCTGCCTCCTCTTCGAACAGCAGACGATGAATGCGCGCGACGCTCTGTTGAAACTCTCCGCGGCCCATGCTTTCCTGCGTGTATTGATGACTGTTCAGCTCGGCGCGCACGCGGCCCGGATGCGGGCTCAGCAGCAGAATGCGATTGCCGACGATAAGCGCTTCTTCGATCGAATGCGTGACGAACAACAAGGTGAAGCGCTCGTCGCTCCACAAGCGCAAAAGCTCTTCCTGCATGCGTCGGCGCGTGAGTGCGTCGAGCGCGGCGAAGGGCTCGTCCATCAGGAGCACGCGCGGCTGCATCGCGAGCGCGCGTGCAATCGCGACGCGCTGCTTCATGCCGCCCGACAGCGTGTGCGGATAGGCATCGGCGAATTTGGCGAGGCCGACCTTGTCGAGATAATGGAGCGCGCGCTCACGTGCTTCGGCGCGTCCGAGCTTGCGCGCGACACGCAACGGAAAGGCCACGTTTTGCAGGACCGTCTTCCACGGCGGCAACTGATCGAATTCCTGGAACACGACGATGCGATCCGCGCCCGGTCCGCGCACACGCTCGCCGCCGATTTCGATGCTGCCCGCGACCGGCTCGATGAAACCGGCGACGGCCTTGAGCAAGGTCGATTTACCGCAGCCCGATGGTCCGAGCAGCACGAAGCGATCCGCGCCGTACACGTCGAAGCTGACATCGTGCGTCGCGCGCACGAGCCGTTCGGGCGTACGGTATTCGAGCGTCACGTTCTTCGCGCTGAGAAGCTTGCCGCTCGTCGAAGCCTGACGATCGGCTTCGTGTGAGTAAAGCGCCTGGGGATTGGCGGCCATGATCTGTCTGCTGGATTGCAAACGAACACGATACCGGCGCGCGCTTCTCACGCGAACCAATCAATGCGCATATCGAATTCGCGCTCGCCGATAAGCGCGTTCGTTCAGCTTCCGTCCTTCGTGGCCGGATCGCTGAAGAAGTAGTCCTGCCACGACTTCGGCTCGTTCCTGATGGCGCCGACGCGATGCATGAACTGCGCGAGCGCGAACGTGTTTTGCGGCGCGACCTTGAACTGCACCGACGGATCCTTGATCACCTTGATGAGCAGATCGCGGTCGATCTTCGCGTTGTTCACGCGCAGATAGATATCGGCGGCCTGTTCCGGATGCTGCGTGATGTAGCGCGCGGCATCGGCGAGACCGGCGACGAACGCACGATACGTCTTCGGATTCTCGTTGCGGAATTTTTCGGTCGCGTAGAGCACGGTCGCGGAACTCGGGCCGCCGAGCACATCGTATGAATTGAGCACGATATGCGCTTTCGGATTGCCCGCGAGTTCCTGCTGCTGAAACGGCGGATTGCCGAAGTGCGCGTTGATCTCCGTGCCGCCTGCGATGACCGCCGCGGTCGCATCGGGATGCGGCACGGCCTGCGTGAGCTTGTCGAGGCGATCGAATTGCTTGTCGCCCCATTGCTTCGCCGCCGCGTATTGCAGGATGCGCGACTGCACCGACACGCCGACCGCCGGCACCGCGATGCGGTCCTTGTCGGTGAAATCGGCGATGCCGCAGTCTGCAACTCTTCCCCATAATTCCTCCGTACAAGCCAATAATTCGCAAAGAGGCCCCGTCTGCCGACTTCTTCCGGCCCGCGTCTAGGCATATTCGCGGCGAAGTATGAGTACGCAGCGTCAGCGTCCCAGCAGAGCTTGATTTGCGGGACCGGACTGCTAGTCTGTAGATTAACAGTCTACAAGAGACCTGCAAGGCGCCACGGCCCATACGCCGCGGCCGTCAAACTGCACGCGACATGACGAATGTGGCACCACTGAATCTTCCCCCATCGTTCCCTTTTTTGTGCGACCCCGATGAGCGCGGGGTGCCGCATGGGCCCTACTACAAGCCCATCTTGCGGGCGGGTTGGGACTCACACGCAAGCAGGGATGCCATCTGGGCTTGCCCTAAGGTTGGCCGTCCAGTGCATTGCCTCGGGACCGGCGCATACGGAATCTCCATGCTACTGACCGTGGACCCCACGGTACTCGACTTCCGCGAAGACTATCCATGGCTGTCGATAGACCTACTTGAGGCCATATACGCGAATCCCAACATTGACATCACGTGGAAGGATGTTCCCTGCATGGACTTCGTCGTCACTATGAGGACGGACCGACCAGACTTCTTCAGACATGTCATCGTCTCTCACAAGATGGAGAACCATCAGCGTCGCGACGGCGTTCAAGAACATCTGCAATGGGAACAAGATGAGGCACGAGAGATGGGATGGGGCTACTGCGTTCTTTCACGGGGAGAACGATGGGAGTTCGAAGTTTCCACAGCGTCCTACCTTATTTCCCTGATTGAGGGAGTCGCTCTGAATGATGTCCACGAGCAAGCACGCGTTGTAGCGGAGTTGATAGAAACGAAGAACCGGCAACAACCACTTGACCGACTGCTCGACTCGGTGTCGAAGGTTGTTCCATGTGATTTGAACTCTTCCTACGCGATGTTCGCAGCATCCGTTTGTCTCGGGTTTCTGTCGCTGGACTTGACTGCCCGTTGCGGACCTCTGTGGCCCTTAAAGTTGGCATCGACCGAATGAGATGGCGATGAACCCTTTCTCTTTCGATGTTCCGAACATTCTCGCCGGCGCTCTAAACGGAGAGGAGGAATCTCTTTTTCGTGTGGTCGGGCACTTCGTTGAAAGCAATCCGATGTCAACGTGGTTGCTTCGCGTCTACAAAGAACATCCCAGCGGTGCACGAGACCTGAGTAGCCACCATCCCGGCACCCTCGAGGCCAAAATCGGCGGTGAACTGAGACTGGTGCCTGACTGCATACATCAGGCCGTTGAGACCTCCGCGCTAAGCAACCTTGACAATGAGGTCCTGCAGCAGAGGAAGCAACTTCTTGGCTGGTTAGTCGATGAGGACGTTAGGCCGTCGATTCTCAACAAGGAGGAACGGGGCAAACTTCTTCAAAAGCGAGCTGCCGAAGTCGGGGTGTCGCACACAGACCTCTACCCTCTCCTGTTCTGGTTCCTGCGCAATGGCATGGGTTCCGATGCCCTGCTTCCCCGTCGAGGTGGGGGTGCCGGCAAGCTCCGTCTCGACGGTGACCAAAAGATGGGCAGGCCTAATGCCTTCGCGCAAGACAATCCGAACTCGAATCTAAAAGGACACATACGAACCAGCGAAAGCCAGTCGAAAATTGAAGACGCCGCAACGTTGATGGCAAAAGAAGGTGTAACGTACAATGCAGCGTGGCTGCAAACGTTTCCCGATGAGAGCAACGCTCCAAGCCAAAGCACTTTTTATAAGCAGGTCCGGTCTGAGATACAGAGACGGCGGTCAATTTCCGAGGTTGTTGGAAGTGAGTTTTTTCGGGACCATGTTCAAACGTACATGTCTAGTGAAGTTCCAGACCGCCTACTTCCCGGGGACCGGTTCACCGCCGACGGCTCCCCTGGAAAGTTTCAGCTAGTCAGTGCGAGCAACCGCAGGAAGCGAATCGGAAAGCCACTTCTCATTTTGGTGATTGACGAGGCAAGCGAATATATAGTCGCTGTCTTTGCGACGTTGCTGACCGAGAGCTGGGCCGCCTACAAGAAGGCCCTTTTGATGGCATTCACCTCAAAAGGTGAGATGATGAAGGCGCTCGGCCTTCCCGAAGACACCCTCTGCCATTTCGCGAAGTGTCGCGCGTTAAGTGTCGACCGGGGACCGGCAAACTCCTTACAAGCACAACACGCTCTGTGCGAGCGTCTCAATATTCACCACCTGCCCTGCCCCCCCGGTCAGCCCAGGGCTCGAGCGATTGGTGAAAGTATAAATAACGCAATTCATAGAGCTCTGTCGGTTTTCCCCGGAGGGTCTACTCGTTCCAGGAAGCCAAGGGAAGTTCAGAGGGCGAAGCGAGCACGGCGGAACGCACGCTTCTCTTTAAGGGAGTATTGGATTCAGGCTATTTGCTTCGCCGAAACGTGGAATAAGACAGCGAGCGTAGCGCATCTGTATACGTCTAAGATGCACGAGGCTGAGCCCAAGGTTGAGCAGACACCGGAAGGAATCATGCGGTGGGGCCTTCAGCTACGTAGAGCAGGGCAAAAACATCAAGTCAATCGCGATGAGCTTTACCGAGACCTACTTGATAAACTCCCGACACGCAAGATGCGCATAGACGGAATCCATTATGGCCCGAGAGCGGTCTATTCGTCTCACGCCTACCGCGAAGAACGAGACGCGCGCGTGGCGGCGCAGTACGGGACGAGAAAGAAAGACCCAAGCATAACCCCTTACAGGGACAGTTTTGACCCAGATGTTCTCTATTTCGAGGGCCTAAATGGCGATTTAATTCGCGTTTGGAGGAAAGGGAAAGAAGGGCGATGGGAAGGTTACCTACCCGAGGAAGTTGACGCACTCGGCCATCTTGCCGCTGAGGCCAGAAAGGAGCATATAAGAAGTGAGACAAGGCGGCGTCGAGTCGAAGCAAGCGTGCGAAAGAGCGCCAAGCAAGCAATCGGCGAGATTGCGCGCAACGTTTTGTCCCCAAGTTCTCGCGATTCCATTCGAGCCAATCGATACAGCGAATCCAAAGCCGAGGCCAACGCCAACAGGGATGAGGGGCGAAAACATCTAACGAACTTCATGGAGACGTTCAATCGTCGCCCGACGCCTGCGCGATTAGTTCCGCCTATCTCGCCTGAGGACGGGCAAGCTGACCTCGACGATGAGGAGATGGAAGCGGGTGATGCGGAGGAAGCGCGTCTTTCCGACGAAAGGTTTCGGCGCAACTTTGACCAAATCCTCTCTCCACCTCACGCAAGGGCGCGAAAGGGCAAGTCACGTTCTTGACGCGGACTTTATTCTAGAGTCAACGCTGACAATTTCGGCTAACTTGTAATAGGGTAATCCCGTTAACCGATGAGCGTAGTCCAGTTGATTCTCGTCAGAAGGCTCAGAGTACCGTATGGCCCAAATCGCTAACCGCTCCTTGTACTGTTCTTGGGATTCGGTCAGACGTTCAAGCAACTGCCTCGACGTTGGCAGGTACGCCTTCAAGGAGGCGTATTCATTTCCTCGTGCGTGTCCGCTGAGCAGGAGCCTTTCGGTATGGCGACGCGGCCGTAAGCCTGCCTTGGTGAGTTCTGCGTGGCGGCGAGTGAGATGCTCGCAGAGTGACCTATCGAGTTCGCGGTGGTATTCGGTGCTGTCCCGTTCTCTCTTCAAGGTTAAGCGCGACTTCGGGAAATTTCTTTCATACCATGCCCGGCAGTGCAACCTGAGCCAGCGGACCATTCCGGGCATCTCAAGCTCGCATTCGGTCCTGCTAGCGTTGGGGTTGTCAGAGAAGTAAGTCTTTGCCAGGCGCTTGTACGTAAGCTCCTTCTCCCTATCCGGACTGGTCGTCACTGCATACTTGACATACACCCCGCGCCGGGGGTGCTCGTACTCGCCGACCTCTCTGCCGAAGAGGCATTCCTTGAGCACGGAGACCGAGTCGAAAAGAAACGCAATGAGTATCGCGTTCCGACTAACGCTGGCTACAGACTCTCCCCGAACCAGTGCTCGGTGCACCCATTTGCTAAGCTCGTCAACTGGTGCTCCGACCTGAACTAAAAATTCTTCGCCGAATTTTTTTAGCAAGTCTCTGCGCACTGACGCAATGTCTACCTTTCCGTTCGCGCAGTATCCGAGGTCGCCAATTCGCCAAAGGTTGGCTTTTATAATCTGCTCTGCGGTAAAGTCCGGCGGAATAGGCACGACCAAAAGCTCATCGATTATTGAAGAGACCACTTTTTCTGCCGCTTGGGCTTGCCGCGCTGACGCCGGGTAGAAAGGCACATTTGGCTTGCCACATGCGCAAACCAGGCCTGGCAGCCTGACGCGGCGCGACCTGAGCTCTGAAAAGACACATGTACCGCACCCTGACGTCAGCATTCGACCATGCTTCCAGCAGCGACTGAGTCCAGGTACCTGGTGCATTCGTTGCCAGTATGGGATACCAGGCGTGACCATGTGTTCAGCTACGCAGTCCTCACAGTATAACTGCCCCATTCGGATGTTCGCGCGCTGCCCTTGAAGACCAAGGTAGGAAGTGCAAGACTTGGACAACGTCCCTCTCAACATGTGTTCTGTGACCGTTTTCCTCACATCGCTTCGGAGGAACGGCGAGCAAGCCGGCCAGACGGTGTAATCGTCGATTATTGCCGCTGCGTCCTCGAATACTCCGGGACAGCGAGACGCGAACATCTCGAGGTTCGATGGCACAATCAGTGGCGGCTGGATTGCTGTGCGCCCGAAGAAGTAGCGCGCCGCTTCTTTGAGCGAGGGCTTCCCGCTCAGAATGCATGCCTGCATCACAATTCCCAATACGGTCTGTCCCTTCTGCGGCGGATAGATGCTATATGGATAGGATTCCGACATGACGTCAACTCCGATAGCTAAGCACCGCGAAGGCGTTTTGAAAATGACATTTGAGAGTCGCCCTTTCGACGCCCCGCTCCAAGGCCCTCACCTCCATTTATTGACGTTTCGCTTGCGGACGATACCTTTCCTTTAGGTACCTTGACAGGGTGCATTTTGGAGGAGCGCGGCGAGGCTGTTCTCTTTGTTGCCGGCTTTTTCGCTTTCGCCTCCGATTTGGAAGTACTGTTTCGGGGTGTCGGCGCAGATTTGATGGCCGGTCGGCTCTTGGTATCTTGCTTTTTGCGCTGTTCTTTGTCACTTGCAGCCGGTTCCACACCGTTGACTTTGGGCCTGTTTGAATCTGACGCGTCCGAATAGGTTTTCTTCGGGTTAATGTACGTTGTACGATTGATAAGGTCTTCGAACTTCAACAGCTCGGCTGGGTCGATATACTCTTTTCGCATAGCTCTATGCAAGAGCTCGATGCTTTCGATGTACACGGCGAACTTAGAGAAAAACAGGGCGTCACATTGCTCCGGCGTGGGCACGCTCACGTTATGCCTAGCCATGAAGGTCAGTAGCTCTCGAAAGTAATCGTGGGTAAAGCGTCTGACCCCTGCGGTGTATCTGTGGATTCGACGAGGTAACCATTCCGGCGGTTCCAAAGGGCCTTTGTTGAGCCGCAATGCATAGAAAACTGTACAAAGTTTAATATAGTCTTTTCCGTATGGCATTGGGTGCATTATCGGGTGGCCGCCCGACATAAGCTTACTTCCCGTCGCCTGGTGGGTCTCGATGACTTGACTGACGCGGCACGTCGCGATGGACACGACTTGAACGCCAGTTTTTTCCATCAACTTGGCGAGCAACTCCAGCAAATCCGCACGGGTCCTCGCGGATTCGCTGTACCATAGTTGGATGTCCTCTATAATAAGCATAGCGACCCAATTCGAACTGATAATTCGCGTCGCAATCTCCGATGGCGCACTTCGACCCCTCGATTTGTTTAATTCGTCGTGGTAGTTAGAGGCCAATCTAGCGTCGGCCTCTTGTGCAATCTCAGAGACAAGTTGGGCTTCCGTTTTCGTGTCCGCAGCCGATATCCGAATGATAGGAAGTTGCGTGAATAGCGCTTTGAGACCACCGAGTGACTCATGGAGGATTCCTTGCGCGCCGACGTGTGCCACAAATCTGTCCGCCAAGCTTGTCTTGCCGATACCTGTTAGGCCTTCCAGCAAGATTCCTCTCGCATTTCCGCCCGAACAAGACTGTCGCGGAAGCAGTATTTCTTTTTGTGTTTCCAGCACGGCCCTCAGATATGCCATCACGTGCGGATTGCTCGGCTTCCGCCATCGCATCGCCTCACGCATGGCTCTTGACATGATTTGGAACGCTTCCCTTTGGATTCTTGTGGCAACAAACACCTCGTCAAGGTCCGACAGAAATTCCAGTCGGACCTCCAGAGGCAGCGCGAAGAAGTTCCGCGGCCGCGGTGAAGGTTGATGCGACAGCACGTCAATCACGTCATCGTCCTTCAACGGCGGAGGGAGGGCACGCAGCAGTTCGTGCTCGAGCCTTTCCTGACCGTATTTTTGGGCGAGTTCTGTTGCGGAGCGGAGCAGCCGCAGGCCTTGAGCTCGCACGGCTGGATGTGCCGCTCCCGCAGGCCAGGGTTTTTCTGGGACATTTCGAGACATTTCCTCCTCCTATCAGAGCCAGGCATTCGAATCAAGGCTGCATTCGATGCTCTCAAACCGCGAACACCCTGGATTGGGTGGCGCCCTAAGAACGCGGGGCCTCCCGCATAGTTCTTCGAGCGGATTCGCACAGATTGACATTCTGTAGACTGTCAATCTTCAAGGATAGACCCTTTTGATGGCTTCAACCTCTCGTATCCACCTGCTTGCCCGGTCGGTGAGGAGAAGAACGCAGAATCGTTGGCTATCCACTTACATAATTAGGCGGACGCGGTACTGTCGCATCTGCGGAAAGTTGCCAGGTCTTGAACACTTCAAAGTTCAGCCTCGCTGCGCCGGTTGCAGTTGATACGGCGCCGGAAGTCTCGCAAAGGCGCCGCTCATCGATTGAGCATGCGCCCCGACGAATTGATGACTTGAGCTCGCGCGATTTGCTGGATTCGCTCCCGCTGGGCAATGAACGGGCACCGCGTCGGACACGGCCACTCTAGGGACGAGGCGTGCCGCGCAGGACCGCGATGCTGCTCGGCCGAGCCGAAGCGGGCCGATAGTCGCTGCGCCGCATAACCTGCGTCTTTCCCAGACGGGAGAGAAGCTTGGGCTGCCGTATTTGGGCTATGAGTCGCCTTGAGCGCCGAGGACCACAGGTCAACGCAATGCGGTGCGCCTTACATTTGGCTCACCACGGATGCTGGCCTCTCTGACCGCTCCCTTGGCAGAAAATTGACCGGTGAACAAAATACGCCTCCAGTCCGGCTTCTGTGAAGAAAACGTTGCAGAGAAGGGAAAACGGGGCGCTTGCCAGGTCTGTCGACCGAAGTAGGCTTTCCACACGAACGCGATGGCACTACTCAGACCGTCACAGGCAAATGCATCCAGCACTCCGGCGACGGTCTCTGGACAACTCATCACACGAGGCTCCAAAGTACGGTAAGGGCTCAGCAAAGCGTCATTTTCTGCTGCACGTCCGGCTCGTGGCTCACGGGCATACCCTTGTCGTCGCGCACCTAAAATTTAGCTACTCGTCTAAAATGTGATAGAGGTTGCCCAACGCAAATTTTAGATTTGATGCAGGGCGACGGAAGTGCTGGCTCAAATTTTAGACAAAACTGGATTCTCGACGCGTATGAATAAGGTTGTCGGTGCCGTCAACTCCGAAGCGCGTAGACGACTTTCCATCAACGTCAAGCGCCTTCGTCTGGAGCGAGGGATGTCGCAGGAGAGCTTGGCGACAGCGTGCGCGTTTCATCGAACCTACGTCTATCAAATGGAGCACGTCATCGCAAACGTGACTCTCGATGTGGTTGATAAGCTTGCAATGGCACTGCACGTTGACATAGGCGAACTTTTCGCGCCAACGCCTTCCCATCGCAAGGTTTCCACCTAGAGGAAAGCCGGCTTCGATGCAGCACGCCTTGCGAGGACATATTTTCCGCTACACCGAAGCGTGACAGGACCGCTATGGCGGTGCCCGCGATTGACTGATTTACTCACTCTTTGGAGCCAACGGCCTAGTAGAAGTTCGGGGCCGGATTTGATTGTCCAATCTCGCTCTTCAGCAAGGTCAACCGCAGGCGAACCGAAAAATTTGCGACCTTTCGGCAGACTTCTGGCGCCCGGTGCGAGCGGTGTCAGAACGCGCGCATGAGGTCGCGCACAGAAGTGCAGGCCGGGACCGTCGCACCCTCACCTTCTTAACTCGGCTGCAACGACAAACAGCGCTTTCTTCATTTTTCCCTCAGTTTCGCGCCGAACCGGCGGTTATAAATTTCGAGCTCGCCATAACTAGCGCAGTGTCCCCAACAGCGCGGTGCGAAGCTTCGTCAGGGCATCATCGGTGAACGCATACGGTTTGTCTTGGACTTCAACGATGCGCCAGAAGCTGGCTCCAATCCGCACGATGGAGACATGGAGGCGGAGCGCCCCTTTCACCAACTCTCCGTCTGCCTGCCAGGAATTCTCATCGTCGGAAAAGGCGCCGCTTCCGTTGAGGCGTATCGTCCCTATGACCCCTTGTCTATAAAGGTTGACGTACTCGCGCAATTGGGTGCGTGGGGAACTCTCTTGAGCGAAGTAGACGGCCGCATGCTGTGTCTTCTCCATGAACGAGTAAACAGGAGCCCCGTCGCTTGTCTGTTGACCGAATTTCCAAGTTGGGTCAACCATCGTGCTGCTGCCCGTTACCGGATTGGTCCAGGCGACGTCCGGCGCACCGGCTGGGACCCGAGAGGCCGCACTTGAGCGCTCAGCGGTCTGATTCGCGATGGACAGGCTGCCAGCTAAAAGCACGTACGCCACGGCAAACAGCAGCTTTTTCAAGATTCCGTTTTTGCTTGCACGTACCCTATTGCCATTGGACTCGTCGTAGCTCGCCTGCTCCGCGTTACCCAATCGAGAAGACTGTCGAATCATCGTCCCTAAATTGAATAAGGGCAGACCGAACGCAAGCCCACTCATCCAGAACGCGAAGTTGCGCCGCAGGTAACCATCGAACGTCAAACGGCTACCATCAATCGTAGTTACTCTCAGACCCAGCAACGCTTTTCCGGGTGTGTTGCGGAATATCCGATAGACGAAAGCGTCAAGCACCAGAGCGAGGGGAAGAAAGAGTATCGATGCGTAGAAGTTCGCACTGGGTCCGGTCATGACTTCTACGTACCAAGCTGAATTCTGCGCGAGCCAGTAGCCACCCATGAACGCTACCACTGCGATTTCCCACCAGAGGTCGAAACTGCGCGCAAAGAACCTCGACCAACGCCCGGCCATCGGCATCAAAGCGGGATGACCACTATTTAGTGTGGACCCGTCTGGCGAGACGTCCGACGGAGGTGCATTGTCGTCATGGCCGGCCCTGAACGAGGGCTCTGCGCGCCCTTGCTCGGCAGCACCCTGTGAATGTGCCTGGGGTTCCGGATTTGCATGCGCCTGAGATGCATCGCTGCCGATGGTCGCGTCGTAACGACGCCGCGCCTCCGCATCGCTCAGAACCGCATACGCTTCGTTGAGAATTTTCATGATGCGCGTCGCGTCTGGACTGTGGTTTTTGTCCGGATGGTAGCGCTGCGTCAACGCCTTGTAGGCTGCCCGAATGACCTCCGGGGGCGCGTTCCGCGACACTCTCAGATTGTCGTAATGGGTGTGAGTCGAAGCCATGTGCTTAGCTCAAATCTGTTTATCCCTGGTTATCGGCGGAACGACAGAAAACCGTAGGCTTGACATCAGTAATATTTATTAACGAAGTCTATCGACGCAAGGTCTTCATAGACATCCACCGACGGTCCCTGGTCCGCCGGCGCATATTCCCATCGGGCAGCCAAGCGCCTGAGTGCTCGGCGAGGATGCAAGCCGACTCACCATTAAGCGGCTTCGTCGAATGCGTGCCGTCTGGCAGGATTAAAGGAAGTACGCGAGGTATTCAAGGTCGATGTGTGGGCGGTGCTATTGCGATAATTTATCTTATCGATAGAGCACGACCGACGACCTAAACTGGAAGCATGAAACCGTCGCCGCCTGCCGCTGGGCGCACGCGCCGCGCCCCATCTCGTCCCGACGCCCCGCCTGCCACAACACCCTCCCTGGCTTTTCCCGACCTTGATGAGCTCGCGGCTCTGCGCGCCTGGTACGAAGGGCTCACCGCGCGCGCCGCCGTCCATCGCTACCTCGGCCATGTCCGGGCGGACGGTCAGTCGTCCCGCGCCCTGCTCAGCCGGATTCGCCGTCAACTCATCGCCTTCGCGCGGTCTCGCCGGCGACCCGAGCTAGCGTGCCTATTCGACCACCCGGCCGTGGAGCGGACCGAGCGCTCGGGCTTCGTAGTCCGCGCGCTGGACGTGTTACGCCATGCGGTCGCGCCAGAGCCGCAGGTGACCGATGACGTGGACCAATGGCTGTCACCTCGCATAGTGCAAGCCCTGCAGGCGGCCTGCATCCGTACACTCGCGGATTTGACGGTGCGAGTACCGCGCCGCCGCCTCTGGTGGCACGCCATCGCCAAGCTCGGACGCGTCGGCGCCCGCGAAGTGGAGGGCTTCTTTGAAGCGCACCCAGCCCTGACGGCACAGGCGCGAGCGCTGGTATGTCAGTCGACGAACCTTAACGTGGTGCCGTGGGAAACGCTGAACGTTCCGGAATCGCTCGATGGCTCGCACGGTCGATTCCGTGCACCGGTCAGAAGCTGTCTGCTCAACGCGGAAACTGATTACGAAGCGGTCCACGCCTGGCTCGACTTGCACGAGGCACCGGAAACCGCGCGCGCCTACCGAAAAGAGGCGGAGCGACTGCTGCTGTGGGCCATCGTCGAGCGTCAGCGTCCGCTCTCGTCGCTGACGACCGACGACGCGGTTGCGTACCGAACCTTCCTGCGTCACCCAACGCCGCGCGAACGGTGGGTTGGTCCGGCGCGGCCGCGAGAATCGGTTGAATGGCGCCCCTTCGTCCATGGCCTGTCGTCCGAATCCATTGCATATGCTTTGACTGTATTACGCGCGCTGTTCCGCTGGCTGGTCGAGCAGCGTTACGTGCTCGCCAATCCCTTTGCCGGCCTCAAAGTACGTGGCGTAGGACGAAGCACACATTTCGATGCCGACCACTGTCTCACGCAGTCGCAGTGGGAGATTGCGCGGACTGTTGCGGGGCAGCTCGAACTTGTTCATGGCTGGAGCGCTGCAGCCGCGCAGCGTTTGAGATTCATCCTCGATTTCGCCTTTGCCACAGGACTGCGTGCGCACGAACTCGTCGAGTCGAAGCTGGGAGACGTTCGAGAGGACGAGAATGGCGACGTCTGGTTACATGTGGTGGGCAAAGGGCAGAAGAAGGCCAAAGTCGCGCTGCCGCCGCTTGCCGTACGCGCGCTCGAAAAACACCTCTTAGAGCGCGGCTTGCCGGTTGCCCAAGCGAGATGGCCGCGTTCCGTGAAGCTCATCGGAACGTTAAGCGCGGAAACATCCGCGGAGAACTCGGCGGGCATCACGGCGACCAGACTGCGACAAGTGATGAGCCGATTTTTCGCCAAAGTCGCAAAATCAGTCGGCGACGAAGATGGAGTACTTGCCGACGCTCTACGACGCGTTAGTCCGCACTGGTTACGACACGCCCATGCGACGCATGCACTCGAGGACGGCGTAGACCTAGTGTGCGTGCGGGACAATCTCAGGCACGCCTCAATTTCGACCACATCAAGGTATTTACACGCAGACGACACCCGACGAGCTCTGCAGGTGCGCGAAGCGTTCCGTGTTCCACAAGCGCCGCAGGCCGAAACCTCTCAGTCGCAGTGATAGACATGTAATAAGGCCGGTTGCTTTTGGTCGCGGACCCGCGCCCTAGCCGGGGGAGAAAACAGTTCTCCCGGCAAGTCTTCCGCTCAAACCCCAGTTGAGTCAGTCCGATGTCAGCGAAGTTGGCCGTTGGTAAGCGCTAGCCGATTGCGTTCAACCGGCCGAAGAAACAGCGTCAACCTCGCTCCCGCTCGTCTCAGGCAGCAGCGTCGTCGAGTCTGCGGTACTCTCTGGCATCGCTTTGCCCCCAGCCTTCTTTGCCACAACCTTCTTGGCGGCAGTTTTCTTGCTCCCAGCTTGTGGTCCCTTCTTCGCCACAGACTTCGACTTTTTCGCAGTAGATTGCTTGCCGGCTGAGGTCTTCGCGGATGTGGCCGAAGCTTTCTTTGCTGCGCCCTTCTTGGCGGGCACCGTCGCAGTGGTCTTCTTAGCCCCTGCTTTCTTCGCCGCGACCGTCTTCGGTACGCTTTCGTTGTCGTCAGCGGACGCTGCCGCAGCGCCGTCAATCAGGAACTTCGTTCGGTCCCTCGCACCGGCGAGCCAACCCGGCGCCTTCCCGCGACCGCTCCACTCTGCGCCGCTCTTGGGGTCACGATATTTGGCAGGCTGAGGTCCGCGAACATAATTGCCAACAGGCTTTGCCGCGCTTTTATCCACAGCGGGCGCGGTCGTCGCACTGCCATCAATCAGAAACCGGTCGCGATTCTTCGCATCTGCAATCCAGCCCGGAGCTCTGCCACGTCCACTCCACGTAGCCCCCGACTTCGGGTCACGATACAGCGCAGGCTGCGGACCACGAACGTAATTACCGACATCCTTCGCCGACGCTTTGCCGGCAGTCGGTGCCGCTGCCGCACTGCCATCAATCAAAAACTTGTCGCGGTTCTTAGCGCCAGCAATCCACCCGGGCGCGCGACCGTGGCCCGACCAAGTTGCTCCAGACTTTGGGTCGCGATACTTTGCATTCGACGCTGTCTTGTCCGAAGCTGACCTATCCGCCATCTTGGTGCCACGCTTCTTGCCACCAAACGCGGAGCCGAGGTCATCTATCGTTATCCCGTGCTCTGCCATCAGCGAATGAATCTCGGCAATGACGCTCGCCGATTTCTTCTTGGTGATTGCCTCCGCTTCAGCTTGAAGTTTCGCAATCTTCGCCTGAATCGACTGCAGCGTAGCCATTACTTTCCCCTTTCGTAATTGCAATCAACGCACTATGCCATGAGCGCAGAAAGAAATGCGCGTTAGCGCCTAGAGCATTGCTCTAATCACGCAGAAAGTAAGTTTGGGGAAAAGGAGACTAGAGGATAGTGCCAGTACTCGACTGAATACAATTAAGAGCTTGCCTCATTCGGGCGCTTTTATGTTTATGCATCACGTCAACGTCGCAAGCAACTTCATGAAATTCCGCTTCGCGCCATACGCGTTCCGAATCACCTCGAGCTCTTTCGCAAACTCAATCTGCTCTCCTAGTTCTGTTCTCAGACTCCGAATCTTGCGCACGATGCTGAAAGCCTCCTCGTAGCGGGCTTTCCTCGTTCCCTGGTCGGCGGCGATTGGCAGCAAACGGTGATAGAGTGCGATTGCATCGCGGGGATGAGTCTTCGCTCTGATTGACGCCATCGTTGCCCACATATTGGTGGCGACCGGGCCACCCGCAAAAGCAGCCCAAGCGTTATCGTGCTCCTTCGCCGCGAGTAAGATTTCGACGATGGTCGTACGCGACCTCGGGTGCCACACGGCATTCTTGGCGGCAATTGAAGCCTCCTCCTTCCTGACCAGCGCCCACAAAAAGCCGAACGCCCGCTCACGCGCCACATCGATGCTATTTGTCGTTCGGGCCACTTCCATCAGCGCTGCGAACCCGTCGGCGTCGGGACGCTGCTCGAAGCGCACCCAAGCATACATATTCGCGTCCACGGAGTCGCCACGACGTAGGTACTCCTGCACGCAGAAGTCGAGCAGGCGCCTGTCTGGGTCTTTGAAGGCTGCGAGCCCTTGCCGAGCCCAATCAAGGCCATCATCGTACCGACCGTTCTGAGAATAAGTTCCTGCAATCAGCAGATACCGATACGGAGCCGAAAGGTCCTTCTGTCGAATTGCAATCAGCTCGTCGACGTCCCTGTCGTGCTCTGCAAGTCCCAGCATCGCATGCTCGAGTCGCGTTCGATTGCCTTCGAACGTTCGGCGCAGTCCATCGCTGGGCGACAGGCTTGGAAGCTGCCGCCATTGCTCCTCGACAAGTTGTCGGTATCTCTGTAATCCGGCGTCGCCGAGTGGCTCAACATAGGCCGGTATCACGTCATAGAAAGTGTCCCATAGGCCTCCGACTTGGAAGCGAAATAGACGCTCAGCAAGCTTGATTGGGTCAGGCGAGGTTTGGCAGCATGCTTCGAGATGGACTGATGCCAATTCGAGAATCCCCGGCATCACGTCGCCGTTCGAATCATCAATCTGCTCGAGACTCTTTTCGGCGCCGGCAATAGCCAGTTCCGCAAGTTCTACCACGTGCGAGGCCGCAGGCCCACTGAGTTGTTGGCGAAGCGCATCGGCGAGCGACATTAGCCCATCCCCGTATCCACCCGCCTCGCGCCAATCAAGCGGTCGGCCAATTCTCGTCGCCTCCCTCACAGCGGCCTTCATGCTGGGCAAGTCGTGAGCACTGGCTGCTCGGGCCGCAAAAAGCAGCTTGTCGCGGAGCACCATGTCGCGTTCAACTGCATCGAGCAGCAGTTCGCGCATGGCGTCGTCGCTCAACGTCGCCACGTACTCGGCGATAAGCTCTTCGGCGGTCTTGCGCTTCTTTCTGGTCTTCGTCGGCTCTGACTCATCCGGATGAAAGACCTCAACGCCGGAATTTTCGAGCCAGGAGAGCGCAACAGCCACGACATGCTTGCAAATGGTCCCTGATTGTCCAACCGGACAATCGCAACTGTAGGCAAGTTCTCCGTCGAGTCCGACCTTCATTTCGACGCTGTAACGGGTCGAACCGTTGACGTTTGCACGCAAGGCTCCGCCGCTCTCGTCGAGTCGTGATACGGCTCCCTCATGGAAGTACGATTTCCCGCGAGCGAACGTCTTGATGTCGGCGAGAGACTGCACTTCGTCCAATGTCAGCACATCGCGGAAATGAGTTTGGCTGGTCATGAGTTTGCGTCGGCGGGTCGTCAATCCACATTGTAGTCAACCCATATCGCGCTCTCACGGCGCCGCGCTTCGCCTGCACGAGCTTCGCGTTGTGCGCCCCACAGCCAGTCCAACAGATGTGATTCCACGAAGCCGCCGGCAAAAGACACAGACGGTTGCCCTTCCACGCCACGTCAGCTCTGGGATAGAGGCAGAAGGCCGCATTGTCCTCGAAGTGGTCTTCGGCACGTTTCCCCGCGATGCGCGGTCCGGAAACGACAGAATGTTTTCCACCGGACAGACGTCCTTTGCCAAGGCCCCTACGCTGCAACCCATTGGGGAACGATTTCTACAAAAGCAGAAGGTCACAACCAGTGCCCAGGCCGGCTACACACAACAAATCATTTGGAGCGACAATCGTCCAAGAGTTGCTCCGCGAGACCCGCGCCGTAGGCTTTGCGTTCGCGGGCTTCGGCGTCGGCACGGGCGTTGGGCTTTGGGCGGCCGCCATGCTTTGGGCTGCCGATATCGACATCGTTCAGTGGGGCACCGCTTTCGTCACGTGCATGGCTGCCGGCATGTTCCTCGGCTTCACGCTGGTCGTAGGGTACGGCATTCGTCTGAAAACAACCCACGGCCGCCTAATTTCGCTTGGAAAAGACGTCGAGGCGTGGTTCGCCTGCGCCGACGCAATCAGCGACGCAACCAACGTCGAACCTACAAGTTTCGGAAAGGCCGCGAAGCGCACGGTCGCCGATATGTACTCACCGGCGCTTGAGAACGATGCCGAGAAGCAAACGACCGCGCTTCTTGAGCGCTTCATGCTGCCGCGCAAGCAATAGCGCTCCGCCGACTCCGAAGAATCTTTGCTCACAGCGCGTCGATAACGAGCCGGCAACTCACCCCACACACACGCCAAAAGCACTGCGTCCCGAGAGACGCTTTTAAGAGGCGCTGACCGGCGTGTTCGCTGCTGCACAAGGTTTGCGTTGACGCCGTCGCCCGATGCTCAAGCCTCGAGCCGATTTGATTGCTGCCCGCAGACTGACCGTGCCAACGCCGCCGCTCAGCGCATGACTGTCGGCTGCATCTGCCCGTGCTCCTGCGATTGCGCCTCAGCGGCAGCTTGCTTGCGCTTCTCTTTGGCGAGATGCCGCCCGACGACACAGCCACCGACGGCGCCGACTACCGCGTGATGCCCGGCATAGTGACCAGCGACACCACCGACTACCGCGCCTTTCAAGCAACCTTCAGCACTCGCGGCGCCGGCAGATGCAAGCAGAGCACTTCCCAACAGGACCAAAAACATGTTTTTCATTGATTCACTCATTTTCGTTGCGAGTGTGGCGACATCCGACACCCGTGTCGCGGGCTATGCCCAGAACATCAGTTCCTTGTTAAACAAACTACGTAAGCCCTAACCGCTGCTCGCGCAGGTGCATTCGCGCCCGCAACGCCGAAGAGAAATCATCCATTCGGCGCTGCGGCTTTCAGATTCACTGACCGATTTGCCGACTTACCCGATTTTCCCGCTGGTTGAGCGCTCGGTCTTCTTGACGGGTGATGTGGCCGCCGTTTTGGCTCGCCATCAGACGTTCCTCATGACGCACTTGATGGTCTTCGCGATGCAGCCGCATCGCCTCGCCACGTGACAGTTCGCCTTCCCGGACTTCTTGATGGATTCGGCGGTCCTGATTGGCCAGCCGCTGATTGACCTCAGCGCGACGCGGATGCGATGCATCCCAATTGGTTGCAGCCGATGCGGTTCCCGCGAAGGCGATTGACAGCGCGGCGATTGCTGCGAGCTTCTGAGTGAGCGTTTTCATGCTTATCTCCCGTCGAGTCGATGAGACGGCTTCGTGCCGTTCATTGCATCAACGCGCCCCTTGTCCGCCTTGTTGACGTTGCATCTGTGAGTTGTGAAACCGAATATTTCGGGGTAGCTGGACTTCGCGGAGTTAAGCCGGAACGAGCCCTTGGTCAACGTGTCGAACGCGCGTTGAGATGGCGCCTTGCTGGGCGCACGCACGCACTGCGACGACGAGCGTCGCCGGCGAGAGCGACATCCGTTCGCCTTGGGAGTAAGCTTCTGCACTGAACCCATATCCTTGGACGGAGACGGCAAGATGGGGAACGCTTTAGCTTCGACATCCGGCTCCGACGGGCATACGCCCGAGTCGCTGCGCACACTGGCCGCATATCTGGAAATTTCTCTCGAAGAGGGCAAGTGCGTGGTCGTGATGCGCCGAGGTACCGACCTCTGTTCTGTGCTAGTTGGTGACCCCGCCGACGAAGACGGCAAACTGACTGACCACGGAACAATTTCTGCAGGTGTAGTGGACGAATTGCTTAAACGGACCCATGTGGGTTTGAACCGAATAACGGTCGACGACCAGACTTACCGCTTTTTTCGAAGCTTTACGCTAATCTCGGACGTCGGCGCGGTGGTGTTTACTCCGGCGTAAGCCGTAACGGGTCGCCGGCTATGTCAACGGCGACTATCCGCGCCGGTCGGTACACTATTCAAGTTCGACCAGTTTGTACGTATTCAAGCGCCGCACACGACTCTGCCATTCAGCAATCGCGGCCTCATGGCCGCCCACTTCTGCTGCCGAGCCCGGGACGGTCGAACGTGGCGACGGCATCACCTTGGAACCTCGCAAGTGCGATGAGCAAACATCGGCTTGCGACGCGCTCCTCAACGCAAGAGCCGACAGAGAGCTGCGGCGTAGTGGAGAAGTTCGCATTTTGCAATGAGATGGTCGGACGCGCGCCGGTCTTGAACTAAACCGCACGTGAAGGTCCGGACAAGGGAACGGTCTTCCCTCTTGCCAACCGCTACTCGCGCGATGATAGACGCAGTCGGTGTGTGCTTCTCGGCGGTTCTGGCTCCAATTCGGTTCTTAACGTCTTCATTAGCGAGCCGGACCACAGCTCTTTTGTCGCCGTACAAGACACGGGAAACCGGGCTGCCATTACGGTATTGCCGTTCGGAATGTGACCGCTGCACCTTCCTTGGAGACTCGGCGCGTGCCGATGAACCTTGAAAGATATCGCCCATCATACGCACTCAGGTCGGCCGAAATGGAAGGCAATTGGACATCAGTCTCAAAGCTCAAGTGGCACATTCGGTTGTCGACGCTGGAGTACACTGCAAGCCACGGTGCTTAACGAATCCGCGCGTCGAGTGTTGGGAGCACTTCAGATGAAACTCCTCTTGGTAGACGATTACAGCGCTACGACCGATTTGCTCGCCGAAATCGCGCGCTCGAGGGGGCACCAAGTCACGCTTGCTTGCAATGCCTCAGAAGCGCTAGTTGCGACGAGCGGCGAAGGCGTGTTCGAGCTAATTCTTCTGGACATCGGGCTCCCGGACATCAACGGTCACGAGCTGTGTATGCGACTTCGTGCGTCAGAAAAATACGCATCCCGGTCCATCTTTTCCCTCACGGCGCACGACGACGTCGACGAACGCTTTGACATGTCGTGTTTCGATGGTCAACTTTTGAAGCCTCTTTCGCTTAACGATTTCGAGTCGTTGCTCGCGAGTAGCGGGCGGACGCAGCCGCGCTCTTAGTAGGGAGTTTCCTCGGGACGGATTCCTCAGCGAATCGATTCGGGTCGCAACATCGCGTTCCCGGAGCCTAGTCGCGACATACTTATAAAAGTAACCTGCCGTCAGTTGCAGCCGTATCCCGTACGACGATTCCACCAGCAGATTGCCTCGCCTTGCGTGCAAACGAACATGCTTCCAACGGTGTCGCATTGAATGGTTGTCTGCCGACGACCATTTGACGTCGGACTGTCTTTTGTCAGCTCCGAGTCTGATGACGCGACTGCGCTCTCTATCGCAGCGCGAACCTTCGCGGTTCCCTCGGTTGGCTTCTTGGTCGCCACGCCAGGCGCGACGGTACACGCAGACATGAGGGCCGCCAGACAAATCGACACGACCAAGCGGCTTGCCGTCATCGGCGCCATGGTCTCCTCCCAATCCTTAGTAGACACCCGTTGCGACTCACCTTCTGAACGCCAAAACTGCCATAGCGGGCATGGAACGATTCTATCCCCGCGTCTGTGATGCAGTTTCAAGAGACCGTCGAAGACGCTAGGGAAACACCCTACCTGTCATTGCTTCGCTCCCTTAGGAGCGTTTTTCAACCGCTCTGTCCTTTGCGACCAGCGCTTCACTTGAGGCTGTGAGTAGAGCCGCGAGAGAGCGGCCGATACGGCGCTGCAACAACAATTCCTATGGACTGACGTCAACGTCGCAGCTCTCCGGGCGTTAATCAAGCAAGGCGCACAGCCTTACTTTTCCCGGAGAATCGCTATGAACAAGATTATCGCAGTCGCTGTGGCAACATGCTTCTCGGTCGGAATCGCGTGCGCCCAAACGTCCGCACCTGCCGCCGCGACCGCCAAACCCGCGCCCATGGCCGCAGGGTCGAGTTGTGAGGCTCAGGCAATCGATAAGAACGGAAAACCGCTGGCCGGCGCTGCTAAGACCTCCTTCATCAAGAAGTGCGAAGCTGGCAACAAGAGCAATGTCTCCGCTGCATGTGCGAGCAAAGCGGTCGGAAAAGACGGCAAGCCACTCGCGGGCGCTGCGAAATCGTCGTTTATGAAAAAGTGTGAGGCTGATGCCGGCAAGTAATCCTTGAGACGAAGAAGGCTGGTCTGATTGCCGTTGCGTGTGCGTCCGGCTTTGAGCTCGCCAGCCTTCTTCGCCGTGTGTCGATTTATGGAAGTCGAATACCGACGCCCCCTTCTCTGTGGCTTCCGCCCCCGTTCCCGTATCTCGCTCCTCAAAAATCTCCTCTCGCCCCCGGGAATAAACTGATTGGGCTCCCGATACAAGCAAAGGTGTTTCGGTACTCTTTTCAAGAATGCTGTGTCATAGTTCCTTGTGCTACCACACGGAGGAGAACATGACTACCCTTGAGAACATTCAGGCCCGTATGAAAAAGCTTCAGGCGCAAGCGGAGACCATTCTTGCAAAGCAAGCACAAGCCGCCGTCGACCAAATTCGCGAATTGATGCTCAAACACGGGCTTACTACCGCAGACATCGAAGCCAGAGCAAAAGCAAAAAGAGACGCCAAGGCCAACGGTCGCGTTACAGTCGGTCGAGGCTCCAAGGCGCCAATCGCCACCAAAGGAAAGTTGCCCGCGAAATACTTGAATCCAAAAACCGGTGA
This sequence comes from Caballeronia sp. LZ029, assembly GCF_031451275.1. NCBI lineage: Bacteria > Pseudomonadati > Pseudomonadota > Betaproteobacteria > Burkholderiales > Burkholderiaceae > Caballeronia > Caballeronia sp. LZ029. Next base: position 1,326,209 of record NZ_JARUXO010000004.1, read on the forward strand.
GACGTGGAGCGGCCATGCTCGACCGCCCGCTTGGATTAAAGACGTGAAAGACCGGACGAAATTCTTCATCGACGGAGTCGGTACCGCGTCCACAGGAAGACCTGTCGGTGCGCCCAGCGGAAAGACTCCCGCTAGCAAAGTGCAATCAAAAGGTGCGCTGCCTGCAAAATACCGGGACCCCAAGTCCGGGCTGACATGGAGCGGTCGCGGTCCCGCACCTGCGTGGCTGGCCTCTGCCAAGGACCGGACCAAGTTCCTGATTGAGAGTGCTCCTGCCGCCTCGTCGGATTCGCCCGCGACGAGCAAGTCGACCAAGTTGAAGGCCACATCGAAAGCCAGCGCTGCGAGCAAGAAGGTTGGTGCCAAGAAGGTCGCGACGTCGAAAAAGCCAGCAGGCGTCAAGAAGGCTGCGACGAAGGCTCCGGCAAAGTCATCCCTCGCTGCAAAGAAGGCTTCTGCTCGCAAGTCGACTTCCCGAACCGTCACCTCTACGACGACGGCGCCGCCGGCTGAAGCCGCGACTATCGTTTTTTCGGCGTGAGACCAGGGTCAATGTGTGGCGTCAGCCATTTGGGCCGGCCATAGGTGGACCTGAGCCGCGTTTCTATCGCGTCGCGGTGTCGCCGTCGACGCCGCGCGTGCGGCTTTCTGGGAGCATGGCGGCTCGGACGCCGGTTGCGGCGTCAGCTACACCGACTTTCAGCACACAAACAGCAACCTCATCGATGACGTCTTCACCCTGCCCCTTCTGCGAGGTTCCGAAGCCACGCATCGTTGCAGGCCAATCCAATTTGTTATTGCGTTCCGGCTCAGGCCAGAAGTCGTCATTGATGTTGTACCAGTCTGACAGTCGAGGCAGGCGGTCCAGCAGTTCCTGCGACACAGGCAACTCGCCCCGGTTCAGTGTGCATTCCGTCACGATAACGGATGCCGAACTACAATACTCTGCAGTGCAGAATTCACCTTTACAGTAAACCGACAGTATGACGCCGTTCAACGCTGGGTGAACAATCCCGGACGGCTCAGGCAATTCTCCGGAATCCGCGCCCCGACGCGAAGGCTGCGACTGTCAGCAAAGCAACCGGCAGATGGTCCATTACGGATGACGGGAAGTACTGTTTGGAGGAGGACTGGACCTCCAAAGCTGGCGGTACCGCTCATTGGTGTTCGCTAGTCTACATGGATTCAGAAGGAAACTTGCACCGCCTCCATGCATCGCAGTGAGCGGGGCGCCGCGCTTGCGGATAGCTCAAAGAGCACCCGTGAACCAGAGCGTGGGCCGCGCCGCACTTGATAACTTCTGTACTGCGGGCGTTATTGGGATTGTCTCGTTGCAGGTGCACTCGACTTGATTTGTCGGGCCAACCCACGGGCCGGGTCGCCCACCCTGACGCGCCCGCGCTCGACAAAGGAAGGACGGTCGACTCGCGCGCGACGACGCCGGTCGCTATAGACTCGAACGAGCATCTCGACACATGGCCGTCAAGCAAACCACCAAAGAGTGAACCGCGCTGCGACGCTCAACGCCAACCGACTGTCGAGAGCTGCGTTGGAGGTCTTCGACGCCTATGCCTCGCGCTGCTTGCCTGAGCCGGCCCCGCCAGGCGACTTCTTGCCTTGCACCTGGGCTTTCGCACCGCCTTCTTTTCTCGACGCCAGACTGTGAGCCGCTTCTCTCGAGTTCTTCGTCTTCCCGTCCGACGTTTTCTTGCTGGCCTTCACTGCACTTTGGCTGGTTCCTTCCCTCGGCACAGCTTTCTTCCTCGGCGCCTTTTCCGTCTTGGTAGGAGGTGCATCCGATGCAGCAACAGACGAGGTCACTGGAGTTGTCTCGTGTCGAAGACGAGTTGACGCCAAATGCCAGTAATGTTCGTCGCGGCCGTGGGGTCGGCCGTCTGCTTCCCAGAGGAGGTATGCAAGATGTCGGATGCTTTCTTCTGCCGGAGTTGGATGCATAGTCGTTCCTTCGAAAATGAACTGGCGGCGAGCCAGGGAAGGCGGAACTGAACAGACGTGAGTCGGTTGGCGCGCGTCAATGACCGAGCTTAGCGGACAGGCACGTTTTGGAATAGTCCTGCGTCTCGGATTCCCCGCTCATGCTCGACCCGACGACACGCGGGCGCTAAGCGCGGCGCTTCTCTTTCCGCCCAATACCCCACGCTGCGAGTAGGAAGGCCTGATGGCTCCGGGCTCGCGGGGGCAGACAAAAGACCAATAAAGAAGCCCGCTGATTGGCGGGCTGAATCCATATCGGAGACATGGAGGAGACGAATTAAGTATAAACCCCTATCGCGGATTTGCGAGCGGCAACTTCTCCAAGAAACGGCAAGTAGATTCGGGCGCGCCATTTGCAGAATGTTGACGACCGGAGGTGCCTCCATGAAAGCCAACACATTCCTCAAACAGGCTGAACGAGAAGCCGGGTTCGTTGACGCATTGCTTCTCGCGCGCTATGCACTCACGATTTATCACGGGGTGACCGTCATCGGCGACGATGAGAACTGCTCCACGTGGCCGCTCGACTTCAGCCACGAGCTGCGTCATATTGATGAAGTCTTGCAGATGGCCGGCGTAGACACTACTCGACCGCCTCGTCCGCCTGGCCTGCCGAATGACAGTCCATGGGCGGATGATGCGGATTCCTCCGAGTTCTGACATCCGGTCGTGGCGTTCTATGCGTAGCCCGGCCGGCCTCACTCCAGGAGCAGTCTTGGGCGAAGTTCCGGTCATAGGAGCCCGACCTTTTGCTACAGAAGGCACGGCTCGCAGCGGCGAAGTTCATATCAGCCTTCGAGAATAAGGAGGCCAGCGTGGAACGAGGAAAAGCAAATGTGCAGTTCGATTTCCTGAATTCGCTGGTGACCAACCAAACGCCAGTCTGGGTGTTCCTCGTTAACGGCATCAAGCTCTCGGGCGTTATCGCATGGTTCGACAAGTTTGTACTATCCGTACAGTCTCCGTCGGGCGTCCAAATGGTGTACAAGAACGCGGTCTCCACAGTCATCGAGCAGCACGCTCTTCCGGTCTCTCCGACGCGCGTTCCCACGGACCGACCGAGACGGCGTTCGCCCGGAGGCCAGCCGTGAACACAGACGAAATTTGCGAACTTCTGCTTCGACTGCCGAACGGGGCCGCGCTCGTCCTTCCGCCCGACGTCGAGCGAGACACTGCTCGACACGCAATCGAGAAAGCGACCAAACGTGACCCAGCGCTGAAGTTTGGAATCGCTGAACAGTCTTCTCCTGTCACCGCCTTCGAAGCCGTAAGGCGATACCTGCGCATCGAGCGCCTGAGAGAGCCGAACGGCGAATGACCGTCGGAGTACTTGGTCTGAGTCGTTGGTCCGCAGTAATCTCAGCGCTGACAGAAGACGGCTTTCGCTCGGGTGCGCAGAGACTTGCAAGCACCAGCTATACAGTAGCGACCACTCTCGGGAGCGACGGACATGTGCGCCTTCGAATGTGATGAGAGGCGCGGAGGGAAGAAATATGAAGGTATCGATGACCGACCGACTCGTTGCTCTCGTCTTGACGCTGGTAGGCGCGGTCGTTTTCGGGCTCGCCGGCTACGCTCTTCTTAAAGTCCTCCTATCGCTGTTGCTCGTTTTCTACGGCCAATACTGACGTCTAGCGAGTTAGTAACGGGGATGTGGCGTCACTGCGTGCTGGGGGGAATCCAGCAACGCGCGGATAGGCGTGGATGCTGAAAGAAGTCTTGGGAGATTGACGTGCTTGACTTTCGACGGCTTCGAAACTTCAACCACGGAAAACAGCGGTCCCATCTCCCATGGCGGCACGAGTTCCTGCAAAGCGAACTTCACGCCCGCTTCTGTTCCGTCAACTGGCGAGCCGCAGTTGTTGGCGAAACCTCTGAATTGCTCCCCAACAAACACGTTGGAAACGGCGGGCTTTCCAATGAGGCGTCCGACCGTCGGCTATTTCTCTCTGGGCGCAAACTTTGCGTGACACCTTCGAGGACCACGGTGATGTTCTGGACGGGCGTCACGAATCGCCGCGCCTCAGAGACTGGAGGAGAAAATGAAAATGCTGAAAATCGACCGACTCCGCCCGACACAACTCACGCATGGTCTGCGTGAAGTTCGCCAAAAAACCGAAGCTTACGCGCAGTTGAAAGGTCATGACTTGGACATGGCCATCACAGAGAAGCCGATTCCTGTCGTGTATGGTCCGGATGAAGTGCCTTTTGTCATCGACCATCATCACGTTGCCGCCGCGCTCTGGCAGGTCAAAGTGAAGAGCGCGCCGGTCATTCTTGTCCAAGACCTTTCGAGCCTATCGCTGGCGGAGTTCTGGCTTACTCTTGAGAACAACCGCTGGACCTATCCATACAACGCCCTTGGACAGCGCGTTACTTTTTCCGCAATGCCCGAGCACATTTGGGACCTTGAAGACGATGAATTTCGCAGTCTATCAGCGTCGGTGCGCGACGCCGGAGGCTATGAGAAGACTTCAGTTCCTCTCGAGGAATTCAGATGGGCCGACTTCTTCCGGCATCAACTTCCGCTCCCTCACAGCGACGAGGAGTTCAATTCGCTCATTCAAAAGGCGGTGGACCTGGCGAAGAGCAAAAGCGCTCTAGGGCTTCCAGGCTATCGGGGGCCCGTTAGCTGACTCGGCTTGCACGGCAATGAAAGGGCATACTCGACAGTGCGCTCCGCCAGCGCTTGTCGACTGGGAGGAACGGATGAGTCTGCTTATCACTTTACGGCGAAGGGCGCGACCTCGACGCCCTTCAAATGTCGGCACGCGCGCTTGCAGTCTTCTTCGGGGCTCTGATTTTTATCCGCATCGCGGGACGGCGTTCATTTGGACAGCGTTCGCCTTTCGACTATGTTGTCGCGATTCTGCTCGGCGCGACCTTGAGCCGTGTCATCGTCGGCGCTTCGCCTGCCATCCCGACCGTGTGTGCTTCGCTCGCTATAGTGCTGATACATCGCGTGCTTGCATGGGCATGCGTGCGTTCGCCGAAGTTAGAGCGCTTCTTGGTCGGCGCAGAGAGGGAGGTCTTCAAAAACGGCAAGTTCAACGATAGCGAAATGTCGGCTGCGCTCATCACGAAGACCGATGTCTTCGAGACCGCGAGACAAGAACTGCATACAGCCGGACTCGAGGACGTTGAGGCGGCCATTCTTGAGCGCAACGGACAGGTGAGCCTCCTACGCAAGTCGAAGAACCCGAGTGGCGCATGAGGACCGTTCGGCTTATAAGCGTGACGCGCGCTTCGCTCACGAGTTCTCGCGCGTCGTCAGCCGTCAGTTGACCGACGCAAGCTGCACCGACGACCTACCTCGGGACAACCATCTTCTCGAAACAACATGCGTCAGGCTGCCCCATATACGCTCCATATCGCTGGATTGGCGTGAACCCATTGCGCTCATAAAATCGAATCGCGCGCTTGTTCACCGCGCGCGTCTCCAGCACCAATCTTCTGTAGCCCGAGGCTGCCGCGTCGACCTCTAGCTGCTCGAGAATAGCTTTGCCGACACCAGACGCACCTGGCCGACTGTAAATTCTTTTAAGCTCTGCTGTGCGCGTGTCGAAATGCCAGAACGCTCCGCATCCAAGAGGTTCTCCAAGCGTGCTACGAGCAACATAGAACATGCCGTTCGACGACCGAAAGTCGGCGATGTGGAATCGCGACTGCCCTCCGTCGCCCGAAAACACCGTTAGCATGGCACTAAGCTCATCAAGCAAGACTTGTCCGTCATGCGACGCCGGGTCCTCGCGCTTGATGGTTACCGCAATGGATGAGTGAGTCATTCGCCTCTCCCTGAAGTCCTCTCGACCACAGCAAGTCGGAGGCCAAGCCGGCTCGTTGGCGATTGCGGGTTCCCGAGCGCCGACTCGTATCACGGCCGTCTGCCGTCGCGTCAAGCGCTAGCCTCGTTAGCTCACTCGCGGTTCGCCCTGTCTCGGAGCGTCCGCAATTTTTTGCAGTAAGCAGGTGAACCTGCGCCGCCGCTGTTTCGGTGAGGTCGCAGCTTTATTCCGAAATTACATTGGGTCGCTGTAGGTCAGAGCAAATGAGGCGCCGGTGTCCGTCTCGTGCCTAGCCTCGTCGTCATGGTGATGCGAAGGAGCGACGGAGGCCCATCCTATCGAACTGTCTATTGCCCCCCGGGGCTTCATGCGCAAAGCCCGTGAGCCGTCGCTGAAAGTGAGGCATTCAATCTCGACGCCGTCGATGAACTCGTCTGATGTATCCGTGCACACACCAGCATAACGTTTGAAGGAGAGTCCTCCTTCTCGTAGAAGGTCGACGGCCGAAGTAGAACCATCGGACCGATTGCTTCGTTGCCACCTATTCAGCAGCGTCGCAGCGACTTCTGCGTCGTGCATGCTTTGCTCCAATTGCACCAGCGAACGGCGCTTAATTCGACATCCCGGGAAAGTAGCAAAATTTGTGCGACGCAACAAGCGCAGCTCGCTTTCGCTGTTTGTCACTGTCATTCATCAGTCGATTCGGCGGTCACGCTCAGCGCAGCGCCGGGCAGCCGCATCGCGCGAGCCATGTGCGGTCGGCGCAAACACAGGCGGGTCAAGGCAGGACGCTTCCTATGAGTCGCAAGTGCAGCGGCAACAGCACCGCTCAGCCAAGTCGCTTTTACCAGAGCCGTGAAAAAAAGTGCGCCGCGGGCTTCTTTTATCTTGTCGACAATGGCTGGACATAGTATCTTCTTGTTAGGGTAAATACTTAGGTTGCACTCTTTGATGCTTGATGCTTCTGTGAGTTGGAATCGAGGAACAAGTGGGCTTCGCGCCTACGCCGGCCTGGTTGCAAAACCGGTCATCGCTATTTCGATTGGCTACTGCGCACTGTCGAATATCAGCTTCCAATCGGCTGCCGACGGTTCGTTTTCGATGAGCGGCGCGAAAGAGCTGGGCTTGGTGACCGCTGACTACGCCGAGCAGCATACGACCGACGCGGTGCTCTTCAAGCAAGTCGGACCAGCACTATTCGAATACCGTGTTAAGCGCCCTTTAGTGGGGTACGCAGGCATCCCTTGGCTCGTCGCGCGGCGTACAGAAATCGACCTTGCGCATCGTTGTGCAAGCATCGGCCGCGACGGATGCAAATTGGAGGCAGAGTAGCAACGGTTGTGTGCACCGTTATCTTTAAGCTACGACCTCTAGGCTAGTCCCGTCTCCTATCTCACCGAAAAGCCGCATGTCGGTGCGCCGAGTCTCCGCCGTGCGCTGCTGGAATTGCTCGATGAAGCGCACGGAAGTAGATTTCGATTGAAAAGCGAAAGTCTTCAGGGCCAATCTGCACGTAAGCTTAAGAGCCGCCGCGCTCCGAAGTGTGCGTTCAAGTGCCGCATCATCCCTGAATAAGCATGGCGCTTGTGTGCCGGCACGTCGAATCCCATTGCTTGACGCTCTTCCCGCGTTCTACCGTCTATTCCTTATCAAAATGAGCAATAAATCGAGCTCACGAAAACCTGTACGAAGGTCAATGTCTCCATTGCTCGGCACACTTCTTCAAGCAGGAGATGCCAACAGTGCAAACCTTCTCGCACTGAAGAGCTGGATTGCGCTGGACGCGCTGTATCGCGGGCGAGGAACCGGTACTCTACTCACCCTGTTGTGCCAGCAGCTCTTGGTATCAGAAGAGCTATGCATCGCGGGATTTCAAAAAGCGCGGCTTGCATCCATTCGAGAGGCGCACGCTGCGCTGGTACGGCTAGACGGAGACGCAAAATCAAACATCGATTGTGAAGCAACTGGGGCCGATTATGAGTCGTTGCGCGATGCGCTGGTTGTCTATGACGCACAGTTGCGCAGTGCGCCTCGCCTCCTTGTGCGCGACGCCCAGCTTGCAACCGCCAACCGACTTTTCAAGCACCTTAGCCAGCCGAAAGAGCAGTAGTCTCCCGGAACTATCGCAAGATTATCCAGAGTATTTTCGGCTTAACTTGTCGACTCTCGCGAGCGTGACTTCGCCGAGAACTGCTGCGCTTCTCCGAGGCGCTCAGTGCGAACGACCAGGACCATCTAACGGACGCAGCAAGAAGTCGGACAGGCCGCAAAGAGATATCAGAATCACTCTCGTTACAGACGCCGGCCCATGGTGCCCATGCGCTTACGAGATACCGACTGGCATGTCTGTTGCGGCGTGGTGAGAAAATGATTTCGGGAGTTGACGATGAAGGAGCACAATGTTTCTAGCTCATCTACTGATGAGCTTGACACCGTTCCAGACACCTCAAGCCCGGCTTACGCGAGCCAGCACCCATTAACTCGCGCCTTCGACAAATTCGCCAGCTTGGTCACGCGATGGGCGGGTTCACCAGCAGCGTTTTGTCTCGCCGTTCTCACAGTAGTCGCTTGGGTCGTGACGGGACCGATGTTTCATTACTCAGATGGCTGGCAACTTGTCATTAACACCGGCACAACGGTCGTCACTTTTCTCATGGTTTTCTTGATTCAACAGAGCCAGAACAAGGATAGTGTCGCGCTCCACCTCAAGTTGAACGAGTTGCTGTCATCGCATCGCGCCGCAAGCAATCAACTTATTGGGATAGAGGATGCCTCGGAAGAAGAACTGCGACGGCTTGCGGCCGCGTATCTTCGACTATCAACGAGACCGTCAGAGACTACCCCAGCCTCGTTGTCCGAAGAGCGGCCAATTACAGAGACGCAAGCTCGAAAAATCTAAAGATTCCGCACGTCAACGCGAGTTGTGCGCCTGCCTGGATACGGTTGCCCGGAATGAGCGGCAGCAAAAGAGCAGCCAGCCTCACACGGTGCAACTCTGCAACGGCGCAATCCGTCTTCGCGAGGGCGGTTGTGACGTGCTGCTGAGGTTATCGTTGTCAAGTGTTGAGCGGCTCTGAACTCCATGTGAAGGCCTCGCGACCGGCGACGGTCAAGGCTGCGGTTGTGGTATTCGTGCAGCGAAGAGCCCAGGGCGATACCGTCCATCGCCGGTGAACGGTCCTTGTCAAGGCCGGACTCGCTCTCGAAGGAGACCGTCGTCGCGTCGACCCTTCAGCATGTCTGGGTCCCTGTCTGGGATGAGCGCATTCTCGGCCAGCGCGGAGCGTGCCTGTCATACCTAAGAAGGCACCGCGAGTGAGCATCGCACCGCATTGGCGATGTGCTCACTACCTACGTCCAACATGACGTAAGAGATATTCCCGGCATCATTTCGACATGGACAAATTCGGCACTATTACGTCCCTCAACTTCTTTTAGCCACCCTTTCGTACGCGACATGGCGCCAACCCGAGGCTACGCAGGGGCCATAATTAAAGAACCAACAAAGCGTGAAACCCGGGCCATGACATCTGACGAAAAGCAATTGCGGCGTCTCGTAAAACTTGAGGCTCATATCAACGAGACCAAGCTCCTGATTGATGAGCAACGCGGACGCGTAACGAGCGGCCACGCGATTGACCCCTCAAGGTCTCAAGACCTATTGACAGCGCTCGAGGAGAGTCTACGGACCTTGTTGAACTTCAGGCGCGTAGCATTGCTGGGTAACGCTAATAAGATGTGAGTGAAGAAGCACAATAACCTAAGCGCGGTCGCGTCCATCGATATCGCCAAAAGGAGAGAGGGGAAGATGCGTTTGTCGATGACATACCGTTCATCGATTAGCAGAGCGTTGCCGTGGTCGCGGACGACTCGGGCGCCACGACATAACGGCGTCGACGACGCACAACTATCTCGTTCGATGTGCGTCGCTCGCATCGAGCCGCGCTGAAACCCTAATCCGTTAACGACTCTTCAAACGTTTAAGCAGCGGCGAATGCCACCGGTGTCTATTGGGAAGTTGAAGAGGCTCACGTTGCGAGAAACGCCTCGGTCGACAAAGCGCCTCTATGCTCGGGAATTGACGGCCCGAGGGTACAGAAGGCATCAGCTAGTGAAGCCTCGTTTCGACGCCAATGTTCGGTCTGCACACGTTAGGACGCAACGAGGTCAGAAAAAGCAAGTAAGCTGTCTGCCTAAAGATTGAGTAAGCCCAGAATTCAAACCACTCAAAGGGCGCGGGGACCTTATGACGAGCCGGAAAGCAGGGTCGGAGAGGCGGACCAACAGGCCCGTCCAAATAATGCTCGTCGACCGAGAAATCGAACATCTGCAAAGTGTCTTGAGCGGACCGCGGAGTCGTTTCGTTTTCGCTCTCGATTACTGGCGCGAACGGGTAGCCCATGCTTTGGCAACACCGGGGTTGATTCCGGCCCAGCGAGAGCGACTTGAGCGTCTACGACACCTGCTCGACTCAAATTGACGGCCGAGGTTAGCCGCAAGATTTGCGTTGTGCCGTTACCTGCAGTCTCTTATCTCCGACGGCCGCGCCGGTCCGCTGAGCAACTGGGCGATTCCATCGAACAATGCCGGCGCTCCTACCGGTCGAACGCGAAGGCAGAACCGCACGCGAGAGTGAATCAGGGCGACACCTGAGCCGCGTTTCCGGCAAGTGTCGGCAAGCAATTGCCACAATAAATCAGGGGTCCTTACGTAACGTCACGCCCCTCTACGCATCTTTATTCACAGCACCAGGGCTTCGAATCCATTTTCCAGACTGAGCTCAAAAATGCTCCTCGCGAGCGGCCATCGGACGCGGGCGCTGTGCACATACCGCGAGGCGACGCCGCGCGTCAGGTCAAAGTTCCGGGCACCGGAGGTCCGCGCGCACGATTTCCGTACCACGCTTTACTGCTGCTTCTCTTGCCTCATTTTGCGATTCAAACGGGCCTATTTCCTCGGCGCCATCAAACGGATACAGCATCCGCGCATCTGTCAATCGCACAACCTTGAGCGTTCCAACAAACCTTCCGCTAGACGGGCGATAGGACGCATAAACCGCGTAATCGTCCTCGTGCGCGCCTGCCTTGGGTGCAACGGCGAGCCTATTCGGGAAAATCACAACTTTCGCTCGGCGTGTGCGATTTGCCATAGTATGAGCAATGAGGCATAGTAAGTACATGTTTCGCAGAGCAAACCGCGCGCCTGGAAAATGCGGTAGGCGTTGAAAGTATCACTGCAACCGCGCGTCGCGCGTCGCGTCCGGCCTATGCGCCTCAAGTGTTGGAGCGACCGAATGATTATCCACTGTGCTACCTGCAAGAAACTTTTTTACACAGACGTGACGCCGCATCGGAAAGCATGCCCTGCATGCGGGTCGGACGACGCGACCTATCTATCAACGACCATCGTGTTCGGAGGTGGCTTGCAGGACAAAGTGACAGCGCGCCGCCGCGCGGCGACCGCTGCAACGCCGGGTCGCGAGCCGCCGCGGAGCTTGCCGTGGGTGAGTTCGCATTAGTCGAAGCACCGGTTTTCGACCATCCGATTTTGTTGGGGAGTGAAATCGCAGAGGGAAGGCGCGCTCTGTCCGCTTCCTCAGACGTCAAGTTGGCTCGGATTTCTTCAGCTCGTCCGCGAGGTCCTCTAGTGATGGCGGCTTGACGAGGTAGCAATCGAATACTTTCTCAGAATTTTGTGCGTCGTTGGCGATGTAGCCCGTCAGTGCCACCAAGCGCGTCGACGAACATTGCGACCGCTGTCTTAACTGTCGGGCAAGCTCGTAGCCGTCCATGCCCGGCATGTGGATGTCAATCAAGGCGACATCCGGTACGAACGATTCGACAAGCGACAAGGCTGCTCGGCCGTCGCACGCGCGCCTCACCTCATGGCCGTCTAATGCCAACAGCATCGACAGCGCCTCCATCGCATCCGCACTGTCGTCAACGAGGAGTATCCGAGCCGGCGGAATTCCGTGGGTCGTGGGACCAGTGTGTTCAACGTCACCGCGACGGATGATGGGCAGCCGCAACACGACTTCGGTCCCTCTTCCTTGGCCTTCACTCGAAATCGACACTTCCCCTTGATGGGCCTGAACGAGATATTTCACAACCGACAAGCCAAGACCAAGCCCACCCTCGGCGACCATACGTGCACACTTTGACTGCGAGAACAGGTCAAAGACGCGCGGCAGCAGGTCGTGCGAGATTCCCATCCCGTTGTCGCGCACCGTGATAATAACCTCGCGAGGCGTTGAGTCATGCTCCGGAATTGTATTAGGGTCCGGCGCGTCGACCTCCAATGTGATTTCTCCGCCGGGCGGTGTGTATTTGACTGCATTCCCGAGAACATTCGAAATGACCTGAGTCAGTCGCGCAGCATCAGCGAATACCGTGAGCGGATATGCTGGGAGATTGACATGGAGCTGATGATGTCGCCGCTCAGCCTCCTCGCTTGTGGCGCCGACTGCGTCTTTGACGATGTCGCCAAGCAAGCAGTGAGTGGGATGCACCGAGAGCTTGCCGTGCCGCCCCTTGGCAGCGTCCAGCAAGTCGCCGACAATGCGCTTCAGTTGCCGCACCTGCCGGTTGGCAAGGGCCAATGCGGAAAGTACCGCCGGACTTCCAGTGGCTAGCTTCTGGGCGGCTTCTAGAGCGCTGTCAATCGCGCCTAGCGGGCCGCGCAGTTCGTGACCGAGCGTAGCAATGAAGTTATCTTTCGCCTCCTCGGCTTCGGAGAGTGCGTTCCGCGCTTTCTCGGCCTCCTTAGCCCGCGCCTCTGCATCTGACTTGGCTCCGGCGATGGTCAGCGCGGCACTCGTGAAGGTCGCTAAGCTCGTAAGAATGCGGCGATGTTCGCTATCGAAGCGATGGTCGTCGTGGGACATCACCCATAGCGCGCCCAACGCCTCGGGGTTGCCGGGAATCGGCACAACCAGTTCTTCGGTCACTTGCTGGGCAACGTCGGCCAAACAGCGGAACCGCTGCGTCGGAAAAGAGAAAAGCTGCGGTGCATTCGATGCGATTGCGACGCCCGCGGGGCTGTCGTCGATGGGAATGATGTGAGTCACCAAGTGCGCACAACGCCCTGCGACCGCCACCCACCGGTAGCATGGCTCACCGGCCTCGGCTTCGCGCAAACTGATACCCGCGCTACCAGCACCGCACAATGCGAGCGCGGTGTCGACCAATTGCTGAAGCATTGCCGAATCCGACGCAGAGAATGCTCGCGCCAACGCATGAAGCGCCTCGTTTTCCGCTGCGTAGTCTGGCAAGCGGCCCGCGCGTGCGTACAGCTCAGCAGTGACAACGGTCCCAAACCGCTCAGCAGCGGTTGCCGGAGGCCTCTTGGACGACCCTGACATGTTTGCGGCTCCAAGTGTGCGCGCGCAGAAACGAGGGACTGTCAGCAGTATAGGTTGGAAGTCGCGCAAACGACCTCGAAAGGCCGGCCATGCGCCGGCCCCGAGTCGAGCTATCACAATTCGTTTTCACCCTACCCTGACTTCGATTTTGCGCGGTTTCGCCTCTTCGCGACGAGGAATAATTAGCTTTAGTACGCCATCCTTCAAAACTGCATCAATTCTCGATGTGTCGAAGTCGTCGCTTACTGTGAAGCTTCTTGAGAAGAAAGGCGCGCGCAACTCAGCATGTGACAGCCGAAGATTCGGTGGCACCGCTACACCGGACTCCGCCTCGATGGTTAACCGTCCATCGTGGGTCTTGATTTCCAGCTTCTCCTTCGAGACCCCGGGAACGTCCGCCCACAGCGTAACCCCATGCGCGTCTTCGAAGATGTCGACGGTTGGCGTGAGCGTAGCGCGACGACGGGCTTCGTCCGATTGTGCACGCGTCACTGCGTCTTCATCGCGCTGGGCGACTTGCGTGTTTTCGTTCATGACGTCCTCTCCTTACTGAACGACGATGGCTCGAGGCTTGGACGCTTCGCGTTTGCCTACTGAAATCAGTAGGCAACCATCGACATAGCGCGCCTGCACCCGGTCAGGGTCGGCCTGTTGCGGCAATTCAACGATTCGCCGGAACGGCCCCTCGAAGCGCTCTTGCGCATACTGTCGAGTGCCTTCCGACATCTGCTGCGGTCGGGTCGCCCGCTCCCCGGAAATGGAGAGCAGCCCTTTATCGATGGAAATGTCGAGCTTTGCTGGGTCGACCCCGGGAGCGAATGCAACAATTTCTACCGAGTCGTCGGTCGTGCCGATGTTGATATGAGGAAACGTGCCGAGTTGACTGGACCGCAGGCTCGAAGGGAATCCGCCGAACGTGGACAATTGACGTTGCAGGCGGTCCAGTTCGCTGAAAAGGTCAGTACCGAAGTAGAAGTCACTCATGGTCGCTTTCTCCTCGAGCGGCAAGGACACGGACCGGCGCACGCGCTTCAGTCCGATTGCCCATGCCGCTGACAAACAAGGTTGAAACACGCAGAGCTCGCAGTCACAGAAGACTGCGAACACCTGCCTGAGCGAAGTCAGAGATATGTTCTTCGAGACGGGTTTCAAGGGGCTGATTGCAAAATTTCACATCGACATGCTCGGCATAATCGTTGCAAAGCAATGGGAGAACACACCGGACGAACGACATGCACTCCGTCCTGCTCGTCGACGACGACGCTGAATCCCTATCTGCCCTTCAATTCGTGTTCGAGGTCCACGGCTTTCGAGTCTTCGTGGCGGAGAACGGCAACGCCGCGCTTGCTCAATTAGCGAAACACTTACCGGATTTAGTCGTCACGGATATGGAGATGCCTCAGCTTGGCGGCATCGAGCTTTGCAGACGACTGAGGTGTCGTCCGATGCTCGCTGGTGTCCCCATCATCCTCATCTCTGGCGGACTACCGCCGGCTGACGCGCCGATAGATTGGGACGCGTTCTTGCCGAAGCCCGTGGATTTTTATCAACTTATTGCGGCCACTGAGCAGCTTCCGACGATTCGGCTCAATCCAGTAGCCACGTCACCACCGGCCGCGCGGTCGAAATAAGGCGTTGCGCCCAACGATGCCCGCAGCAACAAATGCGTGGCTGCGTCGAATAACTGGGCAATCGCCTAACTTGCTGTCGCGTTGCCTACTTTCGGACTCGTCAGTGCCGACCTCATCTTGCGCGCGACGCCACGGCTGCCCGTTCGGCACCGAGAACGCGAAAGGCCGCGCTATGTGCATAGGAATGCCTGAAGCCGGTCGGGTGAGGGCGTTTTTCAAAAATTACTTCAATGGCATCGACACTCGGGCTTGAGCGGAAACAACGGCCACAAAGGTTCTTTGCCGCTCGCCGAGACTCGCCCCCGCGAGTCGCGGAGGCGAGTGGATATACCGCTATGCGCACGCGCCCTCAGTTCGACGATATGCCGGAGGAACTTCCCCACGTCCGTGGCACTTACGGATGGCCGATGGTTGGGCTTCTGCTCGCGGCGCGCTGGCAGTGACATGTAATTCTTTCGGAACGAGCGGACGGAATGAGACAAACGCACTCCGTCTTGCTTGATAATCGCAACCAGTGTTCGTAGTATCGATTTAAATGCACCGACGTCGTAACGTACTGGCCACCTGCAGATGAGCGAAGCCTCCGCACCTCTTGTCAAACGGGACCCCGAGGGTACCCGCCGCCGGATTCTTGCGGCGGCCACGGAGCAGTTCACAAGCCATGGACTGGCGGGTGCACGCGTCGACGCTATCGCTCGGGCGGCCGATACGAATGAGCGCATGCTCTATTATTACTACGGCAGCAAAGAAGGGCTGTACGTCGCGGTGCTCGAGGGAATGTATGCCGACTATGCAAGTCGCGAAGCCGGACTCGCCCTAGCCGACCTCACGCCGACAGCCGCAATCACGTTGCTGGCGCAGACCATCTGGACGTACGTACGGGAAAATCCCGGTTGGCTGTGCCTTATCAACAACGAAAACCTGCATCAAGGTCGCTACGTCAAAGGCTCCAGCACATTCAGGCAGACACTCTCGCCGGTCGTCGAAATGCTCCGCGCGACCCTCGCACGAGGGGTCGCCACGGGCGAATTCAAGCGACACGTCGATGCGCTGAATTTCTACGTAACGCTAGTCGGCATGAGCTTTTACGTCGTTTCCAGTCGTTTCACCCTCGAAGAATTCCTCGGGCGGAACTTCATGGAGCAGTCAGCGCAAGACTCCATCTCGGACATGCAACTCGGTATGCTGCTCGCCTATCTGAAGGCGCCATCTGACCCACTCGACGCGTCGTGATTAGAACGTGCTGAAGTCTGCTCTCTTACGGGTTGAGCATCAACATTAGCCCTCTTCCGACCACACAGTGCTTCGTCCTTCCGCTCGCTCGGACGATAGTCGCCAACGACCCAGCGCTTTCGCGACAATGTAGCGCGCAGCGGAGAACGACTGTCGGCCAAGGAGGAAACACTTAAAGCCCTCGTCGGTCTTGCCGTGAGGTTTAGCACCTACTGCAACGTCGCGGTCGGGTTGTCAAAGGAAGACTCACGCCAGAACTTTCGTCGACGCCTGCGTTTCGCACTCTTTACAGAGGGTTCTCAACCACCCTCTTCGATATCTGCGAAGCTCTCCTGGACCACCGCACAACTCGCACGTCACGCGGCTTCTTTCAATGGCCGCATCAACAAGTTTTATCGCCGCAGCGGGAGCCGGACGGTCGAAGTAGACGCGGAGTGCAGATAATTTCTCTTTTACCTGTACAACGTTCAAGCGATTTGCGCCGCCCGCCGTCGCAATCGCCTCAAGCTCCGCAGAAAGTTCCTCGACAATCTCATACCACCCATCACCGCACTCAAAGCGTTCGCCGCCGCGACCGGCAGGCTCGAGTGACTGGTAGATGGTCGGATAGGTGTCAATCAAGAATTTCTCGTAGACCGACTTCATTGGTAGGTCCTCGGAAATTGTGCAAGACAAGTCGCGCGGCCGGGAATTTGAGACACGCGCCGGAGAACGTACCGCAGAGCGATAGTTGCATCAACGATGCCCAGTGCCTAGAAACGCCTCGTCGTCGCAGCGTCAGCCACGCGCCACCGGGTAACACGTTTCCTTCCACCGCTCACCTGGAGGCGCGTGCCGCGTCTCATCCGGGGCATCAGGGGATATCGTCGAGACTCTGCCATGGCGCCCTCGTAACTGCACGAAAATTGGCATGAACGTTGCATCGACATGGATGCGCTCAGCGGTACTTCGGAAACGCGCCGCTACATCAGAGCCGGAGAAAAAGATGACCCGCAACAAAGAAACAACCTTACGATGCGCGGTGGAAAAGTGGCTCGGCGCAGGTTCAAGCATCACCGCTCGAGTGGCGGCGCATGGTCGCTCGCCGGCGGACCGAAAGCGCCACGTGTGCGTTGAAGCAACCCGAGGAGCCGAGCGGCGTGCGCTCTTTTTCTTTGAGCAAGCCGACGGAGGCTGGAGCGTCATTCCCCCTTTGCGAACGCAACCAGAAATGAGAGTTGAACAACTCGAGTCATAGCGTTTGGGACGAGCTACGGATACGTAGAAATTTCACACCTAGTCCTGCCGCTTTGAACGAGAGGAGTGGATAAACTCGAACCATCGCTCGCGGGTCCGACGACACAACGCGTGGCCCGCGTATGTTTCTAGGCAGAGGGCACTGCCACCTAAACTCATTGCCTTTAACAAGCGTGTGTCAAACAAGTCTCTCTTTGAATTGACGTAAGCCTGATGCCTCATCGATAAAGAGTCCATAACGCCCGCCTTCGATTGATTGGCACCGTCTTCGTTCTTCGATGATGGGCTAAGAATCGTCGATAGGCTCACACATAACTTCGTTAGGGTTGCAATCCATCCGGCTCGAAGCTACGCTGGATTCCACGCGACTGACATGTGTCACCCGGAGTCTGCAAACGCCGTGACGAGCGGGTGAAAAGTCCTAGTCGCCCTGCTCCTCCGATTTGATTAAGTCATAGACCGGCATGCAAATAGAATGCATGTGCTGCGCGCCTTGCCTTCATCTCATGCCACTGCCAGTTAATCGACAGTGGTTCGCATTCCGTGCTGAGGAGCGATAACCCGGGATTATTGGTGTTTGCATCGATGCCCGAGAGTTTCAGACTGATTACAATGAAGCATGCGGAGCTCCGCGTTTAATCGTCTGACTGTTTATCAAATCGGTAAGGATTAACGCATGGACGAGGCGGATGTCAATGTCCATAGCCGTAAGTCAAAAAGCAAGCACATCCCATCAACGTTACGCCTGACTGAACAAGCTATCCGTCTTTTCCGAACGCCTGCGCTAATCAGCAGAGCCAAGAAAAGCGACAGAACAACGCGAGCAAACGAATGCATGGATACGACAATGATTTCTTTCTCTGGGCCCAAGAGCAGGCCGAACTGCTACGCGCCGGCAAGCTGGCGAAGGTTGACAGGAGCAATCTTGCTGACGAGATGGACTCGCTCGCTCGTGGCCTCAAACGCGAACTGGGCTAGCGATTTTCCCGGCTTCAGCAAAACCTTCTGCAATGGGAGTATCTAGACGGCGCGCGAGTCACGGCATGGTATCTTACTATTCACGACGAGCGCTCGGCGATACCACTGCTCATGGAAGATGCCCCTGCTCTGCGGCTCTTCATGGAAGAAGAGTTTGCCAACGCTTGGTCACTTGCGCGCAACCGAATCATCATTTGCACCGGCCTCAACGAACGCCTTCTTCCGAAAATGTGCCCTGACAGCGTCGAGCAGACATTGGACTGGAAGTTTTGGCCCGGTCCACCGGAGAACCAGGCCTTCAACCAGGCGGAGAGCGGTCGCCGGTAAGGGTCTTCAAGCCATGTTTGCGCGCTTAGACGCTATCGGCAGTGTCTTTCGGCCAATCTGATTGATTGTGACGCACTTGACAGTCTCCTTTCGGTTGACAAAAATTGTAGACACGAGCGCTGACGAGAGCCTTCCACTCTGAAGAAAAGCGGTCAGCCTTTAGGCGGTAGATGTAATCAAGCACCAGCGTCGATTTTCTAATGTTCTTAGTTATACCAACAGCTTTAACTTTGGGGGAAGCATGGCGACCGGCACGGTGAAGTGGTTCAATGACGCAAAGGGATATGGCTTTATTACGCCGGACGACGGCGGGGCTGACCTTTTCGCACATTACTCGGAAGTGAGAATCGAGGGGTTCAAATCGCTATCGGAGAACCAAAAGGTTAGCTTCGACGTGCAGGAAGGGGCCAAGGGAAAGCAAGCTGGCAACATTCACCCGCTCTGACCGACGCGCATTGTAAGTCCACTCGCGTTCTCGTCATCGAACTGGGCGCGGTCTTGGATGCAGAACGTGGCGGCATAGATTGATGCGGAGGTAACCATGGCCGCCATACGGCATGTCTTCGTTCTCATGCTTGAGAACCGTTCCTACGACAACGTCTTCGGCTGGTCGCAGTTGACGGGTACGACGCCCACAGGCGAAGCGACAACCGCGAACGGGCTCCCAGTGGCGCCTATTGTTAACTTCGGACGCAGCGGAACGTCATACCACCTCGGTAAGGGGGCACCCTACGCACTGGGTTTCGACCCGGGCCATGAATTCTCCGATGTCTGTGTTCAACTGTGCGGCTTGCAGGTCGCCAACGCAGACACAGTGCGCAACGACTCCCTCGTTGTCAGCGCGGCAGGCTACCCCCCCGTACGCTACAGACACCTCGACGACAGGCTTTGCGGGAACATACGAAGACCATTCCGACGTAGTGGCCGATGCCTTCAACGCCTTCACGCCCGACCAACTTCCTGTATTGAACTTCCTAGCGAGCCAGTTCGGCGTTTGCGACAACTGGTTTGCCTCGATGCCAGGACCAACGTGGCCCAACCGCTTCTTCGCCGTCGCGGGGACATCCTCGGGCCTTGACCATTCTCCCACTGACGCGCAAGTTCTCGAAGCGGTGTTTTTCAATGCCCCAATTTTTACTTTCCCGAACGGAACGGTCTTCTCAAAACTCCCGGCGTCAGAGTGGCTCATCGTGCAGGGTGATGTCGCCCAGACGCGCGGCATCTACGGAATGCAGAATCTGCTCAGCCGCTTCGTAGGCATCGATATGCTCGTATCCCGGCTTGCCTCCAACACGCTCACGGAGAAGTTCATCTTCATCGAGCCAACATACGACGCAAAGAACGACTTCCGAAACGGCAATTCAATGCATCCAGCCGGTGATGTCCGCAAAGGAGAAATGTTATTGAAGCAAGTCTACGACGCTATCAGCGCGTCGGCTCTATGGTCCAGCAGCGTGTTGCTTGTTGTATTCGATGAACACGGCGGCTTTTTCGACCACGTGACACCTCCGATTGCCGTGCCGCCGGGCTCAACCGAAAACGTCCGCTTGAAAACCCACAACTTCTCATTCGACAGGATGGGGGCACGAGTTCCCGCTATTGTCGTTTCTCCGTTCGTTCCGGCTGGTACCATCGACCATTCACTTTACGACCACACATCGATTCTGAAGACAACGGACAACTTGCTTGGACTGAATGGACTGCTCGAGCTGACGGCGCGGGTGCACGCGGCCGACGACTTCACAAAGATGCTAAGTCTTTCGACGCCTCGCACGAAAGTTCCCGTGTGCCCATCGCCCATCGCGACCGCCGGTGCGTCCAGACCATCGAGCGAGGGGTCTCCGCGTTCGAAGGACCCATTTCTGCCGCTGTATGCGCACCGTTGAAGCAGCGTTCTGATGGCGACCGGAGGCAAAGCCGGTTAAGCGTCCAACGCTCGTAGGGCGCGCCGTCTACCTTCCGGTCGTCTTCTGGGCGTCGTTAAGGAGAAAAAGGGGTCAACACTGAGGGAAGCGACTGCTGGCTCGGCGTCTCGCTATCGTCACCGTCACTCATTGAAGTTCATGAGAGACGCATAAACAGCGCAGGAACGATAGGAGGCGGTCAGGCGACGCGCCCTTTCTGAAATATCCGTCGAAGAGCGCTCCTTCGCGACTGCGTGCGACGAACTCACCGTCCTTCGATGTGTACGCGCAAATGAACGTCGTGGACGAATTCGAATCTCCGCGGATGGCACGCGCAGTCGCAAAGCCGTCTCGCTGCGGCATCATCAAGTCAAGCAACACCACGTCTGGCAGCCAGTGTCGAATGATTTCAAGGGCTTCGGCGCAACCTCCCGCTACTCTCGTTTGAAGCCGCTCTAATGATAGACATTCAGCGGTAGCGACGGCGGCCCCCCGGTAGTCGTCGACAATGAGAACCCGCTCCACAACCTCGACGCGACGTCGCGTCCAGTTCCCGCGTTCGGTCACCATCGCGCTCCCCCATTGGCCGCCTGCTCACGAAAGCATGATTATGCATGGAGGCCGTCAGGCTCGAATGCCGTCAACCGCACTTATGATTACCGATAGCGCTCGCTCAGGGTTCTCAGAACTGTCTGGTTTCCGGCTGAATTCGGTGCGCTGAATGAGGACAGGCATTTGGTACGGCCATTGCGTCAGCCGCTAAGAATCCGCAGGGCTCCATGGTAAATCGAGGAGGTTCAAATGCTGCAAGCCGTGATTGCAGCTGTGTCAGCACGGCTTGAAAGCGGCGAGAACGAGCTGAGTTCGCGCTCATTCCTCAAAATTGTCGTCCCCGCGATGTCACAAGCCGAGACGATGCATCTCAATCGTCTTCGCCAACTGTAGAGACGCAAGTCCAGACCGGTTGAAGCTGCGGCTGCTCTCGACAAGGCGCATGTTCTACTTCGGCAAACCGATAGGAGCGACGTGGCCTCGAGCCACGCTTCTCGCAGTGTCAGCACTCTTTGCCGGCTGGGACGCGCCGTGCCGGGTCTACGTCCGTGGGTCAAGGAGCTATATCAGTATCAGAACTCTTGTCACACGTGCAGACTGCGACACTTTCATGTTATTAGAGTCTCTTCCCTTAGCAGTCGAGAATGCGCTCGTGCTCGAAAGCTCTCATCGGTAGACAAGGTGCTTCTAGTCACACAGTCCGCGCGCGCGGATGGGAGCCTTGTGGCGCGACCTGCTGATTGTCGTCAAGCGTGTCACCGCGAAAGAGTCGCGCAGGCTGTGCCGCGATATTCTAGCCGGAGCACGGCGGCGCACTTGACGTCCCGCTGTACACTACCCATCGCAGGCAGGAAAGCTAGCTGATGAGTTGCTTCCGGACGGCTAGGCTCACCCTGCCTCGGCCGCTCAGAACCCTTGCTTTGACGCTGACCCACAGGGGCGTCCGAAATGCGCGATTCCCTCTTTGGACCGCCACCGGCTCAAGCGTGCGGCTTCACGGTGTGACGGTGATGATGCTTCTTGTGGTGGTGCGTCTTCGCTGTTGCTGCGACCGGAAACGCGAATGCTGCAATCAGGAGGACAGCAAAAGTAGTCTTGAACACGTTGTTCATAGCGGCTTTCGTTGGAGGGACGGTAATTTTCGACTTACTCGAACGGGCAGTTCATTGTAGCCGGAACGCCCACCAACGAACTCCTAAAGGAAAGGGTGTCGCGCCAGTCCGACAAGCGTTTTTTCTATCGGCGCCGGCGGCGAAGCACTCCTTCGCCGCCGTACGCCCTCCAACTCTACCCTGCTGACACCTCAATCCGTCGCGGCTTCGCTTCTTCACGTCGGGGAATCGTCAAGGTCAGTACGCCGTCCTTCAACGATGCTTCGACTTTCGACGTATCGAAGTCCTCGCTAACCGTGAAGGTGCGAGAAAAATAAGGCGCGCGCACTTCGGTGTGGGCAAGCTGCAGATTCGCCGGCACCGGGACCACTGATTCAGCATCAATGGTCAGGTTGCCGTCGTGAACCTTCACTTCCAGCTTGTCTTTCGAGACGCCTGGCAGGTCTGCCCACAGGGTGACCCTGTGGCCGTCTTCGACAATGTCAACAGCGGGCGTTAATGTTTGTCGCCGGCGGGCGTCCGCGGCGTCCCGACGAGCAACGCCGTCCTGGTCGCGTTCGGTGATTTGTGTGTTGTCGCTCATGATGTCACCTCATTGAACAGTAACCGAACGTGGTTTGGACGTCTCCCGCTTACCAACAGAGATTAGGAGACATCCGTCGATATACCTCGCCTGGACGTTGTCCGGGTCGGCTTGTTGAGGGAGTTCGATAATCCGGCGGAAGGACCCAGAAAAGCGCTCCTGGGCATACTGTCGGGCACCCTCCTGCGGTTGTGTATAGCCGGTCGTTCGTTCACCCGCAATCGTGAGTAGGCCCTTGTCGACGGACACGTCCAATTTGCTCGTGTCCAGACCTGGGGCGAAGGCAACGATTTCGACTGTGTTCTCAGTCGACCCGATGTTGATTTGCGGGAAGGTCCCTGCTCTTGTCGAACGAAGGCTTGTGGGAAACCCGCCGAACAGGCTGGACATCTGGCGCTGTAGCCGGTCCAGCTCAGTGACGAGGTCGGGTCCAATGAAGGCATCACTCATTTTCGCTCTCCTCTCGCGGCATGACGGGCTGCTGCACTTCATCAGGCCCTCATGCCCGCGACTAATCAAGTTGAAGCACGCAGCGTGCGCGCGACTGCTGTGCAAGGCGAAATATAGGAATTGGATGAGGCATTTCAAGAGCCCATTCCACCAAATTTTATGTCTTGAAAAACCAGCCTTGGGGTCCTACTATCCGCGCACCTGGACTACTTGGAGGTCGTCATGGAATTCGACACTGATTGGCGCACGCTTGGCAAGCATCGCATTCGGCTCCGCTCGGCCAAGGGGTTCCCGACAGAAGTCATGCACCAACTGGCAGATGTGACGCGACTAGCCGTTGATAACAACATGAGCGCACGGGCGCGCGTTGTTGACATCGTACTTCGGGAAGAGAAAAGCTACGACATCACAGTCGGTTCAACCTTGCCGGAAGACCGCATTTGCGCGCCGCAGCTCGAAGCAGCAATAGCGACAGTGATGGGGCTGCCGTCCGAGAAGGTGAATATCTTTGTGCAGACGGTCGCCCAGGAAGACGTCGACTTGCATTTCGGCGTCTACGAGAGAATGCTGGCGGAAAAGTTTGGCGCGGCGCCGCCTATACAGTGACATACAAGTGCATTTATGGACGCGCGCGCCAATTATTCGAGAATGCTTATTGACGCATGCTTTCCTCGTTACTAAATTTTGCTTCGTCAAGGTCAGTCATGTAGCGACGGTCGGCTGCGCGGCTTTACTATCGGATGCCGTACAAAGAAGACGCGTCGAGTCCATTGGAGGAAGCGACGACACAGTTCTTGAAGAATCATTTGCTGAAATTTCGGCGTGTAGTCGGCCAGGCGAATTCGAAGCTCGCGGATGCGAGGAAACATTGGCAAAATTCACGGGAGGTAAGTCTATCGAAAGTGAACAGGAAATTGGGTCGTCAAGGGCATGACAGTACCGGCAAGTCAGTCGGCTAACTGCCTTCTATCTTGGAGCAAAGCGCGCCCATGTTTGGGCAATATTCCCGGCATTGGTCGGGGCAAGTTGTTTTGGTATCGCCGCGAGCCGCCGCACAAAGAGCTGCGGCTCGCACTCGTTTGGACCGACGGGTGACGCCACTTCGATACCGTCTCGAAGATAACCGTGCTGCACGAATCACTTGGCTATCGCATGATGCGCACAATGAGCAAAGTGCATCGCTGACAGCAACGAAAGTCGAATGAATTCACGTTTCGCCCGGACTAACGAACAAGCGGTCCGCGCGGCTCCGTGAGGACGCCGTACGTTTATTTCTACATAGGCTGACAGTCGACTTTAGAATCACTCTGCGGCTCGTGCCGGAACGCTTTCTCGCAACCTGTCGTCCGCGAGTGCGAGGACCGATTCTAGCTCGGCTAAGCCAACCGGTTTCGTCAAGTGCGCATCAAAGCCTGCATCTCTGGTTCTTTGTCGGTCTTCTGCCTGCCCGAAGCCTGTTACTGCTGCAACGACAAGCGCGTCGTTGCGTGCAACTTCACGCAGGTGCCCTATAGCCTCGTAACCCGTCAACAAGGGCATCGAGAGGTCAAGTAGGACCAAGTCTGGACGAAATGAAGCTGCTATGTCTATTGCCTGTGCACCGCCATAAGCTTTCAAGGCGTTGTGACCCAGGGCTTCCAGAAGCATCTCCATGCTGTCCGCCGAGTCGCGATTGTCATCCACCACCAAAACTTTTATCGGCCCTGTGTGCGGCCGTGGAAGGGCTGCCTCAGGACTTGCGAACTTCGGGTTCTCTTTGTACGCGGGTAGCCAAACGGTGAATGCAGTCCCGCGGCCCGGCCCTGCGCTCAGGACCTCGATACGACCGCCATGCAGTTCAACAAGCGAGCGCGCCAAGGTCAGCCCGATACCGAGGCCACCCTCTTCCACGGGCGCGTCAGGATGCCTCTCCTGCGCGAACAGGTCGAACACCAGGTCCAGTGACTCGGGCGCTATCCCACAACCGTTGTCCTCGATGGAAATCGAAACCATCCAGTCCACGTGCAGCGCCTCGAGCTGAATGAGCCCGCCCGCCTGTGTATATTTGGAGGCGTTGTCTAAGAGGTTGTGAATAACCTGGACGAGCCGTGTCATGTCGCCGTTGACGATAACTGGCTCGTCTGGCATACGGACATCGAGCGTTTGGTCTTTGGCTTCTACCTTGGGCCGAACAGCTTCGACCGCGCGGTCAATGACGTCTTGGATGGCAACGGGTGCCGGCGTCACGCGAACTTTCCCCGTGGTAATCCGCCCGGCATCAAGAAGGTCGTCGACGAGTCGGGTCATGTGCGCGAGCTGCCGGTCAACGATGTCACGGGTGCGGCCGAGGATGTCTGCAGTTGGGAGCGACTGCTGTTGGAGAAGCCCGACTGCGTTGCGTATTGGGGCCAGCGGGTTCCTCAGCTCGTGCCCCAACATGGCGAGGAATTCGTTCATCCGACGGCTTGACGCCTCCAGTTCCTCCAGCCTACGTCGCTCCGTCATGTCGCGGACAACTTTAGCGAAGCCGAGCAGTTTGCCATCCCCGTCACGAATTACGGAGATGACAATGTTGGCCCAGAACAGAGAGCCATCCTTGCGTACACGCCATCCCTCCTCCGAGTACTGTCCGCTACTGAGCGCGCGACGCAGCACCTCCTCGGGTCGACCCTTCGCACGCTGGTCCGGTGTGTAAAAAACGGAGAAGTGCCGCCCGATGATTTCGTCGGCGCAGTAGCCCTTGACTCGCTGGGCGCCAGGGTTCCACGTGGTAACGATTCCAGCTTCGCTGAGCCGAAAGATGGCGTACTCGCGGACCGAATTAACGAGCAGCCTGAACGTCGCATCCTCAGTTCGCGTCCCGTTGCGGCCCCCGTCCGGATGCCAGTTCGACGAGCTGTCGACGTCGTTCATCACTTTGCCCTGTTGTTGGTTTATAAGTCAAAGTTCGCAGGGGCGAGCCGACGTCGCTCGTGGGCCGAGCCTTCTACCGGACACGGTGGCACGACTGAGACCGAAGGGTGTGGCCGTGATGAAACGATGGAAGCAATCGCCGTGCCTGGGCTTCAGTGGAAAAGGGCCTTCGCGCTGACGTGTTTTACCAGCACCCGCCCGCGCTCCACTGAAACCCGGACATCGTAGTCTACAAATGTGGCATGCGAGACTACCTGTTCCGTGCAGGCTCCGGTCTCTATATTGGTTGACTTTCTACGCACTCACCGCCGCACAATGATTGCGCAACGCCTAAAATTAAAAGCGCGCGCACTGCCTTCAGCCTGATAAGAGCTAAACATGCAGGAGCCGTCTGAAATTCCCATGGTCGAGCACGTCCAGCGCACGGGTTCGGTCGTCACGTCGAAGCTTGACTCCCGTCGCCGGCGTTCTCCCGACTACGCCGGCGAAAGTGCGGCGCTGCACGCGCTGGCCAAAGCGTTTACGGAGTCTCACAGCGCGATGTTCCAGACTTTGGCCGACACCGCGCTTGCCCTATGTCGCGCTGGCAGCGCTGGAATCAGCCTTCACGAGCACCAGCCAGGTCAGCCGGAGACTTTCCGTTGGATTGCTGTGTCGGGTCGCTGCGCTCAGCTCGTAGGGCACGTCATCCCGGCCGACGAGAGCCCCGGCGGGCTGGCGTTCCGCTTAGGCGCGCCTCAGCTCATATCTTCTCCGAAGCGGGTCTTCCCGTGCCTTTCGGTCATTGAGCCAGATATCACCGAAGAGCTCGTTGTACCGGTCCCCGGCGCCGCCGGTCCGAGAGGAGCGCTTTGGGTCCTTTCCCATGATGCCGAGATACAGTTTGACAGCGAGCATCGTCGCATCCTGACGAGCCTGGCCGACTTCGCGTTCGCGGCATTGAGGGTCGCAGACGCCAAGGCCGACGCTGAAGCGCGCGCGGAGGAAGCTGAAGCGGCCAGAAAATCGGTGCTGCAGGCTGAGGCCAACAAGGACAATTTCATCGCGACATTGGCTCATGAACTGCGTTGTCCACTTGCGCCCATCGATGCAGCGCTAGAGGCGGCGCAGAAACTCGCGGCCGGAAATCCCGCAGTGCTTTCG
Source organism: Caballeronia sp. LZ029 (assembly GCF_031451275.1). NCBI lineage: Bacteria > Pseudomonadati > Pseudomonadota > Betaproteobacteria > Burkholderiales > Burkholderiaceae > Caballeronia > Caballeronia sp. LZ029. The sequence goes on from NZ_JARUXO010000004.1 coordinate 1,353,390, forward strand.
GCGCTCGCCCTAGCGCACCGTCAAGTTCAGCAGATGAAACGTCTCGTAAGCGACCTGCTCGATGTATCGCGCGTCCGGCACGGCAAGCTCTGCGTCAACCTCGCGTACTGCCTGCTTGGCGATATTGTCAAGGACGCCATGGCTGCCGTCGGCGAAGATGCGAGAAGGCGCAGGCAACATTTGCGCGCAACCTTGCCGGCTTCCCCCGTGACGGTGTATGCCGATTCGGCCCGGCTTACGCAGATTGTCTGCAACGTACTGTCCAATGCGGTGAAATATACGCCTCCGGGGGGCGAAATAGCCCTGCTCGTTGAGGCGCCCGCCCCAGATGCGATGGTCGGCGACGAGCAATCAAGATGGGATGCCGTCATCTCGGTGACCGACACTGGTATCGGCATCGCACCAGACCTATTGCCGCGGGTCTTCGAGTTGTACGCGCAATCGCCCTACCTCGGGACGCGTGCTGACGGTGGCTTAGGCTTAGGGCTTTCCGTCGTAAAGTATCTCGTTCAGGCGCATCACGGCACGGTGACAATTGCGAGCGACGGTGAAGGCAAAGGAACCTGCGTCACAATGCGACTGCCCATCGTCTGCAAGAGCGGCATCGGGCATTCTGCTCCAACCACTCACGGCATTCCGCCTGCTCGAATCTTGTTGGTCGATGATAATTGCGATGCGACGGAGGCGCTCTCGATGTTGCTGGCGCTTGATGGCCACGAAGTGCGGCGCACACAAAGCGGCTCCGAGGCACTGGCTATCGTTGATTCATTCACACCGGACGTCGCATTGATTGATGTTCACATGCCTGGGATGGACGGTCCGACGCTCGCCGGTCTGCTTAAGCAGCATCCCCAGTGTTCGATGACTCGACTCGTGGCCCTTACCGGAGACACTGCACCGACCGAACGCCAAGACGGAGTGTTCGACTGCTACCTCGTGAAACCGCCGGCGCTCGAGGACCTGAAACATGTGTTGCAAGTCGGGCGGCCGCCGAGACCACTGGCTGACGGTAGTTGACGGCGTTCTGCCTTTGACCACGAGCTAGCGAATTGACCGACCAGCATCGTGGCCTCCGACAGCGCCGCTAACTCTGTTCTGAGACGACCGGTGCGTCGGCAGTCAGCGGCCAACAGCGTCCCATCGGGAAAGGTCAAGGGTCGGTTGATACCGAACGAGCCGTAGTGCACACTAGCCATCTTTGAAAGAAAGCATTCGACTTCCATCTCGTCGCACCCGTCGTCCGCTTGGGGGAGCAGCCGCGAAGCAGGGTGAATTCGAGTCCTCCCTCGCGCAGGAAGTTCAGAGGGCGATTCGGTGCCTCTGACGCGCCAGATTTCGGCCGGCCACTCGTTCGGTAATGTCGCCGCTGCTTCGACGTCATGGACCACGATTCTTCCTTTCGTCTGCGGACTGCGGGCATAGTCTCTCGGCCAGCCATACTCGCCATTGCAAAGAGAATTGTGTGTCGCAGCATGCACAAACCCATCCTGAGTCCGCAAAGCACAGAACAAGCGTCGTTTCTCGCCAGTGACCTCCCGGGAATTCCCGTCCTTCGCCACCTGGTTCAACATAGCTAGCGGGCGCAACGGCCTTGCGCGCTGATGCTCAAGCACCGGCGCGATACTTGCATCGGGGTTGTGCGCGGGCTTGTGAGTCCGGCAGTGCCGCCGAGTATGCGATTGGAGCACCACATGAAAACGATAAAAATCGACAAGCTGCGGCCGACCCAGCTTACACATGGCCTACGGGAAGTCCGCGAAAAGGCTGAGACGTACCGAAAGCTCAAAGGGCACGACCTAGAGATGGCTATAGCTGAAAAGCCCGTTCCCATCGTCTACGGGCCTGGAAGCGTCCCGTACGCTATCGACCATCACCACATCGCCGCCGCCCTTTGGCGAATCAGAATCGAAAATGTGCCGGTCGTGCTTGTCAAAGACCTCTCACCCCTTAAGCGGTCAGAGTTTTGGCTCACGCTGGAAAACAATCGGTGGGCGTACCCCTATAACGCTAAGGGAGACCGAGTGTCGTTCTCTGAAATGCGCGAACACATCTGGGACCTCGAAGACGACGAGTTTCGTAGCCTGTCTGCGTTCGTTCGCGACGCCGGGGGATATGAAAAGACTTCCGTCCCGCTGGAAGAATTCCGTCGGGCCGACTTTTTCCGACGGACGTTGCCCCCGCCGGGCAGCGATGCGGATTTTCAATCGCTGGTTAAAAAAGCGATTGAGCTGGCCAAGAGCAAGGCCGCTATAGGTCTTCCCGGTTACATCGGTCCGGAAGATTAAAGCCCAGGTGGATGGACGGCGAGGCCATGCCGACGTACTTTGAAGTGGAGGAACGGATGAGTCTAATGCTTCGTATCTTTGGCGAAGGACGAGACCTCGACACCCTTCAGATGGCCGCGCGCACGGTCGCAGTGTTTCTCAGCGCGTTAGTCTTTATTCGCATCGCGGGCCGACGCTCATTCGGACAGCGTTCGCCCTTTGACTACGTAGTCGCAATCCTGCTTGGCGCTACGCTGAGCCGTATCATCGTGGGCGCCTCACCGGCGATACCCACCGCCACTGCATCGCTCGTGATTGTCCTCATACATCGGGCCCTTGCCTGGGCGTGCGTGCATTTTCCGAGGCTGGAGCGCCTAATAGCCGGGGCAGAGCGGGAGGTTTTCAAAGACGGCAAGTTCGACGATTCGCAACTGTCAGCGGCGCTCATCACGAAGACCGACGTGTTCGAGACTGCGAGACAGCAACTACATTGCACGGGACTTGACGACGTCGAGTCAGCGATTCTCGAACGCAATGGACAGGTTAGCCTTATTCGCAAGTCGAAGACCGCCAACAGCGAATAGTCGCTCCGAAGGCTGATGCGCTCGGTTTGCAACGGTCGAGCATGAAGCGACGAATTTCGGTCAGGCGGTTCCATCACGAGGTTTATCGAGAGCAACGAACGTCGGTCGACGTGCACACCGTGCACGGTGACCGTACGGTCGGAGGGTAGCCAGTCGAGCTCGCGATGACGGGCAGCCAAGCAGACGCTTGACTCCCATAGTCTGACGCCAGCTCCCTTTTGATGCTCCGCCGTTGCTCCCGGAACGAGTGGTAAGCGCTGCGCAGGCCGACCTCAGGAAATACCGAAATGAACAAGGAAACGGGAAGCGCGGGGTCGGTTCCCAAGGGAATCTTCTTTTTCTTCGACATCGTTTGATTGCGCTTCACACAATCGACGGTCGAGCGGCGACTCGTCTGAGAGCTCCGCTAAGAGAGACGTTTGCATTAGAATTACAGAAATCCACAAAGTTGTTCGGCGCAGCGTTGCTCTCAACATTAGTGCACTTAAGACTGAATGCAAACGCCGAGGGTTGCTGGAAAGGAGCTGCAGTCGGCGGCGTTGCCGGCCACGTTGCGGGGCAATCATGGCGTCGTAGGAGCCGCTGCTAGCTGCGGAATTTGGCTCAAGAAGCGACAAAGAAGGCAAAAGCAGCCAGCGCATCAACCGCGGCGAGCGCGCCGAGCAGTAGTGGCAAAGGCTGACCGATGCATCAATGGTAGCCGGTGGGAAGGAAATCCGAGGTCGACCGCGACGCATCGCCTCGCTTAGGCGCCAGGGAACATTGGCGTCCGTTCAGCAGTTCACGTCACTTGCAGTCAGCTGAAATTGGCCGCCCTGCGTTTGCCACCCGAACGCGATGACGATTTTGTCGCATCTCAAGGACCGCCGCCGCTCATCCGCAGCTACGAAGCGGCCCTTAATATCGGCCGGTGTCCAACAACCGACGCACATGGTGCAACAGCAGGTCGATTTGCACTGGCTTCTCGACGACCAGGTCCGCTAACCCTTTAGCGTCGATTCCTCGCGCGGCGGACCAAAGAATGAGCCGGACGTCGCGCAGGCGCTCGTCGGCGCGAACTCTGCGGCACACTTCAATGCCGTCAATCCCGGGCATCATGAAATCAGTGATTATGAGGTCTGGCCTGTGCGTTATGGCCGCCGATATGCCTTCTTCTCCGGTTCCTGCGCAAACGACGTTCATTCCGGCTAGCTCAAGGACCATGCCCCAAATGCTGCGGGTATCGTCCTCGTCATCAATGAGGAGGACGGTAGGAGGCCGGGTGATTGTAGACATCTCATTTCGACCAAGGAGTTGCAAACAACGCACAGTTTTCGACGATTCTCGCGCGCCCTCTTCCGTCGCCAACACGGTAAGCATCGCTACGCGCTTAAACCGGCTCAACGGTCACATTACGCCAGTCCGCCGGAAAGGAAAAGTGATGAGCACGCGGGCATTAGAAGAGGCGAGTCTTGGTGGGGCGCCTGGGAAGAGTGAATGCAATTCGGAGTTCGGAAACGTTTGCTTTTCACTGGCGGCGAAAGCTTGTAACGCTGGACCAACGCCTCGGACAACGGACTTGGATTATTGTCATTGTGGTTCGCCGTAGAAATGTTCTAAATTACTGCTGTCGAAAAGTCAGCATTACATCGATGGACAAACCCTAGACGGATATCTTCCTCTTTTGCAGGAAGCAAGCGCAATGAAGACGCGAGAGACTTGGCCAGTAGATTCGTACGATTGCGCAGGCTGGGAAGGCGAAATGGCGAGACGCATCGCTGCCTTCGAATGGAGCGATACCGAGCTGGGCCCGATTAAACGCTGGTCGCATAGCCTTCAGGCAGCAGTCAGATTCGTACTGGCGTCACCGCTGCCCTTGGTCATGCTCTGGGGCCGACGCGGCACAATGGTTTACAACGACGCGTACGCCGTGTTTGCCGGAGGTCGCCACCCCTTCCTGCTTGGTAAGCCTGTTGAAGAAGGCTGGCCGGAGGTCGCAGACTTCAACCGACACGTCGTGGATACCTGCCTTGCCGGCGGGACGTTGTCTTATAAGGACAAGGAACTCACCCTTCTGCGCAGTGGAACACCCGAGCAGGTCTGGATGGACCTGCACTACTCTCCGGTAGCCGACGACGACGGTCGGCCAGCCGGCGTCATTGCAATTGTCTTCGAGACCACGGAGAAGGTTCTCGCTGAGCAAGACAGAAAAATTGCCGAAGAGAAGCTTCTAAAGCTCACCCGGACGTTAGAAGAGCGCGTTGCCGAGGCGGTCACAGCACGAGTCCAAGCCGAGGAGCGGTTCCGCCAAGTGCAGAAGCTTGAAGCGATAGGGAATCTCACAGGCGGAGTAGCACACGATTTCAATAACGTGCTGCAGATACTATCTTCGAACCTTGAACTCATTAGACTTGCGACGCGACAGACGCCGAACCTCGAAAGCCGGTTTGGGGCAATGTCCTCGGCCATCAGCCGGGGAAGCAGACTGGCGTCGCAAATGCTTGCATTCGCCCGCCGGCAGCCGCTCAATCCAAGGACCATCAGTCCTAGAAAGCTATTGGACTCAATGTCTGACCTCATGCTGCGAGCGCTTCCTGAGTCAATAGCCCTCACCGTTACAGTGGCTGAGGACGTCCAGAATATAAACGTGGACCGAAATCAGCTTGAGAACGCGGTATTGAACCTAATCATCAATTCGAGAGACGCAATCGACAAGTCCGGACGGATAAAGGTCGATGTGCGCAACTGCACCGATGAACAGCGCCTACCGACCGATTCTGATTTGCCCTCCGGAGAGTACGTCAAGCTCTCGGTGACCGACAATGGCAAAGGCATGTCTGAGACCGTCCGAGCGCGTATGTTTGAGCCGTTCTATTCCACAAAGCCGGAGGGGCATGGGACCGGCTTGGGCCTCTCTATGGTATTTGGCTTTGTCACGCAAAGTGCTGGATTTATCGACGTCGAGACAGAGCTTGGGAAGGGAACGACCATTTCGCTGTGCTTCCCAGCATGCGACGGCGAAGAAAGCTCCGACGAGCGCGCGACACATTCCCACGCCCTCCACGGTGGAGAGACCATCCTTGTCGCAGAAGACGATTCGGCCGTGCGCCTTGCGGCAATCGATATGCTTGCGCAACTTGGCTACAAGGTCTTGTCCGCCCACGACGGCGACTCAGCGCTGGCAGTTTTGCAAAAAGGTCCGGCTATTGATTTGCTTTTTACGGACGTCGTGATGCCAGGAACCGTAAGGAGCAGCGAACTCGCAGCCATCGCAAGCGCACCGCCTCATCGCGCCGCGGTCGTCTTCGCATCTGGGTACACCCGCGACATCATCTCCCATGAGGGACGGCTCGACGATGGCGTCACCCTTCTGGCTAAACCTTATAGCCTCGATGAACTCGCCAAAGCGGTCCGCCTTGCGCTCGACTCCAGAAACTAATGAACGCCTTCGGCAAAGACGGTTCGCGGGGTTGGCGTGCAAATGACACGAACGGCCCATGAGGCCCGGCGATGAACGTCACCCAGCTTTCCTGGAGAGGATGCTCACCGCGCGTGCTCGGCATTGACGACAATAGCAGCGGCGCCGATGCACTCGCGGCGTACCTGTAGATGAGCAAGCATAAGTTGAGCGCCGTTTAGTGCGACCGCCTAGGTGTGGAAACCGGAGGTTGTTCTGCTTGATATTTCGACGTCCCTCATGGACGGATTTGCCGTCGCTGGAGCCCTCCGAAGCACCTCGCACGGCGACTGCAGTGATTGACGCTTCCGTGTCGGCAGCCTTCGCAACGACCACCTTTCTCGTCGGGAACAAGACGACTTTCGCGCGCCGGGATGAGGAGGTGATTGCCATAGTCGATATAAAAAGTGCTGGGTGTACATCTGTTAGCAAAGCACATTCCCTCGCGCGCGCACGGCCTTCAGTACGAAAGGCGAGCTATCTGATGTCCGGACCGCCGCGACTAGCTGCGCGCCGCCGTGTCCGTGCAGGAACGCCCCATGCGGCCACTGCTGGAACCCGCGCTTTCGCGCTTTCGAAGAGAACTGGAGCAGACATGGCGACGACCGATTCGACCAAACAAAACGTGAGTCCGAGCACGAAGGACACCATTGACCGCAAGCTAGACGAGTTGAAGGTGACGAAAACAGAATCTGGTAAAGATGAGACGACCAAACCCGACACCGAAGGCTCGAACTCGTCCAGCAAGAATCTTGACGAAGAGAACGACTAACTCGGGTAGTCTTCGGCGGCGCAGTCTCCCCGTTTCCTAGGAGCGTCTGTCGCCTTTTCGAAGGCACCCTCGCCCAGCATGCGCAATAGACGCACAACGCCGGTTATGTTTCAGGCTGCTGTCAGCATGGTCATTTCGTCCAACGGCCGGCATTCGCTGGCGCCCCCTTGGGGTCGGTGCCAAAGTCGGCGTGGATTGTTGAAGCGACTTATTCCTGAGGTAATCCGTCTCCCCTAAGGCTGTCTTCAGCGCAGACGCGCTAACATGACACCCTTCGTTTCTGTCAGGAGCCGGACCCATCGTGGTTGAGAATCATTCGCAGAGTTGCGTATACAGTCCAGTCGCTCGTGTGCTTCATTGGCTTATTGCCGGTCTCATCTTTGCTCAGTTCATCATCGGTTGGACGATGCCAGACGTGCATCACGATACCTTGCCGACTGGCGAGATTTCGTGGCACTTGAGCGTGGGTGCAGCGATTGTCGCCGTTATGGCGATTCGAATCATCTGGCGGATGACGCACGCGCCGGAACCAGCTGAGCTCTCGCCGCAGTTGAGGTTCGCATCAACCGTAACTCATTGGCTTCTATACGCCCTGCTGCTGGTCGTACCGCTTGCTGGATGGGCGAACGCATCCGCACGGGGTTGGATGGTGAATCTCCTTGGCGTACTTCCCTATCCGGCCCTAGCGTCGAAAGGGGCGTCCACCGGGATGGCGCTGGGCGACATTCACAGCGTGCTCGCGTGGGTGTTGCTCGCGGTGATTGTTTTGCATATCGCAGCAGCGCTGTTTCATCGCTTTGTCTTCCGTGACTCGGTGCTTAAACGCATGCTGTGACTGTGCGTCCGTAGGTGGAGCGGCAGGCGCGGCCGTTGCGCAATCGGGTTTCTCAGTTCGGGCTACCAGTCGAATGACTGGCAGCCCGATTTCACGTATGCGGTCGGGATAACCGTTGCAACAAGCAGATTTAGAAGTATTTTTATTCGCATCTGCGACTTGGGCGTCTCATATTTTTAGCGGTGAGCCGACGGCGTCATGTCATCGAACCACTGCAATGGATGATTAAATGGCTTCCGCGCAAGAGCTTCGAAAATATCGAGCAAACCTCGCCGATGAACTTCACAGTGCAGCAATCTACGAGACGCTGGCACACGTTGAGCGAGATGAATTCCGCAAGCAGGTGTTCAGTGAGCTCGCGGCGTCCGAACGCATGCACGCACGCGTCTGGGCGGACAAGCTGAGAGCCAACGGCAGAAAGCCGCCGGCCGGCTTCAACGCCAAGACATATCTGATGAAGGGCCTCGTGCATCTGCTCGGGCCGCGATTCGTCCTTCCGTCTCTCGCGGCCGCCGAGTTTGCCGACCGGAACAAGTATGCCGGCAATCCGGATACCGCGCGCATGTCGGAGGACGAGCACCAACACGCGAATGTAGTTCAGGCGTTAGCGAACGCGGGAAGGCCCGCAGCGGCTCAGGGCGCAGACATCGCTCAGGCCGAATCATGGCATCGCGGAGTTGCCTCGGGCAACGACCTGCGTGCCGCCGTACTTGGTGCCAACGACGGCCTGGTCTCGAACTTCTGCCTGATTGCGGGCGTAGCCGGCGCAGGAACCGGCAACAAAGCTATTCTGCTGACGGCGCTCGCCGGACTCATTGCCGGCGCTTGCTCGATGGCGCTCGGTGAATGGCTATCTGTGACCAACGCGCGCGAGTTGGCGCAGGCTCAAGTCTCGAAGGAAGCGAACGAGCTCGAGCATAGCCCCGATTCCGAAGAGCACGAACTCGCGCTTATCTACAAGGCTAAGGGATTGAGCGCTCAAGAAGCGAAGCGAGTCGCCGCGCAACTCATGCAGGACAAGGACAAGGCCTTGGATGCGCTTGTTCGTGAGGAGCTGGGGCTAGACCCAGCCGAGCTTGGCGGCAATCCGTGGTCAGCGGCGGGCGTCTCATTCTGCTTGTTCGCAGTTGGCGCAATCTTCCCTGCTATGCCGTTCCTTTGGTCGTCCGGGGCCCCTGCTATCGTTCAGTGCATTGGCTTCAGTGTGCTGGCCCTTGCCGCCATCGGCGTGTTCACATCGCTGTTCAATGGTCGCAGTGCGGGCTTTTCGGCGGTTCGACAAATTCTCGTTGGTCTTGTCGCTGCCGCATTCACATTCGGCGTCGGGCGGGTGCTCGGCGTCGCGACATCGTAGGACCCTCGGGCACTGCTGGCAGGCGGTGCTCCGCAGATTCGATAGCGGTTGAGCGGGCGCCGGCAAAGTGATTTGAGTAACGATTCCTTGGCCGCGTACAAGTTCGCGGCTGTTGGGCACTATGGCGCTCGTGAAGCGTTCAGCGTTGCAGCCGAGATATGTCGGTACGACGCTTGACCGCGAAGATTAAAGAAATTCCCGGATGTGCCGATATGCCTAGGACTCAGCAAACGTTTAATTCGACGAGGCCCGACATGCAACCTATTAGTAGAGAAGAAGCGCGACGCTCCTTTGAGTCTGCCGAGCAGGCCGCTGAAGCGCTCGTCGCGGCGCAGTTTGGCGTCTACGACCATACGAATCCCGCGTGTGTGAGTCTCTATTACTCAGTCTTTGATAATCTTTTGGATGAACGCCTGAAGGAGTGGAAGCTGCCGGAACTCTTGGCGTTCATCAATCCGTGACCGTGACTCAGTTCAAGCGAACAGACCAGAGACTGTGGTCGCCAGGACCCGTCTTCGCCTACCTGCATAACACTGAAACGATTAACGCCGCCTGCCGTGGCGATTGCCTTAAGCTCCAGCGAGAGGCCTTCGACGATGGAATCCAGCCATCGCCACACCCGAAGCGCTCGCCGCCTGGGCAGAGCGACTCAAGGCTCTGATAGATAGTCGGGTAGGTGCGAATCAGGAACTTCCTCATATGCGGGACTCGTATCGAGCCTCGATTGTTGTTCTAGACAGTAAAGCGGCCAGCGCGACAAGTTTGCACCCTGTCCGATGCACGATTACATGGCAACGCTGCAGAAAGTCTGGCACAAGAAACACGGAACAAACGTGTCCGAAAAGAACGACCTTCGGACGCCTGGGGCTGGTCTCGCTTGTGTAAAAACGCCCGCCGCTTTTCCATGTCTAGACGGCGAGCGTGTGCGGCTGTAGTGATTCGCCAACGTAACGTTAGGCAACCATCGAAAAACGATATATACCGTTTTTGTCGACGCGTTAGAATAAGCGCAGGCTGAACGCCGCGCGGGACCGCGGCATCCATCAAGGGGCGCACGAACCTGGAAACCGCCATGCAAAATAAGCATCTTTCGAGTGCATTCGACGCCGCCCTCATCGCACTCTCGACGCATCTTCTCGAGATGGGGGGTATCGTCGAGAGGCAAATCGAGCGCTGCCTGCAACTGATAAGTCGATACGAGCCGACGCTCGTTGCGGACATCCGCGCCAGTGAGCGCCAACTCAATGTGCTCGAGAAATCAATTGACCAAGAGATACAACACATCATCGCCCGTCGACAGCCCGCTGCCTCTGACCTACGGCTGCTGATGGCAATGTCAAAATGCGTGACGAACCTCGAGCGTGTAGGTGATGAAGCGCGAAAGATTTCCAAAGGCATGCGCCGCATATCAGAAAGCGGTGATGCGGCGACCTTCCACGCCGCCGAATTGAAGAAATGCGGCGAGTTGGCCTACTTAATTTTGCATCGTGTGCTTGACGCATTCGCACGAATGGATACGGTCAGCGCGGCGCAAATCGTACGAGACGACAAGGTCATTGACGAAGCGTTCCGCGCGTTGTCTCGAAGGCTTGCCATGCAGATGAATGCGGCGCCCAGGACCATTCCGGTCGCGCTTGAATATTTATTCATAGGCAAAGCGTTCGAGCGCATTGGAGACCACGCAAAGAACATTGCTGAATTCCTTGTGTTTATCGTCAAGGGTCGCGACGTGCGCCATATCCCCTTGGACGAGCTTGAACGCGCGGCGTTCTCAGACTGAAAACTTCGTCTCAGGTCGCCCCCAGCGGGCGAAGGGGCGTGCCTCACATCGACAGGTAGGCGGCGCTTTCTTTCGCCCTTCCGCGGCCTGCGGGAAATGCAGGGATGCGTGCACGACCAGTTTTCGATGCGGCCATCACGAGCCTGCCTAAAGGCATCACAGGTCTTCGATTTCGTCTTGGTCATCGGACGGTTCAACGAACTCGAAATTGTTCTCAACAATCTCGACCCGGATTTCTTCGGGGTCGTCCTCGATGTCGAGATTGTTCGGTGGCGTAGCGATTACGCGGAAGTCGTAGCCCAGCGCACTTGCCTCCGCCACGAATTCGCCTTCTTCGTCTTCGCGCAGAACATCATCGTCAAGCATGGAACGCTTCTCTTGATGGAAGTCTTTCTCCGTCAATACGAGGCGCTCCTCCTCTTGGGTTTCCACGTCGACGATTAGCAGTTCTGCGTTACCGGAGAGTTCAGGCATGGCGTCCTCCGCAGGTATTCGATATCTCGGATTCTACCTACCGATGAGGGTATCCGGGCCGCCCTTCGGATGTCGGCGAAGGGTTCTTCCCCTTTGTTTCCCTATACGGTTGCCGCCAAAAACCGCGTCGCGCCAGCGCGCTCCAACATCGACAAGGACGACGACCGTTCCGAGCCGGAGCCGAATCATCGGATTATGACCGGGCGGCTTCGCGATGAAGGCGGCCCGGTCTGCGAAGCACGGGCTTAGAGAAGCGGGTCGCGGCTGCCCGTAACCGGGTTCGTTCCCGTCAACGGGTCAGCGCTTCCGGTAAGCGGGTCGGAGGCGGTCGACCAATACGGCTGGCGATTGTAGTACTGATGCATAGAGGTTCCCCAGCTAACGTCAGCCATCGCTGGCCAGTGGTCCTTGTCAAAGCCTGGTTCGCTCTTGATGCGGTCGGCAGTGATGTCGACTCTGAACACCTTCTGGTCCGTATCGAGCGTCAGAGCATTCCAGGGTATCGCTCTTAGGGTGTCCCCCATGCCCAGAAAACCGCCGCTTGAAAGTACGGCGTATGCAACACGCCCGCTGCGCACATCCAGCATGATGTCTTTTATTTTCCCGACGTCCTCGCCGTCCGACGTGATGACCGTCGTGCTGTCGAGCGTGGACGCTGCCATGACATCGGGACCGGGCCCGTCACCCACGCCACTGCCTACGATGTTCGCGCCGCCTTGCGCCGCGCCGGACCCAGTCAAATTGCTTGTCGTCATGATTGTCGTCTCCTGTGAAATCGCCCGCTCTTCTCCTTCCATAAGAAGGCTGCTGGTTGCGCCGCTGCGTCGGGCGGCAAGCGGGGCAAGGGACCTATCGTGCGCGCAATGAGCATGCCGCCGCTTAGGCCTCCAGCAAAGACCGTGGGGCGCGCCTCGACATTGATGGACAATGTCTAAGACACCGAAGCAGACCGCCTGATACCGAGGGACGAAGGGAACAGAAGGATGGAATGAAAGGCATACAGCGTCGTCGTCAGAGGAGCCTTTGACCTGCATTCGCTTTTGACTTGAGTCCCTCTACGATTCGACCCTTACGCTTAGTCTTCTTCGAGGAAGCTTCTTGGCTATCGCTCGTAGTTCGTCCTCGACAGGCGATTGCTTGGACTCTCGCTTATCTCGGCAAGAGGAAGGTCCCTCACTCATATGCGGCGCAGACAGTCGCTCTTGTGACCGTGGCAACTCCTTTACAAAGCGGCTCTCCAAGCCGGAAAAACCCCTATAAATCTGCCACCGCACTTGTCCAAAAATATGTAAACTAAATACCTATTTACGCGGCTTCGAGAACGACGTTTGCGCAGGCCTGTCGTCGGCATGCAGGGGGAGCCAATGAGAAGAGCGTCGAGCCAGATTCGAGGCCTATGGGCATGTCATGCGCTCAGCCTCGATGGCGAAATCGAACACTTAGAGCGCATTCTTGCGGGTGAAGGCGCGCATTCAACATTCGCACAAACCTATTGGCGCGAACGAGTGATGCAAGCGCTGGAGACACCGGGCTTGATACCAGCGCAGCGAGACCGGCTTCGACGATTGCTCCGGCATATCGACGAACGGTCATCGTCGCAGTAGTCTTTCGCCGCGAGATGCCAATCGGACGCCCCGTTCTATGCGACTCAGCCGGCGTTCCGGGACGTCGTCAAAGCGCTACCTCGTTTTTATGCTAGGGAACGGGGATTTCGTTAGCGCGCCCGGAGAATGCCGGGCAATCGGCATACATCGATTTGAGAGTATGAAACCCGAGGCATTATCGTTGGGCGGCTTCAAACGCCAATTGCTCTCGATTTTTCGTGTCGTTCACGTTAGCGCTGACGCTCGAACCGCTATTTTGCTTAACCCAACCATGACGTTCGGACACTTGGTCAGAAGTGCGTCAACCATCATCGCGTGACGGTTAGGTTGTGGCCCCACCCGAGCAGCCCCGACGGCGTTATCACGGCGTTTGAATAGCCTGCGAACGTCTCGCCTATGAAATCGAAATCTCGGCCGAGCGTAATCTTGCCCCAAGGGCCTGTAAAACCAACGTACGCCTTACGGTTGAAGATTGAACCGTTTGAAATCAAAGACCCGTTGGAAAGCTGGAAACCATTCTCAAGCGTGAATATGGCTTTTACTCCGCCGCCCAAGTCCTCTGCGCCGGTCATACCCCACTGGGTTGGCTGGAAAATTCCATCTTGAAACTGGATTGCCCTTCCGTGACCACTGGCGTTTGAGATATTGCTAGTGTACGTGATACCGGCGTCCAGCACACCGTACAAAGACACCGAAGACTGTGCGAGTACAGACGAACACATTGCCATGCTTACAGGGACCGCCAACGCCTTGCTACTCATTTGCCACATTCTCTTGGTATTTTTCATGTCTGTTTTCTGAAAGGTAATGATGCAAAACGCGGCACGCGAAGACCCTGCCGGGCTAACCGAACCAAGGCGATGCGAACCAAGTAATCTGTACTACTGTTTATACAAACGGCTGCAGTGTCCGGAAGCTTGAGGTCCAAATGAGTGGCGCTGCGGAGCTTTTTTGCGCCGGATGCCCTCGACGCTGCGGCGTCTTCTTGCGAGTGCGGAGATGCCACGGACCGTGACATGGATAACGTGCTGAGCACGCGAGAGATGTCCGACTACACAACGCTATCTAATTCGCAATACAGACATCTCAGCTGTGCCCACTAATATGCCGCCTGAAGCGCCGCATCGAGGCGGTGTGAGTGTTTCTTCGCTGCGAGAAATGCGTAACCCGCGTTACGGAGCGTCAGATGCCAAGCTTTCGTTTCCGCCGTTTCCGTTTGATGTCTTTGCAGGTTCTTTTTGCGCCATCGCTTCGTGCTCAAATTCAGCCACAAGTTGTGCAGGTTTGCGGTTGACGAGAAGGCGGAACACATCCGGTCGAGAATAATGCCCCACTGGGTCATATGCGGCCTTTGCCATGCTCACTGCGCCTAAGTCGACGTCTGCGAAGAGCAGTCCTTCTTCCGTCTCCCCTAACGGCTCACAAAGGGGCGCCCCGTCCGGACCGTATATCATGGCGTAGCCGCCCCCCTCGGTCAGAAGCACTCGCTTGTTCTCGGTGTCGACCAGCATGTCAACCATTGCTTTTGAAACTGTCGCACACGGCGCGAGTACGTAGCATTGGCCCTCGAGCGCGTAGACCTGGCTTGCCGCGTTGTTTGCCTGCGCGCTAAGCTGGTAAGCCGCACCGCGATAAACGGAGAAGCTTGGCCATGATGCGACGTGAACCTGTTCGTTCTGTGCGTACATTGCGAACTTTGTTAGCGGCTGGATGTGCTCGGCGCAACAAAGAGCGCCGAGACGTCCAATTGAAGTGTCGTGCACTGCGAGATGACTCCCATCCCCCTCGCCGTACACGGTTCGTTCGGCGTGAGTGGGCTTGAGCTTTCGTCGAGTAGCAATCAACTGCCCGTGGTCGTCGATTATCGCCTGCGCGATATACAGCGAGCCACCAGAGCGCTCAGAAAATCCCAGTACAACGTAAATACCGTTTCTAGCAGCCGCCGACTTGATGGTCTCAAAGCGTTCATCTTCGAGCGATAAGGAATTCTCAAAGTGCCTACGCACGAATTGCATACCCCACGCTGGCGAGTCCAGCCAAATCCACCACGGATAGCCCGGAAGCCAGACCTCGGGAAACGCAATAAGCGATGCTCCTGCACGGGCCGCTTCTTCGATGAGTGCAACGGCCTTGGCAATACCTTTATCCAGGTCCAGAAACTCTGGAGCAGCCTGAACTGCGGCCACTTTATAATTCGCTTTCAGATTCTGCTTCATCATCGCCTCTCTTAACGCGCTCCGTAAACCTGCTGGATAAACATAAGACGACTCGGAGCCGTCGCGAGCCGAAGCCAGCGACAGGTTCTCTAAATATTCATCAAATCGATTTTCGAATATAGAGGCGCTCTATTGCGCTGCCCCAGATGCTCCGATGTCATGCAGATATCCTAGGTGGGCAAAAAAAACGTCTGTTGCCTGATACTGCCGCATTACTTGACTGACGCTCTCACACCGCCAATGTGCCGAAAACGATGGAGTCAGTGCTAGCACAACTTCCACTGTATTTATGTCCCCGCTATTCTTTGCTTACGGAGCGGGACGTGACGAGCGAGGGCGCTGTGGCAGATTATTCAGTAAATAGGGACCTTACATGCGGTCAAAAAGTCGACGCGTGGCTTCAGCTCCTCAGTGAGATGTTCGTGACGCTCGAATACGAGCCGAGTGATGGCTTAGCTGACCGCGAGTTGCAAGCCACGATTAGTCATCGCCCGCTGGCGGGTCTAGACACCCATCTTGTTTCCTCGACGAGGCAAACTCTTAGACGGGGGGAGCAACGGTCTCACGACAACGAAGGAGAATTCTTTCTCGTCGTGATGCAGGTTGCGGGCTCGGGTGACGTGATGCAGGACGACCGATTGGTACAATTGGCTCCCGGTGACTTCACGATGTACGACACGACCAGACCATATGTGCTGGACTTCCCGGGGGATTTTCAACAGTTCGTTATCAGGGTCCCGCGCGAGGAACTGAGAATGCAGGTCCCGCTCGCCCAGGACCTCACCGCACATAGGATGGCCGGGGCTCGTCCTATCAGTCGGCTCCTGAGCAACGTGATAGCAGAACTGCCGGCGACCATCGATGAGTGTGACGGAGAGACCCTTTCGTGTGTGGCTGAATCCGTCACCGACCTGATAGCCGCGAATCTTCGCGCTCTTAGACCTTCAGAAGCACCGGAGGCTTCCAAGAGGCAGCGGTATCACGAAGCACGAATCAAAGCCTACATTAGGGAGAACGCCCGAGACTCTGAACTGACGATTCCGAAGGTCGCCAGTGCCCTTGGGATGTCGGTGAGTGCGCTGTATCGGGCCTTCGCATCTCAGGGCGTTTCCGCGGCAGAGGCGTTATGGTATGAGAGATTGAAGATTGCCTCTATCGCCCTCAGAAATCGCGCGCTTGAGAACAAAAGCATTAAAGAGATTGCTTTCGATTCGGGCTTCTCGGATGCAGCACATTTCAGCCGAACGTTCCGTCAGCAGTATGGGGAAAGTCCGCGAGAATATCGGGCAAGCTGGAGTCATCCTTCGTCACGGCGAGGCTCGTCAAAGGTGTTGACGGCCGCCGCCGGGGTAGCTGAGGACATTTAGCGAGAACGCGAACGAGTCGAACTGTGCGCGAGGCGCCGGTGGGCGCTAGGCACCCAGAATGAAAAGGGCGAGCTACCGGACCAACAAGCGCTCTACCGACCGCCAGTCAACGCGTCTTGGCAGTTCTTCGCAACACAATATGCGCCGCTGTTCCCAAGACGATTCCCCAAAACGCGGAACCCAGGCCCAGAAAACTCATATTCGAGGCTGTTGCGATGAAGGTGATGAACGATGCTTCGCGATGAGGTTCATCCAAGACTATCCCTACGATATTCGTGGCGATTGCTCCCAAGAGAGCCAGCCCAGCTAGAACTGCCACGAAAGCGTTAGGAAGCGCGGCAAACAACATGACCACCGTTCCGGCGAATGTTCCGCCGATAAGGTAGAAGAGTCCATTGGCGATACCTGCAACGTATCGACGCTGCGGGTCACGATGCGAATCCGAGCCCGTGCATAGCGCTGCCGTAATCGCAGCGATGACAATTGTTATTCCGCCTGTGAACGCGACAAGAATCGACGCAAGGCCGGTTCCCACTAATACAGGCCGACTCGGCGTCTCATATCCGGAGACTCGCAAGATAGCGAACCCGGGCAGAAACTGTCCTGTCAGACTCACGATGACAAGTGGCACGGCCAGACTAATCATCGATTGCCAGTTCCAGGTGGGCAGCGTAAATACCGGGTGGGTCACTTGGAGGCTAACGGTGTCAAAGTGCGTCAAACCGAGCGCCATTGCGAGCAGGCAGCCGAATGCGAGCACGAGAATCAAACAGTAGCGCGCTGCCCAGCGACGAAAAACCAGATAGCTACCGAGCATGCCGAATGCGAGCCATGGATTGATGGCCACTGACTTGAACACGTTGGTGCCAAACTGGAAAAGGATTCCCGCCATCATCCCGCAGGCAATCCCTTGGGGAATGCGCTTCGTAATCTGGTCGAAGAGCCCCGAAACGCCGAGCGCAAGGATGCATGCGCCAGCGACAATGTACGCTCCAATGGCGTCGCTCACAGGCATGCCCGGAAAGAGCGTCACGAGCAACGCCGTTCCGGGCGCGGACCACGCCGTGATGATGGGTTGCTTCAGCCACCAGCTCAGCGCCAGTCCGGATATTGCCGCACCCATCGATATCGACCATACCCAGGAGGCGACCACGTCATTACCCACGTGGGCGGTGTGGGCCGCCTGGAAGAAGATTGCGAGCGGGCCGGCGTAAGAGATGATGACGGCGAGTAATCCCGCCGTAACTGCTGATACTGACCAAGCGCGCTTAGACGCGACCGAATCCAACGTCCCATTCCTGTCCTGGCACATGAAGCGGCCCGCGTCCTCAGCGAATGGACGACGGATGACGTGCAAGCGGCGTCACTTGCATGCTCATATACGGGAATAAGGGCAAGGCCGACAGGATGGTATGGAGCTCGTCATGCGACTCCACATCGAAGACGCTGTAGTTCGCGTACTCACCTACGATGCGATGCAACTGCTGCCATTTTCCCGCCCGCTGCAGCTCCTGCGAGTAGGCTTTTTCACGCGCTTTGATTTCCTCAGCCTGTGCCGCCGGCATGTCGTGCGGTAGATGTACGTCCATTTTTACGAGATACAGCATGTTTCCTCCTGTGGTGCACTCCCCCTGCACGCAGGACGGAGCGTCATGTCGATATTCTTGTTGGCGCGCGCTCAGGCGTTCTTGTCGCGACGATAGAACGCGAGCTTTTCTTCGTCGATTTGCAATCCGAGTCCCGGACCTTCCGGAATATGCAGGTCGAAGTCGCGATACTGCGGACGGGCCGTAACGATGTCGTCCTTGAGCAGCAGCGGTCCAAAAAGCTCCGTACCCCACGCCAGCTGCGGAAGCGCGCTGAAGCCGTGTGCCGAAGCAATTGACCCGATGCTACCTTCGAGCATCGTCCCGCCGTACAGCAACACCCCCGCTGCGTCGGCGACGGCAGCCGTGCGCATCATGCCGTATATGCCACCGGACTTAGCAATCTTTAGCGCGAATACATCAGCACACGCATCGCGTACGAGCTCAAGCGCATCTTCCGGACCCGTGACTCCTTCATCGGCCATGATGGGAACGGTGAAGCGCGCCGCGAGCCGGGCAAGCGCCCCCCGCTGCTCGCGCGGCGTGGGTTGTTCGATGAGGTCGATACCCGCGGCCTCCAGAGTTTCGATACCCAAGGCTGCATCGACCTCGTTCCACGCCTGATTGACGTCAACCGTCACCTTTGCTCGGTCACCGAGTGCCGCTTTGATTTTCGACACGTGCGCCACGTCATCTCGCACGCTGCGACGACCAATCTTCAGCTTGAACACGTTGTGGCGACGTTCAGCGAGAAGCGTTTCAGCTTCTTCGATGTCGCGACTCGTATCGCCGCTCGCCAGCGTCCAAAGTACCGGGAGCGTCTTGCGAACGGCGCCACCGAGCAGCGCAGAGACAGGAACACCGAGGCGCTTGCCCTGTGCGTCCAACAGCGCCGTTTCTAAGCCCGATTTGGCGATTCGATTTCCACGCGCTACCTTGTTAAGCTTGAGCATGGCCGCGTTGACGTTCCTTGCATCCTGCCCAACCAGCGCCGGCGCAAGGTATGTGTCGATGGTCAGCTTGATACCTTCGGGGCTTTCCTCGCCGTAAGACAAGCCACCGATGGTCGTGGCTTCGCCGATGCCCTCGATGCCGTCGCTCGAACGCAGGCGAATGATAACCATGGTTTGTTGCTGCATCGTCGCCATGGACAGCTGATGCGCGCGAATGGTCGGAAGGTCGACCAGAATCGCTTCGACGGATGTGATTTGGACGTTCATACTTGGGATGGCAAAGTGGGTGAGTTGCCGAAGTATTGCGCGGGCAATAATCTGCTGTCCAAGACCATCGACGTCTAGTGCCATACTCTCGAGGTATGAGAGGCCTACCGCCCTTTGTCGGCGCGTGGCACGTAGGGAATCCGCTCCTCCTCATACAGGCGATAAATCAGCTCCAGCATCTCCGCAATGTCGGGCGACTCGTCCATTGCCCGCTTACTCATAATGATTGGCGAAACAAGGGTCGGGTCATCCAGCTCTTTATAGCTCACATCGTCGCGCTTCAGACCATATACGCTGCTTGGGACCACTGAAATCCCTTCGCCGGCCGCGACAAGACCCAAGGCAATCTGCAACTCGCGTACTTCATAGATGCGATGAGGCGTGAGCGCGCGGTCCTGGAACGCAGAGAGCACTTGGTCCGCGTAGCTAGGCCTGGGCGTCTTAGGGAAAATAATGAGTGTTTCATGAACCAAGTCTCGCAGCGTAAGCACGGGCTTCGAAACCGAGAGCGGATGACCATCGGGAAGCGCGACAATCATCTTCTCTTCGCGGAGAATGACTCGATGGATGTTGGCATCCTCGTGGCGAATGCGGCCGAAGCCTACGTCGATGCGACCGTCCTTGAGTGCGCGAATCTGGTCCATCGTCGACATCTCGTGAAGGCTCAGTTCAACTGTCTTGTTCTCGTCGCGAAACCGCCGGATGATTTTCGGCAACATCCCGTAGAGCGTCGAGCCGACGAAACCCACCGACAGGCTCCGCTCAATATTGCCAACTCGCCTTGTCATGGATTCCAGCTCGCTCGTTTGGGCTATTAGCTGAACGGCGTGCGAGTAGAAGAACTTCCCCGTCTCGGTTAGTTTAAGCGGCCGGGAGTTGCGCTCGAACAGTTGCACACCCAGCGTTTCTTCAAGTTGCTGTATTTGTCGGCTCAACGGCGGCTGCGCGATATGGAGTCGCTGCGCTGCTCGCGTGAAATTGCGCTCCTCGGCGACGGCCACGAAGTAGCGAAGATGCCGCAACTCCATCTCAATACCTCCTCGATATAGCCCGATACTAAATCAGTCTTGGACTGGGCTCTTTAACGCCACTATTCTCCGATTCATGCTTTGTTTCAGCCCGCATTATACCTTCGGAGCATATCGGAAGCGGGGCAAAACAAGGGTTAACCCCCACAGAATATAGAGAGAGTTAGGAGCAGACATGAGCGTCAAAGTGTTCGAATCGAAGGAAGTACAAGACCTCCTCAAAGCAGCCGCGAACCTCGGGAGCAATGATGGCAACGAGCGGGCTAAGCAGATTACTCACCGTTTGCTGAGCGACCTATTCAAGGCCATTGACGACCTCGACATGACACCCGATGAGATTTGGGCTGGCGTAAATTACTTCAACAAGCTTGGTCAAGACGGTGAGGCTGCGCTTCTCGCGGCTGGTCTCGGCCTTGAAAAGTATCTCGACATCCGCATGGATGCAGCAGACCGGGAAGCCGAAATTCATGGCGGCACCCCGCGCACTATCGAAGGTCCGCTGTATGTTGCAGGCGCCCCGGTCCGTGATGGCGTCTCCAAGATTGACCTGAACGCCGACGAAGACGCGGGCCCGCTCATCATCCGTGGCACGGTCACTGGGCCCGACGGCAAGCCCGTCGCAGACGCGGTGGTTGAGTGCTGGCACGCGAACTCGAAGGGCTTCTACTCGCACTTCGACCCGACCGGCGCGCAAGACGACTTCAATCTTCGCGGCGCGGTGAAAACCGGCGCCGACGGCAAGTACGAGTTCCGCACGCTCATGCCTGTGGGCTACGGCTGCCCGCCGCACGGTGCCACGCAGCAACTGCTCAACACGATTGCTCGCCATGGCAACCGTCCGGCGCACGTGCACTTTTTCGTGACCAGCGAAACGACCCGCAAGCTCACGACGCAAATCAACATCGAGGGCGACCCGCTCATTTGGGATGACTTCGCTTACGCGACTCGTGAAGAACTCGTGCCGCATGTGGTCGAGAAGACCGGCGGCGCAGCGCTCGGCCTCAAGGCCGACGCGTACAAAGAAATTGAGTTCAACATCGAGTTGACTCCGCTGGTTCAAGGCAAGGACAACCAGCTGGTTAATCGCCCCCGCGTATCAGCGACGGCGTAATTGCTCAAGTAGGCGGTTAGCCAGTCAACTAGCAGCCGCCCTCACACGAACTATCTGAACCGATGCAGAGGGCTTCCTCACGGAGTCCGCATAGGGAGACGACTCATGTCCGCAATCATCGAAAAAGGACGACAACTGGACGAATTGCTCGCCAACGCCGTTCAGGACGACAAGGAAAACGGTGTTTTCCGTTGCCGTCGCGACATCTTCACGAACGCCGACCTGTACGAACTCGAGATGAAGCACATCTTCGAGAGCAATTGGGTGTACCTCGCGCACGAAAGCCAAGTGCCGAACAACAACGACTACTACACCACGTATATCGGTCGCCAGCCGATTGTCATCACGCGTGACAAGGCTGGCGAGTTGCACGCTGTCATCAATGCGTGCGCACACAAGGGCGCCATGCTGTGCCGCCGCAAGCACGGCAATAAAGGCAGCTTCACCTGCCCGTTCCACGGCTGGACCTTCTCGAACGCCGGCAAGCTTCTGAAGGTTAAGGACGAAAAGACCACCGAGTATCCGGTGCAGTTCAACAAGCAAGGCTCGCACGACCTGAAGAAGGTGGCGCGCTTCCAGAACTATCGCGGTTTCTTGTTCGGCAGCTTGAACGCTGATGTGCTGCCGCTTGAAGACTATCTCGGCGAAACGAAGGTCATCATCGACCAAATCGTCTCCCAAGCGCCGGATGGCCTCGAAGTTTTACGCGGAAACTCCTCGTACATCTACGAGGGCAACTGGAAGATGCAGATGGAGAATGGCTGTGACGGCTACCACGTCAGCACCGTTCACTGGAATTACGCCGCGACGATGGGTCGTCGCAAGGTCGAAGGTACCAAGGCCGTCGATGCGAACAGCTGGAGCAAATCTGTCGCCGGCGTGTACGGCTTCGAGCATGGCCACATCCTGTTGTGGACCAAGACGATGAACCCAGAGGTGCGTCCGGTCTATCAGCATCGTGATGAAATCGCCGCACGTGTCGGCGAAGACCAGGCGAAATACATCGTCAATCAGACGCGAAATTTGTGTCTTTATCCGAACGTATTCCTGATGGACCAGTTCAGTACCCAGATTCGCGTGGTCCGTCCGATTAGCGTTGACAAGACTGAGGTCAGCATCTTCTGCTTCGCGCCGAAAGGTGAAAGCGCAGAGAGCCGCGCTGTTCGCATTCGCCAGTACGAAGACTTCTTCAACGTTTCGGGGATGGGCACCAGCGACGACCTCGAGGAATTCCGTGCTTGCCAAGCCGGTTACGGTCCCACCACGTCAATGTGGAACGACATGTCGCGTGGTGCGCCGCTTTGGGTACATGGGCCTGATGACAACGCTAAGGGCATGGGCCTGAATCCGCTCATCTCTGGCGAGCGCAGCGAAGACGAAGGTCTTTTCGTCGTTCAGCATGAATACTGGGCGAAGGTGATGCGGGAAGCCCTTCGGAAAGAACAGGCGGAGGCGACGGTATGAGCTTCGAATATCACACGATTTGCAATGCGCTCTACCAAGAAGCGCGTTTTCTCGATGACCGCCAGTGGGACGAGTGGCTCGCCTGCTACACCGAAGACGTCAGCTACTGGATGCCAGCCTGGGACGATGATGACAAGCTCACCGAAGACCCGCATAGCCAAATCTCGCTGATGTATTACCCGGACCGAGGTGGGCTCGAAGACCGCGTGTTCCGCATTAAGACGGAGCGAAGCGGCGCTTCGATGCCGGAACCGCGTACTAGCCACAACGTCACCAATGTGGAAGTGCTGGCCGAGCGTGATAACGAAGTGGATGTCCGGTACAACTTCAACACGCTGAACCATCGTTACAAGGTAACGGACCAGTTCTTCGGCACCATCTACGTCACCTTCCGCGCAGTTAGCGACCGCTTGCTGATTTCGAGCAAGAAGATAGCGCTGAAGAACGACTATATCCGCCAGGTGCTCGACGTCTACCACGTCTGATGCTCGGCCGGACCAGGAAACGAAGTAGGAGGCAACATGTCCAGTTACAACATTGCACTGAACTTTGAAGACGGCGTGACTCGCTTCGTCGAATGCAAAGCCGGCGAAAAGGTCCTCGATGCCGCTTTTCGTGCAAAGATTAACCTCCCAATGGATTGCTCAGATGGCGTATGCGGTACTTGCAAGTGCCGCGCCGAGAGCGGCAGCTACGACTTGGGCGATGACTACATTGAGGATGCACTGACCGAAGACGAAAAGGAGAGCGGCCTCGTGCTTACCTGTCAAATGGTCCCCCAGAGCGATTGCGTCATTGCGGTCCCGGCCTCGTCGACCTCGTGCAAAACGGAGCACAACAAGTTCGCTGCAACGGTCACGAAAGTCGAGCAGCACAAAGACGCAGCGGTTGTGCTCGAGATGGACGTGGACGGCGTTCCGCCGGTTTTCCTGGCCGGTCAGTACGTCAACATCGACGTGCCCGGAAGCGGTCAGCATCGCTCGTACTCGTTCTCGTCCACACCAGGCGCGTCGAAAATCAGCTTTCTGATTAAAAAGATTCCGGGTGGCGTGATGAGCACTTGGCTCGAATCGGCACAGCCGGGCAACAAGGTCGAGTTGACGGGGCCGATGGGAATCTTCTATCTGCGGGCTGTCGAGCGACCGCTGCTGTTCCTTGCAGGCGGTACGGGCCTAGCGCCCTTCTTGTCGATGCTGGAAGTGCTGGTTCGTGCGAATTCCCAGCAGCGAGTGCACCTAATCTACGGTGTGACGCGAGACCTCGACCTCGTGCTGGTCGAAGCCATCCAGGCGTACACAGAGAAACTGCCCAATTTCACGTTCAGTACCGTCGTTGCAGAAGCTGAGTCTAGCCACCCCCGTAAGGGCTGGGTGACGCAACACATGCCCGCTGAATGCCTGAATGACGGCGATGTTGACGTGTACCTGTGCGGGCCGCCGCCGATGGTCGACGCTGTGCGTAAATATTTCGACGACAACGGTGTGAAGCCAAACAGCTTCCACTATGAGAAGTTCACTCCCAACGTATCACCGGTGACTCATGAACGCTCGAAGGTTTGAAGGCAAGGTTATGGTCGTCACGGGGGCCGCGCAGGGCATCGGCCGTGGCGTCGCTCTGCGCGCGGCTGCAGAAGGCGCGAAGGTATTGTTTGTCGACCGCGCCGACTTCGTTTCCGAGGTCGCCGCCGAAGCGACTGGCGCCGACACCGCGGGATTCGTCGCAGACCTAGAAACGTACGAAGGCGCAGCGTCTGCAATCGACTTTGCCGTGCAGAAGTTTGGCCGTATCGACATTCTGGTGAATGGGGTTGGCGGTGCGATTCGCATGCGGCCCTTCGCCGAATTCGAGCCGACGCAGATTGACGCTGAAATCCGCCGTTCGCTGATGCCCACCCTGTATGCATGTCACGCGGTGCTTCCGCATATGCTCGCGCAAGGTCGGGGAACGATTGTCAACGTCTCATCCAACGCCACGCGCGGTATCCGCCGCGTACCATACTCGGCCGCGAAGGGCGGAGTGAACGCGATGACCCAGTCCCTCGCAATGGAGTATGGCGAGCAGAACATCCGCGTAGTCGCTGCGGCACCCGGCGGGACAGAAGCACCTCCGCGACGCGTGCCCCGCAACGCCGCCGGCGACAGCGCGCAAGAGAAGACGTGGATGGGCGATGCGGTCAAGCAGGTCACTGAATCGACCTTCTTCAAACGTTACGGAACGCTCGACGAGCAAATCGCACCCATCCTCTTCCTCGCATCTGACGAAGCAGGTTACATCACCGGAGCCGTGTTGCCCGTCGCGGGCGGAGACAACGGCTAGTCGCAAAAAATAACGAGTAGGAGACGCCACAATGAACGAACGCAAAGCCATTGTTCCCGCAGGCATGGAAGCGGTGTACGAAAAGATTCGCTACGCCCCTGCGGTGAAGGTCGGGAAGACGGTGTACGTCTCAGGTCAGATTGGCCGTGATGCCAACATGAAGCTGGTGGCTGAGCGCGAAGCACAGATTGTGCAGGCCTTCGAGAATTTGAAGGCAGTGCTCGAAGCGGCAGGCGGGACGCTCGCCGATATCGTCGATGTAACCACTTTCCATACAGACATGCGCGACCTTCCACTTTTTATGGAAGTGCGTGACCGATACCTTAACGCACATCCCTTGCCGGCATGGACCGCTGTGGGGGCGCACATGCTGGGTGGTGCCGCCGGCTACATTGTCGAAATCAAAGCTGTTGCAGTGTTGGCTGACTAAGCGTGCCCCTCCCAGATTCTAAAAAGGAACCGGTGTGCCTAGCGAAACTCGCCGACAAGCAATTCACGATGTTGTTGCAGTACTTCCGGGTCGAGCTGACGACATGGCGCGCTTGGATATTCTGCTCGGACACGAAGAGCCCATCGTCACGGTCATCGGAAAGTACAACCACGGAAAAAGTCGCCTCCTGAACGAGCTCATCGGTCAGGAAGCATTTGCCGTCGCGGACAGACGCGAAACGGTGAAGCTCTCGGAGGGTCCATCAGGGCGTTCGATGGTTGGATGCGCCAGGCCTTGATGCCGATGTTGGCACGGAAGATGACCGCCACGCCATGCACGCCGCATGGCTACACGCGGACATCCGCCTCTTCGTGCACGCCGCAAAAGAAGGCGAGTTCGATGCAAAGGAATTGGCGCTCCTGGAAGAACTTCGTAAAGACACGGAACGGACGCGGCGACAAACGCTCGTCGTGTTGACCCAAGTCGACCAGCTTCCCAGCGATGCCGAGTTGCAAAAGGTGAGCGGCGCCATCACCGCTCAGCTCCCTGACACTCCCTTGAACGCGGTTTCTTCGGCCCGGCACCGTAAAGGCCTCGACGAAGGCAAGAAGCTTTTTGTTGAAAAAAGCGGAATTCCTTCGTTGCATGCGGAGCTGGATAAAGCGCTCGACCAAGTGCCGGCCGCTCGCGCATTCGAAATCTCATTGTTATTTGAAGAAATCCGAGACGAGCTTGCCTCCCTTGCTCGTCAAAATCAGGCGTCCCTGGAAATCTTACGTGCCTTGCAACTTCAGCAACGGCAGGAATTTGACCTGGGGCTCGAGGCCGTCACCGGGAAGGTTAGTTCCGACATCGAGGTGATGCTCGACGGTTTAGGCGAAGACTATGCATCTATCCCGGACACCGCGAAAGACGCGTATGCCTCCACAGCGGGCAAACGTGAACGCGCCCACATTCAGATTGCGTACTCGCGTGCGTGCATCGAAATTGACAGCTTTCTAGCGGGGCATGGCGTTATTGGGCTGCCGGCCGAGCAGGAAACCGTCGCACGTGCCCTCAACACCGTCATGATTGCGGTGATGGGTGTCTCGGTTAAGTTCAGGAAGGACCTCCGCCGAATGTTCTGCACGGAAGCAGGTCGCGAAAGAATGCGGCGTGACTTCACTCACTACTATGAGATTTCGAACG
Organism: Caballeronia sp. LZ029; assembly: GCF_031451275.1. NCBI lineage: Bacteria > Pseudomonadati > Pseudomonadota > Betaproteobacteria > Burkholderiales > Burkholderiaceae > Caballeronia > Caballeronia sp. LZ029. The sequence goes on from NZ_JARUXO010000004.1 coordinate 1,380,419, forward strand.
ACCGAAAGGCACTGGCTACGCGTGTTGCGGACGCGGAGGCTGCAATCGACGCTCTTCGTACAGCGTTAGCCTCTCTAAACGGTTTGGAAGTGACGGCATGAAGGCGGACCCAAGCAACGAGCACCGTTTCATCGCTGATGTCGACGCATTCGATTTCATCACGCACGATGTAACGACCATCGTTGATTCGATGGAGGAGTGGCTCGCGGGCTTGAATTCCCATCTCCAGGTAAGTCGTCTGACGTGGAGCGGTTTGAATGAGTGCAACGCACTCGCGTGGAAAGCGAAAGCGATTAACACTGCGGTCGACCAAGGCATGGCCGCATGCGTCGAGCAATGGCAGAGCTACGAACCGGCTCGCGCGTTTGCTGATTCTTTTGACGACAAGGTATTGCTGCTTGTCTTTGGAAAATTCAATGCCGGAAAGAGCTCGTTCTGCAACCTTCTCGCCGACCGCTTCGCTGCCCATGGAAAAGAGGTCCGATACTTCTACCTCGATGAAGGCCGAATCGTTGAGACGCCGGAACGTTTCAACGAGGGTGTGACGGAGACAACCTCCCGGCTTCAAGGCGTTCGGCTTGCTGGGAAGCTAGTCTTAGTGGACACACCCGGACTGCATTCGGTTACGCCAGAGAACGCGGCACTCACCCAGCGCTTTGCGGACAGCGCAGACGGCGTTTTATGGCTCACGAGTTCGACGTCGCCGGGACAGGTCCAGGAGCTAGACGAGCTTGGACGCGAACTGCATCGCAACAAACCGTTGCTTCCGGTCATCACTCGCAGCGACGTCTATGAAGAAGACGAGGTCGACGGCGAGATTTGCAAGGTACTGCGCAGCAAATCGCCAGTGAACCGTGCGGAGCAAGAGGGTGACGTCAACGCACGCGCAGCCGAGAAGCTCAAGCAAATGGGAGTTGCAGTTGACCTGCTGAAATCACCCGTATCCATCTCCACATATCTGGCTTGCGAGCAGGGCCAAACGCAAGCGGCGATGAATGAAGCCGGGTTCGACCGACTCTTCGCCACACTCGTTGCCATTGCCGAGCCGACACTTGCATACAAGCGTCGCAAACAGGCGGAAGTCCTGCTGCATCATTTAGAAGAGAGCGTCATTGGCGGCCTCAATAGTGAGGTCGCGTCCTTGCTGCAGGAGATTGGTTCCGCGTCCGAGGCTGAAAGAGACATGCTGGAAGCCACGCAAGAGCGGCTCGCCAATGCCCTGTGGCGTGCAGTCGTGCCAGAGCTACCCAGGCTGCTCGAGAAGTACTCCGCGACCCGCGACCTCAGAGGGCTCGTCAATCTACTGTCTGAATCGACGAGAGATGCCCTCTCGCTAGAGGTGCGCACGCTTCTGCCCGGGTACGTCGCTGACTTGAGCGTCATAAATTCGAAACTGGAATTGCAACTCGATGTTCCGGTCTGGAGCGGAGACGGCGACGAGCGTTTTGCGCTCGACTATCAGCGGCTTCACGAAGCGCTCACAAAAGCAATTGGCAATCTTGTGCTACGGCTGAGCGGCGAGGTAGTCGGTCAGTGCCGGACTGCGCTATCGCGCTTTGAGAAGCTCACGCAGGGCCTAGAGGCATGTTTCCTTACGCATGAGGAAACGTTGCTTTTCTTGAAGCGCAACCTGCGGTCTGAATTCGATTGATTTTAAGTTTGAGCAAGGGGTGATGCCCGAACGACTGGGTTTGCCTAAATAGAAAAAGGAGCCTCCATGAGCGCAACGTGTGACATTCCTTCCCTTATCGATAAGGAGCCTGTACGCCCATTTCAGTGGGTTATATTCGCACTGTGTTTCCTGACGACCCTGTTCGATGGGTTCGACACGCAGGCGATTGGGTACACAGGTCCCGCAATCATTGCCGCATTTGGCCTCCGCCCGAGCGAACTGGCGCCCATACTCATTGCTGGCACACTTGGAATGACCGTGGGAGCCATGACGCTGGGGCTGCTCGGCGACCGCGTCGGGCGACGCCCCGCTTTGCTGGGCGGAGTCGCGTTGTTCAGCGTGGCGTCGCTGCTCACAGCTTTTGCGAAGAGCACCAGCCTCATACTTGTTCTTCGATTTGTCGCAGGTCTCGGGATGGGTGGTTGCACGCCCGTGCTTTTGGCCCTTGCAGCTGAATTCTGGCCTGCTCGTCACCGTGGTGCGGTCATGACTGGCGTACTTCTGGGACTTCCCGCAGGCGCCATGGTCGGAGCTCTCCTCGCATCGAAAATGATGCCGTCCCTCGGCTGGCAAAGCGTCTTCATTGCGGGCGGTGCAGCGCCGCTGTGCTTGCTCGTCGTGCTGTTCTTCGTATTGCCCGAATCACTGAGCTTCTCCATCAGTCAGGTGCGAGGCCGAAACACCGATTCTGTGCGCAGGTTGGTTTCGAGGGTTCTGAAAATCCAGGTTCCTGCCGACACGGTTTTCGCCGTTCCTGCCAACACGGCCCGAGCGAGCGTGCGAGCATTGTTCGGCGATGGAAAGTCGCGCAATACCGTCGCAATTTGGTGCGTCTACTTTTGCAACTGGGTCGCATGGTTCATGTTCCTTTCCTGGCTGCCGACGGTTCTGAAGGCGACGGGGCTTCCGGCAACCCAAGCTCCGATGGGAACCGTAACGGTGAACGCGGTATTCATCGTGTGTGCCGTCCCGCTGTCGCTCCTCTTACCTAGGGTAAGCACGCGGCTAATTCTGGTTGCGCTCATGGCGCTGGGAATTGCGCTCTCGATTGGACTTTCGGTCTCTGGGGCGTCGTGGACCGCCGTCTTTTTGTTGGTCGGTGCCGCAGGGCTGGGCATCGGCGGACAGCAAATCGTCCTTAACTATTTGACGGTTGAAGCCTACCCGACGACACTGCGCGCAACTGCAACTGGATGGGCAATTGGGATGGGACGGCTTGGAGCGATATTTGGCTCCGCGATTGGCGGAAGTGTTCTCGAATTCGGCGGACCGGCCGGATTCTACGCAGCCCTTGCGTTGCCTCTGCTCGTTGCGCTGCTGTCTGTCATGCTGATTCGCTCGTCGAATAGCGCAGAGGACAAGGACTTCGCGCCCGTGCATTAAGATTCGTCGAAGCACTCGTTGACTCGTCGCTCGCTCCCAGTAACAGGGCGCGGACCGATAGTCTGTCCCGGTATCGGTCCGCGCGCATTCAAGCGCGTCTCAACGACGCGCTAAAAGCATTACATCTTTCCAATAACGCCCAGCGACGTAATCTTTTGCGACTTAACCTGATAGACGGAGACTGCAGCGTACTTCTGGTCCCCCTTACTATCGAATTCGATTCTCCCCGTCACGCCCGTGTAGTCGACGGAATGCAGCGCGTCGATGACCTTCAGCGGGTCGAGCGAACCGGCTTTCCGTACTGCCTCACCAACCACCATCACGCTGTCATATGTGTAGGGCCCGAAGTATTGCGGCGGCTGGTTGAAGCGCGCTTGATACTTTTGAACAAAATCCTTGGAACCCGGCAGTTGGTCGAGCGGCGCGCCAGTTTGTGTACAGTATTCTCCCTCCGCAGCAGAGGCCGCGACGCGAACCCAGTTCTCCGTGCAAATCCCATCGCCTCCGACGAAGTGAACGCGGGTCATACCAAGCGACTTCATCTGCTTGACGAAGGGTGACGCTATGGCGTCGGTGCTGGCCAGCACGATGGCGTCTGGCTGGCTCGATTTAAGGGATGTGAGAATGGCCCGAAAATCGACGGCCTTATCGTTCGTGAACTCTCTGGTGACGGCAATGCCCGACTCACCTGCATCCTTCGCCACTTGGTCGCCCAAGCCCTGCCCGTATGCGGTGCGGTCGTCCACCAGCCCAATGCGCTTCGCCTTTAATCGACGACTGAGGAACTGCACCATCCCCGCAGCTTGTGCGTTGTCGTCGGCAACGACGCGGAACGTGTTCTTGAGGTTCTGTGCAGTCAGCGTGGGATTTGATGCGCCACTCGAAATGAACGGAATCCCAGCCTGGCTATAAATGCGCGAAGCGGGAATCGCGACGCCGGAGTTGATGTGGCCTATGACGGCGATGACATGGTCATCAACCAGCCGCTGGGCGACAATGGTGCCAACTCGAGGGTCGGCTCCGTCGTCCGCCGCGACAAGCTCGAAGCGAACGCGCTTACCGTTAACCACGATGTTCTTGGAATTGAGCGCGTCAATCGCTAGTTCGCCACTGTTCTGAACGTCTTTTCCTAGGCTTGCCAGTTGCCCAGTGGTCGGCCCCGCGACGGCAATCTTTGCTACCACGTCATCTGCATATGAAGTCGTTGCTGCCAATGCCGAGACGGCAGCGATACACGTAGCCGCGAGTGAAGTGTGAAGGCGAGATTGGTGAGACATGTTGCTTCTCCAAGAGATTCCAGCCGTTTCAGTAAACATCTGAATGGAACTACGTTTCGGTGTCCTTAATTAAAAGCCAGTAGCAGCTCTGTCACTTGACTCCCCGTCCGCGTCCTATGTGCAGAACATCATATGCGAGTCAAAATAAATTCTCGTATCTGAGAATAATTATCTCAGGCCTCGGCCAATTAGAATCGGTCAGCACGAAACGGTGTCAGGTCGACTGTCGGGTGAGCCCCCGTCATCGACTCCGCAATCAAACGTCCCGTGATGGGTCCAAGCGTCAGGCCGTGGTGCGCATGTCCAAACGCGAACCAAAGATTTCTATGGCGCGGTGCGGGCCCAATGACTGGCATCATGTCCGGTGTACACGGACGGCAGCCGAGCCACGGTTCCGCGTCGACCCGTTCTCCGAGAGGAAAGACTTCGCGCGCCACAGGTTCCACCGCTTCCAGTTGTACCGGCGTCTTGGGCGAATCGCGCAATCCGAGCTCCACACCCGTCGTGAGTCGAATTCCTCGAGCCATGGGCGTAATCATGTAACCGACTTCGGCATCGAGCACTGGCTGATTCAGCGTCGCACCTGGTTTGGCCGCGTAGTGCATGTGGTAGCCACGTTTCACTTCGAGTGGCAGCTCATAGCCGAGCCTTTTGGTCAGGTCGCCGGACCAGGGGCCCATGGCGATGACGCCTGTTTCGGCCTCCACGAGACCAGTCTCGGTCCAAACGCGCCAGCCATCTTCCAGCGTAGAAGCGTCGCCAATCAGCACGCTGCCGCCGAGTCGCTCGAAAAGCTTCGCATACGCGCCGACGAGGCCGGCCGGGTCACTCACCGAGTTAGACGACGAGTAACGAACTGCTGCGCGAAGAACTGAACTTAACGAGGGCTCAGTTTGGTGGAGCGCGTCGCCTTCCAAAACTTCAAACTCGACTCCGTATTCATCTTTCCAGCGCGACGCTTCTGCGACGGCGCCGTCAAAGGCACTTCCCGTACGGAACGCCTTTATCCAGCCGGTTGTTCTGAGCAAGGCTTGTGCTTCAGCTGCTTCAATCAAGTCTCGGTGCTCCGAAACGCTGTGCTCTATCAGCGTTGAATAGGCTTTCGCAATCTGTGCATGACGGTCTGCCCGGGAGTTGTGCCAATACTTCAAGAGGAACGGCGTCAGTTTCGGCATCGCCGTCGGGTGATAGCGCACATCCGTCGCGCGGTTGCCCGCATAGTGCGCGAGCGACGCAAAGTCGCGAGGGAACGCGTACGGATACACGCCCTCGCGTTGGATAAGTCCAGCGTTGCCGAGTGAAGTCTCGTTGCCTGGCGCCTTGCGGTCGATAAGCGCGACTTTGACGCCCCGACGCTGCAACTGCAGAGCGACAGACGTGCCGACGATGCCGCCGCCGAGAACCATTGCATCAAACTTCATCTCGATATTCCTTTCGTACGCACCATGCGAGTTGCTTGATTGTCCATCGATGACCGGGGCGGTCAGGCGAGCGCCGTTACTGCAATCTCAACATCGAGACCCGGTTTCATTAGAATCGACGTGACACACGCACGTGTCGGAGCGTGCCCCTCTTCGACCCATGCGTCCCACACAGCGTTAAACGCATCAAAGTGCTTCGGGTCGCTCAGCCACACATTGGCCGTGAGCAAGCGAGTTTTGTCGATTCCTGCCGACGTGAGCAGTCTGTCGATGCGGGTGAGGATTTCGGTAGCTTGCACATCGATAGCGGCGCCCGCCGTGTCAGGAACCTGCCCCGACAGATAGACAACACCGTTGGCCACCACGACCTGGCTCATGCGAGCGTTGGTCTGCAGGCGTTTGATTTCTTGGCTCATAGTTACACCATTGATAAGCCGGATGCATCGCTTCCGGACGGGTTAAAAATCGGAGGTGAGGTGACGAGAGACTTGAGCGCTGGATTGGCTTCGCGTAGATGCGACAGGTTCGGGCGGGGACGACGCAGCGTCGACGACCCGGAAAATGCTTGTTCAAACGCATGGGAAATCGCCAACGTCTGCGAGTCGCCACGGAACGGTCCGACTATCTGCAGCCCGAACGGCATACCTGCCTCGTCCACGCCACACGGCAGGGAAAGTGCTGGATTGGTCGCGAGTGTGACGACATAGGTGAGCGCGAGCCACCGGTAGTAATTTTCCTGCGGTCTGCCTTGCACGGTAGAAGCGTAAAGTTCCGTCCACGGGAAGGGCGACACCGGCGTTGTCGGCGAGACGATGACGTCGTAATGAGAGAACGCCAATTGGAAACGCTGGAAGATTCGGGTCTGCTCGCACTGGGCCCATGCGGAATCCGCAAGCGACATTTTCGCGCCCATCTCGTAATTCGCGCGTGTGTTTGGACCCAAGGCGCTCGGGTCGCGCTCGTACGCCGTGCGTAGACCGGCGACGAAGCTTTCGGCCCGAATGACGTCGAAGCACCGATGCACTTCGCCGAGTTTGAAATCGACAGGCTCACACGTGTGAACCATGCCTCTGATGGCAGTCACTCGCGACCTGAACGTTTCTCGAATCGACTCATCAACGTCGCAACAGCCGAAGTCCTCGGTATAGCCGACTCGGAGTTTGGCAAGGTCGATGTGCCCAGTCCGATTCAATCCCGGTGCATCGACCGAGTAGCTCAATGGGTCGCCCACCGACTCGCCTGCTGTCGCTGCGAGCTGCAACGCGGCCTCGGCGACGGTACGTCCCATCGGACCGACCACCGAAATCGGCGTCCATCCCAATAAACGGCGCGAGTTGGGTACAAGGCCAGGTGATGGTCGAAAGCCGACCACGCCACACTTTGACGCTGGAATGCGCAGCGAGCCACCGGTATCGGACCCGGTGCAGACCGGCAACATGTCACACGAGAGCGCTGCCGCCGAACCGCCCGAGCTACCCCCCGCGTTCAGCGCGGTGTTGAACGGGTTGCCCGTCGCACCCCATACTGGGTTCCGGGTGTTCGCACCAGCACCCAGCTCCGGCACGTTCGTCTTTGCCAGCAGGATTGCGCCCTGTTTGCGCAGGCGCTGGACCAGCACCACATCGCGCGTCGGCACGTTGCCCCGAGACATGGGCGAACCGTAGGTGGTGAGTAGGCCAGCCGTGTCTTCAAGGTCTTTCACGCCCATGGGCAGGCCGTGGAGCAGTCCCAATTCTTGTCCATCCATCACGCGTTGTTCGGCGACCTTCGCCTCGCGTCGCGCCGCATCGAAGCAGGTCGCCGTGACTGCGTTCACGGCTGGATTGAGCGTTTCGATACGGTCGATACAGGCGTCGACCAATTCGACTGGCGAAATCTGCTTGATGCCGATGAGTCTTCGGAGCTCTTCGGCAGACTGGGTCACCAGTTCTTCGTTAGCGGAGGTCATTGTCTTTTCCTGAATTCGGCGTCAGTTGATGGCTTCGCCAGTGCGGTCGCGCAGCCAGATGACCGGGACCAGCGAAATCGCACAGGCTGCTGCCACATACCATGCTGGTGCCAGGGGATTGCCTGTACGTTCGACAATCCAGCTTGCAATCAGAGGAGAAAATCCACCAAAAAACGATGCACTTACCACGTACGTTAATGCGATTCCTGTCGCACGCACTTCGCGCGGGAACAGCTCCGGAATCATCACCAGCACTGGAACAATCTGTCCGGCAACGAAGATGGCGAGAAAGGCGGAGACCGCGCAGAGTAGGAGTATCGAAGGCTGCGCGCTCAGGAGCAAAAACGCGGGATAGACCGTTGCCAGCAGGATGACCCGCGAGATAACCAGCACACGCTTGCGGGTAAAGCGGTCTGCCAGCCTGCCCGCGATAGGCGCCGCGATGAATAGCGTTAATGAGCTGACGACTCCCGAGATGACCGATGCGGTCGGTGACAGATGTAGCGTCCGCACCGCGTGGTTCGGAAGAAAAAACGCTGTGATATACACCGACACCGAGCCACCCAGCTCGGCAAACGTTCCCAGGATGGTCAGCTTGAGGTGAGTCGTGAGCGCCGCTTTCAGCGCGCTACTCTTCTTTTGACCATGAGTCGACGCACCGCTGAGGGTTTCTTCGAGACGGCGCCGGATTAGCATTCCGACGGGGGCCGCGAAGATTCCCAGCAAGAACGGAAGGCGCCATCCCCAATCGTCAACGACCTCCTTGGGCATCGTTACGTTCACCAGCGTGGCGACCACGGCACCGAGCGCGAGACCGAGAGCGGTCGCTGCGAAATTCCAACTAGCGAAGAACGCACGCGTATTGTCGGTGGCGTATTCCACGAGCAGTGTCGTCCCCGGACCGAACTCCCCACCGGCAGCAAAGCCTTGAATGAGACGAGCTGCAAGGACAACAAGCGGTGCAAAGATGCCCGCCACTGCGTACGTTGGCGCAAACGCGATGAGCGCGCAACTCAGCGCCATCAGCATGATGGTCAGCACCATCGCTTTTTTTCGCCCCACGCGGTCAGCATAGGCGCCGATGACAACGCCGCCAAGCGGACGCACTACGAAGCCAACGCCAAAGACCCCAATCGAAAGAAGGAACTGATTGACCGGGGATGCGGATGGGAAAAAGAGCTTCCCAATCTGGATTGCGAAGAAGCTATAGATGGTGAAGTCGTAGTACTCAAGGGCTGTCCCAAGGGTAGTGGCAGCAACAACCTGAGTCTTCGAGAGACCAGCCTTCTCAAGTGCGAGTGATGCCACGATGCTGCTCCTTCAGATGAACGACGGTATGAGAGTTATCATATACGAGAAAAAAATAATTCTCGTATACGACAAAACCCGAATTCAGGACGACATATGCAAAAGTCCGGAGCACACCGCAATCACGCGGCCCCCTCGACCGAAACGGAAGGAACTTCCTTTCATATCGACCACAAGGCCGTCGGCACGCGACTGCGTCAAGCACGCAAGTCTCGCGAGCTGACCTTGATGCAGCTATCCGAGCGTTCGGGAATCGCGGTCTCGACCATCTCGAAAGCTGAACGCGGCGACATTGCTCTCACCTACGACAAGTTCGTCGCGCTTGCGCACGCCCTTAATCTCGATTTCGACACGATTTTCGGGCGCGCGCTCAGCCGAGAGGCCGGACCGATTGAGCCTACGTTGACCCGCTCCGGGAAGCAGCTGATTTACGACACACCCAACTACGAATACGGCATGATTGCCAACGACCTCGTCGGCAAACGCATGGTGCCGATGCGTGCACATATCCGCGCCCATGCGCTCGACGATTTCCCTGACTACATCCGGCACAGCGGGGAAGAGTTTGTGTTCCTTTTGCAGGGAAAGCTCGAACTTCATTTCGAGAACGGGTCCGTCTTCAAGCTTGAACAAGGCGACAGTCTGTACTTCGACAGCGCCCAGGGTCATGTCTACATCAGCACCGGAGCCAAAGACGCCGAGGTTCTCGTGTGTTGCGTCGACACCGACGACCATCGTCCGCCGCGAACGCTCTGAACGTGCCGTTTGGATTCCCCGGCGTGCCTTGGCGAAACGGAAGCTGGACGGCCAAGTGATTTCGATAAAAAGAATTGCGGCAGAACGTTCGTTTTGCCGCAATCAAGCCCACTCCATCCGAGTATCAGTTGACGATTCCACCCTCTGCAGTCCAACGTCGCTTCGCAGTCGCGACTCTTTGAACGTCGCGACGCCGGCCCGTTGTCCACTTGCGCGGCGACCTTAGAACTTGTGACGGATACCCGCACGCACGGTACTCTGTCGGTCGCTTGTCGACGGCGTCAGATTAGTGATGGACGCCACTGCCGTCGCGCCAGTCGAATCTGTACCCGACGCCTTTTGATAAACCCCAATCAGGTAGATATCTGTGCGCTTCGACAGGAAGTAATCTATGCCCAGAGCGCCTTGGTAATACTTGACGCCGCCTGTCGAGCCAGCCGCCGTCGCTACGCTGTCGCCCTTCGTATAGTCGAATGCTGCGCCCACGAGAAGGGCCGGCGTGAACTGGTATTTGAAGTTCACCTCTGCGTTATTGAACTTCGCATTGCCTTGGTACCCAAGAGGATTAGGGCCCGATGTGGCCGTATCGCCGAGGTTCTTGAACTGGATGTTGGAGTACGTCGCGCCGATGGTGGCCGCGCCGAAGTTGTACGAACCACCCGCGCCGATGACCTGATAGGTATGAGCAGATGCATATCCGCTGTAGACCGGCGATGCGATAGTGGATGCGGCAGGCGTCACCGCTGTACTCGCACCGTTGTCGCCGAAGAATCCAACGTTCGGGTTTCGCGCGTTCAAATACGCCGCGCTGAACGAGACTGGGCCTCGCGCATAATTTGCACCGACCGACCAAACCTGATTGCGAGTCGTATCGCCCGCGACACCACCGAGACTGTAAAGTCCGCCGAAGGTCAATCCGCCGTAATTGACGCTAGTGAACTTGACCGCGTTATTCGCTCGATACAGGTTGTTGAAGTTATCAAGGTCGCCCGGGTGTGAGGAGATAAATCCTCCCCACTGCGTTGCGGCTTCGAACTGACCAACATAGTCCACGATGGACTCGTACTGACGTCCGAGTGTGACCGTTCCATAGGTGCTTGATACGCCGACGTATGCTTGCCGGCCGAACATTAGACCTTGTGTGCTCCCTCGATAGTTTCTCTGCCCGAGCGAGCCGTTACTCACATCGAAGCCGTTTTCGAGAACGAAGATGGCCTTGAAGCCACCCCCGAGGTCCTCCGCACCTTTCAGGCCCCAACGGCTACCCTGCATCACTCCGCTCGTCAGGTTGTACAGGTTCTTGCCGCCAGCGTTGGAGTTCCAATTGAAACCCTCATCGAGGATGCCGTACAAGGTGACGCTACTTTGTGCGTGTGCAGACGCGGTGAACACGGTCAAGCAGCCAACTATGAGTGCCATCTTCTTCATCACATCTAGTCTCCAAAAGAAATAAATGCTGGTCCCGCCGTCGAGTACGGCTAGAGTTTTTCGATAAAGGGTTCGACGCAGGAGTACCCGCGAGCCGCCTTCCCAAAGTCCAATCAGGGAAGGTTCATTAAGCTCAGCGTCGCTTGCGTGACTAGCCGCTACGCGTTTCGCCGGCGGTAGAAATGCATCGTGCATCACGACGAGGGCGGGCCTCGTCGCAATGGGGTCCTCATCCCAAGGACGGGAATTTAGACGTTTGGTGCCGGCAAGACGCCGAGCAACTTCTCGACGGCCATGCCGATGGAGAGCAGTCTCTTATCGCTTCCAACGGGACCGTCCAGGGCCAATCCGACAGGGAGGCCTGAGGCGGTGCGTCCAGCGGGAACCGTGACACCCGGTATGCCAGTGATGCTGCCAGGGTCGGCATTTCTGATAAAGGTGCCGAACTCGTCGACCGGAGGCCCGCCATTGACGCTGACAGTCGACGACCCGTTTACGGGGTCGATGGGCACAGCGGGCAAGGGTGTCATCGGCGCGAAGATGGCGTCAATTTGGTTCGAAGCGAAATATGCATCAAACAATGAACGCATCTGAGGACGGTAAACGTTCACAGCGTCCGGGTATGCTGCTGCCGATTCAGCGGAACCGACGTTCGCGAATCCGCCTTTGACGTCAGGACTGGCAATCGCTGCGGAGATTTGGGCGAGCGTGATGTCGCTGCCACCACTGGCTGCGAGGTAACTGGGAATCTCGAGGGAGGCTTCGTGGAACACCACGGTGAAACCAACCTTCGCACCCAAGTCGCGAATGGTGGGCAGGTCGACAGAGACGAAGGTCACGCCAGCAGCCTGAAGTTTCGCTTTTGCTGCATTCATTATTTGCAGCACCTCGTTGTCCACAACGTCCCAGTACGTCGCCGGGATACCGAATCGCAATCCGCTCAGCGAAGTCGCCGCCGGCACGTCGGTGCCGGTGATGACAGCGTCGAGAAGCGCGACGTCTTCGAGGGTTCGGCCCATTGGGCCCACTGTGTCACGAGTATGGCTCAGCGGAATCACCCCCGTCCCGTCATAACGACGCTCCGTACCGCCGTTGCCAACGGAGGGCCGCAGTCCCGCGATTCCGTTCAATGCTGCAGGGATACGGACAGAGCCGCCCGTATCTGTGCCCAAACCTACTGGCGCCATTCTGGCGGCGATTGCGACGCCGGTTCCACCCGAAGAGCCGCCAACCATCCGATTCGTGTCATAGGGATTTCGCGCGAACCCAGCAAATGGTGAGAAGTTCGTGGTCGTGATGCCGAACGCGAGTTCATGCATGTTGGCTTTGCCGAGCACGATAGCGCCCGCAGCCAGTAGCCGTTGCAGAACGACCGCGTCGTTATTCGGCTGGAAGTTTTGCAAACGCGGCGTGCCGCCGGTCGTCGGAAGATTCTTTGTGTTGATGTTGTCTTTGACGACGATTGGCAGGCCGGCCAATGGCGGCAGCTTTTGCCCAGCAGCACGTGCGGCATCGACCGCGCGTGCAGAGGCGATTGCACCTTGATTGAGCGTGATAAAAGCGTGAAGGTTGGACAGGGAACTGGCCCTTCCCAGCAATGTACGGACATACGTCTCAGCAGAAAGCTGGCCGGATGCCATCGCAGAGACGGCTTGCGTTGCCGTCAATGACAACTGCTGTGATTGGTCGGTCGACAAGGGGGGCGACGAGTCGCTTCCTCCACCGCATGCCGAGAAGCCCGCCCCGACGGCAGGTGCTAAAGCGAGCGAACCCACGCGGGCGACGAAGGTACGCCGGCTCATCGATGTGGACTTCTTCATTGACCGTCTCCAAGTCTACAGCTTTCAAGCTGTGTTGTTTGTCCCGCCTCAGGCGTCGAGGTCCGGGCGGGTTGCCATGCTTCACAAGCGGGTTTAGAACGGGTATTGGATGGGCTTGTCGGTGAGGCTGACCCATTGCGTTTGGGTGAACTCGTGCACGTTTGCCGGTCCGCCGAAGCGTCCACCATTGCCGGACGCGCCCATCCCGCCAAACGGAACGTGGAATTCGTTGTTCACCGTTTGGTCGTTGACGTGGACCATCCCGGCACGGATACGCGACGAGATTGCGAGGCCACGCGACATCGATTGCGTGTGAATGGCGGCGGCTAGCCCGTACTCGGATGAGTTGACAAGTTCCACCGCTTCTTCGTCGTTATCGAAGACGGTGATAGGTGCCACGGGTCCGAATATTTCCTGTTCGTAAGCGGGCATTCCGGGTTTGACACCTGCCAGGACTGTCGGCTCGTAGAAGAGGCCGCTATAAGACCCGCCAGCCAGAACGGTCGCCCCTTCGCTCACGCTCGTTTGTACGATGTTGTCGATTCGGTCACGCTGCTTCTGGTTAATCAGCGGCCCCAGATGTACCTGCTCCTTGGCAGGGTTCCCAACCGCTAGGTTGCGAGCACGCTCGGCGAGCCGCTGTGCGTACTTCTCGGCGATAGAACGATGCACGAGGTGCCGGCCCGTCTGCATACAGATTTGGCCCTGATGCAGGAACGAGCCCCATGCGCCGCTCGAAGTTGCCGCCTCGATGTCCGCATCTTCCAGAACGACGATAGCGTTGTTGCCACCGAGTTCGAGCGCGACCTTCTTCAGCATGCGGCCGCAGATTTCGCCGATAGAGCGACCCACTGCTGTCGAGCCCGTGAACGAAATCATGCCCACCTTTGGGTGACGCACGAGCGCGTCGCCTGCACCCGGACCACCCGGGATTACGTGCAGGACGCCCGCAGGCAAGCCCGCATCCTCGAAGACTTTGGCAAGCAAAAGGCCTCCGGCGACGCCACTCTGCGGGTCAGGCTTAAGGACGACAGCATTGCCGAGCGCGAGAGCGGGCCCAACAGAGCGCATCCCGAGAAGAATCGGGAAATTCCAAGGTGCGATGACACCGACAACACCCACCGGTACGTGGCGGCAGATATTCATGCGACCCGGAATAGAAGACGGATAAAGCGCGCCCTCAGGCTGCATGGGAATCGCAGCAGCCATGTGCAACTGCTCGTACGTGGCGTGAAGTTCCCATTCAGCTTTCGGACGCGTCGAACCGCACTCACGAACGTTCCATTCGTTGATTTCCGGTGCGCGTTCGTTCAAGAGGCGCGCTGCCTCGCGCATGATGCCCGCACGCTGGTCGAACGGCATCGCCGCCCACACTTCCTGCGCCTTCGTTGCAGAAACAACCGCGTTGTCGATGTCTTCGGGCGAACCGACGCCAATCAATCCGATGCTCTCGCCGGTCGCCGGTTCGACGACGGACTGAGTTCCGCCCACCGCAGTCTTCCATCCGTCGGAAAAGATGCGTCCGTTCCATACTTGCGACTCGCCAAAATTGCTCATGCTATTTCTCCGTAATGCATTTGATGCTTTACCTGTGGGCTCACTTCGCATGTGATGCGAGCGTGTGCAGCGGGTTCTCAGCCCGCACTCGGCGGCTGGAAATCAATAAAACTGCGATTGCTGCAACGACTCCGGGCACAGCAAAGACGAGGAAGCTGAAGCTGATGGGGAATTTTTGGCTCAGGAGATACCCGCCGAGAGCCGGACCGGCCATAGCACCAAAGCGTCCTGCAGCTGCGGCCCAACCCACACCGGTCGAACGGATACCGGCCGGGTAGAGCTGAGCAGCGAATGCATGAGCGATACACAGCGTTCCGATAGTCGTGGCGCCGGCGGCCATTAGCAGGACATTCACGACGATTGGCGACTGCTTGTAGCCCAACAACCCGATGGAAACGGCCGCGACCACAAAAAACAGAATCAACGTCGGCTTGCCGCCGTAGCGGTCCGCCAGCCAACCACTGCACAGCCCACCGATAACTGCGCCGACGTTCAAAGTAATCAGGAACGAGAGGCTCGACCCCAGGGAGTAGCCGTTCGCCGCCATGAGCTTCGGCAACCACGTGTTAAGCCCATAGACCATCAGCATGCACATGCCGAACGCGACCCAAAGAAACAGGGTGTCCAACAGTCGTCCGTGGGAAAACAGTTCGACTGCACGCACGCGCGCCTTTTCGACATCCTCTTCGCCTGCTGCCAAGCTTGCTGCAGTGCCTTGAAAGTCCGGGGCATACTTGCGAAGGACGGGCTCGACTTGCGCGAAGCGCTTATGGGCAACAAGGTAGCTGATTGACTCGGGGAGCCATTTGTAGAAGACCGGGAAAAACAGCAGCGGGATACCAGCGATAAGAAAGTTCGCGCGCCATCCGAACTCCGGTGTGATTGCTTTTCCGGTGAGAGCGGCGATAACGCCGCCGACGGAAAAGAAGCTCAACATGATGGTAACCATGATGTTGCGCTTGCTGTGAGGAGACATTTCCGTCACCAGTGCCACGATGTTCGGCACCATGGCTCCAAGACCGAGGCCGGTCATGAAACGACAGAGCGCGAACTCGGTCGTATTGGTGCAGAAAGCGTTACCAAAAGCTGCAATCCCGAAGAGCACAAGGGAAAGGAGAATGATGCGTCGGCGGCCAAATCTGTCCGAAGAGCTGCCGAGAGTCAGCGCGCCCACCATCATCCCAAACAGCGCACTACTGCCGATGAACCCTGCGGTGACTGGCGAGAGCTGCCAGTCATGCATCAGTTGAGGAAGGATTGACCCGTAAATCACGAGGTCGTAACCGTCAAACAGCATCAGCATTGAACACCAGAACATCACCATGAGATGGCGAGAGTTAAGGCGCGTGTTGAACAACGCGTCACCGGCGTGGGCGGAATGGTCCATCTTTGTCTCCAAATGAGTATTAAGCTCTTTGCGGCTTTATTTAGTATTACGAAATATAAAATTTGGCCTACGTTGCGGGAAGGAAAGGTCTCTTTCTAAACTAAGAATCGGCTTACGGCGTCCTCGTTCCAGTTAATTCCGGCACCAGCCTCGTTGCCGAAATGTGCCTGACCGTCCTTGAAATGGAGGTCAGGCTGGAGGATGGGCCCCGCCATGTCCATCTTCTCGAGCAGATGGGCGGTAGGGCTCACTGCGAGGACGTGCGCGCTAAATTCCTGGAAGATGTGGCTCGACATCGGAAGGCTATGCTGCTCTGCGATGGCGCTCGCTTTCATCCACCCAGTCACACCCCCGATTTTCATGAGGTCCGGCATGCAAAAGTCGCATGCGCCACTGTCAACGGCTTTTTGCATCTCGTCAGGGCCGAACCAGTTCTCACCCATTTGAATCGGAATATTCAGCGACTCGCGGATTGACGCGTGGCCTGCATAATCTTGCTGCAGCGTCGGCTCTTCAATCCAAGATATGCCTTCAGCTTCCAAGGCTCGGCCACGACGCTTCGCCTCCGGTACCGACAGGCCCTGGTTGTAGTCGACCATCAACTGCGCGGCTTCACCTGTCACTGCTTTCAGCGCGCGCACGACTTTCAAGTCGTATTCGAGCGTCGCGTATCCGATTTTGGTCTTGACGGCCTTGAAACCAGCTTCCACGGCATCACGCGCGCGCTTCGTACCCAGTTCTACGTCGTCCATGCTGTGGCTGTCGTACGAAGGTAGCGGCCGAGCTTTCCCGCCGAGCAACTCGACAAGCGGTAACTGATGGGCCTTGGCCTTCGCGTCCCACACGGCCATGTCAATGCCTGCCGTAGCGATACGCACGATGCCGGTGTTGCCAATGAGGCGGAAACGCCCATTGAACATACGGTCGATATCGTGCGGAGACAGCGGCATACCCTTCACCAACTCGCCGAGTTCCTCGACCATCTGCAAGGTGGGCTTCAGTGCCAAAGGCGTGTAGGTGAACACATACGCATGTCCCGTGACATTCGCGTTCGTGAGCAGGTCAATCAATACGAGTGGGGATGTGGCGACAGTGCCGACGGCCGTCTTAACCGGGTACTGAAGCGGCACATTGACGGCCCGTGCACGCAGGCCAGTGATTTGAATATCTTCCATGACGACAACCTTCTAAGCAGATATGGAGTCAGCGGTGCTCAAGTCATCGACTTTGCACTGACCGCCGTTCCATAAGAAATCAGAGTTCAACTGGCTAGCCGTCGGGCAGCCGACTTGCGCCAGTGTCGTGTCGATTTCGCCCTTGAGGAGCGAGAGGACTGCCTCCACACCAGCTTCACCACCCGATGCAAGCCCGTACAGCGTTGCACGTCCTAAAAGGACGGCATTTGCACCCAACGCAACGGCTTTGACAACATCAGAACCCCGGCGAATACCGCTATCAATGAAAACTGGAGCAGAAATGGTCTTCGCGGTTTCCTGCAGAACTTCAACTGGTGCGATTGCACTATCCAGTTGCCGGCCACCGTGATTGGACAAAATCACACCGTCCGCCCCGAGCTCAATGCATCGACGCGCGTCATCAGCGCGGCTGATGCCCTTAATGAGCAGCTTGTGAGGCCACTGGTCGCGAAGCCACTTCAGGTCGTTCCATGCGAAGCTTGCGTCCATCTGCCGGCTCATCAGCGCCGCTTGCAGCTCGGTGTCTTGCACGTCCTGGCTTGCAAAGTTCGCCAGCTGGGGCATGCCGTGAGTGACTAGGTCCAGCGACCAACGCGGATGCAGCACGCCATCAAGAATGGTCTTCGCCGAATACTTCATGGGCATCCCAAAGCCATTTCTCAAGTCACGTTCACGCTTGCCATTCACACCCACATCGGTGGTCAGAATGAGCGTCGTGTAACCCGCATTCAGAGCTCGCTTCACGAGCAACTCGGCGAGCTTCCTATGAACCACATACAACTGAAACCAGATTTCGCCGGTGGCCGCTTTTGCCACTTCTTCGATTGAAGCGGTCGATGCGGTCGACAATGTGAAAGGAATTCCGAACTTGCCGGCAGCTCGCGCGAGGGCAAGGTCGCCCTGCGGCCAAAGAATGCCATTCAGCCCAGTCGGTGCGATAACGAGCGGAGCGCTCGCCGTCTTACCGAGGATGCTCACCTGCGTGCTGCGAGAACTGACGTCAACAAGACGGCGGGGTTGAAACTTGATTCTTTTGAAAGCGTCCTGGTTGTAACGAAGTCCAATCTCGTCTTCGGCTCCGCCTTCGAGATAGTCGAACACCATCTTGGGCAGCCGGGCCTTGGCGCTAGTGCGATAATCCGCGACGTTCACGAGCTTTCTCATGACATGCTACCTCTGCGCGTTAAGCGCGAGTCTCAACCTCGATAAGCACAGGCTTGTTTCCAGCAAGTGCTTGTCGAAGTGCAGAAGTGAGCGACTCAGCCGAATCTGCGTGGAGCGCCTCGACGCCATAGCCACGCGCGAGCGCGCAGAAGTCCAGTCCAGGCACGTCCAGCCCCGGTACGTTCTCAGCTTGGAGGACGCCGGCGAACCAGCGCAACGCACCGTACGTGCCGTTCTTCATGATGATGAAGATGGTCGGGACGTTGTATTGGGCAGCCGTCCACAAAGCCTGGATGCCATAGTTTGCAGAGCCATCGCCAATCACGCCAATCACGCGACGCTCGGGCTTTGCCAACTGGATACCGACCGCCGCCGGGAGAGCGAAGCCAAGACCGCCCGCGGCGGCGAAGTAGTAGCTGCCTTGTTCCGTCATGCGCAGGCGCTGCCAGAGGATGTTTGTCGTCGACGTCGACTCGTTCACGTAGATTGCGTCGCGCGGTGCCATTTCGTCGAGGATGTCGAACACCCGCTCCGGAGCCAAACGTCCCGCTTCGGCAGGCGCCGGTTCCGGCCGGCGAAGAGCTGCTGGCATCGGACGAGACGTCTTCGTGACCGAGTTGTTCAGTGCTTCAAGGGTTGGTGCAATTTCCGCAATGATTGCATCGCCCATCGGAGCGCGGGTTGCCTCGTTGATGTCGCATGTGATTGCGATGAGACGTGTGCCTTGGGGCAGGAACTCACCAGGTTCGTATTGGTGATAGCGGAACACAGGCGCGCCCACCACGAGCACCAGGTCATGACCCTCAAGCAGTCGGCTGATGCTCGCGATGCCTGCTGGCAGCAAGCCACGGAAGCAAGCATGGGTCGTCGGGAAAGAACAGCGCGGCGCCGACGGAGCCATCCAGACCGGCATGGCGAGCTTTTCAGCAAGCGCCACCGCGAGGCTATTAGCTTCGGCGGCGTCAACGTCCGGCCCGACAATCATCGCTGGGTTCTTCGCCTGCTCAAGCTGACGTGCAAGGTTTTGAAGAGTTGCCGGCGAAGGCACACCTGCCATCTCAACGCGACGGGTCGCGAGGTAGTCGACGCCCGGAGCCGCTTCTTGTTTCCAGTCGTCATACGGGACCGAGAGGTAGACCGGCCCCTTCGCACCGGTGCCAGCCGTATGAATCGCACGACTCAACGCCAGGGGTACCTCTTGCGCGCAGGACGGCTCGGTACTCCACTTGACCAGCGGCCTTGGCAGCGAAGCGGCGTCGACGTTTGCCAGAAGGGCTTCGACGCCGACCATGGCGCGAACTTGCTGACCTGCCGTTACGACCAGCGGCGAGTGGGAGTTCCATGCATTCGCAAGCGCGCCCATCGCGTTGCCGGTGCCTGCCGCCGAATGCAGGTTTACCAGAGTCGGCCGGCCAGTGGCTTGGGCGTACCCGTCTGCTATTCCTACGACTGCACCTTCGTGCAAGCCGAGGATGTAGTTAAAGTCGCTAGGGAAATCTTTTAGGAACGGCAACTCGTTCGAGCCTGGGTTCCCGAAGAACGTTGTCAGGCCTTGGTTGCGGAGGATTTCGTAGCACGCTTGGTGAATGGTCTTCATGGCATCAATTCCGTCTCGATGAACCTATGCTATGAGCGCGAAGTGGATATGACCAATCATCTTTTTTTTGTTCTTAAAATAGACACCATCTATATAGGTGGTAACCATGAGCATCGACCTGAATTTAATTCGAACGTTCGTCGCAATTTATGAGACGCAGAGCGTTAGCGGCGCAGCGAAGCGGTTGAACATCACGCAACCTTCAGTCAGTTATTCGCTGAATCGCCTGCGGGACCTCCTTCACGACCCTCTCTTCACTCGGAGTCGAGACGGAATGGTCCCGACCTTCAATGCAACGCAGCTGTTCAGCTCGTTCAAAGCCGCGCTGAATAGCATCGAGTCCTCGATAGCCGCGACCCGTCAGTTCGACCCCTCAAAGTCGGAACGCACCTTTAGGCTTGCGCTGTCCGACTTGGGCGAACTGTATTTCCTTCCTTTTCTGGTTCGCGAGTTCCAGGCCATCGCGCCTGCGGTCGGCCTGGAAATCGTTCAGATTGACAGCAACCTCGTTGCTGACTGGCTGCAGACCGGCTATGTAGACGCCGTCGTGGGAAATCTGCAATTTGTCGGGGGGGAAGCAAGAAAGGCGACTTTGTTCAGCGAGAGCTACTCCTGCCTGTTAAGCGCATCGCATCCGAACATCGGCGACTCCCTGACGCTGGAAGAGTTTGTGGCGGCTAACCACGTTGTGGTGGCGCCGTTCACGGGTCATCACCTTGTCGAGGACGTGCTCAGCGAGATGGGCCTTAAGCGCAAGATTGTCTTACGGGTTCCACACTTCACCAGCCTTTTCTCGGCGATTGCAACGACGGACCTCGTGCTCACGCTGCCTACGCGAGTCGCTAAAGCGTTCTCGAGCGATGGGCGCCTGAAGGTCTTGCCGTTACCATTCCAGATACAGCCTTTCGAAGTCAATCTGTACTGGTATCCGCATGCAGAGGACTCAGGCGCTCAGCAGTGGTTCTGCGACACCATCAAACGGACTTTGAGCCAGGTTTGACCAAAAGAGGAGCGTCGAACACGCAACGGTATAAGCCCCTCTGAGGTCTCGTTAATAGAAACCTAAGAATTGCTGACGCGCATCGCCGCGTGCATTCTGCATCTCATGAACCCCTCGAATTCCTTGGAATTCGAGGGCGTGGTTCTGAAATGCATAGCATTCGGTCAGCGTGGCTGGGTCGCGGTACTTGCTGAAATATGGTCAGAGCGCGGTCGCCGTTGACCAGTGGATTCATTGGCAAATGGCATACCTCAACTGCATTTGGGGCTAAAAATCGACAACCACGCACTCACGCTGAGAGCGATGAAAAGCGCGCAGGACAATCAACGCGCGAAGAAATGGGACACCATTCGATTGAACTTGTTCGCGTGCTCCCATTGCGCCCAGTGACCGCGGCGGCTGAAGCGTGCAGGTCAGGATTAGGCAGGCCCCATACGAGGCGCAAGACAACGTCGAGCGAGCGACCGTGACCTTCTCCAAGACGGCGGGCTTATTTGCCTGACGTAACCAGCTGAGCGAGTCGTCGACCGGCGACTTGCGGGCGGCGGGAAGAGTAGCACTACACGTGCCGGGCCATGTGCGCGACGTGCGCTATGGGCTTTGGTCAACTTGACGCTTTGTGTTGTCGACGAAATGGCGGCGATATACCCCATAGCGCGGTCAGCGGCTTCGCCCGCCGCTTTGACGGCACGCGATTTGCAGTAATCAGCCCATCGAACCGAGGGAAACCGCGATGTGGGCAGCGACAATTGTTTTGGCCGGTCGTTGACGATCGTTTTGGCCGGTGGTGAGGAGTCGAAGGGCGGCGCAGTCGCCGTAGACGATGAGCCACCGG
>NZ_JARUXO010000004.1:1402267-1411983 GCF_031451275.1 Caballeronia sp. LZ029
CCGGTGTGAAGTGCTTAGGCTGGGGATAGCTGTTTCTTTGGTTACTTTCTTTGCAGCAGCAAAGAAAGTGACTGCCGCCCCGCATAGGGGCAACGCCAACAGACCGACACGAAATCAGGCTTCCACGACAACAAGCCAGAAAACGAAAGCGCGTTACCGCACAGACAAACAAGCGCAGCAGACAACCCCACAACAACCCAAAACCGCCCCCGAAACAAAGGCATAAACTTACCGAACCGCCAAAAAAAGGCAAAAAACAAAAGGACCGCCCACATGGCAAATGCACTCCCCGACAAGTTGCTCCCGGGCGCACCCTACCCGCTCGGAGCCAACTGGGACGGTCTGGGCGTCAACTTCGCGGTATTTTCATCGAATGCGCACCGCATCGAGGTCTGTCTCTTCGATAGCACCGGCCGCAAGGAACTGATGCGTTTCGATCTGCCCGAGTGCACTGATGAAATCTGGCACGGCTACCTCCCCGGCGCGCATCCCGGCACCGTCTACGGTTTCCGCGCACACGGCCCGTATCAGCCGCAACAGGGGCATCGCTTCAATCCGCACAAGCTGCTGCTCGACCCCTACGCCAAAAAGCTCGTCGGTCCGTGGCGCTGGTCGGACGCGCTTTTCGGTTATCGCGTGCATTCGAACCGGCTCGACATGTCGATGGATCGCCGCGACTCCGCCCCCGCGATGCCCAAGTGCATCGTCACCGACGACGCCTTCGACTGGTCGCGCGACGTGCGCCCCGACACGCCGTGGGGCGAAACCATCGTCTACGAGACGCACGTGCGCGGCACATCGATGATGCGCAACGACATCCGCCAGCACGAGCGCGGCACCTTCGCGGCGCTCTCGTCGCCGTGGTTCATCGAGCACTTGCAGAAGCTCGGCATCACCGCCGTCGAGTTCCTGCCGGTGCACGCGTTTCTGAACGACCGCTTTCTCGTCGAGCGCAGCCTCAAGAACTACTGGGGCTACAACACCGCCGCGTTCTTCGCGCCCGAGCCTTCGTATCTGTCGACGCATCGCCTGAACGAAATGCGCATCGCCGTGCGCCAGTTGCACGCGGCGGGCATCGAAGTGTTTCTCGACGTCGTCTACAACCACACGTGCGAAGGCAACGAACTCGGGCCCACCGTCTCGTGGCGCGGCCTCGACAACGCAAGCTATTACCGCCTCATTCCCGGCGACGAACGCCATTACATCAACGAGACCGGCTGCGGCAATACGCTCAACCTCTCGCATCCGCGCGTGCTGCAAATGGTGATGGATTCGCTGCGCTACTGGTGCACCGCGTTCAACATCGACGGCTTCCGTTTCGATCTCGGCGTGACGCTCGGCCGCGAAGGACACGGCTTCGATCCGGGCTCGGGCTTCTTCGACGCAGTCCGCCAGGACCCGGTGCTCTCCACGCGCAAGCTCATCTCCGAGCCGTGGGACATCGGGCCGGACGGCTATCAGGTCGGCAATCATCCGCCGGGATTCGCCGAGTGGAACGACAAGTATCGCGATGGCGTGCGACGTTTCTGGCGCGGCGATTCCGGCATGCGCCCCGATCTCGCCGCGCGCCTCACCGGCTCCGCGGAACTCTTCAATCGCCGCTTCAGGAAACCGTGGGCGTCGGTGAATTTCGTCGCGTCACATGACGGCTTCACGCTCGCCGATGTCACCGCCTATTCGCACAAGCACAACGAAGCGAATCAGGAAGGCAACAACGACGGCCACAACGAAAACTGCAGCGCGAACTGGGGCGTCGAAGGCCCGACCGACGACCCCGCGATCCTCGAAGTGCGCGCACGTCTCGCCCGCTCGATGGCCGCGACGACACTACTCTCGCTCGGCACGCCGATGCTGCTCGCCGGCGACGAATTCGGCCGCACCCAGCAGGGCAATAACAACGCCTATTGCCAGGACAACGAGATTTCCTGGCTCGACTGGGACGCGGCGCAGAGTCCGCAAGGCGTCGAGATGACGGCGTTCGTCGCAAGAGTTATTGCACTGCGCAAAAACTACCCGGTGCTGCGCGAAACGCGCTTCCTCTACGGCGACCGCGAAGTGCTGCCGGGACTCTACGATGTGAGCTGGTTCGATGAACGCGGCAACGCGCTCGCGATCGAAGCATGGCAGGACCCCGAAGGCCGCGCGCTCACGCTGCGGCGCGCCGGCCCGGGCATCGACGGCGAAATCGATGTGCTGCTCATCATGTTCAATGCATCGTCGCAGGCGCTCGTATTCACGCCGCCCGCGCCGCACTTGGAATGGAACGTGCTCCTCGATAGCGCGGAGCCCGACTCCGTGACACGGCCGCTTGTCGGCAGCGAAGTGGAACTGGCGCCGCACAGCATCGTGGTGATGCTGGCCGAGCCGACCGGCGAAGCGGACTGGCAGGCGGTCTGGATGGCGGGCGCGCATCAGGGTCCGCGCCTTCTGACGGCGCTGCCGCCCGATCCCGGCACGATTGCGTCGCATCGTGAGCCTGAAACCGATTCGTCCCACTGACACTCGCAGTCCATCGCAGCAATACAGGCAGGAAATCATGTCCGAACGTCCGATCGATCCGCACAAGCATCATCATGCGTATTGCCTTCCTTTCGGCGCTCATCTGACGGGCGCAGTGCGCGAGAATCCGCGCACGCGCTTTCGTTTCTGGGCGCCATCGCGCGATGCCGTGCAAGTGGAAATCCAGCGCGCGGGCGGCGCGCCCGAGCTCGTCGACATGCAGGCGACCGGCGACGGCTGGTTCGAAGCCGAAGCCGACGGCGGCGCGGGCACGCTCTATCGCTATCGGCTCGACGAAGATCTCGCCGTCCCCGACCCCGCTTCGCGTTTTCAGCCGCAGGACGTGCACGGTCCGAGCGAAGTCATCGATCCGCGCGCGTATCGCTGGACGCACACGAACTGGCACGGCAGGCCGTGGGAAGAAACCGTGCTGTACGAACTGCATGTCGGCGCGATGGGCGGTTTCGCGGGCGTCACCGCGCGGTTGCCCGAGCTCGCACAACTCGGCGTGACGGCCATCGAACTGATGCCGCTCAACGATTTCTCCGGCACGCGCAACTGGGGCTACGACGGTGTGCTGCCCTACGCGCCCGACTCGGCGTATGGCCGTCCCGAAGATTTGAAGAAGCTCGTCGATACCGCGCATGGTCTCGGCCTGATGGTCTTTCTCGATGTGGTCTACAACCACTTCGGTCCCGACGGCAACTATCTGAACGCGTATGCGAAAACCTTCTTCCGCGAAGGCGTGCACACGCCGTGGGGTCCGGCGATCGATTTCGAGCGCCCGCAAGTGCGCGACCTTTTCTTCGACAATGCCCTGTATTGGCTCAACGAATACCGTTTCGATGGCCTGCGCCTCGATGCGGTGCACGCGATCAACGACGACGAATGGCTGCGCGAGCTCGCGCAACGCGTGCGCAGTTCGGTCGAGGCGAGCCGTCATGTGCATCTCGTGCTGGAGAACGAGCACAACACCGCGAATCTGCTCGAAACGCATTTCGACGCGCAATGGAACGACGACGCGCACAACACGCTGCACGTGCTGCTGACGGGCGAAGACGAGAGCTACTACGGCGCGTATTGCGACAAGCCGATCGAGAAACTTGCGCGCGTGCTGACGGAAGGATTCGCGTATCAGGGCGATCCGTCGCCGATACACGACGGCAAGCCACGCGGCGAAAAGAGCGCGCATCTGCCGCCGACGCGCTTCGTGATGTTCCTGCAGAACCACGATCAGATCGGCAACCGCGCGATGGGCGATCGTCTTCGCTCGCTGACCGACGATGAATCGCTCTTCGCCGCAACGGGCCTTCTGTTGCTGTCGCCGCAGATTCCGCTGTTGTTCATGGAGGAGCAGTACGGCTCGAAGCAGCCGTTCCTGTTCTTCACCGACTATCACGATCAGCTCGCCGACGCGGTGCGCGAAGGCCGCCGCAAGGAGTTCGCGAAGTTCTCCGCGTTCACCGATGAAAAGCGCCGCGCGCTGATTCCCGATCCGAACGACGCGAAGACGTTCGAGATGTCGTCGCCGAAGCTGTCGGACAAACGGGACGAAGCGGACCGGCTCGAATGGCTGCACTTCTATCGCTCGGCGCTCACGGTGCGCGCGAAGCTCGTCACGCCGCGTCTGAAGGGCGCGAAATCGCTCGGAGCGGATGTGCTCGGCGACAAGGCGCTCGTCGCGCGCTGGAAGCTTGGCGACGGCGAGACGCTGAGCGTCGCGCTGAATCTCGGGGAAAGCGCCATCGCGTTGAAGGAGCAGCCGCCGGGCAAGCTCATCTTCGAGACGCCGGCGCGCGCGCAGGATCGCGCACGTGACGGCGAGCTCGGCGGCCGCACGTTCCTCGCATGGCTCACCGGCGAGGTGAACGAATACGCGATCGCGCACGACGCGCGCCGCTTCGAACCGGCATCGGCCGAAGGGAAGGTCTCGTGAGCGCCGCCGCCAGCAATCCGAACGACACGAAGGCCGCGCGCCCCGTGAGCAGCATCGAAGCGCTCGCGGAACGCGCGGGCTTCGAGATCGAATGGAAGGACGCGCACAAGATCATGCAGCGCGTGCCGGAAACGACGCTGCGCAGCCTGCTCGAAAAGCTCGGCCTGCCGTGCGGCAACGCCACGCAGATCAGGCAGAGCATGGCCGCCGTCGATGCCGAGATGAGCGGGCGCAAGCTGCCGCCGCTCATCACCGCCGAAGTGGATCGCGGCATCGCGCTGCCGGTGTCGGCGGCGAAGTCGGGGGCGCGCTATCGCATCGAACTGGAAAGCGGCGCGGTCATCGACGGGCGTTTCACGTCGCCCAAGGGCGAGATCGCGCTGCTCTCGCCGATCGCGGAGCCGGGCTATCACACGCTCGTCATCAACGACCATCACACGACGCTCGCGGTCGCGCCCGCGCGCTGCTACACAATCGACGATGCGTGGCGCACGCTCGACGAAGACGCGGCGAACTCGACTCACGCGCCGCCGCTCTGGGGCGTCGCCGCGCAGGTGTACGGCTTGCGGCGCAACGGCGATGGCGGCATCGGCGATTTCACGGCGCTGGCGTCGCTCGCGACGCAGACCGCGAAGCGCGGCGGACATGCGGTCGCGATCAGCCCGATGCACGCGATGTTCAGCGCCGAGCCGGACAAATTTAGCCCGTATTCGCCGTCGTCGCGGCTCTTTCTCAATATCGCTCATGTCGATCCCGCCGCCGTGCTCGGCGCGCCCGCCGCGCGTGCGGCGATCGAGAAAGCGGGCGTGGCGCACGAGCTCGCCGAACTCGAAGGGCTTGCGCTGATCGACTGGCCGCGTGCATCGAAAGCGCGGCTCGCGATCCTGCGCGCGCTCTTCGATACGTTCTCCGAAGACCGCGATTCGCCCTTCGCGAAGGACTTCGCCGATTTCGTCGATGAAGGCGGCCGCCCGCTCGAAGATCACGCGCGCTTCGAAGCGCTGCAGGCCGCGCAGATCGCTGCGAACGGCGAAGGTCACTGGCGCAACTGGCCCGAAGCCTTGCGCGATCCGCGCAGCGCCGAAGTGACGGAATTCGCGAACGCCAATCGGCGCGAAGTGGATTTCTATCTCTTCACGCAATGGCTCGCCGCGAAGGGACTCATGCACGCGCAGCACGCCGCACGCGATGCGGGCATGGCCGTGGGCCTCGTCGCGGACCTCGCGGTCGGTTGCGACAGCGCGGGCAGTCACGCATGGTCGTATCGCGAGGAGATGCTCACGGGCGTGTCCGTCGGCGCGCCGCCCGATCTCTTCAATCAGGCGGGGCAGTCGTGGGGACTCACGACCTTCTCGCCGCGGGCGATGCGCACGCAGGGGTTCGCGGCGTTCATCGACATGCTCCGCTGTGCGTTCGCGCGCGCGGGCGGCATCCGCATCGATCATATTCTCGGCTTGCGCAGGCTCTGGCTCGTGCCCGAGGGCGAAAGCGCGAAGGACGGCGCGTATCTGCGCTATCCGCTGGAGGACATGCTGCGGCTCATCGCGCTGGAATCGTGGCGGCATCGCGCGATCGTGGTCGGCGAGGATCTCGGCACCGTGCCGCCCGGCTTTACGGAGCGCTTGCAGGAGCACGGCTTGCTGGGCATTCGCGTGCTGTGGTTCGAACGCGAAGTGGACGGCCCGGGCTTCAAGCCGCCGCGCGAATGGGACAGCGGCGTCACCGCGACGACGACGACGCACGACCTGCCGACCGTCACCGGATGGTGGCGCGGCGAGGACATCGTGTGGCGCTCGAAGATCGGCCAGACGATGGCACGCGCGGATGGCCGCGATGCCGTCGAAGTGGCGCTCGAGGAGCGCGGCGGCGATCGCGAACACTTGTGGCGCGCGATCCAGGACGCGGGCATCGCGCCCGGCGACGTGGATGCGCCCGACATCGACAATGCGCCCGTCGATGAAGCGCTCGCCTTCGTCGCCGCGACGCCCGCGCCGCTCGTCACGTATCCGCTCGAAGACCTGCTCGCGCTCGCGGAGCAGCCGAACCTGCCGGGCTCCATCGACGAGCATCCGAACTGGCGCAGGCGGCTCGCCCTGCCCGTCGACGAACTGTTTCTCGACGATGCATTTTCGGACCGCCTGCTCGCCGTCGACACCGCGCGCAGGCGCTCCGTGCAACCGAACGAACACACATCGAAACCCGAATCACCATGACCGTACCGCGTTCCACGCTCAGGCTTCAGCTTCACAAGGGCTTCACTTTCGACGATGCCGCCGCGCAAGTGGACTACTTCGCGCGGCTCGGCGTGAGTCATGCCTACGTGTCGCCGATCACGACCGCGACCGCCGGCTCCACGCACGGCTACGACGTCGTGGACTACACGTCGGTCAATCCCGAACTGGGCGGCGAAGACGGTTTGCGGCGCTTCGTCGAGAAGCTGCGCGCGCACGAGATGGGCCTCATCGTCGATATCGTGCCGAATCACATGGGCGTCGGCGGATCGGAAAACGCGTGGTGGCAGGACATTCTCGAATGGGGCCGGCACGCCGCCCATGCGCGATTCTTCGACGTCGACTGGCATTCGCCCGATCCCGCGTTGCGCGGCAAGGTGCTCGCGCCGTTTCTCGGCGGCGCCTACGGCGACGAGTTGCAGAACGGCAAGATCCGGCTCGCGTATCGGGCGGACGAAGGGCGTTTCGTCATCGAGTATTACTCGAACGTGTTTCCGGTGTGCCCGGTCGATTACCCCGCCGTGTTTCAGGAAGCGCCGGAGCTTGCGCAACGCTTCGTCGGCCTGACGACGCAGCCGACCGATCAGCCGCGCGCCACCGATGCGCGCACCGCGCTCGTCACCATCGCGCAGACCGAGGGCGGTCGTGCCGCGATCGAAGCAATCCTCGCCGCGCACGCGCCCGACACGCCCGCGGGCCGCGACCGGCTGCATCGGCTGCTGGAGCGGCAGCATTACCGGCTCGCATGGTGGCGCACAGCCGCCGACGAAGTGAACTGGCGGCGCTTCTTCGACGTGAGCACGCTGGGCGGCGTGCGCGTCGAGCGGCCCGAGGTGTTCGAGGCATCGCATGCGCTGATTTTCAGGCTCTTCACCGAAGGTCTGATCGATGGCGTGCGAGTCGATCACGTCGATGGTCTCGCCGAGCCGCGCGAGTATTGCCAGCGCCTGCGAACGCGGCTGGAAGAGCTGTCGGCGCAGCGGCCCGAGGCATTGCGACACGGCAATGGACACACGTATTTCGTGGTCGAGAAGATACTCGCGCGCGGCGAGCCGTTGCGCCGCGAGTGGCAGGTCGATGGAACGACCGGCTACGACTTCATGAACGATGTCGGCGCGCTGCTGCACGATCCGGCGGGTGCGCAGCCGCTCGCCGCGCTCTGGGCGGAGGTCACGGGCAAGAGCGCGTGCTTCGCCGACGAAGCGCTCGCCGCGCGCCGCAAGATACTCGCGGAGAATCTGTCGGCCGAACTGGATCGCGTGACGCGCGCGTTGCATCGCATCGCGCGGGATGCACATACCACGCGGGATTTCACGTTCACGTCGATCAGGCGCGCGGTCGCGGAACTCGTCGTGCAGTTTCCGGTGTATCGCATTTATCCCGTGAGCGGCGTGCGCAGCCCCGAGGACGAGCACTTCTTCTCGCAGGCGCTCGAAGCTGCGCGCGCCGTGCTTGCGCGCGCGGATCATGTCGTGCTCGATCAGGTCGCGCAATGGCTCGGCGGCAAGCTGCCCGACGAATTGCCGCCGCAGCCGGAGCGCAACGAACGTCCGGACCGCGGACGCGATCGCGCCGCGGAGCGCAATCGCGAGCGCGACCGCAATCAGGTGCCGGCGGCTCAGACGCCGCCGTCATCGAGCGGTTCGCAGCGTCGCGCGGCGCAGACGCTGTTCTCGCAACTGACATCGCCGGTGGCGGCGAAGGCCGTCGAGGATACGGCGTGTTATCGCTACGGACGCCTCATTTCGCGCAATGAAGTCGGCGCGGACCCGGGCGAGTTTGCGTTGTCCGTCGATGCGTTTCACGCGGGCAATCGCGAACGCTTCGATGCGTTTCCGCACGCGATGCTCTGCACGGCGACGCACGATCACAAGCGCGGCGAGGATGTGCGCGCGCGCATCGCGGCATTGAGCGAGATTCCCGATGAATGGGCCGCGACACTTCGGCAATGGTCCACCTTGAACACGCCGTTGCGACGCGGCCCGAGCGGCGGACACGGCGAAACGAGCGACGTCAATGACTGGGCGCCGGGACCGGCTGCGGAGGCGATGCTGTATCAGACGCTCGTCGGCTGCTGGCCGATGACGCTCGAGCCCGACGACGAGGCAGGCGTTCACGCGCTCGCGGAGCGTGTCGCGGGATGGCAACTGAAGTCGCTGCGCGAGGCGAAGCTGCGCACGAGCTGGTTCGCCCCCGATGAAGCGTATGAGAATGCGTGCAAGGACTTTCTCTTCGATATCGTCGCGCCGCAGCGGCGCAATGGCTTTCTGCAGGAGTTGTCGGCGTTCGTCGCGCGCATCGGACCGCTCGGTGCGATCAACAGTTTTCAGCAGACGCTTTTGCGACTGACATCGCCGGGTGTGCCGGATCTTTATCAGGGCACGGAGTTGTGGGACTTCAGTCTTGTGGACCCGGATAATCGCCGGCCTGTCGATTATGAGTTGCGTCGGCAGTGGCTCGCTGAGGTCGAAGAGAAAGGACCGCCTTCGGAACAGTTGGCGAACTGGCGCGACGGGCGCGTGAAACTGTCGCTCGTGAGGCGGGCTTTGGCTCTGCGCAAGCATTGCGAGTCGTTGTTCGCTCAGGGCGAGTATGTGGCGCTCGACGTGCAGGGCGAACATGCGGGGCGGGTGATTGCGTATGCGCGCCATGCGGGGAGCGCGTATGCGATCGTGATTGCTACGCGGCTTGCGGCGCCGTTGTTGGGCGCGGGATGTGACGTGCCGATCGTTGGGCCGGAGCGTTGGGGGGATACTTCGGTCGTGCTGCCCGAGGCGCTTCATTCGCGTGCGTTGTTCGACTGGTTGAGTCCGAATGCGCCCAAGGCTGAGGGTGAGAGGTTGTTTCTGCGCGATGCTCTGGCGGCCATGCCGGTGGCTTTGCTCGTTGAGGAAGGTGTGCCGAAGGTTTGAGGGTTTGGGTCGCGGGTTCTTCTCGCGTGGAATCCTGTGTTCGTGTCGGTCTATTAGCACTGCCCCTCCCCGGGGCGGGGGTCACTTTCTTTGCTGCTGCAAAGAAAGTAACCAAAGAAAGCAGCTTCTCATCGCCCG
>NZ_JARUXO010000004.1:1412083-1450869 GCF_031451275.1 Caballeronia sp. LZ029
GCTATCCCAGGTCATGATCTACTCCGGACGAACCATTCGTCCGAAGTGTCACCCATGTCCTGGAACAGGTGTTACCCATGTCTCCGGTCCATACACTGCAGCAAAGAAAGTGACTGCCGCCCCGCATAGGGGCAACACAAATAGACCGACACGAAATCGGGATCCGGCGAAACCCAAAAAACCAATTAATCCGCTTCCTCAAGCGCCTCCTCCCGCGGATAAACCCGCACCAAAACAATCCTCGGCCCCTTCATCTTCTTGACGACAATATCGAACCGATCGAACTCGACCCGTTGCCCTTCGGAGGGCAAATCCCCCAGCGCATTGATGACGAGCCCGCCAACCGACTCCGCGCGCCCTTCATCGATATCGATGCCGAGCGCCCGCTCAAGTGAAACCACCGGCAAGCTCCCCTTGCCCATCAACGTGCCGTCGTCCATACGCGACCAGTCGGCATCGCCCTGACGAAACTCGTCGTGAATCTGCCCGACGAGCGCGCCAAGCAGGTTATCGAGCGTGATGAAGCCGATCGGCTTCGCCCCCTTGCGCCCGACGATCGCCAGATGCGGCGCGCCCTTGCGAAAGCGTCGAAACAATTCGAGCGCCGACAGATTCGGCGCGACATATTGCACCGGCCGCACATGCCGCGACAGCTTGTCGATCTTCTCGGCTGCATCCTTCGAAAAGGTGAAGTGGAAGCCGCGAGGAGCGCCATCGCCCGCAAGCAACAAGTCCTTCAGATGAATCATGCCGATCACACGCTCGCCCGAAGCATCGGCGAAAAGCGGATAGCGCGAAAAGCGATGCCGCGAGATCACGGCGAGGTTGTCGCGCATCGGCAAATCATTGCGCAGTCCGACGAGTTCGTGCGCCGGACGCATCAGGTCAGACACCGTCATGCGGCTGAAGTCGAGCGAATGCGCGATCGTGTTCCACTCGTCCTCGTTATACGAAGACGCGCCGCCATGACGCCGTCCGCGCAGGATCAGCTTGAGCTCGTCGGTGGAGTAATGCGCATCGTGACCGTGGTCCGCCGATATGCCGAAGAGCCGCAGCACGAAGTTCGCGCTCGTGTTCAGCACCCAGATGAACGGGTACATCAGCCAGTAAAAGCCGTAAAGCGGCGTGGCAAGCCACAGGCCCACCTGCTCCGCGCGACGGATGGCCCACGACTTGGGCGCCAGTTCGCCAACAACGATATGCAGAAACGAAATAACCGTGAACGCGAAGAAGAGCGACACCGTCTCGATGAGCTTCTCCGATTCGACGCCGAGCAGCGAGAAGAGCGGATGGAGCAGCGTCGCGAACGCGGGCTCGCCGATCCAGCCGAGCCCGAGCGATGCCAGCGTGATGCCGAGCTGACATGCGGACAGATAGGCATCGAGCTGCCCGTGCACCTTCGCGAGCAGACGGCCAGGAAGGCCGTTGGTGCGCGCGAGCGCCTTGACGCGCGTGGGCCGCAGCTTGACGAGCCCGAACTCCGCCGCGACGAAGAAACCATTCAGCGCGACGAGCAACAATGCGCCGATCAGCGCGACAACCTGAGCCAAAGCAACTCTCTTCGAAAGTGGAAAGCGTCAGTATATGGGCGACAGCTGATCGAAAGTCAATTTACATCCCCGCGACCGGCACGCGCACCGACAGCGTGACCTCCGCGTTATCCGCGATGTCGCTGTGCTCGAACGCGCCGCCATGTGCCTCGGCGACGCGCTTGCACAGCGCAAGGCCCCACGCGATGCGCCCGCCTTCGCGCGGCTCCAGCGCCTGCCGGCGCGCGAACGCTTCGAGCACATGAGGCGATGCCGGATCGCCAAGCGCTCGCGCCGACGCGCTGAAGCGCACGTCCGTGCGCCACATGCTGCCCTCGATATTGCTCGACGCCCGCACGGCCGCGCCCGACGGGCTCGCCTCGGCGGCGAATGCAAGCATGAGCCAGAGCGTCTGCAACAGACGCTCGGCATCGCCTTCGAGCTGTTCTTCCGCGAGCGGCGAATCGATCTCGATCGTCACGCCACGCGCACGCGCCACGCTGGCGCGCGCGAGCGCCGCGCTCTTTTCGAGCAGCGGACGCAACGCGACGGGCGCGAGCGCCACTTGCAACGCCTTGGTTTCGGCGCGCGTCGTATCGACCGATTGCTCGATCAGCTTCACCTGCTGCTCGACGCCCGAGCGAATCCCCGCGAGCGCGCGCTGCGCGGCGGGATCGTTGGCGTCGACCTTTCGTTCGAGCACGTAGCCCCAGCTATGGATCGCGTTGAGCGGTCCGCGCAGATCGTGCGACACGACCGAGAGCACATGATCGCGCATGAAGAGCGCGGCCTCGGCACGCAGATGCGCGACGCGATCGGCGCCGCCATGTTCGTCATCCGATGCGCCCGCCGCCGCCGACACGATCAGCGTCACGCAATCCGGACCCGGCAGCGCGATGATCGAGAAGGCGCGCGGCGCGTCGCCTTCGCCGAACGTCACGTGCGCGCGACGCGTGCCGTTGCCCGCGAGCGCGGCATCCGCGGCCGCGGCGAGCGCGGCGGTGAGCGGACGAGGCAACGGGGTATCGGCAAGCAGGCGGCCGTTGAGCGCGGCGGGATCGAGATCGAAGAGATGAGTGAAGACGGCGTCGGCGGAGAGGCATCGCTGGGCGGCGTCGAGCACCAGCACGCCGTCGTTTCCTGCGACGGCCGCATCGAAAGCCTTGTCGCCTTCGGGCTCGACCGTACTGGAAAAAGACGTTGTCACGGTTATGGTTCCTTGCGTGTATCGGTGTTGCGGTTGATGTCGCGAGATGCGCCGCCGCACCGCTCGTCTGCCCTGAAGAATGGGCCGGCGGATGAAGCCCTTTGCAGGTCATTATATGTGAGCGCCTACGGCGCACGCGACGGGCGCACCGCGCGCCCTGCCGCCCCAAGGTAGCAATTCTCGTGCACGCCCGGCGGTGCACTACTTTGAAACGCGTGCCGCTTTATGGGGCGCGCGCAATGGGCTGTAGAAAATATCGGATTGCTATTAATTCGATTTTTGAAGCGTCATATATGAGTTGCGTGTGAACGATTTATTTTTTTCGCGACTATGACGCTTGCAAGAATATAGTCGTGTTATTCAGATCATCGAGGGCGATCGAGATTTGCGATCCGACGGGTCCCGCTTCGAAGACGATCCAACGCCACGCATCCATGTTTTCCTACCAGCACTCGGCGCAAATTTCAACCGAACGATCGCACGCTGGAACCGGTCTTGCGTGTGCAACCCCACTGATAGATACATTTTTCTCTTGTTTAATAGCTTCTTTCATACGCTTGCGCCGTCTCCGGAAGTTATCGACCATCCGGAACCGACGCATTTCCTTCGATTCGAAGTGCCCCGAAGCCAGGCCAAGGCGCGGGCGCGCAGACCTCTTTGGCCCCGCGTCGCATTGACGACACGTCGCTCAGGCGAAACTATTCGCCGCAGGCGCTGTCACGCAAAGGCTGCCAAGCACAGGCGAGCCTGCAGGATTCATAACCCTGCGTCATAGTCATAAAACATGCTGCGCTCCAGCCGGGGAAAAACCGTTCAATGGCTTCATTCCGAAAGAACTTCACGATTCTGATGACGTTGCAGGTGTCCACCTACCTTGCACCGCTGCTGACGCTGCCGTGGCTCGCGCGCGTCCTCGGTCCGGGCGGATATGGACGCCTTTCATTTTGCCTGGCCTTTATCGCGTACTTCATCTCGATCACGAATTACAGCTTCTCCCTGACCGCGACGCCGAAGATTTCCATCAATCGGGCGAGCCGCGAAGAGCGCTCGAAGATCTTCTGGGAAACCATCATCACGCAGGCCGCGCTCGCGTGCGCCGGGTTTTTCGTCGTGCTCGCGCTGACGTGGTTCATACCTTCTCTGGAGGAGTATCGCGAGCTGCTGATCATCGGCTATGGCATGGCGATCGGTGCGATGCTGATTCCTACGTGGTATTTTCAAGGTATCGAAGATCTCGGCATGTTGAGCGGATTCGTATTCATCGGACGTGCGCTCAGCATTCCTGCCATGTATCTCTTCGTGCGCGAGCACGACGATGTCGATATCGCGATGGCGGTCAATGCTTTGGTTCCGCTGCTATCGGGCATCGCGATCTGCACGTATCTGTATTTCCGTCGCGAGATCGACTTCGTGCCCGTGTCGTTCAGGACCATCTTCGGTCGTCTAAAAGACGGCTGGAGCGTTTTCATGGCAACTTCCATCGTCGACATTTATGCATCGAGTAACATCGTGCTGCTCACGTTCATTTCGGGCAACGTCGCGGCCGGCTACTTCGCTGCGGGCGACAAGCTGATCCGCGCGGCATTGAACATGCTATCGCCACTCAAGACCGCGGCGTATCCGCGCGTGAGCTTTCTGATGCATCATGCGAAGGACGACGCCTTCGCTTTTCTGCGCAAGATGTTCGTCGTGCAGGGCTTGATCGTGTCGCTGATTTCCGTCTGTATCTTCTTTGGCGCGCCACTTGCGGTAAAACTCTTGTATGGACCGAAGTTCTTGCCTACCGTAGAGGTGTTGCGTTGGATGGCGTTCGTACCGTTGATGGTCGGCCTGACAGATCTCTTCGGCGTTCAGACCATGCTTCCGCTCGGCATGAAGGCGCAGTTCAGCCGCGTGCTGATGGCGTCCGCCGTGCTGAATTTCGGCTTGCTCGCCGTGCTGGCAAAGCTCTTCGGCGAACAGGGCGCGGCGGCTACGGTGCTGATCGTCGAGACGCTCGCGGCGGCGGCAATGGCCTTCACGCTGCATCTGCAAGGGGTATCGTTGCTCAAGCGTCCAATTGCCGAAGGAGCGGGTTCGGGTACCACGTGAACCGTATGCGGAAATGCGATGTGGATATCAGGACCGGCGTAATGCTTATTTGCGCTTTCGGCAATGAAGAAATTGACGTGTTATAAACGGTAACAAGTGATTCTATTTGTTAACGCGTTTTTCAAATGATTGGCTTTCACAAAGCATTGAATTGCACGCCAAGCGCGCATTAGGCGCATTTGATTGCGCTCTACTCCAAAAGTTGCATTTAAGTATGTGAGTCAACGAACCGACCCATGCAGTTCGAGCCGATATCTTAATGGTCCAAACAGTGTTTAATTAAGCGAGCCTGCCGAATGGAAACGGATGAAACGTCAGTCGAGCATGTGCAAAAGTTAGCCGATCAAGCCGAGAACCTGCGCATGCAATCAGTCGCGGTGCCACTCAAGGATCTGCAAATCCTTCTACAGATATGCGAAACGGCGATTGCTCAGCAGAATGCAACCGCCACGAAATAAGCTTCACGAATTCGTATACGTCAGCGAAACAGCGCTGGCGTCAATGACGTCCCGGGCACGGACCGAGGTAAGTGCTCAAGCCGGCGAACGACGGCTCCGGCTCTGAAGAACTCAGATCTTTACTTGACCTATCGGCTTTACGTCCCGCTACAGAGAGGCTGCTTCACTGGCTGAACTGTGTTTTCGGCGCGACGCAGAATAATCTTCGCAAAGATCGACATCGGGGCGCCCATCCGGCCAAATTGACTGGTCCGGGATTCTGCGGCAGGTAAATCCAGGCCTGTTATCAGGCTTGATGGGGTTCCTCGCACCCTGTGCGCAAGGAACGCGTAATGCTATGCCGGATCTCGTGTGTATTTATCGCGCGCGTATTACATCGTCGCGCGATTAGTACTCCGACACGCACATCCCGGCCTTTCATGTTCCTCGAGGTGGTCATGACGTCCACCCGGGATGCGTTCGCCCTAAGCGAGTGTGTCGCGTCATCTTTCCATAACGATTAGGCCATTCCTTCTCATTGCGTATTGCCGCGGGTGTCGGCGAGACGCCAATCGAAGAGTTGAATATGAAAGAGATCGTCCATATCACCGAGGCCTTCGGCGGCGGTGTGCTGTCCATGCTGACCCAGCTTTCGAACCGCGCGGCGGCGGCCGGTGTCGGCGTAACGATCCTTCATTCGATCCGGCAGGAAACACCGAATAACTTCGCGAAGCTCTTTCATCCTGCGGTAAAGCTCACCTACGTCAGCATGTTCCGCGAAGTGAGCATGAAAAACGATCTGAGCAGCCTGTGGAACCTGGCCCGCAAGCTGAAGGAGTGCGATCCATCGGTGATTCATCTGCACTCGTCGAAGGCGGGCGTGCTGGGGCGTGCCGCCGCGCGCATCGCCGCGCCACGCGCACGCGTGTTCTATTCGCCGCATGGCCTCGCGTTCCTGCGGCGCGACGTGTCGCCCGCGAAGCAGTTCGCTTATCTGAGCTTCGAGCGCATCGCCGCGCGACTGGGCGGGACCATCGTCGCATGTTCGAAGAGCGAGCTTGCGGAGATCGAGACGAAGATGCGCGCGCGTCGCGCACGCATGATCGAGAACGGCGTGAACGTGCCGGAGATTCCGCCGCGCGTCGACAAGCGCGCCAGCGGGATTCTCATCGGCATGAGCGGGCGCGCCATGTTTCAAAAGAATCATGAAGCCTTCGTGAAGCTCGCAACCGAATTGCGCGACGCGTCCGTCCGCTTCCTTTGGATCGGCGGCAATGAGGACGAGTTGCCCGCGGGAACGCCGAAAGGCGCCGTATCGTGCAGCGGCTGGGTCACGCGCGATCGCGCGCTCGAACTCACGTCAGGGCTCGATATCTATGTGCAGACATCGCGATGGGAAGGCATGCCTATCGCACTCATCGAGGCGCAGGTCGCGGGCATTCCCGCCGTCGTGACCGATGTCGTGGGCAATCGCGATGTCGTTCAGCATGGCGTGACGGGTTTCGTCGCATCGAACGTGGAAGATATGGCGAAGTACATCGCGTTGTTGCGCGACGACTCGTCGCTGCGCGCACGCATGGGCGCCGAGGCCAGAGCATCCGCGAGCAAGCGCTTTTCGATGGACGCGATCTTCCGTCAATGGCTTTCGATGTACGAGTTCGACTCCGTCAAGCACGCGCGCGCGCCGCTCGATGCCGATGAGATCGCCTATGAAACCAGCTCCGATTCACAGTTCTGACGCCCTGATATGGACACATCCATCGCCAGCAACAAGCTCGTCTATAACGGACGCTTCACGAGCCAGAAGACCACGGGCGTGCAACGTGTCGCGCGCGAGCTCGTCGCCGCGCTCGTGCAATTGCCGCAAGGCTCCCATGTAACGCTCGCGGTGCCGCCGCAAAGCGGACTCGATCCCGTGCAAGGTGTCGAGACCGTAAAGCTCGGCTTCGGCAAGGGCGTCTTCTGGGAGCAGATCGTGTTGCCGCTCTTCGCCGGGCGCTCGCGTATCGTGAATCTCTCGAACTCGGGCTCCATCTTTCGCGCGAACCAGATCATCTATATGCACGATGCCGCGGTGTTCGACACGCCCGCGCACTTCTCGTGGAAGTTTCGCACCTGGTATCACGTGATGTTCTGGATCCTCGCGCGCACGTCGAGTTGCGTGCTGACCAATTCGAAGTTCTCGCGCGACCGGCTCGCGCATCATGTCGGCGTGCCTGCCGAGCGCATCGGCGTGGTGCCGCTCGCAGCCGATCATCTCGATCACATCCAGCCCGACGCATCCGTGATCGATGAGCTGAATCTCACCGACCGCCGTTACGTGCTTGCCGTGAGCAGCATGAATCCGACGAAGAACTTCAAGCGGCTTGTCGAAGCATTCATGCGTCTGAACGATCCTTCGATCGATCTCGTGATCGTGGGTATGAAGAATGCCGCGATCTTCGGCAAGGCACACGATCTGTCGAGTGCGCCGAACATCAAGCAGGCGGGTTATGTCAGCGATGAAAAGCTGAGAGCGCTCTACCAGCGCGCCGCATGCTTTCTCTATCCTTCGATTTACGAAGGCTTCGGCATTCCACCGCTGGAAGCGATGCGCAACGGCTGCCCGACGCTCGTCGGCCGCGCGGCCGCATTGCCGGAGACATGCGGCGACGCATCGATCTATTGCGATCCGTATTCGGTCGAAGATATTTCAAGCAAGTTGCGCGAGCTGCTGGCTTCGCCTGAATTGAGCGAAGACCTCAAACGTCGCGGCCTCGCGCACGCCGAGCGCTTCCGCTGGACGGAGAGCGCCCGCCTGCTGATGCAGTTCATCGACAAGCCGTGAGAGCAGGCGACGCTACAGATACAGACGCATTTCGAGGGGGAAAAGGCTGGTGAAGTTGGGAATTTATTGTGACTCGGGTATCAACGGCGGCCACGAAAAGATGCTTAAACGGTTCATGCTTGCGCTCATTGCGAGCACTCATGTGAAGACTCTGCATATCCTCGTGCCGACCGCGAACGAGCCGTTGTATCGCTATGTCAGCGACCTCGCGAACACGCATCCGAAAGTGAAGACGATCGGGCTTCCGCATACGGCGGAATCGATACGCGGCGATGTCTTCGCGCTCTGGCGCACGGTCCGCGCGACCGCGGCGAAACTGCGCGCGCTGCGGCTGAACAAGCTGCTCATCGCGCAAGGCACGATCGCCTCCGGTCTCGCGGGTCTCTTCGCCGCGCGTCAGGCGCGCACCACGGCGGTAAGCTATCTGCCGCTCGTCGACGATGCTCCCGCGAACGCGGGCGGTCCCGGCAAGATCAAATGGCTCGTCAAGCGCGCGCTGTATCGCGCGCCGCATGAGTACGTCACGTTGAACGATCATTTGCGCGGCAAGCTGAAGGCGCTCGCGCCCAATGCACGCGCGATGGTCCTCGAAAACTATGTCGACGACCGCTTCGGTCGCACGACGCTTACGAAAGGAGCCGCGCGCGTCTCGCTCGGCCTGCCCGACGACGGCACGACGATCATCGCGCATATCGGCCGGATCAACTTCAAACAGAAGCGTCAGAACTTTCTGATGCAGGCCATCGAGCGTCACGCGGATGCATTCGCACGTACGCTCGTGCTGATCGTCGGCGAAGGTCCGGATGCGGCGCGCCTGCAAGCCATGATCGACGCGAGCCCGGCGCTGTCCGCGTGCGTGCGCATGGTCGGGCCGCAGAAGGACGTGCTGCCCTGGATCGTCGCGAGCGATGCGCTCGTGCTGCCTTCCGCGTACGAAGGCGTGCCGCTCGTGATGATCGAAGCGGTGCTCGCGCAGCGACCGATCGTCGTATCGCGCGTGTCGGGCCTCGATTCATATCTGCCCGATGCGCTGCTGTTCCCCGCGCACGATCACGATGCATTCGTCGAACGCATCTTCGCAGCGCGTGATCTTCCGCTCGCCGCGCTCGCACGCGCATTCAGGCATCGCTTCTCACGCGAAGCATTCGACGAGCAGGCGCAAAACGTCTTGCTGCACGAGAGCGCCCTGCACGACATGGGCGCTCAGTCCGCGCCACGACATTCCAACGTGCTGATCGAATGACAGCGCGCACTTTTTCGAGGGCCGAACATCGATGCGAACTTTGGTGGCTGCCATATCCCTGTTCGGTGCGCTTTGCTGCGCATCGGTGCTGATCTACGCGCGCAGCGGCACATCGGACGCGTATCACAGCAGTCACTCGGCGACCTCCACGGAGCACGCCGCGAACGTCGCGTCACCGAAAATCGCTTGCGGCAATGCATCGAAAGGTGTGTTCTACGGCATCGCGGGGCATCTGGAACATCACGGCGCGTACGGCATGAGCGACTACGCCTTGCAGATTTCACAGCTTCGCGATCTCGGCGTCACGATGTACGCGCAGGATGTATCGAGCGAGCAAAGCGCTCACATGGTCGCGGATTTCGCGCGCGCGGCGGCGAAACAATGCATCGGCGTGCTCGCGCTCGTCACACCGTTCGAGCCGGAAAAACGCGCGAACGAACAGGAAACCTTCGAGCGCGGCTATGCTCTGGGGAAGACGGCGGGGCGCGTGCTGAAAGGTCTCGTTACGTACTATCAGGTCGGCAACGAGTACGACAACTGGACGATACTCGGCTCGGACCGCAGCGGCGAGCATCCGCAGGACTACGACAACGCGAGGTTCATGAAAGCGCGCGGCTCGATCCTCGGTCTGATCAAGGGCATCCGCGAAACGAATCCGGACGCGAAGATCCTGCTGACATCGTTCAGCTGGCTGCATTACGGCTTCACCGACATGCTGTATGCGGGCACGCAACCCGACGGCACGCGCGGTCATCCCATTCCGCACTGGGACATCACCGCGTGGCACTGGTATTCGAACATGGGATCGATCACGGCGGCCGGCGACAAGAAGGTCAACGTGCTCGAACGCCTGCGCGACAGCTACGGCAAGCCCATCTGGATCACCGAGTACGGCGTGCGGCCGACGCACGCGGACCCGGCCGGCTATCTCGTCGGCAAGGATGCATTGAAGGGATTCGTGTCGCTCGCGAAGACCTACAACATACAGAACGTGACCTTGTACGAGCTATATGACGACCAGCGCTACGGCGGCGATGGCAACTACGGTGTGATCCAGGACGACGGTAAAACGCGCAAATCGCGCTTCGATACCGTGCGGGATTTCATCAAGGCCAACCCGATGCCGTAAGGGATCGGCACTTTGGTACGACAAATAAAGCATGGGCGAAACCGTAAATTATCGCGCGAAAGAGCGAGGGCGCAAGTGGCGTACCCGCCCTTACTGCGCCCGTTACGTTCGGTACTTAACAGACGCGTGCAGTTTGTACCCGGAAGATAGCCTTGACGCTTTATTTTCCAGACTTACCGTATCGTTTGACAGCAAGCGATTCGTAACGGGATTCGCGAGTTTCATCCGCCGAATCTTGAGGCGCGATGCCGAGGCACGGAGTGTGCTCCTGGCAGATATCGCACTCCGACGAGCCGACGTGCTTCGTCATGCGACCTCGAAGCAACATGTGCTTCGCCCGCTTTTCAGAGCCTCTCGCGTCTTTAGTCTGGAAGTTCCGACGGCCATAGGCCGGATCAACAACACGCAAGACGTACCGCGGACATGCCGCGCGGGCTCTCTGTTTTTCTCGGCCCGGGAAACAACGGTCAACTTATCGAACTGAGGACGGCGCCTTTGAACACCCTCTATGTGAACTCCGGATCTTCGCGCCCCGGCAAGGACGACGGTGAATTCACCGCGAGCGATATGCTCAGGCTCCTGCGCGATCACCTTGGCATCCTGTTCCTGTTCATCGGGATCACGGCCGCGCTCGCGACCGCGTATGCATTTCTTGCCACGCCCATCTATTCTTCGGACGTCGTCGTGCGCGTGGATCCACCCGATCCGAACGCGCTCGGCATCGCGCCGCAGAACCAGATGCAGATGCAGCAGTCTCAGCCGACGGTCAACCAGCTCGCGCCCGCGGAAATCTCCGTGATGCAAAGCCGCTCGGTGCTCGAACCCGTCGTGAAGCAGTTCCACTTCGACATCAAGGTCAAGCCGACCACGTTCCCCGTGCTCGGCCAGATCGCGGATATCTTCGCGAAGAAGGGACATCTGTCTCCGGCATGGTTCGGTCTCGATTCGTATGGCTGGGGCGGCGAATCGCTTCAGATCGGCCGCCTCGACGTGCCGCCCTCGCTCGAAGACCAGAAGCTCGATCTCGTTCTGCTCGACAACAACCAGTACGAGTTGCGCGACCCCGATGGCGCGATGCTTCTGCGCGGCACGATCGGCCGTCCGGCATCGGCGAACGGCGTGTCGATTCTCGTCAACAGCGCGCTCGGCCATCCGGGCGTGCACTTCGACGTGACGCGCCTCAATACGCTCGATGCGATCGCGCTCATGAAGAAGTCGATGAAGGTGGCCGAGTCCGCGAAAGACACGGGCGTCGTGCAGATCACCTTCAACGCCGACGATCCCGCCCTGACCGCCGATGTCGCGAACGCGCTCGGCCAGGCGTATCTGACGGCGGCCGTTCAGGCGCGCCAGGCGAACGACACGAAGACGCTCGAATTCATCCGCGGAGAACTGCCGCGCCTCGAAAGCGATCTGCGTCGCGCCGAGGGCAACCTGAGCGCGTTCCGTTCCAAATCGCAGTCGGTGCAGCCGCTCAACGAAGCGCAGGCGTATCTGCAAGGCAGCATCGTATCGATGCAGCAACTGGCGACGCTCAAGCTGCAACGCACGCAGGCTTTGCAGCGCTTCCAGCCGAGCAGCCCGCAAGTGGTCAATCTGAATCAGCAGATCTCGGAGCTGGAAGCGTCGAACAAGCAGATTCAGCAACGCTTCGACAGCATGCCCGCTTCGGAACGCCAGAACGCGACTCTCACGCGTGACGCGCGCGTGGCCGAAACCATCTACATGGGCATGGTGAACAAGGCGCAGGAGCTTTCCGTGCGGCGCGCGAGCACGAGCGGCGGCGCGCATATCGTCGATAACGCGCTGCGCCCGTATCGTCCGGTGAAACCGCACAAGTCGCTGGTGATCGCCGCGGGCACGGGCCTCGGTTTCTTCATCGGCACGTTCTTCATCTTCCTGCGCCGCCACGCGATGATCGGCGTGACCGATCCGATGTTCGTCGAGCGCCGTCTCTCGGTGCCCGTGCTGGGCGAAGTGCTGTACAGCCGGCAGCAAGCCATGCTCGATCACGAGATCGCGGTATCGCCGGTCGAACATGCGCCGCTCACTTATTCCGGGGCGCAGAACGGCGGTCCACCGAAGGCGTTGCCCTATG
This sequence comes from Caballeronia sp. LZ029, assembly GCF_031451275.1. NCBI lineage: Bacteria > Pseudomonadati > Pseudomonadota > Betaproteobacteria > Burkholderiales > Burkholderiaceae > Caballeronia > Caballeronia sp. LZ029. The sequence goes on from NZ_JARUXO010000004.1 coordinate 1,424,645, forward strand.
TTCATCTGCCGGAGCATGACGCGTTCGCGATGCCGCACGTCGCCGACACGGATCGCGATGCCCGCGTGCTCGCCACGCGCTTCCCGCACGATCCGGCGATCGAGGCGCTGCGCGCCGTGCGCACGGAGCTGTATCGCGATCTCGCCAATGCACCGAACAACATCGTGATGCTGACGGGCCCGATTCCGTCGGCGGGCAAGAGCTTCGTCGCGGCGAATCTGTCGGTGCTGCTCGCGGAAATCGGCCTGCGCGTGCTGCTGATCGACGGCGACATGCGGCGCGGCCATATCGCTTCGTTCTTCAAGCAGTCGAATCCGGGCGGTCTGTCGGAAGTGCTCAAGGGCGAACTGGCGCTCGGCGACGCGATCCGCTATGTCGGCGTGCCGGGGTTGTCGTTCATGTCGTGCGGCGGCTATCCGGAGAATCCTTCCGAGCTGCTGATGATGCCGGGCTTTCGCAACATGCTTGCGCGCATGAGCGATCAGTTCGATCTCGTGATCCTCGATACGCCGCCGTTCCTCGTCGTGACCGACGCGGCGATCGTCGCGAGCGACGCGGGTTCGACGGTGCTCGTGCTGCGCTCGGGCATCCAGAGCGAGGAAGAGATCGAGGAAACCGTGAAGAAGGTGCAGCGTTCGGGCGGCAGGCTCGTCGGTTCGGTGTTCAATGCGATTCCGCGACGCCCGAGCAATCGTCGCAGTTATGGTTATGCCGCGGCATATACGAGTTCGTTCAAGTCGGCGCACTGACGGCGCGCGCATAATGAAGCGTAGTTGAAGGCATCGCGCCGCGTGCCCGTCACGCGGCGCATTGCGTTGTAACGCTGGCCGTGGGACGTGCTCGATTGTTCATACGTCTTGTCCGCGAGGGTGGATTCGAAGGTTTCGACGCGCTCGCGCCGTCAACCGGGTCGATGAGAGAGACGCATATGAGCGGACCTTTTTCCTTCAGGAATCGGCTCGTGCAATGCCCGCGCTGCCGCAGGCAGGTGGCCGTGGGCATGAACGTGTGTCCGCATTGCGATTTTCATCGCGTGCGCAAGGCCGAGCCAATGCCGGCGCCGGAGCCCGTGCCCGTTCAGGCGCCCATCCCGGTGATCGAAGAGACGCCGCTCGCGGAAACGACCGACCTGCCCTCGCGTTCGATGCTCGTGATCCTGCTGGCCGTGCTGGCGACATTCCGGCGCCGTGCATGACCCACGAAGCATGGTTCGCACCGACATTCATAACGATCGACAGCCCGTTTGAAACGGGCCCATCCAACCTTCGATGATGAAAGAAAAAGCGGCGCTGACCGACCTGTACTACCGAATCTGGGCCTTCGCGATGCCGGTGACGTCGTTCCTCGTCATGCCGTCGATTCAAGGCACGACGATCGGCTATCTGATGTGCTTCCTTTCCGTGCCGCTCGTGCTGCTGTTCGGCGGACGCGCGCGCAAGAGCTGGATGCACTTCGTGGGCGCTGCGATTCTCGTGTGGCTGCTGATGGTCTGCACGTCGCAACTCGCCGACATGATGGCGCCCTTCGATCCCGACTTCAGCAAGATCGTGCTTGTGGACGACAAGGATCCCTTCACGTTCATCATGCGCAAGAGCATGTTCACGCAGTCCATCTACGTGGCTGCGGTCGTGCTCTATGCGGCTTACGTGTACCACTACTACAAGCCGACGTGGGACCAGTGGGTTCTCGCCGCCGTCACGCTGTTCGCGCTGTACGGCATGTTCGAGGTGGCCTATTACATCGCCACGGGGCAGCCGGGCGACTTCATCTCGAACCGCGCATTCGGCGATCAGTTCGGCAAGGGCATCGTGCGCTCGGACGGCACGGTGAACGGCAGTTCATTCCAGCAGATCGACATCAAGGGCATTCCGATCCAGCGCCTGAAGGCGCTCACCGGCGAGCCGTCGATGTACGCGATGTCCATCTTTCCGTTCTGGGTCTACTTCAACGCGACGTCGCGCGTGCGCTGGCCGGTGTGGGTGATCGGCCTGTCGCTGCTCATGACGACGTCGTCGACGGTGCTGATCGGTTACGCGGTCTATTCGCTCATCCGCGTGCGCAAGCTCGGCATCAATCCGGTGAAAGCGCTGATCGGCCTTTTCGTGCTGTGCGTGATCGCATATCTTTTGCAGGATTACATCGCCGATCTCTTCAAGCAGATGGTGGTGGACAAGCTCGAACAGAAAACCGAGTCGGGCTCGGACCGCTCGCTGCTGTTCGTAGAATCGATGCGCCTGTGGTTCAATGCGTCGCCGCTCAATCAGATCTTCGGCATCGGCTTCGGCTATATCCGCTCGACCGATCTGTTCTCGACGCTGCTCGTCAATACGGGTGTCGTCGGCACGGTGTTCATCAGCTCGCTGATGCTTTACCCGGCGTTCAAGCTCGACTGGGACCCGCGCGGCATGGCGCTGCGCCAGTGCTGTGCCGCGACCTGGACGATGATGATGGTGTCCGTGCCCGAGTTCGCCTATCTTGCGCCCTGGACGCTGGTCGCGATGGCGTACGTGCGCGTGCGCGCGCTCAAGATCGCGAGGCAGCAGGTCGGCGACAGAGCCGCTGCCGCCGCGATGCACGATGCGCAGGAAGGCGCATCGATCGGCACCGCGATCGGCAGGCACGTGAGGCCCGAGATCGGGCCGCGCATCGGCTCGCGCTTCGGCCCGCGCGGCCGGCATCTCTGATCGCCCGAGCCCGGCTCCGCTTCCTGAGACGTTCTACAATGGATGGTTTCGACCACCGGCCATCCATCGGCGATGGCCGGGCAACCAGGGAGCAACCATGTCGATTGTCACGACCGATTCCGGTCTCAAATACGAAGACGTCACCGTTGGCGAGGGCGCTGAAGCCGTCGCGGGCAAGACGGTCAGCGTGCACTACACGGGCTGGCTCACGGACGGCCAGAAATTCGATTCGAGCAAGGACCGCAACGACCCGTTCGCCTTCGTGCTGGGCGGCGGCATGGTCATCAAGGGCTGGGATGAAGGCGTGCAGGGCATGAAAGTGGGCGGCGTGCGCCGTCTCACGATTCCGCCGCAACTCGGCTACGGCGCACGTGGCGCGGGCGGCGTGATTCCGCCGAACGCGACGCTCGTGTTCGAAGTGGAACTGCTGGACGTCTGAGCGATTACGGCATGAGCGCGCCGCTTCATCGTCCCGCCGTGTCGCTGCGCCGCTATGAGGCGGCGCAAGCGTCGGACGTGCACGACTTTCATCAGATCGTGCTCGGCCTCGACGGGTCGATGGAGATGGCCGTCGATGGCAACGGCGCGCGCATCGATTGCAGCGGCGCGTGGATCATTCCGGCGGGCGCGCGCCACGATTACTGGGCCGACGGCGATAATCGCCAGCTCGTGCTCGATCTGCCCGCCACGTCTGTCGCGGTGCCCGAACGTTACTTCGAGCGGGCGCGTGCGGTCGCGATCGATCCGCGCGTCACGCAGGCAGTCGCCGAGGTCGCTCATCACGCGAACGGCGCTGCGCATTTCTCGGAGCGCTTCTCATGGCAGGTTGCCGCGCATCTGTGCGGCGCGCTGATGCACGACACCGACGATTCCATCGACATGATGCGCGGGCTCGATTTCGCGCGCATCGATCGGTGGTTGCGTCTGCATCTGTCTGAGCCGCTGCGTATCGCCGATCTCGCCGCGCATTGCGGCTTCGGCATGCGGCGGTTTCATCAGCTCTTCAATGAGGCGTTTGGCGAGACGCCGCATCGGTATTTACATCGTCTGCGGCTCGATACCGCGCTTACACTGCTCGCCGATCCCCGCGCGACGCTCATCGATATCGCGCTCGATGTCGGGTTCGCCGATCAAAGTGCGTTCACGCACGCGTTTTCTAAACGATTCGGCATTTCGCCAGGGCAATGGCGGAATGGTGGGTTCAGGTCGTTGCGCGGCGGTTAGGTTGGTTTTTTGGCAGATGTTTTGGTTTTTTGCCGGATCCCGTTTTCGCGTCGGTCTATTTGTGTTGCCCCTGTGCGGGGCGGCAGTCACTTTCTTTGCTGCTGCAAAGAAAGTAACCAAAGAAACAGCTATCCCCAGCCTAAGCACTTCACGCCGGCCGCGGCACAGACGATTGGCTGAATGGCCCGGCAGTAGCGAGTGCCCCCGCAAGCAGACAAAGACTTGGACCGCGCACGGTCTGACTCATCGCACCACACGACAAACTGGTTCAGCACCAAACAGCTCCAGCCCGCTACGCGGCCGATGGGTCAATCGGGTTTGCGTGCGCTTCTTCTTCGATGGTTTCCCTCGCATACCCAACGGCAGCGCGTAGCGCTGTGCCGAAGCTATTTCGTGCTGAACCAGTCAGTGAAGCGGTGCGCGGCGGCAGACCGTGCGCGAGCCAAGCCCGATAAGTCCTTTGGGGGCGACACTTAGGCGAGTGCCACCGCGGGCTGGCAAGCATGGCCAAACTGCGTGTGACCGCGGGCCTAAACGAGCTGTTTCTTTGGTTACTTTCTTTGCAGCAGCAAAGAAAGTGACTGCCGCCCCGCACAGGGGCAGCGCCAATAGACCAAAAAGAAAACGGGATCCGGCAACAACACCCATCGATCTAGTCTACGAACCCAACCCCCGCGCCAGATCGGCGCGCACATCCCGAGGATCCTCAAGCCCGACAGCAAGCCGAATCAGCCCTTCAAAAATCCCCGCGGCTTCCCGCACCTCCACTGCAAGACGCCCGTGCGTCGTCGTAGAAGGATGCGTGATCGTCGTACGCGTATCGCCGAGATTCCCGGTGATCGAGCACAGCTTCGTGCCGTCAATCACACGCCATGCGTTCGCGCGCTGCTGCTCCTGCGTATCGCCCTTCAGTTCGAACGATACGATCGCGCCACCCGCCTTCTGCTGCTTCTTCGCGATCGCATGTTGCGGATGCGATTCGAGCCCCGGATAGAACACGCGATTCACAGCCGGATGCGCTTCGAGCCAGCGCGCGATCTCCAGCGCATTCGCCGACTGCTTCTCGACGCGCAGCGCGAGCGTCTCCATGCCCTTCAACAGCACCCATGCGTTGAAGGCCGACATCGTCGGACCGGCGCTGCGCACGAACGGAAACACCGTCTCCATGATGAAGCGCTTCGAGCCGACGAGCGCGCCGCCGAGCACGCGGCCCTGACCGTCGAGAAACTTCGTGGCCGAATGCATCACGACGTCCGCGCCGAGTTTCAGCGGTTGTTGCAACGCCGGACTGCAAAAGCAGTTATCGACGACGAAGATCGCCCCGTTATGCTTCGCGATCTTCGCGATCGCCTCGATGTCCGCGATCTCCGTCAGCGGATTCGACGGCGTCTCCAGAAAGAACATCTTCGTCTCGGGCCTCACGGCCGCCTGCCATTCGTCGGGCTTCGTCGGATCGACGAACGTCGTCGTGATGCCGAACTTCGGGAAGATCTGCGTGAACATGCCGATCGTCGATCCGAACAGGCTCTTCGAACTCACGATGTGATCGCCCTGCTGCATCGACGCCATCACGACCGACAATATCGCCGACATGCCCGATGCCGTCGCCATGCAGGCTTCGCCGCCTTCGAGCGCAGCGAGGCGGTTCTGAAACATCGTGACGGTGGGGTTGGTAAAGCGTGAATACGTGTACGCTTCTTCGGAATTCCTGAAGCGCTCGGCCGCTTCCGCCGCGCTCGAAAAGCAGAAGCTCGACGTGAGAAAGAGCGCCTCGGCATGCTCGTTGAATTCGCTGCGCAAGGTCCCCGCGCGCACGGCGAGCGTATCGAAGCTCAGGTTGTCGTCCATGTTTTTCTCCCTTGTTTCAAGGCCCGCGACGCAAAAAAGCCCGCTTGGTCCTTGCAGACGAAGCGGGCTCTTGTAAAGCGCCGAAGACTTACTCGACCGATAGCTGCAGATGCAACTGTGAGCGCGTCATGCCGCCTTCCTGCGCTTCGCTCGCCGCGTCACGATCCGACTGCGATTGCGGCGCAAGACGCGCCGTCTCGATGCGATCGAGATAATCGGTCGTCACGTCGCCGGTGATGTAGTTGCCGTCGAAGCACGAAGCCTCGAATTCCTTCAGCGCCGGATTGATGTCGCGGATCGCGTTCTTCAAGTCTTCCACGTCCTGATAGACGAGATAATCCGCGCCGATCATGCGCGCGACTTCCTCGTCGCTGCGGCCGTGCGCGACGAGTTCGCCGCGCGTCGGCATGTCGATGCCGTACACGTTCGGGAACTTCACCGGCGGCGCGGCGGACGCGAAGATCACCTTGTTCGCGCCGGCATCGCGGGCCATCTGCACGATTTCATGCGAGGTCGTGCCGCGCACGATGGAATCGTCGACGATCAGCACGTTCTTGCCCTTGAATTCGATGCCCATCGCGTTCAGCTTCTGGCGCACCGACTTCTTGCGCACCGCCTGGCCCGGCATGATGAAGGTGCGGCCCACGTAGCGGTTCTTGAAGAAGCCCTCGCGATACTCGACGCCGAGCTTCGCGGCCACCTGCATCGCGGCGGGGCGCGAGGAATCGGGAATCGGCATCACGACGTCGATCGGCACATCGGGCAGCACGCGCTTGATCTTCTCGGCGAGGTAATCGCCCATGCGCAGACGCGCGTTGTAGACCGGCACGCCGTCGAGGCACGAATCCGGACGCGCGAGATACACGAGCTCGAAGATGCAGGGGTTGAGCGCGGGTTTCTCGGCGCATTGATGGCTGTGCAGATTGCCCTCGGCGTCGATGAAGATCGCTTCGCCCGGCTCGACATCGCGCACGAACTCGAAGCCGATGCCTTCGATCGCCACCGACTCTGACGCGACCATCCATTCGACGCCCGTCGCCGTTTCCTGCTTGCCGAGCACGAGCGGGCGGATGCCGAACGGATCGCGGAACGCGACGAGCCCGTAGCCCGCGATCAGCGAGACGATCGCATACGAACCCTTCACGCGGCGATGCACGCCCGCGACGGCCCTGAACAGCGCGCTGGCGTCGAGCTGAAGGCCCGAGCTCGCGAGCTGCAGTTCGTGCGCGAACACGTTGAGGAGCACTTCGGTGTCGGATGCGGTGTTGATGTGCCGGCGGTCGATGCGGAACATCTCGTCCTTCAACTGCATCCAGTTCGTGAGGTTGCCGTTATGCGCGAGGATGATGCCGAACGGCGCGTTCACGTAGAACGGCTGCGCTTCTTCCTCGCTCGACGCGGAACCGGCGGTCGGATAACGCACCTGGCCGATGCCCACGTTGCCCGGCAGGCTGCGCATGTTGCGCGTGCGGAACACGTCGCGCACCATGCCGTTGGCCTTATGCATGTGGAAGTTGTTGCCGTTCGCCGTGGCGATGCCCGCCGCATCCTGTCCACGATGCTGGAGCAGGAGCAGGCTGTCATAGATCAGCTGATTGACGGGAGTCTGGGAAACTACACCTACGATGCCGCACATGGCATGGTCCTTCAAAGAGTCGAAACGGGTAGACAAGGCATGGCCCGGATCTCATCGACGCTTCTCTCGAAATTCGGCCGTAACGAGGCCGGCCGAAGCGTCATCGAGCCGTCGCGTGTCCCTCGTGTAGCTGGCCGTTCGTCTATTGTGCGGCGTTTGGCGCCAGGCCGCTCGGTTCGGGAGCGACGTGCACATACGCGGCGAGCGTATCGGGGAGCAGCAGTTTCAATTCGCGCACGCCTTGCTCGGCCATCGGCCGCAGCAAGGCATTGCGCCAAAAATCCTTTTCCGGCAGTTCGGTCAAGCCAGCCAGGGCGACCAGAACCACTACCAATATAGCCCCTCTCACGAGGCCGAACAGCAAGCCCAGCGAGCGATCGACGCCGCGCAAACCGGTCACCTCGGTGATGCGCGTCAGAAGCGCCGACAGCACGCTCGATATGAGCAGCACCGCCGCGACCACCAGCAGGAACGCCACGAGCCATTGCGTGAGCGCGCCGCCGGGCCATGTCGACGAAATATACGGCACGACGAGTCCGACGAAGCGCCCGGCGATCAGAATGGCGGCCACCCAGCCGACCAGACCGAACGCCTCGGCCAGCAGGCCGCGCCACATGCCGCGCAGCGCCGACAGGCCAATCACAGCCATCACGCCGTAGTCGAAAGCGGTGAACATCGAATCTGCTTAGTTCGATGCCCGGGTGCCGCCGCCCAGGCCGGCCTGACGCACCTTCACGAGCGCCGCCTGCGCCGACGCGCGATCGGGGAACGGACCCGCGCGCAATAGCGATTTGGTCGCGCCATCCGACTGCTTGCGATGTTCGAGATATGCGGGCACACCCGCCGACTTCAACTTGCTGACCCAGTTCTGCGCGGCGGTTTCGTCGTCGAACTGGCCAATTTGCAGCACGAACCGGCTGCCCGCCGGCGACGACGGCGTGTTCGCCGCGCCCGCCGCCGCGTTGGCGGCGGTGTTCGCGTTGGCTTCTTCGGACGGCTCCGCGGACTGCTTCGCGTTCTGGCCCGCGACAGCGGCAGGCTTCGACGGCTTCGCTTCGGGTTTCGGCTGTTCCGCCGGTTCAGGCTTCGCTTGTGCCGTGGCGGCGGGTGCGGCGGGCTGCGGTTGCGTCACGCCAGCGGCGACACTGCCCGACGCGCCCGCAGGCGCGTCATGCGCGACGCCGGCTTGCGTGTCCGCGTCGTTCGCGTCGCGCGACTGCTTCGCGGCAGGCGCGGGGCGATTGGGAATATCGATGGAGATGTCGTTGGTGACGGGCTTCGGGCGCGAATCCAGCACCATCGGCAGGACGATGACGGCGGCCAACACCAGCGCGATCGCGCCGACGAGCCTGCGGCGCGCGCGCTGTTTCTCGGGCAGCGTGGGATCGAGCATCATCGCGTCGGCGCCCGTGCGCTCCGAACGGCGCGTGCGGCGCTCGGTGCGGACCGTCTGACGCGAGCCGCGCGAGGAATCGGAATATGCGTCGCGACCGGAGTCGTCTTTCTTGCCGAACGAAAAGAGTCCCATGTATCGCTTGGTGCCGACGGCCGACCGTCTGGATGATGCTGCTAGTTATGCTGCGTTCGACGGTAGGCCATGACGCCCGCTACCGTGTAGAAACTGCCGAAGACTAAAATTCTATCATTTTCAGACGCCCGCCTTAGCGCATCTTGAAAAGCCAAAGCTGGTGTTTCAAATCGGGAAACGCTGCTGTCGGGGCCTTCGTTGACACCGGCGTCACGCAATGCGTGTTCGAGTTGCTCCGTCGACGCGGCGCGCGGCGTGGGCAGCGCGGCGAGATTCCAGTGGTCGATCTCGCCCTTCAACTGCTTCACGACGCCTTCGATGTCCTTGTCGCCCATCGCGCCGAACACCGCGTAAGTGTACGGAAAGTAGCCCATATTGCCGAGATTCTGGGACAAAACTGCGGCAGCGTGAGGATTGTGCGCAACGTCGAGAATGATTTGCGGCTTCCCCGGCAGCACCTGAAAACGGCCCGGCAGTTCGACGTTGGCGAGCCCGAGGCGGATATCCTGAGCCGAAACGGGCAAGCGCCCGCGCAACGATTCGAGCGCGGCCAGCGCCGCCGCGGTGTTGATCAGCTGATTCGCGCCGCGCAGCGCCGGGTACGCCAGCGCCGGACGACGCTGCTCGCGGCCGAGATAGCTCCATTGCTGGCGCTCGTTGCCGGGCTGCGCTTCATAGCGGAAATCGCGTCCGACGAGCCACAGATCCGCGCCGATCGCCTGAGCATGATCGATCAGGCTCTGCGGCGGCGACGGGTCGCCACATACGGCAGGCTTGCCCGCCCGGAAGATGCCCGCTTTCTCGAAGCCGATCTTCTCGCGCGTGTCGCCGAGATAATCCGTATGGTCGATGTCGATGCTCGTGATCACCGCGCAGTCCGTATCGACGATATTCACCGCGTCCAGACGCCCGCCCAGCCCCACTTCCAGAATCACCGCGTCGAGCCCGCGCGATGCGAAGAGGTGCAGGATCGCGAGCGTCGTGAATTCGAAGTAGGTCAGCGAAACCGGCTCGGGCAGGCTCGCGCGCGCCTTTTCCACCGCCGCGAAATGTTCGAGCAGATCGGCGTCGCTCGCCTCGGCGCCGTCGATGCGCGCACGCTCGTTGAACGAAAGCAGATGCGGCGACGTATGGCAGCCGACGCGATAACCCGCGCGCAGCAGGATCGTTTCGATGATCGCGCACGTCGAGCCCTTGCCGTTCGTACCGCCGACGGTGATGACCGGGCAATCGAAGTGCAGGCCGAGCGCGTCCTTCACCTTGCCGATGCGCGCAAGGCCCATGTCGATGCCGACCGGATGCGCCGCTTCCAGATGGGCGAGCCAGGCGTCGAGGGTGGAGAAAGTGTTCATTTTCGAGATCGGTAAAGCAAAACGCCGCACGGAACCTCAGGGCTCTCGCGCGGCGCAGCGCTGCATATCAGCAACTCAGGCGACGGAATCGGCGGGTTGCCGCGTCATCAGCGCCATCAATTGGGCGAGTTCTTCACGCATCTTGCGGCGATCCACGATCATGTCGATCGCGCCCTTCTGCAGCAGGAATTCGGCGCGCTGAAAGCCTTCCGGCAACTTTTCGCGCACGGTCTGCTCGATCACGCGCGGGCCGGCAAAGCCGATCAGCGCTTTCGGCTCGCCGATCACGACATCGCCGAGGAAGGCGAAGCTCGCCGACACGCCACCCATCGTCGGGTCGGTCAGCACGGAGATGAAGGGCAGCTTCGCATCGGACAGCCGGGTGAGGAGCGCGGTGGTCTTGGCCATCTGCATCAGCGAAAGCAGGCTTTCCTGCATGCGCGCGCCGCCGGACGCCGTGAAGCAGATGAACGGCACGTTCTGCTCGATCGCATTGCGCGCGCCGCGCACGAAGCGCTCGCCGACCACCGAACCCATCGAGCCGCCCATGAACGAGAACTCGAAGCACGCGACGACGCACGGAATCGTGTGGATCGCGCCGCCCATGACGACCATCGCGTCGGTTTCGTCGGTATCCTCCATCGCTTCCTTGATGCGATCCGGATACTTGCGGCTGTCCTTGAACTTGAGCGCGTCGACCGGCACGACTTCCTGGCCGATTTCGTAGCGGCCTTCCGGATCGAGCAGGCGGTCGAGCCGCTCGCGCGCGCCGATGCGCATGTGATGGCTGCACTTCGGGCAAACATGCAGATTCGCCTCGACGTCGTTGCGATACAGCACCGCCTCGCACGACGGGCACTTCACCCAGAGCCCCTCGGGGATGCCCTTGCGGCTTTTGGGATCGGTTTGCTTGATCTTCGGCGGCAGCAGTTTGTCGAGCCAGCTCATCGTTTTTCCTTGACTGATCGGTCGCCGCGCGGCGCACGTCCGGATCGGACGGCCCGCGGCGGCGCGTATTTTACTGTGCGGCGTCGAGCGCCTGACGAATTTCGGCGATGAAGCTCGTCAGCGACGCGGCCGCGGCATCCGGCTTCGCCTCTTCGAGCAACTGCACGAGGCGACTGCCGATGACGACGGCGTCCGCGACATCGGCGACGGCGCGTGCGGTTTGGGCGTCGCGAATGCCGAAACCGACGCCCACCGGCAGAGGCACATGCGACTTGATGGCCGGGATTTTACTCGCGATGCTGGAAACGTCCAGATTTGCCGCGCCGGTCACGCCTTTCAGCGAAACGTAGTAGACATAGCCGCTCGCGATCTTGCCGACTGCCGCGATGCGCTCGTCCGTCGACGTCGGCGCGAGCAGGAAGATCGGATCGATGCCGGCTGCGCGCATCGTCGCACCGAAGCTCTCCGCTTCCTCCGGCGGGTAATCGACCACCAGCACGCCGTCGACGCCCGCTTCCTGCGCGGCTTTCGCGAAGGCGTCGGCGCCCATGCGCTCGATCGGATTCGCGTAGCCCATCAGCACGACGGGCGTCTTGTCGTCGGTCTGGCGGAAGCGTTTGACATCGGCGAGCACGCTTTTGAGCGTCACGCCGCGTGCGAGCGCCCGCTCGGACGAACGCTGGATCACGGGGCCATCGGCCATCGGATCGGAAAACGGCACGCCCAGTTCGATGACGTCCGCGCCGCCTTTTGCCAGCGCGTGCATGAACTCCACGGTTTGCTCGGGGTTCGGGTCGCCCGCGGTGATGAACGGAATCAGCCCTTTCCTGCCCTGCGCGGCCAATGCCGCAAAAGTATTCTTGATACGGGACATGGGAATTCTCTTGATCGGATTCGTTGGCGTCAGATGCTTCGTTAGTCATCTGACGCGATTAGCGACGAAAAAGACGCTATTCGGCCGCTTGCGCAGCGGCATCGGCTGTTACGAGCGCTTTGCGGCGCGAGCGGACCGGCTCCGCCGGCTTCAGTCGCGCGGCTCGCGCCTCGGCGATGCGATTTTCCGCGATCATGCAGTAATCCGCGTTGATCTCGTAGCCAATGAACTGGCGTTCGTGGCGCGCGCAAGCGACCGCCGTCGTGCCGCTGCCCATGAACGGATCGAGCACGCGGCCGCCCGGCGGACAGCTCGCAAGCACCATGCGCTCGACGATCTCCAGCGGCTTTTGCGTCGGATGATCTACCCGCTCCGCGTGCTGCCGATGCAGACGCGATACGGACCAGACATCCTTCGGGTTATAGCCGAGTTCGAGCCACTTGCTGCCCTCGAAAATCTTGCGGGAGCGCGCCTTTTTCGTCTCTGCGTCGTAGGGGATGCGCACTGGATCGAGATCGAAGTAGTAATCCTTCGATACCGCGAAATAACCGATGTTATCGTGCACTGACGTAAATTTACGCGTCGTTCCGCCCATGCTCGGCACGCGCCGGTCCCAGACGATCTCGTTGATCATCAGAAGCCGGCGTTTCAGGAACACGAACAGCTCGGGCGAGTATTGCCAAGTGCAGAAGATGTACAGCGAGCCGCTCGGCTTGAGCTTCGGGATCGCCAGATCGAGCCAGCGATACGTCCACTCCAGAAAAGCGTCGCCATACAGCATGTCCGAATCGTTCCCGTAGTCCTTGCCCAGACCATAGGGCGGGTCCGCGACGATCAGATCGATCGACGCATCGGGAATGTGTTCGGCATCGGCCAGAAAATCGCGGTTGCGAATGTCGCTGCCGGCGCCCTGGAGAGCGCCGACGGACAAGGGCTCGTCGATAACGGTGCGCATCGGTCAGCGGCTCAGAACTGGATGCCCGATCGCTCAGCGACCGTATGCATGTCCTTGTCGCCGCGGCCCGACAGATTGACGAGCAGCACCTTGTCGCGCGGCAGCGTCTTGGCAAGCTTCGCGCCGTAGGCAAGCGCGTGGCTCGACTCGAGCGCCGGAATGATGCCCTCGATGCGACAGCAGTCGTGGAACGCCTTGAGCGCTTCGTCGTCCGTAATGCCGACGTACTCCGCGCGTCCGACGTCCTTCAGCCACGCGTGCTCGGGGCCGACGCCCGGATAGTCGAGTCCCGCCGATATCGAATGCGTTTCGATGATCTGGCCGTTGTCATCCTGCAGCAAGTACGTCCGGTTGCCGTGCAGCACGCCGGGACTGCCGCCCATCAGCGATGCCGCGTGACGACCTGTATCGATGCCGTCGCCCGCCGCTTCGACGCCGATCAGCTTGACGTCTTTATCGTCGATATACGGATAAAAGATGCCCATCGCATTCGATCCGCCGCCAACGCATGCGATAACAGCATCAGGCTGACGACCGGCCATCTCGGGCATCTGCACGCGGCATTCGTCGCCGATCACGCGCTGGAAGTCGCGCACCATCATCGGATACGGGTGCGGCCCCGCCACCGTGCCGATGATGTAGAACGTGTTTTCGACGTTCGTCACCCAGTCGCGCATGGCTTCATTGAGCGCATCCTTGAGCGTTTTCGAACCGGATTCGACCGGAACGACCGTCGCGCCGAGCAGCTTCATCCGATACACATTCGCCGCCTGACGCCGCACGTCTTCAGCGCCCATATAAACCACGCACTCCATGCCGAAGCGCGCAGCGATGGTCGCCGTCGCCACGCCGTGCTGACCCGCGCCGGTTTCCGCGATCACGCGCGGCTTGCCCATCTTGCGAGCGAGCAGCGCCTGGCCAATCACGTTGTTCACCTTGTGCGCGCCGGTGTGATTCAGATCCTCGCGCTTCAGATAAAGCTGCGCACCGCCGAGCATCTCGCTCCAGCGCTTCGCGTGATAGATCGGCGACGGACGGCCCACGTAATGCTTGAGCTCGTACTCGTATTCTGCGAGAAATGCGGGATCTTTCTGTGCCGCCTCATACGCGACGCGCAGTTCGTCGAGCGCGTGGATAAGGGTTTCGGAGACGAACACGCCTCCATATTGGCCGAAGTGGCCTCTTTCGTCTGGCAAGTTGTACATTACGTCACTCTCTCGGTTACGTGGCCGGCAGCGCGGCTCACGTCGACATCACCCGGCATCCGCTTCGCGCACCGCGCGTACGAATGCCGCCATTCGGGCGGGATCTTTCACGCCCTTGGCGCCCGGCACTTCGATGCCGCTCGAGACATCGACCGCGTACGGGCGCACACGCCGAATGGCGTCACTGACGTTTTGCGCGTTCAACCCACCACTCAAAACGGCCCGATGCCCGAGATCTATTGGGATAAGTGACCAATCGAATACCTTTCCACCGCCGCCGAAGCCCTCGACGAGAGCGTCGAGCAGAAGGCCGCCTGCGGCTTTGAACTTGATTGACGATTCTATCAAATGGCTTGTCGCCGCATCAGCCCCAATTCGCAGCGCGCGCCAATAGGATAAACCCGCGATCGCGGCGAGTTCCTCGCATTGCTCGGGGGTTTCGTCGCCATGAAATTGCAGCAGCGAGAGCGGCACGTTGGATGTGACTTCACGAATCCACTCGGGCGTTGCATTGACGAAGAGGCCCACGGCCGACACCAGCGGCGGCACGTGCCGCGCCAGCTCCACCGCCTGCGCGACACTCACCGAGCGCGGGCTCGGCGGATAGAACACGAAGCCCACGGCGTCGGCGCCCAGCGCGACGGCGTGCTGCACGTCCTCGACGCGCGATAGTCCGCATAGCTTGATGCGGGTGCGATGCAATTCTCGTTCGATCATTTCGGCTCTGCCCAAATGGCGCTCCAGGGCATGCTGGCGATATGCGGCGGCGGCACCGCGAAGTGTTCAGGATAGCCGACCTCGGCCAGATACAGCCCGTCCGGCATGAAGGTCGGCGCGGCGACACGGCGATCGCGGGCGGCGAGGACATCGGCCATCCACGCAGCGGGATGACGGCCACGTCCGATCGCGACGAGGCATCCCATCAGATTGCGCACCATATGATGCAGAAACGCGTTGGCGCGAAAGCGAAAGTGGATGAAATCGCCCTGTTCGCGGACATCGATCTGATAGAGATGCTTTACCGGCGTCTTCGACTGGCAATCGGCCGCGCGGAACGACGAAAAATCGTGCTCGCCGATCAGACACGCGACGGAATCGCGCATCGCGTCGATGTTCAGCGGCGTATGCACCCAGCCCGCGCGTCTCGCCAGCATCGGTGAACGCACCGGATTGACGTACAGAACGTAAAAGTACGTGCGCTCGAACGCCGCGAAGCGGGCGTGGAAGTCGTCGGGCATCGGCTTCGCCCATTGCACGGCGACGGTATCGGGCAAAAACGCGTTCGTGCCGCGCACCCACGAAAATTCGGTGCGATCGAGCTCGGTGTCGAAATGGACGACCTGGCCGAGACCATGCACACCGGTATCCGTGCGCCCGGCGACGACAGTCGGGAGCGGCGTCTGCGCGAATTCGGCGAGCGCGCGCTCCAGTTCGTTCTGCACCGTCTTGCCGTGCGGCTGAGACTGCCAGCCGCAAAACGCCGAGCCGTCGTACTGAATGCCTAAAGCGATGCGCATCTCAGGAATGCGGGGCGAGCGTCGACAAGAGCGTGGCGGCCTGCTGACGTGTGGCGGGATCGTTCGATTCGATCACTTCCTGCAACAGCGTGCGTGCGCCGGAAAGATCGCCCAGTTCGATGTATTCGGCGGCCAGTTCGAGCTTGTTGCGCGCGATCGTCGCCAGTTGCGCGGGCGTCAGCGCGGGCAGCGGCTCGGTCGCGCTCGACGCGCGCCCGAGATCGAAATCGAGGCTCAGCGGCCCGAATCGCGTCGCACCAAGACCGGCGACCGAGGCCGCGCCAGCCGTTCCCGCCTCGATCTGCGAGGCCACGGACTGAGCCTGCGATTGCGTCGGCCGCGCCGACTCCGGCTGCGCCATCGGCTGCGGGATGAACGGCACCTGTTCGATCGGCTGCGGACCCGTCGGCGGCGGCTGCAAGGCTGCGGGACGCGACTCGCGCTGCACATCGGCCGCCACCGACGATGTCACGGTCACCGGCTCCGTTGCGCCGGGCGGCTTGATCGTCAGTTCCATGCGCGGCGGCAGTTCCATTTCGAGCGAGCCGAGCGCCTGAATTGCGTCCTGAGGGAATTTCGGCATCGGAAAACGATGCGCAAGCACCGGCTCCTCATCCGGCGCGATACCCGATTTTTCGGCTTCGCGCGCCGCCTGTTCCTCGATGTCGCGCTGCTCCGCGGCGCGTTGCTCGGCGACCTGCTCTTCGGCGGCGCGCGCCTGCAGTTCGCGGAGTTCGGCCTCACGCGCGATGATCTCGCGGGCCGCGGCCTCGCGCGCCTGATCTTCGCGCTCGGTCACCTGACGCAACTCGGCTTCGCGCTTCCCGGCTTCACGATCCGCCGACTCGCGCGCAAGCGCTTCCCGCGCGGCGGCTTCGCGCGCGCGAATCTCACGCTCTTCGGCTTCCCGTACGGCCTCCTGGCGGGCTGCGGCTTCGCGCTCTTCGTTTTCCCATTTCTCGGCTTCACGACGCGCTGCTTCGCGCGCCGCAATTTCGCGGGCGTGCTGGTCCTGCGTTTCGGCGGCGGCGACCGGCGGCACGAAATCGGGATGGCGTGCCGCAGGCGCAACCGGCGCGAACGCTTCTTCTTGCGCAGGGCGGTTCGCCTGGCCGGGCGCGGCAACGGGCCCGGTGGCCGGCTTCGCCTCGGTCGTCGGCGGCAGTTCGTCGTCGGACGGAACGGCGGGCGCACGAGTCGCGTCGGCGTTGTCGATGCTCGCGGCGGCGGCGGCCAGTCCGGATCCGTCGGGCTCGGATGACTTCTTCTCAGCGGCGACGGCCGATCCCGCAGCCGATGCGTCGCGCGCCTTGCGTATCGCTTCATTGCGCGCGGCGGCGTCGGCCTGAGCTTCCTCGAGACTTGCGAACGTTCTCGACGTGCGATCGACGTCGTCGTTGCTTGCTGCGGCGCGTTGCTTCTTGCCGCGCCGCATTCTGAGCAGCAGGAAACCGACCGCAGCGATCGCGGCGGCGACGACGAAAGGCGAAAGGCCGATGACCGCCGCTCCCGCACCGTGCCCCGTGGGTCTGCTATCGCTGGCAGGCGCGGAGGCCGCCAAGGCGGGTTCGCTCGCGGGCGTGGCGGTCGCCGATGCGGGCTCGGGCGTCGCCGGCTCTTGCGTAGACGTGGCGCTCGCCTGCGGTTCGACCGCCGACGCGGGCGCCGCAGCCGACGCCATCGCGCTCGTGCTCTCCGATGCCTGCGCTGGCGCGGGCGACTCGGCGGGCGGATTCGGTTGCGCCTCGGGCGCCGAAGCAGCGGCGGAAGCCGCTGAACCGATCAGATCGGCAGGCACGTTCAGCACCGCGCCGAGCTTCAGCTTGTTGATATCGTGATTTCCGAACGCGTTCGGATTGGCGTCGAACAGCGCACGCGCGGCCTTCGCGCGAACGTCGCGATCTTTCGATCCGGTGAGTTCGCTCACGACATCGTTCAGCGATTGCCCCGGCTTGACCGCGTATGTCTGCCCCGTCGCGGCGGGGGCGACGCCGCTCGCCTGAGCGAGCGCATCGCCGGGATTCGCCCAGAACATCGCGCCAACCGCGAGACTTGCCGCGGCGCACGCTGCACGCGATGACGAAAGGAGAGACCGGCGTGGTCGTTGGATCATTGAGGCTCCGGGTCCGGCAAAAATTGAAACATACGGCGCAAAACCGCTCGATAAACCCGGTTTTGCAATAAAACTGCACAAAAACAAAAAGCGCCGCGAGAACCGCGACGCTTTTGGCTTTGGCACGCGCTTCCAGGCGCGTAGTTTACTTTACTTGTCGAGCAGAATGCGCAGCATGCGGCGCAGCGGTTCGGCCGCGCCCCACAACAGTTGATCGCCGACAGTAAATGCCGACAGATACTCGCCGCCCATCGCCAGCTTGCGCAGACGGCCGACCGGCACCGTCAGCGTGCCCGTGACGACCGCGGGCGAAAGATCGCGGATCGATGCTTCGCGCTCGTTCGGCACGACCTTCACCCAGTCGTTCGCCGACGCGAGGATGCCGTGCACTTCGTCGAGCGGCACGTCCTTCGTGAGCTTGATGGTCAGCGCCTGCGAGTGGCAGCGCATCGCGCCGATACGCACGCAAAGGCCATCGACGGGAACGGAGCCTGGCGTGCCCATCGCCGGCTTGCCGAGAATCTTGTTCGTTTCGGCGCCGCCCTTCCACTCTTCCTTCGACATGCCGTTGCCGAGATCCTTGTCGATCCACGGAATCAGCGAACCCGCGAGCGGCACGCCGAAGTTGTCGACGGGCATGCGCTCGCCGTTCATCGCGGCGAGCACGCGGCGGTCGATATCGAGGATCGCCGACGAAGGATCGGCCAGATCTTCCTTCGCGGAACCGTACAGCACGCCCATCTGCTGGAGCAGTTCGCGCATGTTCTGCGCGCCCGCGCCCGAAGCGGCCTGATAGGTCATCGCGGTCGTCCATTCGACGAGGTTCTCGCGGAACAGGCCGCCGAGCGCCATCAGCATCAGGCTGACCGTGCAATTGCCGCCGATGAAGTCGCGGCCGCCCTTCACGAGCGAATCCTTGATGACGTTCAGGTTGACCGGATCGAGGATGATGACCGCGTCGTCCTTCATGCGCAGCGACGAGGCCGCGTCGATCCAGTAGCCTTTCCAGCCCGCCGCCCGCAGCTTCGGATACACCTCGTTGGTATAGTCGCCGCCCTGGCATGTGATGATGGCGTCGCACTTCTTCAGGTCGTCGATGCTTGTCGCATCCTTGAGCTTCGTCTCGTTTTTGGCGAACGACGGCGCGTTGCCGCCCGCATTGCTGGTGCTGAAAAACACCGGTTCGATCAAGTCGAAATCGCCTTCCTGCTGCATGCGTTGCATCAGGACGCTGCCGACCATACAGCGACAACCAACGAGACCTACGTTCATGACTAACCCTTACTTGTGGAAGCTTCCCCGCATCTTTACCCGGCGTGGCCGCGCGGGGAAGACGCTCGGACACGAGGGACGATCAGCGAATCGTGATCGCTTTGAGGGAGATTTTCGTAATGCGCGCGAGTTTGGAAAACCCGGCAGTGGCTTTAATAGCCACGATGCGCGTGCCGATGGCGAGTTCCGTCGCGACGGCAAATGAGCCGCGTCCGATGGAATCCAGAGAGAATTGAGAGTTCTTCGCCATGACCAAAGAATATACACGATAACCCGATGTTTTCGTCACGCGCTTGCGGCGCGCGTATGAAAATCGTGCGGATCGTGCGTGAACATCGGGAAAAAGAGACGATCGGCCGCGCTTTGGCTTGCAACGCCGATCGTCTTTCCGGCGGTTACAGCGCCTTCAGCACCGCGTCGCCCATTTCCTTCGTGCCGACGATCCTGCCGTCCGCGGTCGCGATGTCGCCGGTGCGGTAGCCCTGCTCCAGCACCTTCTTCACCGCGCTTTCGATGCGGTCCGCCTGCTCCGTCTTGCCGAGCGAGTAGCGCAGCATCATCGCGGCGGAGAGGATGGTCGCGAGCGGATTGGCCACGCCCTTGCCCGCGATATCCGGCGCGGAGCCGTGCGACGGCTCGTACAAGCCCTTGTTGTTCTTGTCGAGCGACGCCGACGGCAACATGCCGATGGAGCCGGTGAGCATCGCGGCTTCGTCGGAGAGGATGTCGCCGAACATGTTGCCGGTCACGACGACGTCGAACGCCTTCGGCGCTTTCACCAGTTGCATTGCGGCGTTGTCGACGTACATGTGCGACAGCTCGACGTCCGGATATTCCTTCGCGACGTCGATCATCGTGTCGCGCCACAACTGCGACGTTTCCAGCACGTTCGCCTTGTCGACGCTCGTCAGCTTCTTCTCGCGCTTTTGCGCCGCCTGAAACGCGACGTGCGCGATGCGGCGCACTTCGGGCTCGGAATAGCGCATCGTGTCGAAGCCTTCCTTCGCGCCGGCGAACGGGCCGTCCGGCGCTTCGCGCAGGCCGCGCGGCGCGCCGAAATAGATGTCGCCGTTCAGCTCGCGCACGATCAGGATGTCGAGGCCGGACACGATCTCCGGCTTCAGCGACGACGCGCCCGTCAGTTGGGGATAGCAGATCGCCGGACGGAAGTTCGCGAAGAGTTGCAGGTGCTTGCGCAGGCCGAGGATCGCCTGCTCGGGACGCAGCGCGCGCTCGAGCTTGTCGTATTTCCAGTCGCCGACCGCGCCGAACAGGATCGCGTCGGCTTCTTTCGCGAGCGCCAGCGTGGAATCGGGCAGCGGATGGCCCTTCGCCTCATAGCCCGCGCCACCGACCGGCGCTTCTTCGAGCTCGAACTTCTCGCCGAGCGCGTTGAGCACCTTGACCGCTTCGGCGGTGATTTCCGGACCGATCCCGTCGCCGGGCAATACTGCAATCTTCATCGTCTCTTCCTTCTTTGATCGTGTTTCGATTTATCCGACGAGCCGGTTATTCAGCCACGGCTGCTTCGCGAGGCGCTCGGCTTCGTATTGCTTGATCTTGTCCGCGTGACGCAGCGTGAGGCCGATATCGTCGAAGCCGTTCAGCAGGCAGTACTTGCGGAAGCCCGGCACCTCGAACGCGTACTCGGTGCCGTCGCCGGTGCGCACGACCTGCGCTTCGAGATCGATCGTCAACTGGAAACCGACGAACGCGTAGGTTTCGTTGAACAGCTTGTCGACCTGCTGCTCCGTCAACACGACCGGCAGCAGACCGTTCTTGAAGCAGTTGTTATAGAAAATGTCCGCGAAGCTCGGCGCGATGATCGCGCGAAAGCCGTACTGATCCAGTGCCCACGGCGCGTGCTCGCGCGAACTGCCGCAGCCGAAGTTCTTGCGCGTGAGCAGAATCGACGCGCCCTGATAACGCGGCTGATTCAGCACGAAGTCCGGATTGAGCGGGCGCTTGCTGCTGTCCTCGCCGGGCTGGCCGACATCGAGATAACGCCATTCGTCGAACGCGTTCGGGCCGAAACCGGTGCGCTTGATCGACTTCAGAAACTGCTTCGGGATGATCGCGTCCGTATCGACGTTCTCGCGATCGAGCGGCGCGACGAGGCCGCTATGCACAATGAATTTTTCCATGATCTTTCTCTGTATCCCGGTTGATCACGCGAGCTTGCGCACGTCGACGAAATGGCCTTCGATCGCGGCGGCCGCGGCCATCGCAGGGCTCACGAGGTGCGTGCGACCGCCCGCGCCCTGACGGCCTTCGAAGTTGCGGTTCGACGTCGATGCGCAACGCTCGCCCGCTTCGAGCCGGTCGGCGTTCATCGCGAGACACATCGAGCAACCCGGCTCGCGCCATTCGAAGCCGGCGTTCGTGAAGATCTTGTCGAGACCTTCGCGCTCGGCCTGCGCCTTCACGAGACCCGAGCCCGGCACAACCATCGCGAGACGGATATTCGACGCGACGCGCTTGCCCAGCGACTTCACGACATACGCGGCCGCGCGCAAGTCTTCGATACGCGCGTTCGTGCACGAGCCGATGAAGATCTTGTCCGGCTTGATCGATTCGATCGGCGTGTTCGGCTGCAGCGCCATATAGGTGAGCGCGCGCTCCATCGCGTCGCGCTTGACCGGGTCCTTTTCCTTCTCGGGATCGGGCACGCGGCCATCGATCGACGTGACCATTTCGGGCGAGGTGCCCCACGTCACTTGCGGCACGATTTCGGCCGCGTTCAATTCGACGACGCGATCGAACTGCGCGCCTTCATCGGACTTGAACTGGCGCCAGTATTCGACGGCCTGATTCCACTCCACGCCCTGCGGCGAGTACGGACGATCTTTCAGGTAATGGATGGTCGTGTCGTCGACGGCGACCATGCCAGCCCGCGCGCCCGCTTCGATCGCCATGTTGCAGACGGTCATGCGGCCTTCCATCGACAACGCGCGGATGGTCGAGCCGCCGAACTCGATCGCGTAACCCGTGCCGCCCGCCGTGCCGATCTTGCCGATGATCGCAAGCACGATGTCTTTCGCGGTGCAGCCGCGCGGCAGCGAGCCCTCGACCTTGACGAGCATGTTCTTGCTCTTCTTCTGCAGGAGCGTTTGCGTGGCGAGCACGTGCTCCACTTCCGACGTGCCGATGCCGTGCGCGAGCGCGCCGAATGCGCCGTGCGTGGACGTATGCGAGTCGCCGCAGACGATGGTCATGCCCGGCAGCGTCGCGCCCTGCTCCGGCCCGATGATGTGCACGATGCCCTGGCGCAGATCGTTCATCTTGAACTGCGTGATGCCGAAGCTATCGCAGTTTTCGTCGAGCGTATCGACTTGCAGCTTCGAAACCGGATCGGCGATGCCGTGCGAGCGGTCGGTGGTCGGCACGTTGTGGTCGGATACGGCCAGATTCGCGCTGATGCGCCACACCGGGCGCTCGGCCAGCTTCAGGCCTTCGAACGCCTGCGGGCTCGTCACTTCATGCAGCAGGTGACGGTCGATATAGAGGATCGAGGTGCCGTCCTCTTCGGTGTGGATCACATGCGTGTTCCACAGTTTGTCGTAGAGAGTCTGTGCCATGGTGAGCGCTTTCGTATGTGACTGCGGGGATTTTGGGTGTGCAGCTTGTGCGATCGATTATGCCACCTTCGTATGCGGCGTGGGTACTAGGCTGAGAGAAAAAACCTCGTAAAAACAGATAGTTATGCTAGTGGTGTCAGTACCCGGATCAGGAGTACCCGTCTCGACGGACTACCCACCCTTTCAATGCTGAAGCATCGCACCGACGCCGAGTTCTTCGGCGACTTTGTGCAGTCGCTTATCGCGCGTCCATATCTTCACGCCCGGCTGCAAATGCGCTGACGCCAGAAGAGATGTGTCGACATACCCGATCCCGCGATTGAAGAGTCGTTGTCGTTCGATCAGGAAGAATACTTCTTCGGGCGTCGCTACCGGCGCGACAGGAAGATCACTCAACGCGCCCAGCACGAGGTCGCGGTCGCGCAGACTTCCAAGCGAAATTTCACCGATGACGAATGGATGAGCAAGCACGCGCTCCTCACCGAGCAGATTCACCAGTAACGGTTCGGACGCGTTGATATGGTCGATCCAGACCGAGGTGTCGACAAGGATCATTCGCGCTCCTGCCGACGCCGCGGCGCGCCTTCTATGCCCGGTTGACTGCCGCCGAGATTCGCAAGTCGCCGGGCGGCTTCACGTTGGACGAGCGCTTTCAGTGCTTCGCGCACCAGCGCCGATTTTTCTGTCACGCCTGTATAGGCTTGAGCTTTTGCCAGCAAGTCGTCATCGAGGGCGATGGTCGTACGCATATTCGTCTCTCCGTTTCATGAGGCATTGATATTAGCATCAGATGATGACGGTTTTTGTGCTTTCAACCTGCCGCCTCAAACGCAAAAGGCCCCGGCAGTCACCCGCCGGGGCCTTCGCCTAACTGCAACCTAGGCCATTCGGCCGACTGTTCGGCAGTGGATTCGTCACTTACGCTCAGTATGCGCCCGAGTGTCTGACTGCCCTTGCATTGACGCGAGTCACTCGAAAGTTATAACATTGTTAATACGCAAACCGACTATGCCTGATCTCATGAAAACGACCATCCGAAAGATGGGCAACTCGCAAGGCGTGCTGATTCCCAAGCCTTTCCTCACGCAGCTTGGCCTGGAAAACGAGGTCGAGATGAACATCGAAGACGACGCGATCGTGCTGCGCCGGCCGCGCGACAGCGCACGCAAAGGTTGGGCCGAAGCCAGCAAGCTGATCGCAAAGAGCGGGGAAGATTCGCTCGTACTGGGCGAGTTCGGCAACGACGGTGACGCGGAACTCGAATGGTAGCGCGCGGCGATATCTGGCTCGTCGCGCTCGATCCGACGCTCGGCAGCGAAATACAGAAGACGCGTCCATGCGTCGTGGTTTCGCCTCCGGAGATGCACGACCATTTGCGGACGGTCATCGTCGCGCCGATGACTTCGAAAGGCACGTCGGCGCCCTTTCGCATTCCGGTGTCGTTCAAACGGAAACAGGGACTCGTGCTACTCGATCAGCTTCGCACCGTCGATAAAGCGCGTCTGGTCAGAAAGGAAGGCGCCGTCACGGACAACACGTTATCGAACGCGCTTCTTACATTGCGAGAAGTATTCGCGGATTAGATTCGAGCACCCAAAACGCAAACAGCCCCGGCGGTCACCCGCCGGGGCCTTCACTTGCCTGCAACCGTAAAACGGCTTAACGCTTCGCCAGCGGCTTCACTTCACGCGGCGTCTGACCGATGAACAACTGACGCGGACGGCCAATCTTCTGCTCCGGATCCGCAATCATCTCGTTCCACTGCGCGATCCAGCCGACCGTACGCGCCATCGCGAAGATGCACGTGAACATCGACGTCGGGATGCCCAGCGCGCGCTGCACGATGCCCGAGTAGAAATCGACGTTCGGGTACAGCTTGCGCGACACGAAGTATTCGTCTTCCAGCGCGATCTTTTCGAGTTCCATCGCGAGCTTGAAGAGCGGATCGTCGTGCAGACCGAGTTCGTTCAGCACTTCGTGGCACGTCTCGCGCATCAGCTTCGCGCGCGGGTCGTAGTTCTTGTACACGCGGTGACCGAAGCCCATCAGCTTCACGCCCGAGTTCTTGTCTTTCACCTGCTTGATGAACTCGGGAATGTGATCGACCGAGCCGATCTCTTCCAGCATGTTCAGCGCGGCTTCGTTCGCGCCGCCGTGCGCCGGGCCCCACAGACACGCGATACCGGCCGCGATACACGCGAACGGGTTCGCGCCCGACGAACCGGCGAGACGCACAGTAGACGTCGACGCGTTCTGCTCGTGATCCGCGTGCAGAATCAGGATGCGGTCGAGCGCGCGCACGAGCACGTCGTTGACCTTGTACTCTTCGCACGGGTTCGAGAACATCATGTGCATGAAGTTCGCGCTGTACGACAGTTCGTTCTTCGGATACACGAACGGCTGGCCGATGCTGAACTTGTACGCCATCGCGACGAGCGTCGGCAGCTTCGCGATCATGCGAATGGCCGACACTTCACGGTGACGCGGATCGTTGATGTTCAGCGAGTCGTGATAGAACGCCGACAGCGCGCCCACCGCAGCCGTCAACACCGCCATCGGGTGCGCGTCGCGACGGAAACCGCGGAAGAAGAAGTGCATCTGCTCGTGCACCATCGTGTGACGCGTGACCGTGTCCACGAATTCCTTGTTCTGCGCTTCGTTCGGCAGTTCGCCCTTCAGGAGCAAATAGCAGGTCTCGAGGAAGTCGGCATTCACGGCCAACTGCTCGATCGGGAAGCCGCGATACAGCAGCTCGCCCTTGTCGCCGTCGATGTACGTGATCGCGGAATTGCACGCCGCCGTCGACATGAAGCCCGGGTCATACGTGAACTTGCCGGTCTGACCGTACAACTTGCGGATGTCGATCACGTCCGGGCCCATCGTGCCCTTGTAGATCGGCATTTCGACGCTCGGCGAGTTGTCGCTGAACGATAGCGTGGCTTTAACATCTGACGGGGTCATAGCACATCCTCAATCGAAGTATGGATACAGGTTTTCGATAATTTGCACGACGGAAGCTGCGCGGCAAAACTGTTCGATCGGCCTGTGTGCACTGCAACAGGCCTATTTTGCAAAAATCCGTGAATTCCTGCTGAAATCACACGGTGCGCAGCAGTTCCAGCAAGCGGATTACGTCGGGCGTCGCGAGGTCGCCTTCAGGCTCCGTTCGCGCCAGCAGCAAGTCCATCAGTTCGTTGTCGCTCAGTTCCAGCAGGCGGGTCAATGCGGCCACGTCGGCGTCACTGAGGTCATGCTCATATCGGCTGAAGAAGCGATCGAAGATCAGATCGTTTTCCAGCAGGCCGCGCCGCGCACGCCAGCGAAGGCGCGCCCGGCGAAGGGGATCGGACTGATGCGAGTTGTCTTGATTGTCGACCATCACATAGTCCATCTCAGACAGCGCGGCGCACCATCAATTCCTTGATCTTGCCGATCGCCTTGGTCGGATTGAGCCCCTTGGGGCACACGTCGACGCAATTCATGATCGTATG
>NZ_JARUXO010000004.1:1453959-1473355 GCF_031451275.1 Caballeronia sp. LZ029
GCTCACACGATGCAGGATCGAAACCTTCCCTGCCAGCGGCAAGCGATACTTCGCGAGCTGGCCGATTCCGATGTTCCGGTATTCCGGCCTTGGTTTTTTTACGGCTTCAGCCATGCTAGACCCCAACTTGTTAAAACAACACTAATCCGCGATTTTAGCGCCTTTTTATTTCGCGCTGCAGCGAATAGCCGTCCAAAAGACTGTTGCTGCATGCGCGAAAATGGCCGTACCAACGTGCGTATTCAGCGAGCACTCAGCCAGTGCTCGCGACCCCGCTTCATTCGATCAACTCAAGTCGTTCTGATAGTAATAACCGGTCGTGACATACCATCCGCGCCGCACTTCGACAGGCCGATCGCCATAGGTATAGGACACGCGCTCCACCGATAAAAGCGGAAATCCCTGCGCCACATCGAGAAATTGCGCGACGGTCTCGTCGGCGGCGACGGCGCGGATCTTTTCCGTCGCGCGGATCATGCGCGTGCCGAACTCCGTCTCGAACATCGCATAGAGCGGGCCTTTGTAATCGGCGAGACGCTCGGCCGTGAGTCCGCGAAACACCGCGCCCGGCAGCCAGATTTCATCGAATACGGTCGTTACGCCATCAAACTGCAACAAGCGCTTGATAAGAACGACAGGGTCGGCGGGCTTCAGGTCCAGTTGACGCGCAATCTCGGCGGGCGCGCGCAGCCGTCTGCATTCGAGCAGGCGGCTCACATGGGGATGAACGTCGCCGTCGTCGGGCAGAAGGCGCAGGAAGCGGAACTGCACGCGGTCCTCGTTGTGCGTTGCAACGAACGTGCCTTTGCCCTGACGGCGAACGAGAAGATTGTCGGCGGCGAGCTCGTCGATCGCTTTGCGGACCGTGCCCTGACTCACCTTGTAACGCGCGGCCAGCTCGACCTCGCTCGGGATGATCTCGCCAGGCTTCCATTCGCCGGACTCGAGCCCCTGCGTGATGAGCGCCTTGATTTGCTGATACAGCGGGCTGAACGTCGGCGACGGCGTGCTCGCGGCCTCAGCCGCCGGTGCAGTGCCGTTGGTGGTCGTCGTGCTCGCCGGGTTGGAATTCATGCCGCGCATTTCAACACAAGGGCCGCCGTGCGTCCAGACTTTTCCCGTAGATTCCTATGTCTTATATAAGACATAAGATAGTGTTGACTTTACCTCGGACCGATCCTACACTCTTTGTCGAGCAAGGGTTTGCGGGTCGTTGCGAGAACGCAGGAACCGTCGGCCAGCGTGTTTTGCATGGCGGTTTTAGCCGCCAGAGCACTCTGGATCGCGGCAGCCACGCATTGCGCAGCATACCGCCAGGCACGCCCTTTCGCTTTCGCCTCACGCCGATCGGCCAATCGATTCGCGCGCCGCTGCCTGCCCCACGCCTCGCAACGTCAAGCGCCGTCTCGTATGGGCGCGTTGCCGTCAGACCAAGCGAATCATCGCGTCCTTCCAGATCATCCCGCACGCCTCTCGCTCGAAGAGAAGGATTCATGGCATGACAGTCACGCCGCTCGAACATTCATGCGACGCGAATCCATCAACGAACGCGCGCAACGCCACGTGGCGCCGCGTTCGGCGATTCGCACGCGGCATGGCCGGCATGTCTTCATCAACGCTTTGCGTAACGCGCATAAAATGGCGTTTTTCCCTAGCGTTCCACGCACTGTCCAGGAGAGTTCTCAATGGCTAAGTCCGCAAAGCGCGTTGCCGTAACCGGCGCCGCAGGTCAAATCGGCTACTCGCTGCTGTTCCGTATCGCCAACGGCGATCTGCTCGGCAAAGACCAGCCCGTGATTCTTCAGTTGCTCGATCTGCCGCAAGCGCAAGCCGCCGTGAAGGGCGTCGTGATGGAACTGGAAGACTGCGCGTTCCCGCTGCTCGCAGGCGTGGTCGTCACGGACGATCCCAAGGTCGCGTTCAAGGATGCCGACGTCGCGCTGCTCGTCGGTGCGCGTCCGCGTTCGAAGGGCATGGAGCGTAAGGACCTGCTGTCGGCGAACGCCGAAATCTTCACGGTTCAGGGCAAGGCACTGAACGATGTCGCGAGCCGCGACGTGAAGGTGCTGGTCGTCGGCAACCCGGCGAACACGAACGCGTACATCGCGATGAAGTCGGCGCCGGATCTGCCGAAGAAGAACTTCACCGCGATGCTGCGTCTGGACCACAACCGCGCGCTGTCGCAACTGGCGGCCAAGTCGGGCAAGCCGGTCGCGTCGATCGAAAAGCTCGCGGTGTGGGGCAACCACTCGCCGACGATGTACCCGGATTTCCGCTTCGCGACCGCCGAAGGCCAGGACCTCACGAAGCTCATCAGCGACGACGAATGGAACCGCAACACGTTCATCCCGACCGTCGGCAAGCGCGGCGCTGCGATCATCGAAGCGCGCGGCCTGTCGTCGGCGGCATCGGCGGCCAACGCGGCCATCGATCACGTGCGTGACTGGGTGCTCGGCACGAATGGCAAGTGGGTGACCATGGGCATTCCGTCGGACGGCTCGTACGGCATTCCGGAAGACATCATCTACGGCGTGCCCGTCACGTGCGAAAACGGCGAATACAAGCGCGTCGAAGGTCTGGAAATCGACGCGTTCTCGCGCGAAAAGATGGACGGCACGCTTAACGAACTGCTCGAAGAGCGTGACGGCGTCGCGCATCTGCTCGGCAAGTAAGCACGTTTCAAAAGGGTAAGCTCGCGAGGGCTTCCCGTCAGCGCGAACGCTTCGCCGCGTTCGCGCCTGATCCGATCGCGCTTGAAGTGTTCGAGCGCGGCCGAATCAGAAGCATGAGCAAGATCGAATTCACATCCCTCCAATCGGACCCGATGCCGACGATGCGCGATCTCACTCCCGCCGAAGTGCTGTTTGACGGCGAACCGCAACCTGCCGTGCTCCCGCCCTGCGATCACTACGCAGGCAGCGAGAAGCTGATCAGGAAATCACTGGCGTTGCAGGCGCAACTGGGCCCTGTGTTCGACATCACGCTCGATTGCGAGGACGGCGCGCAAGTCGGTCACGAGACCGGGCATGCCGAGATGGTCGCATCGTTCGTCGGCGGCGAGGAAGACCGCTTCGGGCGCGTCGGCGTGCGTATCCACGACTTCCATCATCGTGCGTGGCGCGACGACGTGCGCATCATCCTGCGCAACGCGAAGCACGCGCCCGCGTTCATCATGCTGCCGAAGATCCGCAGCGCTTCCGATGCCGCCGAGATGGTGGCCTTCATCGAAGCAACGCGCCGCGAGTTCGGCATTGCGAAGCCGATTCCCTGTCATCTGCTGATCGAAACGCATGGCGCGCTCGCGCAAGCGTTCGAACTCGCCGCGCTGCCGGGCGTCGAATCACTGAGCTTCGGCCTGATGGATTTCGTGTCCGCGCACAACGGCGCGATCCCCGATACCGCGATGCGCTCTCCCGGCCAGTTCGATCATCCGCTCGTGCGGCGCGCGAAGCTGGAGATCGCCGCTGCGTGTCATGCGCATGGCAAGGTGCCGTCGCACAATGTATCGACGGAAGTGCGCGACATGAGCGTCGTCGCGAACGATGCCGCGCGCGCCCGCAACGAGTTCGGCTATACGCGCATGTGGAGCATCCATCCGGACCAGATCAGGCCGATCGTCGAGGCTTTCTCGCCGCGCGCCGATGAAATCGCGCTCGCCGCCGCGATCCTGCTCGAAGCGCAACGCGCGCAGTGGGGCCCGACGCGCCACGGCGATACGCTGCATGACCGCGCGAGCTATCGCTATTACTGGTCGGTGCTGCGTCGCGCGCACGCGACCGGTCAGACCATGCCGGACGAATGCGCGCCGCTCTTCGACACGCCGGCTTCAGAGGCATGAGCGCGGGCGCGTTCTTCGAGCACGACAAGTCACGCCGCCTGGCGAGCGTACGAAAGGAGACTGGAGAGCATGACTGATACCGCATCGACCGACGCACCCGCAACCGGTGGTTTCAAGCCGAAGAAATCCGTCGCGCTGTCCGGTGTGACGGCGGGCAATACCGCGCTGTGCACGGTCGGCAAGACCGGCAATGACCTGCACTATCGCGGCTACGACATTCTCGATGTCGCGACCACTTCCGAATTCGAAGAAATCGCGCATCTGCTGGTGCACGGCAAGCTGCCGAACGCGGCCGAACTGAAGGCGTACAAGACGAAGCTCAAGGCGTTGCGTGGCCTGCCCGCGAACCTGAAGGCCGCGCTCGAATGGATTCCCGCGTCCGCGCATCCGATGGACGTGATGCGCACCGGCGTCTCCGTGCTCGGCACCATCCTGCCCGAGAAGGACGATCACAACGTGCCGGGCGCGAAGGATATCGCCGACAAGCTGATGGCCTCGCTCGGCTCGATGCTGCTTTACTGGTATCACTACTCGCACAATGGCAAGCGCATCGAAGTCGAAACCGATGACGATTCCATCGGCGGACACTTCCTGCATCTGCTGCATGGCGTTGCGCCGTCGAAGTCCTGGGTCGATGCTATGCACGTATCGCTCAATCTCTACGCCGAGCACGAGTTCAACGCATCGACGTTCACGGCGCGCGTGATCGCGGGCACCGGCACCGACATGTATTCGGCGATCACGGGCGCGATCGGCGCGCTGCGCGGCCCGAAGCACGGCGGCGCGAACGAAGCGGCCTTCGAGATTCAATCGCGCTACGAGACGCCCGATGCAGCCGAAGCCGACATCAAGCGCCGCGTGGAGAACAAGGAAGTCGTGATCGGCTTCGGCCATCCGGTGTACACGATCTCCGATCCGCGCAACAAGGTCATCAAGGAAATCGCGAAGAAGCTGTCGAAGGAAGCGGGCGACACGAAGCTCTTCGATATCGCCGAGCGCCTCGAAACGGTGATGTGGGACGCAAAGAAGATGTTCCCCAATCTCGACTGGTTCAGCGCGGTGTCGTATCACATGATGGGCGTGCCCACGGCCATGTTCACGCCGCTCTTCGTGATCTCGCGCACGTCGGGTTGGGCCGCGCACATCATCGAGCAACGCATCGACAACAAGATCATCCGGCCGAGCGCAAATTACACCGGACCGGAGAATTTGAAGTTCATTCCGATAAATAAGCGAAAATAGCGGGCTGCGCGATCGGATTTCACGAGGAAGAAATCCACGCCGCGCTGCAATCGCCATTCAACCCCAATGTTTTTGAAAGGTTTTTTTCGATGAATAAACTTCTGATCGCTGCAATCGCCGGCACGCTGGCTACGACGAGCGTCTTCGTCAGCGCCGACGCCTTCGCTGCGACGGCCACCGATTCGAGCGCGGCCAAGGCCAAGCGCCCCGCTCCGGCTCGCCGCCTGATCAAGCGCAGCCCCAAGGCCGAAGCGGCCGCGGCGGCCAAGACTGATCCGATTCCCGAAGGTGCAGTGAAGTGGTCGTGCAAGGACGGTAACGCTTTCTACCTGAAAGGCGACATGAAGCGTGACGCCATCGTCACCGTGAACTGGGCCAAGAAGGATTACCGCCTGCCGCGCCAGGACACGACGACCGGTGCGGATCGTTTCCACGATTCGGCGTCGGGCATGGACCTCGTCGTGATCCCGTCGAAAGCAATGCTGTTCTCGGATAAGGACTCGTCGCGCCTCGCCGACGAGTGCATGACGCCCGACATGGCTGCGGGCGGCCCGGCTCCGACGCAGTCGAACGCGCTGATCAAGAACGCGGAGTAAGTTAGCTCAGCACTTAAATCAGGAATCCCTCGATGTCCGCACCGATTTCCAATGTCCGGCCCGATCCGGACAAGGTACTGGTAGACATAGTCGACTACGTGCTCGATTACAGCGTCGACAGCACGCTTGCACTCGAAACGGCGCGCAACTGCCTGATCGACACACTCGGCTGCGGACTCGAAGCCCTCTCCTACCCCGCCTGCACCAAGCTGATGGGACCGATCGTGCCGGGCACGATCGTCCCCAACGGTGCGAAGGTGCCGGGCACTTCGTTTCAACTCGACCCGGTACAGGCCGCGTTCAATATCGGCGCGATGATCCGCTGGCTCGACTTCAACGACACATGGCTCGCCGCGGAGTGGGGCCATCCGTCGGATAACCTCGGCGGCATTCTCGCAACGGCCGACTGGCTTTCGCGTAACGCGATCGCGTCGGGCAAGAAGCCGCTCGACATGAAAGACGTCCTGATCGCGATGATCAAGGCGCACGAAATTCAAGGCTGCATCGCGCTGGAGAACTCGTTCAACAAGGTCGGGCTCGATCACGTGCTGCTCGTCAAGCTCGCATCGACGGCGGTTGTCGGGCAGATGATCGGCCTCACGCGCGATGAACTCATCAACGCGGTGTCGCTCGCCCTCGTCGATGGCCATGCGCTGCGCACATATCGTCATGCGCCCAACACGGGCTCGCGCAAATCGTGGGCCGCGGGCGACGCCACCTCGCGCGCCGTGCGCCTCGCGTTGATCGCGAAGACCGGCGAGATGGGCTATCCGTCCGTTCTGAGCGTTAAAACATGGGGCTTTTACGACGTGCTCTTCAAGGGCGAGGCGTTCAGGTTCCAGCGTCCGTATGGTTCTTACGTGATGGAGAACGTGCTCTTCAAGATCTCGTTTCCCGCCGAATTCCATGCGCAAACGGCCGTCGAAGCCGCGATGACCTTGCACGGCAAGCTGAAGCAAGCCGGCAGGTCTGTCGATGACATCAGGAAGATCACGATTCGCACGCACGAAGCGGCGATTCGCATCATCGACAAGAAGGGGCCGCTGAACAACCCCGCGGACCGCGATCACTGCATTCAGTACATGATCGCCGTGCCGCTGATCCACGGCCGTCTCACCGCCGCCGATTACGAAGATGCCATCGCGCAGGACCCGCACATCGACGCACTGCGCGCGAAAATGGAATGCGTGGAAGACTCGCAATACACGAAGGATTATCACGATCCGGAGAAGCGCTCGATCGCGAATGCGCTGACCGTCGAATTCAGCGACGGCACGACGCTCGATGAAATCGCGGTCGAGTATCCGATCGGTCACAAGCGCCGGCGCGCGGACGGCATTCCGTTGCTCGTCGAGAAGTTCAGGACGAATCTCGCGCGCCGTTTTCCGCAAAAGCAGCAGCAGGCGATCCTCGCGGTATCGCTCGACCAGGCAAGACTCGAAGCAATGCCGGTCAATGAATATGTCGATCTGTACGTGATTTAGCCTCACAAAGAAGCAATTTCCTCGTCTTAGTCCAAGGAAAATAACCATGGCCCACAATCTCCACAACACGCTCAAGGAATTCGACAGCGGCTCCGGCAAAGGCAAGCTCTACTCGCTGCCGCAACTCGGCGACGCGCTGAAGGTCAAGATCCAGCGTCTGCCGGTCTCGATCCGGCTGGTGCTCGAATCGGTGCTGCGCAATTACGACGGGAAGAAGATCTCCGAAGAGCACATCGAGCAACTGGCGAACTGGAAGCCCAACGCCGCTCGTGTCGATGAAATTCCGTTCGTGGTCGCGCGCGTCGTGCTGCAGGACTTCACGGGCGTGCCGCTGCTCGCCGACATCGCCGCGATGCGTGGCGTCGCCAAGCGCGCGGGCAAGGATCCGAAGGCGATCGAGCCGCTCGTGCCGGTGGATCTCGTCGTCGATCACTCGGTGCAGATCGATCATTTCCGCGAGCCGAACGCGCTCGACCTGAACATGAAGCTGGAATTCCAGCGCAACAACGAGCGCTACCAGTTCATGAAGTGGGGCATGCAGGCGTTCGACACGTTCAAGGTCGTGCCGCCGGGCATCGGCATCGTGCACCAGGTGAATCTCGAATACCTCGCGCGCGGCGTGCACAAGAAGACCGAAGGCAGCGACACCGTCTACTATCCGGACACGCTCGTCGGCACGGACAGCCACACGACGATGATCAACGGCATCGGCGTGGTGGGCTGGGGCGTGGGCGGCATCGAAGCGGAAGCGGGCATGCTCGGCCAGCCGGTGTACTTCCTGACGCCGGACGTCGTCGGCGTCGAGCTGAAGGGCAAGCTGCGCGAAGGCTGCACGGCGACCGACCTCGTGCTGACCATCACCGAAATGCTGCGCAAGGAAAAGGTCGTCGGGAAGTTCGTCGAGTTCTTCGGCGAAGGCACGGCCTCGATCGGCGTGCCGGATCGCGCGACCATCGGCAACATGGCGCCCGAGTACGGCGCGACCATGGGCTTCTTCCCCGTCGATGAAAAGACCATCGACTACTTCAAGGGCACGGGTCGCACCGATGCGGAAATCGCCGCGTTCGAGCAGTATTTCAAGGCGCAGAAGCTGTGGGGCGTGCCGAAGGCCGGCGACATCGACTACACCAAGACGCTTTCGCTGGATCTGGGCACGGTCGCGCCGTCGCTCGCGGGCCCGAAGCGTCCGCAGGATCGCATCGAAATCGGCAACGTGAAGAGCACGTTCTCCGACCTCTTCTCGAAGCCGGCGGGCGAAAACGGCTTCAACAAGAAGGCCGCCGATCTCGAAGCCGACTACAAAACCGCCGACGGCGTGAACCTGAAGAACGGCGATGTGCTGATCGCCGCGATCACGTCGTGCACGAACACGTCGAACCCGAGCGTGCTGCTCGCCGCCGGTCTGCTGGCGAAGAAGGCCGTCGAAGCGGGTCTGACGGTCGCGCCGCACATCAAGACGTCGCTCGCGCCGGGATCGCGCATCGTCACCGAGTATCTGACGAAGACGGGCCTCTTGCCCTATCTCGACAAGCTCGGTTTCACGCTGGCCGCGTACGGCTGCACGACCTGTATCGGCAATGCAGGCGACCTGACGCCGGAACTGAACGACGCGATCACGAAGAACGACGTCGTCGCGGCGGCGGTGCTGTCGGGCAACCGTAACTTCGAAGCGCGTATTCACCCGAACATCCGCGCGAACTTCCTGGCTTCGCCGCCGCTGGTCGTGGCATACGCGATCGCGGGCACCATCACGCGCGATCTGATGACCGAGCCTGTCGGCAAAGGCACGGACGGCCGCGACATCTATCTCGGCGATATCTGGCCGACGAGCGACGAAGTCCACGCGCTGCTCAAGTTCGCGCTGGACGCGAAGGCGTTCCGCGAGAACTACTCGCAGCTCACGAAGGACGGCGACCTGTGGAGCAAGATCGCGGGCGAAAGCGGTCAGGTGTATGACTGGCCGAAGTCGACGTACATCGCCGAGCCGCCGTTCTTCGGCAGCGAGTTTTCGATGCAGCCGGCCGATTCGATCCCCGCGGTCAAGGGCGCGCGCGCGCTCGGCATCTTCGGCGATTCCGTGACGACCGACCACATCAGCCCGGCGGGCTCGATCAAGGAAACGTCGCCGGCGGGCGTGTGGCTGAAGGCGAACGGCGTGCAGAAGGCCGACTTCAACAGCTACGGCTCGCGTCGCGGCAATCACGACGTGATGATGCGCGGCACCTTCGCGAACGTGCGCATCAAGAACCTGATGATTCCGGCGAAGGCCGACGGCACGCGCGTCGAAGGCGGCCTGACGATTCATCAGCCGAGCGGCGAACAGTTGTCGATCTACGACGCCGCGATGAAGTACATCGACGCCGGCACGCAGACCGTCATCTTCGCGGGCGAGGAGTACGGCACGGGTTCGTCGCGCGACTGGGCGGCGAAGGGCACGCAACTGCTCGGCGTGAAGGCCGTGGTCGCGCGCAGCTTCGAGCGTATCCATCGCTCGAATCTCGTCGGCATGGGCGTGTTGCCGCTGCAGTTCAAGGGCGCGGACAGCGTCCAGTCGCTGAACATCACGGGCGAAGAGACTTACGACATCGAAGGTCTCGGCGACGACTTCAAGCCGCAGCAGGAAGTCACGCTGGTGATCCATCGCAAGGACGGCAAGGAAGATCGCGTGCAGGTGCTGCTGCGTATCGATACGCCGATCGAAGTCGACTACTACAAGCACGGCGGGATTCTGCCGTTCGTGCTGCGCTCGCTGCTCGCAGCGTAAGCAAGCCTGTTTTGCAGGTGACCGCGCTCGAAAGAGCGCGGGAACATTGGACCCGGCCTCGGCCGGGTTTTTTTTCGTCCTACGCCTTGGAGGTCGCGAGTTTCCCGGGCATCGCACGGCGCGCAAACCACGTGCGCGCGATTTCACCCAGCCGCCGCGCACCGCCGTGCGTCGAGTCGGATGCCAGCGAGAACCAGCTCGAGTCCGCCGTTCCGCTGACCCAGATCGTCGTGTATGGCTTCAGTTCGACGGACACG
Source organism: Caballeronia sp. LZ029 (assembly GCF_031451275.1). NCBI lineage: Bacteria > Pseudomonadati > Pseudomonadota > Betaproteobacteria > Burkholderiales > Burkholderiaceae > Caballeronia > Caballeronia sp. LZ029. The sequence continues at coordinate 1,464,141 of NZ_JARUXO010000004.1, forward strand.
CCCGCGTCCAGCCAGTAATCATCGGCCGCGCCTTCGATGGTCAGCCAGACTTGCCCGCGCGTCACGCGCAAGGTCTGAGGCCGATCGATCACCCAGCGCGTAGGCGCGTCGCGCCGATCGAGTTCGAATGTCCGGATTTCACGCATGATGCTGCTCCTTCGGATCGTGTAACTGGAAGGCCGCATTCGAATGCGAAAGCAGCCGTTGAGCCTATTATTCGCCCGATTCCGAACAGCTTGAATGAACAGTTATGAACAGTTGTAGCAGAACTGTTAAGCTAAATCGACCGAACAGTTCATGTCGATCCGACACTTTAAAAACACTTGATTTGGCCGTTCGGCTAGTCTTGACGCGGCTTTGCGGATGCGTTCGAATGACGCGAAGACACTGGTGAACAGCAAAATCGAACTGTTCACTTCGATTCACTGAACAGTTTCAGACATCATGAATGCACTTCCGCTTCACATCGACGGCGGCACCGGCGTGCCGCTGACCGAGCAGATCGTCAACCAGATCGAGGCGATGATCCGTTCTCGCCGCGTGCTCGCGGGCGCGAAGTTGCCGTCGATTCGTCAGCTCGCCGCCGAGCAGCGCATCAGCCGCTTTCCGGTGATCGAGGCGTACGACCGGCTCGCGTCGCGCGGGCTGATCCAGCCGAAACACGGTTCGGGCTTCTATGTGGCGAATCACGTCGACGAGCGCGAGAGCAACGCCGGCAATTGCGACCCGCGCCTCGCCGAAGAAGAATCGAACCAGATTCTTCAGCAGTTCAACTATCCCGGCGAGTCGCTGAAGCTCTCCAGCGGCTTCATTCCGGAGGCGTGGCGCGACGTGGACGGTCTCACGCAGGCGATCCGTCAGGCGTCGCGCCTCGACGTGTCGAGCGTGATCGATTACGCGATTCCGCACGGCGACACGAGCCTGCGCCAGCAGGTCGCGATGCGCATCAACGCGCTCGGCATCGACGCCGATCTTCCGAACGTGATGATCACAACCGGGGCGAGTCAGGCGCTCGACCTCGTCGTGCGCTACATGCTGAAGCCGGGCGATACGGTGTTCGTCGAAGACCCCGGTTACTACAACCTCTTCGGGCTTCTGAAGCTGCAGGGCGTGCGACTCGTCGGCGTGCCTCGGCTCGCGAACGGTCCCGATATCGATATCGCGGAAGAACTGCTCAGGCAGCATCAACCGAAGCTCTTTTTCATCAACACGGTATTCCAGAACCCGACCGCTACGAACGTCGCGCCGCAGGTCGCGTTCAGGCTGCTGCAACTCGCGACACAGCACGGCTTCATGATCGTCGAGGACGATATCTACGCCGACTTTCAGGCCGTGCCGACGCAACGGCTCGCCTCGCTCGATCAGCTCGATCGCGTGATCTATGTCGGCGGTTTGTCGAAGACGCTGTCGTCGTCGTTGCGTATCGGCTATCTCGCGGCGAATCGCGAGCTCGTGAAGAATCTCGTCGACGTGAAGGTGCTGACGAGTCTCGGCGGCACGCGATTCGCGGAGAGCGTCGCCGCGAGCCTGCTCGAACGCGGCACGTATCGCAAGTATCTGGAACGGCTGCGCAAGCGCGTGCGCGATTCGCTGTCGAGCGCGGTGCAAATGCTCGAAAGCTACGGCTGGGATGTGTTCGACGAACCGAGCGGCGGCAACTTCGTGTGGGCGAAAGTGCCGGGCATCGACGATTCGTCCGTGCTCGTCGAGGAAGCGGTGAAGTTCGGCGTGACGCTCGCGCCGGGCAGCTATTACCGCCCGAACGGCGAGGCGTGCGCGTGGGTGCGCATCAACTCCGCGTATGCGGGCGACCGGCGCGCGGCGCGCTTCTTCGAGCACATGAAGGAAGCCGCGGTCGCGCGCGTCTAGCGGCTTTTATCGAAGAAACGTTCGAGCGCGTCGGTCGCGTCCCTGTCTTGCGCAAGCCGCGCGTAAAGTCCCGCCGCGCCTTCGTAGATGCGATGCTCCGCGAATTCATCGCCGATGAACTGCGCGATCTCTTCCATCTCCGCAACCCATCGATACGCTTTCGGCGGCATGCGCGGCACGTTGCCCGCGAGCCACGCGGCAAGCGCGGGCTGACTCTCCGCGAGTTCGGCGAGAAGCGCATCGCCCGCGCCGTTGCGCATCGCGGCGAGGGACATGGCCGAGCCGAGCGCGGTCAGCCCCTTCGTGATGCCCGCATACGACATCTTGAGCGCGGATGCGGCGCCCACCGGTCCATCGAGCACACGCACGGCGAGGCCGGCATCGGCGAGCGCCTGCGTGCGCTGTGCATGCGGCCCCGACATGTAGAACTTGGGCGAAGAAGGCATGCCGATGATCGCGCCATCGACGAACGGCGTGCCGATCGGTTCGAGCGTGCGCTCGATTTCCCTGACGGTATCGGGATTGATCGCGTTGCAGTCGATATAGAGCGGCTGCACGCTTGCCCGTTCGAGCGCGGGCGCCATGCGTTTCGCGGTGTCGATCGCGACCGCGGGCGGCACGATGGACAGCATGAACTCGCATGCCGCGAGGCTATCGAGGTTCGCGTCCTCCATGCCGGCCTCGCGTGCGCGCGCGGCGCTTGCAGCGCTGCGGCCTTCGAGCGATGTCAGCACGCGCGCACCCGATTGCGTCAATGCGCGGCCGATAGCCGATCCCATGCTGCCCGCGCCCAGAATCGCGACGGTCGGATGTTTCGATTGAGTCACTTGCAGGCTCCGTGTATCCGCGAACGAAACAGAATACGCTTGCGAGCAGAGAAGCGCTCGGCCTACTCGCTGTCGTCAGTTTCGTTCGAGTGAAGATGCCGGAGCGCATCGAGTCGTTTCAGCATATCGTGTCCCTTCGGCGTGAGAAGCGGCATCGGCGCGCCAGTCGGCAGTCGCGTGATTTCGACGAGCGCCTCCTGGAGCAAACGCGCTGCCTGCTGGCCGAAGACTTCGACCTGATGAGGCGAGCGCTCGATCAGCAAGAGCGTGGAAATTTCGTGTGGACTCAGCATTCGGTTCTCCATGCGTCGGACGAGCGGAAAGCACGTATCGATACATGCTAGAGAGCGAAGCTGGCAATTCGGCTACGGCCATTTTTCCGCGTGTTACGAGCGTTACATGCCTGAAACTGGTACTTATTTCACGATGGTTTCACGCATCTTTCGATTCGCCATCCTTACTATTTGCATGTGATAAAAGGCGGCCCTTCGAAGGGCCGCCTCCTGGACTACTTCACCGACGCAACAATCAACGATGCTCCGTCACGAACTTCGTGACGAGATAGGCTTCCATCGCTTCGCTGCCGCCTTCCGAGCCGTAGCCGGAGTCCTTCACGCCGCCGAACGGCGTCTCCGGCAATGCGAGGCCGTGGTGATTGATCGAGAGCATCCCGCTTTCGATATCGTCCGATATCGCCGCCGACGTCGCCGCCGAGCTCGTGTAAGCGTACGCGGCCAGTCCGTAAGGCAGGCGATTCGCCTCGGCGATCACTTCGTCATACGACTTGAACGATGCGATCGGCGCGATCGGGCCGAACGGCTCTTCGGTCATGATGCGGGCGCTCATCGGCACATCGGTGAGCACGGTCGGCGCGAAGAAGTAGCCTTCGCGTCCGATGCGCTCGCCACCCGTCAGCACCTTCGCGCCCTGCTCGCGCGCGTCGGCGACGAGACGCTCCATTGCTTCGAGACGGCGGCCGTTCGCGAGCGGGCCCATCTGCACGCCATCGTCGAGACCGTTGCCGACCTTCACCGCGTTCGCGGTCGCGACGAAGTGCTGCACGAACTCGTCGTATGCGGCTTCTTCGACGAGAAAGCGCGTCGGCGAAATGCACACCTGGCCCGCGTTGCGGAACTTCGCCGATGCGAGCATCTTCGCCGCACGGGGGATGTCCGCGTCCTTGAACACGATGGCGGGCGCGTGGCCGCCCAGTTCCATCGTCACGCGCTTCATGTGCTCGCCCGCGAGGGATGCGAGCAGCTTGCCGACCGGCGTCGAGCCGGTGAACGAAATCTTGCGGATCGCGGGATGCGCGATCAGATACTTCGAGACATCGGCGGGCACGCCGAACACGAGGTTCAGCACGCCGGCGGGCAGGCCTGCATCGGCATAAGCCTGCACGAGCGCCGCGCAGCTTGCGGGCGTCTCTTCGGGGCCTTTCAGCACGACCGAGCAGCCCGACGCGAGCGCGGCCGACACCTTGCGCACCGCCTGATTGATCGGGAAATTCCACGGCGTGAATGCGGCGACCGGACCGACCGGTTCACGCGTGACGATCTGGCGCACCGCATCCGTGCGCGACGGAATCACGCGGCCATACGTGCGGCGCCCTTCTTCCGCGAACCATTCGATGATGTCCGCCGCCGACAGCGTTTCGATGCGCGCCTCGCCGAACGGCTTGCCTTGCTCCATCGACATGATGGCGGCGATCTGCTCGGCGCGATCGCGGATATTCTGCGCCGCGCGACGCATCAGCTTGCTGCGTTCGTAGGGCGAGACCTTGCGCCATGCCCTGAAGCCGCGCGCGGCGGCGTCCGCTGCGAGCGAAAGCTCCGCTTCGCCTGCGAGCGCAAGACGGCCGATCTCGGCTTCGTTCGCGGGATTGATCACGGCGGTGTCGCGTGAGCCATCGCGCCAGGCGCCGTCGATATAAAGCTGTGTATTCGGATAAGCAGGAAAGTCTGAACGCGTATTGCTCATGCATGTCTCCTTACGAGTGGCGTGGCCTGATGTTACGTCGCGCAACATCAAAAAATGCAAACGACAATGTTATCCCGAACGCGTGGTATCTGCAGGTACGCACTGTGACGCCCGAATGACGAACGCCCGCCGGGACGATCCCGGCGGGCGTTCGTGATGCACGGAACCGCGCGATTACATCGGCGGCGCGACTCCATCCTTCTCCACGACGATACGCTGCGCCGCGAAGTCCGAGCCCGACGGACTCGCGACGACGAATACCTTCTTGCCCGGCTTCAGGTCGTCGTGCGTCGCGGGTGCGAAGGTCACGACAGGCACGTTCTCCGGCACCGTCACCGAGTTCGCGCCGCCCTTGTACGAGAGCTTCAGATCGCGGCCGCTCGTGCCCTGCACGACCTGATCGACATTCGCGTTGGTCATCGAGCTTTGCGGGCCCAGATCCCACGCGTAGTGGCCTTCACCCGTGCCGCGCGCGGACTCCGGGAACACGAGCACTTCGGTCGCGGTGAGCTTGCCGTCCGTGCCGGTGGTCGCCGCCGTGCCGACGAACGAGCCCGGCTTGATGTCCTGCAGCTTGATGTTCTTCAGCGCGGTGACGGGCGTATCCGACTTGACGGCGATCTTCACCGTGTCGCCGCTGCGTCGATGGACGGTGAGCGTGTCGCCCGACAGCGACACGATATCGCCGCGAATGCGCGCCGGCTTCGCGGCGGGCGTCTGGGCAAAGGCTGCGGAAGCGAGAGCGAGCGTCACGATGCTGACGCCGAGTTTGATTCGAATCGACATGCAATCTCCTTGGAGTGATGAAAGCGGAAGCTTCAGGACCCGCCGAACCAGTTGTAACCCTGATTCTCCCAATAGCCCCCGGGGTAGTCGTTCGTCACGGTGATCGCGACGATGTGCTTCGGGTTCTTGTAGCCGAGCTTGGTCGGCATGCGCAGCTTCATCGGGAAGCCGTATTTCGGCGGCAGAATCTGGCCGTCGTAAGTGAGCGTGAGCAGCGTCTGCGCGTGCAGCGCGGTCGGCATGTCGATGCTCGTCGAGTAGTTATCGGCGCAATGAAAGGCCACGTATTTCGCGCTCGTATCGGCGCCTGCACGTGCGAGGACCTGCGCGAAGCGCACGCCGCCCCACTTGCCGATCGCGCTCCAGCCTTCGATGCAGATATGCCGCGTCACCTGGCTTTCCTGCGGCATCGCGTGCAGCTCGTCGAGCGTCCAGACGCGCTTGCCTTTGACGAGGCCGCCGATTTCCAGCTTGTATGTCGATGGATCGACTTCCGGCACTTCGTCGATGTCATAGAACGCGTTGAACGGAAACGGGCGCGTGATCATCGACTCGGGATACGTCGGCGCGAGCTTGTTCGGATCGAACAGCAGCGCCTGCACGTCGTCGTTGAAGAACGAGATGCGGCGCAACATGGCGTTGACGGATTTGTCGTCGGTGATGTTGCAACCGGACAGCATCGCGAGCCCTCCGAGCGACAGAATGCGCTTGCCGAATAAACGTCGCGCGGGCGCCTTTAATTCCTTCGCCGCATCCTTGATGATGAGTTCGGCATCGGGTCTCGATTTGAATAGCTTGAGCGACATGGCTTAACGACCTCGAATCATCATCACGAGCGAGCGCGGCACGAGCGCCACCATCACGATATGCACCACGACGAACGCGACCAGAAAGCTCATGCCGAAGAAATGCACGACACGGGCATCGTCATAGCCGCCCATCAGCGTTCGAAGCAATGGAAACTGCACGGACTTCCATACCGCGAGGCCCGACAGGATCACGATCACGATGTCCACGATCACCGCCAGATACGCGAACTTTTGTACGGCGTTGTAGTGCGTGAGATCGTCGTGGCCGAGCTTGCCGCGCAATGCGGCGAACGCGTCGGTGACGATGCTCTTGATCGAGAGCGGGAACATGCGGCGACGCAGGCGGCCGGTGAGAAGATTCATCGCGACATAGACGATGAAGTTCGCGACCAGCAGCCACATCGCTGCGAAATGCCATTGCAGCGCGCCGCCGAGCCAGCCGCCGAGCGTGACGGCGGGCGGGAAAGTAATGGATTTGAAAATCGGCGATGCGTTGTAGATCTGCCAGCCGCTCGTCACCATGATCAACACGGCGAACGCGTTGAGCCAGTGCGTGATGCGCAGCCATAACGGTTGTACTTGCACGTCGTCGAGCCTCGCGATTCGATTGAGTTTTCGTCAGGCATGGTAGCGACGCGCCGCTGATCGATCGATGACCTCTCGATGACTTTTTTGTCATCTTTGGCGAGACACGCATGGGCTCTGGCTAGAATGACGGCAATCCATCGAACGCAGCGCGAGCATGACCATCCTCGTTATCGAAGACGACCGCAAGACCGGCGACTACCTGAAAAAAGGGCTCATCGAGTCCGGTTATCAGGTCGAGCTCGTGCGCAACGGCACGGACGGCCTGCATCAGGCGCTCGCGAATCGGTACGAACTGATCGTACTCGATGTGATGCTTCCCGGCATCGACGGCTGGCAGGTGATGTCCGCTTTGCGCGCGAAACGTGACCTGCCTGTCATTTTTCTCACGGCGCGCGATCACGTGACGGACCGCATTCACGGACTCGAACTCGGCGCGGACGATTATCTCGTCAAGCCTTTTTCCTTCACCGAACTCGTGCTGCGCATCCGCACGCTGCTCAGGCGCGGCGTGATGCGCGAATCGGATACGTTTCAGATCGCGGATCTGCATGTCGATGTCCTGCGCCGCAAGGTGACGCGCAAGGGCCTCGACATCGCGCTCACGAACAAGGAGTTCGCGCTTCTGCATCTCTTTTGCAAGCATCAGGGCGAGGCGCTGTCGCGCACGCTCATTGCGTCGGAAGTGTGGGACATGAACTTCGACAGCGACACCAATGTCGTCGATGTCGCGGTGAAGCGGCTGCGCGCGAAGATCGATAACGCGTTCGATCCGAAGCTGATCCACACGGTGCGCAGCATCGGCTATTCGTTCGGGGAGAATCCTTGAACCGGCCTTCGCGTTCGCTTGCGGTACGTATCGCGCTTTCTTTCGCCGTGATCGTGTGTGTCGTGGTCGGAATGGTCGGCGCGTCGCTCTATCAGGCGACGAATCGCGCGCTGTCCACGCGTGCGGACTATCAGTTGATCGGACGCGTCGAACATTTTCGCTCACTGCTGCACGACCTCTACACGATCAAGGAAATCGAGGCGCGGCCGAAGCTCTTCGAAACGATGCTCGGCGACCGGCAGGACGTCATCTTCTTCCGGCGTGCGGGGTCGGCGCCTTTCATCAACGTGAATCCGGAGCGGATGCCATTACCGCCGCTGCATATCGTGCCGATGACGCGCGCTATCGGACTCGACGATCTTTACGAAGGCTCGCGTGCGGATGGCGTGCGCATGCGCTGGGTCGGTGCGCAGGCTCGGATCGGCGAGAGTGGCGAAGTGGTCGAGATCATCGCGGCCCACGTGATGACGCAGGAAGCGATCGTCTTGTCGGCGTATCTGGAGCGTGTGTGGATCACGGTGATCGGCGCGGTGCTCGTGACGCTCGTGCTCGCGTACTGGGTGACGAGCCGCGGGCTCTTGCCGCTCAAGGCGATGGCCGACAAGGCCGTGGAAATCACGCCGAACCGGCTTTCGGCGCGGCTCGATGTCGCGCATGCGCCCGCCGAATTGCAGAGCCTCGCGGCATCGTTCAACGCGATGCTCGATCGTCTCGAACACGGTTATGAACGCCTGCTGCAATTTTCCGCGGATCTCGCGCATGAATTGCGGACGCCGATCGGCGTGTTGATCGGCGAGACGCAGGTTGCGCTCGCGCATGAGCGCAATGTCGTCGAATATCGCGGCGTGCTGGAGTCGAATCTGGAGGAGCTGGAGCGGCTCGCGCGTATCGCGCAGAACATTCTGTTTCTTGCGCAGGCGGATCATGGGCAGCAGCGCATCGAGCGTGAGCGGCTCGATATACGCGAGGAGCTCGAAACCATCGGCGCTTACTTCGAAGGCATTGCCGATGAACGTCGCATCACATTTGAAATCGACGCCGACGGCGAAATGCTAGCGAATGCAATTATGTGCCGCAGAGCGATCGGCAATGTGGTCGTGAATGCGGTGCGCTATGCGACGGCTGGTACCGTTGTGCGGCTGAGCGGACACGCGGATCAATACGGCGCGCGCATCGTGGTGGGTAATCGCGGGCCGCGGATCGGGCAGGAGGAGCTTGGCAAGCTCTTCGACCGCTTCTATCGTGGGGATGCGGCGCGTAGCGAGTTTACGGAGTCGAGCGGGCTCGGGTTGTCGATCGTTCAGGCAATCATGGGGTTGCATGGCGGTAGGGTGACCGCTGACTGCACTCGGGATGGGTGGATCGAGTTTTCTTTGCTGTTTCCTGATTGAGTTTTTTTTCGCCGGATCCCGGTTTCGTGTCGGTCTATTGGCACTGCCCCTGTGCGGGGCGGCAGTCACTTTCTTTGCTGCTGCAAAGAAAGTAACCAAAGAAACAGCTTTCCCCAGCCTAAGCACTTCACACCGGCCG
>NZ_JARUXO010000004.1:1477935-1685444 GCF_031451275.1 Caballeronia sp. LZ029
CGAACCATTCGTCCGAAGTGTCACCCATGTCCTGGAACAGGTGTTACCCATGTCTCCGGTCCATACACTGCTGCAAAGAAAGTAACCAAAGAAACAGCTCTCTCACGCCCGCGGTCACACGCACGTTTGCCATGCTTGCCAGCCGACCTTGGTACTCGCCTAAGTGTCGCCCTCTCAAGTCTTACCGGGCTTGGCTCGCGCACGGTCTGACGCGCTATGACTTTTATCGCGCTGGTTCGCAGTCATTCATCCGGCACCGCGCTTCGCGCTGCCGTCGGGTTTTCTTTTTGGTGCTCTTGCCTTTACCAGCGGGCGCCGAACGTGTTTCTCAAATCTTCTATCGCCGCTTCCTGCAACGGCTCGGGGCGCGGCATTGTCGATAGGTATAGCCGCGCCGTTTCCTCCAGCTCCTCCAGCGCGTAGCTCGCGTGCGACACCGATTTCTCCCATACCACCGGTCCGAGTCGCTCCAGCAGCACCGCGCGCACGCTCGACGCCAGCGCCGCCACTTCCTCCGCCACCGCCGCATCGCCCGGTCGGCGATACGCAATCAACGGAACATGTCCAACCTTCATCACGTAGTACGGCGTGATCGGCGGCAAAACATCGTCGTTTTTCCAGACGCCCGCGAGCGTCAGCGCGACCAGATGCGTCGAATGCGTATGCACCACGCCACGCGCTTCGGCATTGCTCTCGTAGATACGGCGATGCAGCGCCAGCGTCTTCGATGGCCGTCCGCCCGACACGTGATTGCCCTCGAGATCCACCTTCGCGATGTCGTTCGGATCGAGGCGGCCAAGGCACGCATCCGTCGGCGTAATCAGCCAGCCGTCATCGAGCCGCGCGCTGATGTTGCCCGCGCTGCCCACCGTGTAACGACGCTCGTACAGGCTCCTGCCCGTGATGCAAATCTCTTCGCGAATCGAGTTTTCGGTCGTCGCCATCACAGTGCCTTCAACGCCTTCTCGAAGAAATCGGTCGCGCCGAAATTGCCGGACTTGAGCGCGAGAGCGAGCGACTCATCAGCATTCGCGCCGATGGACTGCGTCGCCGGCACGCCCGGATCGATCTGCGGACCGATGCGCAACGAACGCACGTCGAGCGCCTGCACCACCGCACCCGACGTCTCGCCACCCGCGACGACAAACTTGCGCACGCCATCGTCCCGCAACTGACGCGCGATCGACGCGAGCGCATCTTCCACCAGTTGTCCCGCTTTCTCGACGCCCAGTTCCTTCTGCACCGCCTTCACTTCATCGGGCGATGAAGTCGCGTAAATCAGCACCGGCTCGTCGTGTTTGCGCGCGAATTCGACGGCGTTCTGCACCACCGGCTCGCCACGCGAAAGCGCCAGCGGATCGACTCGGAATCCCGGCTTCGATTCGCGCCAGCGCGCAACCTGCGCGTTCGTCGCCTTCGATGCGCTGCCCGCCAGCACCACCGACTTGCCCTCGATCTTCGGCAGATCGGCGGCATGTTCCGCGTGTGCAAGCAGATTCGCCGCGCGGAAGTTCTCCGGAAGCCCGAGCGCGATGCCCGAGCCGCCCGTAATCAGCGCGAGATCGCGGCATGCAGCGCCCAGCGTGTGGAGATCGGCGTCGGACACGGCATCCGCGATCGCGAGGCGCACGCCGTCCTGCTTCAACTCGTCGATGCGCGCGCGGATCGCGTCCGCGCCCTTCGCGATCGTGTCGTAGCGAATCAGCCCGACTTTCGATTTCGTCTGACGCTGCAACACGCGCACGAGGTTCGGATCGGTCATCGGCGTAAGCGGATGATTCTCCATGCCCGACTCGTTCAGCAGCACATCGCCGACAAACAGATTGCCGCGAAAGATCGTGCGGCCGTTCTCCGGGAACGCGGGGCAGGCGATCGTGAAATCGTCCTTCAGCGCATCGAGCAACGCATCCGCGACCGGGCCGATGTTGCCGAGGTCGGTCGAATCGAAGGTCGAGCAATACTTGAAGAAGAACTGGCGGCAACCCTGCGCGCGCAGCCATTCGAGCGCATCGAGCGACTGGCGCACGGCGTCGTCGGCGGGAATCGTGCGCGACTTCAGCGCGACGACGATCGCGTCCGCGTCGATCCGCACGCCCGCTTCGGGAATGCCGATGGTCTGCACCGTGCGCATGCCGCCGCGCACGAGCATGTTGGCGAGATCGGTCGCGCCGGTGAAATCGTCGGCGATACAGCCGAGCAGTGCCTGCGCCGCTTGCGTCATTACTTCGCTCCCTTCGGAATGTCGATGCCCGGAAAGATCTTGATGACCGCGGAATCGTCCTCGCCGCCGTGGCCCGCCGTGGACGCCATCATGAACATCTGGTGCGCCGCCGCCGAAAGCGGCAGCGGGAATTTCGACGTGCGCGCGGTATCGAGCACGAGGCCGAGATCCTTCACGAAAATATCGACGGCGGACAGCGGCGTGTAATCGCCCGACAGAATGTGCGGTACGCGGTTCTCGAACATCCACGAGTTGCCGGCGCTGTGCGTGATGACGTCGTAGAGCGCATCGGGATCGACGCCCTCGCGCAGGCCGAGCGCCATCGCTTCGGCGGCCGCGGCGATATGCACGCCCGCGAGAAGCTGATTGATGATCTTCACCTTCGAGCCCGCGCCGTGCGCGTCGCCCAGGCGATAGACCTTGCCCGCGATCGCGTCGAGCACGTCCTCGCACGCGGCGTAGGCGTCGGCGGGGCCGGAAGTCATCATCGTCATTTCGCCGGAATTGGCCTTGCCCGCGCCGCCGGACAAGGGCGCGTCGAGCAGCAGCACGCCTTTTTCGCCGATGCGTTTGCCGAGGTCCGCGGCGAATTGCGGCGATACCGTCGCGCACGCGAGCACGACGCTGCCAGGCTTCATCGCGTCGACCGCGCCGTTCTCGCCGAACAGCACGGCTTCGGTCTGCGCCGCGTTGACGACGACCGTCAGCACGACGTCGCACTTGCCGCCCAACTCCGCCGGCGATGCGCACTCGATGCCGCCTTCGGCCGCGAACGCATCGAGCACGGGCTTTCTCACATCGCACGCGTGAACGGCGAAGCCCGCGCGCAACAGCGAGCGCGCGACGCCCATGCCCATTGCCCCCAGACCGATGACTCCCACGTTTCTCGTCATAGCGTTTCTCGTCCCGATGAATTAGCAGATGCCGGCTTCCGCCAGACGGCGCGCGGCGTTGATGAGATGGGTCTGCGCGGCGTTGCGCGCGGCGGCGGGATCGCGCAGGCGGATCGCCTCGACGATCGCCGCGTGCTCTTCGCGCACCTGCCGCATGAAATCCTCGCGCAGCGCCTCGTTGCCGCGCGTGACGATCGTGCCGGCTTCGAGATACTGGTTCAGAAAGGTGAGGGTTTTCAGGAAGTACGGGTTGCCCGTCGCGTTCGCGATCTCGCGGTGGAACGCGACGTCTTCCTCGACGCCATTCCTGCCCGCACGCACCGCTTCGTCGATGCGCGCGAGCGTGCCTTCGATGACGGCGAGTTGTTCGTCGCTGCGACGCTGCGCGGCTTCGGACGCGACTTCGGCTTCGATCGCCCGGCGCAGCGCGAGAATCTGCACGACCGCGCCCGGCTCGATCGCCTGCGCGTAATCGATGCGCAGCGGCCTGATGCCCGCCCGCTCCACGATGAACACGCCGCTGCCCTGACGCGGCTCGACCATGCCTTCGTTCTTCAGCCGCGAAATGGCTTCGCGGATCACCGTGCGGCTCACGCCGAATTCCTGCGCGAGCACGGCTTCGGTCGGCAGCTTGCCGGTCGCGGCGAAACTGCCCTTCTCGATCAACTTCTGCAATTGCTGCGCAACCGTGTCGGACAGCGCGCGCGGCGGAATCTTCTCGAACATTCGACTCGATGAGGCTCGTAAGGTCATCGGGTCATCATACAAGTTTCGAGAAAGACGTCGACCGGGGAGTAACCCTCGGTGCGGTGCTATCGCGCGAGCGGCTCGTCGATGAGCGCGAGCGCGTCGCGGATTTCGGAGACGTCGCCGGGGCGCACGAGGCGCGCGACTTCCTTGCCGCCGAGCATGAAGACGAGCGTCGGCCAGAGCTTCACGCGAAACGAGCGGCCGAGCGGGCGGCCGCTGCCGTCTTCGATCTTCATGTGCTTCACCGCGCCGTGACCCTGGAACGCCTGCGCGATCAGCGGCTGCGCGGCGCGACAAAAGCCGCACCAGTCGGTGCCGAATTCGACGACCATCGGGCCGCTCAGCGCATCGATTTCGGCGCGCCCCGGCGCGGTCTTCGCGTATTCGGTATTCATGCTCATAAGGTCGTCCTTGCTCGCTTTCGTGCCGATGAAATTAGCAGAAAGCTTGCCCGCGTGCCAAAGCGAGCGGACGCAGAGCAGGGATATTACGATCCGATCGCGATCCCGGTCACCTCCTGATTGGCGCCGCCCGTGATCGTCACCGGTATGTTCATGCGCAGCGCCATCATGAAAAGGCTGTTCCGGTTGTCGTAGTTGTCCCGGTTGGGCCACATCTGCGCGCAGTACCGCGAGCCATCGCTCGTCTGGAGCACATAGGTGATCGCCGAGATCTGATCCTTGTCGACGATTCTCGTCACCATGCCCGTGCGGCTGTCCTGCAATTTCAGAAACGAGCAACTCAGGGACGGTATCGCCGAATCGCTCGGCGCAACGGCGAGTCCGGTGATGGTTCCGGAATCGTCGCCGGAGAGCGCGACAGGCAGTCCGTAATCCAGCGCCATCATCAGGAGTTTGTTTCTGTTCTCGTGAGTGACGATATTCAACTGCCCACAATACAAGACGCCCTCGCCTGTTTTGAGGACGAAGCTGACTTTATCGAGATCATTTGAATCGATAATGCGGGTGAGAAATCCGCCTCTGACACCCGTTAGCGGAATGCCGCCTTGAACGATGCTGAGATCGACTGAGCTATCAAACTGTCGCACGTGTAACCTTTCTCATTTATGAATATTGATTCGCGCGCGCCGGGATTATCGCACGACGCGGCATCGACATAATTACGGTCGATCCGTGCGCGCTTCGTTCGGCTGAGAATCGCCGCCGCCCTCGACAAGCGCATGGCCGAAAGCACCGACGACCGCTGTTCTCACATAACTGTTTATTCCGCCGACCAGCATCACGAAACGTCCCGATTCAAGCGCGAGGCGCATCAGCGCATCTCGGTTGCGCCGCCGCCGGACGTCCATCTGGGCGCAGTATTGCGTGCCGTCACGCGTTTGCACGAGGTAATTGACATAGGCCGAGGCATCGGAATCGATGATACGGACGATCACGCCGATCTGCGCGCCATTCAATGGCATCCCCGGGCAGATGAGCGAGGGAATCACCGGCGAGCTTTTGCTTTTCATTTGAAGGTTTCCTGACATGCAGCGCCGCTCCTTGAAATCGAATTAAAATCCCGGTTATCCAGTTCTTCGTTTTCTCGAAAGATTCTTCCCATTGTTTTACCGATCGACATATATCACCATTATTATGTAAGCCTTGAAACACAAATTAAAACGCAAAGCGTCACCGCGCACATTGCTGAAACGATGCGCGATCGAAACACCCGGTTTTTAATAATGATAATCGAATCGGACTGATTTATCGACGCCGATCGCCTCGACTGTCAGCTTCAATCTACGTCAATATTTGGGCAGTCAATAATCCAAATTGTCATTTTTTGAGCTGTCCAGGACACAAAAAAGCGCCGCCTTTCCGGCGGCGCTCGAATGACGAGGAGGGGGTGCTCAGGCGCGCGCCATGCGCGTCCGGCGTGCCTCGTAGGCCTTCAGATGCGCATAGGCCACCGCCAGCGCCGACACGCCGCCGACCGCCGTGCGCCGCCGCGCCAGCAAGTCCCCGACGATGTGATCCGCCTCGATCGGCGCGCCGTTCTCCAGATCGCGCAGCATCGACGCGGTCATCAGCGAGCCGCGCTCGGAGAAGAACGCACGGGCGCGCGCGACGACCGGCTCGCCCGGCGCGTGCGCGTTGTCGGCGGCGATGCCCGCGCATTCGTCGAAGAGCTGGACGAGCAGCGCTTCGCCGCCCGGCGCCGCGAGAATATCGCCGATGGGCGCGCGCATCAGGCACGTGGCGGTCGCGAGCGTCGCGAGGAACACCCACTTGTCCCACATCGATTGCAGGATGTCCTCGCTCACGTTCAGATCGAAGCCCGCGCCGCCGAGTTGCGCGGCGATCGCGTCGATGCGCGCGGAACGGCCGCCGCCGCGTTCGCCGATGGTCATCGAATGCATGTTGTTCAGATGCAGGATTTCGCCTTCGGCGTCGAGCGTCGCGGCGATCACGCATTGGCCGCCCAGGACGTTCGCCGGATCGAAGCGCGCATCGAGCGCGTCGAGATGGCCCATGCCGTTCAGAAGCGGCAGGATCGCGGTGCCGGGGCCGACCGCGGGCGCGAAGGAATCGATCGCGCCTTGCAGGTCGTAGGCCTTGCAGCTCAGCAGCACGAGATCGTATGGCTGGTCGATGTCCTTCGCGAGCACCATCGGCGGACAGGCGAACGCGAGATCGCCCTCCGGGCTCTTCACTTTCAGGCCGCATTGCCGCAGCCGCTCGGCGCGCCGCTCGCGCACGAGGAAGGTCACGTCCCTGCCCGCTTCGAGCAACCGCGCGCCGAAATATCCGCCGATGGCCCCCGCGCCCACTACCAGAATCCGCATGTCTTGCTCCTTGTTGGTCAGATGCACCGCTTCACGCCTGCCACACGCCATAGCCCGCTTCGCGCAAGCCGATCGCCAGTTCCACTTCCATCTCGCGCGCGCCGTCGTAGGGCATCGGGTTGTACATCTCGTACAGATGCGGCAAGAGCCGCAGCCCGAAATCGCGCACGTAGCGGTTCGACTGGATGCCCGCCTTGTGCTTGTCGAAGCGCACGTCGGGATCGATGCCCGTCATGCCCACGTAGACGAACGGCATGCCGATCACGTAGTCCGGATTCGCGCGGCGAAAGCGCGCTTCGTTCCAGACGGTGCCGGCGAGTTCGATCACGTAGACGGAGTAATGATGGCTGCGCGCGCGCCGGGAGGGCGGCATGTTTCAAGTGGCCTTCGCGGCGTGCTCGTTGCGGGCGTTCATTCTAAGACGGCGAGGCGCCACGCGCTCGATCGTCCGGCGCGCGCCCTGCCGGATGCGGCTCGAAGTGGTAAATTCGGGGCGGTCTGCGCTCGCGCAAGACGATTGGATCGCCGCACGGCCCGTCGAGCCGCCGATCGAACCCGAGACGACCTCTCACGCGAGCGCCGCTCCCATCGACACGTTTTCATCCCGAAGCCGCGCCACGAGCCGCGTCCGCTTCGGTCATCCGGAGATCAAGCATGAGCAAACAAGCTATCGGCGTGGTGGGCCTCGCCGTCATGGGCCGCAATCTGGCCTTGAACATCGAGAGCCGCGGTCACGCCGTTTCGGTCTACAACCGCAGCCGCGCCAAAACCGACGAACTGATTGCCGAACATCCCGACAAGAAGCTCGTACCGACCTATACGCTCGAAGAGTTCGTCGAGTCGCTCGAAAAGCCGCGCCGCATTCTGATGATGGTGAAGGCAGGCGCAGGCACCGACGAGACCATCGCTTCGCTGCGTCCGCTGCTGGAGAAGGGCGACATTCTCATCGACGGCGGCAACACGCATTTCACCGACACCATCCGCCGCAATCAGGATCTCGCGAAGTCGGGCCTGCATTTCATCGGCACGGGCGTGTCGGGCGGCGAGGAAGGCGCGCTGAAAGGCCCGTCGATCATGCCGGGCGGACAGAAGGAAGCCTACGAACTCGTCGCGCCGATCCTCACAGAGATCGCGGCGAAGGCGCCGGATGGCGAGCCGTGCGTCGCCTACATGGGTCCGGACGGCGCGGGCCATTTCGTGAAGATGGTGCACAACGGCATCGAGTACGGCGACATGCAGCTGATCGCCGAGAGCTATGACGTGCTGAAGCGCGTCGCCGGTTTGTCGAACGAAGAACTCGGCAAGGTGTATGTCGAGTGGAATCAGGGCGAGCTGGACAGCTATCTAATCGAGATCACGTCGAAGATCTTCGCGAAGAAGGACGATGAAACCGGCAAGGATCTCGTCGATGTGATTCTCGACCGCGCCGCGCAAAAAGGCACGGGCAAGTGGACGAGCCAGAATGCGCTCGATCTCGGCGCGCCGCTGCCTCTGATTACCGAAGCCGTGTTCGCGCGCGTGCTGTCGTCGCTGAAGGATCAGCGCGTGGCGGCGAGCAAGGTCTTGAGCGGCCCCGCGCCCAAGTTCGACGGCGATCGCGCGGCGTTCGTCGAGTCGGTGCGGCGCGCGTTGTATCTCAGCAAGATCGTGTCGTATGCGCAGGGGTTCGCGCAGTTGCGCGCGGCATCGGAAGAATACAAGTGGGACCTGCATTACGGCGAGATCGCCAAGATCTTCCGCGCGGGCTGCATCATCCGCGCGCGCTTCCTGCAGAAGATCACGGATGCGTATGACAAGAACGCGCAGCTCGCGAATCTGCTGCTCGATCCGTATTTCAGCGATATCGCCGCGAAGTATCAGGACGCATTGCGCGATGTGGTCGTCGCGGCGGTGAAGGCGGGGATTCCGGTGCCCGCGTTCTCGTCGGCGATTGCCTATTTCGATGCGTATCGCTCGGAGCGGCTGCCCGCGAATCTCGTGCAGGCGCAGCGGGACTTCTTCGGCGCGCATACGTTCGAACGCGTGGACAAGGCGGGGAGTTTTCACGCGAACTGGGCGTGATTCCGGAACGATTCCGACTCTGAGGTGAGAAACGCGGCTCTTGCGGGAGTCGCGTTTTTTTTGCCGTATCGCACGTGGATTTACTGCTAAACCGCAAGCGTTGATTGCTTAGGTATACCAAACTATTATCGTCCGACTTTTGAATGATTTACGGACGAACATGGGCAACCGTTACCAATACGGCGTGCATACGGATTTAGAACCCGCCGAGCTATTCTTTCTTATCACCATTGACGAGACCTACAGAGAGACCGGCATAGACGATCTGTCGAGCATCGCGATGATCCTGCTGGGTCAGCCGTTCCTTCCGACACGTGGCAAATTCAATTTGGCGGTCAAGGGTACGTCAGTTGCGTCGATCGTCTCCAGAACGATGCTGCCCTTCGACATCAAATACAGAATCTTGCCGACAGTGACGTCCTTTTCAAGTCTTTTTACGTTGCGCGTCAAGTTCACTCGCAATCTGGGAGCCTTCGTTGGAAGGGCGATTCCGGGTGTCGGCTGGGTGCTTCTCGCCACCGATGTATCGACCATTCTGTTTCGATCAGTTCAGTCTTATAACGGCATCGTGAAACCCGAGGATCGACTATAAATGACTGCTCGACAGGAAGCGTGGAAGCGGCTCGTCGACTTCATCGAAGTGAAGCTGGGCAAGCCGTTCCTGGGACAAAACAGCCTCGCACCCGAGACCGATCTGTATCACGACCTCGACTTGAATCCACCGGAGATTTCAGCGTTGCTCAATGAGTGGGGAACGATATTCGGCGTCGACATGAGCGAATTCGAGCTTGGCCACTATTACCCGTTCATTCAGTTGAGCAAGCCGGCCTTTTTCTGGACAGTACTCAAGTCACCGTTCAGCCTCGAGGCTCGAGAAACGCTCGGCGGATGGCAGCTCACACTCGGCATGCTGGAGGAAGCGATGATTCGAGGAAAATGGGTGATCGACTAAAGCATCCGAATCAAGCAAGCGTCACCCACTCGGCGTTTCTCTCGCTGCTCCTCAACACCGCATCCACGAACCTCAATCCTGCGACCCCGTCCTCGACAGTCGTGAGCCAGTCATCCCCTTGCGTAGTTCCGCTCGCGATGCACGCCGCCGCATCCGTATAAACCTGCGCGAACGCTTCCAGATAACCTTCCGGATGCCCGGCCGGTACGCGCGTCGCGTGCAGCGCTTCGGAGCTTTGCACGCGGCCGCGCGTGATCCGTTCCGACGCCCCGCCTATCGGTGTGAACCACAACTCGTTCGGCGTCTCTTGATCGAATGCGATGCCCGCCTTCGTGCCGTACACACGCAGGCGCAGCGCGTTCTCCTCGCCCGCCGCGACCTGGCTCGCCCACAGCATCCCGCGCGCGCCGCCGGCATAGCGGAACATCGCCTGCACGTGATCGTCGACACGGCGATTCGGCACGAACGTCGTCACGTCCGCCGACAACTCCGCCGGCCTCATGCCCGTCACGTACTCCGCGAGCTGATACGCGTGCGTGCCGATATCGCCGAGACAGCCCGCCGGACCGGCCAGCGCCGGATCGGTGCGCCACACCGCCTGCCGGTTCGCCTGCGTCTCGACGGGCAGCGACAGCCAGTCCTGCGCGTACTCGACCTGCACGACGCGGATATCGCCGAGCAACCCACGCCGCACCATCCCGCGCGCGTGACGCACGAGCGGATAGCCCGTGTACGTATAAGTCACCGCGAACACGCGATCCTTCTCGCGCGCGAGTTTCGCCAGCGCCTCGCCTTCATCGAGCGACACGGCGAGCGGCTTGTCGCAGATCACGTGAATGCCGGCTTCGAGAAACGCGGTCGCGATCGGCGCATGCAGATGATTCGGCGTGACGATCGCCACCGCCTCGATGCCGTCCGAGCGCCCGGCCTCGATGCGCGCCATCTCGCGATAATCGTCGTAGCTGCGCGTAAGCCCGATCGCCGCCGCGCTCGCAGCCGCACGCCGCGCATCCGACGACAGCGCGCCCGCCACCAGTTCGTAGCGATCATCGAGCCGCGCGGCCATGCGATGCACCGCGCCGATGAACGCGCCCTCGCCGCCGCCGACCATCCCCAATCGCACGCGGTTCATCGCGTCTCTCCCGCTTTGTCGCCGATGCCGAGCACGTCGCGCATCTGCTCGCGGCTTGCGCCGCTGCCGGCGAAGTCATCGAACGCACGCTCGGCCACGCGAATGATTCGATCGCGGATGAACACCGCGCCTTCGCGCGCGCCGTCTTCCGGATGCTTCAACGCGCACTCCCATTCGAGCACGGCCCAGCCGGGAAAATCGTATTGCGCCATCTTCGAGAAAATCGCCTTGAAGTCGATCTGGCCATCGCCCAGGGAACGAAAACGTCCCGCGCGATCTGTCCATCCCGAATAGCCGCCGTACACGCCCTGCTTCCCGTTCGGCCGGAACTCCGCGTCCTTCACGTGAAACGCCTTGATGCGCGGATGATAGATATCGATGAACGCGAGGTAATCGAGTTGCTGCAGCACGAAGTGACTCGGATCGAACAGGATATTCGCCCGCGGATGATCGTCCACCGCCGCGAGAAAGCGCTCGAACGTGACGCCATCGTGGAGATCCTCGCCGGGATGCAGTTCGTAGCACACGTCGATGCCCGCGCGATCGAACTCGTCGAGAATAGGACGCCAGCGTTTCGCGAGCTCGTCGAATGCGGCTTCCACCAGACCCGCCGGACGCTGCGGCCACGGATAAACATACGGCCACGCGAGCGCGCCCGAAAACGTCACGTGCGCGCTCAGGCCCAGACGCTTCGACGCGGCCGCCGCGAGCTTCAGTTGCGATATCGCCCATTGCGTGCGCGCCGCGGGATTGCCGCGCACGTGCGGCGCGGCGAAGCCATCGAACAATGTGTCGTAGGCGGGATGCACCGCGATCAACTGCCCTTGCAGATGCGTGGACAATTCGGTGATCGCGACGCCCGCATCGTCCACCGTGCGGCGGATGTCGTCGCAATAGGCATCGCTCGATGCGGCTTGTTCCAGATCGATCAGGCGCGGATCGGCGGGCACCTGTACGCCCTCGTAACCGAGCGAGCCCGCCCACGACGCGAGGTTCTGCAACGTATCGAACGGCGGCCGATCGCCCATGAACTGCGCGAGAAATATCGCCGGCCCCTTGATGGTCTTCATCGTTCGCCTCCAAGAGAAAGAAGGCCGGGTGAACGGCCTTCGCGCATCAGAACGGCGAGTTCGGGAAGTAGAACTGCTTGGCGTTGTCCTTCGTGATGAGCACCGACGGGATGATCGTCGTCGGCGGCAGCTTGTCGCCCTTCAGGCGCGCCTCGGCGGTGAGCTTGATCGCGTCGTAGATGAACTTCGGCGAGTACGACACGTCGGCCTGCACGCGCTTGTCGCCATCCATGATGCGCTTCACGGCTTCCTTCGATCCCGCGCCGCCGAAGACGATCTTGATGTCCGTGCGCTTCGCCTGATCGATCGCCTTCAGCACGCCGACCATCATGTCGTCGTCGGCGGCCCAGACGGCGTCGATGTGCTTGAAGCGCGTGAGATAGTCCTGCATCACTTTGAAGGCGTCGTCGCGGTTCCAGTTCGCGTACTTCGCATCGAGGATCTTCATGTCCGGATGCTGCTTGATCACGCCTTCGAACGCGGTCCAGCGCTCGTTGTCGAGGGTCGTGGGAATGCCGCGCAGCGCGACGATATCGCCCTTGCCGTTCATCGTCTTCGCGAGATACTCGGCGGGAATCTTGCCGAACGCGGTGTTGTCGCCGGCGACATAGGCATCCTGCGCGCTGGTATCGGTGAGACCGCGATCGACCACCGTCACGTACACGCCCTTCTTCTTCACCTGCGCGACAGGCTGCGTGAGCGACGCCGATTCCTGCGGGAAGATCACGAGCGCGTTGATCTTGTTGACCGTCACGAGATCCTGCAACTGGTTCGCCTGCTCGGGCGCGGTGCCGGCCGTCTTCACGATCACCTTCAGGTCCGGATGCGCCTTCTCCAGTTCCTTCTTTGCCTCGTTGGCCCACCACACGATGCCGCCCGTGAAGCCGTGATCCGCGGTCGGAATGGCGACGCCGAGCACGACCTTTTCGTCGGCATGAGCGGACGACGATGCAGCGGCGAACGCGCTTGCCGCGAGCGTGAGCGCGCCGAGCGCGCGAAGCATTTTATTCATGACGATGTCTCCGGATTTGTAGGCATTAACGACGACCGCGCTGCAAAACTGCTACGAGGATGATCACGGCGCCCTGCACCGCCGCATTCAGATACACGCTGATGATGCTCGTCAGGTTCAGGATGTTGTTGATGACCGAAAGCAGGATCGCGCCGATGACCGTGCCGATCACGCGCCCTTCGCCGCCTTTTAGCGCGGTGCCGCCGACCACGACGGACGCGATCGCTTCGAGTTCCCACAGGAGGCCCGTCGTCGGCGTGGCAGAGCCCAGGCGCGGCACGTACAGAATCGTCGCGACGGCCACGCACAAGCCCAGCAGCACATACGTGACGATCTTCACGCGATCCACGCGAATGGCCGCATAACGCGCGACCTGCTCGCTCGAACCGATCGCCTGCACATGACGTCCGTACACCGTGCGATTGAGCACGAGCGCGCCGCCCGCCGCGACGATGAGAAAAATCCAGATCGGCACCGGCACGCCGAAGAGGCTCGCGTAATAGACCGGCCCGTACAGATCGACGAGCGCGTTGTCGAGCGTGAGCGCGCCGCCGTCCGCGAGCCACGTGAGCAGCGCGCGAAAGATGCCGAGCGTGCCCAGCGTGACGATGAACGGCTCGATGCGCCCCTTCGTCACGAGCACGCCGTGCGCGAAGCCGAACAGCGCGCCGAGCACGAGCGCGAGCACGACGCCCAGCGCGATGATCAGAAGCGGCGGCACCGCGTGTCCATGAAAGCCCTGCATGAGCGCGTTCATCATGTAGATCATGCTGCCCGCGATCAGCGCGGCCATCGAGCCGACCGACAGATCGATGCCGCCCGAGATGATCACGAAGGTCATGCCCACCGCGATGATGCCGATGAACGACGTGCGCGTGAGCACGTTCATCGCGTTGTCGAGGGTGGCGAAGTCGCCATTGAGCAGCGTGCCGCCGATGCACAACGCGATCAGCCCGATCAGCGGCCCGACGCCGAACAGAAAGCGTGCGGCGGCGGAAAGGCGGCTCTCGCTTCCGATGTCTTCAGTGTGTGCCGGTCGCATGCGCGATCAACCTCTCTTCGGTCAAAAGATCCATGCCGAGCGTCGCGACGAGCTCGCCCGCGCGCATCACCGCGACGCGATGACACAAGCCGATCAGTTCGATCAGCTCGGATGAAATCACGATCACCGCGCGGCCCTCGGCGGCTAGCCGGTGAATCAGAAAATAGATGTCGCGTTTCGCGCCGACATCGACGCCGCGTGTCGGTTCGTCGAGCACGATCACGCGCGGATCGGGATTCAGGAACTTCGCGAGCGCGAGCTTCTGCTGATTGCCGCCCGACAGCATGCGCGCGCGAATCGACGTGTTGCCCGTGCGAATGCCGAAATCGTTCACCGCTTTTTTCAATGCATCGCGTTCGGCGTGCATGTCGATGAACGGATGCGCATAGCGCTCCAGCGTCATCATCGTCAGGTTGTCTTTCAGCGCCATGTCGACGTGCAGTCCGCGTCCTTTTCTGTCCTCGCTCAGGTACGTGAGGCCCTGTCGCATCGCTTCGCGCGGATTTTTCAGGCTGACGGTTTTTCCGTCGATCACGACGCGTCCCGCGCTCAATGGCCGCAAGCCGACGAGCGCCTCGAACAATTCCGTGCGTCCCGCGCCGACGAGCCCCGCGAAGCCGAACACTTCGCCCTTCTTCACGGAGAAGCCGATGCCCTCCGCCCAGCCCGGCACCGACGCGCCTTCGACCTCGAATGCGACCGGCGCATCCGCGGCCAGCGAAGGCTTGTCGGGAAACATGTCGGAGACTTCGCGGCCGACCATCAGGTTCGCCATCTGCTGACGCGTGAGTTCATCGGTCGGCGCGCGCGCGACGAAGCGGCCATCGCGCATCACGATCACTTCGTCGGTCACGCGCTCCACTTCGTCGAGCTTGTGCGAGATATAGACGATGGTCGTGCCCGCCTCTTTCAGACGCGCCATCAGGCCGAACAGACGCTGTGTTTCCGATGGCGTCAGCGTCGCGGTCGGCTCGTCCATGATGAGCAGCCGCGCGTCGCGCAGCATCGCCTTCGCGATCTCGACCAGTTGCTTCTCCGCGACGATCAGGTCGCGCACCTTCGTATCCGGATTCTTGTGCAGGCCGACGTCGCTCAGTCGTGCACGAGCGGCTTCGCGCATCGCGGGTTCGTCGAGAAAGAAGCCTTTCTTCAGCTCGTGCCCAAGGAACATGTTCTGCGTGATGCTCAAATGGTCCGCGAGGTTCAGTTCCTGGTGAATCAGCACGATGCCCGCATGTTCGGCATCGCGTGAGCTCGCGAAGTCGCGCTGGCGCTCATCGATATAAAGCTCGCCCGCGTTCGCGCGCTCGTAGCCCGCGAGAATCTTCATCAACGTGGACTTGCCCGCGCCGTTCTCGCCGAGCAATCCGTAGATGCGGCCCGGCGCGATATCGAAGGTGACGCCGTGCAGCACGCGCACCGGCCCGAACTGCTTTTCGATGCCCTGAAAGCGCACGGCGAGGCTCATCGTCACGCGCTCCTTCGGCGAATCAGCCGATGCGGCAGCAGCACGCCCGGCACCACGGCGCGCGGATCGCGCAGGCGCTGGAGCAGGAGATCGGCGGCGGTTTCGCCGAGCAGTTGCATCGGCTGCGACACGGTGGTCAAAGGCGGATCGACATGCGCGGCGACGGCGATATCGTCGAAGCCGACGACCGCGACATCGTCCGGCACCGCCAGGCCCGCGCCGCGAAAGCCGTTCATCACGCCGATGGCGAGCGTGTCGGAGACGGCGAAAGCGGCGGTCGGTCTCGCATCGCCGAGTGCGGCGAGTTGCGCGGCCGCGCGTTCGCCGGCGTCGTAGTCGAGACTATCGAGTTCGATCAGCCACTCCGCACGCGGCTCGATGCCCGCGTCGATCAGCGCATCGCGATAGCCCGCGAGCCGCTGACGTCCGTACAGATAGCCTTGTCCCGAGTTGATGAGCGCGATGCGCCGATGACCCTTGGCCGTCAGATAGCGCACGACATCGCCCGCGGCGAGATGGTTGTCGATGCCGACATACGGCACGCCCGCGGCAGGATCGAACTCGCAGCACGCGACCCACGGCAGCGCCGACGCTTCTTCGGCGAGCGCCTTTTGCACCGCGGCGGGATCGAGGCAGATGGCGCCATCGGCGCGGCGGCCGCGCAGGAGATCGAAATAGCTTCGCTCGCGCAGCGGGTCCGCGCCGGTGTCGCACAACAGCATGAAGTAGCCGTTCTGGCGCGCGACGCTGTCGATGCCGCGCACGATCGCCGCGTAGAACGGATTGCCGAAGTCAGGGACCATTGTGAGCAGCAGGCGGCTTTCCGCCGTGCGCAGATTGCGCGCGAGCTCGTTGATGCGATAGCCGCTCGCCGCGACCGCCTCGCGGACCTTTTCGCGCGTCGCCTCGCGAACGTTCGTGTGCCCGTTGAGCACGCGCGATACCGTGGCGACCGACACGCCCGCGCGCTCGGCGACGTCGGCAATCGATACTTCCTCACGTGGACGAACCGTATCTGACATTGCGGCGTCGCTCGCGGCGATCGAGATGTAATGGATTACATTATTTGATCGGACGAGCGCGATGGCAACAGCAATCGACTAGGGACAAACGCTTAAGACAGAAATTCACACGCATGTGTCGATCCCGTGCGATGTTGCTCGTCGTAATGTGCGAGCGGGCCGATGACGCCCGACACCAATACACTCTTTTGAAGGAGCGATCCACATGCGATTCATGATGCTGATGATCCCGCGCGGCTACGAAAGCGCGCAACCTGGCACGATGCCGAGCGCGGACGCCGTCGCCGCCATGATGAAGTACAACGAGGAATTGCAGAAGGCCGGCGTGCTGCTCGCGCTCGACGGACTGCATCCGCCGTCGATGGGCGCGCGCGTCACGTTCGAAGGCGGCAAGCCGCGCGTCACCGACGGACCGTTCGCCGAAGCGAAGGAAGTCCTCGGCGGCTACTGGATGCTTCAGGTGAAGTCGCGCGAAGAAGCGATCGAATGGGCGAAGCGTTGTCCGGGATCGGACACGGAGATGATCGAAGTGCGCCAGGTGATGGAGATGGACGACTTCCCGCCGGACGTGCAGCAGGCCGCGGCGGGATTCGATGAGATGCAGAAGGCGGCGAAGCCCTGACGCACGTTACGCGATCGTCTGCAGCGCGAGCGCGATGCCCTGCCCGCCGCCGATGCACAGTGTGACGATCGCGCGCTTCACGCCGTCGCGGCGCATCGCATGGGCGAGACGCGT
Organism: Caballeronia sp. LZ029; assembly: GCF_031451275.1. Lineage (NCBI taxonomy): Bacteria > Pseudomonadati > Pseudomonadota > Betaproteobacteria > Burkholderiales > Burkholderiaceae > Caballeronia > Caballeronia sp. LZ029. The sequence goes on from NZ_JARUXO010000004.1 coordinate 1,495,083, forward strand.
CGTGAGCACCGCGCCGGTCGCGCCGATCGGATGCCCGTGCGCGATCGCGCCGCCCTCCACGTTGACGATGTCTTCCGGCACGCCGAGCGTCCTCGCCACCGCGATCGGCACCGCTGCGAAGGCTTCGTTGATCTCGAAGCGCTCCACATCGCCGAGCTTCCAGCCTGCGCGCTGCAACGCCAGTTGCACGGCGGGCACCGGCCCGAGCCCGAACATGCCTGGTTCGACCGCCGCCACGCCGAACGCCGCGAGCCGCACGAACGGTTCAATGCCGCGCGCCTCGGCTTCCTTGCGGCTCGTCACGATCATCGCGGATGCGCCGCTGTTCAGCCCCGGCGCATTGCCCGCCGTGATCGTGCCGTCGGGACGAAACGCCGGGCGCAGCTTCGCAAGCGTCGCGAGCGTCGTGTCCGGGCGCGGCTGCTCATCGCGCGCGAACGCGACCGTTTCGCGGCCCGCCTTCACATCGACGCCGACGATTTCCGCATCGAAGAGGCCGTCCCGCTGCGCGGCCGCGAAGGACTGCTGCGAACGCTCGGCCCAGCGATCCTGCGCTTCACGCGTGATATCCAGCTTCGACACGAGATCTTCGGTGTGCCAGCCCGAATGCTCGCCCGAAAAGGCATCGACGAGACCGTCGCGCAGCATGCTGTCGTATATCTGCGCATTGCCCATGCGATAGCCGCGCCGCCCGCCGTCGAGCAGATACGGCGCGCGATCCATGTTCTCCATGCCGCCCGCGATCGCGAGCTTGGCGACGCCCGCCGCGATTTCGGTCGCGGCTGTCGCGATGGCCTGCGCGCCTGAGCCGCACACGCGATTCACGGCAAGCGCGGGCACCGAAACCGGCACGCCGCCGCCAACCGACGCCTGCCGCGCCGGATTCATGCGGTTGCCGGCCTGGATCACATTGCCGAACACGACCGAATCGATCGACGCAGGATCGAGCGCCTTGCCTGCGCGCCGCAGCGTTTCGGCGATGGCCGCCGCGCCGAGATCGACGGCGGGCGTGTCCTTCAGCGCGCCGTTGAACCCGCCGATCGCCGTGCGCACCGGATGACACAAAACGATGTCTTGCACGAACATGTCCTTGCCTCGCTTAACGGGGAATGCCGGTGAGATAGATGGGCTTGTCGGTCGAGAGCGATTGCTTGACCTGGCGGCCGGTTTCATCGACGAGCACTTCTTCCTGGTTCTTTTCCAGCGCGGCGAGCACTTCGTTCACCACATGCTCCGGCGTGGACTTCGGCGCGGTGACCTGCGCGGTCATGTCGGTATCGATATAGCCCGGGTGCGCCGCCACGACGAGCGTGCCCTGCTCGCGCAGTTCCTCGCGCAATGCGTTCGTGGCAGCCCACGCCGCCGCCTTCGAAATGTGATACGCGCCGCCCGCCGGCAACGAGACCCAGCTCAGCACCGAAAGAATGTTGACGACCGCGCCGCCGCCGTTCTTCTTCAGCGCGGGCGCGAACGCCTGCGTGAGCGCGATCGGGCCGAACGTGTTGATCTCCAGAAGGTCGCGGATGCCTTGCGTCGACGCCGGATCGACGAGCAGGCCGCGCGTCGTCACGCCCGCGTTGTTGACGATCACCTGCACGTGGGTATAGGTCGCGGCGGCTTCCGCGATATCGGCGGCGTTGGTCACATCGAGGCGGATCGCTTCGACGCCGGGAATATCGACGCTCTTCGGATCGCGAGCGGCGGCATAGACCTTCGCCGCGCCCGCTTCGAGCAGCGACTTCGCGAATTGCTTGCCGAGGCCGCGATTGGCGCCGGTGACGAGAACGACTTTTCCTTTGATCTGCATGGTGTGCTCCATCAAACTGTGCATATGCACTGATATCGATACGAAAAAGGCCCGCGCACGGCGAGCCTGCGCTATGCCACTCACTCCATCGTCGTCAGTTCGAACAGCGATTGGCGCAGCGCCTTTGCGCGCTTCTCGCCGAACTTCGCTTCGAATTCCGCCTGCGCGGCGCGCCATTGCGCCGACGCCTTCACGAGCGTGTCGCGGCCGGTTGCCGTCAGCCGCAAGCCGACCGCGCGCGAGCTGGCCGATTCCTGCGCCGCTTCGACCAGCCCGTCACGCTGCAAAGGCTTGAGCGCGCGCACGAGCGTGGTACGGTCCATCACCATCGAGTCGGCGAGCTCGGCCATCTGCACGCCGGGCTTGCGCCCGATCGCCGCGAGAATCGTGAACTGCGCCGCCGTGATGCCGACCGCGGTCAGATGCCGCTCGTACATCTGCGACACATAACGCGCCGCCTGACGGATCGCGAAACAGTTGCAGTCGAGAGGAGAAGAGTTGGAAGTCATGTCCCGCAGAATATGAGTGCATATGCACTTTGTCAAGCGAGGGATTCTCAATCGTCGCGATAGACGCGGCTTCGACATCGTCGGGAATCGTCGCGCGCGATGCGGCGGCGAAACGCGCCAAGCCGCTCCGGGCGTGCGATCGAGGCGAATCGGGCCTATGCCGAAATCCGCATCGGACGCGCGACTTAACACCAAGACGCGGCCAAATTGGTTTTCTACATTGCGCATGTCCGCTGCCTGTGCCGGGCCGCGCGCGAAGCGGCTGTCTTCATCGCCGGATTGCCGGCCTTTGAGGGCAAGTCCGTCTTGCCGGCACTGAACCGGTCATGTCCCATTCGATTGCCAAATCAAAAAGGAGAGCAAAACCATGCGCATCCGTACCAAACCTCTGGCGTGGCTCGTGGCATGCGCCACGGCTGCATTCGCCGCCGCGCCCTTCGCCGCGAGCGCAGACGAACTGACGGTGAAAGTGGGTTTTGCCGCGCCGCTGACGGGCGCGAACGCGGGTTACGGGAAGGACCTCCAGAACGGCGTGCAGCTCGCGCTCGACGAAGCCAACGCGAAGAAGATCACGATCGGCGGCAAGACGGCGAAGTTCGAGATCCGCGCGGAAGACGATCAGGCCGACCCGCGCGTGGGCGTGCAGGCGGCGCAGAAGCTCGTCGATGACGGCGTGGTGGTCGTCGTCGGACACTTCAATTCGGGCACGACGCTGCCCGCCTCGCCGATCTACAACAGCGCCGGCATCCCGACCATCGACCCCGCCGCGACCAATCCGACCATCACGACGCGCGGCCTGGAGAACATGTTCACGGTGATTTCGAGCGACGCGCAGAACGCAGGCAACGCCGGCGTCTACGCGGTGACGACGACGAAGGCGAAGCGCATCGCGATCATCGACGACCGCACGGCCTTCGGTCAGGGCGAGGCCGACGAATTCGAGAAGGCGGTGAAGGCGAAGGGCGGCACGATCGTCACGCGCGAGTACAGCGACAACCAGACCGTCGATTTCAGCGCGCAGCTCACGCGCATCAAGGCGACCAACGCGGATCTGATTTTCTTCGGCGGCCTCGACCGGCAGGCGGCGGCGGTCGTCAAGCGGATGAAGCAGCTCGGCATGAACGCGCAGTTCGTGGGCGGCGGCGGCGTGATGGACGCCGATTTCCTCAAGCTCGCGGGCGATGCTGCCGAGGGCGCGCAGGCGTGGGAATACGGCAGCCCGCTCGACAAGCTGCCCGAAGGCAAGGCGTTCGCCGACAAGTTCCAGAAGCGCTTCGGCGTCGCGATTCTTTCGTATGCGCCGTTCGGCTACGACGCCGCGTGGGCCGCGATCAACGCGATGCAGAAGGCCAATTCCATCGATCCGAACGTGTACCGGCCGGTCCTGAAGTCGAACTCGTTCCAAGGCATCACCGGACCGATCGCGTTCGACAGCAACGGCGCGCTGAAGAATGCATCGTCGACGCTGTATCAGGTGAAGAACGGACAGTGGGCGTCGGTCGTCACCAAGCACGGCATGTGATGACGCTTCAGGCCTGGGCCGCGTGCGTCCGGGCCTCCAGCCTCTTGCGCGTGTGCGCCGCCTCGTCGCCCAGCCATTGCGCGAATTGCTGCAATGCGGGCGACGGCGCGGGCCGCTCCGGATACGCGAGGTAATACGCCGCCCCGCTCGTCACGCACAGCGGGAACGGCGCGATCACGCGCTTCGCGCGCAAGTCTTCCTCGATCAGCGAGACATCGCCGATCGTCACGCCCAGACCCTGCATCGCCGACGACATCGCCAGATCGAGCGTGTCGAAATGCTGCGCTTTCGTCGACGGCAGGCCCGTGTAGCCGTAAGCGCCGAGCCACAGAAGCCAGTCGCGGCGGTCGCGCGTGGGATGCAGCAGCGTCTTGCCGGCGAGATCGCCGGGCGTGGGCGCGGCGTGCTTCTTCGGCTTCCACAATTCGGGCGCGCAAACCGGCGTCAGCACTTCATCGAAGAGATGATCCGCCGTCACGCCCTTGAGCGACGGCGCGGCGCCAAAGACGATCGCCGCATCGAACGGCTCCGCGCCGAACTCGACGCCGTGCGACACCGACGCCGTCACCTCCACCACCAGCTCGGGCCGCTCGTTCTGCAAGCGGATGACGCGCGGCAGGATCCAGCGCATCGCGCAGGTCGGGCACTTCACGCGCAGAATGCCGGATTGCGCGCCGCCTTTCGCCAGCGCATCGTCGATATGCGCGAACGCCTGCTGCAACGGCGCGACGAGCAGCGCGCCGTGATGCGTCAGCGCGAGCCCGCGCGCCTGCCGCGCAAAAAGCGCGTAGCCGAGATGCGCCTCCAGTCCGGCGATCTGCCGGCTGACCGCGCCCTGTGTCACGTTCAGCACCTCGGCCGCGCGCGTGAAGTTCAGCTTCTGGGCGACGACCAGAAAGGTTTTGAGCACATCGAGCGAGGGCAGCGGTTTCATCGGAGGCATCGGGTTTTTGGCATGTAGCCATGATCTGCAGGCATGGCTAGTATGACAAAGTTTCGATTGTCCGCGCTTTATTGCTGCGGTTGAATCGACGGCAATCATCGCCGAACCGCAATTCCGGAGACACTTGCCGTGCATAGCGCCTGCATTCCCGAGTCGAAGCTGCCGAATGTCGGCACGACCATTTTCACCGTCATCGGCCAGTTGGCCGAGGAGCATCACGCGCTCAACCTGTCGCAGGGCGCGCCGAACTTCGCCTGCGATCCGAAGCTGATCGAAGGCGTCGAGCGAGCCATGCGGGCAGGACATAACCAGTACTCGCCGATGTCCGGCGTGCTCGCGCTGCGCGAAGCGATCGCCGTGAAGACGCACAAGCTGTATGGCGCGCAGTACGATCCGGGCACGGAAGTCACCGTGGTGGCGAGCGCGAGCGAAGGCCTGTACGCGACGATCAGCGCGCTCGTGCATCCCGGCGACGAGGTCATCTACTTCGAGCCGTCCTTCGACAGCTATGCGCCGATCGTGCAGTTGCAGGGCGCCACGCCCGTCGCGATCAAGCTCTCGGCCGAGAATTTCCACATCGACTGGGACGAAGTCGCCGCCGCGATCACGCCGAAGACGCGCATGATTCTCGTCAATACGCCGCACAATCCGACCGGCAGCGCGTTCACGGACGCCGACATCGCACGGCTGACCGCACTCACGCGCGACACGAAAATCATCGTGCTGTCGGATGAAGTCTATGAACACGTCGTGTTCGATGACGCGCCGCATCACGGCATGGCGCGCTATCCCGAGCTGGCGGAACGCAGCGTGATCGTGTCGTCGTTCGGCAAGTCGTATCACGTGACGGGCTGGCGCGTCGGCTACTGTCTCGCGCCCGCCGCGCTGACGGCCGAGATTCGCAAGATCCACCAGTTCATGACCTTTTCCGCCGATACGCCGATGCAGATGGCGTTCGCCGAAGCGCTCGCGGACGAATCGAGCTATCTGAATCTCGGGCCGTTCTACCAGCACAAGCGCGATCTGCTCGCCGAGTCGCTTAAGGGCTCGCGCTTCGAACTGTTGCCGAGCGCGGGCAGTTTCTTCATGCTGGCGCGGTACGACGCGATCTCGAACGAATCCGACAGCGACTTCGTGCTGCGCCTGATCCGCGAGGCGCGCGTCGCGACGATTCCGCTGTCCGCGTTCTACACCGACGGCACCGATAACCACCTGATCCGTCTTTCGTTCGCGAAGGACGACGACACGCTCGTCGAAGGCGCGCGCCGCCTTTGTTCGATCTGACGACTTTTCTGGAGACCAACACGATGAAACTCAAACACATCGCCAGCGCCTTGTTCTTCGCATGCACGTTCGCGAGCGGTGCGGCGCTCGCCGCCGATACGCTGCGCTTCGGACTGGAGGCGCAATATCCGCCGTTCGAATCGAAATCGTCGACGGGCGAGTTGCAAGGGCTCGACATCGACGTCGGCAATGCTGTCTGCGCCGCCGCGAAGATGCAGTGCAAGTGGGTCGAGACGTCATTCGACGGCCTGATTCCCGCGCTGCAGGGCCGCAAGTTCGACGCGATCAACTCCGCGATGAACGCGACCGAGCAACGTCGCCAGGCGATCGACTTCACGACGGTCGTGTATCGCGTGCCGACGCAACTGATCGCGAAGAAGGGCAGCGGTCTGGAACCGACGTCGGCATCGCTGAAGGGCAAGAGCGTGGGCGTGCTGCAGGGCTCGATTCAGGAGACGTTCGCGAAGGCGCACTGGGAGAACGAAGGCGTGAAGGTCGTGCCGTATCAGGACCAGAATCAGGTGTATGCGGATCTAAAGTCCGGCCGTCTCGACGGGACGCTCGTGCTCGCGCCGGCGGGACAGAGCGGGTTCCTGTCGAAGCCGGATGGCGAAGGCTTCGCGTTCGTCGGCGCGCCGGTTCGCGACGACAAGATTCTCGGCAGCGGCATCGCCTACGGCGTGCGCAAGGGCGACGATGCGCTGAAGACGAAGCTCAACGCGGCGATCGAGAAGGTCAAGGCGGATGGGACCATCGACAAGTACGCGAAGAAGTATCTGGGGAATATCGATGTTTCGACGAAGTGAAGCGGCGGGCGCGCGGCGGCGTATTCGCCGCGCGCCTGCATTCATAGCTGCAGAAAGGCGCGAATCGCGTATTTCGCAGCGTCGAGTTCTTCTTCGGTGACCGTCTCCCCACGGAACGCGAGTTCCCTGTGGCGATGGCTCCAACTGCGAAGCTGATCGACGAGCGCGACGCCCGGGCGCTTGAGACTCGCGATGGGCACTTCGGTTTCCCAGCCGCGAATCGTCGACGTGATCGGCAGCCCCGTGAAGCGGCCTGTGATGTCGTTCATCACGATATCGGAGATCACGAGCACCGCGCGATAGCCGTCCTGCTCATTGCCTCTCGCCGGGCCGACGTGCAATCTCACCACGTCGCCCGCATCCGGAATTCCATCTTTCATTCGAAACCCTCGCGCGTCGGGTCTCCCGGACCGCCCCACTCGTCGCCGACGGGATCGCCGAAATCGATCTCCTCGTGCCGCTCGAGCGTGCCCTCGCGAAATTGCTGAATCAGCCGTTCGCGCGAAAAACGCCGAATCGCCCGATGCGGCCGCACCGCAACGTGTCCATCCTCAACGTCCACATGCACTTCCTGTCCCTCCTCCAATGAAAGTTCGCTGGCAATGTTGGCAGGAATGCGCACAGCAAGACTATTGCCCCAACGTTTTAGGATCTGCTTTGGCATGACGTCCTCATGAGACGTAGATACGTGTAGATACGGACATGCTATTCGCACGATCAATAAGGTGTCAACACGTCGATACCTGTTTCGGATCGATCCATTCGCCGGCCATCGGCCATTCGGATAAGCAGCCTTTTTGCAACGCAGGCACACTGGCGTCTCGAACCCATCGACCAAGAGCTGCATGAGCACACCGCCGACGTCCACTGCGCCAGCACTGCCCCCGCCGCTCCAGGGCGGCAAGCTCGTCCTCGCCACTTTCGCGGTGGCGCTCGCGACCTTCATGAACGTGCTGGATTCGTCGATCGCCAATGTCGCGATCCCGACGATCTCCGGCAATCTTGGCGTGTCCGTCAACGAGGGCACGTGGGTCATCACCGTGTTCGCGGCGTCGAACGCCGTCTCCATTCCGCTGACCGGCTGGCTCACGCAGCGGCTCGGCCAGGTGCACCTGTTCGTCGGCGCGATTCTGATGTTCGTGCTTTCGTCGTGGCTGTGCGGCCTCGCGCCGAACCTGCCGGTGCTGCTGTTCGCGCGCGTGTTGCAGGGCGCGGTCGCCGGGCCGCTGATTCCGCTGTCGCAGGCGATCCTGCTCGGCTCGTATCCGAAAGAGAAATCGTCGATGGCGCTCTCGCTCTGGGCGATGACCGCGACCGTCGGCCCGATCGCCGGTCCCGCGCTCGGCGGCTGGATCACCGACAGCTATTCTTGGTCGTGGATCTTCTACATCAACATTCCGGTGGGCATCTTCGCGGCGGGCGTCACGTGGCTCATCTACCGCGATCGCGAATCGCCGACGCGCAAGGCGCCGATCGACGTGATCGGTCTTTTGCTGCTCGTCTCGTGGGTCGCGTCGCTGCAGATCATGCTCGACAAGGGACGCGACCTCGACTGGTTCTCGTCGCCGCTGATCGTCGTGCTGGCGATCGTCGCGGTCATCGCGTTCGCGTTCTTCGTCGTGTGGGAGCTGACGGACCCGAATCCGGTCGTCGATCTGCGGCTTTTCGCCGGGCGCAACTTCTTCGGCGGGACGGTGGCGATTTCCGTTGCGTACGGCGTGTTCTTCGGCAATCTCGTGCTGCTGCCGCAATGGATGCAGCAGTATCTGAACTATCGCTCCATCGACGCGGGGCTCGTCACTGCGCCGCTCGGCATCTTCGCCGTGATCCTCGCGCCGGTGATGGGCAAGGTCTTGCCGCGCAGCGACGCGCGCATCATCGCGACGATGGCGTTCGTCGGCTTCGCGTTCGTGTTCTGGCTGCGCTCGAAGTACGTGATCGAGATCGACACGTGGCATCTCGTACTGCCGACGCTCCTGCAAGGCATCCCGATGGCGATGTTCTTCGTGCCGCTCACGGCGATCGTGCTGTCGGGACTGCCGCCGTCGAAGATTCCGGCGGCGGCGGGGCTATCGAATTTCGCGCGGGTGTTTTGCGGCGCGGTGGGCACGTCGCTCGCGGGCAACGAGTGGGATAACCGCATCGCGCTGCATCACGAGCGGCTCACCGAGCAGGCGAATGTCTACAATCCGGCGTTCCTGCAATCGCTCGGGCTATCGCGATCGACACTCGATGTCAGCGAGGCGCAAGCACGCGGCATGTTCAATTTCACCGTCAATACGCAAGCCGCGATGATGGGGCTCAACGATATCTTTCTGATCTCGGCGGTGATCTTCATTCTGATCATTCCGCTGATCTGGATTACGAAGGTGGCGAAGGGGGGTGGTGGCGGGGCGGCTTCGGGGGCGCATTGAGGATGGCGCGCGCGTCGCGTGCTACTCGGGCAAAAATCCCTGCTCCAGTATCGACGACATCGGCCACGGACAGCTTTCCGGAAAATCGGCGAACCCGATACGCGTTTCATTCGCCGCCTGTTCGCGCGCATCGCCCCACATATCGGCGATCCAGTCCTCGTCGATGAGCATAGGCTTCAGACTCGGTGTCTTTCTGAGCCGTCGCTCGATTGCCCCGCGCTGAGCCAGGATAGTATTCGTCCAGCTATTGGTTCGCCGCTCAGGCTGAAACTGCCACTTCAGTAAATGCGCCAGCAAAATCGCCATCCTGCTCGCGAATTCCCTTTGTTCACTCTTGCCCACGTCCTCGATTTCCTCAGCGATATGCTCGATATCGATGGACGCAAGCTTCCCTGCACGCAGCAGCGCGGCCTGTTCATAGGCCCACGCCACCACGTCCTTCTCATAAGGTGTTCCCATCGGCGGATTCCCGTTTTCATTCGAATTTTCGGTATCGCCCATGCTAGTTTGCATTCCTTTGTTCATCCAGATCGTCCAGACGGCCAACGCCGCTCACTTCAACCCGAGTTCCACGCGCGAACCCGCGCCCTTGTCCTTGATATCGTCCGCCGACATCTTCGGCGCGACGACGAATATCCGCTGGCTGTCGATCTTCCCGTCGAAATACTCCTGCACCGCCTGCGCGCGACGCTGCGCCAGATCGCGCAACGAGCCCTCGTCCACCGGCGCGTTTTTCGTCAGCGCGGCCTTCATGTCGCCATCGGGCACGGCTTTCGTCATGCCGATAAAGTTGGTCGGCTTCTTGAAATCCGCCGACTTGTACACCTTCGTCAGATACTTGTCGTAGTCGGCATCGGATATCTTGATCGCGTTCCAGTCCACGTTCTCGCCGTTGCCCGACATGTCGCGCACCTTCGCACGCTTCACCTGGTTGTCGAGCCACGCGGCGCGCAACGCCGGCTCGTCCGTCTTCGGATCGACGCGGCCCGTCACGTCCACCCGCACCGACGGCTTGTCCACCAGCGCCTTCGCAATCGTATCGAGCTTCTTCTGCGCGGCATCGTTCAACGTGGCCGAACCCGCATCGAACTCGATGTAGTTGAGATCCTCGCCGCCGCCGCCGCCGAACGCGTGCGCGAGCAGCGTGAACGGCGCGGTCACCGCCTTCTGCACGAGATTCACAATCGCCTGCCACACGAGCCCGCCGATCGAAAACTCCGGATTGTCGAGCGATCCCGAAATCGGAATGTTCACGTCGATCTCGCCGCGCGAGTTCTTCAGCAACGACACCGCGAGCCGAACCGGCAGTTTGGTCGCCGTCGGATTGTCGATGTGATCGCCGAACGTCAACTGATCGATGAACAAGTGGTTGTTCGCTGTGAGCTTGTTGTCTGCCAGCATGTAATGCAGATCGACGTTGAGCTTGCCTTTCGTTATCGGATAGCCCGCGTACTTCGACGAATACGGCGTGAGGTTCGTCAGCTCGACGCCGTGCGCGCTCGCCGTCAGATCCAGCGCGGGCTTGTCGATCAGCGGATTGATTTGCCCCTTGATCGACACCGGCCCGTTCGCCGCCAGCTTTGCGGAGACATCGACGGGCGCGGGCGTCGTCGAATGCGTGCCGAATGCACCGATCGTGCCGTTGATCGCGACGAGATTCGCCGTGTAGTTCGGCTTGATGAAGTTGTCGGTGTAGGTCACGCGGCCGTCCTGCAACACGAGCTGGCCGAAGCGCATATTGACCGGCGGCCCGGAATTCGGCGCGGTTTTCACCGGCACCGTCGCGGTTGCGCTCGCCGCCGCCGGCGCGGACGCGCCCTGCTCCTTCGTGCTGCCGCGCGTCACCGATTGCGGTCCGCCCTCGCCCGCCACCACGCTCTTCAGGTTCAGCTTGCCCTGCGCGTCGAGCAGCACGCGGCCGTAGAACTTCGCGAAGGTCACGCGCGCCGCGTCGACATCGGTGCCGCGCTCGCTGTAGTTCACCTTCACGTTGGTCAGGCCGAGCAGCTTCCAGCCGGCGAAACGATCGGACGTCGCCTTGTCGAGCATACGCACGTCCGACAGCGACACATCGCCCTTATACGACGCCGCGAGCGTCTTGCCGCTGCCCGACATCGCGACATCGCCGTTCGCGCTCAGATACGCGCTCGCCACTTCGATGTTGAGCTTGTCGCCGAAATACGGCTCGAACGCGGAGGCATCGACCTGATCGCCCTTCACGTGCAGCGCGAGCTTGAGCGGCGTGACCGTGACATTGCCGCCGATCGCGAGCGCGCCCTTTCCGTTCAGCGTGAGCTTGCCATCGACGGCGAGCGGCCTGGTCAGATCGTCGCTGAACTGCTTCACGTTCACCGCGAGCGGCGCGACGCGCAGCTTGACCGGCTGCGCCGTGGTTTCGTCGGTGATATTCGCCGACGTATCGGCGAGCGAGATTTCGCCGATGCGATAGCGCCACGCCGGGCCGGCCGCCTGCGCCTTCTGGATCTTGTGAGTCGCCGTCTGCTCGGGCGCGGCCTCGTGCGGCCCCGCGAGCGCGGCGAGATCGATGGCGCCGTCCTTGCGGCGCGTCGCATCGAGCGCGAGACCGCTCAGTTGCACGCTGTCGAGCGCGGCATTGCGCGCGGATACATCGACCTTGTCGATCTTCGCCACCGCCGACGCGAGTTTGATCGGCGCGCCGCCGCCCGCGTTCGGCACGAGCGTGAGCGCGTCGAGCTTCACGTCGCCCGCGCCGACCTGCACGCCGCCATCCGGCTTGCCCCAGTCGACCGACACCGGCAGGTTCGCGCCGAGCGTGCCGCTCGTCACCCGCGCGGCCATCAGGTTCGCGAGATACGGCTGCAGCGGCGGCAGCGCGAACGCGTTAAGCGCGAGCTTCGCGTCCGCCGTCTTCGCGGCGAGCGTCACCTTGCCCGATGCATCGAGCGCACCGCCTTTGTCGAACGCGGTCTTGAGCGTGTATTTCGCGGGCGTCTTCGCAAGCGTCGAGAAGTCGTCGAGCGTCACGGCGAGGCCGGTCAGCGCGCCCTGCACGCGTTCCTTCAGCAACTGGTCGTCGAGCGCGATCTTGCCGTCGTTTATCGCGAGATGCCGGATCGTCAGATCGAGCGGCGGCGCTTCCTTCTGCGCTTCCTTTTGCGCTTGTGTCTGCGCCGGTTCCGCGGACGCCTTCGGCGCGGGACCGGCCAGTTTCTGCACATTCAACTGCCCCGACGAATCGCGCGCGAGATGCACGTCGGGATTGCTCAGCGTCACTTCGTCGAGGCGATAGATATCGCGCAACGGCTCCGCGTTCGCGATCTTCACATGCAGCGCGCGGGCCGCGACGAGCGGCGCGTTCGACTTGTCGGTGACGGCGAGATCGGCGAGATCGGCGGTGCCTTCGATGCGGATCGTCGGGGTATCGCCCGAGATCGCGAAGTTCACGTTCAGGTCCGTCGACAGCTTGCCGCTCTTCACGGCGACCGGCACCGAGGCTGGCGCGTAAGACGCCATCTGCGGCACGTCGAGGCCGTCGAGCGTGAGCGCGATCTCCGATTCGCGCGACTCCGAGAACGGCTTCGTGCGCCCTTTCACGACGAGCGGCGAGCCGTCGATGCGCGCCTGTAACAGCGGTGTCATGAAGATATCGGTGGCGGAGGGCAAGGTCGCGATGAACGGAATGCCGAGCGCGAAGCGGTCGATCACGTGCTTCGCCTTCAGCAGCCTGTCATCGAATGTGATCTGGCCGTTTTCGAGGCGGATGTTCGACACCGAGAAGCGCGCGGGCTTGTCCGAGGGCGTCGGCGAAGGCTTCGAGAATTTCGCGATCAGATCGGAGAAATTGAAATGCTCGCCGTCGAAGCGCACGACATTGATGCGCGGCGAATCGATTTTCAGTTCGTTGACGACCGGCGCGAGCTTCAACACCGACGCCCACGAGGTGCGCACGACAAGCCGCGACACATCGACGAAATCGGGCGACGCGCCCGGCGTCTTGGCGAGATTCGCGGGCGCTTCGCCGATATGCACGCCATCGGCTTCGAAATCGAGCGTGTAGGGATTGAGCGAAATGCGCCGGATGCTGACCGGGCGATCGAGCTGCTTCGCGAGTTGCTGCTCGGCAATATGCCGGATGACCGGCGGCGCGACGAAGAAGCCGAGCGCGCCGATCACGAGTAGCGCGATCAGCAAGCCGATGAAGATGCGCCGCGTGCGCCGCGCGTGCACGACGCCGCGCAGGGTTTGGCCGGCGGAAGCAAGAGAAGACTTGGTGATGCTTGACATTCGATGCGCGGCGACGAGCTGTCCGTAGGAGCACCGCCCGAGCTTCGCCGTCCCGGAAAGATGATGTTCGAGTATACGACGAGGCGGCCCGCAAACGTTCGCCAAACCGTGCATCAAAACATAAAGGCCGCGAAAAAATCGCGGCCTTTATGTTTCCGTCCGGTTGCTTTCGCGCGGCTGACTCACCGGCGCTGGACGCGCGGCGGCGCCCATGAGCCGTCGCTCGCTTGCGGCCTCGGCGCATAGAGACGCATCGCGAGCTGGAATTCGCCATCGGGCGCGGGCAGCCAGTTCGCGTCGCGTGCGCGTCCCGGCGACTTCGCCGACACGATCACGTCGATGGAGCCATCGCGATTCTTCTTCAGCCGGTCGCGGTCGGAGATCGAGAGGCGCGGCAGCTTTTCGTCAGCGAGTGCGCCGTCCTTCGTATAGGCGGTGATCGTCCAGAAGCCGCGCACCGGCGGCAACTGGTCGGGCGTGAAGTGCAGCGTGTACGCGTTCGCGCCATTGAGCGCATGGCCTTCGCTGTCCACGCGCGTCACCGGCTTCACTTCGCCTTCCTTCGTGCTCGTCGCGGTCTGACGGCGTGCGAGGTACGCGCGCAGCGTGTAGTCGGTGCCGTAGATGCCGACGCCATCGCCGAACCAGGTCCAGCCGTTCTTCGTGATCGCGTTCGGCGGCACCGTCGCGAGCCGCTCGCGCGCATCGGCGAGGCCGGAATCGAGCAGCGGCGCATCGGTCTTCTTGAACTGCACCGGCTCGCCGGGTTTCACGCCGAGATCGGCGAGCTGGCTCATCGCGTGGGCATCGTCGGTGGCGGCGGGGTTGTCGTCGAGCGAGCGGGCAAGGCGCGCGAAGAACGCATTCGCGTCGAGCGCCTCGGCCTGCGCGCCCGGCGCGACTGTCGCCAGCGCGGACGGCAGCGGCGGCACCGCAGGCTGCCGCGCGCCGTTCGCGGGCCACGCGCCGGCGACAGCGGGCGTCGGATCGGCCGCCGAGCCTTTCGCGGGCGTCTGCGTGTCGATGTGCATCGCCGTCTGGAGCTTGCGCGCCTCGGGCACATCGCGCGGACCGTTCACGCGCACGCGCACCGAAAGCCACACGTAACGCGTGCGCGTCTCGACGCGCGTCGCGTTGGCGGGCAGCGTGCCGGTCCAGCCCGCGGGCACGAACGCGATCAGCTGCATTTTCGGATACGGCGTCGTGTCGGCGCTGGAATAGAGCGCGTTGGTCCACGCATCGAATGCGCGGGCGTCCAGATAGCGGCCGCGCGGCGCGGCGGGCAGCGAGACGATCACCGGATCGGCGGAGACATCGAGCCATGCCGTGGATTCGAGCGTGTCGACGCTCGGCCAGCCCGCCGCGCCCGCAGGCGGCAGCGCGCTCGCATGACGGAAGGTGTTGAGCGGCGTCTGACCCGGCTGGCCGGGCTGGCCGGTGCGGCCGCTCGCACGTTCGCGGGCGATATCCGAAGCGACGAGCGGAAAGCCGAACGTATAGGCGTCGGCGACCTGATTCTTCACCCAGCCCGTGGTGGTCGGTTTCACCTCCGGCTGCCTGGTCGCGCAGCCAGCCAGGACCGCCATGCCGGCGAGACTCACGCTCATCCAGATCGCGGGGTTGAGCGGAAAAGTCCAGCGTCGGTTGTTCTTCATTCGAATGGAAATCCGGTTCTTCTTTCGATTTGGGTTCTCGCGCGACTCGATCCGGGATCGATTCACGGCACGCTCGCGAACGGCTCGATGCCGCTTCGAATCCCCGCGCGGCGCGCCACGAGCATTATCTCGAAATTCGGGTTTTAACTTATCCGCTGACTATAGGCAAGACG
Source organism: Caballeronia sp. LZ029 (assembly GCF_031451275.1). Lineage (NCBI taxonomy): Bacteria > Pseudomonadati > Pseudomonadota > Betaproteobacteria > Burkholderiales > Burkholderiaceae > Caballeronia > Caballeronia sp. LZ029. The sequence goes on from NZ_JARUXO010000004.1 coordinate 1,510,462, forward strand.
AAGCGTATAAAAGCGCTCCGGCAAGTCGAAGAATGCCCTAGATGCTGCCTAAAAGCACTGAATGACGCGCGTTTCGTCCTTCGAATACGATTATTTTCGATGGGTTCCGCGATCGCACGACGCCGTTCATTCCGCCCTTGACCTTCCAATCATTGGAAGGTCGATACTCGTCTCGTGAGGGATTTTCGCGATCCCAGCCAGACCGGAGCGTTTCACCATGTCCACAGCATCATCCGAGAGCCCGAGAACCGCGGAATTGGCCGTCAGCGGCATGACGTGCGCGTCGTGCGTCGCGCGCGTCGAGAAAGTGCTCCGGCGCGTGCCGGGCGTCGAAAGCGTGGCGGTCAATCTCGCGACCGAGAAGGCGACCGTGCACGCGAACGGCGCCCTGACCGACGATCAGCTCGTCGCCGCCGTCGCGAAAGCCGGCTACGAAGCCGCGCCGATTTTGCCCGAAGCCGCGCCCGCCGCCGCGCAGCCCGCATTCGATCGCGAGCTCGCCGCGGTCTTCGCCGCAGCCGTGCTCACCGTGCCGCTGCTTGCGCCGATGTTCGGTCTCGCGCTGAATCCGTGGCTGCAACTCGCGCTCGCGAGCGTCGTGCAGTTCGGTTTCGGCGCGCGTTTCTATGTCGGCGGCTATCGCGCGGTGCGGGCTTTCGCGGGCAACATGGATCTGCTCGTCGCGCTCGGCACGTCGGCGGCCTGGGGCTTGTCCGTCTATCAGATGTTCGCGCACGGCGGCATGACCGAGCATCTGTTCTTCGAGGCGTCGGCGGTCGTCATCACGCTGGTGCGCTTCGGCAAGTGGCTGGAAGCGCGCGCAAAGCGGCAGACCACCGACGCGATCCGCGCGCTCAATGCGCTGCGTCCGGACAAGGCGCGCGTGCGCGACCGCGACGACCCGGCGCGCGAACGGGAAGTCGCGCTCGCCGATGTGCGCGTCGGCGATATCGCCATCGTGCGGCCGGGCGAGCGTGTGCCGGTCGACGGCATCGTGCGCGAGGGCCGCACGCATATCGACGAATCGCTGATCACGGGCGAAAGTCTGCCCGTCGCGAAGGAACCGGGCGCACGCGCGACCGGCGGCTCGATCAACGGCGAAGGCGTGATTGCGATCGAAACCACGGCGATCGGCGCGGAAACGACGCTTGCGCGCATCATCCGGCTCGTCGAATCGGCGCAGGCGGAGAAGGCGCCGATCCAGCGGCTCGTCGATCGCGTGTCGGCGGTTTTCGTGCCGGCGATTCTGGCGATCGCGCTCGTCACGCTCGTTGGCTGGCTGCTGCACGGCGCGAGCGCGGAAACGGCGCTGCTCGACGCGGTCGCGGTGCTCGTGATCGCGTGCCCGTGCGCGCTCGGCCTCGCAACGCCGACCGCGATCATGGCCGGCACCGGCGTCGCGGCGCGCCAGGGCATTCTCATCAAGGACGCGCAGGCGCTCGAACAGGCACATGCGATCCGCTTCGTCGCGTTCGACAAGACGGGCACGCTGACCGTCGGCAAACCCAGCCTGATCGCGTTCGATGCTGCGCCCGGGCAGGACCGGACCGAAGCGCTCGGGCTCGCCGCCGCCGTGCAGCGCATGAGCGAGCATCCGCTGGCGAAGGCTGTCGCCGCCGCCGCCAACGAGGCGCCGCGTCTCGATGCGAGCGCTGCGCGCGCGATCGCCGGGCGCGGCGTAGAGGCGAAAGTCGGCGCGCGGCGCATCGCGATCGGCAGCGCGCGCTGGGTCGCGGAACTGAAGCTCGACGTTGCGCCGACGCTCGCCGAACGCGCGCGCGAACTCGAAGCGCAGGGCAATACGATTTCCTGGCTCATCGATCTCGATGGCGGCGTGCTCGCATTGATGGCTTTCGGCGACACGATCAAGCCGACCGCGCGCGCCGCGATCGAACGCCTCGCGCGCATGGGCGTGCAGAGCGCGCTCGTCACCGGCGACAACGAAGGCAGCGCGCGCAGCGTCGCGCGCGCGCTGGGCATCCCATCGGATCTCGTGTTCGCGCAGACGCTGCCCGAGGACAAGGCGCGCGTCGTCACGCAACTGAAGGCGTCGGGCAAGGGCATCGTGGCGATGGCCGGCGACGGCATCAACGACGCGCCCGCGCTCGCCGCCGCCGACATCGGCATCGCGATGGCGAGCGGCACCGATGTGGCGATCGAAGCGGCCGGCCTCACGCTGATGCGCGGCGATCCGGCGCTCGTCGCCGATGCGATCGACATCTCGCGGCGCACCTACCGCAAGATTCAGCAGAACCTCTTCTGGGCGTTCGTCTACAACCTGATCGGCATTCCGCTCGCCGCGTTCGGCCTGCTCGATCCGATGTTCGCGGGCGCGGCGATGGCGTTCTCCAGCGTGAGCGTGGTGACCAACGCGCTGTTGCTGCGAACGTGGCGCGCTCAGGCCGGCGCGGTGGCCGACGAAGCGCGCGCCGGCAACCCGATCACGCGGCCGGCGTAACGCGCGTCCTTCAGCGCGATGACCGGCTCGGCGGCGATGCGCGCGGCGATGTCTTCATCGAACGATGCGGATTTCGGCGCGCCGCTCGAATCGATGTGCATCATCATCTGCTCGCACGCCGACACCGGCTCGGCGGCATCGCCCTCGAACATCTCCATGTAGAGATGGACGCGCTTCCTGTCATGCGCGACGACCCGCGCTTCCACGCGCACCGCCGCGCCTTCCTTGATCTCGCGCAGATAGCTGATGTGCGCTTCGAGCGTGTACAGCGTGCGCTGCCTCGCGGCGCGCCCCGCGTCGTCGAGACCGATGCGGTCCATGAACGCGTCGGTCGCGAGGCTGTAGATCAGCATGTAGAACGCGTCGCGCAGATGGCCGTTGTAGTCGACCCATTCGGGCTTGACCGTATCGCGATAGATCATCGTGGTTCCTCTAGTCTTCGATGCCGTGACGCGCTTTCGCCTGCGCAATCGCCTCGATCACGCTTGCGATGCAGTCGTCGCGATAACGCTCCAGTTCCTTGATGCCGCGTCCGTTCGTCTGCCGCGACGTGCCGTCCACCACGCGGTCGATGAGCTCGTCGGTCAGCGTCGGCGCGACGAGTTTCGTCCACGGCAATTCGAGCGCGGGGCCGAACTGCTGCATGAAGTGTCGCATGCCCGCCTCGCCGCCCGCCAGCGTGTAGGTGAGGAACGTGCCCATGAACGACCAGCGGATGCCCGCGCCGTAGCGGATGGCGTCATCGATTTCGCCGGTCGTCGCAACGCCGTCGTTCACGAGATGCAGTGCCTCGCGCCAGAGCGCTTCGAGCAGGCGGTCCGCGATGAAGCCCGGCACTTCCTTGCGCACGCGCAAAGGCCGCATGCCGATGGATGCATAGAAGCTCATCGCCGCATCGATCGCCTCGCCCGAGGTCGCTTCGCCGCCGAGCACCTCGACGAGCGGCAGCAGATACACCGGATTGAACGGATGCCCGACCACGCAGCGCTGCGGATTCACCGCACGCGCGTAAAACTCGCTCGGCAGCAGCCCGGAAGTCGATGACGCGATGATCGCATCGGGCTTGGCTGCGCGACTCACGCGCTCGTGCAGCGCGAGCTTCAGTTCCTCGCGTTCGGGCGCGCTTTCCTGGATGAAGTCGGCATCGGCGACGCATTCCTCGACCGTCGATACCACACGCAGCCGCTCCGGCGACGCGCCCTTGGCCAAGCCAGCGCGTTCGAGCGCCGGCCACGCATTCGCGACGTTCGCGCGAAGCTGCGCCTCGGCGCCGGGCGCCGGGTCCCACGCGGTGACGTCGAGCCCTGCTCCGAGCGCGCGCGCCACCCAGCCGCTGCCGATCACACCCGCGCCGAGCGCGGCGAATTGCTTGACTTGCATGTCGATGTGTCCTTTGGGTTCTCTTGGATTCAGGCGAATTGTTCGGCGCTGCGTTTGTCCAGCAGACGCGCGCCGCGCGGGGGAAGTCCGAGCTTCCTGCGTCCTTCGGCGGGCGTGAGCGCGCGTGCGCCCAGACGTTCGATGATTTCGACGGCGCGCTGCACGAGCGAGCCGTTGGTCGCGTGCACGCCGCGATCGAGCCACAGGTTGTCTTCGAGACCGACGCGCACGTGGCCGCCGAGCAGCATCGCCTGCGCGACCATCGGCATCTGCATGCGGCCGATGCCGAAGCCAGCCCAGTGCGCGCCGGGCGGCAGGTTATCGACCATCGCTTTCATCGTGCCGGTGTCGGGCGGCGCGCCCCACGGAATGCCCATGCACAGTTGAAAGAGCGGCGGGTCATCGAGCAGGCCTTCTTTCAGTAGCTGGTTCGCGAACCACAGATGACCCGTGTCGAAGATTTCCAGTTCGGGCTTCACGCCGAGCTCCTGGATGCGCTTTGCGCCGGCTCGCAATTGCGCGGGCGTCGATACGTAGATGTAGTCGCCATCGCCGAAGTTGAGCGTGCCGCAGTCGAGCGTGCAGATTTCGGGCAGCAACTCTTCGACATGCGCGAGGCGCGTCAGGCCACCGACGAGATCCGTGCCCTTGCCGAAGCGCATCGGGTCTTCGCCCGGGCCGATTTCGAGGTCACCGCCCATGCCTGCCGTCAGGTTGATGATGACGTCCGTGTCCGACGAACGGATGCGGTCTACTACTTCCCTGTATAGCGCGGGGTCGCGGCTGCCTCGGCCGGTTTTGGGGTCGCGGACGTGGCAGTGGGCGACGGTGGCGCCCGCGCGGGCCGCTTCAATTGCCGCTTCGGCGATTTGCTTCGGTGTTATCGGGACTGCAGGGTGTTTGGCTGTCGTGTCGCCGGCGCCGGTTACCGCGCATGTCACTATCACTTCGTAGTTCACGGTTTTTGCTCCTTTTGTGATTTGGTTAGTTTTCCTGTTCTTTCTCTGTGAAATCCTGATTTCGTGTCGGTCTATTAGCTCTGCCCCTGTGCGGGGCGGCAGTCACTTTCTTTGCTGCTGCAAAGAAAGTAACCAAAGAAACAGCTTTCCCCAGCCTAAGCACTTCACACCGGCCGCGGCACAGGCGATTGGCTGAATGGCCCGGCAGTAGCGAGTGCCCCCACAAGCAGACAAGGGCTTGGACCGCGCACGGTCTGACAAGCCATATCCCCAAGCGCGCTGGTTCAGCACCAAATAGCTCCGTCCCGCTACGCGGCCGATGGGTCAATCGGGTTTGCGCGCGCTTCTTCGACGGTTTCCCTCGCATACCCGACGGCAGCGCGTAGCGCTGTGCCGAAGCTATTTGATGCTGAACCAGCGCCCTAAAACTTCTAGCTCGTCAGACCGTGCGCGAGCCAAGCCCGATTGGTCCTTCGAGGGCGACACTTAGGCGAGTGCCACGGGCGGCTGGCAAGCATGGCCAAACTGCGTGTGACCGCGGGCTTAAACGAGCTGCTTTCTTTGGTTACTTTCTTTGCAGCAGCAAAGAAAGTGACCCCCGCCCCGGGGAGGGGCAGTGCTAATAGACCGACGCGAAAACGGGATCCGACGAAAACAAAAACAAACCTTCAAAACCCCAAATACTGCCGAACCGCCGGCAACCCATCCTTCCCATCAACAGTCTTGACGCCTGCAAGCCAGGCATCCAACACCTGCGGATTCTTCTTGAGATAAGCCTTCGCCGCCTCAGCAGGCCGTTCCTTATTCATGACCGGCTGCATCAGCCGATTCTCCAGATCCGTCGTAAAGCGCAGATTGGAAACGAACTTCCCCGCATTAGGACATCGCGTCAGGAAATCCGTATTCGTCAGCGTATAGACCCGTGCCTCGCCATAATTCGGCCCGAACACCTCATCGCCGCCAGAGAGATAGTTGATCTTCATCTGAATGTTCATCGGATGCGGCTCCCAGCCGAGAAACACAACAGGTTTCTTTTCGCGGATCGCGCGCTCGACCGTCACCAGCATCCCCGCCTCGCTCGACTGCACCAGCTTGAATCCGCCAAGTCCGAACTGGTTGGTGTCGATCATCTTCTGGATCTTCGCGTTCGCGCTGCTGCCAGGCTCGATGCCGTAGATCGTCCCGCCCAGCTCATCGCGATGTTTCGCGATATCCGCAAACGTCTTGATGCCCGCGTCATACGCATACGAAGGCACCGCGAGCGTCGCCTTCGCGCCCGACAGATTCGGCGGTTCGAGCTTCTCGATGCTCTTCGCTTCGAGGAACGGCTCGACCGCCTTCTGCTGCACCGGCCACCAGTAACCAAGCGACACGTCGATCTGCTTGCTCTTCAGGCCCGCGAGCGAAATCGGCACCGATGCGACCGTGGTCCGCGGCGCATAGCCGAGTCCCTCGAAGACGACCGATGCGAGCGCCGTCGTCGACGTGATGTCGGTCCAGCCGATATCGACGAAGCGCACCGTGCGGCAACTCGCATCCTCCGCACGCACAACCGGCGCGACGGCGAACGCCGCGCCCGCGGCGGCGACCAGCAAAGTGCAAATCAGGCGTTGTGTCATGACGAGCCTTCCATTGAGGGTTGAATCGATGCGCCGGTTCGAGTGCCGGCGTGCATCAAAAGTACCGCCGCATAAAGGCGCCCGAACGCCCGCCTGCGACCGTGACTTGACCGCTTGCGACCTCTCCGCACATTGCCGTGGCGAATGCTCGTTCGCGCGACGCGCCTGCTCATATCCGGCGATTTCACACCATAGTGTTAACGCGCATTGAAACGATGAGTCTGGAATGAATACGCGCTTATTCGCGCCATTGAGCATCGGAAAACACGTCCGACCCGCTTGTGCAAGGGCAATCTTTGCCGAAACGCCACGGTCTCTGTGGTTGGTCGCACATAGCAAGGATTTCTAACCGGGTAATGTGCCGGCAAAGGGCTATGCTCGGCTCGGCGATGGCTCGGCCATAGGAAATGGAGAGGTTTCCTGCGACGCCGCCGAACACAGCTGTTTACTACACGCTTCCAAATCAAAGGTGCCTGGAAAATGGACCGTCAAGACGCCATCCGAGAGAGCGCGCGGCTGTACGCGCGCGAACCGCTCTTCTCGCCTTCCGCCGACCAGATTTCCGCATCGCGCATGACGGCCTTCACGGAGGCCTTCCAGAAAGCGACCGGCGAGCATTTCGCCGACTATTCGGCATTGCATGTCTATTCAGCCCGTGAATATCGGCAATTCTGGAAATGCTTTCTCGAATCGGCGCACGGACTCGAATGGTCGGGATCGGATGAACCGGTCTGCATCGGCAATCAATGCGAAACCGCACGGTTTTTCCCCAACGTCGAACTGAATTACGCAGAAAATCTGCTCGGCAAACGCATTGCGCCCGATGACGCCCCCGCCATCACATCGTGTTTCGCCGATGGCCGCCGCGTCACGTACACGCGCGGCGAGTTGCGCGAGCGCGTCGTGCGCCTCGCGCAGGCGCTCTCCGAACTCGGCCTCAAGCCCGGCGACCGTGTGGTCGCGATCATGCGCAACGACTGCGAGGCGATCACCGCGGCGCTCGCCGTGACCGCGCTCGGCGCAACGCTCTCGACGGCCGCGCCGGAAAACGGCGTGCAGGCGATTCTCGATCGCTTCGCGCCGCTCGACCCGACGATGATGTTCGCACACACGATGCAGCGCCCGTTCGATACCGGCGGCTCGCTCTCGGGACACGTCGCCGCGGTGGCCGCGCAACTTCCGACGCTCACGGACATCGTCTGCCTCGACGATACGGAACTGCCGAGCACGGTGACGCAGCGTCATCACGATTTGAACGCGCTGATCGTGAGCGGCGACGCGATGCGTTTCGCGTGGACGCGCTTCCCGTTCAATCATCCGCTCTTCATCATGTTTTCGTCGGGCACGACGGGCAAGCCGAAATGCATCGTGCACGGCGCGGGCGGCACGCTGCTCGAACACGTGAAGGAGCATCGGCTGCACAGCGACTTCGGTCCCGGCGACAAGCTCTTCTTCCATACGAGCTGCTCGTGGATGATGTGGAACTGGCAGATGTCGGTGCTCGCGTCGGGCGTCGAGATCGTTACCTACGACGGTCCCGTCGCCGCCGTCGATACGCTCTGGCGCCTCGTCGCCCGCGAGCGCGCGACCGTCTTCGGCACGAGTTCCGCCTATCTGAAGATGAGCGAGGATGCGGGCATCGAGCCCGCCGCGCAGTTCGATCTGTCCGCGCTGCGCGGCATGATGTCGACCGGCGCCGTGCTCTACGATTCGCAGTTCCAGTGGGTCTACGACCACGTGAAGCAGTTGCAGTTGCAATCGATTTCGGGCGGCACGGACATCATCGGCTGCTTCGTGCTCGGCAACCCGAATCTGCCCGTCTATGCGGGCGAGGCGCAGTGCAAGAGCCTCGGCCTCGACGTGCAGGCGTTCGATCAGGGCGCGAGCACGATCATGCCGGGCGAGCTCGTCTGCACGAATCCGTTTCCGTCGCGGCCGCTCGGTTTCTTCGGCGACGACGACGGCTCGCGCTTTCACAAGGCGTATTTCGCCGCCAACGAAGGCGTGTGGACGCACGGCGACGTGATCGAGTTCTCGCCGGAAGGCTCCGCGCGCCTGCACGGCCGCAGCGACGGCGTGCTCAACGTGCGCGGCATCAACGTGAGCCCGGGCGAGATCTATCGAATCCTGAGCGAGATTCACGAAATCCGTCATGCGATGGTCGTCGCCCAGACCGGCGCCAACGCGGGCGATGCAGGCCAGCGCATCGTGCTCCTGCTCGTGCTGCGGCCGGGCGAGCAACTGAATGCGGCGCTCGCCGCACGCGTGCGCCGCGAACTCACGCGCCAGGGTTCCGCCGCGCTCGTGCCCGACGTGATCGTGAAGGTCGATGGCCTGCCCGTCACGCACAACAACAAGCCTTCGGAAGCCGCCGCGCGCGATGCGGTCAACGGCCTGCCCGCGCGCAACGTGTCGTCGCTGGCCAATCCCGAGTGTCTCGATCAGATTCGCGAGCATCCGTCGCTCACGCGCGTGAAGCGCGATCTGCCCGCGCCGGGCGAATCGGCCGAGGCTATCGAAGCGTATCTGTGCGCGCTCTGGGAGCAGCATTTCAGCTTCTCGCCGATCGGCCGCGACGACAATTTCTTCGAACTGGGCGGCCATTCGCTGCTCGCCGCGCGTATGCTCGCCGACGTGCAGCGCGCGACCGGCCGCACGCTGCCGCTTTCGACGATGATCGTCGCGCCGACCATCGCGCGCCTCGCATCCGTTCTCGCCGCCGATCCGGACACGCGCGCCGGAGACTCGACCCTCGTGCAGATGCGCGCGGGCAGCGGGCGTCCGCTCTTCATGCTGCACAGCATCACCGGTTCGGTGATGGAGTGCCTGACGCTCGCCGGCATGCTGCAAAACGAACGGCCTGTCTACGGCCTCCAGGCGCTCGGCCTCGACGGCGACGAAGCCCCGCAGCACAGCGTCGAGGCGATGGCGCGCGGCTACGTGCTGCGCATGCGCGAAGTGCAGCCGAGCGGGCCGTATGCGCTCGTCGGCTATTCGTTCGGCGGTCTGGTTGCGTTCGAGATCGCGCAGCAGCTTGTCGCGGCGGGCGAGAAGATCGAGATGCTTTGCCTGCTCGATACTTACGTTCACACGCGCTGCCTGCCCTTCTCGCAATGGACGCGCTATCAGGCGGCCGTGGTCGTGGACCGGCTGCGCGAATTGCGCGCGCTTGAAGCGAGCGAGCGTCTTGGCTACATGCGCGGCAAGGCGGCGGTGATCACCGACCGCATGCGCATGCGCATGGGCAAGCAGGCGCACAAGCCCGCGCCCGAAGCGGCCGGCCTGCCGCCCGTGCTCCAGCGCGTGCGCGAATCGATGCGCGTCGCGATGTCCACCTACAAGCCGCGCCGCTACGAAGGCGGCCCGATCGTCTACGTGCGCGCGAGCCTGCTCGACAACTCGCGCAGCGATCCGCTGCCGGTCTGGCAGCGCGTCGCGAAGCACGGCCTGCAGGTCATGCAGATCGACGGCAGGCACACCGATCTCGTCGTCGAGCCGCAACTCGCCAACGTCGCGCGGACGCTCACGAACGCGCTCTCCAGCGCCTGACCCCGCATCGATGTCAGTATCGAATCCGGCCGCCCTACGGGGCGCGCCGGATTGCGCGCGCCTTTTGCGCTTGTTAATGTGGACGGCTTGCTCATCGACCCGGCCTTATCGATCGATCCGATGTCCGCTCCCCACGACTTCCATTTCCTTCTGCTGCCCGAATTCTCGTCGATCGGATTCATGTCCGCGATCGAGCCGCTGCGAGTCGCCAATCGCTTCGCGGGCGACCTGTATCGCTGGCATATCCTCACGGTCGATGGCGGGCCCGTCGCCGCGAGCAACGGCATCACGCTCAATGCCGAATGCGCGTTCGATCAGGTCAGCGACGCGCGCACCGTGTTCGTCGTGTCGGGATTCGAACCGCTCTCGGGCTACACGCGCGCGATCGGCGACTGGCTGAAGCGGCTCGATCGCGCGGGCGCGACGCTCGGCGGCATCGATACCGGCAGCTTCATCCTCGCCGAAGCGGGGCTGCTCGCGGGCAAGCGCGCGACGCTGCATTGGGAAGCGGCGGCGGCGTTCAGCGAACGCTATCCGGCCATCGAGACGAGTCAGGAGCTCTTCGAAATCGACACCCGGAGGATCACGTGCGCGGGCGGCACGGCCTCCATCGATCTGATGCTCGACGTGATCGCACGCGAGCACGGCGCGAGCCTCGCCGCGAAAGTGTCGGAGCAGTTCGTGCTGGGGCGCATCAGGCAGCGCTCGGATCATCAGCGTCTGCAGATCGCGGCGCGCTACGGCATCCACAATCGCAAGCTGATCCAGGTGATCGAGCTGATGGAACAGCATATGGAAGAGCCGCTGTCGCCCGACGCGCTCGCCGAATCCATCGGCGTCACGCGGCGTCAGCTCGAACGGCTCTTCTGCTCGTCATTGAAAGACACGCCGACGCATTTCTATCTCGGCCTGCGCCTCACGCGTGCGCGCGAACTGCTTCAGCAGACCGACATGTCGATTCTCGCCGTCTGCGTCGCGTGCGGCTTCGAATCGCCGTCGCACTTTTCGCGCACGTATCGCGCGCGCTTTCACACGAGCCCGAGGCAGGACCGCAGCGCATTGCGCACCGTCCTGCCCGCGCGGCTCGCCGCGGCCTAGAAGGAGTGCCGCATGCCGACACGCACATCGGCCTGCGTATTCGATGACGACGGCGTGAAGCTGTAGCCGATCACCGCATCGATCGGACCGGACGCGCGCAGATAGTCGCCGGACACGTAGAGGTCGGTGCGCTTCGAGAGCAGATAGTGCAGGCCGAGCGAGCCCTGATTCCAGTGATTGCCTTCGAAGCGCGTGTGCTGATAGCCGCCGTAGAGACTCAGGTCGGGCATGAAGCTATATGACGCGCCGCCTTCGTACACCTGCATGTGCGAGGTCTGACCGAGACCCTTGATGGTCGTGTACGTGAAGTTGCCCGACAGCATCAGGTTGCCGATGGTCCACGCCGCGCCCACCGCGAACGCGCCTTGCTTATCGACGGGGAACGGATTCGCGCTGTAGAGATCGGTGACTGCGCCCGTCGTCGGATCGACGGAGACGGTCGGCTGGCCGAGGAACGTGCGCGCGCCGATCATCGCGTAGGGATCGAACGCATAGATGCCGTTCGGATTGTTGAGCTGGGTGTACGCCGCGCCGACATTGAAGGTGTTCGCGGCATAGTGCGCGCCCACGCTCCACGCGCTGTTGCGATGGAAGTTGCCCGCCTGATTGCCGAACGAATACATGCCGCCGAACGTGAAGCCGCCGAAGTCGTTCGACAGGAACTTGATCGAGTTCGGCAGACGGTCGCCGTTCATGCGGTCGAAGTCGCCCTGGTGAATCGCGTAGCCGCTCGCCCACGCCGAGATGTTGTAGAGATAGACGAACTCTTCGGTCATGTCGAGCTGGTTGCCGAGCGACACCGTGCCCCAGTGGTTCTTCAGGCCGACATACGCCTGCCGGCCGAACTCCGCGCCGCCGAATCCGAGCTGGCCATTGCCGAGATGAAAGCCCGACTCCAGCACGAAGACCGCCTGCAAGCCGCCGCCCAGATCCTCCGTGCCGCGAAAGCCGATGCGGTTGCCGTAGGAGATGCCGTCGTCGAACTTGACGACGTGCGAGCCGCCGGTGTTGCTCACCCAGGTGACGCCCGCGTCGAGAATGCCATAGAGCGTCACGCTGCTTTGCGCATGCGCCGCCATCGGCACGCTCGCCGTGCCCGCTGCGAACGCGAGGCCTGCAATCTTCGCGGCATGTCCTTTTCTCATGTGCTCGTCCTTTGCTCGTCTTGATCGATATTGCGTTGGAAAAAGCGATGCCCTGCCTCGCGCGCGCGGCGAGAGGACAATGCGCCAGGCTGACTTTGCCGGGAACTGCGGATGGCTGACTTCGAGTCGCTATCGGACGCGAAGAAACACGCTTGCGTCGACGTTGTTAAAAATAAGGCCCCATATATGTCGCGGCTCGACCCGTTGCGACGCAAATCTGTCCAGTTGCGACCAATGCAATGCAACGCTTCACGTCGATATAACGACTTCGATTAAGACATGCCCGATAGGCATGGCGGGGCGTGGCTTCCATACTTCCGAATCTGTAAAAAAGCTGCATCTCGCTCGTGCCGCTTCGGCAACCGATTCCGCCGAAGACCGAACACGCCATCTTTATTTCGTTCGCAGACCTGTCTGCCTTCGCAAGCACCATGACGCATAAAACCGCCTCGCCGTCTTCACCTCTCGTCACTGTCGTCATTCCCGCGTTCAATGCGGAAGCCTTCATCGGCGAAGCAATCGCCTCGATCCAGGAGCAGACTCTCGAAGACTGGGAGCTCATCGTCGTGGACGATGGTTCGGCCGATCACACCCTGTCCGCCGCACGCCAGGCCGCCGGCGACGACCGGCGCGTTCGCCTCATCCGCTTCGACCGGAACCAGGGCATCAGCACCGCGTCGAACGCCGGTTTCGACGCGGCGCGCGGCCACTTCATCGCTCGTCTGGATTCGGACGACAGAGCGCTCCCGCACAGGCTGGCCACTCAGGTCGCCGCCTTCAGGGGAAACGATCGTCTCGCGGCGGCAGGGTCGCACGCGCGCATATTCGGCGATGTTCCGGACGGCATCGCGCTTTGCGCGCTCGGGGACGGCAACATCAAGGCGCGCCTCCTCGACGGCCTGAACACCATCAGCGGGGGCACGCTCATGCTGCGGCGCGCCTTCATTCGCAAACATGACGTCCGGTTCGACGACCACATCCCAAGCGCCGAAGACCTGCACTATCTCACCTCGATCATGGCGGCGGGCGGCGAGCTCGCCAATGTCGATCAGGTTCTCACCGAGCACCGGTCCCACCGCGCCAGCTTCACCAACAGCCAGCGAGACATAGCAGGGCCGTGGCTGCAAACGGCCCGGCGCCGGCTCGTGTCGCTCTGGTATCCCGGCCTCGATGCGCACGATGTCGAAAACATCGTCATCCCGTTCCTCACGGTCTATCCGGGCTCCACCGACGCCTTCTTCACCATCGTGCGGGCAGTCGACAAGCTCGTGGTCGCGAAGCCCGAAGACTTCGGACAGGACACGTCCATCGTCCACGAGATACTCATCGATCGTCTGGGCAAAATGGCCGACATCTATCGCGACAACGAACTCATCGACGCGTCGCATGTGCGGGTCATCCGCCACTTCGTTTCCCCCACGACCCGCGCCGCGTTCGACCACTTCGACATCTAGGCGGACGCTTCTCCTTCACTTCACGCCGAGCGCGGTCTGAACGGCTGCGAGGCCGTTTCCGCCGCTCGCCGTGGTCACACCGTCGAGCCACGACTTCAGCAGTTCCGGATGCCGCTTCAGCGCATCCGTCGCGGCTGCATCGACATTCGTCTTCTTCTCCAGCACCTCGGTGATCACGCCGTTTTCCAGATCGACGTTGAACGCCATCTGCCTGAACAGCCGGCCCACGTTGGGGCATTGCTGCTCGTAACCGCTGCGCGCAACGGTATTGACCGTCGCGCCGCCGTAGTTCGGGCCGAAGTATTTGTCGCCGCCGTCGAGATAGGCCAGCTTGAACTTCGTGTTCATCAGGTGCGGCTCCCACGCGAGAAACACGATCCACTTCTTGTCGCGCACGGCCCGCTCCACTTGCGTGAGCATCGCGGTCTCGCTCGACTCGACCAGCTTCCAGTCGCCGAGGCCGAAGGCCTTGTCATCGACCATGTGCTTGATGTTCTGATTCGCGGGCGCGCCCGGCTCGATGCCGTAGATGCGGTTATCGAACTTGTCGGCGTTCTTCGCGAGGTCCGCGAACGAGTGCACGCCGGCCGCCGCCACATAGTCCGGCACCGCGAGCGTGAACTTCGCGTTGGATAGATTCGGGCGCACCACGTCGATGGATTTCTCCTCGAAGAACGGCTTCACGAGCGGCGCCTGAGCGGGCATCCAGTTGCCGAGAAAGACATCGATCTGCCCTTTCTTCATGCCCTGATACGTGATCGGCACCGACAGGTTCGCGACGTTCTGCCGATAGCCCAGCGCCTTGAGCACGATGCCGCTCATCGCGTTGGTCGCGTCGATGTCGGTCCAGCCGGGCCCCGCCATGCGCACCTGCGTGCAGGCCTGCGGCTCGGCGGCGAATGCATGAGACGCCACGCACGCCAGCGCGGCGGCGAAGAGCGCATGAATGAAGCCCTTTTTCATGGTGCGTTCCTGTCGGATATGGGGATGATGAAAGTGGGAATCGCGTCTCGCGTCGTCAGTGCTCGACGGCGGGAAAACGCGCCATCGCTTCGAGATCGTCGAGATCGATGTGATTGCGCATATAGCGCTGGCTCGCATCGACATGCGGCTGCCAGTCCCATGACTGAATCGTGCCGCGTGTCGTCGCCGCGAAATGGAAATGACGGCGACGCTGGCTCTTCAGTACGTCCTGATGCAACGCGTCGAGATTCCAGCGGCGCGCGATTTCCGCGCGGAATTCGGCCACTTGCGCGGCGTGCCGTTCATCGCCCACGAGATTTTCGCGCTCGAACGGGTCCGCCTTCACATCGAAAAGCTGGTCGGGATCGACGCTCGTGTGGATGAACTTGAAGCGTCCGCGCCGGATCATCACGACCGGCGCGATCGCGCCTTCCGCGAGATATTCGCCGATCGCTTCGTCATGGCCGCCCGTCGCGCGCAGATGCGGCACGAGGCTCTGACCGTCGATGTTGTCGGGCCATGATTGCGGCGCTTCTCCACGTGCGAATTCGACGAGCGTCGGCAGTACGTCGAGATGCGAGACCGAGTCGGGCACGCGGCGCGCGCCGAACTGCTTGGGCGCATGCACGATCAGCGGCACGCGGCAGCCGCCTTCGAAGAACGTCATCTTGTACCAGAGGCCGCGCTCGCCGAGCATCTCGCCGTGATCCGACGTGACGACGATGATCGTGTCGTCCGCGAGGCCGGCCTGCTCCAGCGCCTCGAGAATCGACGCGAATTGATCGTCGACATAGGACACCGCGCCGTAATATGCGCGACGCGCGTTGCGGATCTGCCGCTCGGTCGGTGGCGTGCGGTCCGCTTCGTACACGTGACGCAGCCGCTTCGAATGCGGATCGCATGCATCGAGCGAATCGCGATACGAAGGCATGTCGATGTCCTCGTCGGCGTACATGTCCCAGTACTTGCGCGGAATCGCATACGGATCGTGCGGATGCGTGAGCGACGCGACCATCATGAAAGGCCGCGCGTCCCTGCCTGCATTGCGCTCGCGTGCGATATCGAAGAGCTTCTGACGCGTGGTGAACGTCACTTCATCGTCGAAGTCGAGCTGATTGGTGCGCACGCACGGCCCCGCATCGATGACGGAGCTCATGTTGTGATACCACGTCGGGCGCGCATCGGGATTTTGCCAGTCGGGTGTCCAGCCGAAATCGGCGGGATAGATATCGGTCGTGAGACGCTCCTCGAAGCCGTGCAACTGATCCGCGCCGCAGAAATGCATCTTGCCCGAGAGAATCGTGCGATAGCCCTCGGCGCGCAGATAATGCGCAAAGGTCAGCGTTTCGGAGGGAAATTCGGCGGCGTTGTCGTATGCGCCAATGTTCGATGGCAGCTTGCCCGCGAGCAGGGAGAAGCGCGATGGCGCGCACAATGGGCTCGCGCAATACGCGGATTCGAACACGACGCCTTCTCGCGCGAGCGCATCGATGCGCGGCGTCTTCGTCACACGGTTGCCGTATGCGGAGAGCGCGAAGGGCGTGAGTTGATCGGCCATCAGCACAAGGATATTTTGTTTCGTCTCAAGCATGAATGCGTGCCTCGAATAGAATCTTTGATTGAGCGTTCAGCGTCACTATTGCCGTTCAGATTGCAACTGTGAAGACGGCATTTCGTTATGCGCATATAAGGAGCACTTATGCCGCGGCCGGACCGCCTGCCACCGATGCAGGCGCTATCGATGTTCGAATCCGCCGCGCGCCTCGCGAGCTTCACGGCCGCGGCGCGCGAACTCGGCTCGACGCAACCCGCCGTGAGCCAGCGCGTTGTGCAGCTCGAAGAATCGCTCGGCGCGCCGCTCTTCGAGCGCGGGCATCGCGGCGTCACGCTCACGGAAGACGGCGCGCGTTTGTTCGATGCGGTGCGTCAGGGCCTCGATCTCATTCGCGCGGCCACGTCGGATATCCGCTCACGTCACGCGCAGCGCACGCTTACGCTCTCGACGGACTTCGGCTTCGCCACTTACTGGCTGATGCCGCGCCTGCCGCAATTCAAGGCGCTGATGCCGGATGTCGATGTGAAGATCATCACGTCGCAGAGCCTGCCGAGCGCATCGGGCGATCATGCGGATGTGGTCATCGTATTCGGCGATACGCAGGCCGATTGGGGCACGAAGAGCGCCGTCAAGCTCTTTGCGGAGCGCGTGATGCCGGTGTGCAGCCCCGCGCTGATCGCAGGCAGAAGCACGCCTGTTTCGCCTGCCGATCTGCTCGGACTGCCGCTGCTGCATCTCGAACCGACCTTCCCAGAACGCTGGCTATCTTGGAGCGCCTGGTTCGAGGCGCAAGGCCTCGCCGCGCCGCCGACGCACGGTGGCTTCACGTTCAACAGCTATGCGCTCGTCGCGCACGCGGCGGTTATGGGCCAGGGCGTCGCGCTCGGCTGGGCGCCGCTCATCGATGAACTCATCGCGACGGGCCAGCTCGTCGCGCTCTGCGATGCCCCGCTCGTCACCGATCGCGGCTACGTGCTCGTCACGCCGCGCGAGCCGACTGCGGCCGTGCGCGCGTTCAGCGAGTGGCTGCTCGACGAATGCGACATCGCCGGCTGACGCTTTCGTACTATCTGCGCGGCGGTTCGCTTCTATCCCGGATGTGCTCGCGTTTGCTCTACTAGCGCGTACGCTCGCCGCATTTCGTGGCGCTGCAACCATTCGAATGTGGAGCACGCATGGCAGCCGATTCCCGCTTTGATCAACTGGTGCTTACCGTTTCGTGCCCGAGCGCGGCGGGGCAGGTGGCCGCCATCGTCGGTTTTCTGGAGCGGCATCACGGCTATATCGATGAATTCACGGTCTTCGACGACGATCTGTCGGAACGCTTTTTCGTGCGTTGCGTGTTTCATGGTGCGCGACCCGAAGAGACGCTCGATCTCGCAATGCTGAAACAGGAATTCGAGCCGATCGCCGGACGCTTCTCGATGACCTGGGCGATGCACGATCTCGCCGTGCGGCCGAAGGTGCTTCTCATGGTGTCGAAGCTGGAGCACTGTCTCGCTGACTTGCTGTTCCGCTGGCGCATGGGCGAGCTGAAGATGGATATCGTCGGGATTGGGTCGAATCATACCGATCTCGCTCATCTTGCCGAGCAGCATGGCTTGCCGTTTCATCATCTGCCGATCACCGCCGATACCAAGGCGCAGCAGGAAGCGCGTTTGCTCGATCTGTTCGAGACTTCAGGCGCCGAGTTGATGGTGCTTGCGCGTTATATGCAGATTCTTTCTGGTGAGACGAGTCGTAAGCTCGCTGGGCGTGCGATCAATATCCATCATTCGTTTTTGCCGGGGTTCAAGGGTGCGAAGCCTTATCATCAGGCGCATACGCGCGGGGTCAAGTTGATTGGCGCGACCGCGCATTTCGTTACCGATGATCTCGATGAAGGACCGATCATCGAGCAGGAAGTCGAGCGGGTCGATCACTCTTATGGGCCAGAGCGGTTGTTGGCTACCGGGCGGGATGTGGAGTGCATTACGCTGGCGCGGGCCGTTAAGGCGTTTATCGAGCGGCGCGTGTTTATCAATGGGGAACGGACTGTGGTTTTGCGATAGGTTTTGTGTTTTGCTTGCTTGCTTGCGTGTTTGTGGAATCCTGTTTTCGCGTCGGTCTATTTGCTCTGCCCCTCCCCGGGGCGGGGGTCACTTTCTTTGCTGCTGCAAAGAAAGTAACCAAAGAAACAGCTATCCCCAGCCTAAGCACTTCACACCGGCCGCGGCACAGACGATTGGCCTAATGGCCCGGCAGTAGCGAGTGCCCCCACAAGCAGACAAAGACTTGGACCGCGCACGGTCTGACTCACCGCACCGCATAACACACTGGTTCAGCACCAAATAGCTCCGGCCCGCTTCGCGGCCGATGGGTCAATCGGGTGCGCGTGGGCTTCTTCTTCGGTTTCCCTCGCATACCCGACGGCAGCGCGTAGCGCTGTGCCGAAGCTCTTTGGTGCTGAACCAGCGCCCTAAAACTTCTAGCTTGTCAGACCGTGCGCGATCCAAGCCCGATTGGGCCTCTGAGGGCGACACTTAGGCGAGTGCCACTTCCGGCTGGCAAGTGTGGCCAAACTGCGTGTGACCGCGGGCGGTGAGAAGCTGTTTCTTTGGTTACTTTCTTTGCAGCAGCAAAGAAAGTGACTGCCGCCCCGCACAGGGGCAGAGCTAATAGACCACTAAGAAATCGGGATCCAGCGACAAAAAAAAAGCGCCGCAGGAAACCTCCCCACGGCGCTCAGCGTTGCCCAACGCTCAAACCCGATCACTTGGTCCAGCTATCCACCCGATCCCCATGCGCGCTGATCCACGCATCCGCAGCCGCCTGCGGCTTCTCTCCATTCTGCGTCGCAAGCATCACACTATCGATCTCGCCCGGCTTCCACTGAAACTTCTTCAAAAACGCAACCACCTGCGGCGCCTTCTTCTCAAGCTCCGGATTGATCACGTTATCCACGTGCTCCGACTCGCCAAAAACCTTCTTCGGATCTTCGAGGAACTTCAGCTTGTACTTCGCGAACATCCAGTGCGGCTTCCAGCCCGTCACGATGATCGGCTTGTTGGCCGCCTCCGAACGCGCCAGTTCCGCCGTCATCGCCGAACCCGAACTCGGCAGCAGCTTGTAGTCGAGGTTGTAGGCCTTGATCGCCTCGCTCGTCTTCTGCATCACGCCCGCGCCCGCGTCGATGCCGACGATGCGCGAATCGAATTCCGTCTTCTTCGCTTCGAGATCCGACAGGCTGTTGACGTCGACATTCTCCGGCACGATCAGGCCGATCTTCGCGTCCTGAAAGTTCGGACCGAGATTCACGACCTTCGCCTTGAAGTTGTTCCAGTACGCGCCATGCGTGACCGGCAGCCACGCCGAGAGCGTCGCATCCAGATCGCCGCGCGCCACGCCCTGCCACATCACGCCAGCCGCAACCGGCACGAGCTGCACCGGATAACCCAGCTTCTTTTCGATAACCCGTGCAGCGACATTCGACGTCGCCACGCTATCGTCCCAGCCCTCGACGTAACCGATTTTGATCGTCGGCTTATCTGCGGCGCTTGCCATAAAGCTCGTGGCGAGAGCGGCGGTCATCGCCCCAAGCACGAGCATTCTTCTCATCGGTTTCATTTGGTTTCCCCTTAGCGGCCCCACGCCGTCTAGCGAACAGAATCACCAGCCAGAATTAGCCCGTAACGCACTTTTCCGACACTCAGTTGTCAAGAAACGACTCATCCCATCCGGGTCGCCCGAGGACTTTATTTGTCGACGACGAGATCACTCAAAGGCTTGCTGCAGCACAGCAGCACCATGCCCTGATCGATCTCGCGCTGACGAATGCCTCCCGCATGCTTCATGCTCACTTCGCCCGATACGAGCTTCACCTTGCAGGTGCCGCACATGCCCTGCGTGCACGACGAAGGCAAACGCACGCCCGCCTTCTTCGCGGCATCGAGAACGTGCTCGCCGCTACCGCATTCGATATCGCGCCGGCTCTTCGCGAAGTTCACCTTGAACTTCGTTTCGATCAACGGTTCCGCCACCGGCTCTACGATCGGCTCGATCGGCTCGATCGGCGCCGGTTCGAAACCGATCGCTTCCTCACGCGCTTCGACGAAATCCGTCTGTGTCGCGAGCGCATCGGCGACATGCGCAGTCGTCAGTTCCGCTGCGACTTCCTCGACGACGCCGAACGAGAAGCTTTCCTCGTGATAATGCTTGCGATCGAAACCGCCTTCGTCGAGCAGATCGCGCACCGCCTTCATGTACGGCGCGGGGCCGCACGTGAAGATTTCGCGGTCGAGAAAGTCCGGCGCGATAAGCTTCAGCAACGGCAGGCTCAGAAAGCCCGTCACGCCCGGCCAGCTCGTGCGCGCGCCGATACGCTCGCACACGAACGACGTACGGAAGTTCTTGTGATTCGACGCGATCAGATCGAGCTCGCGCGCGAAGATGATGTCGTCGGGCGTGCGCGCGCTGTGCACGAACACGATGTCGGCATCGTCGCCAAGCTCGTGATGCGCGCGGCTCATCGACATGAGCGGCGTAACGCCCGAACCCGCCGACAAGAAGAGATACTTGCGCGCCGGATGCCGCGCGCACGTGAATTCGCCCGACGGCCCGAGCACGCGCACGGTCGAGCCCGCGACGACGTTATCGTGCAGCCAGTTCGACACCTTGCCGCCCGGCACGCGCTTCACCGTGATGGAGATCGTGTGCGGGCGCGTCGGCGCGGACGAGATCGTGTAGCAGCGGTTGATCTGCTCGCCGTCGATATCGAGTTCCAGCGTGATGAACTGCCCCGGCTCGAACACGAACGTGCGTTCGCCGGGCGCC
Organism: Caballeronia sp. LZ029; assembly: GCF_031451275.1. Lineage (NCBI taxonomy): Bacteria > Pseudomonadati > Pseudomonadota > Betaproteobacteria > Burkholderiales > Burkholderiaceae > Caballeronia > Caballeronia sp. LZ029. The sequence continues at coordinate 1,531,454 of NZ_JARUXO010000004.1, forward strand.
TTGAAGAAAAAGCTTTTGACGTCGTGCGTTTCCTGCCGAACGTGACAGCAGACGAGCGTCTCGTCCGTGTCGCAGTCCCAGCGCATGGGCAGCGTTCCCCAGAATTTTGGCTGGGTCACACGGCTTCGGGTCGGCTCGAACGTAGCCTGATCGCGCATCATGTTCTGCTCCTGCTACAACTGCTTTAGCGCATGAAGGAAACGACTTTCTCGCCGTGCGACGCATCGACGCCGTGTACCGGCGTGTCGGCGTAATCGGCAAGACGTCCGATGTACCACTCGCAGAACTTCTCGACGAGTCCTTCCGTGAAGGGCGAATACGGACCCGGCTCGTATGCGTTGCTCGCGACGCCGAGTTGCGAATACTCGACGAGCGTACGGTCCTGATCGTTCGTCGCGCGCCACACGGCCGTGAGGTTGTCGACGTCGTAATCGATGCCCTCGCGCGCATCCTTGTGCACGAGCCATTTCGTGCGCACGAGCGTTTCGCCCGAAGCAAGCGGAAGCACGCAGAACGTCACGATGTGATCGCTCATGAAGTGATGCCATGAGTTCGGCTGCGTCCAGAACGACAGCCCGCCCAGGTCCGCGCGCTCGAAACCGCCGAGCAGCTTCTTCGATGCGACCTTCGCGTCGAGCGTCTGCGATTCGCCTTCACGGTCGAGCGGCAGACGTTGCGTGCGAAAGCCCGTCACGAGATCGGCGAGGCGTTCGATTTCGGCGGACGGCAGGCACATCGCTTCCCATTGCTTCGTGCGCTCTTCGACGGTCTTCTCGAACGCCGCCATGCCTTCTTCGTTGGCGGGCGAGCGCTGATAGCCGAAGCCATACTCATAGAGCGAAATCGTCAGCTCCGGATGGTTCGCGACGCAGTGATAGCACTCGCGATTGTTCTCCATCGTGAGCTTCCAGTTGCCCTTCTCCACGATGTCGATGCTCGCCGCGATCTTGCAGTCCTTGAGGCCATGCGGCGCGAGATACGGCTCCATCGCTTCGCGCATCACGGCGAAGTCGGCGGGCGGCTCGTCGGCGAGGCAGATGAAAATGAGGCCGGCCAGATTCTGCACGTGCACTTTCTTGAGGCTGTGCTTGCAGCGGTCGAACTGGTCGCCCATGTGCTCGGCGAACATCAGATCGCCGGAAAGGTTATACGTCCAGCTGTGATACGGGCACACGATATTGCCGAGCGAACCCTTCTCCTGATTGCACAGGCGCGCGCCGCGATGACGGCACACGTTATAGAAGGCGCGGATTTCCATGTCGTCGTCGCGCACGATCAGGATCGAATCGTTGCCGATCTCGACCGTGGTGTAATCGCCCGGTTCGGGAATGTCCGGCTCGATGGCGACCTGAATCCAGGTCTTGCGGAAAATGGCGTCGAGGTCGAGCGCGTGAATCTCTTCGCTCGTATAGAACGGCGCCTCGAGCGTGTGGCCCTTTTTGCGGCGTTCGATCAAAGCGCGAACGTCTGCCGAAACTTTCATCGTGTGCTCCGTTTTGCGTCACGTCTGGTGCCCCGCCAAACACCTTTGAACGCGGGCTGCTGCTTTCGTATGTGGGTCGCCCGGTCGGGCCGGAAATCAATAATCGACGAGTTGATGCTCGCGCAAATACGCCAGAATCACTTGTGCTTTTTCGACGGAACTCCCTTCAATTACGACGCTGCCGCCGCGGCTTTCCGTCGTCGTCGCGCCGAGCATCCGCGCGTGGCCCGAGCGCTTCTCGGGCGCGGCCAGTTTCTTCGGCTTCGCCGTGATCGGGCCGATGCTCCACGCCGTGCTTTCCCGGTCGACAGGCGCGCTCGCCGCGACCGGCGCGACGTGGCCTTCACGCATGCGCGCGTACGCATAGCGCGGCGCCGCATTGGCGAGCGGATGCACCGCGACGAGCGCGGGCAGCGGCGCCCGCACGCGGCGGCGCAAGCCCTTCGGCATGAACTGCCGCACCTCGACGCCCTCCTTCGTCACGCTCACATCGACGGCCGCGCCGACGAGCGGAACGTTCAGCGCATCCGCGAGCTTGTACGGCAGCGTGCCGCTGTCGAATGCGCCTTCGGCGCGCGTTCCGGTGAACACGAGGTCGTAACCCGCGAGCCTTGCCGCAAGCGCCGCGCACGCGTCGCCTTGCGTATTGAGCACTTCGACTTTCGGCGCGCCGAGCGCGAGATATTCGGCGAGCGCCGGATTCGCGGGATCGCCCGCGTGCAGCACGTCGAGCTGCGCGCGCTGCGCTTTTGCGATGTCGATGGCGATCGCAAGCGCCGCCGCATCGTTGCGGCTATAGCGCGCCGTGCCGCTTACGGGATGGCGGCCGGTGGAAACCAGAACGGCGATCTTCATGCTGCGACTCCTTCGGCGACGTGCGCGGTCTGTACGATCGATGTGCCGTTGGCACGCGCGGCGCGTGCGGCGGCGGCGGCATCGCTCAGCGCCTTGATCGTTTCCTGCGTGTCCGCGACGATCGTGAGATTCGCGCGCTTGGCAATCGGCGCGCTCGCATCGAGATTCACGGCGATCACGTGACGACAATCCTTGATGCCCTGCAAATGCTGCACGGCGCCCGAAATGCCGAACGCGATATATACGCTCGCCTCGACGGTCTTGCCGGTTGCGCCGATCTGCTTGTCGCGCGTGAACTTGCCATCGTCGACGGCCACACGGCTCGCGCCGATCGCCGCGCCCAGCGTGCCCGCGAGCGCTTCGAACGCGGCGATGTCGGACACGCCGTTGCCCGCCGACACGATGAAGTCCGCCTCTTCCAGCGCGACCTGCGCGGCATCCATTTCCTCGATGCCGAGATCGACATAAGCGCTTACTTTCGATGCCGGCACGATGCCTTCCGGACTCACCGCCTCGCCCGCGCCGACGAAGGGCAGCTTCGCATCGACGGCATTGGCTGCGAGCAAAACCACATCGGGCAAGGCACGCGATGCGAGCGCGCGGCCCGCATGTGCATACGATGCGACATGCGCCGCATCGAGTTCGACGACCTGCGTCGCGATCGACGCATCGGCGCGCGCGGCGTAGCGACGGCCGAGATCGCCGTCGCCGGTTGCGTTGTCGGGCATGAAGATATGCGCCGGCGCGAAAGCCGCGACGCATGCCGTCAACGCGCGCACTTCTTCATCGGGCGCGTAATTGCGCCGGTCGAACGCGGGCAGCGCGACATGACGATCCGCGCCCAGCGCCGCGGCATCGTCCTTGAATTCGCCGAACGCGATCAGCACGACTTCGGTCTGATCGTCGGCGAGCAAGGCGGCGGCGGCCAGCGCCTGGCGCGCGTGATCGTCGAGCGCGCCGCGATCCGTATGCGCCGCGACGAGCAGCGAGCGCGTCGCGGGCTTTGTCGTGCGGCGCGGCTTCGCCGCTTCCTTGTGACCGCCGTGCGCGAAATCCAGCACGATGCCGTTGCCGACCTCGCCGAGCGTGATGCGCTTCAGCCCGGCCGACGTGACGATGAAAGGCCGGCGCGGATCGATTCGTTTGATGTCGTTCATGGCTTCACTCCAGCGCTGCGGCGACGAGTTCCGCCACGTCGAGCACTTCGGGACGAGGACCGACCACGCCTTCCAGCATCGCGGTGCATTGCGGGCAACCGACCGCGACCACTTCGGCGCCGACCGATCGTGCATCGGCGATGCGGATATCGGGAATGCGCTGCTTGCCGGGGATATCCGTCAGCGGCGCGCCGCCGCCACCGCCGCAGCAGCGCGCGCGCATGCCATGACGTTCCATCTCGACCACCTTGATGCCGATGGTCTTCAACAGCTTGCGCGGCGCTTCCGTTTCGCCGTTATAGCGTCCGAGATAGCACGGATCGTGATACGTGATCTTCTTGTCCGCGAGCACGGCGGCGGCCTTCGGCGACAGCTTGCCGCTCTCGACCAGCTCGGCCATGAACGCGGTGTGATGCTGCACTTCGTAATAGCCGCCGAGCGCGCGATATTCGTTGCGCAGGCTATGCAGCACGTGCGGATCGGCGGTGACGATGCGACGGAACTGATACTGCGAAAGCGTGTTCATCAGCTTCGACGCGCATTGCTGGAAGGTCGCTTCGTCGCCGAGACGGCGCGCCGTGTCGCCGGTATCCGTTTCGACGCCGCCGAGCACCGCGTAATCGACGCCCGCCTTGTTCATCACCTTCGCCAGCGCGCGCAGCGTGCGTTGATAGCGCATGTCGAACGCGCCTTCGCCGGCGATCAGCAGCACATCCACGGGACGGCCCGGTTGCGCGACCTGGACTTGCAGATCCACCGACCAGTCGTAGCGCGCGCCGATGTCGTAGCCGTTCTGGCTGCCCGTCTCGCGCAGATTCGAGAGCGTGATAGGACCCTTGCCCGGCACGATGCCCTCGACCAGCGTCTGATTGCGGCGCATATCGACGATCGCATCGACGTGCTCGATCAGCATCGGGCACTCCTGCACGCAGGCGCGGCATGTCGTGCAGGACCAGATCGTGTCCGCTTCGATCATCTGCGAGATGAGCGGCTTGGCGGGACCGCCGGTGTGCCTGCCGACGGGAATGCCCGGCGTCGGGCTGCCCGCGTATTGCGAGTCCGAACCGCCGACCATGCCGACGACCAGATCCTGAATCAGCTTCTTCGGATTGAGCGGCTGACCCGATGCGAACGCGGGACACGCGGCTTCGCACTTGCCGCATTGCACGCAGGCATCGAAGCTCAACAACTGATTCCAGCGAAACTCGACCGGCTTGCCGACGCCGTATTCCTTCGCATCGAGCACGGGCTTTTTCAGGGCGGTCGGCGGCACGACTTCATGCTCGGTCTTCGTCCTGAAGCGTTCCTGGCGCGGATGGAATGCGAGATGCAGCAGACCGGCCATCGCGTGCTTCATCGGGCCGCCTTGCGCTGCACCGAAGGTCATCGTGTAGGCGCCTGCCGCGATCAGCAATGCCACGATGATCGCGAGCGATCCCGACATCCACGAAGCGGGCAGCAGCATGAACAGCGCGAGACCCACGGCGAACGAGCCGAGCAACAGCGGCAGGCTGTCCCACGGTCCGCGCGACAGACGCGCGGGCACGTCCTTCGCACGACGACGCCGGTACACGAACACCGCGCCGACCAGCATGATGATCGCCGCGATGAAGATCGCGCGGTCGAGCCAGACGGAGTAGATCGCGAGACCGTAGTTGATGAAGACAAGCGCCATCGCGAGGATCGCGCCGCCGGCGGTCGCGACGTGCGTCTTCGCGATATACGGGTCACGCGCGACCACATGATGCAGATCGACGAAATAGCGCTTCGGGATGGTGAGCAGATTCGCCCATCCGTATGCGCCGGCCGTCGTCGCGCGGCCTTCGCGCCAGTAAGCTGCGCGCTTGAGCAAGGCGAACGCGAGGCCCGCCATCGAAAGCCACAGCAGCGCGGTGATGACAAACACGGGGTTCATCGTCGAATACCTCGTCAGAAGTCTTTGCAGAGGCGCAGCGAATCGTAGATCGCGCTGTGAATGTTGTGCATCGAGATGCAGTCGCCGACGCGGAACAGCAGGAAGCGTCCGTTGCCGAGCTCTTCGCTCAACGACGACTGCGGTTGCGATGCGAAGAGCGTGTGCACATCGATCTGCCCGCGATTGAGCGACTCGGGCTTGAGCTTCCAGTAGAGCGCGTCGTTCGGCGTGATGCCGTTCTCGATCACGACCTGATCCACCGCGCGCTCTTCCTGCTCTTCCGTGTACTCGTTGCGGATCACGGCGATCTTCTTGCCGTCTTCCTCGTACACCTTGTCGAGCCAGTAGTTCGGCGTGTGAATCACGCCTTGCGCATAGAGACGCCGATAGAAGATCGGGAACGTGGTGCCGCCGGTGTCGTCGGCGACCTTCACGTCCGGCGTGACGATCTCGACGTTATTGCCCTTCGACGCGATGAAGTCCGCGACGCCCGCGCCCGCATGTGTCGACACGCCGTCGTACACGAGCACGTTCTTGCCCGGCTCGACCTTGCCCGAAAGAATGTCCCACGAGCTGACCGCGAGGCCTTGCTCGACGCCCCACGCCGGGACTTGATCCGTGAACGACGAGCCGCCCGTCGCGAGCACGACGATGTCCGGCTTCTCGGCCATGATCATCTTGTCATCGGCTGCGACACCGAGACGGCGATCGACGCCCAGACGCTTCGTTTCCATGTCGAACCAGCGCACGATGCCGGCCATTTGCTCACGCTGCGGCGCCTTGGCGGCGAGCATGATCTGGCCGCCGACGTAATCGTTCTTCTCGAACAACACGACATCGTGGCCACGCGAACGCGCGACGCGCGCCGCTTCCAGGCCTGCGGGGCCCGCGCCGACCACGACGACCTTGCGCTTCGGTCCGCGCGTCTTTTCGATGACATGCGGCATCGTCTCTTCACGCGAGGTCGCCGCGTTCTGCACGCACAGCACGTCGAGCCCGTTGTACTGACGGTCGATGCAATAGTTCGCGCCGACGCACTGCTTGATTTCATCCTCGCGGCCATCGCGAATCTTGATGACCATGTGCGGATCGGCGATCTGCGCGCGCGTCATGCCGACGAGATCGACCATGCCGTTCGCGAGCAGACGCTCGGCCTGACCGGCATCGCGAATGCTTTGCGCATGCATGATCGGCAGCTTCACGACCGACTTGATGCCCGCCGCGAGATGGACGAACGGCTCGGGCGGCAGCGCCATCGGCGGCATGCAGTTGGCGAGCGTGTTATGCGTGTCCGCGCCGGAACCGATCACGCCGACGTAATCGATGAGGCCGCTTTCGGACATCGCCTGCGCGATCTCCTTCAGGTTCTCGTGCGAGAGGCCGTCTTCATGGAACTCGTCGCCGCACATGCGCAGGCCGACGCAGAAGTCCGCGCCCACGGCTTCACGCACGGCGTTCAGCACTTCCTTACCGAAGCGCAAGCGATTCTCCAGAGAGCCGCCCCATTCATCGGTACGAAAGTTCGTGCGCGGGCTCCAGAACTGATCGATCAGATGCTGATGCGCGGCCGAGATCTCGATGCCGTCCATGCCCGCATCCTTCACGCGCTTCGCGGCCGCGGCGAAGTCCTGGATGATGCGCTTGATCTCTTCCACTTCGATGATCTTCGCGTTGCCGCGATGCACCGGCTCGCGCACGCCCGAGGGCGACATCAGATGCGGCCAGTGCTCGCCGTGCCAGGCGGAACGGCGGCCCATGTGCGTCGCCTGGATCATGATGAACGCGCCATGACGATGCATCGCTTCGGCGAGACGCGAGAGCGGATCGATGACTTTGTCGGTCGCGAGGTTCACCGACTTCCACCAGCCTTGCGGGCTGTCGATCGAAACCGGACTCGAACCGCCGCACACGGCGAGGCCGACGCCGCCCTTCGCCTTCTCCTCGTAGTAACGGATATAGCGGTCGCCGGGCAGGCCGCCCGGTTCGGCATAGACCTCCGCGTGCGCGGTGCTGACGATGCGGTTGCGCAGGGTCAGCTTGTTAAGCTGGAGAGGCTTGAAAAGGTTCGGGTAACGCATTGCGATCGACCTCGGAATGAATTTGCTTCGGTGCGTGGCGCTTACAGCGGCGACACTTCGAACACGCAGTGATCGTGTCCTTCGGCGGCGCATTGCGTCTCGATCGACTTCGAGCGCGGGCCTTTCTTCGCGCTGTCGGGCGCGGTGTCGTTGACCCAGTCCATCGCGCCGGCGAACCAGCCCGCGAACATGTAGCAGAGCTTGCCCTCTTTGCCCGGCTGCTGGAGCACGAACGACGAGTGACGCAGATGGATGCGCGCATGCGATGTCGCCGGATCGGCTTCGACGATATCGAACAGGCCCCAGCCGCGCTGCGAAAGACGCTTCAGGTAATGCTCGAACACCGCCATGCCGCTGATGCCGTGCTTTTCCGCTTCTTTATCGCACCAGTGATACGCGGACTTGTAGCCGGCCTTGTAGAGAATCTCGGCATACGCTTCGCGGCCGAGCGCTTCCTCGACGGCGACATGATTGTTCGTGAAGAAATGGCGGGGCACGTAGAGCATCGGCAGCGCGTCGGTGGTCCAGACGCCGGTTTGCGCATCGACGTCGATAGGCAGTTGAGGTTGCATCGCAGGGTTCCTTTGTATTTGTCGTGAGAGTGATCAGACGTTCCAGACTTCGCCGAAGAAGCGCATCCAGTTCTCGCCCATCACCTTCTTGATGCGGGACTCGCTCCAGCCCGCCTTTTCCATCGCGGCGGTGAGATTCGGGAATTCGCCGATCGTGCGGATGCCTTCCGGATTCACGACCTTGCCGAAGTTCGTCAGGCGGCGATAGCGGCCCTTGTCGTGCGTGATCCAGTCGAAGAATTCGGTGCTGTAGCCTTGCGTGAAGTCGGTGCCGATGCCGACCTTGTCTTCGCCGATCACATCGATCGTGTATTCGATCGCTTCGAGATAATCCTCGACGGTCGCATCCGGGCCTTTCTTGAGGAACGGCGAGAACATCGTCACGCCGACGAAGCCGTTGGCATCGGCAATCTCTCTCAACTGCTCGTCGGTCTTGTTGCGCGGATGATCCTTGAGCCCCGACGGGCAGCAGTGCGAGTACGTGACGGGCTTCTTCGAGCAGGCGATCGCATCGGAGGAAGTCTTCGCGCCGACATGCGAGAGATCCACCATGATGCCCACGCGATTCATCTCATGAATCACTTCCTTGCCATAACCCGACAAGCCGCCGTCCGGCTCATAGCAACCCGTGCCGACGAGGTTCTGCGTGTTGTAGCAAAGCTGAACCACGTTCACGCCGAGTTCCTTGAACACTTCGATATAACCAAGGTTGTCCTCGAACGCATACGAGTTCTGAAAGCCGAAGATGATGCCGGTCTTGTTCTCCTTCTTCGCGCGCAGGATGTCGTCGGTGGTGCGCACGAGCGTGAGAATCTCGCTGTACTCGCGGATCTGCTGCTTCATTTCCGCGATGTTGTCGATGGTCTTCTGAAAGTCTTCCCACACCGACACGGTGCAGTTCACGGCGGTGACGCCGCCCTTCCTCATATCCTCGAACACGGAGCGCTCGAACTTCGAAATGTTCAGTCCGTCGATGATGATGCTGTCGTTGTGGAGGGTGCTCATCTGGGTGTGCTCCGCGTTGCCGGGTAGAGGGGGAAAGACGCAGGTCTGACGGGCTTTGCAGCGCCTGATCGATGCCTTCGTCGTTGCGTCTATTCTTGACTTTTGGCCTGCCGGTCAATTTATGAATTTAGACGTGTTCTTTACCTTTTCCGACATGCGCGTCTGTTTTCGACAAGTGGCGAATTGCGATTCGGTGTAGCGCATTTACCTAGGTGATTTGCTGCACTGCATCGGAACGATCATGCGCTTTAGCAGTGCGCGCCTTGTGGCGCGTGGCCCCGCGCCGGTGCGCACCCGCAGCGAAGCATGAGCCGCGCCTCGCATTGCTCAGGGTTTAGCCTGATGGCATGGTAGTTGCACTACCAACCAAAATTAAAAAAGTGGCGAAGCGCCGCACTGACGGCGCCAACAAATAGATTCCAAGGAATCAGTTCTCACATGTCCTCCGATCGCACGGCGTCGCTGTCACACTTCGCGTTCATGCCGCTTCCCAACTTCACGATGATCGCTTTCACCAACGCGATCGAAGTCCTGCGCATGGCGAACTATCTGACGGGGCAGCCGCTCTATCGATGGTCGATCGTGAGTCCCGAGGGCGGCCCTGTGACGGCGAGCAACGGCCTTTCCGTCGATACGGGTCCGGTGGAGTGCGTTGGACAGCCTGACATCGTGTTCGTGGTCGGCGGCATCGACGTGCAGCGCGCGACGACGCCCGCGCATCTATCAGCCTTGCGCCGCTTCGCGCGTACCGGCAGCGTGCTCGGCTCGCTCTGCACCGGCACCTATGCGCTTGCCCGCGCCGGTTTGCTCGCCGGTTATGCGTGCGCGATCCACTGGGAGAACATGTCGGCGCTCAAGGAAGAGTTTCCCGACACGCGCTTTCTCAAGGAGCTGTTCGTGATCGACCGCGATCGCGTGACGTGCACGGGCGGCGTCGCGCCGCTCGACATGATGCTCAATCTGATCGCCGCGCGCGTCGGGACGGCGCGGGTCACGCAGATTGCCGAGCAGTTCATCGTCGAACATGTGCGGGATACGAGCGCGCAGCAGCGCATGCCTTTGGTGGCACGGCTGGGATCGGCGAACAAGTCGCTCTTCGAAGTGATCTCGCTGATGGAGAACAATATCGAAGAGCCTTTATCGCGCGAAGAACTGGCGCGGCTCGCGAGGATGTCGCAACGGCAATTGCAGCGGCTATTTCGCGAGCATCTCGGCATGACGCCGACGCATTACTACCTGACTTTGCGTTTGCGCCGCGCGCGTGAATTGCTGCTGCAGACCGATATGTCGATCATGCATATCACGATGGCGTGCGGCTTCCAGTCGGCGTGCCATTTTTCGAAAAGCTATCGCGATGCTTTCGGCACGGCGCCGACGCGCGAACGGCGCAAGCAATTGCCGTCGCTGTCTTCCGTGCCGGCGATGGTGGCGTGAGCGCTCAGATCGACATGTGAAGGCGCGTTTCGCAGACTTCGCAGCCGCCGACTCTTTCCGTCCGGAACACGCCGTCCAGCGCGAAGCCGAGCGCTTTATAAAAGCGCAGGCCGTGCGCGTTTTCTTCCAGCGCCCAGAGCGTCATTTCCCGATAACCTTCGCTCGCCGCGGCGTTGATTGCTTCATCGATCAGCATTCGGCCCGCGCCCTTGCGCCAATGCGCCGGATCGATATAGACGGCTTCGATTTCGGCATCCGTTTTGCCTTTGTCGTGGTCGCGCGATGGTCCCCATGCTATCCAGCCCAGCATCACGTCGTCGCGTTCCGCTAGCATCACGCGGGGCGTGCCGCGGGCGATAAGATCGGTCCATAGCGCTCGACGCTTTGCGACGGAAAGGGAATCGAGGAATTCGGCGGGAAAGATCGAACGGTAGGCGGCCTGCCAAGCCTTGACGTGGATGCGCGCGATCTCCGCAGCGTCGGCGGGGCGCGCGAGGCGGAAGGAAAGCGCTGTGCGGAGATAATCGGCCTTCATGCGTCAAGTATGACGCCGATTTTTGGTTAGTGGTTGCCTGGGTTTCGATGGAATCCTGTTTTCGTGTCGGTCTACTAGCACTGCCCCTCCCCGGGGCGGGGGTCACTTTCTTTGCTGCTGCAAAGAAAGTAACCAAAGAAAGCAGCTTCTCATCGCCCGCGGTCACACGCACGTTGGCCATGCTTGCCAGCAGGAAGCGGCACTCGCCTAAGTGTCGCCCTCGAAGGACTTACCGGGCTTGGATCGCGCACGGTCTGCCGCCCGAGAGGTTTCAGCGCGCTGGTTCAGCACGAAAGAGCTTCGGCACAGCGCTACGCGCTGCCGTTGGGTATGCGAGGGAAACCATCTATAGGAGAGGCATCAGCAAAGAAGCGCACGCAAACTCAATTGACCCGTCGGCCGCGTAGCGGGCCGGAGCCATTTGGTGCTGAACCAGTGAAGCAAGCGGTACGATGTGACAGACCGTGCGCGAGCCAAGCCCGATTGTGCCTTTGGGGGCGACACTTAGGCGAGGGCCATCGGCGGCTGGCAAGCATGGCCAACGTGCGTGTGACCGCGGGCTTGAACGAGCTGCTTTCTTTGGTTACTTTCTTTGCAGCAGCAAAGAAAGTGACCCCCGCCCCGGGGAGGGGCAGTGCTAATAGACCGACACGAAACCGGGACACCCACCAAAAACCAAATCAATCGCCCGAAAACCCCAATTTACGCCGAGCCAACGGCCGTTCCAAACTCCACAAGCACCCAGCACCCCATCAAACCCGAAGGAAAACAACCCTCGTATGACTCAAACCGCATCGAACAAATCGCTCGCTGGCAAAACGGCTCTCGTCACCGGCTCGACGAGCGGCATCGGCCTCGCCATCGCCACGGCGCTCGCGCAAGCCGGCGCGAACCTCGTGCTCAACGGCTTCGGCGATATCGAAGGCGCCCTGAAGCAAATCGAAGCGACCGGCGTGAAGGCCGTGCATCATCCGGCCGACATGACGAAGCCCGATGAAATCGAAGCGATGCTCGCGTTCGCGAACGAAACCTTCGGCGCCGTCGATGTCCTCGTGAACAATGCCGGCATCCAGCATGTCGCGACCATCGACGAATTCCCGATCGACCGCTGGGATGCGATCATCGCCATCAATCTGAGCTCGGCGTTCCACACGATGCGCGTCGCGCTCCCTCAAATGCGCGCGCGCAACTGGGGCCGCGTGATCAACATCGCGTCGGTGCATGGGCTCGTCGGCTCGGCAGGCAAGTCCGCCTATGTCGCCGCCAAGCACGGCATTCTCGGGCTGACCAAAGTCGCCGCGCTCGAAAACGCCCGCACCGGCGTGACCGTCAACGCGATCTGCCCCGGCTTCGTGCTCACGCCGCTCGTGCAAAAGCAGATCGACGATCTCGCCGCCCGCGACTCGCTCACGCCCGATGCCGCCCGCGCGAAGCTGCTCGGCGACAAGCAGCCGTCCGCGCAGTTCGTGACCGCGCAGCAGATCGGCGACATGACCGTGTTCCTCTGCTCCGACGCCGCAAGCGAGATGCGCGGCTCGGCGCTGCAAATCGATGGCGGATGGAGCGCGCAGTAAGCGGCGTACGCCTATCGGCGTCATTCCGCCGCACTTGAGCGTTTTACTCGGAATCCCCTAAAGAACGTGGGGCCTTTAGCCGTTATGTCCTTGTAATCAGACGCGCGCCCCCTTCCAAAGACGGCGCGCGAATCGGCAGAAGCAAGGACATCATGCGCAATAACCAGCCCGTCACCCAGCAAGCGTTCGAATTTCCCGCGTCGGAGATGCTCGTCTCCGCCACCGATCTCTCCGGCAACATCCAGTACTGCAATCCGGCGTTCGTGTCGGTGTCCGGCTTCTCGCGCGAGGAGCTGATCGGTCAGCCGCACAACATCATCCGTCATCCCGACATGCCGCGCGAAGCCTTCGCCGATCTCTGGGCGACCGTCCGCGCCGGCCGCTCGTGGACCGCGCTCGTCAAGAATCGCCGCAAGAACGGCGATCACTACTGGGTGCGCGCGAACGTCACGCCGGTGATGGAGCACGGCAAGGTCGTCGGTTATCTGTCCGTGCGCGTGAAGCCGACGCGCGAGGAAGTGCGCGACGCCACCGCGCTCTATGCGCAAATGAAAGCCGGCAACGCGTCGCACAGGCTCGTGCGCGGCGCGCTCGTGAAGCAGGGCATCGCCGGCAAGCTCGCGGCGATCGCGAACATGCCCGTCAGCGCGCGTCTGGGCACCGCGTTCGCGGCGGTGCCCGTCGCCACATCGATCGCGGCGCTGGCCGGATGGCGCGGCGCGCCGCCGCTGCCCTTCTGGATCGCGCTGGGCGTGGGCTCGGTGGCGAGCTTCGCGGGCTGGCTCGCGCTGTCGCGTCAGGTCGATGCACCCGTGCGCACGATGTCCGGCTTCGCCGCGCGCATGGCAGCAGGCGATCTGACCGCCGACATGCCCGATGCGCGCCACGACGATCTCGGCGACGTGCAGCGCGCGCTCGGCCAGTTGAAGGCGAATCTCGCGGCGATCGTCTTCGATGTGCGCGGCCAGATCGGCGGCATGCTCGACGCCGCCAACGAGATTTCCAGCGGCAACACGGACCTGTCGCGCCGCACGGAAATGCAGGCGGCGTCGCTAGAACAGACCGCCGCGACGATGGATCAACTCACCACCACCGTGCAAGGCAACGCCGACGCCACCGTGCGCGCCCTCGAACTCGTCAGGGAAGCGCAGGCCGCGGCGGACGACGGCGGGCGCATCGCGAGTCAGGTCGAGCAGACGATGGCGGGCATCACGGCCGCGTCGCGGCGCATCGCGGACATCACCGATGTCATCGACGGCATCGCGTTCCAGACCAATATCCTCGCGCTGAACGCGGCCGTCGAGGCGGCGCGCGCGGGCGAGGCGGGCCGCTCGTTCGCGGTCGTCGCCACCGAAGTGCGCAATCTGGCGCAGCGCTGCGCGGCATCGGCGAAGGAAATCGAAGGCGTGGTGGCGACGAGCGTCGCGCAGATCGAGGAAGGCACGAGCCTAGTCACGCGCACGACGAGCCAGATGCGCGCCATCGACGAAGCGGTCAACCGCGTATCGACGATCATCATGGAAGTGGCGAAGGCGAGCGGCGAGCAGGCCGAGGGCATCGCGCAGGTGAATCAGGCGGTCGCGCATCTCGACGATTCGACCCAGCAGAACGCCGCGCTCGTCGAACAGGCGGCGGCCACCGCGCAGCGCCTCGCGGAACGCGCCGTGGTGCTCGACGAAGCCGTGCGGCTCTTCACGGTCGCGAAAGCTTGAGATCGGGCAGCGTCGAAAAGCGCATCGCTTGGTACTATCGGGACATTGCCAACGAGGAGTGTGTCCGATGACCGCTGAGAACAATCGCGCGGAAGAAGCGCGAGCGATGGAACGTATCGTCAACGCGACGCGTCAGGTTCAGTCCGCTTTCCTGTCGCTGCAAAAGCACTTTCCGCCCGAAGGCGACGCCCGTCCGTCGCAGATGGCGCTGCAGACTTTCGATGCCGCGCTTCAGGAGCTCGAAGACGCGCAAGCCGCCTTCGACACCATGCTCAACGATCTGTTCGACGGCAACCGCTAGGCGCGTCGTCACGTTCAGGCATTACGCAATTCCGGCACGTCCTCGCTCGGGCCGCTCAGCGCGGCCTCGCCGGTCGTGTCGGTCAGACCTGCCCACGGCACGCCGTCGCCGGACTGGCGGCGGGCGGCCGCCACGCAGGCCTCGACCAGCTCCCGGAACGACACCGCCGCCGAACTCGTGCGCACCAGCACTTCGCCTTGCAGCGGGCTTTCGGGGAACACCAGCCCGACGATCAGCTCGGCCGATGACGCCCGCTGATGCAGGCGCCGCAACAGGTTGCGCAGATACGGCGGCGACTCGGCCGCATCGAACGACACCACGCAAATGATCGTCACGCCCGCGAGATCGACTTCGCTGAAGCGTCCGCGCGAGAAGCGCTCGTAGCCCGCGAGATCCGCGTACAGGCCGTGCTTGCGAAAAAGCTGCACGGCGATGGTCGCCGCGAGATCGTCGAGCTCGCTTCTCCCCGCGATGCATAGCACCGACGCCGTGTGGCCTTCCTTCTGCGCATCGAAGCGCGCGGGCGGCGTCTCGTGGACCACGCCAGGCGTGTCGTCGGGAGAATCGAGGCTCGCGGGCGGCCCTTCCTTGCGCTCGACGGTCACGGCGATATCGTCGGCGTCTTCCAGTCCTTCGATGATGTCGAGCGCGGATTCGTTGATGCGCCTCAACTGTTCCGCCGTCACGACGCCGCGCAGCACGTCGTTGTGGGCGTAGCGCAGGCCTTCCAGCGCGACTTCGTCGTAATACGCGATCAGCGAACGCTCCTTGAGCAGCGTCTCGGCCTGCACGAGCGCTTCGTCCGGATCGTTCGCGAGCAGGCGCTGATAGAAGTTCTCGGCGGGCGTGAGCGCGGGCCGGTCGCCGAACAGCACGTCGAGAAATTCGAGGCGATCGACATGACGGCCCAGAATCACGAGGCACAAGGTGAGCGGCGTCGAGAGCACGAGGCCGATCGGCCCCCAGATCCAGCTCCAGAAGATCGCCGCGACGATCACGGCGAACGGCGAAAGCCCCGTGCTGTGCCCGTAAAGGAGCGGCTCGACGACCTGACCCGCGAGGATATCGGTGACGCCGAAGAGGATGACGGTCCACACGAGCATCGCCCAGCCCGGACCGACCGCCGCCGCGAACACGACCGCGACGATCGCCGCGATCCACGTGCCGACGTAGGGCACGAAGCGCAGCAGCGCGGTCATCACGCCGAACAGGAGCGCGCCCGGCACGCCGATGATCGCAAGCCCGATCGCGATGATGATGCCCACGCCCGCATTGATGCCGAGCTGCGCGAGGAAGTAGCGCGACAGACGCCGCGCGGCCTCGTCCATCGCGGTAGTGGCGCGATGCAGATCGCGCGAGCCGAAAAGCCGTATCAGCCGGTCGCGCAGATCCTCTCGCTGCAAAAGGATGAACACCGCGACGACGAGCACGATGCCCGTGGTTTCCAGCGGACTGACGATCGGCGACAGAAAGCGCTGCGCCAGTTCCAGCGGCGTCGGCGTGGGCTCGTGGACTTCGACGGGCATCGGCTGATCGATCGGCGATGAGGTCGGGTTGTCCTCCTTCTTCTGCTCCTGCTCGCGGGCGGCGGGCGAAAGCCGCTTCAACGCACGCGACGCGCGGCCGAGAAATTCATCGGCACGGCCGACCGTCACGCGCTGCACGGAATCGATCTTGCGTTCGACCGCGACCTGATATTTCGGCAGATCGCCCGCGAGCTGCGCGACCTGCGCGCCGATCAGCGCGCCGACAGCGGTCAGCACGGATAGCGCGATCAACACCGCCACGATCACCGACGGCACCTGACCGAGCCGCAGCCGCCGCAGGAGATCGACGAAAGGCGCGAGCAGAAAGCTCAGCAGAATCGCGAGGATGATCGGGATCATCACCGCGCGGCCGAAGTACAGCGCGCAAATGATGATGACGCCCGTCACCAGCGACGCCAGCGCGCGCACGCCGGGCGCTTCGGGCGGCAGGATCTTCGCGGGTGGCCGGCGCGGCACGGGTGCTTGCGGCATGGGGATTGGCTCGCTTTCTATAGGAAGTCCGGCGGCGCACGACTGTGCGGAGCGTGCAACGATCAAGCAAGGCGCATGCCGTAGTGGCAGCGCCCGTCGCCATTGAGGTGAGTCTATGCGGGAGCCGAATTCTACTGCAATCGCTTCAACGGTGAGGCGATACGGGAACGGTGCGGGTCCGCGCCGTGCTCTATCGGGATGATCGGAACAATCAGTTGGATGCGCGAACCGCGCGCATGCGACATTGGCTTTTCGCCGCCGCTCTTGGACAAGGACATCATGGCAGTCGATTCACCCTGCATCAGCATCTGCAAGTTCGACGAGAAGACTGGTCTGTGTATCGGCTGTCTGCGCACGAAGGACGAATGCAAACAATGGAAGAAAATGAAGGACAAGCATCGCGCGCGCATCATCGACGAAAGGCCCAGGCGCCGGGCCAGGCTCAAGAAGCACCGGAAGTAGGCATCGCGAAAGAACAAAGGCTGGACTGGTCGGCGAAAGGGTGATGGCGCGTTTCGTCCCGCGCGCGGACTACACTGAATGTGACTTTGCAGGGAGTCGACCATGAAAGTGACTTGTGCCGCATTCGTTTTCGCATCCGCCTTTGCCGCCACATCGGCGTTCGCGCAGTTGCATCCGAGCGTCGAGACCGACATGTACGCGCCGCAGAACAGCACGAAGCTCATGCCGAACGCGCCGCTCGGCAGTCAATATCCGACGCACGGCAACGCGCAGGCGGGCGAGCTCAATCTCAATCCGAGCGATCCGCGCGCGCAGCTCGTCAACGGTCTTCCGAACAACGCCAACAGTGGCGGCTACGGCTCACCGCTCGCGGGCAACAAGGCGAACGTGCCGCGCGGCGAATAGATCCCGCGTGAGCGAAGCAACGAAACTCGCGATCACCATTCTCGTTTCGAGAATGGTGATTTGAATTCCGCCGCTATTCTCCTTCTCACGGCAAAAACCGATACTTGATTCAGAGGACGGGACTTCTCCCGGCCGCCAACCGAATCAGGGAATCTGCCGTGAAGATCTACTACCATCCGCTGTCCGGGCATGCGCACCGTGCGCGTCTCTTTCTGAATCTGCTCGGAATCGATCACGAAGCAGAATTCGTCGATCTCGCGGCCGCCGCGCACAAGACGCCCGAGTACCTCAAGCTGAATCGCTTCGGACAGATTCCCGTGCTTATCGACGGCGATGCGGTCATCGCCGATTCGAACGCGATCCTCGTCTATCTCGCGAAGAAGGCCGGCGCGACGACATGGCTGCCCGACACGCCCGCCGAAGCCGCCGCAGTGCAGCGCTGGCTCTCGGTCGCGGCCGGTCAGATCGCGTTCGGACCCGGCGCGGCGCGTCTCATCACCGTGTTCGGCGCGACATTCAACGCGGAGGAAGTCATCGCCCGCGCGCACGCCGTGCTCAAGGTGATCGATGCGGAACTGGCGCAGCGCGACTGGATCGCGGATACCGGCGCCGCGCATCCGACCATCGCGGATATCGCGCTCTACAGCTATATCTCGAGCGCGCCCGAAGGCAACGTCGATATCTCCGGCTACGCGAACGTGAACGCGTGGCTCGCGCGCGTCGAAGCGTTGCCCGGCTTCGTGCCGTTCCAAAAGACAGCCGCGGGTCTCGCGGCGTAAAGTTAGCGCGGCGGCTTCCGCCGCCGCGCCTGAATCGAAGAGGCATACGATCATGTCCGCTTCCGCGCTCGCCGATGTTCCAAAAGTCGCCACGCCCTCGCCGTGGCATCCCGGCGAAATCGCCATCCAGAAGGCTTTCGGCGTCGATGAGCGCATGGACGGCGTCGGGCGGCGCGTCGTGCGCGATCACATGCCGGATCAGCATCGCCAGTTCTTCGCGCAGTTGCCGTTCATCGTGGCGGGCGCGGTCGATGAACACGGCGATCCGTGGGCGACGCTGCTCGCCGGGCGTCCCGGCTTCATGCGCACGCCGGATTCGAAAACCCTGTCGATGAGCCCCGCGCGCGATCCGCTCGATCCCGCCGACGCCGGCATGAACGACGGCGCGTCGATCGGCCTGCTCGGCATCGAGATGCACACGCGCCGCCGCAACCGCATGAACGGCGTGATTCGTCGCGATGGCGCGAACGTCGAATTCGACGTGGCCGTCGAGCAGAGCTACGGCAATTGCCCGCAATACATCCAGTTGCGCGATTTCGAATTCGTGCGCGATCCGACCGTGCCCTCGTCCGTGCAGCCGGTCATGCTCGACGCGCTTTCGCCGCGCGCCAAGGCGATGATCACGGGCGCGGACACGTTCTTCGTCGCGTCGTATTTCGATCGCGAGGACGGGCATCGGCAAGTGGACGTGTCGCATCGCGGCGGCAAGCCGGGCTTCGTGCGCCTCGCGGACGACGGCACGCTCACGATCCCGGATTTCGCGGGCAATCTCTTCTTCAACACGCTCGGCAACATCCTCGTGAACGGCCGCGCGGGGCTCGTGTTCGCGGACTTCGACACCGGCGACGTGCTGCAACTCGCGGGCAACGCCGAAGTGCTGCTCGATTCCCGGGAAACCGCCGCGTTCCAGGGCGCGGAACGGCTGTGGCGCTTCACGCCGCGCCGCATCGTGTATCGCGCGGGCGCGCTGCCGCTGCGGTGGAAGGCGCGTAGCGAAGGCGCGTCGCCCAATTCGCTGATGACCGGCGACTGGGATCAGGTGGCCGAGCGCCTCAAGGCCGCCGCGCTCGCGAACGTATGGCGGACGTTCCGCGTGAGCAAGATCGTCGATGAAAGCGATGCGATCCGCTCCTTCCATCTCGAACCGGCCGATGGCGCGGGCATCGTTCCGCACAAGGCCGGCCAGCATCTGCCGATACGCGTCACGCTGCCGGGCGATGCGAAGCCGCTGATTCGCACGTACACGCTGTCGGTCGCGCCATCGGACGGGCTGTATCGCATCAGCGTGAAGCGCGACGGACGCGTATCGGCGCATCTGCACGACACGCTGAAGGTCGGCGACGCGATCGAAGCGCGCGCGCCCGCCGGCGACTTCACGATCGATGCGCTGGAGCGTCGCCCGGCCGTGCTGATGGCGGCGGGCGTCGGCATCACGCCGATGCTCGCGATGCTCCGGCACGTGGTTTATGAAGGCCTGAGAAAGCGCCGCGTTCGTCCGGTGTGGATGATCGTGTCGTCGCATTCGCTCGCGAGCCGCGCGTTCGCGCAGGAAATCGATGCGCTCGAGCAAAGCGCGGGCGGCGCGGTGAACGTGATCCGCGTGCTGAGCGATACGAACGGCGCGCGGCTCGGGCGCGATTACGATGCATCGGGGCGCATCGACATCGATCTGCTGACGAGCCGCCTGCCTTTCAACGACTACGACTTCTATCTGTGCGGTCCGGGCACGTTCATGCAGTCGATCTACGACGGCCTGCGCGCGCTCAACGTTTCCGACGGACGCATTCACGCGGAGGCGTTCGGCCCTTCGGCGCTGAAGCGCACAGCGGATCGCGGCGCCGACGTGAAGCCGATGCGCCCCGCCGCGACCGAGCCGATGAAGATCGAATTCCTCAAGTCGGGAACGAGCGCGCAATGGAAACCCGGCAGCGGCACCTTGCTGGAACTGGCCGAAGCGAGCGGCCTTTCGCCGGAGTTCAACTGCCGGGGCGGCACGTGCGGCACGTGCAGGACGCGCATCGCGCAGGGCGCGGTGTCGTATGAAAGCGAGCCGGCTTTCCATGTCGGCGACGACGAAGCGCTGATCTGTTGCGCAGTGCCCGCCGCGGACGAGGGCGGCAAGCTGGAACTCGATCTTTGATTCCTGTGTGAAGCGGTCGTGGATTGTGCCCCGCGCATATATCCCCGAGAATGCACGGCATCCTTCATGCTTGCATGCCTCGGGCTCTCCCATGGACCGTATACAGGCAATGACGACCTTCGTCACGGTGGTCGAAACCGGTGGCTTCGCATCGGCGGCGCGCAAGCTCGATGTCTCGCCGTCGGTCGTGAGCCGCGTCGTGACGGAGCTCGAAGAGCATCTCGGCGTGCGCCTGCTCACGCGCACGACGCGCGTCGTGCGTCTCACCGACGCCGGCAGCGGCTATTTCGAGGACTGCCGGCGCATTCTCGGCGAGATCGATACCGCCGAGCTTTCCGCGACGGGCACGCATTCGTCGCCGCGCGGCCTGCTCTCGATCACCGCGCCGGTGATGTTCGGCCGGCTGCACGTCACGCCGGTCGTGCTCGACTATCTGCGCCGTTATCCCGAAGCCGACGCGAGCTGCTGGTTCGTCGATCGAGTCGTGAATCTCGTCGATGAGGGCATCGACGTGGCGGTGCGCATCGCGCAATTGCCGGATTCCTCGCTGCAGGCGATCAACGTCGGACGCGTGCGGCGCGTGCTGTGCGCGTCGCCCGCCTATCTCGAAGCGCAC
The DNA here is from genome assembly GCF_031451275.1 of Caballeronia sp. LZ029. Taxonomy (NCBI): domain Bacteria; kingdom Pseudomonadati; phylum Pseudomonadota; class Betaproteobacteria; order Burkholderiales; family Burkholderiaceae; genus Caballeronia; species Caballeronia sp. LZ029. The sequence goes on from NZ_JARUXO010000004.1 coordinate 1,552,495, forward strand.
GGCACGCCGCGTCATCCCGACGATCTCGCGGAGCATGTGATCATCGCGTCGACGGGTTCGTCGTCGTCGCCGGAATGGCGCCTTCAGGACGGCGAGCGGCAGTTTCTCGTGCGCGCTCATCCGCGAATCTCGACGACCACCAACGATTCCGCGATTGCCGCCGCGCTCGCGGATTTCGGCATCGCGCGGCTCATGTCGTATCAGGTCGCGCAGGATGTCAGCGAAGGGCGTCTCGTGATCGTGCTGCCCGAATTCGAGCCGCCGCCCTTGCCGATCCATCTCGTGCATCGCGAAGGACGCCATGTCACGCAGAAGGTGCGCGCGTTCCTCGATCTCGCCGTGTCGACGCTGCGAGCGGACGACTCGTTGCGCTGAAGCGCGCTAAACATACGCGCCGCGAGTGACATTTCGTCCATCGTCCGGCGAATCGAACGGGCGTTAGCACGACTGCCGTGCAAAGTAGCGGCAAAACATGCAACATAGCTGTCTCGAACGATCGCACCGATCGGCGCGCTTTCGGCTTTTCTGAACCTTTACCGGCTCACGCACCATGACGAATCCAACTGCTCCCTCGAATGAACGCCCGCTCGACATGATCATCTTCGGCGGCGGCGGAGACCTGGCGGCGCGCAAGCTGCTGCCCGCGCTCTACATGGCGCACATGCACTGCAACCTGCCCGCCGACACGCGCATTCTCGCGATCGGCCGCAAGGACTGGGCGCGCGAGGATTACCTCAAGAATTTCATGGAAGAACAGGCGCGTCCGTTCATCGACGCGAAAGCGTTCGACGCGCAGTCGTGGGACAAATTTCTCGCGCTCTTCGACTATGTGCGCGTCGACGTCGAGAATCCCGGCGACTTCCAGCGTCTCGCGCAGGCCGTGCGTCCGGGCTCGCAGCGCGTGCTTTATCTGTCGACGTCGCCGGAGCTTTTCGTGACCATCTGCGAGAACCTCGACAACGCCGGCATTCTCGACGAGCACGCGCGCGTCGTGCTGGAAAAGCCGCTCGGCCACGATCTCGCCTCCGCGCGTGCGATCAACGACGCCGTCGGCAAGCATTTCAAGGAAGAGCAGATCTATCGCATCGACCATTATCTCGGCAAGGAAACCGTGCAGAACCTGATGGTGCTGCGCTTCGGCAATGCGATCTTCGGGCCGCTGTGGCAGGCGCCTTACATCAAGAGCGTGCAGATCACGGTGTCGGAGACGGTCGGCGTGGGCAGCCGCGCGGGCTTCTACGATCACACCGGCGCATTGCGCGACATGGTGCAGAACCACTTGCTGCAACTGCTGTGCATCGTCGCGATGGAGCCGCCGGTATCCCTCGATCCGGACGCCGTGCGCGACGAAAAGCTGAAGGTGCTGAAATCGCTGCGGCCGATGACCGTCGCCGATACCGCACGCGACACCGTGCGCGGCCAGTACACGGCGGGCGCGGTGGGCGGCGAGGCGGTGAAGGGTTATCTCGAAGAACAGAACGTGCCTCCCGACAGCCGCGCGGAGACGTTCGTCGCCGTGCGCGCGCATATCAACAACTGGCGCTGGGCGAATGTGCCGTTTTTCCTGCGCACCGGTAAGCGCATGCAGAATCGCCGCTCGGAGATCGTCATCGATTTCGCGGATCTGCCGTTCTCGATCATCCCGGATGGTCCGCGTCACTACGGCAACCGGCTGACGATCACGTTGCAGCCGGAAGAGTCGATCCAGTTGCAGATGATGGCGAAGGAGCCGGGCAGCGGCATGCACATGCAGCCGGTCACGCTCAATCTCGATCTGCAACAGGCCATGACGCAACGCCGCGCCGAGGCCTACGAGCGTTTGTTGATCGACGTGATTCGCGGCAGGCTCACGCACTTCATGCGTCGCGATGAACTGGAAGCGGCGTGGACGTGGGTCGAGCCGATTCTCAACGGCTGGAAGGAACTGGGCGACCGGCCGCGCGGGTATACGGCGGGGACGTTCGGACCGGCGGCGTCGAGTGCGTTGATGGCGCGGGAGAATCAGGCCTGGGCGGAAGAGGCTTAAGGCATCGCGCGATGCGGTGACGTTCGCTCACCGCATCGCGACGTGCGACGTCCGTCTCGCGGCCCACGCCGCGCCTAACGCCATCACCCCCGACAACACCACGATCCCGCCCAGAATCCCCACGAGCCTCATCAGCGCCGGCATCGGGTCCGACGACCAGTGATGGTCCTGCACGAACACCATGATGAACGCGATGCTGAACTGCCGGCCGACATAGCTCGCGCCTTGCGTGCCCGTCTGCACGTGACAGCCGATCCACACGCCCGCGCACAGCGCCGCCATGCAGGCGAGCGCGTTATCGCCCAGTAACGGCAGAAGCGCGAGGCTCACCGCGCCCGCCAGCAGGCAGCCGATGAAGCGCTGGATCATGCGCTCGGCGATCGGCTTGTGCGTCGGCTTGCCGAGCGCCGATGCGGGCAGAATCAGCACGGCGACCGCCGTCACCATCGCCTGCGCGAAGCCGGACAGATTCCATGTGTACGCGAGCGACGCCAGGATCATCACCGACCACGCGCTCTGCCACGCGAGGCGCTTGCGCATCGCGAGCGCGATCTGCTCCGCGCGCGCGATGTGCGTCGCATCGAGCGCCTGCACGGCCTGCGCCGCATCGGACGGAATGACGGTGACGGCCTGCGCGTTGACGCCATCGACACGATCGACCGTGGATGCCGCCTGCGCGCGCGGCACCGGCGGCGCGCCCCGCGACTTGCGATAGTGCTGCACGCCCGCATGAAAGAGCGCCGACACGGCCACGCACGCCACCGTCCCGACCACCACTTCCGCGACCCGCAACAGCGCGAACGACGCCGTCGCCGCTGCGGAGACGAGCCGATGCGCCTCGAACGTCACCATCAACGCCGTCACCGCGCCCAGCACCCACGCGTAGCCCGCATCCGACACGAGCGCGCGATACACCGACACGCCCACGATCACGCCGAGGAACGGCACGAAGATCCACAGCATGTCGCCGATCGTCGCGCCCGCCACCGCGCCGATGATCGCGCCCGCGACCGTGCCGACCACGCGCTGCACGCCGCGCTGCGCGCACGCGGAGAACTTCGACTGCATCACCGCGAAGCCGCTGATCGCCGCCCACCAGATGTTGCTCAGGTGGAACGCATAGGCGAGCGCCACGGCGAGCCCGACGGACAGCATCGCCTGCGTGGCGAAGAGCGCGCGGGCGGGCGTCGGTCTGATCGCGATGAGTTCGCGCCCGAGCGCGGCAAACGCATCGCCGACGATGTGGACGAATGCGCCCACGGCTGCGGCGCTTTCGGGCGGGATCGTGCGGGCGCTGCGGGAGGAATCGTCGGTCGGCATCGTTCTGGTGATATCGGGCTCTGGTTTGAGCGTAGCCGCCGATCGTCCAGATGCAAAGCCGAACCGCACGAGATGCGGCAAATCCGCTACACGAGCTGCGAAAGTGCGAACAGCGCGATGCGGTTGTAGAACGCGTGAACGGTCGTCATGATCCAGAATGGCGAGGCGCCAGCGCGGCCGCATTGAGGCGATTCTGGATCGGCCCGTGGTCAAGGGCTTTCGAGAGCCGGGCGTGAACCCTGCCGCATGGCGTGACAATCTCGACAAGCTGCTGGCCGCGCCCAAGAAAGCGAAGCGCGTGCGCAATCATCCGGCGCTGGCGATCGACGCCATGCCCGCATTCATCGCCGGGCTGCGCACGGTCGAGGGCATCGGCGCGCGCCGTCTGGAGTTCGCAATCCTAACGGCGGCGCGATCCGGCGATGCGCGCGGTGCGACGTTCGCCGAGATCGACAGGCGGCGGCTATCTGGTCGATACCGCCCGAACGCATGAAGGCGAAGAAGGAACACCGCGACTTTCGCCGCAGCATTGAGCGAGCAAGCGGCGCGATTCCTTTAACGAGTTACGCCGCTTTGCGATTAGCGTTTAGCCGTTTTGAAGTCTGCGCAATGGCGCCATGCGTTCAAACGCCATCTCTTTCTGATGCTCTGAGCAAAGCCAGAAATAGCGGGCATCGACTGCATAATTTCGACTCGCTCTTAACGTTTGGGATGAAGTGCGTGCTGTCGGAAACATTTGTCCGGTCTTCAAGAGTTCGACATCAAGTGGGCCGCCATGCCCCCATGCCTCCCAATAGCCCGTTTCTGGGCAAGGCATTCCTGTGCATAAGTTCATGTCGCCGTATTTCTGACGTTTGGCATCGTCGCGTTGCTTGAGTTCAGTGGACGTCAGATACCAACGGGATATCTTAAGTTCTCGAAAATTGTCTGTATTCTCCACCGTTGACCCTACCTGTTCGGGAAGCCGCTTGTAGTCAAACCCCGCATAGACATCGAATTCCGAATTGTCCGGCAAGGGAAAGCGATAATTTAGATGAACGAGATCAGGATCACGTCCGGGAAGTGGCACGTAGGCATAATAATCCAGTGTTTCCTTACGCACTCCATCTATTAGTTCGCCGACCTTTGTTCGGTTGAGGCCAAGCGCATCTTTCAGATTGTCGCGATCGATGTTTACGCGAACATTAGCTTCCAATCTGATTTCGAAAGTTCTGCTACGGTGCTCTTTTGCATTTTCCAGCTTCAAGTTCCAATTAAAGTGCACACCATAGTCAAGATTGCTGAAGGAGTACGTTTTTTCGTCGTCGTCGGGTGGCCCTATTAATTTTGATTGACCGAAGCGTCGTTCGACGTCTTCCAAACTGGTCTTTCCCGCAACCCATAGCGCTCCCAATTTGGCAAGTTCGATTAATCGAGCCCGGCTTTCAGGTGACATGTCGTGCTGGATGAATTGATAGGTTGGCTTTTTATTCTCCATGTCGAACGGCTCCGCCCCCAGTGTTGTTCGTGCTGATGGTAGGGATGTTTGCGCGGCTTGCGCGCGCGTGATAGGCGAATGCGTAAGCGCGGCTGCACCGATTATCAGACATATCGTTAGACGCCTCACCTGACATCCAATAATCTCCCGCATTTTCACCGCAGTAAAAGGCATCATCTTCCCAGGGCCGCCCTCTGTAGCCTTCATTTGTATGTTCGTACACCATATTATCGACATCAATTTGCGCTCCTCCCGCTCCAACATTACGTAATACCTCAGTGGCTTGTTCAAATGCTGCTTGATATTCTTCGGACAGTTCTGCGTCGTTATTCGCAATAGGGATTGGAAACCATTTACTGGTCTTCCACATACCTAGGTACCAAACGTATAGGCCAACTGCCATATGCTTAATGCCCGCGAGCGCGAGCATGTCGTCCGGAATGGGTTGCTGTTTGGCAAGTTCGACGATTCTGGCCGCTTCCCGTTGGCCCCTAACGACGATGCCGGGCCACAAATCAATCTTCGGTGTTTTCGGAAAATTTGCCTTTTGTTGTTGCATCATTGCAAACACCCAAAAGGATTGTTGGCCGTGGCGCGCCTCGTGATAGATTGTATCTACGAAATCCTTTAATGCTTCCAGTGCATCCGCCTTAGGCTGTAATGCCTCTTTTTTTTGGGATTCTTGAAACAACGGTGTAAAGGTAGCGGTATTTATTGAAAGTGCCCATATTCCATTGTCGAAGACACCTTGCGCATCGCCTGTAAGTGCGTCATTTGTAACGATGACATCAGGCATCGCTTCGCTTGGAAGAGCGAACGGGCCTGACTGGCTTGAGGTCAGCGCCATTGACAATACTTGTCGGATTCGTTTCGATAGCTCTTTGAGTACGCTGTCGTTCAATTGAAGCCGCCGTGTCTTCCGGTTCTCACCATTCGGCATGACAGCCTCCCTATCAATCCAAATCGGCGTAATAGTCAGCGTCGGCGTGCCTCTTCCGAAGTAGTTATCTCCCCACTGAATCTGTTCGAGTAAGACCTCCCGGATATCGAGCGCAAATTGACGGATAACCGGAAAGTCGAGGCGCTTCGAGTCTTTCTTGTCCTTCGTGCTATACCGCATTCCCCAGTTATACGGCTGGCACAGCGCGACATTCCAGTCGAACCCCGGCTGGCCTGCTTCGTTTCGCTGAAGCTCGCGGCCATTGACCGGGCTATCTCCCTTCTTTTGACTCACGATAGTGGGCTGTTGTGCTTGATCGGCTGATCGAGTCAGCACGACCGGGAGAATGGCGACCGGGTTTTCCGTTCCGTCATCGTGAAGAATTTCGACTGTTGCCGCTTGCACCCATTCAGCCAGAACAAGCGCCGTTTCTCCCGCATCGGTTGTGCGACCTTTGATAACCTGCCCGTCTTCGAGTGTGATTCGGTACGGCTGGCGCGCGATCCGCAAGCCCGAGCGGTTGTCAACTAACGTGAATGATTCGGCAATCTTCGCGCTCTTGATATCCGTGAGAGGAAGCTTGACCGGCTTCTCTCGTGGCTCGGCTGTCGCGTGACTTGCCGCATGAATCAGGAACTCGCCGTGCGTGAAGCCGCGCAAGCCTTCCGGGCTTATCTCCAACACCGTGCCACCACCGTTCAGCCGAATTCCTTTAACGCCTGTCAGATTGATCCAGCCATCGGTGCTGAGTATTTCGGCATCCTTTTTCGCGACGATCTGCACGCTATCGCTCTGCGCTTCGATGCGGATTTTTCCCGCTGCCGCCGTGAGCGCGATTCCGGCCTTTTGCACGAATACCGCGAAGGTGTTCGCAACGCTGGCGAACATCGAACGCGCCGCCGCGACGCTGAAATTGCGGCCGCTTGTTACAGCAAGGTCGTCGCCGCTCGCCATGTGCATGGTGCCCGCCGCAGTGGCCTGAATCCCCGCAGCGCTCGATACCGTGAGATGCGGCGCGGCGAGTTCGGGGAACGCGTCGGCGTTGTTTTTGATAGCGTTCGCGCTGCCGATTCCGCGTACCTCATCGTTCGCTGCTTTAATCGCTTTGGCGACGTTCGACTGATTACCTGCGTGATTGCCTTCCTCGGCTTGCGCTCCATGTGCTTGCGCGTGTTTCGCTAGCGTCTCGTGGATATCGCGCGCTTGCGTAAGCCGTGCAATCGTCTCGCCCATATCAAGCGCGTGGCCGCTCGCGTCAGGGCGTGCCTCGGTCGTTATCAACAGGCCCTTGGCCGCGCGCGCCGCGCCGTGCCCGTCCGTTCTCAGTTCGAAGCCCGAACCTCTGGCCTCCTGTCTTCCCTTGTTGCCGTCGATGCGCGTGTTAAAGCCGAGGCTTAAACTCGACTTTTCCTGATCGCTCGCTAGCTGTGCCTGTAGCTTTCCGTGAGTGTCATCGAACGCAAGGTGATTCGACGCCGAGCTATTGCCTAGGCTCTGGCTACGCGTGCCGCTGATTGCAGCATTGTGCGGCAGTTCCCACGGCGGCAAGTTGTACTTATCGACCACAAAGGCAGAAATGTACGGACGGTCCGGATCGCCGTGTACGTGCGAGACGATGACCATTTGCCCGGCGCGGGCGGGCGTGACCACGCCCATCTGATTGCCTTGCCATTGCGTCGCGAGCCGTACCCAAATCGACGTCGAGCCATCAAACGTCGCCTGTCGATCCCAGTCGTATTGAATCAGCGCCCGGTTCTTGTCATCGATCCACCATTCATAGTTTCCGTCTTCCTTGTGTGTGGGCGTTACGATGACGGCGTATTCGTTGCCGACATGCGGGCGGGGCGTGACTTGCGGTAAGCGGTAAACCTCGGTCGAGGGTTGAAGTTCAAACGAGGCGTCTACACTGTACTGACGCCATGAACCGGATGACGTGCCGATTTCATTCAAATCGAGTTCGCACGACAGAACAATATATTCACGGTTCGCCGCCTCTTGCGGATAGTCCGCGAGCGTGAAAGTACGGCCTGGCTGAAGGCCGCGCAAACGCCCCTTGCCGTGCGCGCGTAGTCCCTCACAGCGCACCGCCTGAAGCATGACGCGCGCTAGGTGCTGGCCTTCCTCGCGGGCGTCGTTGCTTTTATGTGGGCCGTCATCTGAATCCGGTTTCGCGAACTCGGCGGGCGCGTAGATTTCAATGCGCCCGTTCGCCGTGCCTTGCGTGTCCTCGTATTCTTCGCGAAGCGGCGCATTGCTCTTACGTAGGCGCGGGCGCATGTAATCGTGATCGTTGACGGTCGCCTTGCCTGCCGTGGCCGTATAGGTTACGGACAGTTCGCTAATGTGTTCCTCATCGATGCGCCCATCCGTGCGGTATAGCAGGGTCTCGTATGCGACGCCGTGGTCACGAAAGCCGCCTAGCGTATCGGAGATAACCAGCGTGTGCCCGTGCCGGTTGTGCTCGAACCAGTAGAAGAGACCCCATTCCTCCATAAGCCGCAGCGCGAAATTCCAGTCTGTTTCCCACGCCTGCCGGACGAAGTCGCGCAGCGGATACGCCCTCATGCCGCTCCACGGTCCCGCGATGCGCCAGTCAAGCATCGTGCGGTCGCGCAGCAGTTCTTCGAGAATGTCGGTAACGGACCCTTTGAAGATGCGCGAATCGCGCTCGAGCGTGGCCCACCATACGGAAGGGCGCAACACGAATTCATAAACCGCCGCGCGATCCTCTGCGCAAATGATTCGGGCGGTTGCGATGTTCCCGCCGATGTAGCGTGTATCGGCCCCGATGTTCGCGCGTCCCGTATCGCCTTTCTGCGCTGCGCGGAAAGTTCCGATACCGTCTATCTCGAGGGCAACGATTCCATGCGTCCCGACGACCTGCTGTAAATCGATCTGCGCGGCTTCACTGGGTCTTAGCAGGGCATCGAGATGCTCAACCTCGGCAAGAACGGTATATTCGAACAGTTCGCCAACCGCCTCCCGTCCGCGAATGCTGCGCACGGTTAAAAGGGGCTCCGTGTGTTGCTTACGGTCCGGTCCTCGATAAATCGTCTCTGGCAGTGCAGGACAGTCGAACGTTACTGTTCGCGTTTGAATGCTCCAAGTCATGCGATCCTCACGCGCCGATCACGGTCGCGCCGCATGCAGTCTTATCGCCGATGAAAGCCACCTTTCTCCCGCCGTGCGTGCGTGCGCCTGTCGCGATGATGGGATATGTCCCGCTACACTTCGGGCATTCGGTCGTATGCCCGTCGAGCGCCACTGCGATCCTCATATGCATAAGGTTAGGCGCGGCCTCGATGACCTTGCCACCGTGGTCCGTCCTGTCGCCCAAGCGGGCTACTTCTCGGCCTGTTTCATCTTTCATAGCTTGTCATCCTTATCTGTCGCCGTGTTGAAAGGGAGAAAAAGGCTACGACAAGCGTTCACAGCCCGGCACTTCCGCAACAAAATGTCACTGTCCTATGAATTTGGGTGCGGGGTTTTGTCGCCTTCTGTGCAATCTGATCGCTCGTGGTGGAAGCAGACGCTTCGCGAGATTCTCCGCGCTGGATAGCCGGCCAGACATGGATCTGAACTGATCTCAGAAGGCGATAAAAGCGCATCCGTGCACGTGCTCAGAGTGACGATTTCGTATCCTGCGAAGGCGCAATGCGTGGCGGCGTAAGGATCAACGCGGGCAGGCTACGCATGGAGTCGTAGACGGGGCAACTGCGTTCGCTTGAGGTGCGGCAGCTGCACCGTGAAAACCTCCTGTGCGCGGGCCTTTCCTACGGCTGGCAATGGAAGGACGAAAACGGCAAGCCAAGTGTCACGGATGGACCTATGCACCGAAAAACGCGGGGTGACGGTCACGTATGCGATCAACGGTGAGCCTGTCGAACAGCGCATCGCGCTGCTGGAGACTGCCTGCACCTATGGTGGCACGCGCGCATGGTTCGAATGTCCGCACTGCCGACGACGGGCTGCGCTGCTGTACCTGTCGCGGCAGGTGGCGTGCCGCCAATGCTTCAGTCTCGCCTATCCGAGTCAGTCTGAAGATGCGTTCGGCCGCATGCGGCGCAAGCAACTGAAGATCGAAGTGCGCTTAGCGTCCGGGCCGCGGATCACGGACGCGACGCGCGCTCGGCTGGAAGAGAACTGATCCGCGTGGAACGTGCCCGTAAGAACGCGTTCCTCGCGGCGGCTCGGCGTCTGCTCGGAGATCGCTGGTAGGTGGCGAGCCTCACTCAGATGCGCTCGGATCGCGGTCGATGCGGTTCGGGCGGATTCCATGCGCAAGGTTGCCACGAAATCGGACTGATGGCACAGCGCCGCCCGAGGTTCAGAAAGGTTCAGCTCCAGCACAATGTGGATAACTCACCCGGCGACGACGATGAGCACCGCCGTCGGCAGTCGCATCAAAAACGCAAACGCCGATTCAGCCGAAAGCGCCGACGCCCGCGCAAGCCGGTTCATCCATCACACACGCGAAGTCAGCAGGCGAATGCCCGCCGCGCCGAACACAAGCGCGAGGCACGCATCGAGGCCGCGCTGGATGCGCGTATAGACGCGCCGCGCGGAGGCCATCGAGAAGAGCGCGGCATAGCCGCCGAACACGCACGCGCCGATGCACAGACAGCCCGCGACGACCACGAGCATATGTCCCGGCCCTTCCCCCGCCGACGAGCCGAGCGCCGCCACCGACATCCACACGAGAATCGCCTTCGGGTTGGTGAGATGCAAAAGCGCGCCGCGTGCATAGAGCCTGCGCACGCTTTGTCCCTGCGCATCCGCCGATGCATTGCGCACCGGAGGCTTCAGCGCCGCGCGCCCCGATTTGAACGCGAGCCACAGCAGATATAACCCGCCGCAAATCTTCACGCCGATGAGGAAGCCCGAGTACGCGGTCAGCGCGGCGGAGAGCCCGAGTGCCGCGAGCATCGCCCAGAAGAACGAGCCGGACATCACGCCCGCCGCGAATGCGAACGCCGCGCGCCGGCCCGACGTGCTGGCAATCGACATGATCGCGAGATTGCTCGGCCCGGGACTCGCCGTGCCGACGAAATAAGCCGAGTAGGCAAGGAGCAGATTGGCGCTGAGCAAGGCGTGGCCGTTCATGGCGGTGGCGTCTCCGTTTCGATTTATCGACATTCTGGCCGGAGAAACGCGCGCCAGTCCATGAACGGCTGGCATTCGCGCGGGCAGGCCAGTTCCTTGCGAACCGGCGCGGCGGTGCTATCTTTGAAGGCGCGCAAGGCGCCGCACGTCTCCATCCGATGCACCCTCACACAAGGACACATCATGGCGAAAGTACTGGTTCTCTACTATTCGATGTACGGCCACGTCGAAACGATGGCGCAGGCGATAGCCGAAGGGGCAAGCGGCGTCGCGGGCGCGGAAGTCACGGTCAAACGCGTGCCCGAAACGATTCCCGCCGACCAGGCCGCTAAGATCGGCGTGAAGCTCGATCAGCAGGCGAGCGTCGCCACCGTCGACGAACTCGCGGATTACGACGCGATCATCTTCGGCACGCCGACGCGCTTCGGCAACATGGCGGGCCAGATGCGCACCTTTCTCGATCAGACCGGCGGGCTGTGGGTGAAAGGCGCGCTCGTCGGCAAGATCGGCAGCGTGTTTTCATCGACCGCTTCGCAGCATGGCGGACAGGAAACCACGATCACGTCGTTTCATAACACGCTGCTGCATCACGGCATGGTGATCGTCGGCGTGCCGTATGCCTGCGCCGGACTCACGAACATGAGCGAGATTTCAGGCGGCACGCCCTACGGCGCGACGACGATGGCATCCGCCGACGGCAGCCGCCAGCCTACGCAGAACGAACTCGATATCGCACGCTATCAGGGCAAGCATGTCGCCGAACTGGCGACGAAGCTCGCCGGATAACGATCGACGCCGCGCTCACGCTTCGACGTCGAGCTTCACTTCGTAGAGCGACTTGCCGTTCAGGTCGTGCAGCGAGACCGTCATCGCGCGGCTGACGGGATCGATCTTCGCGCGGCCGTAAAACTGTTGCAGCGACGCGGGCGAGCGGTTCTGCGGATTGTCCTTTGGCACGCTCACGTAGCGCAGTTCCGGACCGAACGTCGTGTCGAGATCGTTGGGTCCGAAGGTGCCCGCGTTGATCGGCCCGCCGACGAATTCCCAGAACGGCTTGAACTCGGTGAACTTCGCGCGCGACGGATCGTAATGCGTCGCCTGTGCGTAGTGCACGTCGGCCGTGATCCACACGACGTTCCTGATGTCCTCCTGCTTGATGAAGCGCAGGATCTCCGCGAGCTCCAGTTCGCGGCCGAGCGGCGCGCCGTTTTCGGCGTTGGCCCATGCCTCGAACGTGCCCTTCGGCACGTCGGGGTTCGCATCGGGGACGACGAGCGAGATCGGCATGTCGCTCGCGATCACCTTCCACGTCGCGCGCGACGCCTTCAACGACGCCTTCAGCCACGCCGTCTGCTGCGAGCCGAGAAACGCCGAATCCGCATCGAGACGGGTCTGTCTGTTCGGCGAGTTCGCGCCGCGATACGAACGCTCATCGAGCATGAACACGTCGAGCAGCGGACCGAACTGAAACCCGCGATACACCTGCTCCGGATCGAGCTGATTGATGCGATACGGGTTGTATTCGAACATCGCCTGCTTCGCGCGCGCTTCGAGCAGATTGATCGAGCGCGTCTGATAGCGCTTCTCCGCGTCGCCGATTTTTTGGCCCGGATACCAGTTGTTGCGCACTTCGTGATCGTCCCATTGCACGAGGAACGGCACTTCCGCGGCGAAGCGGCGCTTGTTCTTGTCGAGCTGGTTGTAGGCGAAGGCCGCGCGGTAGTCGTCGAGCGTCTGCGCGACATGCGACTTGCCTTCGGTGACGATGTTGGTCCACATGGAACCGTCGGGCAGCTTCACTTCCGATTCGATCACGTTGTCCGCGTAGATCTGGTCGCCCTGATGGATGAAGAAGTCCGGCGCTTCGCGGCGCATCGCCTCATAGATGCGATAGCCGCCGAAACGTTCGTTGATGCCCCAGCCCTGCCCCGCTTCATCGCCGGAGAAGACGAACGTGACCGGCTTGTTCGCATCGAGCGATGCGGTGCGCAGGCGTCCCGTCACCGGCTCGCTGTATGCCTTGCCATCGACGAGATCCTGAAAGCGCACGCGATAGAACATGTCGGCGGCAGGCGGCAGGCCGGTCAGATCGACGCGCGCCGTGAAGCCGCTGCTCTCGAGCGCGGCCGGCCCGATGCGTCGCTGGAAGGTATCGAAGCGCTCGCTCGTCGAATACTCGACGATCATGCGCGCCGGCCGGTCCGTGCGGCTCCAGACGATGCCGCTCGTCGCCGTGACATCGCCGCTCATCACGCCGCCGGGCAGTTGCGGACGCGACTTGTCCGCGGTGACGACGGCGGGCGCGACGCCTTGCGCGAGGGCATCGGCGAGACCCGCGCCCGTGAGCGCGAGTCCCGTGCCGGAAACGAGACCCTTCAACAAGGTGCGTCGGGACGGCTTGACGATACGATCCGGCATGGCGAGCTTCCTCTCGGACTTTACGATGGACGAGTGACGCGCTGCGTCGAATCGGCGATGGTAAAGCTTAACGGTGTCGATTTTGTTTCAGCGGACACGATGTGCCCCGCATGATTCGATGCGATCAGCACGCGGCGATTGCTGTAGCGGCTCACCGCGTCCGACACGCGCTCTTCCCAGAAGCGCCAGTTCGTCGCCTTCGTGCGGCCGATCACGATGAGGTCCGCATCGAACTCGCGCGCCGCCTGCGCGATCACGCGCCCGAGCGTCGTGCGCGCGGGCAGGTCCATCGTCACGCACACGCCGTTGATGCTCGACGCGCGTATCGCCTGAAGCGTGCGCTTCTCGACGCCGCGCGCGAGTTCATCGACATGCGCGAGCGCCGCGCCGCAGTCGTACTGCGCGGACGATATCGCCCAGAACGGCGTGCGGTCCACCACATGAAGCGCGGTGAGGCGCGCGTTGCATTCGCGGGCCCGCGCGATGCCGAGCGCGAGCGCGGCATGGCTGTAGCCCGGGCCTACCGCGACGAGAATGTGCTTTTGCATGATGTCGTCTCCGTTCGATGATTCGCGCGATTCAATGCATGCGCCACGTGCGCTTCACGGCATCGATCACGGCGGCTTCGGTGCAGGTCATCATGCCGTCCGCGACCACCGCCGATTCGCAGAGCGTGAGCACGTCGCGTCTCATGCGCTCGTCGCGCACTTCTTCCGCGAGCTGCTGCACGATGCCTGAATCGACTCGACACGCGTCGTCCCACGTGAGATAGGAGCATCGCGTGAGGTCTTCGCAGACCTCGCGCACGACCTCGTGCAACTCGCCTGCATGAAGCCCGAGCCGCGCATAGAAGCCGCGCTTTTCGAGCTCCTCGATTTCCGCACTGCCGATATGTCCGTCAGCGATGAGCGACATCACGACGATGCGCGCGGCCGCGCGGGGACTGTCCGATGGGTAGTGACGCATGGCATTTCTCCTCGATGAAACGTCGTCAACGAAAGGCAGTGCGATGGTTTCGATCGGGACCGCGCCGCCTGGATGCTTCGCATCGTAGGCGTGGACAATGAGCGTCGAATGAGCGTGCGGTGTGCAGTTCGATGTCTGGGCAGATCGAACAAACGCACTTAAAAGCGTTGGCCAGCGCACGACAGTTCACTTTTATTCGCCAGCGTCCGAACGCTGCCGGGGCCTTGCCGGACAAGGCCCGGACGCGTTTCTCCCATCGCCTGGCATAGCCGATGCATAAGGCTTTGCCGTCGCGTCATGACTGCCTGCCACTGTTTGACGCGACCGGGCCGGCCGCCTCGTGCGCCGGCCCGTTTCTTCCGGCGCCGCGGCTGTCGTATCGCGAGTTACCGGCGGCACGCGCAGGCGCCAAGGAGACAACCATGAACAATTTCGATGACGCCTTCGAAGCGCTGATCGGCAGCGAAGGCGGCTACTCGTTCCATCCGGCGGACCCGGGCGGCGAAACGATGTGGGGCGTGACGGCGCGCGTCGCGCGTGGCTACGGTTATGCCGGCGCGATGAAGGACCTGCCGCTCGAACTCGCGAAGCGCATCGCGAAGCAGAAGTATTGGGATCCGCTGCATCTCGACGAATTCGATCCGCGCGTCGCGTTCCAGATCTTCGATGCGAACTACAACGGCGGTCTCGTCGTGCTGTGGATGCAGAAGGCATCGGGCGCGAAGGAAGACGGCAAGTTCGGCCCCGATACCGTCGATGCCGTGAAAGCCGCCGATCCGATGCGCTTCGTTTTGCGTTTCATCGCATATCGATTGCGTTATCTGAAGGGCCTGCATGCCTGGCCGACGTTCAGCCGCGGCTGGACCGATCGCATGGCGACGAATCTTCTCCTGGGAGCAGCATGATGGACTGGACGAAAGTGGCGGCAACCATCGGCGCGAAGGCGCCTCTTCTGGCGGGTCTCATCGGCGGGCCGGTCGGGCTCGGCGTGAGCACGGCGGCGGCGATCATCTCGCATGCGCTTGGTACGCCGAGCGATCCGGATGTCGTCGAGACCGCGCTCAACGATCCCGCCGCGCTCGACAAGATCAGTCAGGCGGAGAACGCGAACTCGTTGCAGTTGCAACAACTGGTGGTGGCGGCGGCGCAGGCGCGCTTGTCGTTCGAGGCGGACATGGCGCGCATCGCGGCGGGCGACCGTGCCGATGCGCGCGCAATGGGCATCGCGAACAAGGACTGGGTGCCGAAGGTCCTCGCGATGTGCGTCACGGCCGGCTTCTTCGGCATTCTGCTGTTGATGGCGCTGCGCGCGTTGCCCGAGCCGAACCGCGATCTCGTGAACGTCGTGGTCGGCGCGCTCGGGACCGCATGGATCAGCATCATCGGGTATTACTTCGGGACGTCGGCGGGCTCGATGCGCAAGACCGAACTGCTCGCGCAACCGAGCGTGCCGATCACATCGGAGACCGCCGTCACGTTGCGCGATCCCGCGCCGTCATCGGCCGGGCGCGATCAGTCCGGCGCGAGCATCGACCATGCACCCCGCGCGTTCGTGCCGGGCGGACAAGGGCCGATCTTCACGGGCGCGTCCTGAGCTTGTTCGCGTCAGAGTCCGGTGCGCGGATCGTAGGGGCGCGCCGGATGATGCGCGATGTTCTCGAACTGCGGCCGGATCGCATCGCTGAAGGTGGTCTTCTGTTGATTGTTCAGGCTGCCGTAGAACTTGAGCCAGGCTTTCGCCGATTGCTCGGACAAGGGCGCGTCCTGCTGCCGGATCTTCTGGTCCAGCGCGTGCAGCGCGGGCAGATCGAGTATCGGCTGCTTGAGCATCGTCTGGATGCGCGCCTGCATCTGGTCCGCGTTCATGCGCTCCGACGAATGGCTCTCGCGCATCGCGTCGAGCGCGGCCTGCCACTGCACTTCCTGATCGG
The DNA here is from genome assembly GCF_031451275.1 of Caballeronia sp. LZ029. Lineage (NCBI taxonomy): Bacteria > Pseudomonadati > Pseudomonadota > Betaproteobacteria > Burkholderiales > Burkholderiaceae > Caballeronia > Caballeronia sp. LZ029. Next base: position 1,568,676 of record NZ_JARUXO010000004.1, read on the forward strand.
CGGTGAGGTTCAGTTGATCGTGGAGCGTGCGCACGTCGAACGGCTGCACGCGGGCGGGCGCGGCGTTATCCATCGGCAGCGCCTGCGCGTAGACCGGCGCGGAGCCGAGCCCGAGCGAAAGCGCGGTGACGACGGATAACGCCGAGAGCTTGAGAAGCAAGCCCGTGCTGCGTGCCTTGCGCGCGTTCGCCGATGCGTTGAGCTGGGTCATTTCGTTCCCCTTTCCTTTTGTCGATGTGCGGATGTGGTTGACCGGGTGTGTCGCCGCAACCATGGAAAGGAGTGTAGGGAGGGGGAATTAGGTGAGAGTGAGGGCGTGCGTCCGCCGAGCGGCGCTCCCGAAAACCCTCACCTCTGAGCCGTTGACACTCGCCGCAAAGCCTTTGAATACGGGCTTCGGCAGCGTCCAGACCACACGATCCCGAAAACCCTCACCTCAACCCTCAACTCGACGCAACTAGATCACGTTCAACATCGACAACGCCGTCTCCTGCAACGGCTGCAACACGCGAGCGAGCGCGGCCTCGCCCGTTTCCTTTCCGATCGGCATATTCGCCGACAACGCCGCCACCACTTCACCGTGCCGGTTCTTCATCGGCACCGCGATGCCGCGCACGCCCATCTGCAATTGCTGCTCGATCGCGACATAGCCATCGATCCGCGCCTGCCGGATCTTTTCGTAGAGCCTTTCCTTGTTGGTGATCGTGAGCGGCGTGAAGGGCTTGAACTCGGTCGCGTCGAGCCAGCCGCGCACCGCTGTCTCGTTCATGTACGCGAGCATCGCGATGCCGCCCGACATCAGCGCGGCCGGCACGCGCGCGCCGAGCACGAAGCCCGTCGTCATCACGCGCGTCGAACCGTTGCGCGCGATGATCACGAGGTCCCAGTCATCGAGCACGCTCACGTACACCGATTCGTGAATCAACGCGCTCAACTGCTGCAGGTACGGCTGCACGATCCGCGGCAGCCGCGCCGACTCGAAATACGACCAGCCCATGCGCAGCACGCGCGGCGTCAGGTTGAAGAGCTTGCCGTCGGTCTGCACGTAGCCGAGATGCGCGAGCGTCAGCAGATAGCGGCGCGCCGCCGTGCGCGTGAGGCCGGTGCGCATCGCGGCCTGCGTGGGCGTCATGCGCGCGTGCTGATCGTCGAAGGCTTCGAGGATCGCAAGGCCCTTCTCCAGACCGGCGATCCAGTCGCGTTTGTCGAGTTCCGGTTTAGTCATGCTGATATGCTTGTTTAGTTATGGATCGCCAAGTGTTTCGGCGCTCGAGCATAGCCTTTTGCTAGTGCTAACCCCCAAAGTGATCGATTATCGGACACACGCGTACGATAATCGCGCAAAATTTATCATAAAGCGTTGATCCAAAGGGGTTGCGCTCTTATTCTCCAATCACTTTCAGAGCGACGCGAAATTCGGGTGTTTCAAACGCCCCGCCGCTCGACCAGGTTTCAGGCTCAACTCCATAAACCCATTGTTCGGAGACATCTCTATGGCTAGCCCCAAGGAAGACGCGCACAGCGGACGCCAGGCGAAGAAGGCCACCGCGAGCGGCTGGATCGGCTCGGCGCTGGAGTATTACGACTTCTTCATTTACGCCCAGGCAGCAGCACTCATTTTCCCGCAATTGTTCTTCCCGTCGGGCAATCCGAAGGTGGCGATCATCGCGTCCCTCGCGACGTACGGCGTGGGTTACGTCGCCCGTCCGATCGGCGCATTCGTGCTCGGCCATCTGGGCGACACGCACGGCCGAAAGAACGTGCTGCTCATCTGCATGTTCCTGATGGGTTTCTCGACGATGGCAGTCGGCCTCCTGCCGACGTATCACAGCGTCGGCATGCTGGCTCCGGCGTTGCTCGTCGTGCTGCGTCTGGTTCAGGGCTTCGCGGTGGCGGGTGAAATCTCCGGCGCAAGCTCGATGATTCTGGAGCATGCGCCATTCGGACGCCGCGGCTACTACGCGAGCTTCACGCTGCAGGGCGTGCAGGCCGGCCAGATTCTCGCCGCCGCCGTGTTCCTGCCGCTCGCCACGTTCATGCCGGAAGACATGTTCAACTCCTGGGGCTGGCGCATTCCGTTCCTGCTGTCGGCGTTCGTGCTGGTCGCGGGCTACATCATCCGGAAGGAAGTGCATGAAACGCCGGCGTTCACGTCCGAAGAGTCGCACGGCGATCTGCCGAAGTCGCCGATCAAGGAAGCGTTCGCCAACAGCACGCCCGACATGATCCGCGTCGTCTGCATGGCGCTGATGAACGTGATTCCCGTCGTCGCGACGATCTTCGGTGCGGCGTATGCGGTGCAGTCCTCGTATGGCATCGGCTTTCACAAGAGCGTGTATCTGTGGATTCCGGTGGTCGGCAACATCGTCGCGGTGCTGGTGATTCCGTTCGTCGGCAACCTGTCGGACAAGATCGGCCGTCGCCCGATGATGATTGGCGGCTCGCTGATCTCCGGTGTGCTGGCGTTCGCGTATCTCTATGCGATCAGCATCCACAGCGTTCCGCTCGCGTTCCTGATGTCGCTTCTGATGTGGGGCGTCGTGTATCAAGGCTACAACGCGATCTTCCCGAGCTTCTATCCGGAACTGTTCCCGACTCGCTCGCGTGTTTCGGCGATGGCGATTGCGCAGAACATCGGCACGACGATCACCGCGCTGCTGCCCGCCCTGTTCGCAGCGGTTGCGCCCCCGGGATCGAACAACATCCCGCTGACGGTCGGCGCGATTGCGTTCGGCGTGACGGTCATCGCGGCGATCGCGGCTTACTCGGCGCGTGAGACGTATCGCATCCGCCTGAACGATCTGGGCAAGAAGGACGCCGTGCCGATGAGCGAGCAGGAATATGAGCGTCTGCGTGCCGATTCGATTTCTGTGGACAAGGTTGCGAAGGCCCGCCACGCGTAAAGGTGACCGTGTTGGAGTGATTTGCCGGGCCCTTCGGGGCCCGTTTTTTTTGCGCGCGGCGGGCATTCGCATCTTCACCCCGCATCGCGATAACATGAATGCCCTCTCATCGATGACGCAGAGGCATGAATGTCCGCCTTCAACGAACGCATCCTCAACGGCATCAGCGTGTTCGCCGCGATCGTCGATGCGGGCACCTTCGCCGCAGCGGGCGATCGGCTCGGCATGTCGCAGCCCGGCGTGAGCCGTGCGATCGCGCGCCTCGAAGCGCGCCTGAAGATTCGTCTGTTCGATCGCACCACGCGCAGCGTCGCTCTCACCGACGATGGCCGGCGCTTCTTCGAACACGTGATGCCGCATCTCGCGGGACTGGAGGAAGCCGCGGCGACCGCATCGGAGGGCGCGACGGCCGTGCGCGGCCGCCTGCGCGTGAATGTCGATCCGATCTTCTCGCGGCTATTGCTCGGCCCGAAGCTCGATGCGTTCCTGAACGCGCATCCCGATCTGCAACTGGAACTCATCACGAGCGATCGTCTCGGCGACATCATCGCGGACGGTTTCGATCTCGCCGTGCGCTTCGGCGAGCCGCGCGATTCGAGCCTTGTCGCGCGCAAGCTGCTCGATACGCCGGTGCGCACCGTCGCCGCGCCCTCGTACATCGAGCGGCACGGCAAGCCCGCGACGCCGCAGGCGCTCGCTGACGATACGCACATCTGCATCGAGTTTCGCGATCCCGAAACGGCGCGGCCGTTCGCGTGGGAGTTTCATCGCAAGAAGAAGCGTCTGACGGTGCAGACGCGCGGCCGGCTGACGCTCAACGATCCCGGCACGATGTTGAGCACGATTCTCTCGGGCTATGGCATCGCACAGATTCTGCTGCTCGGCCACGAACATCTGCTCGCCGATGGCAAGCTCGTCGATCTTTTCCCCGACTGGCCCGACGAGCGCTTCCCGCTCTATGCGTTTTATCCGTCGCGGCATCATCCGCCTGCGAAGACGCGCGCGTTTCTCGATCTCGTCATCGCGTTGACGGACGCGAGTTGAACGAAACGGGTTAGCGCAATGCTTTCTCGAACCAGTGATCCGCATAGGGCTCGTCGCTGAACGCGGCAACCTCGACATAACCCGATCGCCGATACAGCCCGACGGCCTCCGTGAGCGCCTTGTTCGTTTCGAGACGCAGGACTTTCGCGCCGCTCTGCCGCGCGTGCCTTTCGGCTTCTTCGAGCAATCGGCGTCCTACGCCCAGTCCGCGAGCGGCCTCGCTCACCCACATGCGTTTCAACTCGGCCGGAGCCGCGCCGTGAAACTTGAGCGCGACACAGCCTACCGCCGCGCCGCGAAGCCTCGCCACGATCAGCGCGCCCTGCGGCGCGGTCAGTTCACGCGCGTCGGCTGAGAGGCTGAGTGACGGATCGAAGCCCGCATCGAAGCGCGCGTTCAACTCGGCGAAGTATTGATCGATGCACCATCGCGCATCCTCGCTCGTCGGATCTTCGATCTCGAAACGTATCAGCGACGGCAGCAGCAAGCGCTCGACTTCTGCCATCGCCGCGATCAGCCGCCGGCGCTGCGCCTCGTTCAACGGCGCCAGCATGCCGCCCGCGACGGCATCGGAAAGCCGTTCGAGTTCCTCGCGTTCGGCGCGGCCCGCTTCGGTGAGGCTGGCGCGGCGCACCCTGCGGTCTTCGGGACTAGACTCGATCGCGACGAGACCCTGCCGCTCCAGCGCGGCGAGCGTGCGGCTCAGATAGCCCGAGTCGAGGCCGAGGCGCTCGCGCAGCACGCGAAGATCGACGCCCTGAGCCCCGATCTCCCAGACGAGCCGCGACTCGCCCATCGGACGGCCGCGCCCGAGAAAATGATCGTTGAGCGCACCGATGCCCTCGGCAACGGTGCGATTGAAGCTGCGAATCCGGTTGATGTCGGTCGGGCTCATGTCTCTGACTCTAGTCAGAGAATCAACCGGCGTCAATCCGAAATCACGTCACAGCGTGACAGGCTTTTCACTGCGCGCGCTTTCGATGATCGCCGCAAGCGTCGCGGCATTGTCGAGGCTCACTTGCGCGTAGTACTCGATCGCGGCGGCGTCGCGCGTCTCGATCATGCGCGCGAAGCTTTCCGCCGCGAAAAGGAAACCGCTGCCCACATCGGACGCGACCGGCTCGAACGGAACCGAATTCGGAATGCCGCGACGCACGCGCATCTGGCTCGGCAGATAGCCGTATTGATCGCCGGCCGTCTGCGCGCTCGTGTGATTGAGATACTCGGTGTCGATCGTGCCCTGCGAGCCGATGATCGTCGCGTAACGATGATTCGCCGCATCCATCGAGCACGAGACCTGCGCGCGTCGGCCATCGGCATAGACGAGCGTCGCCATGAGACTGATGTCGACCTTGCTGTCCGCCCACGTCGCGACCGCATCGACGCGCTGCGGCGCGCTGCCCATCACGAGCCGGATGAGGCTCAGCGGATAGCTGCCCGCGTCGAGCAGCGCGCCGCCGCCGAGCTCGGGCTTCATGCGGATATTCGCGCCGGGATTGCCCACCGTGAAGCCGAAGCTCGCCTGAATCGCGCGCACCTCGCCGATCGCGCCTTCGCCGATCAGCGCCATCATCGTGGCAGTCTGCGGCTGGAAGTAATACGGGAACGATTCGAGCAGCATCACGCCGTTGCGATCGGCGGCCTCGAACATGCGCACGGCTTCGTCGCGATCGAGCGCGAGCGGCTTTTCGCACAGGATGTGCTTGCCGCGATCGGCGGCCTTGATCGCCCATTCGGCATGCAGGCTGTTGGGCAGCGGAATATAGACGGCATCGATATCCGGACTCGCGAGCAGCGCGTCATAGCTGCCGAACCATGTTTCGATGCCGTTCGCTTCCGCGTAGGCTTTCGCGTTATCGTCGCTGCGGCTCGCGACGGCGACGACGCGCACGCGCTCGCTCGGCCTGACATCACGCGTGAATTGCTTTGCGATGTTCGCGGCGCCGAGAATGCCGAGGCGCAGAACGGATGAAGCTTGAGTGGAAGACAAGGCGGGCTCCTTGAGTTTGTACCAAATGGTTCATCCTCGAAAGGTAACACATTCGCCCATGCGTCAGGGCGCGCACCGGTCGGGGCGAACCTTCGTGCCGCGCCGGTCGGCGGGCACGTGGCAATTGTCGACGCGTTGCTCGTCGCTCGCCTTGTCGCCCAGACGCTCTTTCAGAGTCTTGGGCTCGGATGCCGCGGCCGGAGCGGCAGCGGGCGCGGCTGCATCGGCCGCAAGCGCGGCGCCGGTCCACGCTGCACATGCGCACAAGAGGACAAACTTCTTCATGATAGGCCCGGCATGAAGGGATGAAACGACAAGCTTCGTCGCGCACGAGACATGCGACGCCCCGCTTCTTGCGCTTTCATTCACGCATGCATTCCGCTGACGATATCCTTCGCGTGCGCCGTCGATGCAACCGCGCGCAAGCCGCGCACTCGAACGATGAGCCCGCTCGCATCGTCGCGATTCGTGATGTCGAGCGTCGCGTGATGCCGTTGCGCGACGCGCAGCGCGATCGCGAGTCCGAGGCCGCTGCCATGCCCCGATGTGCCGACGCAGCGATAGAAACGGTCGCATACGCGGCCGATCTCGCTCTCCGGAATGCCCGGGCCGGAGTCGAGCACGGTCAGCGCGATGCCTTCCGCTTCGCGCCGCAAGGTCACGTCGACGCGGCCGCCGTGCGGCGTATGGCGGATCGCGTTGTCGAGCAGGTTGTTCACGAGCACGGAGAGCGCCTGCACATCGCCCATCACGGTGAACGCGTCGTGCTCGTCGCGCGCCTGTTCGAGTTCGAGGCCGAGGTCGATCGAGCGGGCTTCGGCCAGCAAGGAGAAATCGCTCACGCGTAGCTCGCACAGCGTGCGCAGGCTCATCGGCGCGATGGCCGCCTCGCGCGCGGCATCTTCTCGCGCCATGCTGAGCAGTTGCTGCGCGAGGTGGATGAGCCGGTTTAGGCGGCCATCGATTTTCGCGAGCGTCGCGGGATCGACCTGAAGCGAACCGTCGCCGATTGCGCCCTGGATTTGCAGCTTGAGCGCCGTGAGCGGCGTGCGCAGCTCGTGCGCGGCGTCCGCGACGAACGTTCGTTGCGCCTGCGACGCGTCGCCCAGTCGCGCGAGCAGGTCATTCAATGCATTGACGAGGGAATGCAGTTCGACGGGCATCGGCTTGTCGAATGCAATGGGTTCGAGCGACTCCGGCGAGCGCGCGGCGAGCGATTGCGACAGCCAGCGCACCGGCGAGAGCCCGCGCGCGACGACGAACAGCACGATCACGACGATCACCGGTATGAGCAACGCGAGCGGCCAGATCGTGCGCAGCGCGAGCGAGATGGCGAGGTCGTCGCGGATGTAATAAGGCTGGGCCACCTGCACGAAGCGGTCCGGCTGCGCGACACCGAACGCGCGCCAGCGAAAGCCTTCGCGCTCGGCGGATTCGAAGCCGACGCCAAAGCGCGGCAGCGCGGGCTCGCGCGGCGAGTGATAGATGAGCCGGCCCGAGCGGTCCCATATGTCGATGACGAGCCTGTCATCCGAAATGCCGTGCAGTTCGTGATCGCGGCCTTGCGCGACGTCGTCGGCGTTGATGTTGTGCGGCAGCGAAAGCGCGACGGTGCGCAGCTCGTAATCGAAGAGCTCGCCCGCTTCCAGCCGCGCAGTGCTGAATATGCCGACGCCCGCGATCACGCACGCGACGCCGAGGCCGCAAATGAGCCATCCGAGCAGCCATCGGCGAATGGATGTCATCCGATCCTCTTCAGGCGATAACCCACGCCGCGCACCGTCACGATCTCCTCCGCGCCGATCTTGCGCCGCAAGCTGTGCACATGGACTTCGATCGCGTTGCTGCCGACTTCCTCGCCCCAGCCGTACAGCTTCTCTTCGAGCTCCGAGCGGCGAAACACACGCGACGGCTCTTCGATCAGCGCCTGTAGCAGCGCGAATTCGCGCGGCACGAGATTGAGCGCGACGCCGCCCTTGCTCGCTTCGTGCGCGGCGGGATCGAGGGACAGCTCGCCGTGCGAATACACCGGATGCTTGTGACCCGTGCGGCGTCGCAGAAGCGCGCGCACGCGTGCCGCGAGCTCGTCGAGATCGAAGGGCTTCATCAGGTAGTCGTCCGCACCGGCATCGAGGCCGCGAATGCGGTCGTCGACGGCATCGCGCGCGGTCAGGATCATCACGGGCGCATTGCCGCCGTTCTTGCGATAAGTGCCGAGCACGTCGAGGCCGTCGCGCTTGGGCAGATTCAAATCCAGCAGCACGAGGTCATATACGCCGTTGCCGAGCGAAAGCTCCGCGGCCCGGCCGTCCTGCGCCCAGTCCACGGTGTAACTCGCGCGGCGCAACGCGGCGAGCACGGTCTCCGCGATCATCTCGTCGTCCTCCACCAATAACAGGCGCATGCGCTTTCTCCAGGCTCGAACAGGGGCCCACCGATTCTCCGGCCTGCATGCTTAAGCGCCACTTAAGCTTTGCGCGGTGCCGCACATGGTGGCCCCGTTATCGGCATTGCGCGCGTCCTGCTTAAGCATTGCATAAGCTTCGTCCCCGCACTATACCGTCGAGCGCGCCGATTCGCGGGCGCGCGGCCCGGAGATGCCGATGCGACCGTCCACTCTTGTTTCCCTGCGTGCGAACACGGTGCTGATCGCGTTGTGCATCGCCGCGTCGGATGCAGCGTGGCTCACGGTCTGCGGCTGCACGGGCCACGTTCATGCGCTCGAAAACACCGCGGTGCGCCTCGCGACGCTCGCGAGCGCGGTGGGCATCGTGCTCGTCGTGCGGCACATCGCGAAGCTCGCATTCGATGCCGCCCGCACGGCACATCGCATCGCATGGGCCGCCGACAGGCTCGTGATCGACGGAACCTCTCCGGGCGACTGGCTGGTGCAGCTTCATGCGGAACTACATCCCGACAGTTCCCGGCTGAACGCCGCCGCGCAAGCCTGTCCGCGCGCAGCGGCGTCCTGCAGAGTGCCACGCGGTCGGGCGTGACCTCGGATCTCGCCCGATCTCCTTCACCCGGCCTCTCCGCCGGGTTTTTTTTGTCCACGTCCGTTTCTTAGCGCGGCGATACAAGCCGCTTTCACGCGTATTTCAATGTGCATTCGTTCGCTTATCTAAGCATCTCTTAAGGTTCGCGAAGGCAGGCTTCGGGTTCTCGACACGCATTCGAATCCTTGCGATGCGCAAGGCAACTGTGGAGATCCTCATGCCGTGGCTCATGTGCTGCATCCGGACGCGACGATCATGACGGCGCATTCGGTTCCGTTGTTCGTATGGCTCGTCATCGCGCTGTGCTGCGCCGCGACGTGCCACGCGACATTCGCCGCGCTCGTGTTTCCCGGCTTGCGCGGCGCGGCCGGCGCGCGGCGCGGCGACGACACGCACTGCTCCGTCAGCGTGCTGAAACCGCTGTGCGGCACCGAGCCGCGCCTGTACTCGAACCTCGAAACCTTCTGCACGCAGACGCATCCGTCATACCAACTGCTGTTCGGCGTGGCGAGCGCGTCCGATCCAGCGGCGGGCGTCGTCGAGCGGCTCGCGCGCGCCTTTCCGAAGCACGACATCGAACTCGTGATCGACGGCACCGCGCACGGCAGCAACCGCAAGGTGGACAACCTCATCAACCTGGCCGCGCGCGCGAAGCACGATCTCATCGTGATCGCGGACAGCGACATCGCCGTCGAGCCGGACTATCTCCTGCGCGTGACCGAGCCGCTCGCCGATGTGAACGTGGGCGTCGTCACGTGCCTGTATCGTGCGCGGCGCGTGGGCGGCTTCTGGTCGCGCATCGGCGCGCTGTTCATCGACGAATGGTTCGCGCCTTCGGTGCATGTGGCCAATGTGCTCGGACAGAATCGCTTCGGCTTCGGTGCGACGCTCGCGCTCAGGCGCGACACGCTCGTGAAGAGCGGCGGCTTCGAAGCCGTGCGCGACTGTCTCGCGGACGATTACTGGCTCGCGGAGCACGTGCGCGCGCTCGGCTTGCGCACGGTGCTTTCAGACGTGGTTGTCACCACCGACGTGATCGAACACGACCTCGCCTCGCTCTGGCGCCGCGAAACGCGCTGGCTGCGCACGATCCGCTCGGTCAATCCGCTCGGCTTCGCGTGTCTGTGCGTCACGTTCACGACGCCCTGGCTTCTGACGAGCGCCATCTTCGGGCTCGGCTTCGAGCACGGCACCGAGACCGCGCAAAGCATCGCGGACACCATCGTCGATCTGAGCACATCGCTCGGTCTTTCCGCGCGGCTACTGCTGCACTGGCGCGCCGCACGCTCATGGCGCGCGTTCTGGCGCGATCTCCCGCTCATTGCGTTGCGCGACCTGCTGATGTGGCTGCAATGGCTCGCCGCATCGTTCGGATCGAGCGTCATGTGGCGCGGCGTGCGCATTCCGCTCGACGACGCACGCGAGCGCTACGACGCCAACGCCTCCGACAGTCAATAACATATTCACCGGACCTCGCATCATGAAGCACACGCTTTTCCTTCAGGCGCCCTCTTTCGACGGCTTCGACGGCGGCGCCGGCTCGCGCTATCAGGCGAAGCGCGAAATCCGTTCGTTCTGGTATCCGACGTGGCTCGCGCAGCCTGCCGCGCTCGTGCCCGGTTCGCGCGTGCTCGATGCGCCCGCCGACGGCGTGTCGGTCGACGCGACGCTCGATATCGCCGCGCAGCACGAGCTCGTGATCATCCACACGAGCACGCCTTCGTTTCCGACGGATGCGCTGTTCGCCGAGAAACTGAAGGCGCGCGCGCCGGGCGTCATGATCGGCATGGTGGGCGCGAAGGTGGCCGTCGATGCGCACAACTCGCTCGCTGCGAGCGAAGCGATCGACTTCGTGTGTCGCGAGGAATTCGATTTCACCTGCAAGGAGATTGCCGAGGGCCGCGCGTTCGCGGATATCAAGGGACTCAGCTATCGCCTGCCCGATGGCTCGATCGAACACAACGAAGCGCGCCCGATCCTCGAAAACATGGACGAGCTGCCGTTCGTCGCGCCGGTCTACAAGCGCGATCTCAAGATCGACAACTATTTCATCGGCTATCTGAAGCATCCGTATGTGTCGATCTATACCGGACGCGGCTGCCGTTCGCGCTGCACGTTTTGCCTGTGGCCGCAGACGGTCGGCGGACATCGCTATCGCGTGCGCTCGGTCGAGAACGTGCTCGCGGAAGTGAAGTGGATTCGCGACAACATGCCCGAAGTGAAAGAGATCATGTTCGACGACGACACCTTCACGGACTTCAAGCCGCGCGTCGAAGAGATCGCGCGCGGGCTCGGCAAGCTCGGCGTCACATGGTCGTGCAACGCGAAGGCGAACGTGCCTTATGCGACGCTCAAGATCATGAAGGAGAACGGCTTGCGGCTTCTGCTCGTGGGCTATGAATCCGGCGACGATCACATCCTCCTGAACATCAAGAAGGGCCTGCGCACGGATATCGCGCGGCGCTTCGCGGACGATTGCCGCAAGCTCGGCATCAAGGTGCATGGCACGTTCATCCTCGGCTTGCCGGGCGAAACGAAAGAGACGATCGAAAAGACCATTCGATACGCGAAGGAAATCAACCCGCATACGATCCAGGTCTCGCTCGCGGCGCCCTATCCCGGCACGACGCTCTATAACCAGGCGGTGGAAAGCGGCTGGCTCGCGGAGAACAAGGTCATCAATCTCGTGAGCAAGCAAGGTGTGCAACTGGCCGCGATCGGTTATCCGCATCTGTCGCGCGAAGAGATTTATCATGATCTCGAACGCTTCTACAAAGGCTTTTATTTCCGTCCGTCGAAGATCTGGGAGATCGTGCGCGAGATGCTCACGAGCTGGGAAATGATGACGCGGCGCCTGCGCGAAGGCGTCGAGTTCTTCCGCTTCCTGCGCGCACGCGAGGCATGATGCCGTGCGTGGAATCATCGTCACCGCCGACGACTTCGGGCTGCACGAACGCGTGAACCATGCGGTCGCGCGCGCGCATCGCGAAGGCGTGCTCACGTGCGCGAGCCTGATGGTCGGCGCGAACGCCGCTCACCACGCCGTGAAGATCGCACGCGATCTGCCGACGCTGCGTGTCGGCCTGCACCTCGTTTTGACCGATGGCGCCGCGACGCTGCCGCGTTGGTCGATCCCGGATCTCGTCGATGCGCGCGGCTCGTTCGAAGGCTCGATGTTCGAGAACGGCGTGCGTTTCTTCTTTCTCCAGCGCGCGCGGCGGCAGCTCGCCATCGAGATCTACGCGCAATTCAAGGCTTTCGCCGCGACCGGCCTCGAACTCGATCACGTCAACGTGCACAAGCATTTTCATCTGCATCCGACGATCCTCGCGCTGATCCTCGAAATCGGGCCGCAGTTCGGCATGCGCGCGATGCGCCTGCCGCGCGAGATGCACGGCTCGCTCTTGCTCGGGCCGTGGGTCGCGCTGATGAAAAAGCGGCTCGACGATGCGGGCATCGCTCATAACGACTGGGTCGCGGGCATCGCCGCGACGGGTCGCATGGATGAAGCCGCATTGCTCGCGGCGCTCGCCAAACCGCGCGAAGGCGTGCTCGAAATCTACAGCCATCCCGCGACGGAAGGCGCGCCCTTGACGCCGTCGATGCACGACTATCGTCATGCGGATGAACTGGCTGCCTTGTGCTCGCCGCGCGTCGCGCACGCCATCGAATCGACAGGCGCGATGCACGGCGGCTTCGCGGATGTGTTCGGGCACGCCCGCACGCCGGAGCCAGCCACGTGACGATCTGGCTCAAACGCGTCGCGTGGCTGCGCTGGCCGGCGGCCATCGCGCTGCTGATTGCGCTCGCGTTGCGTGAAGGCATCGCGGATGCGTTCACGCTCATCGCGCATACGGGGCCGGTACTTCTGTGGCTCGTGCCGCTGCACGGATTGCCGTTGCTGCTCGATGCGCGCGCATGGCAGCTTCTGCTCGACAAACGTATCGACCTGCTCGCGCTCTGGTGGATCGCGGTCGTGCGCGAAGCTGTCGGACGCCTGCTGCCGGTGCTCGGCATCGGCGGCGAACTCGCGGGCATCCGGCTCGGCACGCGCTATCTGCCGGATGTGAGCCGCGTGAGTGCATCCGTGATCGTCGAGATGCTCGTGACGATCGCGGTGCAATATGCGCTCGCGATGCTCGGCCTCTTCCTGCTGCGCTTTCATGCGAGCGATTCGGGCGGCGGCGTCGGCAACATGATCGGCGCGGGTCTGATCGCATCCCTGCCGGTCTGCGTCGCGGCGTTCGTCGTCGCACACAAGGGCGCGCCGTTTCATCGTCTCGAAGCGATGGCGCGGCGCTGGCTCGATCCCGCTCACGCGCTTGCCGCGAAGCTCGACGGCAAACGGCTCGACCACGACATCCGCGCGCTGTTGCATCGCACGCCGCTGCTCGCGCGCGCGTTCGCGTGGCAGTTCGCGGGATACGTGCTCGGCGCAGTCGAAGTCTTTGCCGCGTTCGCCATGCTCGGGCATCCGGTCTCCATCGCGGGCGCGATCGCCATCGAAACGCTCACGCAGGCTGTGCGCAACGCGGTGTTCATCGCGCCCGCGGGACTCGGCGTGCAGGAAGCGACGATCGTCGCGATCGCGTCGGCGTTCGGCGTCGATCGGGAGGCGGCGCTTTCGTTCGCGCTTCTGCGGCGCGTGCGCGAGTTCGTGTGGGGCGGCATCGCGCTCGTGCTGCTGCGCGCCGCGGAACCCGAACGCGCGGAGACATTCGCACGCGATCGCGGTTAAAGGTGAGAATTTTCGGGAGCACGATTTTGCTTGCGAAAGTTGCAATCCGCAACTAAATTGAACGGACGTGGTTGCGCTTCGCAACCGATGGAGACGTCATGGATTTCATCGACACACCCGTTCAATCCCGCGATAAAACCATCCTCGAACTGCGTGAGTTCTCGCGCAAGCTCGTGCGCGAACTGGGCTTCATGCGCAACACGCTCGCGGATAGCGGCCTCGCGCCGTCGGCGGTGCACGCGATCATCGAGATCGGCGCGACGCCCGGCATTCAGGCGCGCGATATCGCGCAGACTTTGCGGCTGGACAAGTCCAACGCGAGCCGGCAGATCGCGCGGCTCGAAGCGGCGGGACTCATCACGCGGCAGACATCGAGCGAGGATGCGCGCTCTTCCGAGCTTTACCTCACTACGTCGGGTCAGAAGCTGCGCAGAAAGATCGACAAGTTCGCGACCGATCAGGTTTCCGACGCGCTGCGCCGCATGGTGCCCGAAGATCAGCAGACGCTCGTGCGCTCGCTCGCGCTCTACGCCGATGCGCTCGCCCACGGTCACGACCACAAGAAGCCGCACGCCGCGCATACGCACGGCGCGCGCATCGTCGAGGGATATCGGCCGGGCTGCATCGGCGACGTGGCGAGCCTGCACGCGCGCTTCTATGCGCATCATGCGGGCTTCGGCGCGTTCTTCGAGCGCAGGGTCGCCACCGAACTGGCCGCGTTCGCCGAAAGCCTGCCCGCGCCCGACAAGGCGTTGTGGCTCGTCATGGACGGCGAGCGCACGCTCGGCTCGCTTGCGATCGACGGCGACGCCGCGACGCGCGTCGCGCATCTGCGCTGGTTCATCATCGACGATGCATTGCGTGGCAGCGGCATGGGCCGGCAGTTGATGGCGCGCGCGATGGAATTCGTCGATGCGCATTACGACGAGACGTATCTCTGGACCTTCAAGAGTCTCGACGCCGCGCGTCACTTATACGAATCCTTCGGCTTCATATTGAGCGATGAAGCCGAAGGCACGCAATGGGGCACGCCGGTGACCGAGCAGCGCTTCACGCGCCGCCCGGTTCGATGATTCATCGACGCAGAGCGCGCGACGTCGGCCCGAGGCGTTGCGCGAAACGCCGCGCACATTCGATGCCGAACGAGCTCGGACGCGCGCCGCGATCGTGCAGGACATCGAAGCCCATGCGCCATGCCGCGATGCGTTTGCCGTAACAGGTGAGCGTTTCCAGGGACTGCATCACGAAGACGATTTCCGGCAGCGTCTCCGCATACAGCGATTCCGCGTCGTGCTCGCGCCCTTCAGTGAATGCCTGATGGATCGCGACCTGACGATCGTACGCATCCGGCGCGACGATGAGGCCGTCGCAGCCCGCGCGCAGATTGTCGATGAGCTCCTGACCGCCGCGCCCGTTGAACACCGCGAGCGTCTGTTCGAGCGCTCGCAGACGTTCGATGGTCGCGCGGATCGTCACGGCCGGACCTTCGCCTTTGAGCAAGCGAAAGTTGGGCTGCTCGGCAGCGAGCGCGGCGATCGATTCCGCGGACAGACCGACGCCGAGATATTCCGGCGCGTTCTGAATGCCCGCGTTCGCGCCGGTCCGTTCGAGCACCGACGCGAAAAACTCGTAGTAGAAGGCTTCCGGCTCGCCGCGCATCGATGGCGGCTGAAGGATGAGCCACGACGCGCCGCGTTCGAGCGCGTAGTCAGCGAGCGCGACTTGCGACTCGATGCTGTCGCCGGTGATCGTGACCGCGAGCGGCACGCGGCCCCCGATGTGCGCGGCGCAGTCGTCGATCATCGTGCGCTTTTCGGCATCGGAAAGGCGATTCACTTCGGTAGCGAGACCGAGCGTGACGATGGCGGGCGCGCCCGCCGCGATGGTCGCATCGATCTGTCTGCGCGTGGCGTCGCTGTCGAGCCGGTTCAGCGTGTCGAAGTAGGCGTAGAGCACCGGCCACATGCCGGATGGCGGCGTTTGATGATCGGACATCGACGCCTCCGCTCAGTGCGAGTCGCGCGGCACGGGCGCGCCGCTGGAACCGACGAGAAAATCGAGGTCCGCGCCCTGATCCGCCTGCAAGACATGCTCCACATACAGGCGGTAATAGCCGCGCTTCGGCAGCTCGGGCGCCTGCCACGCGGCGCGGCGCTTCGCCAGTTCTTCGTCGGAGACTTCGAGATTGAGACGGCGCGCCTCGACATCGAGTTCGATCATGTCGCCTGTCTGCACGAGCGCGAGCGGACCGCCCGCCGCCGCTTCCGGCGACACGTGCAGCACGACCGCGCCGTATGCCGTGCCGCTCATGCGGCCATCTGAAATGCGGACCATGTCGGTGATGCCTTTTTGCAGCACCTTCTTCGGCAGCGGCATGTTGCCGACTTCCGCGAAACCCGGATAACCCTTCGGTCCCGCGCCCTTCAACACCATGATGCAGTGCTCGTCGATATCGAGCGAATCGTCATCGACTTTCGCGTGCAACTCCTCGACATTCTCGAACACGACCGCGCGCCCGCGATGCTTCAGCAAGGATTGCGTCGCCGCCGACGGCTTGATGACCGCGCCGTTCGGCGCGAGATTGCCCTTCAGCACCGCAATGCCCGCGTGCGGCTTGAACGGCTGCTCGAAGCGGGTGATGACCTTCTCGTCGTAGTTCGGCGCGTCGCTCACGTTGTCCCAGATCGTGCGGCCATTCACCGTGAGCGCGTCGCGATGCAGCAAGCCCTGCTCGCCGAGCTGACGCAGCACAGCGGGCAAACCGCCCGCGTAATAGAAGTCTTCCATCAGGTACTCGCCCGATGGTTGCAGGTTCACGAGGCACGGCACGTCGGAGCCGAGCTCCCAGTCTTCGAGCTTCAGCTCCACGCCGATGCGCTTCGCCAGCGCGATCAGATGCACGACCGCATTCGTCGATCCGCCGATGGCCGCGTTCGTGCGGATAGCGTTCTCGAAGGCCTCGCGCGTGAGGATCTTGTCCATCGTGAGATCCTCCTTGACCATGTCGACGATGCGCCGTCCTGCCACATGCGCGAGCACCTGACGGCGCGCATCGACGGCGGGAATCGCGGCGTTGTGCGGCAGGCCGATGCCGAGCGATTCGACCATCGACGCCATCGTGGAAGCGGTGCCCATCGTCATGCAATGGCCGCGCGAGCGGTTCATGCACGACTCGGCTTCGACGAACTCGTCCTGCGTCATCTTGCCCGCGCGCACTTCCTCCGACATCTGCCATACGCCCGTGCCCGAGCCGATCGTGCCGCCGCGAAAACGCCCGTTCAGCATCGGTCCGCCCGATACCGCGAGCGCGGGCAGATTGCACGACGCCGCGCCCATCAGCAACGCGGGCGTGGTCTTGTCGCAGCCGACGAGCAGAATGACGCCATCGATGGGATTGCCGCGAATCGACTCTTCGACGTCCATCGACGCGAGATTGCGAAACAGCATCGCCGTGGGCCGCAGATTCGATTCGCCGAGCGACATCACCGGGAATTCGAGCGGCAGACCGCCCGACTCGCGCACGCCGCGCTTCACGTACTCGGCGAGCTCGCGGAAATGCGCGTTGCAGGGCGTGAGTTCCGACCATGTATTGCAGATGCCGATGACCGGCCGGCCATCGAACTGATCGTGAGGAATGCCCTGATTCTTCATCCACGAGCGGTGGATGAAGGCGTCTTTATCGTTGCCGCCGAACCAGCTTTGCGAGCGTAGCTTGCGCATGGACGTCCCCTTTTATCGCGCGTTCTTCATAGTGTGGGATCCAGTGAAAAAAGGCCGCATGGGCGGCCTTTTCGAAACCCGGATACGTCGAGTTATACACCTCGCATCGCATCCGGCGCGCGTGAGTTGCAAGATTCGACGATCAGTCGAGCATTTCCTTCGATCTGTCGCGCATGCACGCCACGGCGATCACGGAGAACACGCCGCAGCCGATCACATACCATGCGGGCGCCATTACGCTCTTCGTGATGACGATCAGCGACGTCACGAAAAACTGTGCAAAGCCGCCGAAGATCGCGACGCCCAGGCTGTAGACGATCGCCGCGCCCGTCGCCCGCACGGAACGCGGGAACAGTTCGCCGAGCATCGCGCCGGTCGGGCCGACATTGAGCGAATGCACGATCGAGAGCGCCGTGACGACCGCGAGCAGCGTGCCCGCCGTCGGCGACTTGTTGAGGAGCGCGAAGGCCGGCCAGATCGCGAGCATGAGCAGGATGCGCGTCGTCTGCGCGAGCTTGTTGCGGCCGATGCGATCCGACAGATAGCCGCCGATCGGCGCGACGATGAAGAGAATCGCGCCCGATACGCAGCCGGAGAGCATCGCCGTCCAGCCCGGCAGGCCGAGCGTCTTCACGCCGTAGATCGACAGATAGAACACGATGATGAAGTGCGCCGACGTGCCGCCGATCGTGAGACCGAGACCGTTGAGCACCGCGCGGCCATGTTCGCGAAGCACGGTGACGAGCGGCAGCTTCGGCGCTTTCGGCGCGGCTTCGATGCTCTCGCGCGGCGCTTCTTCCATCGTGCGTCGCAGCCACCAGCCGACCGGCACGATCGCGGTGCCGATGATGAACGGCACGCGCCAGCCCCAGCTTTCGAGTTCTGAGGTCGTGAGCGTCGCCGTCAGCGCGACGCCCGTCAACGCGCCCGCGAGCGCCGAGAGTCCCTGACTCGCGAACTGCCACGAAGCGTAGAAGCCGCGACGATTCGACGGCGCCTGTTCGAGCAGAAGCGTCGTCGATGCACCCACTTCACCGCCCGCCGAAAAGCCTTGAATCAGCCGCGCGATCACGAGGATGACCGGCGCGGCGATACCGACCTGCGCGAACGTCGGCGCGGCCGCGATCATCGCGGTGCCGAGCGCCATCAGGCCGAGCGTGAGCAGCATCGCCTTCTTGCGGCCGGCGCGGTCGGCGTACATGCCGATCACGAGGCCGCCCACGGGCCGCGTGAAGAACCCGACGCCGAAGCTCGCCACCGCGAGCAGCAACTGGCCGACCGGATCGTGCACCGGAAAGAACAGCTTGCCGATGACGAGCGCGAAGAACGCATAGACCGTGAAGTCGTAGAACTCGAGCGCGTTGCCGACGGCGGCCGCCATCACGAGCCGCGTGCGCGCTGCGCGGCTGGTCTGCGTCGATGCATTCGCCGGCGCGCTGGCGATCGTGGGTGCGTTCATGATGTGCTCCGAAGGGATCAGTCGGCGAGCCAGGCTTCGGCCAGGCGCACCCAGTAGCTCGCACCGACTGCGAGGATGTCGTCGTTGAAATCGTAGGCCGGGTTATGGACCATGCAGCCGCCCTTCGAGCCGACGCCGTTGCCGATCCACGCGTACGTGCCCGGACAGGCTTCGAGCATGAACGCGAAGTCCTCGCTGCCCATGAGCGGCCGCGCGGCCGGATCGATGCGTTGCGCGCCGAGCATTTTCGTCGCGACATCGGTGGCGAAGGCGGTCGGCCCTTCGTGATTCACGAGCACCGGATAACCGAGTTCGTAATCGATCTCGGCCGTGCAGCCGAATGCCAGCGCCTGCGCGTTCACGAGCGCCGTGATGCGTTCCTGGAGCTGCTTGCGCACGCCCGCGTCGAGCGCGCGCACCGAGAGCTTCATCAGCGCGGTCTCGGGAATCACGTTGCACGCCTCGCCCGCCTGCACGCTGCCGACGGTGACGACGGCGGGCTTTTGCGCATCGACTTCGCGAGCGACGATGCTGTTCAGGCCCAGCATGATCGACGCGACGGCGGGCATCGGATCGCATGCGACATGCGGCATCGCGCCATGACCGCCGACGCCGCGCACCGTGATGTTCACGCGGTCCGACGAGGCCATGCCGGGGCCCGGCGTGAAGAACATGTCGCCCGCGGGCAGGCCGGGCATGTTGTGCAGGCCGAACACGGCATCGCACGGAAACTTTTCGAAGAGGCCGTCTTCGATCATCGCGCGCGCGCCGGCCTCGCCTTCCTCGGCGGGCTGGAAGATCACGATCAGCGTGCCCGAGAACTGGCGGCTTTCGGCGAGATAGCGCGCGGCGCACAGAAGCATCGCGGTGTGGCCGTCGTGGCCGCAAGCGTGCATCGTGCGCGCGTGCTTGCTGGCGTACGGCAGGCCGGTCGCTTCTTCGATCGGCAATGCATCCATGTCCGCGCGCAGGCCGATGCGCTTGCCGCCCGCGCCCTCCTTCAACACGCCGACGACGCCCGTCTTGCCGAGCCCGCGATGCACTTCGTAGCCCCATTGCGCGAGCAATCCGGCGACGAGATCGCTCGTTTGCGTTTCTTCATACGCGAGTTCGGGGTGCGCGTGAATGCGACGGCGCACATCGACGAATTCCGATGCGATGGCGGCAATGCCGGGGATAACGGGCTCGACTGACAACATGTAGACACTCCTTGCTCGATGCGAAATCAACGTGATCCAAGCATATAAAGCCGAAAAGCAAACCAAAAGACGGTAAATTTATTGCGTGACTACCATCAGTCGTCGGTGCTAACCCTTAGGTGTCGCTCATGAGCATGAAGATTCACCAGATACGCGCATTCCTGACGACCGCCGAGCAGGGCAGCATCCGCGCGGCCGCGCGCAGCCTGCATCTGTCGCAGGCGGCGCTGACGAAGGCGATCAAGGAACTGGAGCAGGATCTCGGCGTGCCGCTGGTTCTGCGCACGGCGCGCGGCGTGCAGTTGACCGCGTTCGGCCAGCAATTGCGCGTGCGCGCACATCTGATCGTGAGCGAGATGCGCCGCGCCGAAGACGACATCACGCAGATGAAAAGCGCGGGTTCGGGAAGCGTAAGCGCGGCGATCACGCCGATGGCCGCGCTATCGATACTGCCGCAGGCGTATCGCGCATTCCGGCGGCAGATGCCGAACGCGCGCGTGAGCTTCATCGAAGGCTTTCCGGGTGTCGCGATGCCGCGTTTGCGCGACGGCACGCTCGACTTCGTCGTCGCGGTCGTCGTGCCCGAGCATCTCGCGCCGGAGTTCGATCACATCGAACTGTATGAGAGCCGCTCGGCTATCGTCGGGCGCGCGGATCATCCGTTGCGGCACTGCACGTCGCTGGCGGAGCTATCGGATGCGGAGTGGCTGCTGAACCCGTCGCCGGAAAGCTCGACGCAGGCGCTGCTTCACTCGTATGCGGAGCGCGGTCTGACGGTGCCGAATCGCGTGATCGAGTGCCCGAGCTTCATCATCGCGCATGGCTTGTTGCGCGGATCGGATGTATTGGCCGCGCTGCCTGCCGCGTTGCTCGAACATTCGTGGGTCAGCGAAGGGCTCGCCATTTTTCCGATCGCCGATCCGTTGCCCGCGGTGTCGGTGAGAGTCGTGACGCGGCGAGATAGTCCGTTGACGCCCGCAGCGACGGTGTTGCTCGAATGCCTGCAACACGCGGCGCGTTCGCAGTGACATGCGCCGAACATCTCATAACCATTTAGTTCGGATTCCCTAGAACTTCAGTCTGAGCATGAAGCCGAGCGTGAACGGAAGATCGCTCGAAGGAATCGGCGGAATCAGGATGATGTTCGCGCCGACGCGCTTGTATTCGAGCATGATGAGCGGCGCGGCCACGGGTCCGACCGTATGGTTGTGCCCGATGCCATAACTGCCGTAGTCGTAGCCGGAGATGAGGCCGGCCATGACGGCGAGCCTGACGTAGTTCCAGTGAAGAAAGTCCGGGCCCCAGACGCCGCCGCCATAGAACGACGGCTTCGACAGCGAGTTGCGAAAGTAGCCGCCCGTCACCGCCCATTGAGGCGCGACCCAGCATTCCGCGCCGATGCCGGGATTGAACTGCTCGAAATCCTTGTCCGGGTGAAAGTGATGCGATGCGACCATCGCATCGAGCCAGAAACCGTCGCCACACCAGCTCGCGTGCGCGGCAGGCGCCCAGGCCGACGCGGCGATGGCGGCAACGGTCAACAGGCGAGCGCGGAAGGTTCGGAAACGGGACAGCCATGTGCGCATGGGTTCTCCGCCATCGCGCGTCTACGATGGCGCCTTTTTTTGAGATGGAGGTCGAGGCGAACTCTACCTGATCGCGCGATTTTCGTGTGTGCTGACGAAAAGCCCGTGACGGCTTGCGCAAGTTTTTGCAATCTCGGCGAAACTTGTCGAAGTTTTTTTCGTATTCGAGGCAAAGCCCGATGAACGTCTATAAGCGTCTCATTCCTTTTCTGGCGGCGGTTGCATTGACGGCGTGCACGCCGCTGCAGGTCGTCACGCATCATGTGTCGTCGAGCGAATCGAGCGTGCCGCCGGGGCGTTATCAACTCGATCCGCATCACTGGAACGTGAGCTTCGACGTCGATCATTTTCACTACTCGCGCTTCGTCATCCGGTTCGACAAGACGACTGCGCAACTGGACTGGAATGCGGACGGAATGTCCGGAAGCTCGGTGCGAACGACCATCGACGCGTCGAGCGTCAACACCAACGTGCCGCTGCTCGATCGCATGGTGAAAGGGCCGGACATGTTCGATGTCGAGCGTTATCCGAGCATCGTGTTCGTCAGCACGGCTTTCCAGCGCACGGGCGACGACAAAGGCGTATTGACCGGCGATCTGACGATCCGGGGCACCACGAAGCCGGTGACGCTGAACGTGACCTTCAACGGGCACGCGGTCAATCCGCTAACGAAGCAGGAAACCCTGGGCTTTTCCGCCGACGGACATTTCAGCCGCGCGCAGTTCGGATTGACGACGTGGTATCCGGCCGTCGGCGACGATGTGCACGTCGCCATTCAGGCCGAGTTTTCGAAAGCGCCGGCTGATGCCGCTCAATGACGCGCGGCGCTCAGGCCGCGGTCCAGTCGAGTACGACCTTGCCGCTGTTTCCGGACAGCATGGTGTCGAACGCCTGCTGATAGTCGTCGACGGGAAAAGTGTGCGTGAGAATCGGCGATAGATCGAGGCCGCTTTGCAGCATCGCGACCATCTTGTACCAGGTCTCGAACATCTCCCGTCCGTAGATGCCCTTGATTTCGAGGCCCTTGAAGATCACCTGATTCCAGTCGATCGCAGTCTGCGCGGGCGGAATGCCAAGCAGCGCGACCTTGCCGCCGTGATTCATCGATTCGAGCATCGCCGTGAACGCGCTCGGCACACCGGACATTTCCAGACCGACGTCGAAGCCCTCGGTCATTCCGAGTTCGCTCATCACGTCGCGCAGGTCTTCGTTCGCCACGTTGACCGCGCGCGTCGCGCCCATCTTGCGGGCGAGTTCGAGGCGATAGTCGTTGACGTCGGTGATGACGACGTTGCGCGCGCCGACATGCCGCGCGATGGCGGCGGCCGTCACGCCGATCGGCCCGGCGCCGGTGATCAGCACATCCTCGCCGACGAGATTGAACGAAAGGGCCGTGTGCGTCGCGTTGCCGAACGGATCGAAGATAGCGGCGAGGTCGTCGGAAATATCGGGCGGAATCTTGAACGCATTGAACGCCGGAATCACAAGGAATTCGGCAAAGGCGCCTTCGCGGTCCACGCCGACGCCGACAGTGTTGCGGCACAGATGACGACGGCCCGCGCGACAGTTGCGACAGAAGCCGCACGTAATATGGCCTTCACCGGACACGCGATCGCCGATGGCGAACCCGCGCACTTCCTGACCCATCTCGACGATCTCGCCGACGTACTCGTGCCCGACATGCATTGGCACAGGGATTGTCTTCTGTGCCCAGTCGTCCCACTTCCAGATGTGGATGTCGGTGCCGCAAATCGCCGTCTTGCGGATACGGATGAGAACGTCGTTGTGGCCGACTTCAGGCCGCTTCACGCGCGTCAAGGTAAGGCCAGGTGCACGTTCGAGTTTGGCGAGGGCTTTCATTGCGTTGATCCTGACGTTTGGTCTTCGTGGTGCTGCTTCGACGGTCGCGGGCTCGTGGTCCGATCCCTGGGTTTATGCGCATAAAGTCGGCGGTGCTGCTCAGCGGATCACGCCGAGCGATCGGCCGACGCGCGCAAATGCATCGACTGCGCGATCGATCTGTTCCGGCGTATGCGCCGCGCTCATCTGCGTGCGGATGCGTGCGCGGCCCTTGGGCACGACAGGGTAGGAGAAGCCGATCACATAGACGCCTTCTTCGAGCAATGCATCCGCCATCTTCGAGGCGAGTTGCGCGTCGCCGAGCATGACCGGAATGATCGGATGTTCGCCGGGGACGAGATCGAAGCCGAGCGAAGACATCGCGCTGCGGAAGCGCGCGCCGTTTTCGCGGACGCGCCGACGCAGGGTCGCGCCTTCTTCGCTGTCGAGCAATTCGAGCACTTTCAGCGATGCCGCCGCGATACTCGGCGCCAAAGTGTTCGAGAAAAGATACGGCCGACTGCGCTGACGCAGCAAATCGATCACTTCCTTGTGCGCGGCGACATAACCACCCGATGCGCCGCCGAGGGCCTTGCCGAGCGTTCCGGTGATGATGTCCACGCGATCCAGTACGCCGCAGTGCTCCGGCGTTCCGCGTCCGTTTTCGCCGATGAAGCCCACGGCGTGCGAATCGTCGACCATCACGAGCGCGCCGTAACGGTCGGCGAGATCGCAGATGCCGGCAAGATTCGCGATGATGCCGTCCATCGAGAAAACGCCATCGGTCGCGATCAGTTTGAAGCGCGCGCTGGCGGCGTCGGCTTCCTGAAGGCGCGCTTCGAGATCGGCGAGATCGTTGTTCTTGTAGCGCAGACGTCGCGCCTTCGAAAGCCGCACACCGTCGATGATGCTGGCGTGATTCAGCTCGTCGCTGATGATCGCGTCTTCCTCGGTCAGCAGCGTCTCGAAAAGGCCACCGTTCGCGTCGAAGCAGCTCGAATAGAGAATTGAGTCGTCGGTGCCGAGAAACTGCGCGATCGACTGCTCGAGTTCCTTGTGTACGGTCTGCGTGCCGCAAATAAACCGAACGGACGCCATGCCGAAGCCGTCGGCGTCGAGACCCGCCTTCGCGGCTTCGACGAGGCGGAGATCGTCGGCAAGACCGAGATAATTGTTCGCGCAGAAATTCAGCACACCGCTTCCGTTCGCGAGCCGGATAGCCGATGACTGCGGGCTCGCGATCACGCGCTCCGTTTTGTAGAAGCCCGCAGCGCGGATTTCGTCGAGCGTCGAACGCAGATGGGAGAGATACCGGTCTTTCATCGCAATCCTTGTTTTGGGCTGATCGTGTGTTCGGCCGCGCGGCGCCCGCAAGCGGCCCATAGCCCTGTTATAGTGCATTCATCGCATCGGACATGTTCGATATTTCGAACGTATTTCCGATATACCGAACACTTTAAGGGATTGATCGATTCATGGCAAGCACGGGTTCAGAAGGAAAAGCTAGCGATCTCGCGGGAGCAGGCGCAACGCCACCGCGCGTCGGAGAGATCATTCAACGCCTGCGCAGTGAACGGAAGTTGACACTCGACGATCTATCGAGGACGGCAGGTGTGTCGAAGTCGATGCTTTCGGAAATCGAACGCGACAAGGCGAATCCGACGATCGCGGTCGCGTGGCGGCTGACCAACGCGCTTGGCATCAGCCTGGATCAATTGTTCGCGCAGCAACGGCCCGTTGAAGCGATCCGGGTCGCAGGGCCGCATGAAATACCGACGCTGACCGGCGATAACGGTGGCTATCAACTGCGTGTTTGGGGACCGATAGAACTCGCCGGCAGGTTCGAATGGTACGAACTCACGCTGCAATCGGGAGCTGCGCTCACGTCGAATGCGCACGAGCCTGGGACGCGCGAGCATCTCACGGTGCTGAACGGATCGATCGAAGTGGATGCGTCGGGTGCGACGCGCCGGCTCAAAGCGGGAGAAACGGCACGTTACGCAGCGGACGAAGGGCACGCGATCCGCAACGTGGGCCGCGCCGACGCCAAGGCGCTTCTGGTGGTGATTCACGGCTGATGCGGGGCCACCAAGGCAACTTTATGCGCACAAAGTCCCGCCGCCAGAAATGAAAAGCGGGACGCACGTCGAGTGCGTCCCGCTTTAAGCAGCGCCGCCATCGCGGCGCTTATGCGCCTGACTTACGGCTTCTTCACTGCGTCCTTCAGATCTTCACGCGCATCGCCCACGCCCTTCTGGACCTTGCCCGCAGCTTGTTGCAGATCGCCCTTGGCTTCCTGAGCCTTGTCGCCGGTCACTTTCCCGACGCCCTCGTTGATCTTGCCCTTCACCTGCTTGCCGACGCCTTCGACTTGATCCTTGTTCATGTGAGTTCTCCCGTGGTTTGCAGCGCTGTTGGCCGCGCAGTGCCGTCGAACGAACGCAGTAGTGTCTGCGCGTTCCGCTCAGGGGATTTCCTAAGCATGGTTCTACGATGCGCTTCGTTAGCCGGCACGCATAGCAGTGGATGTCTGAAACGCACGTAGGCGGAATCGCACATACACCCGGGTCGAGTAGCGCGACGCTAGTTTCATTGCAACAAGTACTGTATGTTTATACAGTACAATAAGACCAGTTGGCGAAGGGGGTGAATCATGGAGTCGAATGGCGAGAATCTCAGCAGGAGACAGTTTGCCCGCGCTGTGCGTGACCTGGAGCAGATCACGCGGCAGATAGCGGGGCGTTACATCGACAAAGGCGTGCCGTTGACCTGGCGGCTGCTGCATGCGATCGAAGCCGAGGCCGTGGCGGACCTCGGATTTGCCGGACGGCACGAAGCCGCATTGCGCGAACTGTTCGCGCGTCCCGACGACTTCCATTTCCCCGAAACCGACGACGTAGTCGACGTCGCATCGTCCGATGCATTGCCTGCTGTTTTCGGCTTCGCCGTGGACGCCTACGAGCGCGCGGCCCGACAGCGACAACCGCAGGCCGTCATCGCCGCGCACTGACGCGCACCCGCCCGGCACGCGGCGAGAACCGCGTGCCTTGGGTCATCTCATCCGGCATCGAATCGCTTCAGGGCGCAAAGTCCGCCGACATATCCGCATCGGAACGCGCTTCGAGCCTGCCATCCCGACACGCTGCGCGAAACACCTCGTAATCCTTCTCCACCTGATCCGCGTACGCGCGGCCGTAGCGCACGAGCACGTCCGCCATACGGTCGCCGTTGCCGAGATAGCCCGAAATGTCCGACGCGCGTCCGCCCGATTTCGCGTGCGCACGGGCAAGCGCCCAGCCGCACAGTGCGGCGTATTCGCGAAAGGCATCGTCGCTGAACGTTTCGAGTTCGGGGGAAATCTTCATGTCGCGCAACTGACGGATGTACAGCGCACGTCCGAGAGGCCCCGTCGCCCAGCCGAGGAACGGATCCGTGGCCGCCTGCATCAGCCGTTGTCCGTGCACGACGCGCTGACCGTCGTGGCCGGAATCGTCGGCGTCTTTCGCATGGTTCGCGTATCTCGCGACAACCGATGTCGATGCCTCCTTCATCTGCAGGAAAAGTGGTTTGTCGTGGTGATCGGTAAGCAACAAAACGAGGCAACGCGTGCCGACACTGCCCACGCCCACCACCTTGAACGCGACGTCCTGCAACGTAAATTGCGATAGCAGCCTCGCGCGCTCCGGCGTCAGCGTGGCCACGTACTTCAGAATGAGCGCTCCGAAAATCTCCTGTGGGCTGCCTTTCAGCGTCATCCAGCCATCGTTCCTGTCGATCAACGTGCTCTGGCCGCGAATGTGGAACACGGCAGGCGGCGCATCGCGGATGCGCCACGCGTCGCCGGTTCGCTCGGCGAGTTTCGTGCGTACGGCGCGAAGCCCGTTCGATGCCGCGCTTGATCCGCCGCCGCGCGTCTTCGTTCTGCACGGCGTCGTACATGCGATCGAAGGTGATGCGCTCGTACCAGAGATCGAGCACGCTCATTTCCGCGTATGCGCGCAGATGCGTCTGATAGCTGCGCGCGGCGAGAAACGCGAACTCGTCGGCGGCGAGATTGCCGTGGCCGAGATGGCGGCCGGCGATCGTGAAGCTCGCGACGAGTCGTTTCAAATCCCACTCCCAGGGGCCGAGCGCGGTTTCGTCGAAGTCGTTGAGATCGAAGATGAGCGCGCGCTCGGGCGTCGCGAAGCCGCCGAAGTTGGACAAATGACAGTCGCCGCAAATCTGGATCGCGATGCCGCTGTCAGGCGTGGTAGCCAGATCATGCGCCTGCAAGATCGCGCTCCCGCGATAGAAAGTGAACGGCGAAACCAGCATCCGGCCGTAGCGCAAGGGAATCAGCGCATCGACACGACCTTCGCTGCTCATCCGCAATAGTTCGATGGGATCGCGATCGACGTCGCCAATCGCATCGTGCGCGCCGCGCGGCGTGCGCTCACGCGCGGCGCGTCCCAACGCGCGGCGCTCCTGCCAGGATTGACGGGCCATCGCTCACTCCTTCTTGCTCTTTTGCTTGCGGGTGGAAGGAAGCCGTATGGACGACAGTAGTGACGAAACGCCTCCGCGGCAAGACAGTGATCGACACTTCGGCGAACACCTTCGCTTGACGTTCGGCGCTCGAAGCCCGACCCTGTGCGCAGTGCAACACAGCGCGCAACGCGCCTTCTGACACCATGCCGAACACTTCCGATCTCTTCGACCAACAGCGCGCCGACTGGCAGGCCGATCCGCACGCCGCATTCGATGCATGGCTCGCCCAACAGTCGTTCCGGGCGTCATCGGCCGATGTGTATCGCGCGCAGTGGGGCAACTTTCTCGAATGGCTGGCCGCGAAGCGCGCGACGCTGCATACGGTGCAACGTCCCGTCATCGAGCAGTTCGTCGCGCAACTGGACATTCGGCGTCCGCAGCGGATGCGCTACCTGAGACTGATCGAGCGCGTGCTGGATCACGTGCGGGAAGTGGAATCGGCGGCCACGAATCCGGCGCGATTCATCGCCCAGGACGGCGACGCGGCATGGCGCAAGGCGCGCGACAACGAGCCGACCGGATTTCTGACTCACGACGAGCGCGCGCTGCTCGTCGCGCATCTTTTTTCGCCGATGGGCGCGTTGCCGGGCGCGCAGCGCTGGCGCGAGCGGCGCGACCGGGCGCTGGTCGCCGTATTTCTGGGCGGAGGCGTGAAAACGGGCGAGGCGGCGCAGTTGACCGTCGACTGCTACGCGGCGGGCGCGCCGTACATCACCGTCGATGCGGCGAATCCGCTGCTGATACGGCAAGCGCGGCTCGCGCCGTTCGCCATCGAATTGCTCGATAACTGGATCAGCGAGCGCAAGACGGCGGATCTCGCGGGCGAGTTGCTGTTCCCGGCGGCGCCGTCGGGGCGCTCCATGCACAAGGCGACGATGCTGCGCGCGATCGACGCAGTCGTGGCCGCGTCCGGCATCGCGGCGTCACGCGTCGCGCGGGCGAGTCCGCAGACGTTGCGCAACACCTACGCCGCGGAACATTTCGAGGATGGAACGGACCCCGATCGCGTGGGGCAATGGCTCGGATTTCAGCAGACGATCTCCGTTCATCGACTGCTTCGCGCGTGGCAGGAATGGATGGGTGAGCAAATACGGGAGCGGGATATCGCTCAGGCGCGCGCCAGTGGCACGCCGGACGCGGGTTCGCACGGACCCGCCACCGATCCCGAAAACTCTCACCTTTGATCCGTTGCGCCGACACGCGCCGATCGGAGGAAGCCGTCGACGGCAGCGAGCTTGGATGACACCGCGCCCGACGTCCGCTCGCAGTTTGGGCAGGAAAGTTCGTACTCGTCTTCGTGTCGCTGGAGTTCCGGTTCGCCGGCCTCGCATGCGGGACAGGCGGTCGGGGCAACGATGTGCCCGTCCATTTGTGTTCCAAGCGTGGCGATCTCGGTCGCGCTCAAGCGGCCCTCGGTCGCCAGCGACGCTATCAACGCACCGACTTCCGCACTGGCCCCGGACTGCACTCGCTGTGCGTCGCGCTCGATAACGAGTGCATCGATTTCGTCGGACTGTGCCCGAACCTGGGACTCGAGTCGATCGGCGCGGCTCCTCGCGGCGCTAAGCTGTTGAATGAAATCGAATTCTTTCTGACTCGCCTCACGGGCGCCCGCCTGATAGGTCGCCGCCATGCCACGCAAAGAATCGAGTTCGACCAGCATCGGGTGAACGCGTCGCTCGGCTTCCTTGATTGCATCCTTGATCTGCTGGGCGTAGTGCTCCGTATTGTGGCGCAACTCGTCCTGCAGTTCGTCGATACGATCGCGAAGCCGCGCAGCAGACTCCTGCTCGTTCTGCAGGCGTTCCGACAGCGTCTCATTTTCCTTTTCGCAACGCGCGATGATTTCGCGTAAGCCCGCCTCAGCGCCCGATCCCTGATTGCGCAGCGCCTTCAGGTCGGCTTCCAGCGCGGCAATCTGCGCTGCGCTTGCTTCGGCTCGCGCCTCGGCACGCTGATGGGCTTGCTCGATCGCTTCGCGGCGCGCGTTGGCATCGCGAATCTGCGCCTGCGCAGCTTGCACGGCGGCGTCGAGACGGGCCTTGTCGTTGTCGAGGGCGGAAAGTGCCAGTTTTTGAGCCTCGTCGTAGAGCACCGCCAGCAGTTCACCCGCGCGTTGCTGCAGCGACTCCGGCATCGCGCCGGCATCGATTCGCACGCGCAGCGCCGAGCGTAGGCTGTCCCAGAAAGCTTCGATGTCTTTAGGGATGTCGCTCGCGCTGCCCGTTTGAGTGAGTTCGCGGACGGTCATCACTGAAGGACGGATGCCGAGATCGAAAAAAAGTCGCTTGCACGCGTGTTGGGAAAGATCCTGTCGGCGGGCGCCTGCGCTTCGCATCGCCTCGATTTCTTGACGCAGAGTGTCGCGGGTATGTTGATTCATGGCGGATAAATGGGCAGTTCAACGTCACGATCATAACGTTTTACGTGTCAAACGTGATTGATTTAGCAGCTTGACCTGCGGACGTACTTCAGATCGAAAACTTTCTGTGTTTAGATCGAATCGGCCTATACGCGATGGGGCGTATCGTGAAACATCCTGAGCTTGTCTCTGCAACCGCATGATTTGGCGACGATTTTAGCTTGTATACCGTTTTGTGTCGTTGTTTCACGCGTTTTCGGTTTGGATGCTCTATTCGCAGAGACTCAGTGACGCTTGAGAGTATTAGAAGTAAACACCCTTGAACCCTTGTTAACCCAGTTAACGCCAAGGCAAAGCCTTATGGGATAAGGCTTTGCCGGTGGTCAGGTGAGATTGTACGGGAACTATGGTGAAGCTCTCCGGGAGGGATCGGTGACGGACTTCGGGATTCTCGGTGAGGAGTCGCGGGAACGATCGTGAGCGGGTTCGGGAGAGCGCGTAAACCCGCCGGTGAGCGGATCCGGGAGAAAACTCCCATGGCAGCATTGATGTGTCGAATTTTTCGTGCGATCAATCGATGTGGAAAGGTGAGGCTTCTCGGGAGCACGCGAAAGACGGTGTTCACGCATCAAAACGGGTATGTTTTACCGACCGGTGAGAGTTTGCGGGAAACAGACTGGGATGAAGGTGAGGCTTTTCGGGTTCCTGTACGCCGCGAACCCCGAATTTGCCGCATTCTGGCTCGAAGGTGAGAGTTTGCGGGAGTGGAAAAGCGGACTATCGGCCGGGCTGAACTTCGGGACTGCACGTCGAAGCCAAGATTCGTCGATGTTTGTCACTGAGGTGAGTGTTTTCAGGAGTTGAAGTAAGGTCGTTTTGCGATTTCTTTATGAAGGTGCCGTGGTTCAACGGTGAGGTAATGCGGGAAGGGGTTTGCGCACGACGGGTCAGAAGTGATGATCTCAATGACATCTGGACACGAAAAATCACTTGTAATCAATGATATAGATGAAGATCAGCGTACACGCACCAACATATGGTGAGCAAATTCGGGAGAAGTGGGCATTGGCGCAGCGGGTGACGACGCTTCGATTGGTGAGAGTTTGCGGGAGCGTGCTTGCTCCTGATTACGTGAACAAAGCGAGATAAGTGCCTGGAATGGCGTGTTTTTTCAGAGCCTGTCCGCAAAGGTGAGCATTTTCAGGAGCGAATGGGCTTTCCTTCAGATGACGCAGTACAACATCGAAAGCCGTCAAGGTGAGGGTTTTCAGGAGCTGTTTCGTAGCAGCGCGCCTTGGATCAAGGCGCGAAATGTCGTATAAGCCTGAACGGCGTTGTGCAAAGGTGAGGATTTCCGGGACTGTCCATCCGTCGCCAACCAAAAGTGAGTGCTCCCGTCGCCAGATGTGCACCGCGAGGGGGCCAATTCCGGGCTAAAGCGTGGCCGGCGGCGGTGCTGTCTCTGGCGCGCCACAGCCGGCGACATGCAAAAAATTTTTAGGGTGAGGGTTTTCGGGACCCTCATTCGACCGTCCCGGACATGCACCAGGATTGCCGCAATTCGTTTACCCGCGTGGAGTCTGCATATATGAGAGGAATGCGATCGGTGAGCGGTGAGGGTTTACGGGAGCGCACCGCAGTGAGTCGAATCGTTCCGCCCGTCATCACCCCGCAAAGGTGAAGACTCCCCTATAGACGTGGTTCACCCCGCTCGGTATCCTTGCTCGCAATATCGATCCTGACCATTTCATGGCCACAAAGCGCGCAAAGAAAACCGACGTAGTCAGCCCGAGTTCGGCGGAGTTGCGCAAGGCGGTCGAGGCCATTGCGATTCAACCGAAAAGCGGCAAGATCACGCTGCTCACGAGAAAGCTCTTCAACGTGCTTCTCGCGGTCGCTCAGCAAGCCGACGACGCCGGCGACACATATCGCGCGCTGCTATCCGATATCGTCGCGAACTCCGCATTCGATTCGAACGATACCGCACTCGTTAAAGAGCATTTGCGTCGCATGGTGTCAGTGCAGGTCGAGTGGAGTACTGGCACATCGAGCCAGAAGCCCGGTCGGAAATGGGGAATTTCTACGCTGATCGCCGACGCCGAAATCCTCGAGGATCCGACGACACGCCGCGTATGGGTCGAATTCTCGTTTGCGCCGAAGATCAAGAAGAAGCTGCTGGACCCCGTCCAATATGCGCGGCTGAGCCTCCAATTCCAAAGCCAGCTGCGTAGCAGCGCGGGCCTCGCGCTCTACGAAATCTGCGTTCGCTATCTGACCAATCCCAGTCATCTGACGATGCGCGAAACGTGGGAGTGGTGGCGGCCGATTCTTTCCGGCACCCCTGACACCGAAGCCGGCGACGAAGCCAAGCGCGAGTACAAATACTTCAAACGCGACTATCTGCGTCCCGCGATTGCCGAAGTGAATGCGGTGACGAACATCTTCGTCGAGCTGGTCGAACATCGTGAAGGACGGCGAGTCGCCGAAATTCAGTTCCGCGTGACCGAGCGCAAGCAGCCGATGCTCGCGCTCGATGAACATCCGAACGTATTCGACAGCACGCTCGTGGATCGGATGGTGAAGATCGGCATTCCGCTAAAGGACGCGCAGACGCTCTACGCGGACAGTGAGGAAAACCGTATCCGCGCCGCTTTGCAGATGACAGAGCAGCGCATGCGCAGCACGACCTTGCCGCCGGTCCGCAGCGCAGCGGCTCTTTTCAAGGATGCGCTCAAGAAGGGCTACGCGCCGCCGGTCGAGGCGCTGCCGCCGACAACGAGCGGTACGACGACGCGTACCTCAGCAACCGTTTCCGGCGCCGACGATCTCAAAGCCCGCTTGCTGAGCGAATTTTCGGCTTACCGTCGCAAGGAAGCGCGCGTGCTGTACGACGAGCAAGGTGAGGAAGAACGGGAGATCGCGCGCCAGTCGTTCGAGGAAGATGTGCTGCCGGGCCTGGGTACACACATGCGCGACGATTGGCGCAAGCGCGGACTGGATTCGAAGCTTGCCGAGACATCCTTCTTCGACTGGCTGGCCCGAAGGACGTGGGGCGAGCCGACGGATGGCGACTTGCTGGCATTTACGCTGAGTCAGTCGCGCTGATCTCTTTGCATGAGGGCTTCTGCCGCAGGAACGGCTGCAACGTTCCCAGAAAAGGCCGCTGGAGAATCATCTCCGCGGCCATCGCTGCATCACTTCTCGGCGTCGGCCGGTTGAAGCATGAGTTCGATCTGATGCAGCAGCGCGTCGCGCTTCTCCCGCGACAAACCCCGCAAACGCAGTTCGAGACGATCTTCACCGTATGACTTCAGATCGCCAACCGCAATGCCATCCAGCTTGATCTCGAGACGTTGCGCATAGCGCTGACGGCTCGGCGTCTTCGGCGTTTCCTGAGCGCTCGCGCGACCCTTGACGATGTCGGCGACCTGGCGCGTGCTCAGATCGTCCGAGGTGATCTTGTTGATAAGCCGAAGCGTGGCGTCGCTGCCGCGGGCCGTGTGATAGCGGGCGATCTGATAGGCCATGTTCGAGCCGAATCGGTCCGGTCGCGCGACCATCTCGTGCATGACGTTTTCGGGAAGCTTCGCGATCGACAACGCCACGGCGATCGTCGACTCGTCGAGGCCAAGGTGATCCGCCAGTTCGCGCTGGCTCTGGAAATGCTGCTCGTCGAGGAAGCGCCGCCAGACCACCGCGTTGTCGAAGACGGTCTGCGAGTCGCGCTGAACGTTCAGGTCGTAACCCAGCTTGTAGCTCTGAATGCCGATCGACAGATCGACGACCACCGCCTTGACCGTATCCTTATTCGCCTCTTTCAGCGCTCGCACGCGCCGGCCGCCATCGCTGACGAAAAACGTCCCCGGACTTTCATAGTCGGGGATGACGTGAATCGCCTGCTGCTGTCCCTGCTTCGCGAGGTTGACGGCCAGTTCCGCAATGGAAGTCTTGAGATAGAAATGCCGCGGGTTGAACGGGCTGGGCTTGATCGACTTGAGCGGCAGTTCGATCACTTGGCCGCTCGTATAACGGTTGGCGCGCCTCCAGGCCCGATATTCGTCGGATTCCGGCCCGGTATTGACGTCGGCGGGATCTTCGGCGACGAAGGCGCTCGATCGACCATTCGCGGCAGCCTGCCCTGCGTGCTGAATGTCGACGATGCCATCGATCGCATTGAGACGATCGAGCGCTGTGCGCTTCTCGCTGCTTGTCGAATCGGGGCGAGCCTTGAAGCCCTTCGCAAACTGGGATGGTTTCATACAGGGTCCTTTATGCGCATAAAGTCAGGCGAGCATGCCGAGGATCTCATCCGCCACAGCGCGAATTTCCGCCGCCGCCAGGCGCGACCCTCGATCGCTCATTTGAAGCACGGTTACTCCGAGCGCCATCGCCTGCTTGTAGCACTCGCGTGTGGGGATCTGGGTTTTGAGCAAGGGGAAGCCGAGTTCTTCGAGCGCGACCTTGAGTTCGCGTGTGAGCATGCGCTTCTCCTCCGTTTTGTTGAGGAGGAAGACAGCGCGTAGGTCTTCGTTCATGACCTGTGCTTGTTGCACGAGCTTGACGAGACCGACGCTCGACCAATAGTCCGCCGGCGACGACGAAGTCGGAATCACCGCGACGCTCGCCGCCAGCAGCACGACTCCCGACACCTTCTCGGTGATCGACGGTGGGCAATCCACCACGATGATGTCGTAGTCGTTGACGAACTTCTTGATCTCGCGATGGATCTGCCCTCCCGCTTCGGACAGATTGACGACCGGAAACGGAATGCCGCTCGATCCATCCGATGCGGCGCTCGACCAATGTATCAAGGTGTTCTGACCATCCGCGTCGACCACCAGCACACGCTTCTTCTTTTCGTGAAAGGCCGCACCGAGGTGCATCGCAATCGTGCTCTTGCCGACACCGCCCTTCTGCTGCGTGATCGCTATGATTTCCGCCGCCACGTTTTGCTCCGAATTTTGAAGTTCGTTGAATTCTACATTGGCGTAGTTATTTTTCCAGTGATAAACCGCAACAAATGAACTTCGTTAGCCATTCGGCCGAGGTTTATGCGCATAAAGTCGCCACAGCCGTGTCGACGGTGACGGAGCCACGAAGGATCCGGCCAGCGAACCCGTTCCGTGCCCGCCAAACTTTATGCGCATAAAGTCGCCCCGGCGGCGCCCAATCACAGCCATCACCCCCAAAACAAAATCGCCTATCCTAAGCGCTGACCCAACTGCCGCTCGCGCCGGAGCCGTCATGACCGTTCGCAACCTGGATATCCTGTTCGCGCCGAAATCGATCGCTATAGTGGGGGCCTCGTCGCGTGTGGGCAGCGTCGGCGAGATGGTATGGACGCGGGTCCAGTGCGCGGGATTCAACGGCGCCCTGTGGCCCGTCAATCCGAAGCATCAATTGCTGGGCGGCGAGACCGTGTATGCGGACGTCGATGACCTGCCCGAAGCGCCGAGCGTCGCCGTGCTCTGCACACGTCCGCGCACGTGGCCGGATCTCGTCGAGCGTCTGGGCCGGCGTGGAACGAAAGCAGTAGTGATCGTCGGCGAAGCGACGCAGCGCGGAAGGGCGTCATCATCGCGGGACAAGCAGCAATCGTTCGCCGCCGAAGCCGATGAATGGACCGTTCGCACGCTCGCGGCCGCCCGTCCTTTCCTCGTGCGCATCATCGGGCCTGGCAGTCTCGGCGTCGTGACGCCCGCGATCGGCGCATGTCTCGGCGCGCCCGCATGTAGCGTCAAATCGGGTGGCGTCGCATGGGTATCCGGGTCGAACGCGCTGACGAACGGCGTGCTGGGCTGGGCGCGCGCGCGTGGGCTCGGGTTCTCGCGCATCGTCGCGCTCGGTGATGAAGCCGATGTCGATTCCGGCGATATCCTCGACTTCCTCGCGAGCGATGCATCGACGCGCGCAATCCTGCTCGCCATAGAAACCGTCCGCTCGGCGCGCAAGTTCATGTCCGCCGCGCGCGCCGCGGCGCGAAATAAACCTGTTCTCGTGCTGCGCACCGGTCGCGACGATCCGTTCGATCGTCTCTACGGCGCGGCCTTCCGTCGTGCCGGACTCGTCCGTGTCGATTCACTCGACGACCTGCTCGACGAAATCGAAACGCTCGGCATCGGCCGAGTGGCGGCGAGCGATGTTGCGACCGTCATCACGAGCGACCGCGGCGTCGCGACGCTCGCGCAGGACGCGTTCAGCGCCTCGGGCGATGACCTCGCGCATTGGCCGACCGCCGCGCGCGATGCCGTTGCCGCCGCGCTGCCTCGCGCCCGTGCGGGCAACCCGCTTCTTCTCGGCGACGATGCCACGCCCGCTGACTTCGGCGCCGCGCTCGAAGCGCTCGCGTCCCATCGCGAAACCGGCACCGTGTTTGTCGTGCATGCTCCGACGCACGCCGCGCCCGTCGCGGACGTCGCGCGCATATTGATCGCCGAACGGCGTCACGCTTATCGCGGATTGCTGGCGTGCTTTTTCGGCTGCGTCGATTCGGCCACGCGCGACGAATTGCACGCGAACGGCATTCCGGTGCACACAACGCCGCATCGGCTGGCACGCGGCTTCGCGCGCCTCGTCGATTTCCGGCAAGGCCGCGAACTGTTGATGCAAACCCCCGACGGCCTCCCCGTCGACATTCCGGAAGAGATCGACGCCGCGCAATGCGAGATTCGAAGCGCGCTCGGAAACGGCATCGCCGAATTGAATGGCGAACGTGCGGCGCGCGTGTTCGCTCGCTTCGGCATCACGGTTAAGCCGGGACCGCCCGACTCGCTCACGAGCGATGCCGTCGAAATTCAGACGCGGCTGCTCAATCATCGCGTGTTCGGTCCGGTCTTCGAATTCAGGGCCGAAGGCGCGCTCGGACTCGCGGACGCGCTTCACGAGTTCGCGTTACCGCCGCTCAACCCCGTGCTGTCGCGCGATCTCGTCATGCGCTCGCCGCGCTCGCGCGAGCTGCCCGCCGAGACGCTGCTCAACGCGCTGACCGCGCTGTCGCAACTCGTTTGCTATGTCGAGGAAATCGTCGCGCTGCGGCTCACCCTCCGCGTCACGCGCGATTCGGTTGCCGTTCACGAGCCGCAACTCACGCTCGGCGCGCATCGCAAGCCGCTTGCGATCGTGCCGTATCCGCGCTGTCTCGAAGAGACGCTCGACTGGCGCGGCATGCGCGTCACCGTGCGGCCGATTCGCCCCGAAGACGAAGAAGCGCATGCGGCTTTCGTCGCCGCCAATACCGCCGAAGATTTGCGTCTGCGTTTCTTCGGCGCCGTGCGCAGCTTCGATCACTCGCAACTCGCGCGCATGACGCAGATCGACTACGACCGCGAGATGGCGCTGATCGTCACGCGGGCGAATGGCGAAGGCACGGGCGAGACGCTCGGCGTCGCGCGCGCGATCGCCGATCCCGACAACGAGACCGCCGAGTTCGCCGTCGCCGCACGCTCGGATATGAAGGGGAGGGGATTGGGCTCGCTGCTTCTGTC
The DNA here is from genome assembly GCF_031451275.1 of Caballeronia sp. LZ029. Lineage (NCBI taxonomy): Bacteria > Pseudomonadati > Pseudomonadota > Betaproteobacteria > Burkholderiales > Burkholderiaceae > Caballeronia > Caballeronia sp. LZ029. Next base: position 1,606,526 of record NZ_JARUXO010000004.1, read on the forward strand.
GCGCGTCATCGACTACGCGAAGAAGCGCGGCACGCGCTGGATGGTCGGCGAAGCCTTGCGCGAGAACGCCGGCATGATCGCGCTCGCACGCAATTCTGGCTTCGAGTTGACGAAGACCGAAGATCCGGGCGTCGTCGGTTTCAGGATGCGGCTGTGCGATACACCGGCACAGCCGCGCGCGGATTAGGCCACGAGCCTGGTCAGCGCCTCGTCGATCTGAGCGCGCGACAGCGAAAGCTCGTCGAGCAATGCTTCGGCGTACGTACTTCCCGTTTCCTTTTCGAGCCGCGCGATCGTCAATGCACAACGCGACGTGTCCTTCAATGTCGCGATGAACGGCTTGACCGATTGACCCGACGTGAACGCGTCGAAGAGCGGCACGCGGATGTCCTCGGGCAATGCGCGCGACGTCCACTGATACGGCTTGCCGTTGTGCGTCAGTTGCGGTGGCAGCGTGCGCTCCTTCTTCGCGGCGGGAATCAGGCCGAAAGTGCGCGCCGCATCGCCGATCTGCTCGGCCGAAAAAAGCTCGTCGGGCGTGATGTCGAATTGCGCGATATACGTTTCGATCGCGTGCATCGCGGCCGCGCGATCGTCGCGCGTTTTCTGCGCACGCGCGACGATCTCGCGCAGCTCATCGGCTTCGTCGGACGTGATCGTGAAGTTCGCCTGCTTTTGCTGAAGTTCGGTGAATCGGAGGAATTCGGAATCGGAAAGGAGTTTCGCCATCGGGAGTGCGTCGAATTGAATACGTCGGCACGCGGAACGCAGCGCGCCGGCTTTTTGAGAGGGCCGCCATTCTAACGCGCGACGCCCGCGCCGTTCAGTCGTGCATCATCGAAAGCGATGCCGCGGAGTCTCTCAGCAATGCCGTGACGTCGTCGATCGACGGCGCCACGTATTCATCGATACGTCGCATATACGGGCAGGTGAGGGCGGCGATCGCCTGGCCCGATGGCCCGAGCAGCGGAAATGTCACGTCCGTTACGCCGAAGGTCTGCTGACTTTCCTTCTTCGAATAGCCGAGTTCGCAAATCCGTTGGTAATCGGCATCGAGCACTTCGCGATCCAGCGCAAGCTCGCCTTTGACCTTGGTGTGCTCCGCAAGCATGTGCTCGCGCTGCTCTTCGGTCTGGAACGCGAGCATCACGCGGCCCGAGCCGGTGTCGATCAGGCCGACGCGCGAGCCGAGCCGCACCGAAATGCCCCACGTGCCGGGGCCGTCCACCTGCGCGATCACGAGAAGATTGCCGCGATCGTAGACGGCGAGATGCACCGACTGCTCCGCCGCGTCGGCGAAACGCTGCATCACGGGTAACGCTTCGGCAATCAGCCGGTTCATCGGCGGATGACGATGCGCGAGCGCATAGAGCTTGAGGCTCAGCGAATAGCGATCGCCCTCGGGCGAGCGCACGACGTACTGCCGCGCGACGAGCCGCTCCAGCATCCGATACATCTCGCTCGCATTGCGCCCGAGCATCTTCGTGATTTCCGCGCGCGTGAGTCCCGACTTCTGCTCCGAAAGCAGTTCCAGGATATCGAGCCCCTTGTCGAGGGCGGGCGCGCGATAGCGGTCGGCGTCGTTGTCTTCCACGTCCATGGGCAGTCCGGGTCGGTTCATGAATTCGCGCGAGTTTAAGCCTTCTGTCAGTCGACGAAAACCGGCTAGGGAAATTACCGACCGGTTTCGCCGCGCATCGTCCTTGACTTCGATTTATGCGTATATGAATAATACGTTCACTGATGAATAGATGCACCGGCAGTTTCCCGAAGCCCCACGTCGCAGTCACGAAGAACCGCACACATCAGGAGACAAACGCATGAGATTCACGAAGACACTCGCCGTCGCCATCGCCGCGATCGGCACCATCGGCTTGGCGCACGCAGCCGAGAGCGGCAAAGTCGGCCTCGGCCTGCCGCTGCTGACATCGCCGTTCTGGCAGTCGTACAACAACTACCTGCCGAAATACGCGAAGGAGATGGGCCTCGACATCCTCGCGCCCGTCAATTCGAACGGCGACCCCGCGCAGCAGATCACCGACATGAACAGCCTGCTGAACCTCGGCGCGAAGGGCATCGTCGTCGGGCCGCTGGATTCGGCGGCGATCAGCCGGGCGCTCGATGCATCGTCGGCGAAGAGCGTGCCGGTCGTCGCGGTGGACGTAGCGCCCACGCAGGGCAAGGTCGCGATGGTCGTGCGTGCCGACAACCGCGCCTACGGTTCGAAGTCGTGCGAGTACATCGGCGAGCACGTGAAGTCGGGCAAGGTCGTGCAGATCATGGGCGATCTGGCGTCGGTGAACGGCCGCGACCGGTCCGAGGCGTTTCGCGAGTGCCTGAAGAAATATCCGTCGCTGAGCCTTCTGGAAATCCCGGCCGCATGGAAGGGCGACGCCGCCGCGACCGCGCTCGACAGCCTGCTGACGGCGAATCCCGATGTGAAGGCGATCTACATGCAGGCGGGCGGCGTCTATCTGTCGCCGACGCTCCAGACGCTGCGGCGCAAGCAACTGCTCGTCAAGGCGGGCGATCCGAAGCACATCGTGATCGTGAGCAATGACGGCATCCCGCAGGAATACGATGCGATCCGCCGCGGTGAAATCGATGCGACCATCTCGCAGCCCGCCGATCTGTACGCGAAGTACGGCTTCTTCTATATCAAGGCGGCGCTCGCCGGGCAGACCTTCAAGCCCGGCCCGACGGATCACGGCAGCACGATCGTCCAGCGCGCGCCCGGCATTCTGGAAGACCAGTTGCCCGCGCCGCTCGTGACGAAAGCCAACGTCGACGACAAGTCCCTCTGGGGCAACAACATCAAATGAGCGCGCCCGTGGTGGAAGCGCTTGGGTTGACCAAGCGCTACGGTTCGACGGCGGCGCTGTCGGACGTCACGATGCGCGTTCTGCCCGGCGAGTCGCACGCGCTCGTCGGGCGCAACGGCGCGGGCAAGTCGACGCTCGTCTCGATGATCACCGGCTTGCGCCGTCCCGACGCCGGCGAGATTCGCTTCGGCGGCGAGCCCGCGCCGCCGCTCGCGGATCGCGATGCATGGCGCGAGCGCGTCGCGTGCGTCTATCAGCATTCGACGATCATCCGCGAGTTGTCGGTCGCCGAGAACCTGTTCATCAACCGGCAGCATCGGCGCGGCGGTGTGATCGACTGGCGCACGATGCGCCGCGACGCTCGCGCCTTGCTCGATCACTGGAAGATCGACGTGCGCGAGGACGCGCGCGCCGGCGATCTGACTGTCGAGGCGCGGCAGTTGGTCGAGATCGCGCGGGCGCTGTCGTATGGCGCGCGCTTCATCATCCTCGACGAGCCGACTGCACAGTTGGACGGCGACGAGATCAAGCGTCTCTTCAGGCGTATCGAAGAGTTGCAGACAGAAGGTGTCACTTTCCTGTTCATTTCCCATCACTTGCAGGAGGTGTACGAAATCTGTCAGGCGGTGACCGTGCTGCGCGATGCGCGGCATATCGTCAGCGCACCGGTTTCGGCGTTGCCGCGCGACAAGCTGATCGAAGCGATGACGGGCGAAAAAGGCGGTCTCGCCGTCACCGATGCCGCGACGCGTGCGCCTTTGCCCGCCGATGCATCGATCGCGCTTTCCGTGTCCGCGCTCTCGGGCGGCGACTACGACGACGTCAGCTTCGACGTGCGGCGCGGCGAAGTCATCGGCCTGACGGGCGCGACGACGAGCGGTCGCACGAGCGTCGCGGAAGCCATCGCCGGATTGAAGGCGCAACGCAGCGGCACGATCGCGGTCGACGGCCGCACGCTCACGCCCGGCGATGTGCCCGGCGCATTGGCGAGCGGCGTCGGTTGCGTGCCGAAGGACCGGCATCGCGAAGGGCTCGTGCTCACCCAGTCCGTCGCGGAGAACGCGTCGATGACGATCGCGCGCACGCTCGGGCGCTTCGGCATCGCGTCGCCGGCGAAGAAGAACGCCTTCGGGCGCCGCATGATCGCGGCGCTCGGCATCAAGACGCAAGGGCCGGAGCATGTCGTGTCGGGCCTGTCGGGCGGCAATCAGCAAAAAGTGGTGATGGCGCGCGCGCTCGCGACCGATCCGAATGTGCTCGTGCTTATCGATCCGACCGCGGGCGTCGACGTGAAATCGAAGGAAGCGCTGCTCGGCGTCGTCGAACGGGTGCGCGAGGAAGGCAAGGCGGTGCTCGTCGTCTCCGGCGAACTCGACGACCTGCGCACCTGCGACCGCGTCCTCGTGATGTTCCGTGGCGCGATCGCCGCCGAATTCCCTGCCGGTTGGCAGGACCATGAACTCATCGCATCCGTCGAAGGAGTGAGTCTCCATGAAGCATGACGTTTCCAGTTCCGCGATGGCCGGCCTGCCGATGCAGCGCCAGCGCCCGCGCATCGAGCTCGCGCGCTTTCGCGATCTCGCGCTCTTGCCCGCGCTCGCGCTGCTGCTCGCGATCGGCGCGTTCGTCAGCCCGAGCTTTCTGACGCAGGCGAATCTGATCAGCATTCTCGGCGCGTCGGCGGCGCTCGCGCTCGTCGTGCTCGCCGAATCGCTGATCGTGCTGACGGGCAAGTTCGATTTGTCGCTCGAATCGACGGTCGGCATCGCGCCCGCCGTCGGCGCGATGCTCGTGATGCCTGCTGCGTCGGCGGGCTTCGGACTCGAATGGCCGGCGGCCGCCGGTCTCGCGGCGATCGTGGTGGTCGGCGCGCTGATCGGCTTCGTCAACGGCTTTCTGGTCGTGCGGCTGCGCCTGAACGCGTTCATCGTCACGCTCGCGATGCTGATCGTGCTGCGCGGAATGCTCGTCGGCGCGACGAAGGGCGGCACGCTGTTCGACATGCCGCCCTCGTTCTTCACGCTCGCGACGACGCTCGTGCTCGGCCTGCCCGTTTCCGTGTGGCTCGCGGCGGCGGCGTTCGCGGCCGCCGCGTTCATGCTGCGCTATCACCGCCTCGGACGCGCGCTCTACGCGATCGGCGGCAATCCGGAAGCGGCGCGCGCGGCGGGCATTCGCGTCGAGCGCATCACGTGGGGCGTGTTCGTTCTGGGCAGCGTGCTCGCGTCGATCGGCGGGCTGGTCGTCACGGGCTATGTCGGCGCGATCAACGCGAATCAGGGCAACGGCATGATCTTCACGGTGTTCGCCGCGGCGGTCATCGGCGGCATTTCGCTCGATGGCGGCAAGGGCACGATGCTCGGCGCGCTGTCAGGCGTTTTGCTGCTGGGCGTCGTGCAAAACCTCCTGACACTTGCGCAAGTTCCGTCGTTCTGGATTCAGGCGATCTACGGCGCGATCATCCTCGGCTCGCTGATGGTCGCGCGAATCGCGGGCGGCGAAGCGCAAAACTGACGATATCGACGATGCAAAAAACCACCGATCCGCGCCTCATTCTGCTGAGTCCGGAAGACAACTGCCTGATCGCCGGCGCGCGCTTGCCGGCGGGCGAAACGCTGATGATCGAAGGCGAGTCCGTCACGCTCGCGACGACCATCGAGCTCGCGCACAAGCTCGCGCGGCGGGCGTTGTCGAAGGACGAAAAGGTGCTGCGCTACGGCGCGATCATCGGCCACGTGAATGCCGATGTCGCGTGCGGCGAGCATCTGCATACGCACAATCTGGAAAGCGACTACATCCCGACATATACGCACGACGCCGGGCACGCCTACGTACAGCACTGAAGAACACTCATGAACAGTCCCGCACTGCAAGGCTATCTCCGCGCGGATGGCAGGAAGGGCATCCGCAATGTCGTCGCGGTGGCGTATCTCGTCGAGTGCGCGCATCACGTCGCGCGCGAGATCGTCACGCATTTCCGGCCATCGTTCGATGATTTCGATTCCTTCGATCCTCAAGCCGAATCGCCCGTGCATCTGATCGGCTTTCCGGGCTGCTATCCGAACAGCTACGCCGAAAAAATGCTGGAGCGCATCTGCACGCATCCGAATGTCGGCGCGGTGCTGTTCGTATCGCTCGGTTGCGAGAGCATGAACAAGCACTATCTCGTCGATGCCGTGCGCGCGAGCGGGCGCCCCGCCGCCGTGCTGACGATCCAGGAAAAAGGCGGCACGCGCAGCACGATCCAGAACGGCCTCGACTGGGTGCGCGAGGCGCGCGCGACGCTCGCGGCGCAACAGAAGGTGCCGATGGCGCTCGACGAACTGATCGTCGGCACGATTTGCGGCGGCTCGGACGGCACGAGCGGCATCACGGCGAATCCGGCGGTGGGCCGCGCATTCGATGCGTTCATCGATGCGGGCGCGTCGTGCGTTTTCGAGGAAACGGGCGAGCTCGTCGGCTGCGAATTCCATATGAAGCGGCGCGCGGCGCGGCCCGAACTCGGCGACGCGATCGTCGAATGCGTGCAGAAGGCCGCGCGCTATTACACGACGATGGGCCACGGCTCGTTCTCCGTCGGCAACGCGGACGGCGGGCTGACGACGCAGGAAGAGAAATCGCTCGGCGCGTATTCGAAGAGCGGCGCGTCGCCGATCGTCGGCATCATCAAGCCGGGCGATGTGCCGCCGACGGGCGGGCTCTATCTGCTCGATGTCGTCCCCGATGGCGAACCGCGCTTCGGCTTTCCCAATATCAGCGACAACGCGGAGATCGGCGAACTGATCGCGTGCGGCTGTCACGTGATTCTCTTCACGACCGGGCGCGGCTCGGTGGTCGGCTCGGCGATATCGCCGGTCATCAAGGTCTGCGCGAATCCATCGACGTATCGCAATCTGTCCGGCGATATGGACGTCGACGCCGGCCGCATCCTCGAAGGCCGCGCGACGCTCGACGAAGTCGGGCGCGAAGTCTTCGATGTCACGGTTGCGGTGGCGGCGGGCGCGGCGTCGAAGTCGGAGGCGCTCGGGCATCAGGAATTCATCCTGACTTACAAAACCTTCGAACCGGTCGGCCCGGCGTGTTTGCCCGGCGGCGCGGGACGCGTTACTGTGGCGTCTCGCACCGTGGAGATCGTTTCAAACTGAACGTATCGACTGAGGGTCGCACACATGACTGGAGACACGCAGGCAGTTTCGCGCCGACGCAAGATCGGCCGCACGGCGCTGGAAGTCACGGCGCTGTCGCTCGGCACCGCGCCGCTCGGCGGGCTGTATCACGAACTGACGGAAGACGAGGCGCGCGCAACCGTCGATGCCGCGTGGCAAGCCGGCATCCGCTGCTTCGACACCGCGCCGCACTATGGCCACACGAAGGCGGAGCATCGTCTGGGCGATGCCTTGCGGCGCTATCCGCGCGGCGACTTCGTCATCTCGACGAAAGTCGGCCGGCGCTTCGTCCCGCGCACGACGCCCGACGACGGCAGCGAAGGCTGGGCCGCGCCGCTGCCGTTCCAGGCGATCTACGACTACACCTACGACGGCGTCATCCGCTCGTTCGAAGACAGCCAGATGCGGCTCGGCATGATCGATATCGATATCGTGCTGATTCACGACATCGGCCGCGTCACGCATGGCGAGAAGAACGCGCATTACTGGAAGCAACTCACCGACGAAGGCGGTTTTCGCGCGCTCGAAGAGTTGAAGCAGTCGCGCGGCGTGAAAGCGGTGGGCCTCGGCGTGAACGAAGGCGCGGCCGTGATGGAAGCGATGGCCGAATTCGACATCGACTGCGCATTGCTCGCGGGCCGCTACACGCTGCTCGAACAAAATACGCTCGACGATCTTCTGCCCGAATGCGAAAAACGCGGCGTGAGCATCCTGCTCGGCGGCGCGTTCAATTCGGGCATTCTCGCGCGCGGTCTCGATGCCAACGCGCACGGCGATCTCAAGTTCAACTACGGCGATGCGCCGAAGGATATCGTCGAGCGCGTCGGCAAGCTGGAGCGCGTATGCCGTGCGCATGGCGTCGCGCTGGCGACCGCGGCCATCCAGTTTCCTTATGCGCATAAAGTCGTGGCCACGGTGCTGATGGGCGCGCGCACGCCGGATGAAGTGCGCGAAAACGCGGCATCGTTCGCGACGCCGGTTCCGCCTGCGCTGTGGGACGCGTTGCGCGCGGAAGGTCTGCTTCACGCGAACGCCCCGGTGCCGCGATGAATATCGACTCGCATCAGCATTACTGGGATCCATCGCGCGGCGACTATGGATGGCTCACGCCGGACATGAAGCCGCTCTTTCGCGTATTCGGCCCGAACGATCTCGCGCCGCTTCGCGAGGCGGTCGGTGTTCAACGAACCGTCGTCGTTCACGCCGCGCCGACGCTCGACGAAACGCGCTATCTGCTCGACCTCGCGCGCAATGACGAATCGATCGCGGGTGTCGTCGGCTGGGTTCCGCTCGATTCGCCCGATGCACCGAAGTTCATCGACGAATTCGCACGCGAGCCGAAGTTCAAGGCCGTGCGCCCGATGCTGCAGGACTTGCCCGACGATACGTGGATCGCACACGCGCCGCGCGAGGACGCGATCGAGCGCCTCATCGACCTCGATCTCGCCTTCGACGCGTTGATCTTCGCGCGGCATGTGCCCTCGTTGATCGAATTCGTCGAGCGATATCCGAGCTTGCGCGTCGTGGTCGATCATGGCGCGAAGCCGCCGATCCGCGACGGTCTTGCATCAGGCTGGCAACCCTGGGCCGAGGGCATCGCGCAACTCGCCGCCTTGCCGCAAAGACTTCATTGCAAGCTCTCCGGCCTCGCGACCGAATCCGGGAAGAACTGGACCGACGAAACCTTGAAACCCTACGTCGCGCATCTTCTCGAACAATTCGGCGCCGAGCGCCTGATGTGGGGCAGCGACTGGCCCGTGCTCAATATGAACGGCAGTTACACTGCATGGCACAGCACGGCCCAAAACCTCACGTCGCATCTTAAAAAAGCCGATCAGGCCGCGATTTTCGGCGCGAACGCCCGCGCGTTCTACCGTCTCTGAAACGGCTGATATACCCGGCATGTCTCAAAAACACTTTCGACTGGAGCAGTAGATGGTACAAAGACTGGCAGGCAAGACGGCGCTGATCACGGCGGCGGGACAAGGCATCGGGCTCGCGACGGCCGAGCTTTTCGCGGCGGAGGGCGCGCGCGTGATCGCGACGGATATCCGCACGGAATCGCTCGAAGGGAAGTCTTTCGACGTACACCGGCTCGACGTGCGCGACCCGCAGGCGATCAACGCGCTGGCCGACGAAATCGGCGCGATCGACGTGCTGTTCAATTGCGCGGGCTACGTGCACGCCGGCTCGATTCTCGAAGCCAGCGAGGAAGACTGGGATTTCGCCTTCGACCTGAACGCCCGTGCGATGTATCGTACGATTCGCGCGTTCCTGCCGAAGATGCTGGAAAAGGGCGGCGGCTCGATCATCAACATGTCGTCGGCGGCGTCGAGCGTGAAGGGCGTGCCGAACCGCTTCGTGTACGGCGCGTCGAAGGCGGCCGTGATCGGGCTGACGAAGTCCGTCGCCGCCGATTTCGTCACGCGCGGCATCCGCTGCAACGCGATCTGTCCCGGCACGGTGGAATCGCCGTCGCTGAAGGACCGCATCGCGGAGCAGGCGAAGGCGCAGGGCGCGAGCGTCGATCAGATTCAGGCGGCGTTCGTCGCGCGCCAGCCGATGGGGCGCGTCGGCCGCGCAGAAGAGATCGCGGCGCTGGCGCTCTATCTCGGATCGGACGAATCGTCGTTCACGACGGGCCAGATTCATGTCATCGATGGCGGCTGGTCGAACTGACCGCCCTCATTCTTTTTCCGAACCAGGAGGATCAAACCAGATGAAACTGCTTCGTTACGGCCCCAAGGGTCAGGAAAAACCGGGTCTGCTGGACGCCGAGGGCCAGATTCGCGACCTGTCGAAGGTCGTCGATGACATCGCCGGCGCGACGCTGACCGAAGCGGGCCTGGCGAAACTGCGCGCAACCGATATCGCGTCGCTGCCCGTGGTCGATGGCAAGCCGCGCATCGGGCCGTGCGTGGGGCGTGTCGGCAAGTTCGTGTGCATCGGGCTGAACTATGCGGATCACGCCGCCGAATCGAATCTGCCGGTGCCGACCGAGCCGGTCATCTTCAACAAGTGGACGAGCGCGATCAACGGCCCGGACGACGACGTCGAAATTCCGCGCAACTCGGTCAAAACTGACTGGGAAGTCGAACTGGGCGTCGTGATCGGCAAGGAAGCGAAGTACGTCGACGAAGCGAACGCGCTCGATTACGTCGCGGGCTACTGCGTGATCAACGACGTCTCCGAGCGCGAATGGCAGCTCGAGCACGGCACGCAATGGGACAAGGGCAAGGGCTTCGACACCTTCGGCCCGATCGGTCCTTGGCTCGTCACGAAGGACGAAGTCGCCGATCCGCAGAAGCTCGATCTGTGGCTCGAAGTCGACGGCAAGCGCTATCAGAACGGCAACACGAAGACGATGGTCTTCACGGTCGCGCAACTGGTCGCGTATCTGTCGAAGGTGATGAGCCTGCAGCCGGGCGATGTCATCTCGACGGGCACGCCGCCGGGCGTCGGCATGGGCGTGAAGCCGAACGCGGTATATCTGAAGGCCGGCCAGACGGTGCGCCTCGGCATTCAGGGTCTCGGCGAGCAGACGCAGAAGACGGTCGCCGCGCAGTAACGCGCACGCGCGCAGCCAACAAAAAACCTCGCCGCGGCGAGGTTTTTTGCTTTGGAGGACGGAGTCTGAAGAATCAGGCGTGAAATACCGGTTCGGCGGAGACGCCTTCGCTGATGCGCGTGATCGTGCCCTGCGCGACCGCGACGAGCCGCTCGGCGCCGCCGTCGGTGACGAAGACGTCGCACTGGCAGGTCGCCTGCGTCATGCCCGCATGGACGACGCGGGCGCGGGCCATCAGCGTGCCCGACACCGCCGGACGCAGATAGTTGATCTTGTATTCGCCCGTAACGACCTTCGGCCCGAGCCGCAGCGCGCCCGCGAAGGTCAGCGCGTTGTCCACGAGATAACTCACCACCCCGCCGTGTACGAAGCCGTGTTGTTGCCTTAGCTCATCCCTGATGGTCAGGCACAGCGTGAGACTCGCTGAATCGACCTGCATCAGCTTGGTTCCGAGCAAGGCGCTGAACGGTTGCGCATTCAGCGCACCGCGCGCGATATCGACGATTTCGGCCATTCGGACACTCCTTGGGTGGGTTCGGTGCCGTCCTGCAAAGACAATAGGAAGCGTTCGCGCGCACTGCAAGGAAGTCAGGCAAAAATTGTGCAATGGTGCGTTTCGGCTGACATGCGCGCCGCGCCCAATGAAGTCGGGCTAAGGGCTTCGCATTGCATGCATCCGCATAGACCCGCCTTCGGGCAAACGATTCAAGCTTTTCGGCGCGACTGCCGTAAACCCGCACTGTCCCCGCACTGGCGGGCCTCATTTCGGAAAGCGTGGGTGCAAGTGATGTTCGGAAAGATCAAGGTTTCATCGGGTTTGCTCGCAGTACTGGTGGTGTTCTGTCTCTTTCAACTGGTGACCGAAGGGCTCGGCTTCTGGTCGCTCTCGCGTACGCATGACGATGTCGGCAGCCTGTCCGATATCGCCTTGAAGCAGGTCAACGCGGTCAACAAGACAACGCAGCATCTGATGGATGCGCGCATCAACCTTTCGCGCGCGGGCACGCGCATGGTGCGCGGCGGCACCGAGCCGACGGAAATCGTCCAGCACGCGCGCGAGCAGATCGCGGCGGCCGACAAGTCGTTCACCGCGTTCCTGAACGCGCCGAAGACCGGCGAGGAAAACACCGCGCGCACGACCGCGCTGCAGGCGAAATACGCCGAATATTCGAAGGCGCTGAGCGAGCTCGTCCAGTATCTCGACGCCGGCAATATCCAGGCGTTCCTCGATCAGCCGACGCAGGGTTTCCAGGACCGCTATCTCGCGGAACAGCAGAACTTCGTCAATTTCGGCGATGAAGCGGGACGCGGCTATCTCTCATCGATCGACACGCGCTACGCGTGGTTCCGCGCGGTCGGCATCGTGATTCTGGCGGCGCTCGTCGCGGGGATCGCGCTCGTGCACGTCGCGCTGCGCCGTGGCGTGATTCAGCCGCTGGAGGAAGCGGGCCGCCATTTCGAGCGCATCTCGAACGGGCGTCTGGACGAGCGCATCGAAGATCGCGGCACGAACGAGATCGGCCGCCTGTTCGCGGGACTCGCGACCATGCAGGCAAGCGTCGCGAGCACCGTGAAGACCGTGCGCGAGACGTCCGATTCCATCAACTTCGGCGCCGATGAAATCGCGAGCGGCAACGCCGATCTGTCCGCGCGCACGGAGAATCAGGCGGCTTCGCTCGAAGAAACCGCATCGAGCATGGAAGAGCTGACCGCGACGGTACGTCAGAACGCGGAGCACGCGCGCGAGGCGAACACGCTCGCGGGCGAAGCGCTGAATGCGACCTCACGCGGTTCGAGCGTGGTGGACGATGTCGTCGAGAAGATGCGCGGCATCGCGTCGAGTTCGGACAAGATCGCGGAGATCATCTCGGTCATCGACGGCATCGCGTTCCAGACCAACATCCTCGCATTGAACGCGGCCGTCGAGGCGGCGCGCGCGGGCGAGCAGGGGCGCGGCTTCGCGGTCGTGGCGGGCGAAGTGCGCGGCCTCGCGCAGCGCTCGGCGCAATCGGCGAAGGAAATCAAGGAACTGATCGGCGAATCGGTCGCGCAGGTGAGCGACGGCTCCGTGCTCGTCGAGCGCGCGGGTGCGGCGATGCGTGAAGTATCGGCGTCGATTTCGCGCGTCACGCAGATGATGGCGGAGATCAGCGCGTCGTCATTGGAGCAGAGCGTGGGCATCGAGCAGGTCAATCAGGCCGTCACGCAGATGGACGAAATGACCCAGCAGAACGCGGCGCTCGTCGAACAGGCCGCGGCGGCCGCGTCGTCGCTGCACGAGCAGACGCGGCAACTGAAGGCGGCTGTGTCGGTGTTCCAGCTCGCCTGAGCCGGCTCAGAGCGGCAGCGCCGCGTATGAGGTCGCGAGGTGATACGGCGTCGTCGACGGCATTTCGGCGCGGCTGATCTCGCCCTGCGCCGAGCGGCATTCGACCCAGCCGGTTTCATGCAGAAAGCGCGCGCGGAAACGCTCGATCTGCGCACCGACGGCGTCGCCGCGCGTGGCCAGCGCGCGCAGATACTCGGTCTGCGCCCAGATACGCTGCGTGCCGTCGATCACATGGCCGGCTTCGTCGATGGCGGCAACCACGCCGCCTGTTTCCTTATCCACGCCGTGCTGCCGGGCGAAATCGAACGCGCGCGCGAGTCCTTCGTTGAGCCCTGCCGCCTCGAACGCGGGATGTCCGCTGCCGAGCGCCAGAAAGTACCACTCGAACTGATGACCCGGCTCCAGCCGGTTGCCCGCCGTGCCCATCGGCAATTCGGCGATGGAACCGCTCGGCGCGTGCACGAACGCGTCCGCGACGGATTGCGCGAGCAGCGCGAGACGGCGGTCGTAGGCGGCGTCGCCGGTTGCGTCGCGCGCGGCGAGCCACGCTTCGGCGAGATGCATGAGCGGATTCTGTAACGGCGTTTCGATCGTCGCGCCGAAATCCTCGGCAAGCACCGCGTTCAGCAGATCGCCGCCGCTCGAAAAGCGCACGTCGACGAGCCGCGACGTTTCATCGAGCAGCGCGAAGGCGTCGGCGGAACCGCTCTTCTTCGCGTAATGCGCGCACGCGAAAACGACGAACGCATGCGTGTAGAGATCCTTGTGACGTTCGAGCGGCGCGCCGCTTGCATCCACGCTGTAGAACCATCCGCCGTTTTGCTTGTCCTGAAAATAGTGCCGTAGCGACTCGAAGAGCGTCGCGGCGTGCGCGAGATCGCCGGCTTCCGAGAACACGAATAGCTGGCGGGCGCAGGCCATCGCGCGATAACGCTTCGGCGGCAGCGGCGCATGATCGCCCGGCGCGACGGCTTCATACGCGAGGCCGAGTTTCGCGTTGAAACCGGGCCCGCGCCATATGGGCAGCACGGTGTTCGCGTAATGCGCGCGCAACTGCGCGGCGGAGTCCGGGTTCGCCGATTGCATGAACGACGAAGCGTTCGATTGCTGATCCTGCATGAGAACACTCTTATTGTTTCGAGGGGCGCGCTGCCGTGCGCGGCACACGCAACTGGAAAGAATAGCAAACGCGGCCCGAAGCGCGACGCGTCTTTGGGCTTCTCACCGCGAGGAGGACTACAACATGTTGGGAAATATGGAACTGGTGTCGCGACTCGTGATGGCCGCCGCGCTCGGCAGCGTGATCGGCTTCGAGCGCGAGCGTCTCTCATGGGCGGCCGGGCTGCGGACGCACATGCTCGTGTGCGTCGGTTCGGCGCTCATCATGATCGTGTCGGCGTACGGTTTCGCGGATGCGCTGAAGTACGACCACGTCGTGCTCGATCCGTCGCGGGTCGCGGCGCAGGTCGTGTCGGGCATCGGCTTTCTCGGCGCGGGCTCGATCCTGCTGCGCGGGGAAATCGTGCGCGGGCTGACGACGGCCGCGAGCCTCTGGTCGGTCGCGGCGATCGGACTGGCGGTCGGCGGCGGCCTCTACACGGCGTCGATTGCGGCGACGGCGATCATCCTGATCATCCTCGCCGGCATCAAGCCGCTCGAACGCCGCTTCATCAGCGTGAAGCAGCGCCGGCAACTGACGATGCTCGTCGATCGCGGCTCGCTCTCGTTTCACGCGCTGCACGAGGCGCTCGGCCCTGGCAGCGTGCGCGTGAAGCAGTTCGTCGTGCAGCAAAGCGACGATTCGCCCGATCTGGACGAGGTGCGGGTGGAATTGTCGCGCGCATCGGCGATGGAATATCAGGCGATCTGCGAACGTTTGCGGCACCTCGACGTCGTGCGCGAGTTTCGCGAGGACGATGCGACCTGAAATCGCCGTCAGGATGCTGGTTTGCGCACGCGGCCATGCGACAATGCGGCCTCTCGAAATAATCGCCGAAGCGCCGGTGTGCCTTGTGCGCCGGCCATAGAGGCCGCCCCTTTCGAACCTATGCCAGATTCCGCAGTAAAGAGAGATCCCGACGCGCGCCGGGGCGACTCGGCCGCACCGTCCCGTCGCCGGCGCGCAGCGCAAACGCATGAATTGCAGGTCACGCAGGTCAGTGTCGATACCGAAAAGAAGCTTGCCCGCGCCGCGCGCTCGGCGCAGCGTCTCGCGCAGTTGAGCGAAGGCGCGCGCGGCGGCGAAACGCTCGATCTATTCGCCGAAGACGCCGAACGTGCGCATCTTCAGGCGATGAACACCGACATCCGCCAGGGCACCTTCGAAGGCTTCGAGTTGCCGGACGTGTTTCTCGCGGCGGTGCAATCGAACGGGGGAACGGTGTCGCCAGGCGGCAATTCGGCCGATTCCACCGTCGCGAAACGCGCGGCGCGCGCCAGCGTGACGGCGCTCGCGCCGGGCCTGTTTCAGGACGATTTGCCCGATGTCGATGCGCCGCCGCCGGACGAGAGCAGATCCGCCGGGAAGACCGGCGCGATCGCCGCTGCCGCGACGCGATCGGCGAGCATCAGCACTTGTGTCGCGCCGGAGAGTGCAGCGCCGTCGCCGGCCGCGCTCGCGTCGGCGCTGATTGCGAGCGATCGACGTGATCGCGGAGATCGCGGAGATCGCGGAGATCGCGACGCCGCCGAGCCGCTCGCGAAGGTCAGTGCCCGCGACGTCATCGCGCCCGAACTCGATCGCGCCCGCGCGACGGCGTTCGCGGACACCATCGACGCACTCTACGCAGTGATTGCCGAGCAGCGCACGTCCGCCGCGGCCCACTCGCGCCGCATGAAGACGATGCTGACGATCATCGTCTGCGTGATGCTCGTCACGGTGGCGACCGGCATCGCGCAGACGGCCGTGTTGCTGCGCATGAGCCACGACGGCAAGCTGCAGCAGGACCGCACGGAGCAGTTGATGCTCAACCAGCAGGCGACGCTCGCTTCGTTGTTCGACACCGATTCCGCGACCGTCGGCATGCAGCGCGCGCCCGCAATCGCGCGCGATTCCGAAGACGCCTCGCCGATGCAGCCCGTCAGCGCCACGCAGCCTGATTCCGCGCCGAAAAAGCACGTTCGGCACGCGCGTCACCACGTCATTTCCGCCGCACGCTGATCCCCGCTGTCACTTTCCCGCGACACCTCGCTCTGCGGCGGCGTGTCGCGGCCTCGTTCGTCTCGTCATCCGATGTCCGCCACACGGACTTCTCCGGCCCGTCCCCCTTTTTCGGATGGCCCAAATCGGCAATTTGGTAGAAAAACTACCAACTTTCCTCCAAGAAATGTTGCATTGCACTGGAAATTGCTTAGGGGTAACCCTATAATTCGCTCTAAGGGAAAACCCTCTATCACTAACCGGAGTCAGTCATGAGCTACCTCTTCGCCCTGCTGCAAAAATTCGCTTCGATGTTCGAATCGGCGCACCTGCCGATGGACAAAGACTACTCGTATCAAGCACGTTTTCGTGAATCCGAGCGTCAACGCAAGGCACGCGGCACCGCTTTCGGCATCCGTCTGTAATGCGTAGCTGAGGCGGCGCGGGAAACAGAACTCAAGCAACACACGACGGCACACGCCGTACGACCCGCCCGCCAGTTTCTCTTCTAGTTGTAGTTTTTCTAGCAGTTTTCACATCGCTTCGGCAGTCCTGCCGGACGCATCCCGGTTCCGCGATTCACGCGCGACGCCAGTTTCTCTTTCCTTTCGTCTTGCCGACGGCCGCATCGCAAGCTGCCTGCATCGCAAATTGACCTCGCGACTTGTATCTGCGCGACACGTCGAAAATCGCAAGATCGTTCACTTCATTCCCCGCAAACCCTTGTCCAGCAAGGCTCCGCTTCCGGATTGGCACTTTCGTCCTTATTCCGGTGTCGTATTTCCACATGTGGTTGTCGCAAATAGTCGGCTGACGTGACTTTTTTCTGGCAACTATGTATGCACAGCGCGGACGAGCGTCCGCCCACGCCAGGAGATATTCGATGAATTCCCCCAAGGTCGTAGTCGAAGGACTATGCAAAGTATTCGGCAATAGTCCCAAACAGGCGCTGGACATGCTGGCCGGAGGCGCGACGAAGGAAGAAGTCTTCAAGCGCACCGGACAGATCGTCGGCGTCCATAACGTCTCCTTCGACGTCAAGGAAGGCGAGATTTTCGTGCTCATGGGCCTGTCCGGCTCGGGGAAATCCACGCTGATCCGGCTCATCAACCGGCTGGTCGAACCGACGGCCGGCAAGGTGCTGATCGACGGCCGCGACGTGGCCTCCGTGCCGCGCTCGGAACTAACGTCGCTGCGCCGCAAGGACATGAGCATGGTGTTCCAGTCCTTCGCGCTGATGCCGCAGCGCACCGTTATTTCGAACGCCGCGTTCGGCCTCGAGGTCGCGGGCGTCGGCAAGAAAGAGCGCGAGGCGCGCGCGATGACCGTGCTAGAGCAGGTCGGCCTCGCGCCGTTCGCGCAGAAGCTGCCCGCGCAACTATCGGGCGGCATGCAGCAGCGTGTGGGTCTCGCGCGCGCGCTGGCGGTGAATCCATCGCTGATGATCATGGACGAGGCGTTCTCCGCACTCGATCCGCTCAAGCGCAAGGAAATGCAGAACGTGCTGCTCGATCTGCAACGCGAGCAGCGCCGCACGATTCTTTTCGTGTCGCACGATCTGGAAGAGGCGATGCGCATCGGCACACGCATCGCGATCATGGAAGGCGGCCGTGTGGTGCAGATCGGCACGCCGCAGGAAATCATCACCAATCCGGCCGACGATTACGTGGAAGCGTTCTTCGAAGGCATCGACACGAGCCGCTATCTGACCGCCGGCGACCTGATGCAGACGGACGCCGTGCCGCTCATGAAGCACGCGCCGCAGATCGACGCGTCGAGCGTCGCGGCGACGCTCAACGGCAGCGCCGACTACGCCTTCGTGCTGGATGCGCAGCGCCGTATCCGCGGCTTCGTCGGACGCGATGCGAACGGCAACGCCGCGTCGCAGGTCAATCCCATCGAATGCGTCCAGCGCAGCATGGCGCTCGATGACGTCGTGAATCGCGTGGTCGCCAGTCCGGCGCCGCTGCCGGTCGTCGAAGCAGACGGATCGTATTGCGGCTCGATCAACAAGGCCAATGTCCTGAAGGTTCTTACGCACCATCGAGGTTCCCATGTCTGAAATCATTCCGCTTGGCACTTGGGTGGACCACGGCGTCCACTATCTCCTCGATCACGACGCGAAGACCTTCGACTCCATCGGCAAGGTCATCGAAACGTTCGCCGCGGCGATCGAGCACGGCCTGCAGGCCATTCCGATGTGGCTGTTGATGGCAATCTTCGTCGGCATCGGCTTGTGGCGCGTCGGCTGGCGATTCGCCGCGTTCGTGCTCGCGTCGCTACTGCTGATCTACGCGACGAACTTCTGGGACCAGATGGTCATCACGCTGGGCCTCACGTTGTCGTCTACGTTCATCAGCCTGTTGCTCGGCATTCCGCTCGGCATCTGGACCTCGAAGAGCAAGTACGTCGAAATGGGCGTGCGTCCGGTCCTCGATCTGATGCAGACGATGCCCGCCTTCGTCTATCTGATTCCGGCCGCAATGCTGTTCGGCCTCGGACGCGTGCCCGGCATTCTGGCCACCGTGATCTTCGCGATGCCGCCGGCCGTGCGTCTCACCGCGCTCGGCATCAAGCAGGTGAATCGCGAGATCGTGGAAGCGGGTCAGGCGTTCGGCTGCACGCCGTGGCAGTTGCTCTACAAGGTACAGATTCCGAACGCGCTGCCTTCGATCATGACCGGCGTGAACCAGACGATCATGATGGCGCTGTCGATGGTCATCATCGCGTCGATGGTCGGCGCGGGCGGCCTGGGCAACGACGTGCTCGCATCGATTCAGCGTCTGGATATCGGCCTCGGCTTCGAGAGCGGCTTGTCGGTGGTGTTGCTCGCGATCATTCTCGACCGCATCACCGAGAGCTTCGGACGTTCGCCCGGTATGGCGCGCGCCCCGCTGTTCTCCGGTCTGAAGAGCGTGATGAAAGTGCGCCGCGAACCGGCGACGCAACAAAGCTGACAAGGTCCAACCCATGAAGCGCGACGCGATCGTCCCAGCGGTTACCGATTCACCGTTGTCCAATCTCGCGCACTTCGGCTTTCTCACACTGCCGAACTTCTCGATGATCGCGTTCACGAGCGCGGTCGAGGTGCTGCGCATGGCCAATTACGTGGGCCGTGAGCAGCACTATCGGTGGTCGATCATCACGCCGGAGGGCGAGCCGGCACGCGCGAGCAACGGCATCACCGTGAAGCCGACGGTGACGCTCGACGAGGCGGGCATGCCGGACGTGCTGATCGTGTGCGCGGGCTGGCATGTCGCCGATTATGTCGATGACAAGGTGATCGAACTCTTGCGGCGTGCGCATGAAGCGGGCATTCCGCTCGGCGGCATCTGCACCGGGCCGTATGCGCTGCTCGCGGCGAAGCTGCTCGATGGTTATCGCTGCACGCTGCACTGGGAAGACATGTCGCCGGTCAACAAGCGCTTCCCGCATGTGCGATTCGCGGATGAGCTCTTCGTGATCGATCGCGATCGCCTGACGTGCACGGGCGGCACCGCGCCGCTCGATCTGATGCTCAATCTCGTCGGCATGCGGCTCGGGCAGGCGCACGCGGCGCAGGTGTCGGAGCAGTTCATCGTCGAGCGCATACGCGGATCGACGGACTATCAGCACATTCCCGTCGATGCGCGCGTCGGTTTCTCGCGTGCCGAGCTTGTCGAAGTGGTGCGGCTGATGGAGGCGAACATCGAAGAGCCGCTGTCGCTCGAAGAGCTCGCGCGCCTCGTGCATCTGTCGCAGCGGCACTTGCAGCGCATGTTCAAGATGTTCCTCAACGTATCGCCGACGCATTACTACCTGACGTTGCGCTTGCGCCGCGCACGCGAGCTGTTGCGCAACACGGATGCGTCGATCGCGCGTGTGACGAGCATCTGCGGATTCCATTCGCCCTGTCACTTCAGCAAGGCGTATCGCGCGCAGTTCGGGCACGCGCCGAGCGTGGAGCGCCGCTTGTCGGCCTGAGGTCTTTCTGGTCTGTTTTCTTCGGTTCGTGCGGGCTTTCGGGTCGCGCGCGCGGGCCGCGCCATGCCTTCAAAAACTGGGAGAGAGATACATGAAACGCTTGTGGATCGCGTCGATGATTGCAGCGATGCTGTCGGGTGCCTATGCCGCGAATGCCGCCGAGCCCGCTGCGTGCAGGAACGTGCGCTTCGCCGATGTCGGCTGGACGGATATCGCCGCGACGACCGGACTTGCATCGACCGTTCTTCAGGGACTGGGCTATAACCCGACGAAAACGATCGCATCCGTGCCGATCACGTTCGCGGGCGTGAAGAGCAAGCAGATCGACGTGTTCCTCGGTTACTGGTCGCCGACGATGGACCCGATGATCGATTCGTTCAGGAAAGCTAATCAAGTCAAAGTGCTGCCGACGCCGAATCTGACGGGCGCGAAGTACACGCTCGCGGTGCCCGACTACGCGTATCAGGCGGGCATCAAGAACTTCAACGACATCGCGAAGAACTACGACAAGCTGGATGGCAAGATCTACGGCATCGAACCCGGCAACGATGGCAACGCGCTCATCAAGAAGATGATCGACAACAACATGTACGGGCTCGGGAAGTTCAAGCTCGTGGAGTCGAGCGAGGCGGGCATGCTCGTCGAGGTGAATCGCGCGGTTCGCGACAAGAAGCCGATCGTGTTCCTCGGCTGGGAGCCGCATCCGATGAACGTGCAGATGAAGATCGACTATCTCGCCGGCGGCGACGATGTGTTCGGTCCCAACTACGGCGAAGCGAAAGTGCTGACCGTTACGCCGACGGACTACGACACGCGTTGCCCGAATGTCGCGAAGCTCGTGTCGAACCTGCAGTTCACGACGGACATCGAGAATCACGTGATGCTGCCGATCATGAACAAGACCGATGCCAACAAGGCGGCGCGCGAGTGGCTCAAGGCGAACCCGGCGGTGCTCGACAAATGGCTTGCGGGCGTGAAGACGTTCGATGGGAAGGACGGGTTGCCGGCGGTGAAGGCGTACGTCGCCGGCAACTGAACGCAGTGATGCGAAGAAGGCGCGTCAGCTCCGGTAGTCGGGCTTCGCGCCTTCGATCATCCTCAACGCCGCTTCCCATTGCAGCGCCATGATGCCATCGGACTCGTCGCGCCGATATTGCTCCGCCGTCACCTCGCAAACCTTCTGCGACGGCAGATTCAGTTCCGCATTGCCCGCGAGCGCGCGAATCTGAATCTCGCAGGCCCGTTCAAGAAAATACATCTCCTGAAACGCCTCCGGAATCGACTTTCCGCAGGTCAGCAAGCCGTGATTTTTCAGGATCATCGCGTTATGCGATCCGAGATCGTTGACGAGCCGATCCCGCTCCGCGAGATCCAGCGCGATCCCTTCGTAATCGTGATACGCGAGGTGCCCGTAGTACTTCAACGCGTGCTGGCTGATCGGCAGCAGGCCCTGCTTCTGCGCCGACACCGCCGCGCCCGCCGCCGTATGCGTATGCACGACGCAAAACACATCGGGACGCGCCATATGAACGGCTGAATGGATCGTGAAGCCCGCCGGATTCACGCGATAGCGCTCCGGACCATCGCTCGCGCGCGCTTCCACCGGACGCCCCTCGCTGTCGATGCGCACCAGATCCGATGCGCGCATCTCGTCGAACAGCACGCCATAGCGGTTGATCAGGAAGTGATGATCCCCTCCCGGCACGCGCGCGCTGATGTGCGTGAAGATCATGTCGGTCCAGCGGAAGTGCCCGATCACGCGATAGAGCGCCGCCAGATCGCACCGCACCTTCCATTCTTCCTGCGAATATCCGTGAGTCTCCATGCCGTTCCTCCTTGGATTGATGAGCCGCGGAAAACGTGAACAGATCCTGCTAGATCGCCTGGGCGCGGCCCGGGAAAGTCTCGTCGTAGTCCATTGCCTGAGCGGCTTCCAGCGCATCCGGTGCGCCGCCCTGCTCGCGATACATCATCGGCGGCAGGCCGAATTGCTTGCGGAATTCGCGGCCGAGATGCGATGCATCGGAGAAGCCGCAGCTCGATGCGATATCCGCCACCGTTTTGTCCGAGCTCGTCAGAAGCCACGCGGCCGTGCGCAGCCGCACCTGCTTCGCATACGCCTGCGGCGCTTTACCCGTCTCCGCCTTGAAGAGGCGCTCGAGTTGCCGCGTCGACAGATCCAGCTTGTGCGCGAGCTCATCGAGCGTGAGCGAGCGCCCGACGTGCTGCTCCATCAGCAGGATCGCACGTTTCACCTTCGGATGCGTCGCGGGCGCGAGACCCGGCGGATGCGGCTGCGGCGCATTGCCCTTCTGCATGTCATCGACGAGCAGGATGCGCAGGGCCTTTTGCACCGTCGCCGTTTCGAAGTGACGCAGGAGAATGGCGGCGGCGACATCGATCGATGCACGCCCGCCCGAACACGTGATGCGCCTTCTGTCGATCACGAACAGGCGGTCCGCGACGAGCGATTTCTCGTCGGCGTGCGGGAATCGCTCGATGAAGTCCCAGTAGTGAAACCAGCTCACGCAGATGCGATGCCCTTCGAGCACGCCCGCGCGCATCAGCGAAAACACGCCGGTGCACATGCCGACCATCGTCGCGTTCGCGGAGGCCGCGCGGCGGATGAACTGCAGCGTCGCGTCGCTGGTGGCGGGGCCGGAATGCAGCAGGCCGCCGACCACCACGACGTAATCGAACGGCTCGGCCTGATCGTAGGTTTCCCACGGCGTGATCTGAATGCCGCAGCTTGCGCGCACCGGCGCGAGCGTTTCGCCGATCACGCTCCATGAGCAGCGCACCGGGCGGCTGAAATCGCCTTCGTCGGCGGACAGGCGCAACAGATCGACGAAACCGGCGAACGCGGTCAGCGTGAAGTTCGGCAACAGGATGATGCCGAAGCGGATACGCGATTTCGATTGACCGTCGATGGAAGACGGCGGAAGAGGCTCTGCGGCATTCATGCGGGAGACATGCGGCTGGACGTTATCCAGCGAGCATAACACTCGCCCGCGAGCCTCGGGCGCGTGTCAGAAAGAGAACGCGGCCGGCGTCGTGAGACGGCGGCCGCGTGATTGCGAGCGGAGAAAAGCGGGAGGCGCTTCAGCCGCCGAGCACGGCGAACCCCCACGCAAAGGCGCTGCCGACGAGCGCGCCGGTCGAGCGGCCGAGCACGCTCGCGATCGTGTAATCGCCCCAGCGCTGCTCGACTTCGGCCTTCAACACGCCGAAGTAGCGCAGCACGGGATCGATCGAGCAGAGCAGCATCAGCGCGGCCCAGACGGGCGCCTCACGCGTGAGCACGCGATCGACGGCAAGGAGATCGAGTGCCTCGAGCGTGCCGACGACGGCCACGCCGACGACGAATGCGAGAACCCAGGATTTGAAGAACTGGTCGGGTAAGGCGTGAGTTTCCATCGATGCAAATCAGAGAAGCGAGAGAAGGCGGAACGTGGAGTGAAGCCGGCTGGCGCGGCTCATCCGGGAACTTGGGGAATATACCGATGAGCGTCCGCGCGACGATTCGGATCAGTCTCAAAAAAGCGGAAAGTGCAACGAAGATGCGCAAAAACGCGCCGGATGCGAAATGCTCTGTTATCGCGATCGGCATTGATAGGTGTCGCGAAGCAGCGAACGCGCTGGAAATCTTCGCGAAAACATCGCCCGGCGCACGGTGAATCGAGCCCTGACGCCGCGGTCCCATTTCGATGGCGCTTTTGTTCTATCGGGTCTCTTCAGGGTTTGGTGCAATGAGCGCCATACCGAAACCACGGTCGCGCTCGTGCGCAACGCCAACCAGGGACAAACCCATGAATGTCAGCGTCTTCGATCTGTTCAAGATCGGCATCGGACCGTCAAGCTCGCATACCGTCGGGCCGATGATCGCGGCGTGCCGTTTCGCGTCGCATATCGAGGACGCCAATCTGCTCGCCTTCGTCACCCGTGTGCGCGCCGAGCTGTTCGGCTCGCTCGGTGCGACCGGCAAGGGCCACGGCACCGACAAGGCCGTGCTGCTCGGTCTCGAAGGCAATCTGCCCGACCTCATCGATCCCGACATGATCGCGCCGCGCCTCGCCGAGATCCGCGCGACGAAGCGCCTGAAGCTGCTCGGCAGGCATGAAGTCGTGTTCGAAGAGCGCGAGCACATCGGCTTCTATCGCAAGCTGATGCCGGGCGCGCCGGGGTCGAGCATCGTGCATCCGAACGGCATGCGCTTTCAGGCGTTCGACGAGAACGGCCAGTTGCTCGTCGAGAAGGAGTATTACTCGGTCGGCGGCGGCTTCGTCGTGAATCGCGAAGGCGATCGCGTGAACGGTCTGCGCGCGGCCAACACGGTGCCGCATCCGTTTCGCACCGGCGACGATCTGATGCGCGTGTGCCGGGAGACAGGTCTGTCTATCGCCGAAGTGACGATGCAGAACGAATGCGCGAATCGCACCGAAGCCGAAGTGCGCGAAGGTCTGCTCGCCGTGTGGCGCGTGATGGCCGCGTGCGTCGAGCGTGGCTGCAAGGAGCGCGGCGAATTGCCCGGCCCGATGCATGTGAAGCGCCGCGCAGCCGATCTCTCCGCTTCGCTGCGTTCGCGTTCGGAAGAATCGCTGCGCGATCCGTTGTCGATGCTCGACTGGGTCAATCTCTATGCGATGGCCGTCAACGAAGAAAACGCGGCGGGCGGCCGCGTCGTCACCGCGCCGACCAATGGCGCGGCCGGCGTGATTCCCGCCGTGCTGCACTACTACGTGAAGTTCATGCACGGCTCGAACGACGACGGCATCGTGCGCTTCCTGCTCACCGCGGCCGCCATCGGCATCATCTACAAGGAAACGGCTTCGATCTCCGGCGCGGAAGTCGGCTGTCAGGGCGAAGTCGGCGTCGCGTGCTCGATGGCCGCGGCCGCGCTCGCCGCCGTAATGAACGGCACGCCCGCGCAAGTGGAAAACGCCGCGGAAATCGGCATGGAACATAACCTCGGCATGACCTGCGATCCCGTCGGCGGCCTGGTGCAGATTCCGTGCATCGAGCGCAACGCGATGGGCGCGATCAAGGCGATCAACGCCGCGCGCATGGCGATGAAGGGCGACGGCACGCACTACGTGTCGCTCGACTCGGTCATCAAGACGATGCGCGAAACCGGCGCCGACATGAAGACGAAATACAAGGAGACGTCGCGCGGTGGCCTCGCCGTCAACGTCATCGAATGCTGAATTCAGGACCCCACGAAGGAAGAGAAACACCATGAGCCGCTATTCCATCTTCAGCCTCTTGCGCAACGGCATGTCGTATCACGAGAACTGGGAGCGCCAGTGGCGAAGTCCCGAGCCGAAGCGCGAGTACGACGTGGTGATCGTCGGCGGCGGCGGTCATGGTCTCGCGACCGCGTATTACCTCGCGAAAGAGCACGGCATCACGAACGTCGCGATTCTCGAGAAGGGATGGATCGGCGGCGGTAATACCGCGCGCAACACGACCATCGTGCGCTCGAACTATCTGTGGGACGAATCGGCCGCGCTGTACGAGAAAGCGATGAAGCTGTGGGAAGGCCTCTCGCAAGACCTCAACTACAACGTGATGTTCTCGCAGCGCGGCGTGATGAACCTCGCGCACACGCTGCAGGACGTGCGCGATACGGAACGCCGCGTGAACGCTAACCGCCTTAACGGCGTCGATGCCGAGTTCCTCACGCCGCAGCAGATCAAGGAAATCGAGCCGACGATCAACCTCAACAGCCGCTATCCGGTGCTGGGCGCATCGATTCAGCGTCGCGGCGGCGTCGCGCGTCACGATGCGGTGGCCTGGGGCTTCGCGCGCGGCGCGGACCGCGCGGGCGTCGACATCATTCAGAACTGCCAGGTCGTCGGCATTCGCCGCGATGGAAGCCAGGTGACGGGCGTCGATACGACGAAGGGCTTCATCAAGGCGAAGAAGGTCGCGGTCGTCACGGCCGGCAGCACGACGACGCTCGCCGACATGGCCGGCGTGCGTCTGCCGATCGAGAGTCATCCGCTTCAGGCGCTCGTTTCCGAGCCGATCAAGCCGGTCGTGAACACTGTGATCATGTCGAACGCGGTGCACGCGTACATCAGCCAGTCCGACAAGGGCGATCTCGTGATCGGCGCGGGCGTCGACCAGTACGCGGGTTACGGGCAGCGTGGCAGTTTCCACATCATCGAAGGCACGCTCGAAGCGATCGTCGAGATGTTCCCGGTGTTCTCGCGCGTGCGCATGAATCGCCAGTGGGGCGGCATTGTCGATGTCTCGCCGGATGCGTGCCCGATCATCTCCAAGACCGACGTGAAGGGACTGTACTTCAATTGCGGCTGGGGCACGGGCGGCTTCAAGGCGACGCCGGGCTCGGGCTGGGCCTATGCGCACACGATCGCGAAGGACGAGCCGCATGCGTTGAATGCGCCGTTCTCGCTGGATCGCTTCTATACCGGTCATCTCATCGACGAACACGGCGCGGCTGCCGTGGCTCACTAACCGCATCGAGGAAAAGAAACATGTTGCTGATCGAATGCCCCTGGTGCGGGCCGCGCGCCGAAACCGAATTCTCCTGCGGCGGCGAAGCGGATATCGCGCGTCCGCTCGACACGGAAAAGCTCACCGACAAGGAATGGGGCGACTACCTCTTCATGCGCAAGAATCCGCGCGGCGTGCATCGCGAGCAATGGATGCACGCGCAGGGCTGCCGGCGCTGGTTCAAGGCGCAGCGCGATACGGTGAGTTATGAAATCCAGGGCTACGAGACGTTCGACCGTCCGCTGGCTGTGATGCAAGACAACGGAGGCACGTCGAAATGAGCCAGAAAGACCGACTCGGCATGGGCGGGCGCATCAATCGCGCGATCCCCGTGACCTTCACGTTCAACGGCAAGACGTATCACGGCTTCGAAGGCGATACGCTCGCGTCCGCGTTGCTCGCGAACGGCGAGCGCTTCGTGGCGCGGAGCTGGAAGTATCACCGTCCGCGCGGGATCATCACCGCGGGCGTGGAAGAACCGAATGCAATCGTGCAGCTCGAAACCGGCGCGTACACGGTGCCGAATGCGCGCGCGACGGAAGTCGAGTTGTACCAGGGTCTGGTCGCCGCGAGCGTGAACGCGAAGCCGAACATCGAGAACGACCGCATGGCGGTCAATCAGAAGATCGCGCGCTTCATTCCTGCGGGCTTCTACTACAAGACGTTCATGTGGCCGCGCAAGTTCTGGCCGAAGTACGAAGAAGTGATCCGCGATGCGGCGGGTCTGGGCGAAGCGCCGAAGCATCTCGATGCCGATCGCTACGACAAGTGCTTCGCGCACTGCGATGTGCTCGTGGTCGGCGGCGGCCCTTCGGGTCTCGCGGCGGCGCACGCGGCGGGTCTGTCGGGCGCACGCGTGATTCTCGTCGACGATCAGCGCGAACTCGGCGGCTCGCTCTTGTCGTGCCGCGCGGAGATCGACGGCAAGCCCGCGCTGCAATGGGTGCAGAAGCTCGAAGCCGAACTGCGCAAGATGCCTGACGTGAAGATTCTTTCGCGCAGCACGGCGTTCGGCTATCAGGATCACAACCTCGTCACGATCACGCAGCGCCTGACTGACCATCTGCCCGTTTCACGGCGCAAGGGCACGCGCGAACTGATGTGGAAGGTGCGCGCGAAGCGCGTGGTGCTCGCGACGGGCGCGCACGAGCGTCCCATCGTCTTCGGCAACAACGATCTGCCGGGCGTGATGCTGGCATCGGCGGTGTCGACGTACCTGCATCGCTATGCGGTGCTGCCGGGCCGTCAGGCCGTCGTCTTCACCAACAACGACGACGCCTATCAATGCGCGCTCGATCTGAAGGCG
This sequence comes from Caballeronia sp. LZ029, assembly GCF_031451275.1. NCBI lineage: Bacteria > Pseudomonadati > Pseudomonadota > Betaproteobacteria > Burkholderiales > Burkholderiaceae > Caballeronia > Caballeronia sp. LZ029. The sequence continues at coordinate 1,634,338 of NZ_JARUXO010000004.1, forward strand.
GCAGGCGCCGAAGTGACCGTCGTCGATCCGCGTCCGGCCGAATCGAAAGGCGCCTTGCCCGCGGCGGCGCGCCGCTACGGCGTGCGCGTGCTGAACAACGCGGTGATCACCGTCGCGCGCGGCAAGCTGCGCGTGGCGTCGGTGGAAGTGGCTTCGTATGCGAAGGGCGAGGTCGGCCCGAAGCAGACGGATCTGCAATGCGATCTCGTCGCGATGTCGGGCGGCTGGAGCCCGGTGCTGCACCTCTTCGCGCAATCGGGCGGCAAGGCGCACTGGCACGACGAGAAGGCGTGTTTCGTGCCGGGCAAGGCGATGCAACTGGAAAGCAGCGTCGGCGCATGCGCGGGCGAGTTCTCGCTGGCGCGCGGCATCCGCTTCGGCGGCGACGCTGGTGCGGAAGCGGCGCGTGCGGCGGGTCATATCGTCGTGAAGCCGAATCCCGTGCAGGTCGCTGAAATCGTGGAAGCGCCGATGTTGCCGCTGTGGATCGTCGGCAACCGGGACATGTCCACGCGCGGCCCGAAGCAGTTCGTGGACTTCCAGAACGATGTGTCCGCGGCGGACATCTATCTGGCGGCGCGCGAAGGCTTCGAATCCGTCGAGCACGTGAAGCGCTATACGGCGATGGGCTTCGGCACCGATCAGGGCAAGCTCGGCAACATCAACGGCATGGCGATTCTCGCGCAGGCGCTCGGCAAGACGATTCCCGAGACCGGCACGACGACGTTCCGCCCGAACTACACGCCTGTCACGTTCGGCACGTTCGCGGGCCGCGAGCTCGGCGAGTTTCTCGATCCGGTGCGCAAGACCGCGATTCACGAATGGCACGTCGAGAACGGCGCGATGTTCGAGGACGTCGGCAACTGGAAGCGTCCCTGGTACTACCCGAAGGCAGGTGAAGACATGCACGCGGCGGTCGCGCGCGAATCGCTCGCGGTGCGTCAGAGCGTCGGCATTCTCGATGCATCGACACTCGGCAAGATCGACATTCAAGGTCCGGATTCCGCGAAGCTCTTGAACTGGATGTACACGAATCCGTGGAGCAAGCTCGAAGTCGGCAAGTGCCGCTACGGCCTGATGCTCGACGAGAACGGCATGATCTTCGACGATGGCGTGACGGTGCGCCTCGGCGAACAGCACTACATGATGACGACGACCACCGGCGGCGCGGCGCGCGTTTTGACGTGGCTCGAACGCTGGCTGCAGACCGAATGGCCCGACATGCGCGTGCGCCTCGCATCGGTGACGGATCACTGGGCAACTTTTGCGGTCGTCGGCCCGAACAGCCGTAAGGTTCTGCAGAAGGTGTGCCACGACATCGACTTCGCGAACGCATCGTTCCCGTTCATGAGCTATCGCGACGGCACGGTGGCGGGCGCAGCGGCGCGCGTGATGCGCATCAGCTTCTCGGGCGAACTCGCGTACGAAGTGAACGTGCCGGCCAACGTCGGACGCGCGGTGTGGGAAGCGCTCATGCTGGCGGGCGCTGAATTCGACATCACGCCGTACGGCACGGAAACGATGCACGTGCTGCGCGCGGAGAAGGGTTACATCATCGTCGGTCAGGATACGGACGGTTCGATGACGCCTTACGACCTCGGCATGGGCGGGCTGGTCGCGAAGTCGAAGGACTTCATCGGCAAGCGTTCGCTGACGCGTTCGGATACCGCGAAGGCCGGGCGCAAGCAGTTCGTCGGCCTCTTGACCGATGATCCTTCGTTCGTGCTTCCGGAAGGCGCGCAGATCGTCGCGGGTCCGTTCCAGGGCGATACCGCGCCGATGCTCGGCCACGTCACGTCGAGCTATTACAGCCCTATTTTGAAGCGTTCGATTGCATTGGCCGTCGTGAAGGGCGGTCTCGAGAAGGTCGGCGAATCGGTCATGATTCCGCTCGCGAACGGCAAGCGCATCAACGCAAAAATCACCAGTTCGGTGTTCTACGACAGCGAAGGAGCACGTCAGCATGTTGAATGAGATCAAAGGTTCCTCGACGGTCGTCGATCGCGCAATCAGCGGACAGGGTCTGAGCGGCACGTGGCAGGAGTCCCCGCTCGTCGGCGCCGATGCGTTGATGAAATCGCATCAGAGCGGCTCGCCGAAGGCATTTCGTCTGACGGAGCGGCCGTTCCTCGAACTCGTGAACGTGCGTGGCGACACGCGTGATCCTGCGTTCGTCAAGGCGGTGCAGAACGTGATCGGCTGCACGCCGCCCGAGAAGGCGAACACCATCGCGCGCGGCAACGGCTACACGATGCTGTGGCTCGGCCCCGATGAATGGCTCGTGTATTCGGATGCGGCGCACGACGCATCGCGTCCCGCGCCGCTCGAAGCGAAGTTGCGCGACGCGTTCGTCGGTCAGTTCTCGGCGGCGGTGGATATCGGCAGCGGTTATACGGTGCTCGACATCGATGGTCCGAAGACGCGTGAAGTGCTCTCGCGCGGCTGTCCGCTGGATCTGCATCCGAAGATGTTTGGTGAGGGGCAGTGCGCACAGAGCCACTATTTCAAGGCATCTTTGACGCTCGTGCCGCTCGGCGGCGATCGCTTCGAGATGATCGTGCGCCGCAGCTTCGCCGATTACTTCGTGAAGATGATGCTCGACGCCGCCGCGCCGCTGCTCTCATGAAGCCGTTCGAACCGCTCGAAGCAGGTGGGCAGGGCTGGCGCGTGATCGTCGATGAGTTGATCGTGAAAACGCGCGTCGGCCTGTACGAGCATGAGCATGAAGGGCCGCAGCCTGTGTGCATCGATGCGAGCCTGCGCTATCGCGGCATGCCGCATGAATCGGACGATGGTCTGATCGATTACGAAGCGTGGTGCAATCGCGTGAGTGCGTTTCTCGAGACGAAGGGGCATACGCGTTTGCTGGAGACGCTCGCGGTCGAGATCGCCGCGCTTTCGTTCGAGGAATGGCCCGCGCTGGATGCGCTCACGCTCGTGCTGCACAAGCCGAAGATTCGCGAAGGCACGAAGCGGCTCGCGCTCGAACTCGACTGGCGGCGTGCGGATTTCGAAGCGTGGCGGTTGAGCGCTTCCGCGCAACATGCGTCCGTGCGATGAATGCGTCGCGCGATGCTGCCGCGCAGCTTTCCGAGCGTGCGTGCAAGAGGCATGACGCGGATGCTGCGCTTGCGTTGCTCGATCGGAGTATTGCGCTGAAGCATCGGCGGATTGCGCTGATTCGCTATCTGCACGCGCAGTATCTCGATGCGCCGTTGGAAGCGCGGCATCATGAGTATGTGAAGGTGATTGCGTCGCGGTTGAGCGTGGAAGTATTGATGCAGATCGCGGCGGCGGCGCGTGCGCGGTTTGGGTGATGGTTGGGCTCCGCGAGGGCGGAGGTACGCGTCGGTGCCTTCTGGGGCCGCGTTTTTCGGTGGACCATCGCCGCGTACGCGGAGGAACCGAGCTCGGCGCGTTCGAAGAGAAGCTGCGCCCGGGTCTATCTCCGCGCACGCGGAGGAATCTTCTCAACTTCGTCTGTGTCGACGTACCAGTCGGGTCTATCTCCGCGCACGCGGAGGGCCCACGAGCGGCAATAACGCCATGCTGATGTGGCTGGGTCTATCTCCGCGCACGCGGAGAAACCCGGGGCTTGCCGCTGATTTCACGTGTCCCGCGGGTCTATCTCCGCGCACGCGGAGGAACCCTCCAGCTGAGAGCCTCGCGGAAGCCGACGTAAGGTCTATCTTCGCGCACGCGGAGGAACCTGGCCAAATTCCACGACGCGCGTCTCAAACTTGGGTCTATCTCCGCGCACGCGGAGGAACCTCTACCCACTATCTTCGTGATTTAAAAGAACAAACGACCAATTCGATGTTCTGAATTGTCCACGCGATCGCGAGAGTATGTCGAGCCGCCCTACCGCTGTCAAACATAGGTACCGGTACTGGAATTCAGCGGATTCGCATGGAAGCGCGCAGGGCATTCGCGTAAAAAATAGGTATCCAAAATAAAAGATCGCTGCCTGAATTTCTCCACACGAGGCAAGTGCAACCGATCTGACAGCGCATGCAATCAGAAGCCAACAAGATCGATGTTTTCGCTGCTTGGGGCAAGCGACCACGAGACGGCGACGAGCGCTCGCCCTTTCATCCGCTGTGCGATCACATGCTGGACGTCGCGGCATGCTTCATGGCGATCGCGCAGGGCGGCCGCATTCACGCTGCCCTGAGTGCCGCCGCTGATCGAGCATTGAGCGAGCAGGATTTCGAGCGCCTCGCCGCGCTTGCCTATCTGCACGACTTCGGAAAAGCCAACAGCGGCTTTCAGGCAAAACGATGGAAAGGTCCCGCGCCGCGCGAATGGCCGCAAAAGACGGGACACGGTGCCGAGGCCCTCTACGCGTTCGGCTGCGGCGAAGCACTGCTTTCAGGGCTGCGCATGGAAGCGATATGGGACTGGGGCGGTGGCGTCAAAGAACTGTTGCTTGCGAGCCTGGGCCACCACGGTCGTCCCGTCCAGGAGCCATCGAGAGTCGATCCGCTGATATGGCAGCCCGTGTGTGATGCCGCCGGTCGCGAACGCTACAGTCCTGCGAACGCGCTGAAGGAAATCGGCGATGCCTTGCGTCGGCATTTTCCACTCGCGTTCAATCCCGACGGCGAGCCGCTGCCGTCCAGGCCTGCATTTGTTCATCTGTTCGCGGGTCTTGTGCAGTTGGCCGACTGGCTTGGCTCGCACCTGTCCTTCTTTGAATATAGCTCGCCGGGCGCCGCGCGAACGCTGGAAGACGCGCGCGATCGGGCTGCGAAGGCGGTTGACACGATAGGACTAGAAACCTCAGCGCTTCGCGCACAGTTGATTCGTGAAGGATTCTCTTTCCAGTCCGCTTTCGGAATAACGACGCCGCACGCGTCTCAAAGCGCGCTCGGAGAGGAAGGGCTCGGCCCGCTTCTCATACTCGAATCGGAAACCGGCAGCGGCAAGACGGAAGCCGCGCTGTGGCGCTTCGCGAAGCTGTTCGAGGCCGGCAAGGTCGATTCCCTGTATTTCGCGCTGCCCACTCGCGTGGCCGCCGCGCAGGTTTATGAGCGTGTCCGCGAGTTCGTTGCGCGTCTCTGGCCAACGAACGCGCCGGTCGTCGTGCGTGCGCTGCCGGGCTATGAAAGTGCGGATGGCAATGTGAAGGAAGCCGCCTTGCCGGACTTTCAGGTGTTGTGGGCCGATCTGCCCGACGATGCGATGGCGCACCAGCGATGGGCCGCCGAGTCGCCGAAACGCTTTCTCGCGGCGACCATAGCCGTAGGCACGATCGATCAGGCATTGCTCGCGGCGCTGAAAGTGCGCCATGCGCATCTGCGACATGCGACGCTTTGCCGGTCCTTGCTGGTCGTAGACGAAGTACACGCGTCCGACGCCTATATGTCGCAGGTGTTGGAACAACTCGTGAAAGCGCATCACACGACGGGCGGCCATGCGCTGCTTTTGTCCGCCACGCTCGGTTCGAGTCAGCGCGCGCGGTTTCAGGGCATCGCAAGCGGAGGCGGGGAAGTCGCGGTGCCCGCCATCGAAGCGGCCGTAGGATCGCCGTATCCCGCGCTCACGGATGGTGCAACCGTTCAAGCATTGCCGAACTCGGGCAAGCCCAAGACGGTCCACTGGCAAACCCTCAGCGCAATCGATGACCACGAGCGCATCGCTCGCCTGGCATTCGACGCCGCGAAACAAGGCGCGCGCGTATTGACCGTCCGCAACACCGTGCCAGCCGCGATCGCGACGCAAAAGGCGGTGGAAGCATTGGTCGACGCATCCGGCGATCGCGCATGGCTGTTCGATCTCGATGGCATCCCAACTCTGCATCATAGCCGCTTCAGCCGGCAGGACAGGCCGCTTCTCGATGCGCGCCTCGAAGAACGCGTCGGCAAAGTGCGCGAGATGATGCAGGCGTGCATCGTCGTCGGCACGCAGACGCTCGAGCAAAGCCTCGATATCGACGCGGACATGCTCATCACGGATATCTGTCCGATGGACGTGCTGTTGCAGCGCATCGGCCGTTTGCATCGTCACAAGCGCGAGAAGCACGAGCGGCCCGAGGGTTTTGAGCAAGCGCGCGCATGGGTACTGATACCCGAGAGCGGTTCACTCGAAGCCTGTCTCGAGAAGCCGCGTAACGGCCTCGGGCGGCTGAAAGACGGTGGCGGCGTCTATCCCGACTTGCGCATGATCGAAGCGACGCGTCGCCTGATCCGCGCGCAACCGAGCCGCGAGATTCCGCGTGAAAACCGCTTGCTGGTGGAACGCGCGACCCATCCCGAATGCTTGCGCGCGATACAGCAGGAACTCGGCGAATCGTGGGAGCAACTGGCGCAACAACTCGAGGGCGGCAAGAGCGCGGAACGAACTATCGCGCGAGACCATGCGCTTCCGTATGACATGCGATTCGACAAACTCGCCTTCCCGGACGGCGAAGAGCGCGTCGCGACGCGTCTCGGCGCGGCCGACCGTCTCGTCCAGTTCGACCCGCCGGAGCGCGGGCCATTCGGCACGGACGTGCATCAGATCGCCATCCGGCATCACATGCTGCCTCGTGGGCTCGACGCAGACGCGAAGCCGTCTTCGATCGTTCGCTTTGACGGCGGTTTCGAATTTGGGCTGGGCGCGGCTCGTTACTCATATAGCCGATTCGGTATCGAGAAGATCTAGAGCCTTTCATGCACATCCAATTCAGCTTGCTCGATCACGCGCTGATTCGCTACCGCACCGGCAATCGACAGGAACGGCAGGCGACATTGCCGGAACTGCTGGTCGCCTTCAACGATGACGAAGTGTGCGATTTTCCCGCATTGCGTCCACATCAGCGTCATCCGTGGCATGCGCTTCTCGTGCACCTTGCGGCGATCGCGCTTCATGCGGCGAGGCGTGAGACGCCTTTCGAAAGCGCCGACGAATGGCGCGCAGCGCTGCTTGCATTGACGCCCGAAGATAGCGACGGCGCGGCGTTCTCGCTTGTCGCGCCGGACGATCGTCCCGCCTTTTTGCAGGCGCCGTGCGAGCGTGGGGCGTCGCGTAAGTGGAACAAGCGGATTCCGACGCCCGATGCGCTCGATATGCTGGTGACATCGAGGAATCACGATCTCAAGGCCCAACGCATGATTCGTGCACAAGCCGAGGACTGGATCTACGCGCTCGTCAGCTTGCAGACGCAAGAGGGTTTTCTCGGTGCGGGCAACTACGGCATTTCGCGGATGAACGGCGGTTTCTCCAGTCGTCCGGCGTGCGGCGTGGTGCCGGCCGGGCGCTGGGGGAGGCGCTGGGCGCGTGACGTGCAAGTTCTGCTCCGCAACCGCGACGAACTCATAACGCACTTCGAACTAAAGGGCAAAGGCGGCATAGCACTCGTATGGCTTCGGCCCTGGGATGGCGCGAGCAGCCTTTCCTTCACCGAACTCGATCCCTTCTATATCGAAGTGTGCCGGCGCGTGCGCTTGCAGGCGCAAGGTGAAACGCTCGGCGCGATCGCCACGACCAGCAAGGTTGTGCGCATCGCCGCGAAGGAGCGTTGCGGCAATACGGGCGATGCCTGGACGCCGATCAACACGGCAGAGGGCAAGGCGCTGTCGATCACGGCGAAAGGCTTCGACTATACGCTCGCGAGCACACTCGCGTTTTCGGAAAGCAAATTCACGCCGACCATCGCGAACGAGCTGTCGGACGACGACGGAAACGAAGGCTTGTTCATCCTCGCTCAAGGTATTGCGCGCGGTCAGGGGAAGACCGAGGGCTATCACGAAAGGCGCATTCCCATCACGAAGAAGATGCGCGACTTAATGCTGCGACGAAATCGCGATGAGATAGCCACGGCGGCGAAAGAGCGCATCGAAGAAATCAGCGATGTCCGCAAGACGCTGTGGAGCGCCTTGTGCGCGCTCCTGGGCAATGGTGATCAGAGCGTGAGCGACGATACCAAGAACAAGGCCAACCGATTTGCCAAGGCGTTCGAGCAAGAAGAAGACCGGCGCTTCTTCGACGATCTCAGCAAGGAAATCGAAGCCGACGACAGAATCGTCGAACACGACCAATGGCTCTGCGCGCTCGCCGATCGTGCTGACGCCGTACTGGAGCAAGCATTCATCGCGGGACCGCGCAGCGCGGAACGCATTCATCGCGCACGAGGCGCGGCGCTTTCGCGCTTTCACGGTGGCCTGCGTTCCGCGAAGGCGCCGCCCCGAATCGCTCGCGTGTTGAAACAGCGCGATGAAGCGCGCAGAGCCGCACGATCCGAATCGTTCGAAGAGGTTTCAAATGTCTCAAATTGAAGACGTCGCGCCGCGCACATGGCGCGTCTCGAGCAGTCAGGCGCAAGCACTCGCCCATTTCATCGAAGCCGGCAGACAAGGCGAAGGCGCGCTGAAGGCCGACCATGTTGCGCTCAAGCGTCTCATCCCGGATGCCGAATCGCTGACCGTGCAGCAGATTGCGGCCCTCACACGGGCTTTGCGACGCGCGAAAGTGGATTGCGAGCAATTGAGCGTCGAGGGCTGGAAGCGATGGGCGGTGATCGTGAACGGCATCGCCCTGACGGGCCATCACATCGCGAGGAAAGGTGAGGAAAAGCCGAACTCGCGATTCGGATTCCAGTTGAGGCGCGCGGGTGTGTCCGATGCGCGCGTCAACCGGCTTTTCAACGCGCGTGGCGACGCGTTCTTCCCGCTCCTGCAACGTGTCCTTCGCTTGATGCAAAGTAGAAAGGTCGAGCCGAACTGGGCCGAACTGGGCACGTTCGTCCTCAACGAAGGCGCGGAACATGCCAGGGGTAAGCGCTGGGCAGAAGCATCGCGCATCAGGTTTGTCCAAGACTACACGAACGCCAAACCCGAAAGCGCGCAAAAGCCACGACCGCCCGCGCACGGAAATACGCCTACTCCTCAATAGGAACAGAAGGACCAAACATGACTCAACCGCGCTTCATCCAGATCCACACGCTGCAAAGCTATTCCGCCGCGCTTCTCAATCGTGACGACGCGGGCCTTGCCAAACGTCTCCCGATGGGCGATGCCATCCGCACGCGTATTTCGTCGCAATGTCTCAAGCGGCACTGGCGCACGGCGGACGATCATCATGCGCTCGCGAGGCTCGGCGTGCCGATGGCCGTTCGCTCGCGCATCACGCTCACGATGATCCGTGATGAACTGATCAAGCAGAACGTGCCGGAGGTCCTCGCTCAGACCGCAGCCGAAGCCTTGCGCGATGCAGGCCTGCTCGACAAAGGCGGAAAAAAGCTCAAAGGAAAGGATGCGTTGGAAACCGGGCAGGCCGTTTTGCTCGGCAAGGCGGAAATCGACTATCTCGTGCAGCGCTGCGCGACGCTGGCGCGAGAGTGTCAGGACGAAGCTGCGCTGACCTCCGCAGTGGCGGGATTTCTCAAGGACGAAAAGTCGAACATCGAAGCGCTCAAGCACGGCAGTGGGCTCGAGGCGGCGCTTTTCGGTCGCATGGTCACATCGGATGTGCTCGCATCGCGCGATGCCGCCGTGTATGTCGCGCACGCGTTCACCGTCCACGAAGCGCAGGTGGAGAACGACTATTTCACCGTCGTCGACGATCTCTTGAGCGAATCTGGCGAACGCGGCTCGGCAGGCATCTTCGACACTGAACTCGCGTCGGGTCTCTACTATGGCTATGTCGTCGTGGACGTGCCGCAACTGGTGGCGAATCTCGAAGGCATCGGCATGGCCGAGTGCTTCGATGCGCATCCCGAACGACGCGAACTGGCGGGACAGGTCGTCAACAGTCTGCTGCATCTGATCGCGACCGTCAGTCCCGGCGCGAAGCGCGGTTCTACCGCGCCGTTTGGTCACGCGAGCCTGATGCTCGTCGAAACGGGCGACTGGCAGCCGCGCAGTCTCGCGGGCGCGTTCGAAACGGCGCTGAAGCTGAAGGGCGCGAATATCCGCGAGCAGGCGATCCGGCAACTCGCGCGCGAAATCGAAAAGCACGACGCAGCGTACGGCGCGCCGCTGGATCGACGGTATCTCGCGCTCGATGATGAGACGCCAATGCCGAAGGCCCAACGCCTCACACTCGATCAACTCGGCAAGTGGGTTCAGAATCGCATCGTCGAAGGAGCGTGAAATGTCCCGACATTTGCTGATGCGCCTGCGCGCACCGCTCGTGGCGTTCGGCGGCGAAACGATCGACAGCTACGGCGTGATTCGCGACTTTCCGGCCTTATCGATGGTGACCGGCCTGATTGCCAATGCGCTCGGTTACGGTCGCGGCGACTTCGCGTTGCACGACCGCTTGCAGGCGCGCATCGTGATGGGCACGCGGCTCGATGCCGGCGGCACGCGGCTCGTCGACTTTCAGACGGCGCAGCTCAACAGGCGCGACGAGGCATGGACGACGCATCGCGAGCCCGAGACGCGTCAGGGCGGTGAGGACTCGTACAAGAGCCCGCACTTGCGCCATCGCGAGTATCACGCGGATCTCGACGCGCTCGTCGCCATTCGGCTCGAACCGGCCAACGAGCAACCGACGCTCGATGACGTCGCGCTCGCGCTGGATCGACCGAAGCGTCCGCTCTTCATCGGTCGCAAGCCTTGTCTGCCGACGACGCGTGTGTTCATCGACATGATCAATGCCGATGACGTGCTCGGCGCGCTCCAACAGGCGCCCGCGCCCGAACTGCCCGATTTCCGCTTTCAGTGGCCCGAAGGCGAAGGGACGCTGGCGCATTCGCAATGGCGTGATGTCTGCGATGAACGCAACTGGCGAACCGGCGTTCATGGCGGATGGCGGCGCGTGCTCGAAGGCCGCGGCCAAGCATCGAACTCGCCGGAGCGATCCGCATGACCGCCTTCAACCTGATGCACTGTCAACCTGATTCGCGCAAGCTCGTGCTGTGGGCATCCCGGCAAGGCTGGCTGCCGGCGGGCGGCGATCTCGGTTATGCATTGCATGCGGCGCTCCATCGCGTGTTCGGTGAGCGGGTGCCGAAACCCTTTTACTATCGCGATGCGCGTGCGGGCCTCCTAGCCTACACGCGAAGTTCGGCCGAAGAACTGCACGATGCGGCTGCGTTGTGCGCGGCGCCCGATCTGGCCGACGCGTTGGGTCTCGACGCAGGTCCGCGCAGTCCGGGCCTTGGCGTGCGTGCGTTCCCGCTGCGATGGAACGCGGGCCGTGTGCTCGGCTTCGAGGTTCGCGTGCGGCCCATGCGCCGCTACAAGACGGAGGATCGCGAGCACGGGACCGAGCGCGATGCGTATCGTGAAGACGAAGCGCGCGCGGAAGATGAGAAGGACCTCACGCGCGAGGCAGTCTATGCACGATGGCTTGCCGAGCAGTTCGGGACCACCGGCGCCGCGAAATTGATCGAAGCTCGTATGACGCGCTTTCAGCTCACGCCGGTTCTGCGCCGGACACAGCCGGGCGGGCAGGGCGACCGAGGCCGCAAGGCACGCACGATCATCGGTCCGGATGCCACGTTCAGCGGGCACCTGCGCGTCGAGGATACGGAGGCGTTCGCACGATTGCTCATGCGCGGCGTCGGGCGTCATCGCGCGTTCGGGTTTGGGATGCTGCTGCTCAAGCCCGCGTCGATATCGCCATGAGTTGCGCGATGAACCCGTGCTGAAGGGGCGTCTCGGACTCGATACGTCGCGCGTTCCGCATGTGGATCGTCACGGTCTCGTGTGGCTCGAGCGTGGCGAGTTGAACGTGATCGACGGATGTCTGCATTTCTCGAGCGGGCACTACGTCGATCAGGCGATCAATCATGCTGCGACGGCAGTGCAGGCGGCGGCCGTCATCGCCGTGCAGGCGCTCGCTGCGATACCGCAGCTCGGGTTCATCCACGAGGATTCGGGGCAGGCGCTCGTGCTCGATATCGCCGACCTCTTTCGCGATGACATCACGCTTTCGATCGCGCTCGCCGCCGTGAAGGAAACCCGGGCGGAGCGATCAGACTGTTGACCGGCCGGTGCGGCGTGAGGCGGCGCGCGTGTTTCGCAAGAGGGCGGTTATCCCGGCGATGATCGATCGCGTGAAGCAGGTGTTGCGTCTGGACGAGAAGCCGGAGGAAAGCGATGGCGCTGGTCGTGGTAGTGACGCGTGATGTCGCGGACCGGTTTCGCGGCTTTCTCGCGTCGGTGATGCTGGAGGTGTCGGCGGGGGTGTATGTCGCGCCGCGCATGAACAAGGGCGTGCGCGAAAGGACCTGGTCCGTGCTTGCCGATTGGCATGGGCATGAACCGCGAGGCAGTGTCGTGATGGCGTGGCGGGATCTGGATGCAGTGGGCGGCATCGGGACCGCGCAGCTCGGCGCGCCGCCGCGAGCGCTGGTCGATGTCGATGGGATGTATATCGTGCGGCGCTTGATGGTGGGGTAGAGGCGCGATTTGTTCTTTGAAAATTTGGGTTTTGAGATTGGGTCGGAATGGGGGATTTGCCTTTCTGTTCATGTGGTTATGGGGGAGGGGTTCCTCCGCGTGCGCGGAGATAGACCGCCTCGGCTTATCTGAACGTCCCGCATGATGTGGGTTCCTCCGCGTGCGCGGAGATAGACCCAGTGGTTTGTATTTGGTCGAGATCGTGCCGGGGGTTCCTCCGCGTGCGCGGAGATAGACCCCAATGATGCGTGACGGCCGCCTGTTCACGATGGGTTGCTCCACGTGCGCAGAGATAGACCCAACAAGAACGTGAAATCGCTGCCCGAAGAGTAGGTTCCTCCGCGTGCGCGGAGATAGACCCGCGGCTTACAAGGACTTGAAGTTCGACAAGCTGGTTCCTCCGCGTGCGCGGAGATAGACCGCAAGGACTCACGCAGCTGTCGACGTTTCAACCGGCTCCTCCGCGTACGTGAAGATAGACCGGACTACGCGGCGCCGATTTTCCGCCGCGTCGAGGTTCCTCCGCGTGCGCGGAGATAGACCCGCGGGTGTTGCGGCGTATGGCGGGTCGCAAGGGGTTTCTCCGGGTACGCGGAGATAGACCTCAGAGTGGTTATCAGCTCGATAACTCGGGACCGGTTCCTCGGCGTGTGCGGAGTTAGACCCATGATGGTGATGGGCGCCACGATGGCGCTGGGGGTTCCTCCGCGTGCGCGGAGATAGACCGGCTCACGCACGATGAGGGGCCACCATCCACCGGTTCCTCCGCGTACGCGGAGATAGACCTGCAATCAACCCCGGCGCGCAAATCGACATCGGGCTCCTGCGCCCAAGCGGAGCTTTCCCCTCACCCCCTTACTTCCCCAATCTCCCCCCGAACAACCTCGACCACCTCCCTTCGCACCCTAGCCCGTTTCCCATTCGCCACGAAATACGGCGTATCGACCCGCTCCAACGCCTCCCTCCCTCGAACCCGATCCGCAATCTTCTCCGCCAACATGATCGTCGGCGCATTGAGATTCCCCGTCGTGATCTGCGGCATGATCGAAGCATCGACGACGCGCAGTCCTTCCATCCCATGCACGCGTCCTTCCCCATCGACGACGGCCATATCGTCATAACCCATCTTGCACGAACACGAAGGATGAAAAGCCGTCTCCGCCTTCGCTCGCACGAACGCATCGAGTTCCGCGTCGCTCTTCAGATCGTCGGAAGGATGAAGCTCGCGACCGCGATAACGCCCAAGCGCAGGCTGACGCATGATCTCCCGCGTGATGCGGATCGCGTCGCGGAACTCGCGCCAGTCGAGCGGATCGGCCATGTAGTTGAAAAGGATGGCGGGATGCGCATTCGGATCGCGTGACTTGAGCTTCACGTGTCCGCGACTCGGCGAGCGCATCGATCCGACATGCGCCTGGAACCCGTGCGTCCTGATCGGATTCGATCCGTTGTAGTTGATCGCCACCGGCAGAAAGTGATACTGGATGTTGGGCCAGAGATCATCGTCGCGCGTACGGATGAAGCCGCCCGCTTCGAACTGATTGCTCGCGCCGATGCCCGTACCGTTCAGCATCCACTCGAGCCCGATCCCCGGCTGATTCCACCACTGCAACGCCGGATACAAGGACACAGGCTCCTTGCATTCGTATTGCATGTACATCTCCAGGTGATCCTGTAAGTTCTCACCGACACCCGGCAGATCGTGCACCACCGGAATCTCCAGTTCCTTCAGCCAGTCCGCACGCCCGACGCCCGAACGTTGCAGCAACTGCGGCGAAGCGATCGCGCCGCTGCACACGAGCACCTCGCGTCGCACATGCGCCGTGACGCGCTGTCCGCCATGCAGATACGCGACGCCGATCGCACGCTTGCCCGAAAACAGCACGCGGTCAGTCGTTGCATGCGTGACGATCGTGAGATTGCCGCGATGTTTCGCGCGATCCAGATACCCGCGCGCCGTACTCGCACGCCGTCCGTTCGCGGTCACGGTGCGATCCATCGGGCCGAAGCCTTCCTGCTGATAACCGTTCAGATCTTCAGTGCGCGGATAACCCGCCTGCACGCCGGCCTCGACCATCGCGGCGAACAGCGGATTATTGCCGGGCTTGCTCGTCGTCACATGCACGGGGCCATCGCCGCCGTGATACGCATTCGGGCCGATATCGCGTGTCTCCGCCTTCCGGAAATACGGCAGGCAGTCGAGGTAACTCCAGTCATCGAGCCCCGGCATCGACGCCCAGTTGTCGTAGTCGAGCGCATTGCCGCGGATATAGCACATGCCATTAATGAGCGACGATCCGCCCAGCCCCTTGCCGCGTCCGCATTCCATCCGACGGTTGTTCATATGCGGTTCGGGCTCGGTTTCATACGCCCAGTTGTAGCGCCGCCCCTGCAGCGGATAAGCCAGCGCCGCAGGCATTTGCGTGCGGAAGTCGAAGCGATAGTCCGGCCCGCCCGCTTCGAGCAGCAGCACGGTTACGTCCTCGTCTTCGGTGAGACGCGACGCGAGCACGTTGCCCGCCGATCCCGCGCCGACGATGATGTAGTCGTATTCGTTCGCGCTCATCGCAAATACTCCTTAAAACACGGGCTGATAGGGGCCGAGTTCGACCTGCACGGACTTGATGCGCGTATAGGCATGCAACGTGACGATGCCGTTCTCGCGACCGATGCCCGATTGCTTGTAGCCGCCCACGGGCATTTCCGCCGGCGATTCGCCCCACGTATTGATCCAGCAAATCCCCGCTTCGAGCCGATGAATCACGCGATGCGCACGCGACAGGTTCTCCGTCACGATGCCAGCCGCAAGACCGTAGTCCGTATCGTTGGCGCGCGCGATGACTTCGTCTTCGTCATCGAATGCAAGAATGCTCATCACGGGGCCGAAGATTTCCTCCCGCACGATGCGCATGTCGTCGCGACAATCGGCGAACACGGTCGGCTCGACATACTGGCCGCGAGCAAACGCGCCATCGGTCATGCGCGCGCCGCCCGCGACGAGACGCGCGCCTTCGCGCTTGCCGCTATCGATGAAGCCGAGCACCTTCTGCAATTGCGCCGCGCTCACGAGCGGCCCGAAGTTGGTATGCGGATCATCGGGCGCGCCGATGCGAATGCGCTTCACGCGCTCCAGAACCAGCGCTTCGAACCTGTCGATGACGCCGCGTTCCACGAACACGCGCGTGCCGTTCGTGCACACCTGTCCCGAGCTGAAGAAGTTCGCGCTCATCGCGATATCGGCGGCGCGTTCGAGATTCGCATCGTCGAAGACGATGAGCGGCGACTTGCCGCCGAGCTCCATCGTCACTTCCTTGAGCGTCGAGCCGCCTGCGCGCGCCATCACCTTCTTGCCCGTCTCGACGCCGCCCGTGAACGAAATCTTCTCGATGCCGGCATGTTCGGCGAGCATCGCACCGACGCGGCCATCGCCCTGCACGACATTGAAGACGCCCGCGGGCACGCCCGCGTCGGTGTAGATCTCCGCGAGCTTCAGCGCGGTCAACGGCGTGACTTCGCTCGGCTTGAAGATCATCGCGTTGCCCGCGGCGAGCGCAGGCGCGGACTTCCAGCATGCGATCTGAATCGGGTAATTCCACGCGCCGATGCCCGCGCACACGCCGAGCGGTTCGCGCCGCGTATAGACGAACGACGTTTCCCGCAGCGGAATCTGCTCGCCTTCGATGGCCGTCGCGAGGCCCGCGTAATACTCGATGACATCCGCGCCCGTGACGATATCGACGGCGCGCGTCTCCGCGATCGGCTTGCCGGTATCGCGCGTCTCGATCGCGGCGAGTTCGTCGTTGCGCGCGCGAAGCAGCTCGACCGCGCGGCGCAGGATGCGCGAGCGCTGCATCGCGGTCATCGCGGCCCATTCGCGCTGGCCTTCACGCGCCGATCGCACCGCGCGATCAATGTCCGCCTCCGATGCCTGCTGCACGCGCGCGAGCGTTTCGCCCGTCGTGGGATCGAGCGTGTCGAAGATTTCGCCGCTCGTCGCATCGACGTATTCGCCGCCGATATAAAGCCGTTGCTCTCCGAATGCGGACATGTCGCGCTCCTTTGCTTGAATGTGGGTGATCAGCCGCGCGCTTCCAGCACGAGGTCGATGTAGTCGTAGGCGAGTCGCAGCGCGCCCTTCGTATCGAATGGTTCGCCCGCGAGCGCGCCGCGCAGCCACAGGCCGTCGATCAGCGCGGCGAGACCGCTTGCGGCGCGGCGTGCGGCCGGCTTCGTCAATGCTCGCGCGAAATCCGCACACAGGTTCGAGTTCAGGCGCCGCGTGTTCACGCGTTGCAGCCGCCGCAATTCCGGCTTGTGCATGCTTTCCGACCAGAACGCGAGCCAGGTTTTCATGACCGGTCCGTTCACCTGTTCGACATCGAAGTTCGCCGCGACGACCGCGCGCAGCTTCGAGCGCGGATCGGGCTTCGCGGCCTTGCGCCGGCGCGACGTGCCCTGCCACAGCGAGCGCAGCACATGACGCATCGTGGCTTCGAGCAGGCCGTCCTTGTCGCCGAAATAGTGACTGACGATGCCCGTCGATGTGCTCGCGCGCTGCGCGACCGAGGCGAGCGTCGCGCCCGCGAGTCCGGATTGATCGATGGTGTGCAGCGTGGCGTCGATGAGTTGCGCGCGGCGGATTTCGCGCATTCCGAGCTTGGGCATGGCGGTTCTGTAACGGATGATTTGCGCCGATACTAGTTTTTTTATTTTGAACGGTCAATCAATAAAAACCGGGTCGAAAGGCTTTCGGGGCGCGATGTCGGTTTCAGTCAAACGCGCGTCGCATTGAGTGACAGTCGCGGCTGTGCGAGAGCGCTACCCTCGTTGCACGGGCGCGATGACCCGATGAAGTGCGGCGGACTTATCGCGCGTGCCGTCCACGAAACATGGAGACGATCAATGAGCAGCAATCGCGGCGTCGTTTATCTGGGGCAGGGCAAGGTCGAAGTGCAATCCATCGACTATCCGAAAATGGTCGATCCACGCGGCCGCGACATCGGTCACGGCGTCATTCTGAAAGTAGTCAGCACCAATATCTGCGGCTCGGACCAGCACATGGTGCGCGGGCGCACGACCGCGCAGGTCGGCCTCGTGCTCGGTCACGAGATCACGGGCGAGGTCATCGAAGTCGGGCGCGACGTCGAAACGCTATCGGTCGGCGATCTCGTTTCGGTGCCGTTCAATGTCGCGTGCGGCCGCTGTCCGACTTGCAAGGCGCAGCACACGGGCGTGTGCCTGAACGTGAATCCGTCGCGGGCGGGCGGCGCGTACGGTTATGTCGATATGGGCGGCTGGATCGGCGGACAGGCGGAATACGTGATGGTCCCGTACGCGGACTTCAATCTGCTGAAGTTTCCCGACAAGGCGCAGGCGATGTCGAAGATTCGCGATCTCACCTGCCTCTCCGACATTCTTCCGACGGGCTATCACGGCGCCGTGATGGCGGGCGTCGGACCGGGCTCGACGGTGTATATCGCGGGCGCGGGTCCTGTCGGGATGGCGGCGGCCGCATCGGCGCGCATCCTGGGCGCGGCGTGCACGATCGTCGGCGACATGAACGAGGAGCGTCTCGCGCACGCGCGCGCGATGGGCTTCGAGACGATCAATCTGTCGAACGACGCGACGCTCGGCGAGCAGATCGAGCAGATACTCGGCAAGCCGGAAGTGGACTGCGCGGTCGATTGCGTGGGCTTCGAGGCGCACGGCCACGGCAGCGACAGCGGCCACGAAGCGCCCGCGACCGTGCTCAATTCGCTGATGGAAATCACGAAGGCGGCGGGCGCGATCGGCATTCCGGGTCTCTACGTGACCGACGATCCGGGCGCCGTCGATGCCGCCGCGAGGAAGGGCAGCCTGAGCATCCGCTTCGGCCTCGGCTGGGCGAAGTCGCACTCGTTCCATACCGGGCAGACGCCGGTCATGAAGTACAACCGCAATCTGATGCAGGCGATTCTGTGGGACCGTCTGCCGATCGCGGATATCGTCAACGTGACGGTGGTGTCGCTCGATGAAGCGCCGGATGGTTATCGCAAGTTCGATGGCGGTGCGCCGCGCAAGTTCGTCATCGATCCGCACGGGCTGCTGAAGGCGGCTTGAGGTCGTTTGCCCCTGCGGTTTTTTCGACCGCAGGGGCGTTTGTCTGCACAGGTCTCAAAGAGAACCCGTCAAACGATTCCCGTCATGTAGTAGACCGCGATAACGAAGAACACGGCCAGCGTCTTGATGACCGTCACCGCGAAAATATCGCGATACGACTCCCGGTGCGTCAGCCCCGTCACCGCGAGCAGCGTGATGACCGCGCCGTTGTGCGGCAGCGTATCCATGCCGCCCGAGGCCATCGCCACCACCCGATGCAGCACTTCCAGCGGAATATGCGCGGCCTGCGCGCCGGCGATGAACGTATCGGACATCGCTGCGAGCGCGATACTCATGCCGCCCGACGCCGAGCCGGTGATCCCCGCGAGCGAACTCACGGAAATGGCCGCGTTGACGAGCGGATTCGGGATGCTCTTGAGCGCATCGCTGACCACGAGAAAGCCCGGCAAAGCGGCGATCACGCCGCCGAAGCCATACTCCGACGCCGTGTTCATCGCCGCGAGCAGCGCGCCCGCGACAGCCGCCCGCGTGCCCACCGCGAAGCGCTCCTTCACGCGCGAGAAGGCCGTCAGCAGGACGAGCACGATACCCATCAACAACGCGCCTTCGACCGCCCAGATCGCCACGACGGTCTTGACCGCCGTGGTAACCGGCGCGTGCACGCCCGGCAGCACTTCCGGCGGCACGGTATAGCTCGCGCCGTACCACGTCGGAATCCACTTGGTCAGCGCGAAATTCGCGACACCGACGAGAATCAGCGGCGCGATCGCGAGCAACGGATTCGGCAGGGACGTCGATTCCACGCGCTCCGGCTCGTTCACGAGCGACGTGCCGTAGCCTTCGCCCTTGGCCATCGCCGAGCGGCGGCGCCATTCGAGGAACGTCAGGCCCACGACGATGATGAACACCGAGCCGATCACGCCGAGCCACGGCGCGGCCCAGCCGGTCGTCTTGAAGAACGTCGTCGGGATGATGTTCTGGATCTGCGGCGTGCCCGGCAGCGAATCCATCGTGAACGAGAACGCGCCCAGCGCGATCGCGCCCGGCATCAGGCGCTTCGGAATATTGCTCTGGCGATACATCTCCGCCGCGAACGGATACACCGCGAACACGACGACGAACAGCGACACGCCGCCATAGGTGAGCAGCGCGCACACCGCGACGATCACCGCATTCACACGCGACTTGCCGATATAGCGAATCGCCGCGGCAACGATCGACTCGGAGAAACCCGACAACTCGATGACTTTGCCGAACACCGCGCCGAGCAGGAACACCGGAAAGTAGAGCTTCACGAAGCCGACCATCTTCTCCATGAAGATGCCGGAGAACACGGGTGCGACGGCGGCTGGATCGGTGAGGAGGACGGCGGCGAGCGCCGCGATCGGGGCGAATAGAATGACGCTGTAGCCGCGGTAAGCGGCGAGCATCAGGAACGCCAGGGCGGCGAGCACGATGATGAACGACATTGAGTCTCCGTGAGTGGTTTGTTCTTTGAAGCATAGTGCGCGCTTCTTCTGGAAGCGCTGCGGGCGCGTCGGTAACGCACCGCGCGGGCAGAATGCAGGTTTCGTGCCAGTGCGTTGAAACGAAGCCGCGGCGGGCATCGGACGAGCATGCCATCGCAACGTTTCACCCAGATGTCTCAAAATAGAGACGACTTTGGCACCACGCGCGATCATGCGACTTGTCAAGACTAGTACAGATGCGGATTGCCGGCGAGTCTCCTGATTGAGATATTTGTCTCAATATAGAGAAAACGGAGACTTTGGGCGCCATGCGCAACGACTGGATCAACGTGCCCCTGGACTACAGCGACGTGATGCGCCGCGCGATGGAGTCGCTTTTCAAGACCTTCGAGAATCTGAGCGAGGGCACCTTCATCGTCGATGCGGACGCGCGCGTCGTGTGGATCAACAAGCGCTACGCCGCGCGTTTCGGATTCGACGATCCGCTCGACGCGATCGGCCTCGACTGCGAAACCGTGATTCCGAACAGCCTGATGCGCGAAGTCGTCGCGACAGGCAAGCCGATCCTGCTCGACGTGCTGGAAACGGACCGCGAGCCGCTCGTCGTCACGCGGCTGCCGCTCAAGGACGACGCGGGCGTGATCATCGGCGCGATCGGTTTCGCGTTGTTCGACGAGATGAAGGCGCTCACGCCGCTTTTCGCGCACTACTCGCGCGTGCAGCAGGAACTGATCGCGACACGCCAGTCGCTCGCGCAGGCGCGGCGCGCGAAGTACACGTTTTCGAGTTTCGTCGGCACGAGTCCGGTCAGTCTCGAAGTGAAGCGGCAGGCACGACGCGCGGCGCTCGTCGATTCTCCGGTGCTTCTGCTGGGCGAAACCGGCACCGGCAAGGAACTGCTCGCGCATTCGATCCACGGGGCATCGACGCGTGCCGGCAAGCCGCTCGTGACGGTCAACGTCGCGGCCATTCCGGACACGCTGCTCGAAGTCGAATTCTTCGGCGCGGCGGCGGGCGCGTACACGGGCGCAGAGCGAAAGGGCCGCGTCGGCAAGTTCGAGCTGGCCGACGGCGGCACGCTCTTTCTCGACGAAATCGGCGACATGCCGCTGCCCTTGCAGGGGAAACTTCTGCGCGTGTTGCAGGACAAGGAGTTCGAGCCGCTCGGCTCGAATCGCATCGTGCGCGCGGATGTGCGCATCATCGCGGCGACGTCCGCTGATCTCTCCGCGCTCGTCGCCGCGGGACGCTTTCGCGCGGACCTGTTTTATCGCCTGAACGTGTTGACGATTCAGGCGCCGCCGTTGCGCGACCGGCTGGGCGATATCGAGGCGCTCGCCTACGCGATTCTCGAAGACCTGTCCGCCGACACGCGGCCGGGGCACGGCGGCCATTTCGTGCTGCACAAGGATGGCCTGCAACTGCTGGAGGCGTATTCCTGGCCCGGCAATGTCCGCGAGTTGCGCAACACGCTGGAGCGGGCGCTGATGCTCTCGGAGACCGAGCATATCGATGCCCGCGCGTTGAGCGCGTTCATCGATGCGGGGCGCGTCGCGATCGCGGCGCAGGCGGAGCCGTCGGAGCAGGAAGCCGGCGATCCGCCGAGCCTGTCCTATGCGGACGCCATGACCGATTTCGAACGGCGCTTTCTCTCCGATGCGTTGCGCGCGAGCGGCGGGCGCGTTGCGGATGCGGCGGAGAAAATCGGCATCGGGCGGGCGACGTTGTACAAGAAGATCGCGGCGCTGGGGATCGCCGTCTGACGGTTTTTTGCGAACACGTCAAATCGACGCGAAAGCTTCGCGTGGCATACTCCCCAAATCGAAAATAACGACCAAGAATCAAAGGGGTACGGGATGAAACGCGGGATGAAAATCGGCAGGGCAATCGGCCTTTCGGTCATGTTTGCGGGCAGCGCGTGGGCGCTTGCCGGATGCAGCAGCGCGCCGCCGCTTTTTTCCGCCGATGGCCGCCCGACTCAGCAGATCCAGTGCCCTACGTACAGCGGCTGGAGCAATTGCACCGACAACGCGAAGGCGCTCTGTCCGAGCGGCTATGACGTGCTCGGGCAATCGACCGAGAACAATCAGAACGCGCTGCTCATCGCCTGCAAGGGGGGCTAACCGGTCAGCCTTGCTGCGTCTCGCGCAGCATCGTCACGTCGTAACCGAGCGCGCGCGTGCGCTCGATCAGCGTGCGGCGCAACTCGGCGGAAGGCTTCGCCTCGCGCGTCAGAATCCACAGATAACGCCCGGTCGGCTCGCCGACGATGGACCATGTGTAATCGTCGGCGTGATCGAGAATCCAGTAGTCGCCGACATAGAACGGGCCGAAGAACGACACCTTCAGTTTCGTCCCGTTCGATCCGGGGACGATCTTCGCGCGTCCTTCCGCCGAGCGGTATGAACCGTTCACGCCGCCTTGTCTGCACGCGTTGACGACGGACACGAGCCCGTCATCGCGGCGCGCATAGTTTGCCGTGACGGCTTCGCAGTTGCGTTCGAAGCGGTTCTCGTAGCGCGCGAACTCATGCCAGTGGCCGAGATAGCGGTCGAGATCGACGGCCTTCGAGGGTTCGGGCACGTTGTCGTTGCCGCTCTTGCGCGCCCCGTTCGATGCGCACGCGGCCAGCGTGACGATGCCGCCGATCAAAGCCAGCGCCGCGGCGCCGTATGCCCAAGGTCTACTGATTTTCATGTTGCCCGGTTGGGTGAGAAGTGCGAAGGCTGATCGATCAGCAAGCTTCGTTCCGCCGCGCGCGTCTCCCGGATTTCCTCACCTTCAGGCCCGTCCAATGACACGCGCTGAATCCGGCGCGAGGCGCAAGTGGCTGTCCTGATTGGGTTTTATTCGGCGTCCGCCGACCGGCGATACGATGTTCCTCCGGCTCCCGAATCATCTCACCTCAACTGCACACACGCGATTCACCGCCCGCCGCGCCGATTTTTCATGCGCTGCCGGACGGTTCAACCGATGCAATGCGCCGCGAACCAGCGAAAAGTCGAATACGTTAAAGAACAATGGCTTGCATCGTCCACTTGAGAGAGCGAGTGA
The DNA here is from genome assembly GCF_031451275.1 of Caballeronia sp. LZ029. Taxonomy (NCBI): domain Bacteria; kingdom Pseudomonadati; phylum Pseudomonadota; class Betaproteobacteria; order Burkholderiales; family Burkholderiaceae; genus Caballeronia; species Caballeronia sp. LZ029. The sequence continues at coordinate 1,657,292 of NZ_JARUXO010000004.1, forward strand.
GCTCGGAAGTTGCTTCGCGATCCCGATGATCCCGATGTAGAGTGAGCTGCATGTCCATCGAACGGCTCACCGTCGCCACGCTCCCGAAACGTCTCACCTTATTGTCGCGGGGTATTCTCTCGCTCTTCCCATCCAACGCTCAAAGCAGCATGCCCTCGCCGGTTTCCTTGCCTCAAGCATTCGCATCACTGCCTTCGCTGCTTACTCCGCTCGTCACGATCATCCTGCCTGTGTTCGGTCTCATCTTCGCGGGCTACGCCTGCCGCAAGCTGAACAGGCTCGGACCTACCGCGGCGTCCGAGCTGAATCGCTTCGTCGTCTTTCTGGCGCTGCCGGCGCTGCTCTTCGACATCATGGCGAAGACGCCGTGGCGCATGCTCGATCAGCCCGCGTTCATCGCGGCGTTCGGCATCGGCGCGGCGGTGATCTTTCTGCTGACGCTTGTCGTGCGGCTGATGCAGTCGCGTCATCTCGCCGATGCGAGTATCGACGGATTGAACGCGGCGTATCCGAATACCGGATTCGTCGGCTTGCCGCTTTGCCTGCTCGCGTTCGGCAAGGAGAGTCTCGCGCCGGCCGTGATCGCGACCATCGTCACCGTCTGCGTGATGTTCGCCGTCGCGATCGTGTTGATCGAGCTGGGATTGCAAACCGAGAAGCACATCGGTGCAACGCTCGGGCATGTGGCGAAGTCGCTGGTGAAGAATCCGTTGCTGATCGCGCCGGTCGCGGGCGCGTTGCTGAGCGGCTCGGGCGCGCACGTGCCGGAAGGCGCCGAGGCGTTGCTCAAGTTGCTGGGCGGCGCGGCGAGTCCTTGTGCGCTCGTCGCGCTCGGTCTCTTTCTCGGCGCGAAGGGCGAGGCACGCGCCGTCGGCACGACGAGCGCGCTTGTGACGATGAAGCTCGTCGCCCAGCCGCTCCTGACCTGGTGGCTGGCCTTCCATGTGTTCAGCCTGCCGCCGCTATGGGCGAAGAGCGCCGTGATTCTGAGCGCACTGCCGACCGGCACCGGCCCCTTCATGCTCGCCGAGTTTTATCGACGCGAGGGCGGGGTGACATCGAGCGCGATTCTTTTCTCGACCGTGGTCTCCCTCATCACCGTCACGCTCTGCCTGACCCTGATGCTCTGAGCACGCAAAAAAACGCCCGGCGCGAGTGCACCGGGCGTAACCACCTTCTGTTCGACGGTGGAGGAGGGCCAGTTCAGACTGCTTCCTCTGAGTTCTGCAAGTCGCGGCTGGTTACCGCGTGGTGCTGCCGTCGCGGGCGTCGGCGCGAAGTTGCGCGTGCCGTTCCTGATACGGGCGCAACTGCGGGTAGCTCATCGAATTGACGGCGTCGAGATCGCCCGCGCGGCGCGCGCTCGCGAGTTCGGCCTTCACTTCAGCACGCGATTTGCCCGCCGACGCCGACTGAGCAAAAGCGGGCGCGGTAGCGAGAAGCGCGGACAGAACCAGACCGCCGATCAATGCGTTTTTCATTTGAAGCCTCCTGGATGCTTGTGCGTCGGACCCGACGCCTGAAAAGCAGTCTAGGAGGATTCCTATTGGACAAAAATACCGATTGAGCCAACACATTGTTGTCGAGACTGGATGAATGCTGGCCCGCGATTCGCAAGTAACCGTCGCCTGATTGCGGCGATTTTCGCGACATTGACGAGCGGTTTTGGCTCCTCCGACGGGCGTCGTGTTTCGTTTATGAACCAAAAACTAAACGGAATGGAAGTTACTCCCGACTTATCCACAGAAACTGTGGATAACCGTGGGGATAGCTCAGCGGGAACCGCGCGGCGTCGCGGTGAAAGGTAGATTGCTCGATTCGTCGCAAAAATAGTCCGTAACGCGCCGAAAAGGCATCGGAGACGATAACCTTGCGATGCGCCTATCATGTGCACGCGCGTCGTTTCGAGGACGGCGTTTTCCGGACCGAGCATCGTCCGGGTCATCCATTTTTCATCCTTTCAGGGGGAAGATTTCATGGCCTTAAAGATTGCGGTGGTCGTTGGCAGCCTGCGGCGGGATTCGTTCAACAAGCAGCTCGCGCACGCGCTCGTGTCGCTTGCGCCGAGCGATTTTTCTTTCGAGTTTCTCGACATCGGCACGCTGCCGCTCTACAGCCAGGATTACGACAGCGATTTCCCCGAAGTCGCGCGCGCGTTCAAGCAGAAGATCGCCGATGCGAACGGCTTGCTGATCGTCACGCCCGAGTACAACCGCTCGATTCCGGGCGTGCTGAAAAACGCGCTCGACTGGGCCTCGCGTCCGTGGGGGCATAGCGTCTGGGGCGGCAAGCCGGGCGCGATCATCGGGACGTCGGTCGGGGCGATCGGCACAGCGATCGCGCAGTCGCATCTGCGCGGCGTATGCGCGTATCTGGATATCGTGCTGATGAATCAGCCGGAGATGTACATCAAGCACGACGAATCGCGCATCGATGCGAGCGGCAATATCGTGAGCGAGGACACGCGCAAATATCTGCAGACGTTCATGGACAAGTACGCCGCGTGGGTGCGCGACCGCGCGGCATGAGCGCTCGCCTTTCCTGACGCGAATACGGCCCGCTGAGCGGGCCGTATTCATTTTGCTGCTGCCGACAAAAGCGAGATCAGACGTGATGATGTCCCGTCACGCGATCCCATCCGTGGCGGATCGCCGCCTTGAAGCGGTCCCACGTATCGCCGCCGTCGGGGTGCTTGCTTTCCCAGTCGCGACGCGTCTCGTACTCCATCTGGTCGTCCCACGCGCGGCTGCGGAAGCGATCGTCGTTGCCGAGCGTCGCGCCATAGCGATACGCACCCTGATAGTCCTCGTAAGGCTCGCCCGTCGCCGAATATTTGGAGTCGTAATCGGCGCGGAAGTCCTCTTCGTACTCCATGTACTCGTTGGGCACCGTCGCCGGGCCGGTGCTCGTGGGAGCGGGACCGACCGGCCCCGCGCCTTGCGTGCCTGCGGAAGCCAGCACCGGATCAGGCGACGATCCCGCCGCGCGCGCCGCCCCTGCCTGATACGGCGCGGCCGGTTCGTCGAGCGGCCCGAGGGGTTCGACCGAGCGCCACTCGGAAGCCATGTCCGTGCGTACGCCCGGCAGCGGGTCGCGTTCGGCGGGAACGGCGCCCGTCGTGCGAAGCGGATCGCGACCGGCAAGTGCATCGCGTTCCGAGAGCGATTCGCCCGTGAGTCCGTCGCGCGCCGCGAGCGGGTCGGCGGGCACGCCGGCGAGTGGATCGGCGAGCGGATCGATGCCGGTCGTCGCATACGGATCGCGGCCCGTCACCGGATCGCGTCCGGCGAGCGGGTCGCGGGCCGCGCGCTCGGCTTCGCTCATCATCGATTGAGTCTGCGATTGCGATTGCGACTGCATGCCGCCGCGCGGCATCAACGGATCGTCAGCGGGATCGCTGACGTAATCGCGCGGAGCGACCGCGGCCGGATCGCCGAGATCGGCGTGCGGATAAGCGCGCGCGCGCAAGGGCGTCATGTCCGGATCGTTCACCGGCTCGCGTCCCGGAACGGCGCTGCCGCGTCCGAGACCCAGTTCGTCGAGCACCGAATGATCGCGCTCGTCGGCGGCAGCGGCTGACACTTCCGGCGTGCCGTGTTCCAGCGTCGACCAGCTCGCCGCGCGTTCGTCGATATCGATTGCGCCCTGATCGCTCAAGGTTGCGCGCGCGACGTCCGCCTGCTCGGCGCTCGGCGTATCGACGGCGACGAGAATCGCGCCGCGCCGCACGGCCTCCGAATAGTGCGCGACTTCCGGCGGCTGGTCGCGCCCGCCGAAGAGCATGCTGAAGAAGCGCTCGATATTCGCGAGCATGCCCGGCTCCTGATGCGTGACGGCGTCGGGCATCTCGGACGGCGCGGCTGCGTCGTCGCGCTTCGGATTGGCTTGCAGTTCGATATCCGCGCGCGGGAAACCTGCGGCGATCAACGCCGAACGGGCGTCCTCGGCTTGCGCATAAGTATCGAAAACTCCGATGACGGTGTGTCGCATGTACGCCTCCTGCGGTGGGCGAATTCCGGAAATCGGCGACGGCGTCGCCGTACATGGAGACCTTCTCGCAACTCGCGTGCCGGATACCCGCGGACTGTCGCGCGCAGGGGAGCGTTGGAAAGGATGACGGCGCTTTTACAAACGCGCGTGCAAAAAACCGATCGGATTAACGCGCGGCTCGCGCATCGCGCGTCGTTGCGTCCGCGCCGTTCGCGCGCTCGCTGATCGCGCGCAGGAGCGAATCGAGCAGCGCGATATCGAATGGCTTCGACAGCACGCGCGCGCCGACCTGCCGCGCGCGGTCGAGCTCTTCCGCGTAGCCCGTGACGAGAATCACCGGAATGCGCGGCTCGAAGCGCTGCAGCATCTCCGCGAGATCGATGCCGTTCATCTGCCCCGGCATATGGATATCGGACAGCACGACGTCGAACGGAAAGCCGGTCGCGGTGTCGGTGCGCGCGGCTTCGAGCACGGTGACGGCGGTATCGGCGTTGAAGACGTAGGTGACTTGGTGACCCATCATCGTGAGCAGCGCCTCGGTGCCGGCGGCGACCTCCTCGTTGTCTTCGACGAGCAGCACGCGCAAGCCGTCCGCCTCCTTCGCCGCGGCCTCTTCGTGACTCGCGGATGCGCCCGGCGCGCCCGCCGCCGCACGCGGCAGATACAGGCGCACGGCCGTGCCCGCGCCGATCGCGCTGTCGATGGTCGCGAGCCCGCCCGCGCGCTCGCAGAACGCAAAAACCTGCGGCAGGCCGAGGCCCGTGCCCATGCCTTTCGGCTTGGTCGTGAAGAGCGGCTCGAACGCGCGCCCGAGCACGTCGGAATTCATGCCGAAGCCGTTGTCCTCCAGCATGATCTGCACGAATTCGCCGGTGATCGGAAAACCGTCCTCATGGCGAAAGCGCACGTTGCCGGCGCGCACGGTGAAGGTGCCGCCGTTGGGCATCGCGTCGCGCGCATTCACCGCGACATTGATGAGCGCGAGCTCCAGCTCCGCCGGATCGACGCGGATCGCCCATACGTCCGGCGCGACCTCGACGTTGAGCGCGACCTTCGCGCCGAGCGACGCGCGCAGCAACTCGCGTCCCGCCGGCACCCATTTGCCGATCGCGATGACTTCGCTTCTCAACGGCTGCTTGCGCGCGACGCCGAGCAGTTGACGCGTCAGCGACTGGCCGCTCTTCAACGCGCGTTCCATCGCCGTCAGTTCGCGGTCGAGGCCGGGCGCGCCGCGCCGCCGCGCGATCTGCACGTTGGTCGAGACGATCATCAGCAGATTGTTGAAATCGTGCGCCACGCTGCCGACGAGATTGCCGAGCGCTTCCATCTTGCGCGCCTGGCGATACGCGGATTCGATCGAACGCCGCATCGACGCTTCCGCCTGCCAGCGCTCCCACGCTTCCTCTTCGGTCGCGAGCCGCCGCAACGACTGCGTGATCACGCCCCAGAGCACCACGCACGGCGCGAAGATCGAGAGCGCGAGCACGCTCAGATGCTTCCACCAGGCGGACCAGATCGTCGCGATCGGGTAGCCGCTCGACACGTAGACCGGATAGGTGCCGACGCGCCGGAACGCGACGATCTTCAACTGATCGTCGAGGCCGGACACCATCTTCACGACGCCGCTCCTGCGCCCCGCGGCGTACGCTTCGCGCAGCGGCGAACTGGCCGCGAGCGCCATGCGTTCGGGCGGGCGCGGCGGATACCAGGCGAGCACTTCGCCGTCCGAGCGCGACAGGCCGAGCGAGACGCTCGGATTGTCACCGATGAGCTCGCGATAGAACGCGCCGAAATACGCGGGCCGCAACGCGATGGACACGATGCCGTCGAACTTGCCCGACACCGTGCGTCGCGCGACCGCCGTGTTGAACACCTGCTCGCCGGCGACCCGGCCGATCATCACGCGGGAAATCTGCTCGAGCCGCTGGCCGGCGCGCAAGCCGCCGAAGTCGTCGCGATCCGCGACGGAGATGTCGGGCGTCGGCCAGGCGCGGCTCGTCGCGAGCAGCTTGCCGTCGGCGCCGAACACGGAGGCCGCCGCGACCTGCTGATAGGTGTTGCTAATCGTCTTGAGACGCTGGTGGATCGTTGCGCTTTCGCGGCCGATGGCGGCGGCGTCGAGATCGTCGAGCAGATCGACGATGCGCTCGTTGAGCGTCACGTTCAGATCGAAGACCTTGAGCGCATGCTCCTCGGCGACGCGAGCATTGCGCGCGACGAGATCGGACGCATCGGCGACGCGCGCGTGGTAATCGGTGAAGGCGGTGACCGCGACGTACACGCACGGCAGGACGATCGCGGCGACGAGGAGGGCGTAGAGCGTGAGGCGCTGCGCGGCGAAGTTGCGTTCGGGAACCACCGGAAACGGCGGTTCTTCCTGCCATGATTCCGCGGCAGGCTCGGCGTCGAACTCCTCACGTTGCAGCGTCATTTTTGGCAGCGAATTGGAAAACTTACTCGACGTCCGCACTCGGCGTCCGCTCTGGCGGGCGTGCGCGCGGGATTTGCCGGGTTTGAGCGGTGCAACCGCAACTGGAACGCACGAAGCATGCCGGACAATGTATGTGCGGCGCGCGACATCTGGAGGAAAACCTCGGTCGCGCCGCGAAGTTAGCGAGATTATCGGTAGCGCAAACGTACACAAAAGTATGACAACGTATCACATCAGAATACATCGAGTGAAATGTACCCGATTACGCGCCATTTTCATCAGATTAATTCTCGCTTGACGCTCTGGCGAGTTGCTTTGACATTCTGATCGTCCGACAATGCAATCCTCCGACCTGATGCGCCGCTCAGAGCGCCGGCCGGAGGACACAAGCAGCCTCGCGGCGCGCGCCGGGGAGAAGTACCGCTTGTCCGGCCATTCGCCGGCAGGCAGCGCGACCGAACGAGGAGAAGAAGGCCACGGTCCGGAAACCTCTTCCGGATCATGCACGGGGCAGTCGACATGACGCCGATCGAGAGCCAGCAAGCGTCGCGCGCTGTGCGCACGCTCATCACCCAGCGTTCGCCCGCGGGGTGGCGCGCCTATGTCCACAAGCGCCGCGCCTGGCTTATCGCCGCCGAGCTGCATCTCCGACAGCGTCCGCATTCCCGCCGGGCGAAAGGGCTCACGCCGGTTCTGCCGTGAAGATCGCCATAAAGATCGCCGCGCGGATGCCGTAATCACATACGAGTGCCTGCCGTGTCCGCCGACACGACCATCCTCAGCCCGAAAACAGCCTAAGAGATCCTGCCAACCATGCCGTTGCCGATTGTCATTGCCGATGATTCCCTGCTCGCACGCAAGGTGATGACGCGCGCGCTGCCCCCGGACTGGGACGTCGAGATTTCCTATGCGACCAACGGGCGCGAAGCGCTCGAACACTATCGGGCGGGCCGCGCCTCGGTGATGTTCCTCGATCTCACGATGCCCGACATGACGGGCTATCAGGTGCTCGACGCGTTGCAGCACGAGGACCTGAACACGTTCGTGATCGTGGTTTCCGCGGACGTGCAGCCGATGGCCCAGGAGCGGGTGCGCGCGCTTGGCGCGATCGCGTTTCTGCCGAAGCCGGTGACGCCCGAAGCGCTGCGTCCCGTTTTGAAGGAGTACGGACTCCATGGTTGATTCCGCCCTGAACGAAGATCAGCGCGATGCGCTGCAGGAAGTCGCCAACATGGCGATGGGCCAGGCCGCGACGCGGCTATCGAAGCTGCTCGGCACGTTCATCGAACTGTCGGTGCCGCGCGTGCGCGTGGTGAGCGTGGCCGAGGCGTCGGCGGCGCTCGCCGAGATGACCGGCATCACCGATACCGTCACGGCCGTGCGCCAGGGCTTTCGCTCGGACATCAAGGGCGAGGCGATCGTGCTGTGCAAGAGCGGCAGCGTCGATCAGTTGTGCGCGCTCGTCAGCGATCCGTACACCAAGTCGACCTACGAGGCGACGACGCGCACCGAGCTCGTCTTCGATGTCGCCACCGTGCTGATGGGCGCGTGCGTGTCGTGCATCCTGGACCGCCTCGGCCGTTCGCCGATCTTCTCGCCGCCGGGTATGCTCGGCACGGAAATCGGGCTCGACGAGGTCTTTCAGCCCGCGATGCTCGCGTGGAAGACCGCGCTCCTGCTCGAAGTAAATTTCGCGCTCGAAGATCACAGCTTCCGCGCGCATCTCGTGATGCTGATGGCCGAAGACGCCATCGCGCATCTGAACGAAGCGCTCGACGCGCTTCTGTCGAGCCTCTGAACGGGATGCCATCGTGAGCATGGACGAACTGCGCCACGCGCTTTCCGAACTCGTGATCGAGCGCGTGGGCTTCGGCATATTCGTGCTCGATCGCGACCTGAACGTGCTGATGTGGAACCGGTTCATGCAGGACCACAGCGGCAGGACGGCCGAGCAGGTGATCGGCAAGTCGATCTTCGCGAGCTTTCCGGAGCTGCCGCGCGTGTGGTTCACGCGCAAGGTCGAGAGCGTGTTTCAGCTCGGCAGTTTCGCGTTCAGCTCGTGGGAGCAGCGGCCGTATCTCTTCAAGTTCGATCACGACCGGCCGATCACCGGCGGCGTCGATTTCATGCAGCAGGACTGCACCTTCATGCCGCTGATGTTGGAGCGCGAGGTGCGCGCCGTCTGCGTGACGATTTCCGACGCGACCCACGCGAGCATGATGCAGCGCGCCCGCGACGAAGCGGTGGCGAAGCTGCAGGAATTCGCGGATCGCGACGGCCTGACCGGCATCGCGAACCGGCGCTACTTCGAACTGCGCCTGCGCGACGAATTTTCGCGCTGGCAGCGCTACGGCGGCGAACTGTCGATGCTGCTCTTCGATCTCGACCACTTCAAGCGCATCAACGACGATCTGGGTCACCTCGTCGGCGATACGGTCTTGCGCGTGATGGCCGAGCGTGTTGCGAAGAGCGTGCGCGTGCAGGACGTGTTCGGGCGCTTCGGCGGCGAGGAATTCGCGCTGCTGCTGCCATGCACGAATTTCGAGGACGCGATGATCGTCGCGGAGAAAGTGCGCCGCGAGATCGGCGAGACGCCCATCGACGTGCAGGGCGCGCGGGTGCCGGTCACGGCGAGCGTCGGGGCAGCGCGTGCGCGGACTGGGGCGACGTCGTCGTACGAGGCGCTCATCAACGAGGCCGACGCGGCGCTTTATACGGCGAAACGCGAAGGGCGGAATCGGACGGTGGGGTTTGCCTGAATCGCTGCCGACGCGCAGCGCCTTGCCCCGCGCGGCTCCGGCGCAATCGGGCAAAGTATTGATATACTCTTTGCCGCTTCCGGCGCAGTCACAGCCGGCTCGCGCCGGCTTTTTCCCTCGATCGTCCTTTTCAGCGCCAGATGGTTCCGCGCGCGCCGGAATCGCATCGAGACCGGCGGCGATCTCTTACTAAATTTGCCCTTGGGGGCGCCACAGCGGAGTTCGTCTTGGCCGTTTCCAATTTCATCGCTGAAGAGCCTGCTCCAGACGCCGCGAAAACGTCGTCGGGAAGCTCGTTCTATCTCGCGATGCGCATCCTTCCCGCCGAGCAGCGGGACGCGATGTATCAGATCTACGCGTTCTGCCGCGCGGTCGACGATATCGCCGACGAAGGCACCTTGCCGCGCCGCGAGCGCGCGCTCGCGCTCGACCAGTGGCGCGAGGACATCGACGCCTGCTACGCCGGCAAGCCGAAGCAGTCGCTCGAAGCGCTCACGCGCCACATCCACGCTTTCCACCTTTCCCGCGACGACTTCCAGGCCGTGATCGACGGCATGGCGATGGACGCCGCCGGCGATATCGTCGCGCCCGACGAAGCCACGCTCGATCTCTATTGCGATCGCGTGGCGAGCGCGGTCGGGCGGCTGTCGGTGAGAATCTTCGGGATGCACGAGGATGCCGGGCGGCGGCTCGCGCACCATCTCGGCCGCGCGCTGCAACTGACCAACATCCTGCGCGACATCGACGAAGACGCGGAAATCGGTCGCGTGTATCTGCCGCGCGAGCTGCTCGCGCGCGAAGGCATTTCCACCAGCGATCCGGCGAGCATCGTCGGCGATGCGCGCCTGCCGCGCGTGTGCGCCGTGCTCGCCGAGCGCGCGAAGGGCCACTACGCCCAGTCCGACGCGATCATGGCGGCGTCGCCGCGCGCCCAGGTGCGCGCGCCGCGCATCATGTCGGCGGCGTATCGCGCCGTGCTCGACGCCAATCTCAAACGCGGCTTCGACCTGCCGCGCACGCGCGTGCGCACGCCGCGTGCGCGCCTGCTGTGGATCGTGGCGCGCAACCTGATCTGATGTCCCGGCGGGTTATCGTCGTCGGAGCAGGCATCGCCGGCCTCGCCGCCGCGGTCGAGGCGCAACGGCGCGGCGCACGCGTCGTGCTGCACGAGGCGGCGCCCTACGCGGGCGGCCGTTGCCGCTCCTTCTTCGATGCCAGGCTCGGCGTCACGCTCGATAACGGCAATCATCTGCTGCTATCGGGCAATCAATCGACGATGGCCTATCTGCGCGCGATCGGCGCAACCGACACGCTGATCGGCCCGACGCAGCCCGAGTATCCGTTCTTCGACGCCGCGACCGGCGACGCCTGGACGATCCGCATGTCGCCGGGGCGCTTGCCGCGCTGGATCTTCGACGCCGCCGCCCGTGTGCCGGGCACGCAGCCCGCCGACTACCTGCCGTTTCTGCCGCTCTTCTGGGCGAAGCCGGGCCGCGCGATCGAGGAATCGGTGCGCCGCAAGGATCGCGTTTGGAATCTCCTCGTGCGCCCGCTGCTGCGCGCCATGCTCAACGCCGATCCGTCCGAAGCGAGCGCCGAGCTCGCGGCCGGTTTGCTGCGCGAAACGGTCGCGCAGGGCGGTCAGGCGTGCCGTCCGCTCATCGCGAGAAGCGGGCTGTCGCACGCGTTCGTCGAGCCCGCGCTGCGGCTTTTGCAGTACGGCGGCGCGGAGATCCGGCTCGGCTCGCGCGTCGCGGGTATCGGGGTATCGGGCACGGATTCGACGGAGCGTGTAAGCTCGCTGGCTTTCGAAGGCGCGGAGCCTGTCGCGCTCGGAGCGGGCGATGGCGTCGTGCTCGCCGTGCCGCCCGATGCGGCGCGCGCGCTGGTGCCCGACCTGATCGCGCCGGATGCATCGCGCGCGATCGTCACCGTGCATTTCGCCGCCGATGCGCCCGCGGGCGTTCAGCCGCAGACCTGCATCGTCAACGGCATGTCGGACTGGATTTTCGCTGCCGACGGCAGGCTATCGGTCACGCTCGCAAGTGCCGACCGATGGCTCGCGACGCCGCACGAGGAACTCGCGCAGGCGATCTGGCGGGAAACGGCGAAAGCGATGCGCATGTCCGCCGCGCCGATGCCGCCTTGGCAGATCGTCGTCGAGAAACACGCGACGTTTGCCGCCGTGCCTTCGCAGGAAGGCTTGCGGGCCGCCACGCGCACGCGCTGGCCCAATTTCACGCTCGCGGGAGACTGGACGGCGACCGGCCTGCCCGCGACGATCGAAGGCGCGATCCGCTCCGGCCAGAAGGCCGCGGACGCGCTGTTGAACCCATCGATGGAACGCTGATGAACGATTTATCCCTGTCGGCCGTGGGCGCGCGAGTGTCGGGCGCCTCGCTCGATTCCGCCGTCAATCACGCCACCGACGCGCTGCTCGCGGCGCAACATCCGGACGGCTACTGGCTCTACGAACTCGAAGCGGACGCAACTATTCCGGCTGAATACGTGCTGCTCGTCCACTATCTCGGCGAGACCGCCGACGAGAAGCTCGAAGCGAAGATCGGCCGCTATCTGCGCCGCATCCAGCGCGAGGACGGCGGCTGGCCGCTCTTCACCGATGGCGCGATGGACGTCTCCGCGACCGTGAAGGCGTATTTCGCGCTGAAGATGATCGGCGATTCGCCCGACGCCGAACACATGCAGCGCGCCCGCCGCGCGATTCTCGCCGCGGGCGGCGCGGAGAAGGTGAACGTGTTCACGCGCATCCTGCTCGCGCTTTTCGGCGTCGTGTCGTGGCGCGCGGTGCCGATGATGCCGGTCGAGATCATGCGCCTGCCGATGTGGTTCCCGTTCCATCTGTCGAAGGTGTCGTACTGGGCGCGCACGGTGATCGTGCCGATGCTCGTGCTCAACGCGAAGCGCCCGCGCGCGCGCAATCCTCGCGGCGTGCGCATCGACGAGGTATTCACGAATCCGCCGGTCAATACCGGCATGCCGACGCGCTCGGGGCATCAGAGCCGCGGCTGGTTCGCGTTCTTTCGCGTCGTCGATTCGATCCTGCGCGTCGCCGATCCTTTATTGCCGAAAGCCGGCCGCGAACGCGCGATCGATGAAGCGGTGCGCTTCGTCGACGAGCGCCTGAACGGCGAGGACGGACTCGGCGCGATTTTCCCGGCGATGGCCAACTCGGTCATGATGTACGACGTGCTCGGCTATCCGCCCGAGCATCCGAATCGCGCGATCGCGCGCAAGTCGCTCGACAAGCTCCTCATCATCGACGAAGCCGACGATGGCGAAGCGTATTGCCAGCCGTGTCTGTCGCCGGTGTGGGATACGTCGCTCGCGGCACATGCGCTGCTCGAAACCGGCATGCCGAAAGCGCGCGCGGCGGTGACGCGCGGCCTCGAATGGCTCGTGCCGCTGCAGATTCTCGACGTGCGCGGCGACTGGGTCTCGCGCCGTCCGAACGTGCGGCCGGGCGGCTGGGCGTTCCAGTTCGCGAACCCGCACTATCCCGACGTCGACGACACGGCCGTCGTCGCGATGGCGATGGACCGTGCGGATCGCGAGAACGGCACGGCGCTGTACGGCGAGTCGATCGCGCGGGCGCGCGAATGGGTCGTCGGCATGCAGAGCAGCGACGGCGGCTGGGGCGCGTTCGAGCCGGAAAACACGCAGTACTACCTGAACAACATCCCGTTCTCGGATCACGGCGCGCTGCTCGATCCGCCGACGGTCGACGTGTCCGCGCGCTGTCTGTCGATGCTCGCGCAGCTCGGCGAGACATCGCTCAACAGCGAGCCGGCGCGTCGCGCGTTCGAGTACATCGTGAGAGACCAGGAACGCGATGGAAGCTGGTACGGACGCTGGGGCCTGAACTACATCTATGGCACCTGGTCGGCGATGTGCGCGCTGAACGCGGCCGGCGTCGCGCCGACCGACCTGCGCATGACGCGCGCGGCGGACTTGCTCATCGGCATCCAGAACAGTGACGGCGGCTGGGGCGAGGACGGCGAGAGCTACAAGCTCGACTATCGCGGTTACGAACAGGCGCCGAGCACCGCGTCGCAGACGGCGTGGGCGTTGCTCGGACTGATGGCGGCGGGCTTGGTCGAGCATCCGGCGGTTGCGCGCGGCGTCGGCTATCTGCTGAAGACGCAGCAGGCGCACGGGCTCTGGGACGAAACGCGCTTCACGGCGACGGGCTTCCCGCGCGTGTTCTATCTGCGCTACCACGGCTATCGCAAGTTCTTCCCGCTGTGGGCGCTCGCGCGCTACCGAAACCTGACACGCGACGGCCTCACGCGCGTGACGGTGGCCATGTGACCGCGCCCGTCGTCGCCGTGACCGGCATGGCGTTCGAGGCGAAGATCGTGCGCGGGCGTGGCGTCGATGTGGTGTTCGCGGCGCGTGCGGACTGGCTGGAGCGCGCGTTGTCCGATGCGATCGCGCGCGGCTGCTCGGGCGTCATCAGCTTCGGTACGGCGGGCGGGCTCGCGCCGGATCTCGAACCGGGCGAGCTGATCGTCGCCGAGAGCGTGTCCGGCCCGTTCGGCGAGCTGCAGACCGATGCGGCATGGTCCGCGCGTATCGTCGATGCGTTCGCGGGCACGCCCGTCCAGCGCGTCATGCGGCGCGGCAGGATGGCGGGCGTCACGGCGCCCGTCAAGAGCGAGGCGGAAAAGCGCTCGCTGCATTCGTCGACCGGCGCCTTGGCCGTCGATATGGAATCGCATATCGCCGGGGCAATCGCGACGGCGCGCGGTCTGCCGTTCGCGGTGTGCCGGGCGGTCGTCGATCCTGCCTGGCGCACGCTGCCCCCCGCCGCGACGGCCGGTTTGCGCGATGACGGCACGACGGCCATCGGCCCGATTCTGCGTGAATTGCTGCGCGATCCGGCGCAACTGGGCGCGCTTTTGCGGCTCGCGTCCGACGCGCGCGCCGCCCGCGCGACGCTCGTCCAGGCGCGGCACGCGCTGGGATCGGCGCGGGCGCTCACCTTCGGCTGAGCCTTTCGCTTCCATCCTTGCTTTCTGCGGGTTAACCCTCATCTCGTTATAATCAGGGAAAACCCTAATCTGGCGCGCGTCGATTTCTCTGCACCGTGACGCGCGCGGTAATGAAAGCGAGGTACCGCAAATGAATTTCCACACCCGCAAATGGGTCAAGCCCGAAGATCTGAACCCGAACGGCAGTTTGTTCGGCGGCAGTCTTCTGCGCTGGATCGACGAAGAAGCCGCGATTTACGCGATTTCGCAACTGGGCAACCAGCGCGTCGTGACCAAATTCATGTCCGAGATCAACTTCGTCAGCTCGGCGCGTCAGGGCGACATCATCGAACTGGGTATCACCGCGACGCAATTCGGCCGCACGTCGATCACGCTGCGCGCGGAAGTGCGCAACAAGATCACGCGCAAGAGCATTCTGACTGTCGAGAAGATGGTGTTCGTGAATCTGAACGAGCAGGGCGAACCCGCGCCGCACGGGCGCACGCAAATTCGCTACGCCGATGAATTGTTCGAGGCGTATCGACGGGATCAGGGTGCGGTGGAAGCGCCGAATATGTCCGGCGATGATCTGTTCGAGGAAGCTGTCGAGGAAGCCGCGCACTAAAAGAAAACGGGCGCTCAAGCGCCCGTTTCCTTTTCCAGCAATCAAAACCGGCTTACTTGCCCGCAGGCTGCGCCGCCGGATCGTCATACTGCGGCAGCCCCTGCGCCTTGCTCGAACTCGGCGACGGCTGGCTCTTCGGCGCGTTCTCTTCCGGCGCTGGCGATTTCCCGCCGACGCCGCCCGCAGGCGACGCCGCCGCGCCCGGATCGACATATGTCGGCAAGCCTTGCTCCGTACTGCCACCGCCGGTCTCGCCCGGCGCGCTCGCGCCTTCCGGCGCCGATGCGCCTTCGTCGCCGTAGTCGGGCAACGTACTCGCGCCGCCGCCCGTCAGCAGGTACTGACGCCGCTGCGTGTAGGCATCGCGCACGAACGCGTATTTGTCGAGCGCGGCTGCCGAGAGCAGATCGGTCGCGCCGATCAGGTCCGCGCGCGCGCTCACGAAGTTCACGCCGAACAACGGCCAACGTATTTCCGCTTCGGAATAACTCAGCGGGTTCACGCGCCAGTCGACGAGCCAGGTGGTCGAATCGCGGAACGAGCTCGGGCCGAGCAGCGGCAGCACCAGATACGGCCCCGACGGCATGCCGTAGTGCCCGAGCGTCAGGCCGAAATCCTGATGGTGCTTCGGCAAGCCCGCGGGCGATGCGACATCGATCAGGCCGCCGACGCCGAACAGCGAGTTTATCGCGATGCGCATCAGATCCTGCGTCGCATCGGTGATCTTCAACTGCAGCAGGTTGTTCGCGAAGTTGGAGAAATCGCCGAGGTTCGAGAAGAAATTGCTGACGGCCGTGCGAAACGGGCTCGGCGTGTAATCGACGTAGAACTGCGCGACGGGCTTGGCGACGTAGGTGTCGAGCGTGTCGTTGAACGTGAAGATCTTGCGGTTCATCGGCTCGAGCGGGTCTTTCGGATTGCGGTCCGGGCCGGTGGCGCAGCCCGCTGTCGTGAGCACGCCCGCAATCGCCAGACTCATCCCCAATTTACGCACTGCACGAGCGGTCAAAGCCGTCGATCCCCACTTCATTCTTCAATTCCTCTTAGGTTGTCATGTCGTTGCGCCGCCCTGAGCTTCGCCCGCGCCGCCGCGCGCACCTTGCGCGGTTTGCCCATCAGAACGGGCTGGAACACCACGGCGCCGATCAGCGTGCAAAAGAGCGACAGCGCCAGCAGCCGTCCCATGCTCGACGTGCCCGGATGATGAGAGAACCACAGGCTGCCGAACGCCGTCGCCGTCGTGGCCGCACTGAACATAACGGCATGTGTGAGGCTGGACTGTAGCAAGCGCGTCTGCCCGGAGCGCCACGCCATCACGAAGTAGATCTTGAACGCGACGCCGACGCCCAGCATCAGCGGCAGCGCGATGATGTTCGCGAAGTTGAGCGGCATCCTGAAGACGACGCACAGTTCCAGCGTGACGATCGCCGAGACGAGCAACGGTACCAAAGTTCTCAAAACGTCGCCAAAACGGCGCAGCGCGATCCACAGCAGCACGGTGATCGCGATGAGCGAATAGAGCGCCGCCTGCTCGAACGCCTTGATGATCGTCTCCGCCGAATGGCGCACGGAAATCGGCCCGCCGATGGCGTTGGGAGCCGCCTTCTGCACCGCGTCGGCGAAGCGGGCGAGCAGCGCGTCGTCGTTGGGATCGGCACCGGGCGGAACCTTCGGCGCGATATCGACGAGCGCCTGGCCCTGCGGCGTCACGAACGACGCGACCATCTGCGGCGGCAGCGTTTCGCGCGTGATTTCCGTCGGCGTGAGCAGCGCGCGCAATTGCGCGAGCGCGATGCGCAGCGGCTCGGCCATCGCGTGTTCGGCGCGGTCGCGCGTCGCGGCGTCGGCTTGCGCCAGCTTCGCGAGCGTCTGCGAGAGATGTTTCGCTTCCTTGTCGCCCGGACCGGGATGCTCGTCGGCGGCGAGCGAGAGCTGGCTCGACACCCGTTTCAGCGCCGCGATGCGCACCGCGTCCGTCACGGGCGATGCCGTCTGCTGATCGAGCGCGGGCAGCAGTTGCTCGGCGGCGGCCTTGATGAGCGCCAGTTTCTTCGGCTGATCGGCGGGGATGAGCGACGAGAGCGTCGTCGCGCTGCCGACTTCCGGCAGTTTTCTCAGCTTCGCGGCGATGGTGTCGGCGTCTGAAAGCGAGGGCGCGAGCACCGCGACATCGTTCACCGCACCTTCCGGCGAATCCTTGAGCGCGATGAGCGTCGCCATCGACTCGGTGTGCGGGTCCTTCAAATGGAGCGGGTTGAAGTCGAAACGCAGATCGAAGAGCAGCGGCAGCGCGCCGATCACGACCACGAGCGTGCCGATCAGCACCGGCTTGCGATGCTTGTCGAGGAATTCGTCGAGCGGCGCGAGCACCGGAAAGCCCGGCGAATGCGCTTCGCCCGGCGGCGCGAACACCTTGATGAGCGCGGGCAGGAGCGTCATGTTGGTCGCGTAGGCGACGAACATGCCGACGCCCGCGATCAGCCCCAGCTCCGACACGCCGCGATACGCGGTCGGCAGAAACGAGAAGAAGCTCGCGGCGGTCGCGGCGGCGGCGAGCGTGAGCGGCACGGCGACATGACGCGCGGTTTCCGCGAGCGACACGTCGAGCCGCCTGTGCTTGTAGCGCTCCTCGCGATACTTCACGCCGAACTGGATGCCGAAGTCCACGCCCAGGCCGACGAACAGCACCATGAACGCTACCGAGATCATGTTGAGCGCGTGGACCATCATGAGGCCGAGCGCGGCGGTGATCGCGAGCCCGACGAAGAGCGTGATGAACACCGCGACGATCATGCGCTTCGAGCGCAGCGCGACCCAGAGGATCATCAGCACGACGAGGAAGGTCAGCACGCCGTTGAGCACGGCGCCGTCCTGCACGGACGCGAATTCCTCGTCGGCGAGCGGCTGCGCGCCGGTCAGATGCAGCGTCGCGCCGTATTTTTTGTCGATGCCGAGTTCGGCGGCCTTCGCGCGAATCTCCTCCGACGTGCCCGCCGCCGCCTTCAGCGCATTGAAGTTCAGCTCCGGCAACACGGTGACGAACGCGCGCCCCGGCGCGGCGCTGTCGGACGAATCCGCGAGACCGCGCCACGAAAATGCGGCGGGCTGATTCGCCAGCACGCGGTCGAGCACCGTCGCGCTTCTGCCGAGCAGACCGGCCATCTGGCCGAGATTGACCTGTCCGAGCGTCAGCGGCAGATTCAGCGTGGTGTTGAGCGTCTGCGCGAGGCCGGTGAGCGTCGGGTCGTGCGCGAGCGTGTTGATGAGCGGGCGCGCCTGCGCGAGCTGCTTCGTGACCTGCTCGACCTTGTCCGTCGGCAGATAGAGCAGGCCGTCGTGCTCGAAGAACGTGCCGCCTTCGGGCTGCGACACCGACTTGAAGCGCTCCGGCTCCTTCGCGAGCGCGGCGGCGAGTTCGTTGGCGGCGGCATCGGCGAATTCCTGGGCGGGCGCCTGGACCACGATCAGCAACGTCGCGCCACGCTGCGGAAACGCCTCGTCGATGGCCTTGCTGCGCGCAGCCCACTCGGGCTCGGTTTCGATCAGCTGGCTGACGTCGGTGCTGATTCTGAAGTGATGGACGACATAAATCGTGGAGAGCACGCCGAGCAGGAGCGAAACGGCGATAATCCACGCCGGCCGGCGGATGGCGAGGGTGACGAAGCGAGTAATGTTGGACGTCAGCATGAAGACGCTACCTGGTGCCTGTTATCTTTTGTGCGTGCGAACGCGCGAATTGCATGATGCCGACCGCCGGAATCCGGATCATTTCCATGAAACGATGCGGGGAGCCGCGCAAGTATACCGGGCGCACGCAACACGCCGCGCTTGAACTGTCGCGGCGCGGCGATGTCGATATACTGACCTCGCAGCAAGCTGGCCGATCCTGCAATGCCGGAAGGCCGCACAACCCGCGCCACCAAACCTGATTAGAGAACGGGTGCCATGAAACGCTATTTGTCTATTTGCTTCGCTTTCCTCCTTGTCTCGCTGTCCTTCGCAGGCGAGGCGCTCGCACAAACGAGTCCCGATGCCGTCGTGAAGAACGCCGTCGAAGGCACCGTCAACGCGATGAAGGCCGACCCGCAAGCGCGCGGCGGCGACATGGCGAAGATCACGCAGCTCGTCGAAACGCGCTTCCTGCCCGCCACCGACTTTCAGCGCACCACGCGCATCGCGGTCGGCAAGGCCTGGGCGAGCGCCACGCCCGAGCAGCAAAAGCAGCTCTACGACCAGTTCCAGACGCTGCTGGTTCGCACCTATGCGGCTTCGCTTTCGCAATTGCGCGATCAGGACGTGAAGTTCAAGTTCGACGCCCCGAACATCGATGCCAACGCGAAAGACACGGTCGTCGAATCGCACGTCATCTCCACGGGCGGCGACAATCCCGTGCGCTATCGTCTGGAGAAGACGCCGCAGGGCTGGAAAATCTACGACATCGACATGATGGGCGCTTGGCTCATTCAGGTCTATCAGCAACAATTCGCCGGCCAGTTGCAAAAGGGCGGCGTCGACGGTCTCATCAAGTTCCTTTCCGAGCACAACGCCCGTTCGGCGGGCTGACGCTCGCGTCTCTTCGCTGGCAGGCCGGCTTCATGTTCTGCGGTGCTCCACCGCGAACTTGATCAGTTCGGCCTGTCCATCGATATCCAGTTTGCGCTTCAAATTCAGCCGATGCGTTTCCACCGTACGCACCGACAGCCCATGCTGCAGCGCGATCTGCTTGCTCGATAAGCCTTCGGCCAGCGCATCGAGAATATCGAGCTCGCGCGGCGTCAGGCGTTCGAGCGGCGTCTGCATCGACTGTGCCTGAATCATGCGCGCGGCGAGCCCGGCGCTGAAAAAGGTCTTGCCGGCCAGCACCGCGTCGATCGCCTGAATGATCTCGGTGGCGGGCGAATCCTTCAGCACGTAGCCGCTCGCGCCCGCGCGCACCGCCTGCTTCACATACTCCACGTTGTCGTGCATCGACAACATCAGCACGCGGATGCCCGGATGCCGCTCGTGAAACAGAGCCGCCAGCTCGATGCCGCTCATGCCGGACATGCCGACGTCCATCAGCGCGAGATCGGGCGGATTCGCTTCGTCGGCGGCGAGCGCGAGCGCCTCTTTTGCGTTGCCCGCCTCGCCGATCACGGTTAGACGCGGCACGGAGTCGAGGCGGGCGCGCAGGCCGTCGCGCACGAGCGGGTGATCGTCCACGAGAATGATGCGGGCGGGTTCAGCGCTCATCGGTATGTCCTTGAAGATTGGGTGCGGCGAGCGGCAGTGGCACGCGCGCGGTGATCGACGTGCGGCCGAGTTGCGAACTGATCGCCAGTGTGCCGCCGAGCGTGTCGAGCCGCTCGCGCATGTTGCGCAGGCCGACGCCGCTCGCCGGGTCGGAGACCGCGCTGTGCGCATCGAAGCCGCGGCCGTTGTCGGTGATGTCGAGCGTGACGGCGTGCGTGGCGATATCGAGCGTGATCGCCGCGCGCGAAGCCTGCGCGTGCCGCGCGATGTTGGTCAGCGCTTCCTGCGCGATGCGAAAGAGCACGGTGTTGACGGGATCGGGCAGGGTCGTGCGCTGCGTCGCGCAGGGCTTGCCGTGATCCATCGATTCGAAACGCGCCTCGATGCCGTCGTGTCCGTCGAACTCGCGCGCGAGTTGCTCCAGCGCGGCGGCGAGACCGAGATCATCGAGCATCGCGGGACGCAGCGCATGGGAGATGCGGCGCACTTCGCGCAGCGTGCCGGAGAGGCGTCCGAGACTCGTCGCGAGCGCGGCTTCCGCGGTCGGCTCGCGCGCCGCGCCGCGCTCGAAACGCGCGAGCGCCGATTCGAGCAGCAGCTTCACGGAGACCAGCATCTGGCTGATGCCGTCGTGCAGCTCGCGCGACAGCCGCGCGCGTTCCTGTTCCTGCGAGTCCACGACTTGCCGCGCGAGGCGCTTCAGTTTCGCGTCGGCGCTGCGATGCTCGCTGATGTTCAGCACCGCGCCGCATACCGCGATGATCGCAAGCGCGGCGAGCGCGATCGCGCCGATCCACATCAGCGTGCGTTCGATGTTCGCGGCCGCCTGCGAATCTATGCGCGCAAGCGTCGTTTCGACATCTTCCAGATAGATGCCCGTGCCCATCATCCAGCCCCAGCGTTCGAGCGGCACCACATAGCCGAGCTTCGGCGCGAGGAGGCCCGTGGACGGCCGCCGCCAGACGTAGCGCACGTAGCCGCCGCCTTTCGATGCCCGTTTGACGAGTTCCTGAATGGTGAGCGCGCCGTTCGGATCGCGCATCAGCCAGAGATCGCGTCCGACGAGATCCGGCTGGCGCGGATGCATGAGCGACGTGCCGTGCATCGTGTAGACGAAAAAGTAGCCGTCCTGTCCGAAGTCGAGGCGCTGCAGCGCGTCGAGCGCGAGGCGGCGGCGTTCGTCGTCGCTGCGCGGATCGGTGGCGGGTGCGTCGTAGTACGGCGCGATGGCGCTCTTCGCGATCTCGACGTAATGCCGCAGCTCGATCTCCTTGCTCGACATGTACGCGGCCTGCGTGGTGTCGTGCTGCGCCTGCGCGAGCGATTGCGCCTGCTGGCGTACGCCGTAGGTGATGCCGCCGATCGCCAGTGCGAACGGAACGATCGCAAGCAGGAAGATCTTTGACTTGAGATTCATCTAGGGTCTGTTCACATACAAAACGGCCATGCGTTGCCCTTGCAGGGCAACCCTTCGGGAACGCCCGAACTGCGCCGCATGGCTGCGTTGTTCGTCGCTTGTTTGGGCTCGCCAAACGGCGCTCCTCACTCCTTGCCCTGCAGCGCATTTCGGGACGTTCGCATGGCCGTTTTGTATGCGAACAGACCCTCGGGTTTTCCGCTACGTGAAGCCACGTAGCGCGCATACGTAGTTATGCGCTTGTAAGCGCCGTGGCGAAAGCGAATACTACCGCCCAATGCGCTATCGCGGCGCATCCATCGACCTGACGGGTCAATAACTAAGGAGACGCCATGAATCGGGCTTCCGGATTCCTGGGCTGGATCGCGCTCGCGCTATTGGGCGCGTTCGCATTCGGCACTATTGCACTCGCGCACGGCGAGCGCATCAGCGCGCTATGGATCGTCATCGCGGCGGTCTGCGTCTATCTCATCGCTTACCGGTTCTACTCGCGCTTCATTGCGTCGAAGGTCCTGCAACTCGACGGCCTGCGCATGACGCCGGCCGTTCGTCACAACGATGGCCTCGACTACGTGCCGACGAACAAATACGTGCTGTTCGGGCATCACTTCGCGGCGATCGCGGGCGCGGGTCCGCTGGTCGGCCCGGTGCTGGCCGCGCAGATGGGCTACACGCCCGGCATGCTGTGGATTCTCGGCGGCGTGGTGTTCGCGGGCGCGGTGCAGGACTTCGTCGTCCTGTTCATCTCGACGCGCCGCGACGGCCGCTCGCTCGGCGATCTCATCAAGATGGAGCTCGGCACCGTGCCCGGCGTGATCGCGCTCTTCGGCGCGTTCCTCATCATGGTGATCATTCTCGCGGTGCTCGCGCTGATCGTCGTGAAGGCGCTCACCAATTCGCCGTGGGGCACGTTCACCGTCGCGGCCACCATTCCGATCGCGCTCTTCATGGGCGTCTATACGCGCTACATTCGTCCGGGCCGCATCGGCGAGGTGTCGATCATCGGCTTCATCGGCCTGATGCTCGCGATCGTGTACGGCGGGCAAGTCGCCGAATCGGCGACGCTCGCGCCGTACTTCACGTTCACCGGCGTGCAGCTCGTGTGGATCCTGATCGGCTACGGTTTCGTCGCGTCGGTGCTGCCAGTGTGGCTGCTGCTCGCACCGCGCGATTATCTGTCGACGTTCCTCAAGATCGGCACGATTCTCGGCCTCGCGATCGGCATTCTGATCGTCGCGCCCGAGCTGAAGATGCCGGCGTTCACGAAGTTCGTCGATGGCAGCGGGCCGGTGTGGTCGGGCAACCTGTTCCCGTTCCTGTTCATCACGATCGCGTGCGGCGCGGTGTCGGGCTTTCACGCGCTGATCTCGTCGGGCACGACGCCGAAGATGATCGATAACGAAGTCAACATGCGCTTCATCGGCTACGGCGCGATGCTGATGGAATCGTTCGTCGCGATGATGGCACTCGTCGCCGCGTGCGTGATCGAGCCGGGCGTGTACTTCGCCATGAACAGCCCCGCCGCGCTGCTCGGCTCGACGCCCGAAGCGGTCGCGCAGACCGTGTCGAGCTGGGGCTTCCTGCTGACGCCGGACATGCTGACATCGACGGCGAAGGCGGTCGGCGAGACGACCATCGTGGCGCGTGCCGGCGGCGCGCCGACGCTCGCGGTCGGCATGGCGCACATTCTCCATCAGGTGATCGGCGGCCCGGCGATGATGGCGTTCTGGTATCACTTCGCCATTCTGTTCGAGGCGCTCTTCATCCTGACCGCCGTCGATGCGGGCACGCGCGCCGGCCGCTTCATGCTGCAGGATCTGCTCGGTACGTTCCATCCGGCGCTGCGCCGCACGGAGTCGCTTCCGGCCAACCTCGTCGCGACGGGTCTGTGCGTCGCCGCGTGGGGCTACTTCCTGTATCAGGGCGTGGTCGATCCGTTCGGCGGCATCAACACGCTGTGGCCGCTCTTCGGCATCTCGAACCAGATGCTCGCGGGCATCGCGCTGATGCTTGGCACCGTCGTGCTGTTCAAGATGAAGCGCGAGCGCTATGCGTGGGTCACGCTGCTGCCGACGATCTGGCTGCTCATCTGCACGTTGACGGCCGGCTGGCAGAAGATTTTCGACGCGAATCCGAAGGTCGGCTTCCTCGCGCACGCGGGCAAGCTGAAGGATGCGTACGACGCGGGCAAGGTGATGGCGCCGGCGAAGTCGCTCGCGGAGATGCAGCGGATCATCTTCAACGATTACGTCGATGCGGCGCTTGCCGGCTTGTTCATCTTCGTGGTGGTGAGCATCGCGGTGTACGGCGTGCTGGCGGTGTTGCGCGCGCGTCGCGAAACGAAGCCGACAGTGCGCGAGACGCCTTTCGAAGCGATGCCCGCGGGTGCGGGCGCGGCGGTTCGTTCGGGCCACTAGGGAGCGCACGATGTTCACCGATCTTCGGCAAGCAGGACGGTATCTCGGCCAGGCGATGCGTCTGATGGTCGGGATGCCTGATTACGACGCGTATGTCACGCACATGCAGACGACGCATCCCGACAAGCCGGTGATGAGCTACGCGGAGTTTTTCCGCGAGCGTCAGGAGGCGAGGTATGGATCGGGGGCGGGGAAGTGTTGTTGAGCTGATGGCGTTTCGAAGTGGTTGACGGGAACGCGACGGTGAGAGCCATCGCGTTTTTTGCTCTTCAGCAAAAACAAAAAGGGCGGATGACCCAAGTCACCCGCCCCTCGCATTTCTACACGTTTAACGCGCGACTCAGTTCACCGCCGCCGCCGTCTTCGCGCCCTTGTTCTTCTGCGTGCGGCCGATCTCTTCCAGCTTGATCTCCACGTGCTTCGAGAACACATACTCGGCCGGACGCTGCTTGTCGATCGGCAGATCCTTCGCGAATGCGCCCGTCGTGCGCGGACCCGAAAGAGCGATCTTCGCGGCCTTCAACGGATGCGCCACCGTGTCCATCACGGCGGTCGCTTCGAAGCCGCAGTGGACCATGCAGTCCGCGCACTTTTCGTATTTGCCCGTGCCGTACTTGTCCCAATCGGTGGTTTCCATCAGTTCCTTGAAGGTCTTCACATAACCTTCGCCGACCAGATAGCACGGCTTTTGCCAACCGAACACGGTACGCGCCGGGTTGCCCCACGGCGTGCACTGATATGTCTGGTTGCCCGCGAGAAAATCGAGGAACAGCGTCGACTGGCTGAACGACCAGTTCTTGCCGTTGTTGCCGCGCTTGAAGATTTCGCGGAACAGGTTCTTCGTCTTTTCGCGGTTCAGGAAGTGCTGCTGATCCGGCGCGCGCTCGTACGCATAACCCGGCGAGACCGTGATGCCATCGACGCCAATGGGCCCAAGCGTGTCGAAGAACTTCGCCACGCGCTCGGGTTCCGCATCGTTGAACAGCGTGCAGTTGATGTTCACGCGGAAGCCCCGGCGCTTCGCTTCCTTGATCGCGGCGACGGCCTTGTCGTAGGTGCCCGGCTGCGAAACCGAGTGATCGTGCGCTTCGCGGTCGCCGTCGAGGTGCACCGACCAGACGAAGTACGGGCTCGGCTCGTAGTCGTCCATCTTCTTTTCCATCAAGAGCGCGTTCGTGCAGAGATACACGAACTTCTTGCGCGCCATGATGCCCTTCACGATCTGCGGCATTTCCTTGTGCAGCAACGGCTCGCCACCCGCGATCGACACGACCGGCGCGCCGCATTCGTCGACGGCGCCGAGGCACTCTTCCAGCGACAGACGCTGGTTCAGGATCGGATCCGGATAGTCGATCTTGCCGCAGCCGTTACAGGCGAGATTGCAGCGGAACAGCGGTTCCAGCATCAGCGCGAGCGGGTAACGCTTGGTGCCCGTGAGGTGCTGCTTGAAGATGTAGGCGCCTACGCGGGCCTTCTGGAGCATCGGGATAGACAATTGCGTCCTCTCCTTATTCTTCGCGAGTCGCGGTTGCCGCAACGGCGGCGACCGGCTGAGTGAGCTTCGCGGGGAGTTTGAATTCGACCTTTTCCTCGCGGCCGTTCATCGTCGTGACTTCGACGTTTCCGAACGCGCGCAGGGCATCGATCACATGTTTGACCATTTCCTCGGGCGCCGAAGCGCCCGCGGTGATGCCGACCGTCTGCACATTGGCAAACCACTCCGGCCTGATCTCTGAACCGTCCGCGACGAGGTAGCTCGGAACGCCGGTCTCGGCGCCGATTTCCCGCAGGCGGTTCGAATTGGAACTGTTGGTCGCGCCGACCACCAGCAGCACATCCACCTGGCTCGACAGCTCGCGCACGGCGGCCTGGCGGTTTTGCGTCGCGTAGCAGATGTCGCGCGTGTCCGGGCCGACGATATCCGTGAAGCGGCGCTGCAAGGCATCGATGATGCCGCGCGTGTCATCGACCGAAAGCGTGGTCTGCGTGACGTAGGCGACGGGCGTATCGGGCGCGAGGGTCATCTTCTCCACTTCGGCTTCGCTTTGCACCAGCACGACTTCGCCCGGAATCTGCCCGATCGTGCCTTCGACTTCCGGATGGCCCGCATGGCCGATCAAAATGAGCGTGCGTCCCTGCGATACATACTGGCGGCCTTGCACGTGAACTTTCGTGACGAGCGGGCAGGTGGCGTCCAGCACATCGAGACCGCGCGTCTGCGCATCCTTCTCGACGCTCTGCGCGACGCCGTGCGCGCTGAAGATCGCGACCGCGCCGTGCGGCACTTCATCCAGTTCCTCGACGAAACGCGCACCCTTGCTGCGCAAATTATCGACGACATGACGGTTGTGAACGATCTCGTGACGCACATAGACGGGCGCGCCATGTCGTTCGAGGGCCCGATCGACGATTTCGATCGCACGGACCACACCCGCACAAAAGCCGCGGGGTTGAGCAAGGATGATACGCATATTCGAACGAACTCCGACTGACGCGGGTTTCGGGGTTAGCCGGCGCGAAGCTCGCGCTTTCCTTTGATTGGACCTTCACGGCGCCTCGGAGACGTTAAAAACGCCCCGGGAAAGCAGACCGGAAAAAAAGACATGGTGGTTTGGTCTGCGCGCCGAAGTTGACCGCGTATTCTAACCCGTTCCCTTTTTGGGTGCTCAATGCCCGCTTCACTGCGCGCAGCCGCCCGGCGCGTGCCGATACGGCAATTTTCAGAACCCAGTAAACTGTCGAGCGCCCCGGACCGCATGGCGGCGCGATTTGCGCCGTTGCGCCCGGCCCGGCGGCCTTCCGGACGGACTCCCGGCGCCGTTCGATTTGTGTATTTTTCGCGCAACGTCCCGTCGACCGCGCCATCCGGTTGCGCCACCGTTTCCAAGCTAATCGTTTATTTCATGCTACTGATCGCCTGGCTGTCTTTTTTGATCTGGATCGTGCTGCTGTTCGCTCGCGGCGGCTTCTGGCGCGCCGAACCCGCGCCGGCGCTGTCCGGTACGACGGTCCACGCCGTCGGCAACGCGGAGATCGCGCGTCGTGGCGCATGGCCCGCGCTCGTGGCCGTCGTGCCGGCGCGCAACGAGGCCGACGTCATCGGGCGCGCGGTCGGCTCGCTCCTGAAGCAGGACTACGCGGGCGCGTTCCATGTGATCGTCGTCGATGATCACAGCACCGACGGCACCGCCCAGGTCGCGCTTGCCGCCGCACGCGATCTCGGGCTCGAAGACCGTCTGACCGTGCTGACCGCGCAGCCGCTGCCGCCGGGCTGGTCGGGCAAGGTGTGGGCGCAGTCGCAGGGCATCGGCGCGATCGATTCGCTCGGTCTGCCCGCCGAGTTTCTGCTCCTGACCGACGCGGACATCTACCATCCGGCCGATGCCGCGACGCAGCTCGTCGCGCGCACGATTCTCGAGGATCGCGATCTGGTCTCGCTGATGGTGCGTTTGCGTTGCGATTCGCTGTGGGAGAAGGTGCTGATTCCGGCGTTCGTGTTCTTCTTCGCGAAGCTTTATCCGTTCGCCTGGGTCAATGACGTGAAGAAGCCGACGGCCGGCGCGGCGGGCGGCTGCATGCTCGTGCGCCGCTCGGCGCTGGTGGAGGCGGGCGGGATCGAATCGATCCGTCAGGAACTGATCGACGATTGCAGTCTCGCCGCGCGCATCAAGCATCGGGCGGGCCGCAACGATGCGCGCCCGATCCGCCTCGATCTCGCCGATCGCAGCGAATCGCTGCGTCCGTACGATAGTTGGCGCGATATCTGGAACATGATCGCCCGCACGGCCTTCACGCAGTTGCGCTATTCGCCGTTTCTGCTCGCCGGCACCGTGCTCGGCATGGCGGTGATCTATCTCGCGCCGCCGGTGCTCGCGCTGGCTTATGGCGCGCGGGCCTGGCCGGCGTGCGCGGCGTGGGCGTTCATGTGCATCGCGTATGGTCCGATGCTGCGCTATTACCGCAGATCGCTGTTGTGGGCGCCGCTTCTGCCGCTCGTTGCGTTGTTCTATGTGAGCGCGACGATCGGCGCGGCTGTGCGTTACTGGAGCGGGAAGGGCGGGCAGTGGAAGGCGCGGGTGCAGGCGCCGGGGCAGGAGGGGTCGTAGGTGGGTTTTTTTTCGCTGGATCCCGTTTTCGTGGTGGTCTATTAGCACTGCCCCTGTGCGGGGCGGCAGTCACTTTCTTTGCTGCTGTGTATGGACCGGAGACATGGGTAACACCTGTTCCAGGACATGGGTGACACTTCGGACGAATGGTTCGTCCGGAGTAGATCATGACCTGGGATAGCAAA
>NZ_JARUXO010000004.1:1685544-1726530 GCF_031451275.1 Caballeronia sp. LZ029
CGCCTCTGCCATACACAGCCCTGCTGAGCGAGAACAATCTGCCCAACGCCTATATGGTGCGCACGCTTTTGAAACCACATTCTGCAGAGCTTCCTTAACGCGCCGTGCTCGCTTCGCAGTGCGGGACGTGGGTAGCCAGAAGTCAAGACGACCTTTATGTCGGGAAACCGGGACCTGACCATGCGAGCGAGCTCCAAGCCGCTGATCCCGTGAGGCATGGTGATATCCGTGAAGACCACGTCGACGTCATGTCGCTCGTCGAGGATTCCGGCCGCCTCGGAGGCGCAGCTCGCCGCCACGACCTCGTATCCAATGCTACGAAAAAGCTCAGACGCAAGACCGAGCACCTCAGGCTCGTCTTCGACCAGGAGCACCGTCTCGACCTTTGGTGCTGAGACCGTGCTTACCGCGTCGACGGGTTCGGCCAAGGGCAGGTAGAGGTCAACGGTCGTACCGACGCCTATCTGACTGGAGATCACGACATCTCCACCGGATTGCGTAATGAACCCGTACACCTGGCTCAGCCCAAGACCCGTTCCCTTGCCCGGCGGCTTCGTGGTAAAAAACGGCTCGAATGCCTGAGCCAACACATCCTGGGGCATCCCCGTTCCCGTATCCGACACTGATACTTTCACGTAGCGGCCGGCTGGCAACACCGGGCTCAGCGCCTTGCCCGACTCGACGACGTCGGTCGCGACAGTTACGGTGCCCCCGTCGGGCATGGCATCAACCGCATTCACCACGAGATTAAGCAGCGCTGCCTCAAAGCGAGGCACATCGACCGAGGCAAAGGCCGGCTGATGCGACGCCCTTACTTCGCAAGACGCCGTGCGCGTCCCGACCCGCGCCAGCATAGGCTCGAAATCACGAATCAATGCGGCGAGATCGTGTACTTCGGATTGAAGCGGCTGTTGCCGCGCAAAGGATAAGAGCTGCTGCGTGAGTGCGGCGCCGCGGTCGATCGCGCGTCGCATGCCTTCGATCATTTTCATGTCGAGCGGCGTGCGCGACTGCATGGCGAGCACCTGAAGACCATTGGACAGCACCGCGAGGAGATTGTTGAAATCGTGCGCCACGCCGCCTGTCAGGCGCCCGACGGCCTCCATCTTCTGAGCCTGAAACAGCGCCGCGTTCGCCCTTTCAAGGGCGGCGGCCGCCTCCTTACGCTCCGTGATGTCCCGTGTTACTTTGGCAAAGCCTATGAGCGTGCCGGTTTCATCCCGTATCGCATCCACTACTACATGTGCCCAAAAGCGGCTGCCATCTTTGCGCACCCGCCATCCTTCGCGCTCGACGCGTCCCTCCCGTGCGGCTGTCGCAAGAATGTACGCCGGCGCTCCGGCTGCGCGGTCGTCATCGGTATAAAAACATGAAAAATGCTGGCCGATGATCTCGGTGTCGCAGTATCCCTTAATCCGCTCGGCGCCCACGTTCCAGCTCGTCACGATGCCCGTCGGCGAGAGCAGGAAAATGGCGTAGTCAGTGACCCCCTGAACGAGGATACGAAACTGGTCTTCCGTGTCGCGCACGGCGCCTAGTGATTTGTCTTTCCTGACCAAGATGATGGCCCCCGCTCAAATACGATCACCTGTCGAGCCTCCGATTCTACGCATCATCGCAAGCCAAAAAATACGCGTCACCTCGGACAAGCCGTGAACGCTGATGCGCACGTCCCCGTTCCCCTGAGCACGGAAGGCGACGATTATACAAAGTCGGAAAGCTCACCACTGAGTAGCCTGTCGAATCGGTTGTGAAGGCGCCAGATGCTCGATCATCCGAAATAGCCCATGCAAAGGGGCGCCCTTTCGGTAGAAAGTATCGATTTCGACCGCCTTGCCCTTATCGATGACGTCGTCTTCTGCAAGGGATGTGTGCGCAACGATCGGGACCTTCGAGAATCTCGTCGTCCCGCGCAGCGCCTCCGCGACGGTGAAACCGTCGCAATCCGACATCTCGATGTCGAGGACGATGACGTGTGGCGTCCATGCTTGCGAAATCTGCAAGGCCGCTGTGCCGCCCCTGACGAGGTGCGTGCGGAAGCCATGAGCATCAAACGTCGCGGCAAGTGCCATCCCCAAAGCTTCGTCATCGTCCACGACAAGCACCGCCACAGGGGGCCTGACAGCATCAAAAGAGCGGGTTGCCCATAGGCCGGGCATCGGCGACGCGGCAGGTTGCATCACTGGAGAGTTCCTCGACTTTCCTATTCGAGCGCAACGAGCGTGCCGATCTTAGCAGTGCCTTCATCGCCAATCAATTTTCCCGCCGCTTCGCCCAAGGAATGCGGAGCCTCCACCTTATGCAAAGCTTATTGAAACGCAAGCGTGCAAACACGACTTACCACTCCTGAGGTGCGGCTATCGGGCCGAGTTTGCCGTCCCGGCGGCGGACGGGATTGTCGAGAACACCGGCTCCCGTCTCGCCGTGGTGTGCATCCATATGTCCGTCGTGGCGCGTTCAGATCGCGCACGAAAATAGCCGCAACGATACCTGCGGGCCGCTCCCAGCGTGTCCATGATGGCGGAAGCGAATCCGCGGTCTATGCCATCATTAGTACATTGATCAGTATTGGAGGTCGTGATGAGCAGCAAGTGGTTTTCCAAGTTCGCGAGCTACCTTTCAACGATGACCGGTAGGCCCGCCACCTTTGTGATGGCCGTCGCTCTTGTGATCGTTTGGGCGGTTACTGGCCCGTTCTTTCACTATAGCGACACATGGCAACTCGTGATTAATACGTCGACCACGATCGTCACGTTCCTGATGGTCTTCCTGATACAGAACACGCAGAATCGCGACACGGCGGCAATGCAAATCAAGCTCGATGAACTGATCCGCGCAATGGAAGGCGCGCATAACGCTCTTCTCGATCTTGAAGAGCTAGAGGAAAAAGATTTAAGTCGTTTCAGAAAACATTACGAAAAGCTGGCGGAAGAAGCGCGGACCGCGCTCCGTGCAGGTGGCAGCGACACCGACTCCCCCTTCGTCGGCCGCGATGACAATGACAACAACCAAACAGGCGACGAGAATCGCGATGCCAAGCGGAGCGCCGCACCGCTACGCGGCCAGCAGACGAATCTATAAGACGAAGGGGCGCATCCGCTAAGCGTCAACGTCACGGCGAGCTCGATCTAGGCGGCAATCAAGTGAATGGCGGTGGGGAACTGGCTATTGCCGCTGTAAAGAATCTCAAGTCAGCGAAGCGGTGATTCAACATTGGGCGACATTGCCATATATTGCAGCGCTTTTTCCGGATTCGGCACGAGCGGTCAGGGCTCTAGCTGTGGCGATCTCGACCTGAAGTCGAATAGCTGAGTCCCGGCGGCGCATTTTGTACAACCTGATTTCAGGCAACGGCATGCTGACCCAGCGCAAGCTTGTTTCGGAAGGTGTAGGTCGTTTGGCCAGTCTCAGAAGTAACGTGCCGACTTGCTGAACTCGGACTACGAAGCGCAGACCGAATGGCAATGAAAGATTTACGCAAGACGCCCGCCTCCAAGACGGGCTTCAATCACTTCATGTAATCGGAACAGCGCCATCTTCAAGTTACCGTCTCCGGCCAGCGCTTCGGCGGTCTGCAGCACATCATGCTCAAACGGATCGGGCTGGACAACACCCTCCGTCTGACGAATCAGCGCCTTGACTTCAAGATAGAGCTGGCCAGGATACGGGCCGACGTGGCGGTTTACCTGATTCATCAGCACCGCCCAGCGATCGGCGAGCTTTTCCAACGTCTCCGGACAAAGCGCTTTCAAAGCATTCCCTCGCAATGAACGGTGGTCTTCTGACTATGTTAAACGCCCACCGCACAATCCTACGGAAACGGCCCACTTTCGCATAACGATCTCCCAATTGAGAGTGATGTTTATTTCGCCTTGACGTTTTCTCGGGCAGTCAAACGTCATTGGGGTGATCGTCACGAAATACACCCTGGGCTTCAACCCGGACGTGCTATACGCTATCGGTGAAGCGCTTGCTACGCAAGGCGTAAAACTGCTCCTTATGATGACGCATCACTTCATCATGCGCTACGCGACACGGTTGACTTTCCGCTGGATGGCCTCATCACGTGTGCGTCGATGAAAGTTGCCGATATCGAACGTTTTCAGCGCCATGGAGTGGCAGTCGTACTCATCAACCGGCAGTCGTCCTTCAAAGGCGTCGACAGCGTTTCGACCGATAATGCTGCGAGCGCGCGCGACATAGCCGATGCCTTACACGACGCGGGTCATCGCCGTTTTCTATGCACTGGAGGGCCCGCCGGGGCACCGGTTAGCGATGCTCGCGTCGACGCTTTTGTCGCACGCTTGCACGAGCGCGATGGCACCACTCTTCCATCTCGTCCATTCGGACTCCTCCTATGATCAAGGGCGTGCAACGATGCTGAAGCACGGGGCATCGTCAAAAGCCCGTTCGAAGCGGTATTTTGTGCAAACGACCAGATCGCGCTCGGTGAGCTTGACGCATGCCGGTTCGAATTGGGTCTTTCAATTCCCTCGGACGTTTCGATCGGTGGTTTCGACGATAGACCGGAGGCTGGACGGCCCACCTATCAGCTAACCACGACACGACAGCACGTGGACCAACTCGCTGCGGAGGCAGTTCGCCTTTTCTCGACGCGACGTGAGGCGCCCTGGCTCAAGCGAAGAGCCGTGGTGGTTCCCGGGGTTCTCGTCACGCGCGCCTCAGCACGCTTGGTTCGAGGCTGAGCGCTGGGGTGGTAGTGACTTCCAAGATCACAGTTGGGCGCCCCCCTATCCCATACCCAACCTGTCCGGAGACATGCGTGTAGCCTTACGGAACGATGTTATCCCCGGATAGTTGTGATAAGTCCGCCTGCTTCACTAATGTATGACCGCCGATCAGCTAAGCGCCGGCTTCGTTCAACTCGCTCGCTTCTGCACGCACCAACTCCACGACGTCAGTAGCGCTGGCCTGCAATCCATGAGGCAATCCTAAAATGGAAAGCGCGAACTGCGGGACGCCAAATGCTGCATAGATATCGCCGAGCGCATGGTTGACGGCGATCCGTCCAAAGTCTGCTGCGCGTAGCACCATCGGCAGGACGATGTCGACACTGGAGAGGCAATCCACTCCATTTGATACAAACGGCGTGGAATCGGGCAACACTTCCGCGATCTGTTGCATGTCGTCAGTCGCAGACGTATGTGCCACTGCCTTCAGCAATCCGGTCAGCTCACCTGCGTCAGCTTTCTTGTAAGCCCCGGCGGTCGGTCAAATTCCCCCATGTATGGTCACTTCAAAATCCCCCAGTTAGCGACCGCCGGCTGAGCGGTCCTTAGCGGTGCTGCAGGACATTTATTGTCGTCTCCTTCAGAGAAGAAGGAGACCAGGGAGTGAATGTCTTGAAGCAGCATCTGCAAAGCGCGATATTCACGCTGCTTGAGCGCGGCGTGAGCCAGCACAGGATCCACGAGCTCACGGGTATCGATCGCAAGACGATTCGCCGCTATCAAACGCTGTATGAGGCGCGGCGGGCGGATGGCGCAAAATCCTCCACCGCCGCGACCACCGGCTCCGACGATCCGGTGGTCGCGCAGACTCCCCCGCCGCAAAATCCTCCACTTCCGCGACCGCCGACTGCAGGCGGAGTGCCGATCAGTTCCTTCAACTTCGCCCGTTCGGCCAGTGAGCCCCACCGGGAATGGATCGAACAGCAGGTGCGTTTGAAGCGCAACGCCCAGGCGATCTACCAGGACCTCGTTGACCAGTATGGCTTTACAGCCAGTTACGAGAGCGTCAAACGTTTCGTCCGAGCGCTGCGGCACGTCGATCCGGAACAGTTCGACCGTCTCGAGTTCACCGCCGGTGAAGAGGCCCAAGTGGATTACGGCGAAGGCGCGCCGACCCGCGATCCGAAGACGGGCCGCTATCGCCGGCCACGCCTGTTCGTCATGACGTTGAGGTATTCGCGGCGCAGCTTCCGGCGCGTAGTCTGGAAGTCCAGCAAACAGGTCTGGGCACAGCTTCACGAAGAAGCCTTCCGGTATTTCGGTGGCAGCGTGAGCTACGTCGTCCTCGATAATTTACGGGAGGGCGTGATCACGCCCGACCTGTATGAGCCAGAGATCAACCGCCTTTACGCCGCGATGCTCGAACATTACGGCGTCGTCGCCGACCCGGCCCGCGTACGCGATCCAAATCGCAAGGGTTCTGTTGAAAACGCCATCCAGCATACGCAGAATACCGCGCTCACCGGCCGGCGCTTCGAGTCGCTGGAGGCCCAGAATGAATTCCTAATGCACTGGGAAGAGAACTGGGCCGCCAAACGCATCCATGGTCGTGCACGGCGACAGGTTGAAGCGATGTTCCAGGAGGAGAAGCCGCACCTGAAGCCATTGCCGACCACGGCATTCCGCTACTTTACTGAGGTCGTGCGCACCGTCTGGGACGACACCACGGTGAGCATTGATCGGAGCAACTATGCGGCGCGGCCCGCGCCCATTGGAAGTCTCGTGTGCGTACGCATCTACGACACCACGATCGAGATCCGTGATCGCCGCTCGCAGGAACTGCTGCGCACCCATCCACGCCACACTCAGCCCGGTTCCCTCGAACTGCCCGAGAGCGAGCGCCCGTTCAATCCATCGCGCCAGACCAGTCTCGCGCTGGCCAGCGCCACCGACATCGGTCCACGAACGAAGGCGCTGTGCCAGCACCTGTTCGACGCCGAAGGTCGCGTCGGCCACCGCGGCATGTGGGGCATCGTCGCGCTCGCGAAGAAGTATCCCGCTTGGCTCGTCGAGCAGGCCTGCGATCACGCCCTGCGTCACCACCTCTATCGATACCGGCAGGTACGTGCCGTCGTCGAGCGGCTGTTCGAGCAAGCCCTTGAGCGTCTCGATCGTGCGCCACAGCTGGCCCTGCCGCTCACACAGGAACACCCCCTGATCCGTCCGGGTGACGAATACGGCGAGTTCTTCAACGTCGGCGCGCAGCACAGCGCCGGCTCTCATCCATCAACAAGTGGAGAAACAGCATGAACACCACGCTACCCGACATCGAGCGGGCGCTCAGGCTGCTGCGCCTGTCAGGCGTACGCGACACACTCGAAACCCGCGTGTTGCAGGCACAGGGCACCCAGCAGCCGTTCCTCGAGACCTTCGCCCTGATCCTGCAGGACGAACTCGACCGGCGTCAGTCGCGGCTCATCGAGCGGCGCTATCAGCAGTCCGGACTCGAGGAGAAGCTCACGCTGGCCGAGTTCGACTGGTCGTTCAATCCGAAAATCCCGCGTCAGGCCTGCTTCCAGCTCAACGCGCTGAAGTTCATCGCCGCCGGCGAGAACGGATTGATCATCGGCAAACCTGGCACCGGGAAGTCGCACGTTGCCAAGGCCGTCGCGTATCAGGCAGTTCTGCAAGGCCACAAGGTACAGTATCTCGAAACCGACGACTTCTTTAACCGCTACGCGCTCAGCGCGGCGGAGCAGCGACAGACGCGACTGCGCGCGATACTCGAGGCTGACCTGCTGGTGCTCGATGATCTGTTCCTGGCCCGCTCGATACCGGACGAGGCCGGCGCGCTATTACAGACACTGGTCCATCAGCGCTACAAATTGCGCCGAAGCATCATCGTCACCTCCAATCGCGTTGTACAGGACTGGGGGGCGTATCTGGGCGATAACACGATGAGCACCACGATCCTCGATCGCCTCATGCATCATTGCCATCAGCTCGAGTTCAACGGCCGGAGCTACCGCCTCAAGGAAGCCGCCGAGGCCCTTGCACAGAAAACGAAAGAGGAATAAAACTCGACCTCGTCCTGCTTCACCCGGTGGGGGAGTTTACGCGACCAAAACTGGGGGAGTTTCAACTGACCGTCCGGGTTCCGAGCAACATCGTGCTGGCACGCATCGGGGCGCGGAGATGGATCGGGACCATCATGATCGCCTGGGGCCTGGCATCTACAGCGACCATGTTTGCGTCGAGCCCAGGCACGCTCTACCTGTTGCGCATCCTGGTCGGCGTGACGGAGGCCGGCTTTCTGCCAGGCGTCCTGCTGTACATGACCTACTGGTTTCCGAGCGCCTATCGCGCGAGAGCGAACGCGATGTTCATGATCGCGATGCCGGTGACGGCCGCCGTCGGCTCTGCCCTCTCAGGATACATCTTGGCACTCGATGGGACGCTTGGGCTCAAAGGCTGGCAATGGCTGTTCTTTCTGGAAGGTTTGCCGTCGGCGATCTTGGGTCTGGTCGTATTTGCTTATCTGCGCGATAGCCCAGAGAAGGCAACCTGGCTCAGCGCTGATGAGAAGCGCACACTCTCGCAGACGCTCGCGGCCGAGCACAAAGCCGATCCTGTGCCGCATACGTCGGCAGTTGAAGAAAGGAGTCTTCTCAGCGAACTCCTCTCGCCGACCGTCATCAAGTTCGCGCTCGCTTATTTCTGTCTTGTCAACACGCTCGCGATGGTTGCTGTCTGGACCCCGCTGATCGTTAAAAGCTTCAGCGCCGACGCCAGCAACCGCACCGTTGGACTGCTCGCGGCGATCCCGCAAATCTGCACAATCGTCGCCATGATCTGGTGGGGAAGGCGTTCGGACCGCAAACAGGAACGCAAATGGCACTTGATGCTGCCGATGCTTTTTTCCGCTACTGGCTGGTTGTGCACGGCGTACTCGGCACTTCCCGTCGTGCAGATGCTGGGCATCTGTTTCGCGTCGGCAGGATCGTACACCGCGATGTCGATCTTTTGGACGACGCCGGATCACGCGCTGAGTTTTCGGGCCCGCGCAGTCGGCATTGCCGTCATCAATGCGACGGGCAATATCGGTTCGGCCTTGAATCCGCTGGTGGTGGGATGGCTCAAAGACCTGACGCATAGTTTTTCGGCCGGATTGCTTTATGCAGCGGCATTGCTCGTGGTGGGCGCTGTCGTGGTTGCGGTGTTGCCGATCCAAACTAAGAGCTTACGCCACAGAAAAACCATCCAGCAAGGCTAACGACTGCTCGTCGCCCTGATTTCGGCCCGAACGATGGTCGAATGGGGCCCCGAAGCGCAGCCAATGCATGGTTCGAAACCCAATTCCAAAAATTCGTTTAGGAGCACACGATGGAATTCAAAACCTATCCATTCACGGCACAAAAATACGCGCCCTCTGTGCCGAAGCTGGACAACGGCATCGAGACCAAGCGACACGCGGTGACAATCGTTGGCGGTGGTCCGGTCGGGCTGGCCGTGGCGCTCGGACTCGCCAATCATGGCGTTCCTTCTGTTTTGATCGAAGCGGACGACTCCGTTTGCTACGGAAGCCGGGCCATCTGTATCTCACGCCGCAGCCTCGAAATCATCGAACGCCTGGAGGCAGTGGACGGGTTTCTGAAGACCGGACTCCCGTGGGCAGGCGGGCGCAGCTTCTACCGCGACACCGAAGTGCTGCACTTCAAGATGCCGCAGGATGATAATCAGAAACTGCCGCCGATGGTGAACCTTGCGCAATATCATATCGAGCAGTTCCTGCTGGACGCCGCAGAAAAGAAATCGGATCTAATTGACATCCGCTGGCAGACGCGGGTGAGCGCCATTGATTCGCGCGCGGACGGCGCCACCCTTCGCCTCGCCTCGTCCGAAGGCGAGTATGCGCTCAACACGGACTGGGTTGTTGCCTGCGACGGCGGACGTAGCACCCTTCGCGAGGCGCTGGGTCTCCAGCTCAAAGGAACGAGCTACGAGGGCCGTTACGTGATCGTCGATATCGAACTGGAGAGCGACCGGCCGACCGAACGTCTTGCCTACTTCGATCCGTCGTCCAATCCAGGTTCCACCGTCCTGGTGCACAAGCAGCCTGACAATGTCTGGCGCATCGATTACCAGCTGCGTGACGGCGAGGATGCCGAACAGGCGGTAAAGCCGGAAAATGTCATGCCCCGGGTGCAGAGCCTGTTGGACATGATGGGCGAGCGCGGCGCCTGGTCGCCCATCTGGATCACAATCTACAAGGCCAATGCGCTGACGCTGGAGCGCTACCGTCACGATCGCGTTTTGTTCGGGGGCGACGCAGCCCATCTGGTCCCGATCTTTGGCGTACGCGGCGCAAATTCAGGCATCGATGACGCGGACAATCTTGCATGGAAGCTGGCTTTCGTGGTGCGCGGCCTCGCTTCCGAAGCACTACTCGACAGCTATTCGGACGAGCGTGTCTTTGCCGCCCACGAAAACCTCAGTTACGGCACCAAGAGCACCGAATTCATGGCGCCGCCCTCATTCGCCTTCGAATTGATGCGCAAAGCCGTGCTGAGCCTAGCGATTAAGCATGAGCGCCTGCGGTCTTTGATCAACCCGCGGCAGACTTCGGCCATCGCCTATACGGCGTCGCCGCTCAATACGACGGAAGCAGAACCGAGCGCATTTGAGGCCGGTCCTGTGCCAGGGGCCGTGCTGCCCGAGTGCCCTTTGACGGTCGTCGAGGGCGGCAACGCGAGGGAAGCTCATCTGACCGACCTGATCGCCCCCTGCTTCACTGCCCTGCACTTTAGCGAAGACGGTCGGGTACCTGCGGAATTCGCCGATCTTGAAGCAGCACTTCGAGATGAGAAGCTGCCTTTCAAGCTGATCCCTGTGACTTCGCATCTGCACCCCGAGACCAAAAACGACCACAACTGGGACCACACCGGTCGGCTGTTTGCGATGTACGGCGCTAAACCTGGCACCGTGTACCTGGTTCGTCCGGATGGTCATGTACTGGGGCGCTGGCCCACGGCAGCCGCTGCAGACATTGCGGCGGCGATCCACCGCGCCCTTCAAAAGTGACCACGATTAACCGATAAAGGAGAACGCCATGACCGATCGCGACCTTGACCTCGTCTATACCCGACTCTGCAGAATCATGACCGAACTCGGCGAGCCGACGACTTCGCTTTTTCTCGCGCGTTTTGCGATGCTTGCCATCGATAAGATCGACGACCCCGCCGTCGCACTCAACCTGATCGACGATGCCAGCGAGGGGTTGCCTGAGTAAGTGCCGGGCCCATGCGCCATGGATGCGAACGGGCGCCTATAGCCGTGCTCCTCAAGCACCCGACGTCCTTTGTAAGAGATCGAAACAATGACACTCGACTATCAAACCGGCTTCGCCAATGAGTTCGCCACCGAGGCCCTGCCCGGCGCGCTGCCCGTGGGGCGTAATTCCCCGCAACGGGCGCCGTATGGCCTGTATGCCGAGCAACTCTCGGGCACCGCATTCACCGCACCACGGCACAACAACCGTCGTTCGTGGTTGTACCGGATCCGCCCTGCGGCCATGCACCTGCCCTTCGAGCGTATCGAGAACGCGCGCCTCTTGAGCCGCTTTGACGAGCTACCAACGCCACCCAATCAGCTACGCTGGGATCCGCTCCCGATGCCCGATGCACCGACCGACTTTGTATCGGGGCTGGTGACCATGGCAGGCAACGGCGCCCCCGACTTGGGACGAGGCTGCGGGATTCATCTTTATGCCGCCAACAGCTCCATGACCGACCGCTTTTTCTACAACGCCGACGGGGAATTGCTTATCGTGCCCCAGCAAGGACGGCTGCGAGTGGCCACCGAAATGGGCGTATTGGAAGTCGAGCCGCAGGAGATCGTCGTCATTCCGCGAGGCGCGCGCTTTCGCGTCGAATTGCCTGACGGCGAGGCGCGGGGCTACGTTTGCGAAAACTATGGCGCGCTGTTCAGGCTGCCGGACCTCGGCGTGATCGGCTCGAACGGCCTGGCGAATCCGCGCGACTTCCTCACACCAGTGGCTGCGTATGAAGACCTCGAGGGCGATTTCGAACTGGTCGCGAAATTTGAAGGCAATCTGTGGCGCGCCCGGATCGACCATTCTCCGCTCGACGTGGTTGCATGGCACGGCAACTATGCGCCGTACAAATACGACCTGCGGCGCTTTAACACGATCGGTTCGATCAGCTATGACCATCCCGATCCATCGATCTTCTTGGTGCTTCAGTCGCCTACCGATACGCCTGGTGTCGACGCTATCGACTTCGTGATTTTCCCGCCGCGCTGGTTGCCTGCCGAGAACACTTTCCGCCCACCTTGGTTCCATCGAAACTTCGCCAGCGAATTTATGGGACTCATTCATGGCGCGTATGACGCGAAGACTGAGGCTTTTCGCCCGGTGGCGCATCCTTGCACAACTGCATGAGCGGCCATGGCCCGGATGCCGAAACGTTCGAGAAGGCGACGGCCGCGGACACGACGCGGCCCGACCACATCACGGACACCATGGCGTTCATGTTCGAAACGCCTGCCGTCATCCGGCCGACGCGCTACGCGCTCGAATCGTCCCAGTTACAGGGCGAGTACTACCGATGCTGGCAAGGCTTGAAAAAGCATTTCAATCCCGCGCAGGTCTGAATCCGCACACTGGAGAGATCGTATGTCATTGATCAACGAGTCGCACGACCCGGCATTGAAGAGTTGGGTTGAGCAAGCAAACCAGCCGGGAAGCGATTTTCCGATCCAGAATCTTCCGTTCGGTCGTTATCGATCCATTGGCGCGGATGAGGACTTCAAGATCGGTGTCGCTATTGGCGACCAGATCCTGGATCTGCAAGGCACCGGTTTGATCGACAGCCCGGACATGAACGCGTTGATGGCACTTGATTCAACGACGCGGTTGACGTTGCGCCGTGACATCTCCCGGGGTCTGGCTCAGGGCAGCCCACAACAGCAAGCCTGGTCGAAGCTGCTGAGCGCGCAAGACGCGGTGGAAATGGCCGTGCCTTGCCGAATTGGCGACTACACGGATTTCTATACCGGCATTCACCACGCCACGTCCGTCGGCAAGCTGTTTCGGCCCGATCAGCCCCTGATGCCGAATTACAAATGGGTGCCCATTGGCTATCACGGCCGGTCCTCATCCATTCGCGTGAGCGGTCAGAAATTCAGGCGGCCGCAGGGGCAGACGAAGGCGCCAGATGCTGCACAACCGAGCTTCGGTCCTAGTCGACGACTGGACTACGAGCTGGAACTGGGTTATTTCGTCGGTCGCGGCAACGAGTTGGGGCAACCGGTCTCCATTAAAGACGCGGACGATCATCTGTTCGGGGTGACATTGCTTAACGATTGGTCGGCCCGCGACATCCAGGCGTGGGAGTACCAGCCTCTTGGCCCGTTCCTATCAAAAAATTTCGCGTCCACCATCTCGCCCTGGGTGGTTACAACCGAGGCATTGGCACCCTTCCGTGCACCGTTGAAGCGTCCGGAAGGAGACCCCCAGCCGCTTCCCTATCTCGATGGCGATTTCAATCGCAAGTCTGGGATTTTCGACGTCATGCTTGAAGTCCTGATACTGACGCAGCGCATGGCCGAGGCGGGCCTCGCTCCTGAGCGCCTCACGTTGGGCGATGCCGGCGCC
The DNA here is from genome assembly GCF_031451275.1 of Caballeronia sp. LZ029. Lineage (NCBI taxonomy): Bacteria > Pseudomonadati > Pseudomonadota > Betaproteobacteria > Burkholderiales > Burkholderiaceae > Caballeronia > Caballeronia sp. LZ029. The sequence goes on from NZ_JARUXO010000004.1 coordinate 1,698,910, forward strand.
GCCGCCTATTGGACGGCCGCACAACTGCTCACGCATCACACGGTGAACGGCTGCAATCTCCAGTCAGGCGATTTGCTCGGTTCCGGTACGTTGTCGGGTCCCGCGGCTAACGAAGCGGGCTCGCTGCTCGAACTCACCGAGGGCGGCAAGCGTCCCGTCCAGCTGGCCAATGGCGAGCAGCGGACATTCCTGGAGGACGGTGACACACTGATTCTGCGCGGCTGGTGCGAACGTCCCGGCGTGGTTCGAATCGGTTTCGGCGAAGTCCGCGGCACCGTCCTCGCCTAGGAAGGAACGTCGATGACAGATTCCATCAACTTGGAAGCGGCGGACTCGGACCGCGTCCTTTACACATATTTCCGCAGTTCTGCGGCTTATCGGGTGCGTATCGCGCTCAACTTGAAGGGGCTGAACTACTGTGCTGTTCCGGTTCATTTGGTTCGTGGCGGCGGACAGCAGCATCAACCAGAGTACCGAGCGGTGAATCCCGTGGGGCTCGTTCCGAGCTACCGGGAAAACGGTCGGACCATCCGTCAATCGTTGGCCATCATCGAGTACCTCGACGAATGCCACTCGGAACCGCCGTTGCTCCCAGACACACCCTTTGCGCGTGCGCAGGTCAGGGAGTTGGCGCTATCGATCGCTTGCGAAATCCACCCGCTGAACAATCCGCGAGTTCTCAAATATCTGGAGCGCGAGATACACACGGACGAGGCGGCACGCCTTGCATGGATGCGCCACTGGATGAAGGTCGGACTCGAAGGGCTTGAGACCCTCCTGGCTGATAGGGGCTCGTCCGGGCGGTTCTGTCATGGCGATCAGCCCACCATTGCAGACTGCTGTCTAGTGCCTCAACTGTTTAATGCGCGCCGGTTCGAGGTCGATCTTTCCAATTGCCCGCGTTTGCTGGCAATCGCCGCCGCCTGCAACGCGCTGGCGCCCTTTCAGGATGCGCATCCGAGCAGGCAGCCAGACGCGGAAACGTAAGGTCGTCCCGGCAAAACTCTCGACTGTAGTAGACGGCGCTAAGCAATGCCATTTTATTCGGATGCGGATGGGCTTATTATTGTGTGCGAGGCAAATTCCTTTACGTCAAGTTAGCGTCGCCGGCTTCCTCGAAACCAGCTTAGTTATCGATAGAACAGCTGCCCATGTCCTGTTGCTTTGGCGCCCTCGTCGCCCGTCCAAATTTGTCGTCACCGAGTTGTCCGCACCTCGACAGACAGTTAATGTCCTGTCGAACCCGCGTACTGAGTCACGCTCGGGGGTGACGTCGAAGATCGTGCTTTTAATTTCTTTGCGCGCCGCTCGTAACAGGGCAATTCATTAGGAGCACAACCACCGCAGCGTCTTTGCCGCCCGATCCCCTGCCGGCCGTCACAGCGACGTTCTCCTTCGCGAACACTGGCTTCAGCGCGGAGAAATCGTCGGCGTGGCATCGCGGCGCTGATGTTTGTTGGTGGCGAAGGAGCGCCGCAATTCGCATCTCCCTGTTTTCGGGCGCATTCGGAAAGCCATGCCGCCGTGCCGCGCCGTAAATTGCGGCGATCAAGAAGCCCGAAGCGCGGCGGTCTCTGCGCGCCACGCGTTGTAATCGGCGCGACGCCAGTCGAGCTCAAGCCCGAGCCGCCTTGTGCCCTCACGAATCTTCGGCTTGTGCAGCGTAAGCGTGAGCGCATCGAGCGCGGGCCATTCGTCGAACGAGAGCGTGGCGATCTCCACCGCGAGCGTCTCCAGCAAGCGCGTATGCGGCTTCTCTTCGAGAAACGCGCTCACGCGATTGCACCACGCCTCGTAGTCGATCAGACCATTGTGCGACTCATGCGGCTTACCGCGATAACGCAGGCTCGCATCGATGCACACGGGCTGCGGCCCTTCATGCTCATGCTCGTACAGGCCGACGCGCGTCTTTACGATCAGCTCGTCGACGACCACGCGCCAGCCCTGCCCGCCCGTATTGAACACGTCAAGCGGTTCGAACGGCTTCATGCGAGCAGCGGCGCGGCCGCGTCGAGGATCATCTTCACGAAGTAATCGGCGAAGCTGCGGCGAATCACAAGCTCGTAACGATCGCCACCCAGCGGCACGATCGTCACCGATGCTTTGAAGTAGTGGCTCTGCGCGCACTGCCCTTCGCCGAACAGCTTCGGATGCAGGTCGAGCGGGCAGCCGCGTGACAGCACTTCGCGCGTCTTGGGACCGTCAATATCGAGCACCGTGTAGCCGCTGCCGATATCCACCGCCGCCGAGAACTGGCCGACGATGGCCTCGCGCAGCTTCGCTTCGAGCGGTGCGGGGCGCGAGGCATCGTGCGCGGCATCGGAATGCACAAGCCATTCATCGGGACCGAGCCACAGCATCGTGTAGCCGTTGCCACGCGCCACCGTGTTCGGCTGGTCGGGCGGCGTGCAGCCGATCACGTTCTGCACCGCCTTGACGAAGGCCGGATTACGCGTGTCGCCACGCACGTTCACGAGTTCGAGGAACGGCCGCTCCGTCAGACGAAACTTCTTCGGCGAGCCGCTCTGATGCGCTTTCATCAACGCATCCGTGCCTACGAGCGGGGACTCTTGCCAGGTGCCGCTGAGGCCTTGCCCGCTGATCGCACGGTCGACGACGGTCGAGGAACCTTTGATCTCATTCAACATGCTGACGTGCTCCTTCGCTGTCGTAGAACACCGAGCTGGTGATCTTTGCATTCACGCGCCTGCCGTTCGCAAGCGGAATCATGACCGATTGGCCGATCTTGTCGAGACCGCCCTTCACGACGGCCAGCGCGATCGAGCGCTTCAAAATAGGGCTGTAGTAGCTCGATGTGACGTGTCCGAGCATCGGCGCGGTATCGCCCTGGAACGGACCCGCGACGATTTGCGCGCCTTCCGGCAGCACGTTTTGCGGATCGTCGGTGAGCAGACCGACGAATTGCTTGCGCCCCTGCCTCGCCGTATCCGAACGCGTGAGCGATCGCTTGCCAATGAAATCTTTCGACTTCGCCACCAGGCCGCCCATGCCGAGGTCGTAAGGCGTCATCGAGCCGTCCGTGTCCTGTCCGACGATGATGTAACCCTTCTCCGCGCGCAGCACGTGCATCGTTTCCGTGCCGTACGGCGTGATTTCGAATTCCGCGCCCGCTTCCATCAGCGCTTCCCACACCGCGCGTCCGACGTTCGCTGGCACGTTCACTTCATACGCGAGTTCACCCGAGAAGCTGATGCGCATCACCCGCGCCGAGGCGCCCGCCACCGTGCCATCGCGATAGCTCATGAACGGGAACGACGCATTCGCGAAATCGATGTCCTGACACACCTTCTGCAGCACCTTGCGGCTGTTCGGGCCGACGACGGCAAAGGTCGCCCAATGATCCGTCACCGAGGCGAGACGCACGCGCATGTCGGGCCATTCGGTCTGCAGCCAGCGCTCGAGCCACGTCAGCACGCGTGCGGCGCCGCCGGTGGTCGTCGTCATCATGTAGTGCTGGTCGGCGAGACGCACAGTCACGCCGTCGTCGAAGATCATGCCGTTTTCGTCGAGCATCAGGCCATAGCGGCACTTGCCGATTTCGAGCTTGCTCCACGGATTCGTGTACATCCAGTTCAGCAGCTTCGCGGAGTCCGGGCCCTGGATGTCGATCTTGCCGAGCGTCGATGCATCGAGAATGCCGACGCTCTGACGCACCGCGAGCGATTCACGCGCGACCGCCGCGTGCATGTCTTCACCGGCTTTCGGGTAGTACCACGGACGCTTCCAGTTGCCGACGTCTTCGAACATCGCGCCGCTTTCGACGTGCCATTCGTGAATCGCGGTCTTGCGCACCGGATCGAGAAACTCGCCCAGCTCGCGGCCCGCGAACGTGCCGAACGTGACAGGCGTGTAGTTCGGGCGGAAGGTCGTCGTGCCGGTCTCGGGAATCGTCTTGCCGAGCGCGTTCGCGAGAATCGCCATGCCGTTGATGTTGCCGAGCTTGCCTTGATCGGTGCCGAAGCCCATCGCCGTGTAACGTTTCACGTGCTCGACGGACTCGAAGCCTTCGCGCGCCGCGAGGTAGATGTCGGCGGCGGAGACATCGTTCTGGAAATCGACGAACTGCTTCGGACCGCGCGTCGCCATTTCCCTGTTGCCGACGATCCACAGCGGCAGCATCGGCGCTTCGGCGATCTCGGTCACTTGCACCGGCTGCGGTTTCGCGACCCTATGCCCCGCCGCGCGCGCCGCGTCCGCGCCCGCTTCGACGCCGAAGCGTATCCCGCGTGCCAGCGAAAACTCGCCCGCGCACGCGCCGACGCTGCTCTCGGCCTGCATCGCCTTGCCGGGAACGAAGCACGCTTTTTCGTCGTGCCAGTGCGCCTTACCGCCCGATTGCGCGAACAGATGCAGCACCGGACTCCAGCCGCCGGACAGCGCGACCAGATCGCATGGCAGATTGGCCTGTTTCTGACCGGTTTGCCCTTGCGCAAACGACGCCACCTCGACCGACACCACGCGTGTCTTGCCGTGCGCAACCGTGATCACCGCGTTGTTCATCACGCGGATGCCCTGACGGCGCGCCGTCGCCGGCAACGTGCCTTTCAACTCGGCGGCACGCGGATCGACGACCGTCACATCCGCGCCTGCGGCCTTGAGATCGAGCGCACATTGGTACGCGTCGTCGTTGTTCGTGAACACGACGGCCTGGCGTCCCGGCAGCACCGCATAGCGATGCAGATAGGTCGACACCGCCGACGCGAGCATGATGCCCGGCAGATCGTTGTTGCCGAACACGATTGGACGCTCGTGCGCGCCGGTCGCGAGAATCACGCGGTTCGCACGCACTTTCCACATGAGTTCGCGCGTGCCGCTGCGGCAGGACACCGGCAGATGCTCCGTCAACCGCTGCGTGATAGTGACCAGATTGTGATCCTGATAACCGAACGCCGTGCTGCGCGAGAGAATCTTCACTTCGGACATCTTACGCAATTCGGCTTCGAGTTTCAGCACCCATTCGAGCGCGGGCTTGCCGTCGATCTGCGCCCGGCACGACAGCAGCGAACCGCCGAGTTCACGCTGATCGTCGACCAAAATCACGCGCGCGCCGGACAGACCTGCCGCATGCGCCGCAGCCAGACCTGTTGGCCCGCCGCCGACGACGAGCACATCGCAGTGCGCGAAACACTTGTCGTAGCGATCGGCATCGAGATGCTTCGGCGCTTCGCCGAGGCCCGCCGCATCGCGGATCACTTCTTCGTACTTCGGCCAGAACTTGCGCGGCCACATGAAGGTCTTGTAGTAGAAGCCCGCGGGAATGAAGCGCGCAATCTTCTGATTGACCGCCATGCGGTCGTTCTCGATGTTCGGCTTCGCATTCACGCTCTTCGCGACAAGTCCCTGATACAGCTCCACTTCCGTCGCACGCGCATTGGGCACCGTGTACGCGTCGGTTTCGAGCTGCACGATGGCGTTCGGCTCTTCCACACCCGCCGTGATGATGCCGCGCGGCCGGTGATATTTCCAGCTACGCGCGACGAAGCGCTCACCGTTGGCGAGCAGCGCGGACGCGAGCGTATCGCCCTCGAAGCCTTGATACGTCTTGCCGTTGAACGTGAAGGTCACGGGAATCGCGCGGTTGATGCGCCCGCCCATGCCGAGTCGGTCTTTCTGGCTCATTTCGACGTGCCTCCCGTCTTTGCCACATCATCGGACATAACAGCCAACGGACGGTCGAACGTCTCGTAGCCCTGGATTTCATAACTGACGGTGTCGCGCTGCGCCTTGAACCAGCGGCGGCAGCCTTGCGCGTGCATCCATTGCTCGCGATGCACGCCGCGAGGATTCTTGCGCATGAAGAGGTAGTCGCCCCATTCCTTGTCGGTGAGCTTTTCCGTGTCGAGCGGACGCGTGATATCCGCTTCGCCGCCGCAGGAAAATTCGGTTTCGGCGCGCGGCCCGCACCAGGGGCATTCGATCAGCAACATGGTTTCTATCTCCAGTGCGGTTTAGTGGGCCACGGCGGCAGCGCCGTGCTCGTCGATGAGGTGACCGGTATAGAAGCGATCCAGCGAGAACGGCGCATTCAACGCATGCGGCTCGTCCTTCGCGATCGTGTGGGCATACGCCCAGCCCGAGCCCGGCGTCGCCTTGAAGCCGCCCGTGCCCCAGCCGCAGTTGAAGTAGAGTCCCTTCACGTCGGTCTTGGAGATGATCGGGCATGCATCCGGCGAGACATCGACGATGCCGCCCCACTGGCGATTCATGCGCACGCGCGAGAACACCGGAAACATCTCGACGATCGCTTCCAGCGTGCCTTCGATGATGTGGAAACTGCCGCGCTGCCCGTAGCCCGCGTACTGGTCGACGCCCGCGCCGATCACGAGATCGCCCTTGTCGGACTGGCTGATGTACGCGTGCACCGCGTTCGACATGATCACCGTGTTCACGACCGGCTTGATCGGCTCGGAAACGAGCGCCTGGAGCGGATGACTCTCGATAGGCAAACGCACACCGGCCATGTCGGCGAGCGTTGTCGTGCTGCCGGCCGTGACGACCGCGACCTTCTTCGCCTTGATGAAACCCTTCGTCGTATCGACGCCCGTCACCTGGCTTCCGTCGCGGCGAATACCGACGACTTGGCAGTTCTGGATGATGTCGACGCCCGCCCGGTCCGCGCCGCGCGCGAAGCCCCAGGCCACCGCATCGTGACGCGCGACGCCGCCGCGACGCTGAATCGACGCGCCCAGCACCGGATAGCGGCTGTTGAGGTTGATCGTCGGCTCGATTTCCTTGATCTGCTGCGGCGTGAGGAACTCGGCATCGACGCCATTCAGTCGGTTCGCATTCACGCGACGTTCCGTATCACGCACGTCCTGCAGATTATGCGCGAGGTTCATCACGCCGCGCTGGCTGAACATCACGTTGTAGTTGAGATCTTGTGACAGGCCTTCCCACAGCTTCATCGCTTTCTCGTACAGCGCGGCCGATTCGTCCCACAGATAGTTCGAGCGCACGATGGTCGTGTTGCGCGCGGTATTGCCGCCGCCGATCCATCCCTTCTCGAGAATCGCGACATTCGTGATGCCGTGCTCTTTCGCGAGGTAATACGCGGTCGCGAGACCATGACCGCCGCCGCCGACGATCACCACGTCGTACTCGCGCTTCGGCTCGGGACTTCGCCACTGGCGCTCCCAGTTCTCGTGATACGACATGCCGTTGCGCAAGAGGCTGAAGATGGAATAGCGGCTCATGGTGTTTCTCTTCCTTCGTGGGGTCCTGAATTCAGCATTCGATGACGTTGACGGCGAGGCCACCGCGCGACGTCTCTTTGTATTTCGTCTTCATGTCGGCGCCGGTTTCGCGCATCGTCTTGATGACCGAATCGAGCGACACGTAGTGCGTGCCGTCGCCTTTCATGGCCATGCGCGCGGCGTTGATCGCCTTGATCGCGCCCATCGCGTTGCGCTCGATGCACGGAATCTGCACCAGCCCGCCAACCGGGTCGCAGGTCATGCCGAGGTTATGTTCCATGCCGATTTCCGCGGCGTTTTCCACTTGCGCGGGCGTGCCGCCCATCACGGCGGCGAGCGCGGCCGCGGCCATCGAGCACGCGACGCCGACTTCGCCCTGACAGCCGACTTCCGCGCCGGAGATCGAAGCCGTTTCCTTGTAAATAATGCCGATGGCCGCGGCCGTCAGAAGGAAGCGCACGATGCCGTCGTCGTTCGAGGCGTGCATGAACTTGACGTAGTAGTGCAGCACGGCGGGAATCACACCAGCGGCGCCGTTCGTCGGCGCGGTGACGACGCGCCCGCCCGCGGCGTTTTCCTCGTTGACGGCCATCGCGTAGAGATTGACCCAGTCGAGCATCGAAAGCGGATCGCGCAGCGACTCTTCGGAGCGCGAACGCAGCGACGCGGAAAGATCAGCTGCACGGCGCTTCACATGCATCGGACCAGGCAACTCGCCGTGCGCCTTGCAGCCGCGCTCGACGCACGCAGCCATCACGCGCCACACGGCGAGCAGGCCTTCGCGCGCCTCGGCTTCGGTGCGGTTCGCGCATTCGTTCTGCATCGTGATTTCGGCGATCGAGAGACCCGTGTCGCGGCAGATGCACATCAGATCGTCGCCGGTGCGGAACGGATGCGGCACCGTGTTGCCCGCGCGCAGGCCGTTCACACGATCGCCCCCGCGATTCACGACGAAGCCGCCGCCGACCGAGTAATACTCTTTCTCGACGAGCAACTGGCCGTTCTCGTCGAACGCCTGAAAGCGCATGCCGTTCGGATGCACGATGCTCGACCCCGGCGCGCCCGGCATCAGCTTGCGATAGAAGCCGATGCTTTCGCGCTCCTCGAACACGACGTCGTGCTTGCCGAGCAGCTTCAGGCGCTTTGTTGCACGGATGTCGGCCAGACGCGGTGCGATCGTGTCCGGATCGATGAGATCGGGCAGATTGCCTTCGAGCCCGAGCATCACGGCCTTGTCGGTGCCGTGGCCCTTGCCGGTCGCCCCGAGCGAGCCGAACAGTTCGGTGCGAACGCGGGTGACGAACGCGAGCAGATTTGCGTCCTCGATATTCGACGCGAAACGGCATGCCGCGATCATCGGCCCGACGGTATGCGAGCTGGACGGTCCGATGCCGATCTTGAATAAATCAAAGACGCTCACGTTCACGGGTTCTCCTCGTTTTGGTCGGGTGGGCCTGCGCCCGGTTCTCTCTCTTCACGCTCATTGGACCAAAACGCAGCTCAACTTGATAGAACAAAAACGGCACCGAGATGGGACGACGGCGTCAGGCCGCGCACAATCTAAGTTTTATGGCCTAGTCGATTCTACGTTTTGCATTCCTGACCAAAAGCAGAAGCATCGAAAGAGATCGTTGTCCGTCATGACCCTCGAAGTCTCTTCCTCAGAAAGAAACGCCCGACTTTCTATCGAGGCTCCAGCGGTCGTCTCAATGTATTTACTAAATCCGCGAACTGCTTTCTACATTACGTTCGCGAACGCTGCCACATTCGGGATTTTTGAAGCCTCGCCCGCGAGTTCATCGCTGGCATCGAGCGTGGATTGCGCTGCATCCGTTTGGGCGAGATGGGCAACGGGCCAGCCGAGTCAAACGCAAAACGCCCGTCGGTCAAGATCGCGTAGATCGGTCGCCGTCCCACAGAACATCAATCACCGAAGCCAGCAAACGGTAAAAGGCTAACGCGTATCTATGCCCCGCAGTCCCTGTTTGTCCTAACTCGCAAGGGTTTCTGCCTTGCGGCGAGGACCGCGCCTGCAGCCAGTAAAAACGCGGAGTATGCGAGTCCATGCGCCAAAGCCTGAGCCGTCAGACACCCAGCCAATTATCACGGGTCCGACAATCTGCCCGAAGGCGAACACGATCGTGAATGCGCTGATACCTGCAGTCCACTGACTGGGCGGAAGGTTGTGTCTGACAAACGCCGTCGTCGATGCGACAGCTGAGAGAAACGTCGCGCCGAATATCACGCCGGACGCGAATACTGCAGAACTATGCACGATGAGCGCGGGTATGAGCGTCGCAAACGCCAACAGTGCATTGAATATGGCCAAAGCCTGACCGCCGCGCATGTGAGCAAGCAGCCCGGACCATAAAAGGGCTGACAACACGGTCGCCGCGCCGAGAAGAATGTAGAAACTGCTCACCGTCGCGGCACTCATGCCCGCGTTGCGAAGTAGCGCAACGATGAAGGTCATGTAGCCGATATAGCCAACACCGAAGAGCCCATAGCCGGGACAGCGCAAACCCAAGACGTCGCCACTGTAGAGATTCGCCCGAAGCCCCATAAGATTTTGAGGCGGACCCAGGCGTCATGTAACCGGATTCGATCCGTCGCGCTGCCGCGATAGCAATGACCGAGAACGCGATACACGCAGACGCAAGCGCGAACCATGCGAACTGCCAACCATGCACGATCGGACGAATGGCGAGCGGGACAAGAATCGACGAAGCCACAATACCCCAACCGATGCCACCGTAATACAGCCCGAGTATGAGGCCAGAGGCGCGATGTGACATTGACGCGAGCCGCGCCGCAAGCACGCCGCCCCCGACGAAAATGAGTGCACTGCCAACGCCGGATGCAACGCGCAACATTTAGCCACCACGCTGCTGAGCGCCACCGTCGTCGCAGTTGCAATACAGCCAAAGCGGAACAGAGCGCACGGCGTCCACCGACGCGACAGACGGGGGAATGCCAGTGCTCCGAGCAAATATCCCAGTGCATTAGCGGTGTTCATCGTGCCGGCAGTGGCGAAACTCCAGCCGAGGTCCCGTTGCATCGCGGGCAGCAGCAAAGCATACGAGAAGCGAGCGAGCCCTAGTGCAACCGCGCTTCCGAGCGACAGTGCGGCCGTCAACATCAGCACACGTATCTCATCGGGTGCGCCCGCGCATGACAACGGGCTCGAGCGCTGAGATCCCACGTCCCGACCACCACCCGTTCCGACAACGCTCAGACAAGCGCCCTTCTTTGCATCTTTACGGCACATTGCTTCGTATCCGTTGCCTGCGATCCGCTTGGCAGGAGCAGATCATCTTTCTTGCACTTCCCAGTTGAGAGTCGACTCGCCGTTCGCACTCAAAAAACGTCATGTTCTTCTCTCTCCACGCGTGGCTTGATTCCGTCGTCGAGAGTGAAAGCCCGCGATGCCCCGTTGACGCACTTCTAACGGGATCGCGGGCCACCATGATACGGTCCCGTTCAGACGGAACCGGACGTCACGTCGGCAGCAGCCATCCTCACTGCGGACTGCCGAAACGACGGATGGCGTCGTGCCAAAACGAAGTAGGTCAATGCCGACAAGACCAATCCGGATTCGAAGCTCAGATCGCCCCAGCCAAGGTAGTTGCGCATCAAGGGACTGACAAAGGTCGGCGAATTAGAGAAAAGGAGCGACGCCGTGATCCCGACCAACAGAGCCACGATGCCCGGCCAAAAAATTCCCCCTGTGTACCAGTACGCACCGCTGCCCCACTTCATCCAAGCATCTGCCTGATAACGGCCACGGCGCATAAAGTAGTCAACAATCACGATAGCGGCCCACGGCGCCGTCCAGAAGACCATGTAATTCAGAAAGACCTGGTACATGTCGAAGAACTGGCCATAAAATACCGTGACCACCCGAAACCCCAGCGTGAAGAGCGCGATGATCGTAAGCGACGTCACCCGGTTGATCGGGATACGCAATGCCAGCAGTCCCAGACCAGCTGTGTAGCCGTTGGGCACATTGGCCGCAATGCCGCCCAGAATGATCGCGAACAGCAGCGGCACGATGAACCATGTCGGGAGAAAGCGGCCGAGCTGGCTGACCGGATCCTCACCGAGCGTGCCGCCCAACGCCGTCGCAAAGAGCACACCGATGATTTCGCAGAACATTAGCGCGACGAACTGCCCGCCGCCGGCAGCCAACACGATCTTCTTCCAGCTCGTTTCAGCGGGAAAGTAACGACTGTAGTCCGAGGCAAAATTCGCCCAGCCGATGGGATAAGAGAAGACGATCCCCATCGCGATCAGCCAGGTGCTGAAAGAGGCACCACCGTGATTGATGGCCGACGCGGCAGCGAGACTCGTATGCGGCAGCACGAAAGCCGCAAGTCCACCAAACAGGATCGCCAGCGCCAGCGCAATCCATTTCTCCGCCGCGATGATGGTTGCATGGCCAAAGATCGCGAGTAGGATCTCCGCCGCTAGAATAATACCGAGCGAGATCCAGACAATGGCGTGACTGTGAAACCCACCCATCTTCAACAGCGTTTCCATTGCCTGCGTGGCGACTACCGAGTTGATCGAGAACCAGCTAAGCGCCGACACGAGACTCACCGCTTTCGGCAGGAACGATCCCAACTGCCCGAACGAACTGCGCGAAGTCATGATGCCGGACGTGCCGGTACGCGGCCCCATGATTGTCGTCAAGCCGAGCACGAAACAACCCAGCAGGTTACCGACCAGAATTGCGCCGAGCGCCTGCCACAGCGACAATCCCTGCGATAGTGCTAGCGCGCCCGTCACGACCACCACGTAGTTGGTGTTAGCGCCGATCCACATCTTGAACAGCTCCGCCGGCGTACCGTGGCGATCCTTGAGCGGGATCGGATCGATGCCGTGCTGCTCAACGCTCCAGGCCTTGTCTGCTGCGACGGCGCCGTGCGCGTTACCCTTGTCGTAGTTTCCCATTGCTGTCTCCTTCCTGGCGAGTCAACCACGCGGGGCTTTCGCCCGCGCATCGTAAGCTTCGTTAAGTGCGCGCGAAATCCCCGCTACGCAGACCTCGAACAGCAACGCGCCCTTTTCTGCGGACGCGGCCGCTGCCGAAGACAGGCAACCGGACGACGGCGTCCATTCCGGAATCGGCGGAAAAACGTCGTATGGCGGAAACGTCGCGGCCCCATGCGTCGGGACGAGCGACATGTCAACCAGATGAGGATGCAGGTGCAACATCAGCGAGGTCTCCAGCACGCCACCGTGCTCGACCGCCCAGCCAGGAAAACCCTCCGGATAGATCCGCGCGATCGTTTCCTCGGTGACAAAGTCCCAGTAGGACAGCATCACGACCTGAAAATCGTTAATGCCTTCCCAACGCAGTTCACGAATCGCGAGGTCGACGCCCTCGACCGCGAACATCGAATTTTCAAAATGACCGTTAATCAGGCAGATTTTCCGCGCGCCGTGTCGCGCGAATTCCTTCAGCACGTCCTTGACCGTCGACGACAGCGTATGTCCGTCAAGACTGGTTGTGCCGCACAGGTGATTGCCGCCGCCGCTCTTTTGCTGCGACTTGTAGCCGTAGGCGATGGCCGGCGCCACCAACGCGCCGATTTTCTGACCGACTGCCACTGCAATGGCGCTCGGCAACAGCACGTCCGGGTTCATTGACATATGGGGCCCGTGCTGTTCCAGCGCACCGATCGGAATCAGGATGGGCTGGCCCTCCTGTCCAACCCGACGCGCGTATTCCGGCCACGCCAACTCTCCTATCACCACGCTCTTTTCCATGGAACTGTCCCTCCTTGTCTACGATTTCTATGAGTGTGCCGCTACAGATGCCCGTAAGTTTCCGGATCATCGTAGGCATCTCAAAATAACGGAAAGTTTTCGTACGCGACAAAAAGCTTCGCGTATTCGACGTCGAGTTCGCGAGACTAGATGGTCAAGCGATTCCGGTCAAGGAAAGGTGGTCGCAGTGCACCAAGAACGGCAGTGTGCGTAAAAACTGTTTCGCGGATATTCATTGATTGTCTCCAAATCAAAGGGAATCGCTACGGATTCGGCTCTGGCTCTTTCGGCCACTTTGCCGATTTTGGCCTACTGAAGCACGACGGTACGGTTGCCGTTGATGAACGTGCGGCGTTCGATGAACCATTTCACGGCGCGCGCAAGTGCGAGACATTCGACATCGCGACCGGTCGCCAGCAACCGCTCCGGGTGGGATGCATGATCGACGCGTTCGACGACTTGCTCGATGATCGGACCTTCGTCGAGATCATCCGTGACGAAGTGCGCCGTTGCACCGATCAGCTTTACGCCCCGCGCATGCGCCTGATGGTAGGGCTTGGCGCCCTTGAAGCCGGGCAGGAACGAGTGGTGGATGTTGATTGCCCGATTCGCCAGGCGCCTGCACAGATCGGCGGACAGCACTTGCATATAGCGCGCAAGCACGACAAGCTCAGCGCCGGTACGTTCGACTAGCGCGAGCACCTGAGCCTCCTGCTGCGACTTCGTGTCGGCGGTGAGCGGCAGGTGATGCCATGCAATGTGGTTCGCGGTTGCGAGCGGTTCCAGATCGGGATGATTCGAGATGATGCCTACGATGTCCATCTGCAGTTCCTCCATGCGCCAGCGGAACAGCAGATCGGCAAGACAATGGTCGAACTTCGACACCATGATCAGGACTTTCGGTTTTACCGACAGGTCGTGAATCGCCCATTCCATGTCGAAGCGCTTCGCGAGCGCAGCGAACCCGTCGCGTAGCGAACTGAGCTGCAGCGTCTGCGCGGATGCGCCGTGAAAGACGCAGCGAACGAAGAAGCGTGAGGTAAATTCGTCGTCGAACACGTCGAACTCGTCGATATAGCAGCTTCGCTCGTCGAGAAACCGGACCAGCGCCGCGACCTGTCCAGGTGCACTGGGACAGGCCACAGTGAGTGCGAATCGAGCCGCCGCATTATGGGAATTCGTCTTCTGCATGATGCAATCTCTCAAGTTCCGTTTTCCTTGCTGAGCCACGCGGGCACCGCGTTGTCAGAATTTCGGGACCGCCGCCTTCCAGTCGTCCGCGCGACATGGTGTTGCGGAGTGTCAGGTACCCCGTCATCGATGCATCGCATGGCTGTTGAAGCGTGCCCGAGCACGATCAACTGCAATACGCTCGACTACATCCGGGAAAGCACGCGACACCCCGCTCAATATCCGTTTCCGATCCAATTCGGAACGAGCGGCGACGCTCTGTTCGGATCGAGCATGCGATCTCAGACCTCTCGTTGACGACGCTCCCAAGTACAATCCATTTCCGTTGCCAAGGCCCACATTGGGTTCGCGGCCGGCCGGCACGTCATCATGCTCTCGACGGTTTTCAGAAACGGCGTTGCCTATGTCATCGCGAAGACCGACAAAATCGCGACGCGCTTTTTCACGCAGATAGAATCACGTGCGAATTGCGGCTCCATCTTTTTTGTCGGCTCGCCACCTAATGACCGGCGACTCGTACCACGTTTGACTGCGATCCGTTGCGCGGCCGACAGCTGGCATCCCTGATACGCTGCGGCCTGATGAACTGGGTGCACGCCGTTCAGTGGTTTGCGTTCACGCGGCGGCCGGTGTGAAGCACTGCCTGTTGTGCAGACGAAGGAGTATCAAACCGCGGCTCATCTCTCAGGTTCCTTCTCCCTCTTTGCTCTTAACATTCAATGACGTTCACGGCCAGCCCGCCGCGCGACGTCTCTTTGTATTTCGTTTTCATATCCGCGCCCGTCTCGCGCATCGTCTTGATGACTTTGTCGAGCGAAACGTAGTGCTTACCATTACCGCGCAACGCCATCCGCGCCGCATTGACCGCCTTCACCGCGCCCATTGCGTTACGCCCGATGCACGGAATCTGCACCCGACCGCCGACGGGATCGCAGGTCATACCCAGGTTGTGCTCCATGCCGATCTCGGCAGCATTTTCGACCTGCTCGGGCGAACCGCCCAGCACCGCGGCAAGTGCGGCGGCCGCCATCGAGCACGCGACACCGACCTCGCCCTGACAACCCACCTCGGCGCCAGAATTCGAAGCGTTCTCCTTATAGAGAAGTCCGATGGCGGCCGCGGTCAACAGAAACGCCACGACGCCATCGTCATTCGAACCCGGCACGAACTTGAGGTAGTACTGCAGCACGGCCGGAATGATGCCGGCCGCGCCGTTGGTAGGCGCGGTCACGATGCGCCCACCTGCAGCGTTCTCCTCGGTGACCGCCATCGCGTATAGGTTAATCCAGTCGATCATCGATAGTGGGTCGCCTACACACGCTTGCAACGGCGCCTTTAACTGACGAAAGAACGCCGGTGCACGCCGTTTGACCTTGAGCGGCCCGGGCAGCACCCCTTCCGTCGAGCAACCGCGTGCAATTGCACCGGCCATGACGTCGCGGATCTGCAGCAACCCTTCTCGTATCGCCGACGGCGTACGCCAGACTGACTCGTTCGCAAGCATCACTTCGGCGATCGACAAACCGCTTTCGCCACAGATGCGTAACAGATCGACGCCGGTTTTGAACGGGTACGGCACGCGCTTCACCGCCTGCACGCCGTTCATCCGCTTGCCGGTATCATCGACGACGAAGCCGCCGCCAACCGAATAGTACGCCTGGGTGTCGACGGGTTCGCCCTCTCGGTCGAGCGCGGTGAACCGCATTCCGTTGGGATGAAGCGGCAGCACCTCGCGACGCAAAAAAGCGATCTGCGATTTCACGTCGAATCCGATCCGCCGCACACCGGCGAGTTCGAGCGATTTCGTCTCTCGAATCTGGGCGAGGCGGCGCTCGGCATAATCGGGATCGATTGCATCGGGCAGATTCCCCTCGAGGCCAAGCAAGATCGCCTTGTCGGTGCCATGGCCCTTTCCCGTCGCGCCGAGCGAACCAAAGAGCTCCGCTCGGACCTGGCAAACCCGATCGAGCATGCCTGCATCGCGGATACGCGCCACGAAGCGACACGCGCCAATCATCGGGCCCACCGTGTGCGAACTTGATGGCCCGATGCCGATCTTGAAGAGGTCGAAAGTGCTGACGTTCATCCTTGCTTCTCACAGCCCCATATACACGGGAAACCGGGCGCACAATTGTGCAACCTGCGCGCGAACGCGCTCCTCGACCTGCGCATCGCCCAGGTTGTCGAGCACGTCGCAAATAAGTGTGGCGGTCTGCGCAGCGTCGTCTTCACGGAAACCGCGCGTGGTGATGGCCGGCGTGCCGATGCGGATACCGCTCGTCACGAACGGCGACTGCGGATCGTTCGGCACGGTGTTCTTGTTGACTGTGATGTGTGCACGGCCCAGCGCGGCATCGGCATCCTTGCCTGTAAGGCCTTTCGCGATCAGGCTCACGAGAAAAAGGTGATCATCGGTCCCACCGGACACCACGTCATAGCCGCGCTCACCGAACACGGCGGCCATCGCCCGCGCATTGGCTAGCGTGCGAGTCTGATAGTCGACAAACTCCGGACCGAGCGCCTCCTTGAATGCCACCGCTTTTGCCGCGATCACATGCATCAGCGGGCCACCCTGCGTCCCGGGGAAAACCATCGAATTCAGCTTCTTCTCGATTTCGCCATTAGCGCGTGCGAGAATCAGGCCGCCACGCGGACCGCGCAGCGTCTTGTGCGTGGTCGTCGTCACCACGTCGGCAAACGGAACCGGATTCGGGTACAGACCCGCCGCAACCAGTCCCGCTACGTGCGCCATATCGACGAAGAGATACGCGCCGACGCGATCGGCAATCGAACGGAAGCGCGCGAAATCCAGCACGCGGGAGTAGGCGGAGAAGCCTGCAACGATCATTTTCGGCTTGTGCTCGAGCGCGAGGCGCTCGACTTCGTCGTAGTCGATGAGGCCCGTTTGCGCATCGACGCCGTACTGTACGGCATTGAACACCTTGCCTGAAAAGGACACTTTCGCGCCGTGTGTGAGATGGCCGCCATGGGCGAGGCTCATGCCAAGAATCGTATCGCCGGGCGTAATTAAGGCCAAATAGACTGCGGCATTCGCTTGCGAACCGCTGTGCGGCTGCACGTTCGCGTAGTGAGCCGCAAAAAGCTGCTTTGCCCGTCCAATTGCCAGCGACTCGACTACGTCGACGTGTTCGCAGCCGCCGTAGTAGCGCTTACCCGGATAGCCTTCGGCGTATTTATTCGTCAGTACTGAGCCCTGCGCTTCCAGCACGCGCGGACTCGTGTAATTTTCAGACGCGATCAGCTCGATGTGATCTTCCTGGCGCTGTCGCTCAAGGCGCATCGCGTCAGCCAGTTCCGGATCAAACCCGGCAATCGTTTGTTCTCTGGAAAACATTGAAGCGGTCTCCTGCTACATCATGGGATGCCTGCGGCCTAAGCCGCAGGAGGACTGAAATGTAGCCTCGTCAGGCCTTGATGATGTTGTGCTCCGGACCGTACTTGAATCCGGTGATGTTAGTCGCTTCTTTCTCGCCGACCACCAGGATGTCGTGCTCGCGGTAGCCGCCCGCACCAGGCAGGCCCTGCGGCACCATGATCATCGGCTCCATCGAGACGACCATGTTCGGTTCAAGGATGGTGTCGATGTCTTCGCGCAGTTCCAGACCGGCTTCGCGGCCGTAGTAGTGCGAGAGTACGCCGAAGGAGTGCCCGTAGCCAAACGTGCGGTATTGCAGCAAGTTGTACTCGGCGTAAATCTTGTTCAACTCGTGGGCGATATCACTGCAGCGCGCACCCGGTTTGATCAGCTTGAGGCCCGCCTCGTGCACTTCAACGTTGACCTTCCACAGACGCAGATGCTCATCGGAGCAGTGGTCGAAGAACATCGTGCGTTCGAGCGCCGTGTAGTAACCGGCAATCATCGAGAAGCAATTCAGACTCAGAATGTCGCCCTTCTGCACCTTGCGCGTCGTGACGGGATTGTGGGCGCCGTCGGTATTGATGCCGGACTGGAACCACGTCCACGTGTCCATCAACTCCGAGTCCGGAAAACGCTTGGCGATCTCGCGCACCATCGCCTGCGTTGACGCAAGTGCCACTTCGTGCTCGGGCACGCCTTCGTGCACCGCTGCTGCAAGCGCCGCGCCGCCTACGTCGCAGACATTCGCGCCGTGCGTGATGACTGCGATTTCTTCCGCCGACTTGATCATGCGCATACGCATGGTCTGCGCGCTAATATCGACGAATTCGACCGAAGGCAGCGCTGCCTTCAGTTTGGCCAATACTTCGACGGGAACCTGGTCGAATTCGACGCCCACGCGACCCTTGTTGTCGATCTCGCCTTGCACCGCGCGGAAGAAGTTGTCGCGCTGCCAGTCGGTGTAGACCACGTTGTAGTCACCGACCGTGCGACGCCACGGTTGTCCGCCATCGATGTTGGCCGAGATGGACACGACCTTTTTCGGCGTCACGACGAGGCCGTACTTGCGGCCGAACGAGCAGTAGAGGAAATCCGCGTAGTAGTTGATGTTGTGATACGACGTGAACAGCACGGCGTCGATATTCTCACGTGCCATCAACTCGCGCAGCTTGCCTTGGCGGTTGACGTACTCCGCGTCCGAAAAGGTGTGCTTAACCTTCTCGCCGTTCTCGATGCGAATCAGACTTTCCATTTTCATGCGCTCGCTCCTTGGTAAAAGCACAGGGGGTATGAGCGAATAGTAGAGATTAGGCGAATTTGAACATTTCTCCATTCGACGTGACCCTTTTCCGTTTCGACATTCAGGGTTAACCACAGGAAGTACGCATACGGGTATGTCCGGATGACATGGCACCCGCTCAGGGTTTTGGCGGAAGCGAGCAGAAGGAGAGAGGTACGCGAATGCGGCTCCCGTAGCGAGCGTGCGGACGGCCCACGAAGGCCTGACTTATCTCGTTGACCTAAGAGTGTGTGTGCCCGTAGCGGAGCACACATCGCGCCGAATGATCTCGGGTGCGTTCGTACTGAGTGCGCTTTTTAGAGTGCGTTTTGATAGCGTCGGCGATCGACGCTAGGCGAGATTTGGAACAGCGCTTTGTAGCGGGTGGCAAAATGCGTCATCGACGTGAAGCCAGTACGGGCACAGACCTCTTCAAGCGGCTTCGCAGTTCGGTAAAGCAATTGCCGCGCTCGCAGCAAACGTATTTCGAGATACGCTTGCGCCGGAGTCTTGCCAAGCCGTTCATGAAACCAGCGTTCGAGCTGCCGTTGCGAAACGCGCAGATACGACGCAATCTCGGCTACCGAAAGCGTTTCCTCCACATTGCTTTCCATCATTTGCAATGCGTCATCGAGCTTGGCATGTTCGGCACCCATGTACTGGCGCAACGAAGTGCGTTGGTGCTGCTCGTGGCTCCGCCGTTCAGCGACGAGCAATTCGAGGACGCGCGCCGCGAGTGAGCGGCTACCCGGCGCCATGCCCAGCAGGTGAACCATCAGGTCGAGCGGCGCTATACCTCCACTGCAGGTATAGCGGTCCCGATCGACCTCATACAGGTGATTCGACACTGTGAGCTTGGGAAATTGCTCCATCAGAACGTCTTGATCTTCCCAATGGATCGTGCACCGATAGCCGTTCAGCAGCCCGGCACGCGCAAGGAAGAAGCTGCCTGTATCGAGACCGCCGAGCGCCGCGCCGTGGCGCGCCCGGACTCGCAACCAGTCGAGCACCGAGCCAATGCCTCTGCGCGGAATGGGATTCGGCCCGACCACGAAGACAGCGTCGAAGTTGTCGCTCTCAGACATCGAGACATCGGGAAGTACGCGTATCCCATCGCTTGAGACTGCCACGTGTCCATTGGGTGCGATCAACTGGTAATCGTAGACACGTCGTCCGACAACCATGTTTGCGATTCGCAACGGATCGACGGCGGCACTGAGCGCAATCAGCGAAAAGTTCTCGAGAAGCAAGAAACCGTATTTTGTGACGCGCAGATCATGGATTCCGTCCGGCTGTCTTTCTTCTGACATGGAATTGATTGTCGGTGGCATGATAGAGCGGTTATTCGTGGCAATGCCATCATAGTTGCCCGACCGGGCGTGACACAACAGCAGACGCGCTCGGACGTCACTATCACAAGCGGCCGAGGGATTTGGCTTTCGACCGGTACTGACGCGTATAACTATGGCACCGAGTGCGATTGGAGCACGGTGGACTTATCGGTTGGCCCTCCAAAGTGCCCTACCAAGTGTCCACGTTTGGATGGCCTTCGGAACGACCGTACCGTCTGCTCGTTGCGAGAGACGGCGTCGGTTCGTCAGATCCAAAGCTCTCATTCTCGTTAGACCGTGCCCTCAGCGTCCACTCGTACGGGGCGCTTTATGAACCAAGTCCGATATCCTCGTCCGATCGTTGACAAGGTTCCCGCGACGGCGAGCGCTCGATCTGGATCAAGCCGTCGGTCGCCCGAGTCGAATGTGGAGCTCCCGTCGTGAGGGCGATGCCAAGGGATACGGTCCATCTGCCGTAACAGTTGTGTCCGCCGATGCTCGCGTCGATAGTGGGCGACCATGAAAATGGCGCCCGCCAGCAGGACCGCGAATCCCATCACCATAATTATGTACCTTTCATCCATCTCGAGCTCCTGCTAACCGGCGCTGTCTGCCGTCATTTACGCGTTGCCATTCAGTCGATTAATATCCCGACCGCGATCCATCTGCCTCCCGGTCCTTCAACATACCTAATTTGTGATCCGTACAAGCAGGCCCGGCGCTACACGTGACATGCTGGGATACCTTCCGTATGTGACAGTCATGGACGGATAGATCTAGGCGGGGGACACGTATGTCTCGGGCAGGCATAAAGATTACAGATGTCTGTGCAATGGTTGTCATTCCATACGTCCAGCCAGGAATCGTCAAAAAAAATAATGCGGTCAATGCCGCCGGCCTCGACAATTTGGCGCACAGCCTCACGGTTCACGAACGCGCCCGGCCGCTCGTCCGGGAAAACGACTTGCATAAGCGGGCCGAAGTGCTCGGTGACTTCACTGAAACTCGCGCGCCGCGACGGATCAGCTACGCCCAACCAGAACAGCAGTGCTGCCCTTGGACATGCAGGATCACGAACCACGAAGCGCAAGACCTGGTTCCCGGGAAATATTGATATCGTTTGCATGACTAAACACCTCGCTAAAAATTCTTGGCCGCTTCAAGGCTGCCGCGGAAAGTCCTCCATACGGCTAACGTTTCTTGCGTTCTTTTCCAGTTCATGGTCGACCCAGATTCTTCCCCATCTCATCGCATAACGCAGGGCCTGCGTAGCGTCGTAGAATTGATCCAGCGCGCGAAAATGACGTGATGCGAACCCCGGCCGAACGATGACCAGATCGGCGGCATAGAGTTCGTCAGTCGTCGGCCTTGCAAGCGCATTCAGGCGGTAGCCTTCGTGTTCGGCACAACAGTCGAGCGGTTCAACGCGTCTCGAATGGGCAGCTACGGTCCGCCTCTCACCGGCAGATTGACCGGTGATTGAAATGACGCGTGTCGCCCCAAACATCGGTGTCTCTTTTGAACGGTTCATTTGGATATCCATGCTTTTCCTAATTGCTAGAGAAAGCCCCCGTTGAATCGGGCACGCAGCAAACGGCCCAATTGCAGCGCAACGGGTATCGATTCGAATGTGGCACACGACTACGCATACGCGGACGTGCTTGCGCTCGCGGCCCTTCTATGAAGGGCGCGACGGCGCACGGTCGTGAACGGCCATCTGAGATGGGAGCCCGGCCTTCGCTGTACTGTTTCTTTTTAAGCGAAGAGCCGGGCCGGAGGAAGTGCTGACTTGCCCGCGAGACCACCGCGGCTCCGGGTGCCTGTCACGGCCTCCGCCTTGGTGCGCCGATAGATGCCCCTGCCGGCCTGGGCTGGAAGGGAAAACGGCGCGATGAGAAAGGTCGAGACAAAAGACACGGCTATAGTTCGAAAGCGATTAGTTGGCTGAACATTCGAAATGCATCAGCACCATTAAAGCCTGTTTCCGACAATAATGCAAGGCAAGTGAAAGCTATGAAGAATCAGCCGCAGCCTTGCGGCTAATGCAGCGATACTGTAGGCTTCTATGGGGCATTGAAAGTCAAGCCTTTTCGCGGTCCGTTTTTACGTCAGTCATCTCCCATGGATCACCTCGTCTGATGTTATGGAATCCTCCGTATCGTATCAAGGGAACGTTTCACAGCAGTTGAGGCTGGGGTGTCTCAAGTCCGGAGATTTGACCGGACCAACTTCTATCCGTGCCGGCACGAGACCGGGCACCACATACCGCATGCGCAAGGCGCTGGAACCACCCCATTATGGACGCGCCCCATCTAGAACTACGGTTATCCGATGGGTAACCCACCTACTGTCCGGGCGCGCTCAACCTTCAGACGCTGTTACCGCTCGACGTTGGCTGTTCAAGTCGCCGTCACCTTACTTGCCGGTGACTTGAGGGTTGCCCCGAGGGGAATCTCACCGAATTCCAGATAGCGCCATAGTGCGACCGACAGACGTCGCGCAAGCGCCACAATGCCGATGCGTCGGACACGCTTGCCACCGCCTGCGAAGCGCTCCTTGAACCAGTGGCTTAGCTGGCTAGCGGGCTGGAAACGCAACCAACTCCAGGCTAGTTCCACCATCAGCCATCGGGCTCGCCTGTTGCCGATTTTGCTGATGCCCTGCTCAACTTCACTGGTACCGCTGGCATACGGGGTTGGCGCCAGACCTAGGCAGCCGGCCACTTCGCGGCGGTTGTGAAACTGTCGCCAGCCGAAC
Source organism: Caballeronia sp. LZ029 (assembly GCF_031451275.1). Classification (NCBI taxonomy): domain Bacteria; kingdom Pseudomonadati; phylum Pseudomonadota; class Betaproteobacteria; order Burkholderiales; family Burkholderiaceae; genus Caballeronia; species Caballeronia sp. LZ029. The sequence continues at coordinate 1,721,833 of NZ_JARUXO010000004.1, forward strand.
AGTTCCCTGACCAGCGTCCAGGCGCTGCCTGCTCCGATACCTGCAAGGCGCGCGAGTAACGCGATTGCTGGTTGAGCGCCGCTGCGAACCTCACGCTGCTGCTGCGCCTCGAGCGTCCTGATCTGGCTGGCAGCAAGCGTCAGCCGATCGCATTCGCGGTCGATCTCGGCGCGCACACCTGGCAACAAACGGGTGGCGTTCTGTGCCCACCAATGCGTCCACGCACGCCCACCGATGCGCTCGACCCGCAGGTTGTGGAGTACCAGCAGCGAGCGGATCCGGTTGCTGTGGGCGGTACGTTCCTGCCTCAGGCGATCGAGCTCACGGTGTACCCGCCGGCCATCCTCCTGTTCGGGAGTCGGGATGCGCGCGACTGCCCACACCCGGCATTCACCCGCGTAGTAACGCATCAGCATCGACAGCAGTTTGTCGCTGTCGAGACGGTCGGTCTTGGCGCGGCGCCTGCGCCGGTTCACTTCGATACTGGCCGAGTCCACCACCAGGTTCGTGATCTGAATGTTCCTCCAGGCAGCGGTGCAGCCAGAAACCGTCGCGCCCGGCTTCGTAACAGCTGCGCACCGGAGCCTCGGCGGCCAGATGACAGCGGACCTTGACCTTCGCAATCGCCGTGAAGACTGCGGCCGTATCGCCGGCGGCTACTGTGTAGCGGCTCGGCGCGCGCACCCCATCACCCAGCGAAAGCTTCCAACTCCTGTCGCCCAGCTCGAAGGCGACATACAGCGTTCCGGTGATGGTTGTATTCTGCCCGTGAAGGGCTGTGCGAGGCGCATTCATTTGCGTACTCCTCTCGGAAAACGGGTATCGGAATCCTCGTTTTACTCCAGGAGGCTTACTTCCGCGGCCCTTCCATAGTATCTAGGCATCTAATGAATGGACGAGGCTGCCGGCTGTAACGTCGGTCCCGCTCTCATCCGACTGGCGCAGTTCGCGTCGGCGCGGAATGCCGTCAACGTCCCGCTGTTGCAGGTCGGGTAGTTCATTCGAGTGCTCCGACGAAGGCCGAGGGAAGGCATGCACTTGCCTTTATAAAGCAAGCAAGGTTTAATGGACTCGTCACCTTGCCGCTCCTACAGGAGCCGTCCTTTCTCGGGCCGAAAAGTGTTGCTTTGTTTATTATTTTCCGCCAGATCAGCCCTCACTCGGCATAGCCAAGGAGCCGGCAACTGCGCACGAGAACCCAGAAATGGCAAAACACGTCCCTAGCCGCGTCTGGTCCGCGGACAAGTCCGCGCTTCTTGTTGCCCGGCGCTCCGCCTAATCACCAAACGGTAGCGACAGCGGAAGCCGGGCCAAGCCTCGCACGTCTCATACAGTCGATTCGGTGATTGGGCATCGAGCTGGTGAGGACAAACGCCCTCTGATCACACTCGACCGTCCGATCTTTTGTCGACCTTTCACCACCTTTAGCCCCGCTTGGGCAGAGCGTCTCTAACACTACAGCCGTAGTTATTTTTCCTATACTAAGTTAGTATTACTACTTTGTATAGGGCCATGAAAGAGATTGCTAAAGCATGGGAACGTGAACTGGATGAATTGCATGAGAGGTTGGCTGGCCTGTTCAGGCGCGCTGAACCGAGACAGCGTTCGCGAGCCTATCTAAAAGGTTTGCTTGGTACGGTCGGGGTGCCCTCAAGAAACGGATTTTTTCGTACGCTAAGCACTCGGACCGAGCGTTTCGAGTGTCTCTGCGCGACCCGAATCTGTCCTTCCGTCTCTTAGCTTCGAATGGACGAAAGCTACGCAGTCGCTCGCGCGTGCGACATCCTTCGCGTCGAATCCAACAACGTCGTCCCAGACCTACCCATATCGCGGTATCACTCTGAGGTCTTGTCGTTCGGTCGTCGGCGTATTGATCTCCAGTACCCTTAAACCTCAGCATTTCTTATTAAGAAGCAGTTTCCGCTTGTTCCAACACATGAACTCAGAGAAACCGCAAACCCCATTCCGATTGACACCGGGAGTCACATCAGCTTTCCGTCATAGAATTAACGAGAAAATTGTCCAACATCTCAAGTCGATCATTGCCCCAGAATAGTCGATCATCAGCCAGGAACGAGGGCGCGCCGAATACGCCTCGGGCTATCGCATCGTCGGTATTCTTCTCGATCAATTCCTTGTATCGCGATGAAATCGCGGCAGCCGCGAGTTCGCGAGCATTCAGGCCGACAGATTCGCCAATTCTCTCGAGCGTCGGCAGATCACTGATGTCACTGCTTTCCGACCAGTACGCGCGCATGGTCGCCCTCACAAACTCATGCGCCTTGCCTTGTTCGGCTGCGTAAAAACTACATCTAAGCGCGCGGGACGGGCGCAGCGGAAAATCAGGGTGATACCGGATTACGAGGTTCCGCTGTTTCGCCCAGTCCTGCATGTCCTGCATGAACCAGCGGACGAACGCGTCGGACGCCTCCAGCGGTCGCCGTCCGTCGATGCGATCAATCAGGTTCGCGAGATGCATCGGCCTCCAGACAATCTGACGACCGTGCTTCGCCGCGATCTGCACGAAGCGGTCGATTGCGAGATAGCACCACGGGCTGTGAAAGTCGAAGAAAAATTCGACCGGTGTCCGATCGGCTGAAGGCGCTATCGGTGTGGAAAATCGCGCGAGGTCGACGAGCGTCCGCTCATGCCAGCCAGACATGATCACGCGTTCGCGCTGTTCGACACGCACGCCGAAACGAATGACGCGGCCTGCCACGGATTCGACGGTCGATTCGCAGACCATGGCGATTCCCGGCCACGCCGCCGCAATGTGTTTCACTTCCACCGACGTGCCGACGGAACCCCATCCTACTTCATAAGCGTTCCTGATGTTCAGATGGCAGGTCTGTTCGACAAACGCGATCGTTGCCGGCGTTGAGACTGCCGCCACGCCCGTGTTCCCTATTGAGGCAGCGGTATCGGCATCCGTCGGAAGGTACTCGCCGGCGAAATGCCGGCCTGCCTCGACCCTGCTCATGTGAGCTCCTTCAGCCGGCCTTCTTTCGCCGCTACCTGGAGCTGACGTTTGATGATTTTCCCGCTAGACGTCATCGGCCATTCGGAAACCGAAAACACCCTGGCAGGATGTTTGAACCCCGCGATCCTGCCGCGACAGAATTGCCTGAGATCGGCCGGTGTCAGCAAAGCGTCTGACTCGATCGCTGCTGCGACGATCTCACCGTAGTAGTGATCGGGCACAGCGAAAACTGCAATCTCCCGGATGTCCGGATGCTCTCTCAGCAGGTTCTCGACCTCGACCGGGTACACATTCTCACCGCCCCGGATGATCACGTCGCGCAGCCGCCCTCCCACCAGTTCGACCCGTCCGTCATGGCGCAGGCAGCCGAGATCGCCTGTCTGCATCCAGCCATCGCTGTCGATGGTTCGATCCGTCTCGACAGGGTCATCGTGATAGCCGAGCATAACCATCGGGCCGCGCACTTCGAGCTGTCCCACTTCACCATTGCCGAGCGGCACGCGGGTATGGACATCGGTGACACGCACTTCCATGCCGTTCAGCGGCAGTCCGGCCGTGCGCATGCGCTGGGGACTCGCGGCGTCGTCGAGAGAAATCAGCGTGCTCGCTTCGGTCTGGCCATAAACCTGAACCAGCCCCTGCATGGGGAATTCGCGCGCGTACCGCTCGAGCAGCGCCGGATCGCAATCGGCGCCGCCGCAAGTGCCCGTTCTCAGTGAACCGAGGTCATAATCCGCGCGCCGGGGATGGTTCAGCATCGCAAGATAGGAGGTCGGCACGCCAGTCAGCACAGTGCACCGCTCGTTCTCGATCAGCTGCAACATGCGTTCCGCGTCGAATGCACTGATACCTACGTATGTCGCCCCGGCGAGCAGCGCCGCGAGCGAGTTCATGATGCAACCCGCGCAATGAAAAAGCGGGATGATCGAAGTCCAGCGATCGCCCGGAATGACACCTAGACGCTCGATCGTCCCCTGAGCGTTGCGCAGCATGCCGTCGAAACACAGTTCCGCGCCCTTCGGCCGGCCGGTCGTGCCAGACGTGTACTGGATGCTTGCGCAGTCGCGTATGTTCCACCGCCATACGTCTACCGCTTGCCCGCTATGCTCGTCGAGAAGCACCTGATACGAAAGCGTATCCGGCGACCGGGCCGTAGTGCCGTCGAAATTCACCACGACACGCAAATGTTCCAGTTGCGGTCGAAGGTCTTCGATAATCGACAGATATTCATTGGCCCGAAACCGCTCCGACAGGAGGATGGCGGCTACACCTGCGTGCATCAGCACATGCCGTACGTCTTCAGCGCGGAAATGTGTGTTGACCGGGACCATCACGGCGCCGATCGCTGCGATCGCAACCTGCGCAACCGGCCACTCGATGCGATTCTCCGCCCAGATTGCAACTCTCTCGCCTGGACGAACGCCGGCGTGTTGCAGCGCGGACGCAAGCGCGTGCACGTCTTGCAGCCATTGCGCGAACGTCAGACGCCGGCCTGTCTCGGGAAACACAAGGCCCTCGTGGTCGGGAAAGCGGGCGAAACAGTGAAGCAGGGCCTGGTAGGGATCGTGTACTTGCATATCGTCGAATCTCTGTTTATGTCGAGCACGTCAGCGGCTCAATTCGGTAGGGATGGTCAGATGTTCGGACTGCGCACGGCGGCGCTTTCTGGCGACGAGGCCATACAGCAATCCCGTCGCGGCTAGCCCGATCACCCAGGA